>NZ_CP147737.1:0-1200000 GCF_037265215.1 Xenorhabdus griffiniae | reverse complement strand
ATAATGCCTAACAGCCCTGCCGCGACAACATCCAATGTCGTCAGGCCGTGGTGTACCAGCACTTTGTCCATGACCACCTGAAAGAACAACGGTGTCACCAGGGCAAACAACTGCAAGGCAAAAGATCCCAACAAAACTTCGCCCAGCAACTTGCGGTATTTGACGATAGCCGGGATAAACCAGGTGAAATCAAAACGTGAAGATTCACCAGATACACTATTTCCAGAGCGCACGAGTATCAGTTGCCCAGTCCAACGTTGCTCAAGTCCCTCGAAGCTGATAACTTCAGCGCGAGCTGAACGCGGATCCTGAATCAACGCTTGTTCCTGATCGACTTTGGCTAAAATGAAAAACTTCCCCTCCCGGTCAATAGCAATAGCAGGTAATGGTGTGTGTTCAAGTCTGGCAGGTGTGGTGCGCACAGCCTTGGCTTTCAGCCCCGATTTCCGTGCAGCCAGCAGCAGCTCCTGCTGGGTCACACCTTGATTAGCGGCAGAGAATTCATGTGATAGTTGTTCGATTGAGATGGCTATGTTGTGAAACCTGGCCAACATGGCCAGACAAATCAGTCCGGTATCCAGTTCCGGGGAAAAATTCGGCGACTCAGTGCTCATTTATTCTTTTTTCCGTATTGCGTATGTGACTATCTTGCAAACTAAAAATATTAAGTTATGCAGTGGTTGCAGATTGGGTATTATTAATTAGCGTTACATATATATTCAATAAAACTTATGTGTATCGAATGAAAATTAAAATATTCAGTAGGTTTAACTGTCTACTGTGACTAAATGATAATTAATTGACTTTTAATAAACGTATTAATATCATCACTTAGCATATTCGTCTGAAATTGAATAAAATACAATAAAATCATCAATATATGGAATATTGGCAAGGAAATTCAAAATTAACAATATAAATTAAATTTATCTTTAGTGGAGGTGGGAGGATTGAGCGGTATTGATGTCTGTTTTTCTGAATGGAACAAGGTGCATTGGTCTGTTCCACAGCGCATTCAATAAAAGATTATTTTCATTTCAGCAATCCCCTTTGTATCATAATCTGCCAGAGAAGACAGACTGATTGTCTGGTCATCCCTACGTTTTGCTTCAACTGACGCGCTGCGCTTGTCTTCTCCGTGTTACCGGGCTAATGCATTAGCCCGGTAACACGGAGAGCTAAAAAAACACCTGCCAGAAAACATTTTATTCCTCACCTGCTCCTCAATTTTCTACTCGTTTTTTATTTGCATCAGGGTAAAAACAGGTGAGGAATGGAGATTAATTTATCTTTAAAAATCAATGTGATTAGTGTTCCTCGCTTTTTCTGCATATATGCGTGAGAAATGAGGAATACAGTGAGTATCACAATCTATTTTCTCGTAATTCCTCATTTTTTACTCACTATTTAGTCTACATTGTTTTGGTTGATAATGGTTATTTCCTGCCCGTTGCGGGTAATCAGTCCGTCTTGCTCTAACTTGGTCAACCAACGGCTGAAATTCTTCACATTCATGCCCATCGACTTTAAATCATCGCGTATAAGAGCAATGGAACAAGGCTCTTTCAGGGCAGTGCGCGACCGGATACATTGCCATAATGCCGTGTGGTTATCTGTTTTATTGGGGATGCGTTCAATTTCTTTCTCTTCAACCGGATCACGTGGCTTGTCAACCAAGACCAGTGAGGTAATATCCTCACCGTCTTTATCGGTAAAAAGTTCAACTACGCGCATGTCATAAGCTTTGGTTTCCGGTTCTTCGGCATCTTTCATTTTGGTGCAGGTGATAACCAGCGCACCGCCTTTTTTCCCTTCCCGGTTGATCCGATATTCAACATCCAGCGCCGCACGAAAGGCACTGGAACCCCTTGCACCCTTGCTTTCGTCTTTGCCGGAATGGTGAACCACGAGAATGCTTGCGCCTGTTTTAGCTTTCAGCTCGTCACAACCCCGGACAAACGCGCCCATATCTTTTGAATCATTTTCATCAGCGCCACCAAAACAGCGGGCTAAGGTGTCCAGAATAATCAGGCGTACCGGTTCGCCTGTTTCAGATTCAACCTGCTGGGCAGCGACCACCAGTTCATGCACTTCGGCAGGCGAAGCCGGAAAGACTGGCGTATTGATCAGATACATATTTTTAACCGTCTGACCATTAACGATTTCCCATGCTTTGATGCGCCGGGGCACACCAATCCCACCTTCACCAACCACGTACAGTACAGCACCCTGAGCAACCTGTTTTCCTGCCCATGCCTTACCTGTGGCAATATGACAACCCCACGCTCCCGCCAGAAAACTTTTGTATGATCCGCTCGCCCCGTAAATGCTGCACAGGGAATGCGCCGGAATAATGCCCTTAACCACGTAGTCTAACTGAGCATCAAAGCCCTCAGAGCCAACTGACAGGGGTAATTTTGTTTTACGATTTGGATAGAGGCTTTCAACATTGTCATAACGACGGGTTTCTATTGCATCACTGTTTATCGGTTCCCTCACCTGATATAACGCCTGACTGAATGCCTGTTGTGCTGTCTCCGTGCCATGTTGTTGGCGATAATCATCCCAGTCGGCTTTGTACTCTGTTGGTGGCAACGAGATCCAGCCATTCACCGTCAGCGCTGCTTTCTCTGCTGAGATCCTGCCGATATTTACTTTGGGTTTGCCGTGCTTGTCCAGTTCGCCAGGGCTATGCCAGTTATTATCTGCCGCAATAATGATTTTTACGTCCGGCCAGCGTTCCCGAACAGCTTTGGTGACAGAAAATAAGTTGCCTGCATCCAGTGCCGCCAGAACGGCACCTTGATGTAACTGGGTAATGGTCAGGGCTGTGGCGTAACCTTCGGTAATGATCACCGTATCGGAGGATGCTTCCAGTTCTGACAAAGCAATAAACGCGCCTTTCTTCTGGCTGCCAGACAGTAATTTTTTCTCGCCATTGGGTTTGATAATCTGCGCACCGGTGATTTTTTTATCCAGTGTTGTCAGTGTCAGCACTGTCGAATTATCAAACAGTAGCCGCTGATCAATATGTTGCAGACCCTTTGCAGTCAGATAGGGCGATTGCCCGGCGACAGTTTGCGCCATCAGTACCGCCACTCTTTCGGTAATCGGTAGTGTTGGATAATGGGTTTCTTTGGCTGGCTTGGAGGCTGGCAAAGGTAGCGCCAGTACATTAGCGACAACTTTTGCCGCCTCAGTAACAGAGATCCCCTTGATTCTTGCCACTAAATCCAGTCCATCGCCATAGTTTGGGGCGTCACACTGACGGCAATGCCAGTTGCCATGATGGTGATCATCGATAAAATGAAAACGGTCAGTACCACCGCAGATGGGACAAGCGCCATGTTTACCTTTTGTGGGAATATCAATACCACAGGCAGGTAGCAGATTTTGCCAGGAATACATAGCCGAGGTTTTGACGGTTTGGATCAGATCAAGCGGTTTTTGGCTGCCTGATGTTTTTTGAACTGTAAATTTGGGACGAGTTTGGGTATGCTGTGTATCAGCCATAATTTTTTACCTTACGAATGGTTATTGGTTAAACGCCCTGTCAGTGTTTGCCGCACTTCGGGGCGTTGTGTTTTTATGTTACGTGTCTTATGTCATCTTCTTTTCTGTGTTATGCCGCCCGCGATTCTGCAATCCGCTGGGCGATCCAGTTATCAATTTCTGCTTCAATAAAAGCCACGGAACGCGGACCAATTTTGACCTGTTTCGGGAATTCTCCATCGCTAATCAGCTTGTAGATCCACGCTTTGCTGTAACCCGTCCTGCGTTGTACTTCCGGCAAACGAATCAGGCTTGTTTTCAATGCAGCCACTGTCATGTCACTTCTCCTGTTACCCAGTCCCTGAAATATCATCGTGGACGTTGTTTGATGACAGGCGGATTATTTAAAAAGCAAGACTTAATGAACAGCGTTAATTGTTTTTCTCCCGATGAAAATTAACGGGTTGCAAATTGTACTAGCGGTTTTTTCTGTCGCGCAGTGGTTTGGCGAAGTCATAGGGTGTGATTGACTTTTCCCGGTTCGCATCCAGATAGTCCGCCCACCATTGCACCATCAGCCGCCGTTCATCCAGATGTTTAGAGGTGTGAATATACGCCGCCCGGACGTTGTTTCGTTCGATATGGCTGAGCTGGCGTTCGATGGCGTCATCGCTCCACAGACCGGATTCACCCATTGCACCGCGCGCCATTGTGCGGAAGCCATGCCCGCAGACATCGGTTTGGGTGTCATAGCCCATCGCCCGTAGCGCCTTATTGACGGTGTTTTCACTCATAACTTTCGCAGCATCATGATCACTGGGGAATACCACTTCGCAGTTGCCGCTCAGTACGCTCAACTCTTTGAATAACGAGACAGCTTGACGGCTCAACGGGACAAGGTGATCCGTTTTCATTTTCATGCCACGTTCAGAAAAGCGAACGCCTTTGATCGGTTGCCTTGTGGCGGGAATTTTCCACACCGCATTTTCAAGGTCGATTTCCTGCCAGCGGGCAAATCTCAGCTCACTGGAACGGACAAACGTCAGCAGTGCCAGTTCTACCGCGATTTTGGTCAGCAGGCGCCCGCGATAAACAGACAATCGGTTCAGGAAATCCGGTAAATCTTCATGAGGCAGGGCAGGGTGGTGACGGGATTTTGTGGTGGTGAGTGCTCCGGCCATATCATTAGCCGGGTTGGACTCCAGAATATCATTCTGAACTGCATAGCGCATGATAGCTGTGGTGCGCTGCCGTAGACGTTGAGCAATATCATGTTTGCCCTGCTCATCAATGGCTTTGACCGGCGCTAACAACTGGCTGGTGCGCAGTGTGGTAATATCGCGGGCGCCGATATGGGGGAAGATGTACTGTTCAAGGCTGCGCAGTACTTTCTGACGGTGGCTGTCACTCCAGCGTTTGTTGCTGGCATGCCATGCACGGGCGACTTCTTCAAACGAATTGACTTTGGCGGGCGTTGGGGTGCCTTTCTTTTCGGCTTTGGGATCGATGCCTTGTGCCATCAGTTTTTTGGCTTCATCCCGTTTAGCGCGGGCATCGGCTAACGACACCGTTGGATAAACGCCGAACGCCAGACGGTCTTCTTTCTTATCGGTGGGGCGGTAATACTTCATCCGCCAGTATTTCGAGCCGCGTGACGAGACTTCTAAATAGAGACCGCCGCCATCGGCGAGTTTGTAGGTTTTTTCTTTGGGCTTTGCAGTTTCGATTTGCCGGGCGTTTAGTTTCATTATTAAGGGCATCCTTGTAATCGAACGGTAAGTGCCCCGAATTATGCCCTTCGCTGCCTCTTGATTGCAACAGACGAAACTAGACCTAAAAATAAGAATGGATGTTGATTTTGCTGGATTTAGTAGGAATTGTTTGACTGGGCTGGACTTCACTGGAAGTTGAAGTGGTGCCCGGAGGCGGAATCGAACCACCGATACGGGGATTTTCAATCCCATCGTAAGTTAATTCAATGTAAAATGCCCTAATTTGTACAGTTTGTACGCTTAACCAATTGAATAAGTGTACAAAATGAAAATACTTCCGATAATTTCCCCTAAAGGCGGTGAAGGTAAGTCCACAAAAGCGGCTAATCTGGCCGGATTCTTGGCCGATGCCGGTTTACGTTCTCTCCTGGTTGATGGCGATTATTCGCAACCCACGTCCAGCAGTATTTTTAACCTGAAGTATGAAGCCCCGGCGGGGCTGTATGAATTGTTGATGCAGACGGTGGATCTGAATCAGCCAGACCCGTTCATTTCTCGCACCGTGATCAACAACCTCGATATCATTATCTCCAACGATCCCGATGAACTCTTGCCAACCGCGATGCTGCACGCCCCTGACGGGCGTCTTCGTCTGCGCAATATTTTGCAACATCCACTTTTTCATCAATACGATGTCATTATTATTGACTCCAAAGGCGCAACCGGGGTAATGACAGAACTGGTCGTGTTGGCTGCCACACATCATGTGCTGGGGATAATTAAACCGATCCTGCCGGATGTGCGGGAGTTTCTGCGTGGCACGTTGCGGATGTTGACTCGCCTTAAGTCATTCGAAAATTACGGCATTCAGCTTCCGCTTATTCAGATACTGGCTAATGGGATTGAAGGTACCCGGCTGGATCGGGATACGCTCAATGAACTGACCGATATTATCGAACACCAACGGTACGATACGTCCGCGTTAGGAGGCCGGTGTGTTTACCAGTTATTGAAAACCCGGATAGATCTGCTGGATATCTACAAATTGGGTCACGTTCGTGCCCAGCCTGTTCATCGCCTGGAATATAAAACTAAACGCAAAAGCCCGGCTGCCGCCCAGACCATGCACAGTCTGGCCTGTGAACTGTTCCCCGAGTGGACAGCCAGGTTTGATACCGTGCTGGTCAACCAACCGACGGGGGACGTGCAATGAATGTTATCTGGCAAGCCGTCTGTTTTTGTTATGACAATCCGGAATTACCCTTCACGGATACGCAGGATGATGGGGTTATATTCATTGATGCACCTGACCGTAAAGCCGCACTGGCAAAGCTCTGGACATTATTACCCGTTATCTGGGCTGTTCCGCCTGAGCAGGTGGAGTATTTCAGCCCCCGCCATGAAGAGGAATTGCGTGAACGGTCACTGATGCAGGGTACACCGGGTGATTTAGTCCTGCTGGAATGTGGTTGGGGAAAGGGTAAGCCACAGTATTTAATCGCAAAAGAGGGGCTGT
The DNA here is from genome assembly GCF_037265215.1 of Xenorhabdus griffiniae. Classification (NCBI taxonomy): domain Bacteria; kingdom Pseudomonadati; phylum Pseudomonadota; class Gammaproteobacteria; order Enterobacterales; family Morganellaceae; genus Xenorhabdus; species Xenorhabdus griffiniae. The sequence continues at coordinate 1,193,280 of NZ_CP147737.1, read as the reverse complement.
TCTGGGTTTCTTCCCCGCATCTGCCACTGCGTTTAGTGAGGGCATTGAACGCCGTCAACAGGGAGGTGACCCATGAATCTGGATCATAATGCTTTACAGGCCATCAGTGAAGCGGAACCCAGCTACGCTTATGCCGAGGTGGGCGTGATTGGCGGGCTGGTACTGGAGAATGATCGTTGGGACAGCGTTGTTCAGCTGCTGGCGGCCGACGATTTCTTCTTCCCGGCACACCGGATAATTTATCAGGCTATTGCGGAACTGAGCGAAAAAAACTGTCCGTTTGATCTGATCACCCTGACCGACAGGCTGACACAGCGGGGGCAAATAGACAGCGCCGGCGGTTTTGCCTATGTGGCGGAAGTGTGTAAAAACACACCCAGTGCAGCCAATATTGAGGAATATGCCCGCATTGTGGCAGAAAAAAGCCGGTTACGTCAGTTACTGGCACTGGGTAAGTCCCTCAGCGCGGAAGTTTTTCAGCCCAATATTTTGTCAGATGCCCTGATTGAGCAGGCAGAAAGTCAATTGTTTAATCTGGCAGAAAAAGGGGCGGCACGGCAACATCGGGCCGTGACCCTGCTGCAAGGGGCGGATGCCCTGATTGCCCATTTGGAGCGCATACAGGGCAGCAATGGGATCACCGGTACACCGACAGGTTTTCAGGCGCTGGATGACATGACCTGTGGCTTGCAGGCTGGCGATCTCATTCTGCTGGCTGCCCGTCCTTCCATGGGCAAAACCGCACTGGGGCTGGCCTGTTGCCTCGGTGCGCTGCGGCAGCGGGACGATGCGGTGGTACAGGTTTTCAGCCTGGAAATGCCGGCCTCACAACTGATGCTGCGTTTGTCGGCGATGGAAGGCAGCGTAGCATTAAGTGCGCTGCGCAGCGGTCTGCTGGATGATGAACAGTGGGGACGCATCAGCCAGAGTCTCGATCAGTTTGCCCAATGGGATCAACGGCTGATTATCGATGATTGCAGTTACCAGACCCCTGCGCTATTACGTGCCCGTGCCCGCCGTTATACCCGCCAATACGGTAAACCGGCTCTGATTATGGTGGATTACCTCCAGTTGATGTGCGCCCCCGGGCAGGAAAACCGCACTCAGGAAATTGCCGACATCTCCCGCAGCCTGAAAGCGTTGGGCAAAGAGCTGGAGTGTCCGGTGCTGGCGTTGTCCCAGCTTAACCGGCAGGTCGAAATCCGCCCGGATAAACGCCCCAACAACGGCGATCTGCGGGATTCCGGCTCACTGGAGCAGGACGCCGATTTGATCCTGCACCTTTACCGCGATGAAGTCTATCACGAAGACACTCCGGATAGCGGGATTGCCGAAATCATTATTGGTAAGCAGCGTCAGGGACCGACAGGCACAGTTCGCGTGCGGTTTGACGGCCGGTATACGCGTTTTTCGGATATCGGCAGCGACGGGAGGTAAAGGATGGGACGCAATACGTTGAATTTAGGCCATGCTTTGTTACAGCAGGGACGGCAGGCCGTGGCTACCCGCAATGACAGCCCGCCGATGGCGGAAATGCCAATGGTCCTGACATTAGATCAGCTTCGCCCGAATCCGGATAACCCCCGAACCCGCCGCAACCCGCGTTATGACGATATCAAGGCATCCATAAAAGCCCGTGGACTGGATACAGTGCCGAAAGTCACGCGTGACCCGGATGGCGATGAGGTCTATATCTTCAGTGATGGCGGGAATACGCGCTATCAAATTCTGTCCGAATTGTGGCAGGAGACCGGGGATGAACATTTTTATCGGGTTCATTGCCTGTTTAAACCGTGGCCGGGGCGTTTACAGTGTGTTATCGGGCACCTGACCGAAAATGAGCTGCGGGGTGAACTCAGCTTTATTGAAAAAGCGCAGGGTATCCGCAAGGCAAGGGCAATTTATGAAGCGCAGCAACAAAAAAAAATCTCCCTGCGGGAATTGTCAGCGCTGTTGCGTCAGGCGGGTTTCCCTGTCAGCGATGGTCACATTAGCCGGATGGAGCATACTGTGAAATACCTGTACCCGTGGATGCCTAACCTGCTGGAATCCGGGCTGGGTTCGTCACAGATAAGACCTCTACTGGCCTTGCGGCTGGATGCCGAGGCGATCTGGCAACAGCATGTGACCAGTATAAACCCGGAACCGGCCGTCACCTTTGATGAGGTCTTTGGTGCCTGCTGCCGCAAATTTGATTCACCGGAAGTCTGGTCGCCGGAAATGTTCCGGGATGAACTGATTGGCGATTTATTGCAGGCACTGCCGCACCCGCTGCTCAATTACGACCGTTGGGTATTGGAATTAGATCCGAAGGAAAGTAACCGTCGGCAGCTCTTCGGCGAGCAGGCTACGGCGTTTGATAGTGTGCCAGTGCCGGAAGAATCTGAGACGGATAACACGGCGCAGATTCGAGTGCAAAACAGGGAATCGAATCCACGAATAATTTCTCAACCCACCACTGATAAGGTGAAGGCACCTGAACCCGAACACGCTCCGGTCGATAATGCACAAGTGTCCGCCACGTCTCCTCGAAAAAATCCGGTTATTCCCCCTTATCAGCCAGATAGCACGAATAACCTGTCTGAACCGGCCTTGCCTGTTCCTGAAGGTGAATGTCTGCATTTTGCCCAAACCGGGCTGGAGCCGGTCAGTTCGGTCTGGGCGATTTCCCCGATGCAGGATGATATTGAACACCTGCAAAACATGGCATTTCGGCTGGCTTTCGAACTGGCGGAAGTGGTGGGCTGTGACAGCGATTTGCTGTCACAGCCGGAAGAGGGGGCGGCGGGATTTTGTCTGGCCAATACGCAAAATGCCCATCCTTTTTCGCGTTTATTGCACACACTGACCGGAGAAGCCTCGGCTGACAGCAGTGAACTGACGCTGACGGCTGTTCTGCTTGGCACCGCCAGGCGGGAAGGATCGCCTCTGCTGGATGATACCCAGACCGTGAAATTTCTGCGGCTTATCCGGGTTATTCGCCGCTTGCGTGAGCTTCAGCGTGAGGTGGTACCGGAGACGTTGACGATGTAGCGATGCCGGTCGGGGTGCCTGCTTTTCAGTGTGTTGTTCATTCATTGCGTTTTGACTAGCCTGATAGTGGAGGAAGTGTATGAATCATTTATCGCAATCAACCAACAGCCTGCTGTTGCAGCTGGTGATGGATTTGAAGAACGGCTATATCCGCCGTTGTGAGGTATTAGGGCTGAACCCCGCAGAGATGCTGATGTTGCAGCGCCTGACGATTGAAGATCTGCATTACTTAGGCAACAGTCCGGTGTCCGTGCTGAGTGTTCATATTCATCACACGAATCTGGTGCGCCTCTTACAACAGGCACGTATCGAGCAACAGCGGATGAAACGGATTGACCGGGCACTGGAATTAGGTGGTTCTATTGAGCTGATGCACTATTTTTTTGGCCTGTCCAGTCTGGAAATCGCCGCCCGCCGACGTATTGCCGGCATGGCAGTCCGGCCGGGGCGCGGCTCGCCCCTGACGGAAGATGAAAACCGTGACCTGTGGCAGCGCTGGCAGGCGGCAACGGTTACCGATGTGGACAGTGCCGAAGGGCTGGATATCATGATGGCGATGGCTGAACACCATGCGGTTTCGCTGACGTCCGTCTGGCGTGCCGTGAAGGATTGGCAGCAGAGGGGTGAAGCGATGCCGGTAAAAAAACAGGCATAAAACAGGGAATGAAGGAAACGATGTCAGGAAAATTAACGGAAATGATGCCCGGCCTGCATGTCCCCTTGACGGCACCGCTGTCATTTCGCCGCAAGGCACAACATCAGGTACGATGCTACCAGCGGGGCGAACGCAATTACGTCCGGCTGAAAGAAAAAGGCAAGGGGTATCTGAAAATCAATGTGGGATTGTTCTGGCGACTGTTAAGCCGTGATAACGGGCAATCGTGGGAGCTGATGCTCCATGAACGCTACAACAATGAAATTCGTAAATCCTGAATGTGATTGAAGTTGTGTCATTCTGCACCCTGTTGCAACAGGGTGCAGCCCTGACATTATTTTTTAGGGCTAACGCCGTAGAAAAGGGAACATGATGAACCTGTCCGCCGACAGCATAATTGCACACACCATTGCCAAAATGAAAATGCGCCTGGAAAAACAGGCGGACAATGACGTCTCACAACTGCGCAGTGGTCTGCTGTTTATGGGCAATATTCAGGATGCCTATCCCCGCCGTCTGTTGCTGGATGATCGCCTGTCGCCACTGGATAAAACGGGCTGGATGATGATCCGCCTGTACGCGCAGCAAAATGAAGGCGCTGTTTTCCCCAGCTATGATGAATTGCAAGTTCTGCTGGCCTCGCCTTATAAAGGTAAGGCCTCCCGTGAAACGGTCAGCCGGGTATTACTGATGCTGCGGATCACCGGCTGGCTGAGTTTGTGCAAGCGTATCCGGGATGAACACGGACGGGTGCGGGGCAATATCTATGCGCAGCACGATGAGCCGCTGACCTGCCGTGATGCCGAGATTTTAGATCCCCACTGGCTGGATACGGTGGCGGAAGCCTGCCGCAGTAAAAACCGCACCATCAGCCAGACGGCCCGGGACGTCCTGACCGACATCAAAGACGATCCGCTGATGCGCCATCGTCACAGTCATATCCGTTTGCTGGAAGAAAGGCTGAGTGTTGTTCAGACCCCGCAGCAAAGGGTGATGCACCAAAACTATCAGCAAGGAAAACATCTAACCGAACTCAGTCATATAAAGCCGGGTTCGGAAACCGAACTAAGCCAACCAAAGGGACAAACTGTGCTGAATTCGGTATCCGAACTCAGCCTGAAACCAACGTCTTATAGTGATCCAGCTAAACCGAACCGTTATGTACGTTCTTTCACACAGCATGTGAATAAAAAAACATACGTAGAATCGCAGTCCGCTCTTTTTCTGCCAGAAGGACTTTGCCGACAACTGGAACCGGAAGCGGTGACGATGCTGAACAGCCAGCTGCAAGCGTTGCCTGCTGAACAGGCGCAGATCGTGCTGAATTGCCTGGATAAGGCGTTACAGGCAGGAAAAATCGGCAATCCGGTCGGCTGGTTGCTGGCAATGATGAAACGGGCACGGGAGGGGAAATTATATGGGCAACCTGAAACCGCGGTTACCGCGCCTGTCACTGCGAAGAGGCCGGTTGCATTCATTCAAAATGTTGAGCGTCCCGCTTTACCTTCCTCACAAGCCCATGTCCGCAACATAGTGAAAGACATCCGTCAAAGGCTGACGTTGGCAAAATATCACCGTGATATTATTGATTAAAAAATGCATACCACTGGCAGTACCAGCGTTAACTAAAAAATCGCCTTTTTACGGGGGGCAGACTTCTGTGGAACGACAGCCGGGTCAGGATGACACTTTGCTTTTCCTTATATTCCCGATGATGTTCTGGTCAAATCAGGAGGTATGGCGCTTCTGTTTTTATTGTTGTATGAATATCATACACTGCTGGCACTGCCAGCACTGACTAAAAAATCGCCTCTTTACGATGAGCAGACTTACAGAGGAACGACAGCCGGGTCAGGATGGCACTTTGCTTTTTCTTTATTCCCGATGATGTTCCGGTCAAATCAGGAGGTATGACGCTTCTGTTTTTATTGTTGTATGAATATCATACACTGCTGGCAGTACCAGCACTGACTAAAAAATCGCCTCTTTACGATGAGCAGACTTACAGAGGAACGACAGCCGGGTCAGGATGGCACTTTGCTTTTCCTTATATTCCCGATGATGTCCGGTCAAATCAGGAAGTATGACGCTTCTGTTTTTATTGTTGTATGAATATCATACACTGCTGGCACTGCCAGCACTGACTAAAAAATCGCCTCTTTACGATGAGCAGACTTACAGAGGAACGACAGCCGGGTCAGGATGGCACTTTGCTTTTTCTTTATTCCCGATGATGTTCCGGTCAAATCAGGAGATATGATGCTTCTGTTTTTATTGTTGTATAAATATCATACACTGCTGGCAGTGCCAGCACTGACTAAAAAATCGCCTCTTTACGATGAGCAGACTTACAGAGGAACGACAGCCGGGTCAGGATGGCACTTTGCTTTTTCTTTATTCCCGATGATGTCCAGTCAAATCAGGAAGTATGACGCTTCTGTTTTTATTGTTGTATAAATATCATACACTGCTGGCACGGCCAGCATTGCCTGGAAAATAATCTATTTTAACATCAAGTCAGTCCCATCGATTTTTCCTCTTATTCCATAACTGGTTATCCATTGAGTCACCGCCTCCTTTGCCCTGATAGTTTGGCTGACTTATCAAGGCCAAACAGGAGTCTTTGTGCATGTCTGATTCAGAAGACAAATCATCATCCCAGCCGCGTTTACGCGCCGGGGTATTAACCTCCTCATTAACGATTGAACTGCATACCCACTATGCCATCCGTCTGTGGGCAGGGCGCAGACGGGAAGAGATCAGCAATCCCCGAAAATTTTCAGGCATTCTCGGGATGCCGCAGGTGATTAAATGCGCGGGCACGATCAGTGTGGATGCCGCTGCCGATAATCCGTATGCCGATACCTGGCTGGTGAAGCTGGAACAAGCGCTGGATAAGGCTTCCGCCAATCTCCAGCAGAGTCTTGCCACGTTGCAGGATACGTTGAACGCGGTACCCCAGCAGATCACCTTATCCGCCGTTTCCTCTGTTGAACCGCTGAATATCGGGGTTTACAGCCATTCACCATTAGGCTATCGCTGTGTCTGGTTGCTGGTAGGTTACGACCAGCTGGCGATGAAAACGTTTCAGGTTTTTCATTACGGGCTGATTTCACGGGCAGAGCGTGATGCCTTTCTGCACAATGGCAGCCGTGCCATTCGCCAGATTTATGGCATTGTACGCTCTTACCGTTCACTGGCGGTCACCCGGCAGGATATTGCGGAAAAAACGCCGGCCGGGCTTGAGGCGATTAAGTGGCTGGGTGAACCCCACCCCGACATTTTGTCAGGCAAGTTGCGGTCGGTTTTCTCGCCGCCATTGCGCCCGGCTGCGCAAGGCTGAGGGAGGGAAACTATGCCACTTTATCTGTGTGAAAAACCCTCCCAGGCCAAAGACATTGCCAAAGTCCTGGGGGTGAAACAGCGCGGGCAGGGATTTCTCTTCGGTTCCGGTGTGATTGTCACCTGGGCCATCGGGCATTTGCTGGAGGTGGCTGCGCCTGAACACTATGGCGAGCAATTTGGTCCGCCGTGGCGGATGGCGGTGCTGCCGGTGCTGCCCGCTCAATGGCAATGGACAGTCAAAAAAGAGACCGCCGGACAGTTTGCGGTGATCCAGCAATTATTGAAACGGACGGAGGAAGTGATTATCGCCACTGATGCCGACCGCGAAGGGGAAGTTATCGCGCGGGAGTTGCTGGAGTATTGCCATTTCACCGGTACGGTCAGGCGTCTTTGGTTGTCGGCCCTGGATGAAACCAGCATCCGGCAGGCACTGGCGGCGATATTGCCGGGTGAGCAGACGGCAGCACTTTATCAGGCCGGACTGGGACGGGCACGGGCCGACTGGTTAACGGGCATCAACCTGACCCGTTTGTATACCCTGAAAGCGCAGGCCCTGGGTTTTGGCGATGTGCTGTCCATCGGGCGGGTGCAGACCCCGACACTGGCATTGGTGGTGAACCGGGATAAGACCATCGCCCGGTTTGAGCCAAAACCTTACTGGCAATTGGTGGCTAAACTGGAAAAAGACAGCATGCGTTTTCGGGCCAAATGGCAGCCGGTAACGGATGAGTGTGATGAAGAAAACCGTTGTATTCAGCCGGATATTGTTCAGGCCGCTCAGCAACGTTGTCAGCAGGCAACACACGCCACCGTCATGGATGTCAGCAAAAAACGGGAGAAAACGCCCCCGCCACTGTGTTTTGATTTGGGGACATTGCAGCAGACCGCTTCCCGTCACTGGGGCATGGGGGCGAGCCAGGTGCTGGCGATTGCCCAGTCCCTGTATGAAACCCATAAAGCGACTACCTATCCGCGTACGGATTGCGGCTATTTGCCAGCGTCCATGCAGGCAGATATTCCTGTCGTGTTGACAGCACTGGCGCGCACCGACCCGGCTATGGAGACCCTTATCAGCCAGCTGGATAAACAAGGTGTTTCCCGGGTCTGGAATGACAACAAGATCACGGCACACCATGCCATTATTCCCACGCGTCATGCTTTTGATCTCACCCGGTTAACAACCGACGAGTTAAAGATCTACCAGCTTATCCGTCAGTATTATCTGGCGCAATTTCTGCCGGCGCAGGAAACCGATGTGACTGCGGTAACACTGGATATCGGCGGGCAGTTATTCCGGGTGAAAGGCCGGGTGAATGTGATCACAGGCTGGAAGGCACTGTTTGCCGATGGAATGAGAGAGCATGAAAAGGAAGACGAGCAGGAAGCCTGTTTACCCCTGCCAGCCCTTAACCAGGGCGATCGCTGTCAGGTGATTGAGGCAAAAATTCAGTCACTGTACACCAAACCGCCAGCCCCGTTTACTGAAGGTACTCTGATTGCCGCGATGAAAAATGCCGCCAGCCTGGTCAGTGATCCGCAATTAAAGCAGGTCTTGCGTGAAAGTGCCGGGCTGGGTACGGAAGCGACCCGGGCCGGCATTCTGGATACGTTGTTTAAACGCCAGCTGATTGAGCGGAAAAAGAAAGCGATCCACGCAACACCGCTGGCGCAGGAACTGATTGCCGGGCTGCCGGCGGTACTGACCGATCCGGGTATGACCGCGTTATGGGAACAATCGCTGGAAGATATTGCACAGGGCAAAGCGTCGCTGGCGGTTTTTATGCAAAAACAGGCGCAGTGGCTTGTGCATTTAGTCGAGCGGGGCAAAGCCCAGCCGCTGCTTCTGACGTTGCCGAAAACCCCCGAATGCCCGAACTGTGGCGGCCGGATGCGGCAACGGCAAGGAAAAACCACGCCGTTCTGGGGCTGCGTGAACTATCCGGCCTGTAAAGGCATGCTGAATGACAAAGCGGCCACCCAATCGCGCAAAGCCCGGCGGGCAAATCAACGGACATGAAGATCTGGTTGTTAATTGACGCCCTGACAGGATGCTTTAAGAATTAACCTGTTTCTTAAATGATCGGTGAGCCTGCAACGATCGCCTCCGGGTGGCTGAAAAACTCCCGTAGCCTGAAAGGGAGCGCCTCAACGCGGTACATCTGCCCACCTTTGGAAGCAGATATTGCCAGCCCAACGGCAATGAAGGTTCATTATTCTTTATCAGCGCGTCAGTAACGTATCTGTCTGACACCCGGCGGGGAAAAATCTTCCCGTCAGGGGACAGGATTTTCTCCGTTACCCCTTATTGTTTACCTCCATGGAGAACATCGTATGTCTGAGAACGCAACAGCATTAACCAAAAACGACTATTTCAACCTGAATATCAAGGGACTCGGCTATTTGAATCATATCCGCCATGTCAGTACCGCCAGTGGCACGTTCCTGAGCTGTGTGATTAATGCGTTAAATGGTCCCAGTGATAATCCGGTCTATGTCCGTTTTGATATTACCGTGGTCGGCAAGGAGGCGACCAGCCTGGTCGGTCGTTGCCAGAAAGCCGTTGACGAGGATAAAAAAGTGTTGCTGGGCTTTACCTTAAGTAACCCGTCCACCGATATTTTTACCCTGAAACGCGGCGATCATGCCGGTGAACAGCGTGTCAGCCTGAAAGCCCGCCTGATTAAAGTGGACTGGATTAAGATCGGGCAGGACAAAGTGTATCAGGCCGAACAATCCGATTCGACGCCGCCACAAAACGGTGTCGCACAAACCGAATATGCAGAAAATTCATTCTGATATTTATTCTACTCCACTGACTTGCCCTGATGTTTCAGGGCAGTCTCTTTGCTAACAAATAAATAGGGTACAGAGATGACTATCCCCCCCATTGGCGTTCTGGCACTGCAATATTGCTATAAGCAATTACCGTTAACGGTTTTACAAACCCGTGCAGGTTTTTATATCGGCACGATGGATGAGGGCGTCCCGTGCTCTCGTGAATCAACAGAGTATTTTGCCCGCCGTGAGCAGGCGGAATTGGCCCTGAAACAGGGGCGCTGGACACAACGTCAGTCACTGTAACCAGGAGGAAATGGGGTATGTCTTCGCGTGGAATTAACAAGGTGATTTTAGTCGGAAATTTGGGACAAGATCCGGAAATCCGTTATCTGCCAACGGGTGGTACCGTGGCAACGCTGTCAATGGCAACATCAGAAAGCTGGCGGGATAAACAAACCGGCGAGATGCGGGAGAAAACCGAATGGCACCAGGTGGTGATCTTCGGCAAACTAGCCGAAATTGCGGCAGAGTACCTGCAAAAAGGCGCTCAGGTTTACATTGAAGGCCAGTTGCAAACGCGCAAATGGCAGGACCAACAGGGGCAGGATCGCTATTCAACCGAAGTGGTGGTGAATGTGAATGGCACGATGCAGATGCTGGGCAGCCGTGGCGAGGCAAAACAGACGGCGGTTCAGCCGACTGGGCATAAGCCAGCACCGAAGCCACAATCATCTAAACCCGCCAATAATAAGGAAAGAAAGGCGACTCCGGCAGTACAACCTGCTGTGTTACCGGAAGAGGAAGAAGTGGACTGGGGGGATGAGATCCCGTTTTGAGCGGTTCGCTAAGCTGCTCAGTGTCTTGCAGGTGAAAGTCCTGCCGCAGTAGTTGGTTGATTTGACTGCGTAGCTATGGCGTACGTGTGGATGGTGACTGAAACACGGGAGCAACGCCGGATAAACGTGACCCCTGACCCAGACTGTGGGTGCGCGCAAGTATGCAGCCCGTAACGCAAGTGAACCTGAACAAGCCTCGTAAATTTCAGCCATACCGTTATGCTGGGAGAGTGTGGTGTAGGGTGATCCTGCCGAGCCTTTAGAATGGGGGCGAAGGCCAGTGAATCATGATGGATTAACAACCATATGAAGTCATGACAGGGATCCGGGGTATTGAGGATGGGATGCATGTATAGCACTGAGTGGAACGAACGAGACCTCTCCCTGTCGTAGTCTAACCCACTGCGTAATCAAAGATATAAGGTAACCGCTGAAATTCTGAGAGATGCAGGATAGAGGAGTCGGAGGAGGTCATAGTACTGTTGATGGTAGGGACAACATAACCTGACCGTAGGGAAGGACCTCTACTTCTGTCATGCCTGTTGTTACAGGAGGTACTACGTGATTGCGAAAGCTCTAAACACGGCATTTGAAAAGGTACGAGTACTGCAACGCAAGCTATACCTGGCAGCCAAGGCGGATCCAAAACGTAAATTTGGTGTTCTGTATGACAAGGTATGTAGTGGTCGTGTGCTTGTTATGGCATGGACGCAGGTTAAAGCCAATAAAGGTTCTTCAGGAATTGACAGGTTAACAATCGATAAGATTGAAACTGAAATTGGTGTAGGTAACTTTCTGCAAGACATCCAGAAGAAGCTAGTTCAAAAGAAGTACTCTCCTCAACCGGTGCGTAGGGTTTACATTCCTAAACCGGATGGAAAGGAAAGACCACTGGGCATACCTGTTATTGAAGATCGTGTAGTTCAGGCAGCAGTAAAGATAGTCATAGAACCGCTTTTCGAAGCGAGTTTTAAAGATTTTTCATATGGCTTTCGGCCTCGCAGAAATGCGCAGCAGGCGCTGAGAGAAATCTATAAGTGGCTAAATTTTAAATGTTACTGGGTGGTAGATGCTGATTTGAAGTCTTATTTTGACACTATCCCCCATGATAAATTGTTGTTATCGGTGAGAACCAGAGTCATAGATCGCTCAGTTGTGAAACTGATTGAAATGTGGCTGAAAGCTGGAGTAATGGAAGAGGGAAACCTGAAAGCGGGGATAGCAGGAACTCCACAAGGAGGCGTGATATCTCCACTACTGGCTAATCTTTACCTGCACTGGCTGGATCATATCTGGGAAAAAGAGGGATTCAATCAGCGTGAGCATGACGCTCATCTTGTTCGTTATGCCGATGACTTTGTCATTTTGTGTAAGAAAGCACCGAGGTTTTATCTGGCTCAAGCCTGTAAGGTACTTGATCGGCTTGGATTGACGCTAAATACCGAAAAGACGAAAGTCGTTCATGCAATAAAGTCACCGTTTGACTTTCTGGGGCACAGGTTTGCAGTGCAGCCGTCCAAAAGGGATGGAAAATTGAGAACCTATTACTACCCCTCACCAGAAGCGATGAAAAGAGTAAAGCGAAAGATTCGTGAAGTGACACGAAAAGGTCAGCATCGGGATCTTCCGGAGCTAATCAGAACAGAAATAAACCCAATCCTTAGAGGGTGGGGTAATTATTTCAAGACGTGCAACTCCCGGATGCATTTCAAAAGCATCGCAAATTACACGATATGGACACTCTGTATTATGTTGAGGAAGAAGCACAAGAAGCGAACTAAAGGATGGAGGGACCATCCGCCGAGCTGGTTCTACAAGTATCACGGGTTATTTAAGTTGTATAGTCTGTCGATAAACGGAAACGAAGTCAGTCGGTATGCTCGCCTTGTAACGTCGTAATGCAGCAGGAAGAAGACAGTCGGAAAGCCGTGTGCGGGAAAACCGCACGCACGGTTTGACGAGGGGCCGCTGGGGAGATGACATCAAACTTGAGGCCTACTCTACAAGTGGTTAAACTTATTTGCCCTGTTATCACAGGGCTTATTCATCTTAAATATATTCAAAATGCCATCTGCATATTTAAGCTGTTATCAATCGCTCAAGCTGACATAGCCACTCGTTGAATAAAGGACATTTTTCTCTCATTTTAGGAATGCCTATTTTCTCGGCAATAGTTATCCCTGTTGTAGTCTTGGCAAAGGTTCCATTTGCCGACCATTTTTCCAATCTCTTTGACGGCGCCGTTTGTGGGCTATTGTTAATTGATTCCGGTTCCCTGCATTCTCGAAGAACTTGCTCTACTTCTTGTACATGAATATTTAATTCATTGGCAAGTATGTCTTTGTCACTAAAAAGTAAAGCTTCAAACTCATGCATAACGATGTACGGAATAAAGCGTTCATCAGCTCTCTGTGCTAATAGGCATTGACGGATTTCATTCTGTGTTGACAGATGCAGATGTTCAGCGATTTGTCTCGGTTCCCATTGTCTATTTAACGTTTCTAATCCTGGCCATTCATAGGTGCCATAATAATCAATAAATGTTGTGACATAGGTATCTGGGCGTTGTTTCAAGTGTATCTCAATGTCTTTCTTGACTCTCGAAAAACGTACATCGCCGCCTTTTTGGCCGGGTTTGGAAACCTGGGTTGCAGAGATGAAAATCATTTTCTCAGCCAAATAAGGTTGAAGCATTTTTTCAATAAATATCTGTTCTGTTTTACCTTCAACGATAGCCATAACTTCGACGTAATTACTCATAAGTTGGCCCTCCGGCGATGACGTTTTTAGCCCATAATTCACCGAGTGAATAGTTTTCGAGCCATTGAGAGAAATCTTTCTCATTTAAACGTTCAAAGCTTGAAGCTCCCTGTTTACGATTTACGATGACAATCTCTTCGGCAGAAAATTGATCGATTAAAATAGGGGATTGAGTGGCAATAATAACCTGGGTACGTTGAGCTGCTTGCTGGATTAGCTCGGCAAGGATCACAATAGCCGCAGGGTGCAGGCCCAACTCAGGTTCATCAATAATAATGGTCGATGGCGGGTTGGGTTGTAGTAATGCGGTTGCCAGACAAATAAAGCGTATTGAACCATCGGATAAATGATAAGGCTGCATCGGATAATCTGAGCCTTTTTGCGTCCAGCTCATGTTAACTTCTTCTTTCTGGCCGCTCTGACGAGGTTCCAGAATGAAGCTATCAAAGAAAGGGGTGACTAACCTGATGGCGCTCACAATCGATTTGTATTCATTTGGGGCTTCATTTTTGAGTTTTAATAAGAACGCGCCAATGTTAGAAGCATCTGTGCGTAATGTTTTGTTATCCTGGATGATTTCATATTTTCGCATGCCAGCCGTGGCGCTGGTATCGTGAAAATGATAAATCTGCCAGGAAGCGATGGCCTCATAGACGGGTTTTGAATACGGTGCGTCAGAGGAATTGTTCTCAATTTCAGCAACCATTCTGGATCTGCCATCGTCGCTATCCCCCAGCAACCACCATCTGGTAGCACTTTTGGCGTAATAGCGAGCTTCATCTTCAATGGCACAACTGTCTGCTGGCGTGGGCACTAATTTAAAACGAAACCCGCGTTCTCCGAAGCGTGTTTCAAACTCCATTTTCTGCGTGACCTTATTGCCATTAAAGAGTAAATCGTTTGCCCCCCCATTATCGCGGATATAGCGATTTAATGTGCCGTCTATTAATGCCCGCAGCATTTTAAAAAAGGAGATCAAATTACTTTTACCTGCGCCGTTAGCGCCAACAATCACGTTTAAGTTTTTAAGTTCAAACTCATTGAGTTCATGGATTGATTTAAACCCTTTAATCGTGAGCTTGTCTAAAGACGTGGTCATATCGCCTCCTTTGAAATGCTTTACTTCAGTATCAGATAAGGGGATAACTATCGATGGCAGAGCATGCATCAAGACAGTTATATTCAATGTTAACATAACCCGCTGATGACTGGGGACTATTCTCTGAATCAAGCGTTTCTTTGGTTATGCTTATCGTTAGAGTTTAATGGCTTCGATTTCGGTTTTAACGGTGTTGAATAAAGTTAGGTATCCAGTAGGCTGGGAAACTGAATTGATGAGTGCTAATAACTTAATTTACTTGTTAAACTTACATGTTCGATTATTGAATTCGATAACACAATCGGTTAAAGTGAAAATGCTATCGGCAAAATCCGATAGTCAGGGATTTCCAACCCTGTTAAAGAGTAACCCACTGGTAGAAATTTTCTGCCAGTGTGCCTGCTATCGCACCTTCAATGGCGGTTCAGGCAGGGGAGGCTTCGGTCTCACCGGACGGTTACTCCCGGTATTGGAAACCCTGTCTGAACTACCACCAATAATCAACAGAAGGGGAAGCAGGTATGACTCACACTCAACAAGACTGGCACCCAGCCGAAATTATTTGTGCATTACGCAAACGTGGTACGACACTCGCCGCTTTATCCCGTGAATCGGGACTCAGTTCTTCTACACTGGCAAATACCTTATCCCGCCCATGGCCCAAAGGGGAGTTTATCATCGCTACCTGTCTGGAGCTGGCGCCGTCTGAAATCTGGCCCAGCCGTTATTTTGACCGCAACGGTCATTTGATTGAGCGGAGAAGACGTCAATCGGTGGCTGAATAATGTGCCGTTATGACCCATGCCACGTAATACGATAATACCGGTTCAGGGTTTATCCGTTATTTCCTATTACGACCTCTTTATTTTCAGCAAACACAGTTGAGTTGTTCATTGAATACATCACCGGGTTCCTTGCATAGTCAGGATTATTTTACGACTGAGCAGGAACCTATCTGGCATGAAAATAAACGCGTTAATCGGCTTAATGGCGGTCATACTGACGGGATGCACGACTCCCGTAAAACAACCGCTATCCCAGCCTTCCCAAAGTCGTTTTCCTTCCGTCACGCTGACACGCAACATTCAGCCTGTTTCACCGGATATTTATGGACAACAACCTGAAGTTGTTCGTTATGGCCGTTATTTGCTGGTCAGTACCGACCCGACAGAAGCACAACGTGACCCGCTTTCCCAATTGGTTGATATCCATATCCCTGCGTCCCAGAATCCCACGGTTGCTGATGCGATGCGTTATGTGTTGCGTCAATCAGGTTACTCGTTATGTGCACCGGATAAAACCCATGACATCTTATATCGCCAGCCATTGCCCTCGGTGCACTATCAGTTAGGCCCAATCCGGTTACGCACCGCATTGCAAATCATGGCAGGCCCGGCCTGGCAACTGGACGTGGACGAGGTGCAGCGAGGGGTTTGTCATCATTTACGACAAGGCTATCGGCTACCGGCTTCGGTTAAACAAACGCAGCAGGGAGGGTATTGATGAAATGGCATCGTTTCGGTTTATTGGTCTGGTTGCTGAGCAGTTCAGTGTGGGCAGCCACACCGGCACCGTTAGCTTCGCAGCAAACACCATCGACAGCAAGCCAGCCGCAATCCCTGAAAAGCCAGGCTGAACAGTGGAAGCTAAGTGCCGATGAATACCAGCGTTATGAGCAGCTGATGAAGGGACCACGGGGTATCCAGTCACCGGGGCTTGATCCGCTGACCACATTAGGCATTGAAGCCGAAAACGATACCGAGCGCCGTCGTTATGCTGAACAGTGGGTTAAATCAGAATTTGCCCGTACCGAAAAAGAGCTACGTTTCCAGCGGGAAGTGGATGCGGCCTGGCAGCGGCTGTTTCCGGGTGTGTTGCCAGTCAATATGACAACATCGCGCGAGACAAATGGCCGGCTGGCACTGTTTGTCAGAGCCAAAGATTGTCCACAATGCGAAACCCGTTTGAGCGAAGTCCTGGCGGCTAACCAGCCCGTCGATATTTATTTGGTAGACAGCCAACGTAATGATGACACCTTACGGCTGTGGGCCAAAGACCATCATATCCCCGTTGAACGGGTACGCAACCGGCAAATCACACTGAATCATGATGCGGGTTACTGGTTCCGGTTTGGTAAAGGGCTGATGCCGGTATTGCTGCGACAAGGAGATCAAGGATGGCAGGTCACGTCATTACAATGAAACGGTTGAGCGTATTCCCCATTATCGGCCTGTTATGGATTAATACCTGCCAGGCCGAACTGAATGTCATTGCTGATTTAGGCGGCCAGGATGCCTCGCCTTTTTATGAAAGTATTCATGCCCAACCGGGGGATATTCCTGCACGACCCCCGTATTCCTTACCAGAAATGGTTGGCGAAGCCGCGATGTTGCCCGTTAAAACACCGGAACTGACACCGGGGCAGGTGATAAGTCGATCACTGCAATTGCCGGGCATTGGGGCGTTATTTCTGATTGGCGATGATCCTGACTCACGCCAGTGGTTAAGCCAGAATGCCACCCGATTCAAGCAATTGCACGCTGTGGGGCTGGTTGTCAATGTCAGTGAGATAGCCGGTTTACAGTCACTGCGGGCATTAGCGCCGGATGTCTTGTTATCGCCGGCTGCCGGTTCGGAATTGGCTCGCCGGTTGCAACTGCAACATTATCCGGTGTTGATCACCGAAACGGCGCTCTCTCAATAGTTATCATCATGAGCCGCCGTTACGTTGTTGAAGCCCTGTTACGTCCTGCCGTCGAGCTGAATACCGCGGTGGTCTCCGCCGTTGCTGCGTTTATCTGCATCCGGGCACCCTGGGCTATCGCACTGGCCCCCTCAGTCAGTTATGTCATGGCCGGCGGTTTTGCGGTATTGGCGATGATACGCACATGGCAGGGTATTCAGGTACTCCGCTATCGCCGAAACCTGCGTCGCTTGCCGCGTTATCAGATGGGCACAAAACAGATCCCCGTCAGCCATCAGCGCCTGTTTCTGGGCAGGGGATTTCGCTGGCAGCAGAAGCATACCCAGCGTTTGCAGGATACGCGGCGGCCGGAAGTCGAACGCTTTGTGCAACCCTCTCAGGTTTATCAGCT
The DNA here is from genome assembly GCF_037265215.1 of Xenorhabdus griffiniae. Lineage (NCBI taxonomy): Bacteria > Pseudomonadati > Pseudomonadota > Gammaproteobacteria > Enterobacterales > Morganellaceae > Xenorhabdus > Xenorhabdus griffiniae. The sequence goes on along the minus strand of NZ_CP147737.1, from coordinate 1,175,679 downwards.
TGCCCGTTTGCTGGCGCACCGAACGGAATACTGTTGGCCTAAGTTATCAGCGCTGTTACGCAACGATTCCCTTTTTAATCCGGTGCGGCCTTTGCCCCCGGTTGGCGGCAATCCCATGATCCACGGTATTGAGCCACGGGAAGCCGACGTGTTTATGGATTTGCGTGAGCGGGTCGGGCATACGCTGATAATGGGTACAACGCGCGTAGGGAAAACCCGGCTGGCCGAATTGCTGATAACCCAGGATATCCGGCGAGGCGAGGTGGTGATTGTCTTTGATCCCAAAGGCGATGCTGACCTGTTAAGGCGGATTTGGGCAGAAGCGCACCGGGCGGGTCGAGGCAATGCCCTTTCCCTCTTTCATCTGGGCTGGCCGGAAATTTCGGCGCGTTATAACGCGGTCGGACGGTTTGGCCGGGTATCGGAAGTCGCCTCCCGTCTGGCCGGACAACTCAGTGGGGAAGGGAACAGTGCCGCTTTCCGTGAGTTTGCCTGGCGCTTTGTCAATATTGTCGCCCGGGCTTTAGTCGCGCTGGGACACCGGCCGGATTACACCTTGATCACACGTTACGTTAATAATATCAGTGAACTGTATCAGCTCTATGCCACTAAAATGCTGGCAGAAAGGCAGCCCGCCCTGCTGGAACACATCAACCATTACCTCGGCAAGCTGAAAGAAAAAGATATCCCGCGTAATATGCAGGGGCAGCCGGATGCGCTCAGACTCTGGGCGATGGAAGTCACGCTGAGTTCAGAAGCGGGTAAGCAACTCTACGATCCGATTCTGGACGGGTTACGCTCTGCCGTGCGTTATGATCGTACCTATTTTGATAAAATTGTCGCTTCTTTATTGCCGCTATTGGAAAAACTGACCACGGGCAAAATCGCTGAACTGTTATCACCGGATTATCTCAATATGACGGATCTGCGCCCCATCTTCGACTGGGAACAGGTGATCCGTAAGAACGGGATTGTCTATATCGGCTTGGATGCACTGTCTGACAGTGATGTGGCCTCGGCGGTGGGCAACAGTATGTTTGCCGATTTGGTCAGTGTCGCGGGGCAAATCTACAAATATGGTATGAATGCCGGGTTGCCGGTTCGCCATGATGGGAAGCTCGCGATTAACCTGCATTGTGATGAATTTAATGAGCTAATGGGCGATGAATTTATTCCACTTATCAATAAAGGCGGCGGTGCGGGCATGCAGGTCACCGCCTATACCCAGACCTCCTCCGATATCGAAGCCCGTCTCGGCAGCCCGGCCAAAACCGCGCAGGTGATCGGTAACTTCAATACCCTGATTATGCTGCGGGTGCGGGATAACCGGACAGCCGAGTTACTGACCAGCCAGTTGCCGGAAGTGGAAATCTACAGCAAAACACTGGTCTCAGGGCACTCTGATATTGCCGATGTCGAACAGGGGCAGGATTTTACCTCGTCCACGCAGGACCGGGTAGGTACGGTCAAAACACCGCTGGTGACGCCGGCTGAGATGATTAACTTGCCGAAAGGGCAGGCATTCGCCTTACTGGAGGGCGGGCAGTTGTGGAAAATTCGGATGCCACTGCCAACGGGGGATGACGACGATGCCCTGATGCCGGCGAATTTGCAGAACATCGCCGAACAGATGCGACGGCATTACCGTACCCGTGAAGCCTGGTGGGAAGAGAAAGGGTAATTTCAGGTCATGGCACAGTCAGAAAATCAATCCCGTCCATCTTCCCAACCGCCCCGCCAGCATGGCCTGCTGTATCGTGTGTTATGGGCATGGCCGTGGCAACTCATTGGGTTTATTGTGATGTCGTGGCTATTCAGTCTGTTGCTGGAATATCTCGGTATGACTTTTTTCTGGCCGGAACAAGGTGCCTCCCACAGCCAGACGATGATGAAAACCGAGCTGCAATTTTTATCCACGGAATTGACCCAGAGCCTGTTGTTGTCAAATCCCGCACAAACGGTCTCTGACTGGCTGACGCAGGCATATCAATGGATTTTTGTCGACAGTGGTTTTATGCCCTGGATACAGGGACAACGGCACTATCAGCTCAATAGCCGCAATGATTTTCTGCGTGAATTCAATGCGGTATTGCATGGCATATCGGAGCATTTGCGGGAATATTGTCTGGCGACGGTGTTTATCACCATGGTGACGTTAATCCGGTTAGCTATCCTGGTGTTATCCATTCCTTTGTTTGTGATGGTGATTTTAGTCGCTCTGGTTGACGGGCTGGGACGGCGGGATTTACGCCGTTATGGCGCAGGCTATGAATCCAGTTTTGTCTATCATCATGCCAAACGGGGCATTAAACCGGCCTGCACCATTCCCTGTGTGCTGTATTTATCCTGGCCGGATGTGGTCTATCCCACGATGATATTGCTGCCTGCGGCATTATTACTGGGTATGGCGGTGATGATTACGGCTGCGATGTTTAAAAAATACATTTAAATGGCTGGACGATGGAATGCAAAACGGGTTTTTGTTTTGTATTCCATCGTCAGCAGACAAGCCGCGTAGCGGTGCGTCAGTCTTTCTTGTTAATGCGGATACTTTGATGGCGTATTCACCACCTGTGTCATCCATTCAAACCCGTCACAGGCTTTACCGATATGGCTCCCCCCCTTCGGATCAAAATGATAGTGATGATGTGAGATATCTTCACAATACCCGACAAAGGGCTGATCTATACGGTGAAGCTGAATAGCGGCCGCTTGCTCTTTGGACGTCGGGAAAAATGCCCCACCGGCTTCGGCAAACAGGTCGGTATCATCCTGCTGTGCGCCACAGTGTTCGCAGTGATTTATCCAGTGCTGCCTGCGCAACCGTTGGTTGACTGCTTTGCGCAGGGTGTGGTGAAAACCGGGCAGCACACTACGCACAAGAGTAGGAATATCAGCGAGATAAAACAGAAACGCCGGGCTGTCCTGCTCGGTATAGCCCACTTCCGTGCCGGGCTCATCATCGTTATCCGCTTCCAGTCGCTGGTGTCCGGCCGGCAGCATAAATGCCGTCACGGTGGTGGGTTGATGACAGTGTGGGCATGACGTCCGGGTTTGGGCCAGATACCAGAATTCCGCATGGACATTGTAGAACGGTAACCAGTGCATAAACGGGGTCGGGTCAAAACTGTGGTCGATATACCAGGTTTGGGCGGCCGCATCCCAGTGAGCGCCCAGCTTCCGTACTTTCTCGTATTCATCGTCGGGGACGTTTAAATCAATTCGCAGCATATGTCTTCCTTCATTATTAAACCGTTAACGCAATAAATTAGTCAGACTATTTAGCTAATTTTCACCAAAGCATAAAGAGTTTATTGCTGACTGCCGCGAAAAAACCCCGCATCCTCGGCATGTTGGCATCCATTATAAGGTAATTATCTATGCGCGGTGGCTTTTCCATATCCTGTTTTGCCGGCCTGCTGGGGTTGGCGGTGTGGTGTATGCCGCTGGCTCAGGCGGCCGAGAAAGATGAACTGGCCAGTGCAAAGCGCCTGATTGAGCAGGTACAACTGGCCCTGGCGCGCGCAAGTCTCGCAGAAAAGCACTCTGACACTGCAAAACGCCCTCGTTATGACTTTGATTATCCGCGCATCAAAGCCGATCTCAACACCATTAAAGCCGGTATCGATCACTACCTTATGCCTTCCCGTGACCAGCCCCATGAATCCGGCTTGTTATCCGGCCATTACCGTCAGGAAAACCCGCAATGACGCCGGCGCAACGCCATGCCTTTGAAGTGGCCTCCGGGCACTTTGATATCACTTTTTTGTATCTGGTGTGTGTCGGATTTTTCTTAGCCACCTTATTTTTCTGGGCGGCCTGGGCGGCGGTGGATGTCTGGAACGGCTGGGCAAATGAAAAAGTGCGTAATCAGACCCTCAGCCAGTTTGCCATCCGAACCGCGGTATTGCTGGTCGTGTCTGTCTGGATGTTTGCGAGCTGAGGCAATGAACACAATGAAAAGGAACAGAGTCACTATGAAGCCCATTTTTACCGTCTGCCGGCGTATCGGTACGAGCCTGATGACCAGAATAAACGCTTTTCTTTTATTGTGCTGCCTGTCCTGTGAATCCGCCCGGGCTGATTTGCCGGCTATCGAACCGCCGAAAAGTGGGGGCGGGGGCGGATTGCTGGGACAGGCGAAAGGGTATGCGCAGGATGGCATTGTGATTGGCGGGTTGATCCTCTCAGCGGTGGCCTTCTTTAAGGTTGCTTCGGCTGCCGTCGAAACCTTTTCCGAAGTGCGGGATGGCAAATCGACCTGGACCCAGTTTGGTGCCATCGTCGTGGTCGGCGTGGTGCTGTTGGTTGCCGTGATTTGGCTGCTGTCGAAGTCGGCCAGCATTATCTTTTAAAGGAATCACCATGCAGACGATCGCTTTCTTACCGGACCGTTTAAACGCCGAACCGGTGGTATTTCGCGGGTTCACCACGCCGGAGCTGGGACTGGCCGCCCTGGCGGGGATTGTGCTCGGACTGGCCGTCAGTCTTCCCCTGATCCCCTTAGCCGGTTGGGTCATGCTTCCGACCGGCATGTTGGTGATACCCTTGTTACTGATAAGCTTTGGCGGGCGTTGGCTTGCACACCTCAAGCGGGGTAAGCCGGAACATTATCTCTGGCTGAAGCTGGAAGAGAAAAAACGCCGGCTGGGTCTCGGTGATCCGGCCTTGATTATCGCGGCACAGGGCTGGTCACTACGCCGTAGCCGGAGCGCGCGATGAGCCGGTTTCGTCATGCGGTGAAAAACCGGGATCAACATATTCTGACCCTGCGAGTGGCGTGCGGCATTCTGGTGTTGGTATTGTTGCTGAGTCTGACGGGTTGGATGGCGTCACCGCGTAATCTCACCATCCATCATCCGCCGGACTTACGCACCGGCAGCACCCGGGCGTGGTGGGAAGTGCCGACACCCAGCGTCTATAGCTTTGCCTTTTATATCTTCCAGCAACTGAATGCCTGGCCGAAAAATGGCGCCCAGGACTATCCGGCCAAAATTGAGGCACTTTCTCCTTATCTGACGCCGGCCTGTCAGGATTTTCTGCGGGAAGATGCCAAAACCCGGGCTGACAGTGGCGAGCTGCTCGACCGGGTGCGCGTGGTGTATGAGATTCCCGGCCGCGGCTATGGGACGCGCAGCGTGACGGTGCGTGACCGGGATAACTGGGTGGTCCGGCTGGATTTGGTGGCCGATGAATATTATCACGCCGAACCGGTCAAACGGGCACTGGTGCGCTATCCGCTGAAAGTGGTGCGTTGGGAGGGCGATGCCGAGCGTAATCCCTTCGGATTGGCACTGGATTGTTATGACAGGATGCCACAGCGGCTGGCAGCGATACCACAACTGTCGGAAGAGAAAAAGGGTGTGTTTCAATGAGAGGATATCTACCTGGCTGCCGTCGTATTGGGTTAGGACTGGTCAGCATCTTGCTGTTCAGCGTGGGCGCAAAAGCTGATGAATTAATGAAATGGGAACGTATTCCCTTATCCCTCTCGCTCAAGGTCGGGCAGGAACGGATTATTTTTGCTGAGCGAAATGTTCGCATTGGTTTGCCGCCGTCACTCAGTGATAAATTGCGGGTACAAAGTGCCGGCGGGGCGGTGTACCTGAAAGCCAGCCATGCTTTCCCGTCAACCCGCCTGCAATTGCAGGACAGCGAAAATGGCGAAATCATTTTACTGGATGTGACCGCAGGAAAAACCGATGCCACTGAACCGGTACGCATTATTTACCCGAATGAAAAACAACCTGCTTCAACCGAAAAATCACAACACCAGAGTAAACCCCAATTGTCAGCGCCCGTTCCGGTGGCCTTAATCCGCTATGCCGCGCAGCAACTGTATGCCCCATTACGTACCGTCGAGCCGGTGACCGGCATCCAGCCGGTGAATCTGCATTTACCTGAGTTTATCACGACGCTTTACCCGTCAGAGCCGATTGACATTACCCCGCTGGCCGGCTGGAGGCTGCACCATCACACTGTGGTAGCACTGAAACTGCGCAATACGGCCAAACGCACTGTCACCCTCGACCCGCGAGAATTACAGGGGCAGTTTGTAACCGCCACGTTCCAGCATCGCTGGCTGGCTGAAACGGGGACGCCGGAGGATACGACGGTATTGTACCTGGTCACAAAAGGGCAGCCGGATAATACCTTTATCCCTGAGCCGGTCTCGGTGAAACCGGGAGGCCGCCATGGAAGTTAAGTCTAATGCGTTGGTGAAAATACTGGTGCCGGTGGTATTGCTTATCGGCGGGGTTATTGGCATCAAAAGCTGCCGTTCAACGGAAAGTGCCGCGCCCGGTACGACGGCGAATCATGTGCTGGCTACGCTGTCACCGGAAGAGTTGCAGGCGCTGGGTGTCGGGGGCGATACGCCGGAAGATACCCTGCGTACCCTGGTAGGTGCCCTCAATAAAGTGCGGGCAGAGCAGAAACGTTTAAGCCAGCAGAATACCGATATTTTAAAAGAAAATAACCAGTTAAAGCAGCAGCGCCTTGATGTTGTCGGCCAAATCGATGCGGCGGTTGCGGCTATTCGTCGGGACGATGAACAGCGTCAGCGCACGTTGCAGGATGAGCAGCAGGGATTACTGGCACAGGTTGATTTGCTGACGGAACAGTTAAGTTCAACCCCTTTATCTGTGCCGGAAAGCCAAAGCGCATTAGGCAATCCGTATACCGCCAACCGGGTCAGTGGGCAGGAGGAATTTATCTGGGTGACACCGGCCGATGAAAAACCGGTTGATCCCCAAAACGGGGCTGACGGCAAACCCGCCGCTAAATTCCCGACCACTTTTTTAAGTGAACAACCGGCAACGGGGCAAAATACCCCACCGATCCCTTTGCCGAAGGAAGAAAACCAAAAACCGGTCTATACCCTGCCGGAAAATGCCACGCTGGCAGGCAGTCAGGCGATGACTGCGTTGCTCGGTCGGGTGCCGGTCAATGGCACCGTGACCGACCCTTACCCGTTCAAGATCCTGATTGGTAAAGATAACCTGACCGCCAACGGTATCGAACTGCCGGAAGTGGAAGGGGCCGTGGTGTCCGGCTCGGCCAGTGGCGACTGGACACTGTCTTGCGTACGGGGACAGGTCAATTCCATCACGTTTGTGTTTCAGGATGGCACCGTGCGTACCCTGCCGGGCAAAGGGCAAAACCCGCAGGGTATCGGCTGGTTGTCGGATGAAAACGGCATTCCCTGTATCAGCGGTGAGCGTAAATCCAATGCCAGCACCTATCTGCCAACGTTGTTTGCCCTCTCGGCCATGAATTCAGCCGGGGACGCCTTGAACGAAAGTCAGCGCACCGCCCAAACCCACGGCACCGGCGGCATCACATCCGCGTTAACCGGCAATGCCGGACAGGCGGCATTAGGCAAAGCGATATCCGGGGGGATGAAGGAGATGGGCGAATGGCTCAAACAACGTTACAGCCAGACGTTTGATGCGGTTTACGTCCCGCCCGGTGCCGGCGTTGTGGTGCATATCACCCAAAGTCTGGCGATGGATTACGAAACGAAAGGCCGTAAGGTGCACTACGGCGTGAGTGAACCTGCTCAATATGATACGACTCAGGAAGCCTTAGATTAATGGAAAAGCCTGTCTTTCAATGGCTGTTCAGTGCCAGTCAACCCTATTGCCTGCAAATTAACCGCCCCCCACATGCTGAGCCTGTACCGGTTCAGCTCTGCTGGCGGCCTGCCGATAAAAAAACATCCCGGCTCTGTCTTGCCATCGGCAAGGCGTGTCAACCGCTGGGTGACGGTGATTTTACTGTTTTTCGTCTGTCAGACACACAGTGGCAATCCGTGGTGGCAGGCAACAGCGAGGCTGAACCGGAACAGTGGGAGCGCCTGGCGTTTACGGTATCGGAACTGGCCGTCCATCCTGAGTTTGCCACCTTTACTGCCATTGGCACTATGGAGATTCAGCGATGCGAAAAATAAACGCGGTTGTCGTGTTGTGTCTGTCAGGGCTGATGGCCGGTTGTTCAACCTCGAAAGACACGTTGCTTCCGGCCGGAGAACAGACGGTGCTGGCGATGTGGCAGGGAAACAAAGCAGGTCATAGTGCAATCCCAGCAAGGCAAACCTTGCGCCGGGCGTTAACCCCAGCCGAACGGAGTCGGGCACTGAATGAGCCTGACAGCTACAGCCGTTCGGCGGCGCAGGAGATCAGCCAGCAATTTCCCCGTCTCCCCAACCCCGATATGGTGATGTATGTGTTTCCGCATCTGGCGGCCGGCAATACGCCGATACCGGGCTACAGCACCGTATTCCCGTTTTATCAGCAAGTACAATACGCCCTGCCGGGTGAACGCACGGAGGCCCTGTGATGGAAATCCCCAAACCGCTGCACCGCCCCGGCCAACTGCGTGAAGCCGATGAAGCCGCGATTTACCGGGCCAACCCTTCCATTATCGATTATCTGCCCTGGGTGGAATATCTGGAAGACGGTCAATGCCTGTTGCTGGATGATGGTGTCTCTGTCGGGGCGGTCTATCGCATCGAACCGGTGGCGACCGAAGGGCGTCCGCTTGAACGATTGGTTGAAATCCGGGATCAGCTGGAAGATGCGATCCAGGACAGTCTGGACGAGGACGATATTTCGCCGTGGGTGGTGCAATTTTTTTGTCAGGACGACGATGATCCGACCAGCTATCTCAATACATTACGGGATTACGTCAAACCGTGGGCACAGGGTACGACTTTTACGAATGCCTTTCTGGCCGAGTCCGAACGCCACCTGACAAGCATTGCCCGGCCTGACGGGATATTTCAGGATAGCTTAATCACCGGGCAACCGTGGCGGGGGCAGCAGCGCCAGACGCGCATGGTAATCTACCGCTGGTTGCCTGCTTATAAATCGAAGACTCACCACCAAACGGAATCATCAGTAGCGGCACTTAATCAGATCTGCGAGCGACTGGTCTCCTCATTGGTGGGCGCGGGTATGGTGGCTGTTCGGCAAAATGGCGGGCAGATCCACAGCTGGTTGCTGCGTCATTTTAATCCGGCCCCGGATTGGGGCATGGCAAAAGCCGATTTTTATCGTACCGTAAGTTACGAAACAGCCACATCATCGGATCTTCCCGTCAATAATGACTTTGCCGAAAGCCTGTGGTTTACCCCGCCGGTGTCTGATCCTGACAATGGCATCTGGTGGTTTGATGGCCTGCCACATAAGGCCATTCCAGTTGAACGTTTGCGCCGCCCGCCAGAGCCGGGCACGCTGACGGGGGAAGTGAAACGGGGGGATAATATCAATGCCCTGATGGATATGATGCCGGAAGGCACCGTAGTTTCTTTGACCATTGTGGCACAGGCACAGGATACGCTGGAAGCGGATTTTACCCGGCTGGCAAAAAATGCGGTGGGGGAAAATACCGAATCGGCGCGTGTCCGGCAGGATGTGCAGGAAGTCAAAGCCTTACTGGGACGACGCCATAAACTGTACCGCAGCGCGCTGATCTTTCTGGTGCGGGGCAACGATATCACTGACCTGAACCAGCGGGCGCACCAGTTATCATCAACGTTACTGACCGCCGGATTACAGCCGGTGCGACCGGAATTCAGTGTGTCCCCGTTGAATGCCTATCTGCGCGCTTTGCCGATGGGGTTTAACCCGCAGAAAGATAAGCAACACTGGTACAGCCGCCTGACTTGGGTGCAGCATCTGGCCGGACTCTTGCCGGTGACCGGCCGTTCAACCGGCACCGGGCACCCGGGGTTCAGCTTCTTTAATCGCGGTGGCGCGCCGCTGACTTTTGATCCGATGAATAAACAGGATCGCACCCAGAATGCGCACTTATTGTTGTTTGGCCCAACCGGTGCAGGTAAATCCGCCACGTTGTGTGCCTCTCTGGTGCAACTGATGGCTATCCACCGACCGCGCTTGTTTATTGTCGAAGCGGGGAACAGCTTTGGTTTACTGGCCGATTACTACGCTAGCCTGGGGCTGACGGTCAATAAAATCGGTATCAAGCCCGGTTGTGGGGTGAGTCTGGCGCTGTTTGCCGATGCCCATCAACTATTGCAACTCAGCCCCCAACAATTGCGCATTAATGAAGCCGATATTCCGGATACAGAGGAAGGGCAAGATGAAGGCGATGAACAGCGCGATATTCTGGGCGAGATGGAAATCGCGGCCCGGCTGATGATCACCGGCGGTGAGAAAAAAGAGGAAGAGCGTTTAACCCGTTCCGACCGGGGTTTGATCCGCGAAGCCATTATGATGGCGGCCCACACCAGCCATGCTGAGGGACGCCAGATGGTGGCCTCAGACTTACAGAATGCCCTCTATGCTATCGCCCGCAATCACCGGCAGGACGAGCATGGCCAGCCGTTAATCACCGCGCACCGTCGGGCACGGGCGGATGAAATGGCCGGTGCCATGTCGATGTTTACCCAGGGTTTTGAAGGGGAGCTGTTTAACCGTCCCGGCACCCCGTGGCCGGAAGTGGATGTCACCCTGATTGATTTGGGCACACTGGCACGGGAAAACTACTCAGCGCAGATGGCACTGGCGATGGTCTCACTGATTAATACCGTCAATAACCTGGCCGAACGCGATCAGTATCAGGACAGGGAACTGCAACTGGTGATTGATGAAGGGCATATCACTACCACCAACCCGCTGCTGTCGCCCTATATGACCAAAGTGGTGAAAATGTGGCGTAAACTGGGGGCCTGGCTGTGGCTGGCGACGCAAAACCTCGCCGATTACCCGGATACGGCTGAGAAAATGCTGAATATGGCCGAATGGTGGCTGTGCCTGACCATGCCCCCGGATGAAGTCGAACAAATCGCACGCTTCAAAAAACTTAACGAAGAACAGAAAGCTGTCTTGCTCTCCACCAGTAAACTCCCTCGCTGTTATACCGAAGGCGTGGTGCTGGCGAAAAAAATCGAAGCCCTGTTCCGGGTCGTGCCCCCAAGCCTCTATCTGGCACTGGGGATGACGGAAAAAGAAGAAAAAGCGGAACGACGGGCGTTAATGCGCGAGCATCAGTGCAGTGAACTGGAAGCGGCGGTGTTAGTGGCCAGAAAGATGGATGTTGCGCGGGGGTTAAAACTGACATAACGATTTAATCTTATTATCGGGTATATTGACTGACGTTACCTCTCTTGCCTAAAAAATTGAGATGAATATAAGAATGAAAAAAAATCAATCCAATCATGGAAAAAAGAAACTTTATCGTCGGGTCAATACGACAGCCCATTTCGTTTTTCATCATGGCGGTGAATATCGATGGGAACGAGACAGACAAAAATTAATCAGGGAAGATATGCCCTGCTTTCTGTCTATGAAAGGCAAACAAAGACGCGGCTTAGATTACACGCCACTTTTTATGTTTTTATTGAGTAAAGTCGGCGAAAAATGGGATGCGGTTCACAGTGAAGCCATTCAGCGACTGGACAGTCCAGAACCTTTATTTTGGCTAGTGGCGTTACAGGCGCATGAACAAAGAGAGTATATCCGCTGTGGTGAATCCAGTTATTACAACGGGTTGTTCGTCGATGGATCCGGTTTTTTAAGGAAGGTGAATCCAAATCTGTCAGTAAATGATATTCCTGTCCAGTGTCAGTGCTGTACGCATACATTTAACGGGGTTCCTGTTCATCGCTGATCCAGGTAATTTTCACCATGAGAAAAAGAATTAACCGCAGTATTTAACGCCCTTTTTCTGCATGTTACCCCTTTCAGTATGAATGAAAAGGGTCATAATCCGTGGTGCAAAAAAACCAATCCACCTGGCACAATAGAACAAAATTGCTGATTATTAGCGGGTTAAGTCTGGCGCTGAGTTTTCCCGATCAGGCCAGGCCAGAAGATCAAAACCAAGATCTGCCGGCACCAAAACTGGCCGAAATCACCACCCAGTGGGGGCAACTGACTCAATCGCAGTCACCCAGCGAAGCGGCAAAAACACTGGCTGCCCAGCAATTATCGTCTGCGGTCACATCAACACTGACACCGTGGTTGAACCAATACGGCCATGCCCGCCTCACACTCCCTTTCGACAGCCATTTTGCGTTAAAAGACGTTGCATTTGATGGGTTACTGCCTTTTTATCAATCGGTTTCGGGTACGGCATTCAGTCAGTTCGGGGTAAAAACCCACCATGGTCAGACAACAACGGCTGTCGGATTCGGCTATCGCTATGTCGCCGATGACTGGCTCTGGGGTGCCAATGTCTTCTGGGATGCGTTGTGGCCGGAGCAGCACCACCGTTACAGTCTTGGGTTAGAAGCCTGGCACGATAACGTCAAATTGTCTGCCAATCTTTACCAGCGCTTATCTCACTGGAAGCCCTCACGGCTTACCGATTTCGATGCAAGACCCGCCAATGGCTGGGATATTCAGGCCGAAGCGTATTTGCCGGCTTTTCCTCACTGGGGCGGACAGTTGAAGTATGAACACTATGATGGGCAGCAGGTCGCCTTATTCGGTGGATCCGAACGCCAGAAAAATCCGTACAGCGTCATCGCCGGGCTGACTTACACGCCAGTCCCCTTAGTCACACTGGGTGCCGATTTTCGGCAGGGTAAGCAAGGGACCAGTGAGAACCGTTTTACCCTGAACCTCAATTATCGGTTGGGTGTCCCGTTCAGCCATCAGCTTGACCCGAACGCCGTCGCCCCCCTGCGCAGCCTGAGATCCAGTCAGTGGGATTTTGTGAACCGGCGCAGTGATATGGTACTGGATTATCAGAAGCAAACGCTGCTGACGCTGGCCTTTCCGACCTTGGTTAAAGGCTATGAAGGCAAGGAAGTGACCTTTTTTCCCGTTATCCACACCAAATATCCGTTGGCACGTTTAGCGCTGGATACGGCTGAATTACAGCAGGCAGGCGGGAAAGTACTTGATCAACGGCCGGAGAAAGTGACATTACGGTTGCCGAAAACCACGGGAAAACCCGTCCGGCTTTCGGGGGTTGCCGTTGATAATCGGGGTAATCGTTCCAACCGGGCAGAAATCATGATGGTGAGTCTGCCGACCGAAAAACAATTACAGGTGACAGCGAATAAAACGCAGGCCAAAGCCGATGGTCATGACAGTGTGCTCTATACCATCCTTGTCACCGATCAGGAAGGCGCTCCTGTTTCCAATCAGGCTGTTATCTGGTCAAGTGATAAAGGCGAATTATCCCAAACCCGGCAGGATACGGATGCGCAGGGGCAGGCATCGGTCGTGCTGCACAGTCGTCAGCAGGGGCTGCACACAGTACGTGTTTCCGTGGATGAAGAGGTTGCTGTTGCACCTTCAGTCCAGTTTGATGCGGTGCTGATACCCGAAATCACCATTGATAAGCACAGCGTTAAGGCGGATGGAAAAGCAAGGGTAACCTTGACGGTCACGGTTAAAGACGCCGGTGGTCAACCTGTGCCCAATCAGGCTGTTGGCTGGCAGAGCAGTCTTGGACAGCTCTCCTTATTTTCATTAATGACTGATGCGAAAGGGCAGGCCACCGCCTATTTAACCAGCAAAGTATCAGGAAATGCCGAAGTGACGGTAGCGGTTGGCAGTGAAACGGTGATGGCTTCTCCGATCCGCTTTATTGCCTCGCTAACGCATACGCTTCAGGCGGACAAACAAACCGCGATGGCCGATGGTCAGGACAGCATTCTTTATACGGTGAACGTGCGCGATGCAGCAGATCACCCCGTTGCCCACAGTAAAGTGCAGTGGTCTGCGGATAACGGGCAACTGCTGGACAGGCAGGAACAGACAAACAGTCAGGGAGAAGCGACAGCCCGGTTAATCAGCCGCATCGCAGGGCGGGCAACGGTGAAAGCCGAGGTGGCGGGAAAAACCCTTGATGCTGCTCCGGTGATGTTTGAACGCCGGCTGAAACCCGCGATCACGGTGGACAAAGTCAGGGCTAAAGGTGATGGGCAGGATACGATTATGTTAACGGCTATAGTGCGAGATTCATTGGGATCACCTGTGGCAAATCAGCCGGTGAGTTGGCAAGCAGATCACGGTGTGTTGTCTTCAGAACGCACACAAACTGACCATCAGGGACAAACGCAAGTTCGATTGAACAGCACGTTTGCTGGGCTGCATCAGGTGCAAATCCAGGTTGAAGATCATAAAGTGGCCGCCCCCATGGTGGCGTTTGATGAAGTGCTGTTATCCACCGTCAGGGTCAATAAAACCCGTGCTGCGGCGGATGGCGAAGATCGGGTGACTTTTACTGTCACGGTCACGGATATTCATGGGCAGGGGCTTGCGGATAAAGCGGTTGACTGGTCTGGCAACCTTGGCGAGATGATTTTTGCAGCAGACAGGACAGACCGTCAGGGAAATGCAACGGCAACCCTTGTCAGTCGTCATGTTGGACAGGCTTTGGTCACTGCTGAAGTGGGTGCGCAGCAAGTCTCCTCTTCTGTGGAATTTATCCTGCCGTTACGCCTGGTTGATACCGTTGCCATTGACCGTCAGGGTGGCAATGTCAACCAGAAATCGTTTGGTCTCAGGGGGCCTTCCGTACTCTGGCGTGGCGCAAAATTTCGCCTTATCACGGCCGGCAATACAGGCCGGGTGAACTGGCAGAGTGATTCATCCTCGGTGACGGTATCGGGGGATGGGGTGACGGTGCAACAAAATCCTGACGGAGTCAGGCTCACCGGCACTGATGAGACAGGGCAACAGGTCGCACTGACCTTGACGGTTCACACCTGGTTTGAGCGCTCCGGCCTGACGAAAGATTTTTATTCTCATGCGAAACAGCTTTGCCAATCACTCGGCAGCCGGATTGCCTCCAAATATGCCCTGGAACGGCTCTATGAGGAATGGGGGAACTTTTATCTTTATGATGGTTGGGCGCGGGAATTTTACGTGACATCAACGGATTATCTGGCTGCCAGTTCAGGTTCCGCAGAGCATCAGGCAAAATGGGCGTTTTGGGCAGAAACAGACCGGTGGATGCGAAATGGCTGGCCGATGACCGGATTTGCGTGTGGCAGATAGCAATGTTGCCCAATTTACCGGCTAAATAAAGTCAGTGGCTGTTAAAACAGCCACTTAAGAGAATTTCAATCGGTCAGGCTAGTGTGTGATTTCTTGTTTTATTAACCCGTAGCAACAAGTGTACATCCAGATGGGCAACTACAATTTACTTTGTGCCCCTCCAGTGCAACCGCTTTACCCTGTATCACCGTCAGTGGAGAACCTTCAGCAATAGCTCCCGTGCTTTTACAAGCCGGGCAAAACACGCTGTCACCAACACAAGCAACGGGCTCCCCCTGTTTGGTTAGACCTGAACCTGTTAGTACGGTGCCACTTGTGTTTGTGGTATCGCCTTTCAGGATAATTTTTTTTCCATCAATGGTTGCCCGCATTTTGCTGTGCCTCAAGTTCTTTCAGATCTTTAATGTCGTCATGTTCAATCTGACGCACCAAACGCCATACAGTGGTGCCGGGGGCATTACCCTCTACATCCGGGGCGATATCACCTTGCAGAATGATGTTTTCCAGTCCTTCACGTCCTTTGGTTGTCCAGTAACCATCGACTCTGGCGGGTTCGCCAGTTATTAACAGGTCAACCTGTAGGGGGCCACGGTCATAACGGGCATACCAGAGGGCACTGGTTTTTCCTGTAAAATGGCCTTCACCATAAAAATGGAGGGAATCCCCCTCTTTCATGACATAGCGAATTGGTCGGATTAATTCATTAATGACAAAATAACTTTCAGGCACACTGGCAGGTAGTGGGGTTAAGTCGGGGTATTCGCCAACACGGATAATCAATCCACTACTATATTCAGTAATGGTAATATCAGTACAAGCGGACAACTTTTTCTTTACCCATTGTTCTCCACCTAATCGTTTGATAAAGCGATGTGACAGCAAGGTAAGCCAGTTTATACTGCGTATCGAATTAAAGTAATCACCAGCATCCATATGTACAGTGGAATTAACTTGTATCGCTGGATAGCGGATAGCGAGCTGATATTCTTGGGGCATATACTCATGGTAATTCCGAGGTAGTACCAACATATAACCACATTCGCCGTGATCTGGGTTTAATTGTGTACAAAGAAAGTTTAGCCACTCATAAAATTCTGAATTTCCTTTTTCTGTTTCCAGTGTATTCCAAGGCAATACCAGACATAAATAAGATGTTCCCTGAATTCCATCAATTTCATAGGAATCAAGATAACGCATCAAATAATTAGGTGCTTCACTTGTATTTTTAGCATCACTAACATACCAACCACACGTTTGGTTACCATCTGAGTTTAAAATTAACTGTTCTACTTTTTCGATATTTTCGGCTGAATATTTTTTCAATCCATCAAATTCATGGGTATGAAATTTTAACCTCCCCCCGTACATTTCCCGAAAACGGCGATAACAGGCTAAAATACGTTCTTTCTTTTCACGGGTATAACCTTGTTTAAAAAACAACGTGATAGCCAACCCTAAACGGGTGACGGTAATATCTCGTTCACTTTGCAGGGTAAATCCCGTTAATTGTGTCTTGATATGCTCAAAATAGGCTTCTTTATTCATAATAATCATTTTCCTTATGATGCGGTTGCCGCTGTTAAGGCGGTAATACCCGCTACTGCTGCTGTCAGGGTCGCCCATATCGTGGCTGCGATGCCACCGGCAACGCTACCTACCCAGATAATTAGTCCTGCCAGCAAAACTATCGCTGCGACAACGATAATTTTTTCAATAATGGTAATGATTTCTTCTCCTATTTTTACCATTAACTGAATTGTTCCATTACCCAGGTCAGCGGCTATCTGATACCAATCGACCTGTTTCAATGCGTCTATCGTCAAATCGGTATATTTGTATACCGTTTCCACGGCTTCCTTGATTTTAGCTTCGGTGAGACGAACGATTTCTCCTGTTTTTTCACTGACCCAATGAATGGCATAACTCAGCTTTTTTGTCACCGGATCGATAATTTCATCCGCTATCCACTGACCTGATTCACGAAACCAGGCACCACAGGCAGCTAATGCTGCACGGGTTTTATCACTCAGGTAATTAAAACCACTGGCCGTTAAATCCCATGTCCATTCCCAACTTCGGACAATGGCATTTTGGGCATAAGTCACACTTTCTGATACAAATCTGGCACTCTGATCGTAATATTGCTCTACGCGCTCTAAAAATGATGGTTCCTTCTCGGAAGAAAGCGCTATCATCGCTGGAATGGCCGTATGACGCACGGCTAACCACAGGCTAAATATAGGTTCGTATTGCCATTGCCTCTCGCTGACTAAGGGGATATTTTTTAGTAACAACTGCTCAATACCTGTATAGCCTGGTATTGGCACTGGTAAAGAAGAGGCTAATCCTTCTATTGCAGGGGGGATAATAGAACGGCTGAATTGAGACAGATGTTGCTTAATGTTTTCCCGCTCGGCGGCTTTAGCTTCTGCCGAAAGTGTTTCCCACTCCTTTGAATCACGGTTATCCTCAACAATGAAAACACCAAATCGCTCCTTAGTGGCAATAAGTTTATAATCTTTTTCCTGTCCTTCTTTCAGGGTATCACCTGGAAATTTGACTTCAATGAGCATCTTAAGATTATCAGGGTGAACAGAACCATCAAAATATTGCCCTTCACGACCAGGCCAGCGGAGTTGCTTGTTTTTGACCAAAATAATATCCGGTCGTCGGATACCCGTAACACCAAATTTGCTCTTGTCAGCATTCGTCAAGTGTGAGAATGGGCTTTCTGAATGGGGGAGATTTCCCGCATATTTGGTTTTTCTTGCCTCACTGTTTGCTAACATAGGTAATGGATTTTTATATACGCCCCTCATAAAAAAAACTACTTCTGCTTTATATTGCCATAACCAATCGTGAATTCTTTCCTCAACTCTGATGAGACCACTCATCACTGCCTGTTTTAGCGAGAATGCGGCTCCATTTTTATTTATTCCTGCCTTTGGTGCCCAAATGGCGAAAGCTGCTTTCTTGGCTAAATAACATTGATCCTCATCTTTGGGAAATGCGACTCGCTCCATTCTACATCTCACTGATGTAATGGCTGGACACATTCCACCGGGTTGTAATTGCTGAGTCATTTTTATTCCTCCTTAAATTCCATCACATAATCCACGGGTTGATTATTACCAACGTGGTACAGCGTTTGGTTTTTTTTCTTTTTCTGCTCTTCTGGGATACTGAATTCCAATGTATCCGCTTGCTGGGTCTGCACGATGACGGTACGTCCCGCAGCATCAGTACGGCCGGACACGATGCCTGATGGGGTTTTTATCTGGTACAGGGTGTTTGTCAGCGGTTGGTTATTATTTTTGCTGTTGGTCAGAATATAACGCCCCGAATAATCAAACAGTGGCTGGCTGCCAGCCTTTCCTGCTGCGTGTTCGGTCATGGATATGGACGTACCCGAAATTGTAATTGCTCCTGTTGGATCGATGATGATTTGACCGCCTGAATTGCCAATGGTGATCTGGCCGCTTTGGGATTGCAGCACAATGTGTTTACCAACACGCACTTCCTGATTATCGTTGATTTCCAGTAACTGGCTTTTACCGATGTTGGTGCTTTGCTGCCCGGTAATGGTGCTGGACTGATTTTTCTCAACCCGCAAGGTCTGGTGACCGGAAACTGATTCATCATCATCCTGTTTAATGACAGTCTGACGGCTGCGTTGAATTTCCTCAAATTGATCCCGTACCACCGTTAACTTCTGGTCGCGGCCAATACGCTCCTCATGATCAACATCCACCTGAATAGTGCGGTTATTCAGCACCTTGGTGTTCATATCCTTTTGGGCATGGATATACACTTCCTCGCTGCCTTTGGCATCCTCAAAGCGCAGTTCGTTAAATCCGTCACCTTTGTGCGTTTTGGTTTTAAAGGTAGTTCGGGTTTTTTGGCCCGGTAAATCCAGCGGCGGGCTATTGCGGCCATTGTAGTTGCAACCGGTCACGATCGGACGGTCTATATCCCCGTTCAGGTAAGAAATAATCACTTCCTGACCGATACGGGGGATTGCCATAAAGCCAAAGTTATTGCCATTCCAGCCCTGGGCAACCCGCACCCAACAGGACGAACTGTCACCAAGTTTATCATAGCGGTTCCAGTGAAAATGCACTTTAATGGCACCGAGTTCATTGGTGAATATCTCTTCGCCTTCAGGCCCGACAACTGTGGCCAGCTCATCACCGTCTGCCAGTGGCTTATAGTGATACGGTGGCCGCCAGTCATCAAAGCCGGGGATAAAAGTCATATCGCTGGTTAATGTGGTGCCTTCACCGCCTATTCCTGCTGCTTGCGGCTGAGTGCCATGATGCGTGATGCTGACCACCTGCCAGCGGTCATTCATCGCGTCAGACGGGTGTGCACTGAGGGTAAAGATTTTACCCGGCCGTAATTTGATACAGTTAGACTGTGCGGAGCCCAGTTTACTTTCGCTGTTCAACTGGTTAAGACGAATTTGACTGAAGGGTTGTCCTTCTTTACTCCACTGGAAACGCCCGTAACTTTCAAAAACGGAATGCCCGCTGCTGGGTTCTACGTTGGCTTTGGTTTGCATCGGTTGGGAAGGACGCAGGTAGTTGTAATCTTTATGGATAAACTCATCAGGGCATAAATATTCGCCATACTGCCACTGCCAGACGGTTGAGTCAGTATCATCCGTGTTTGGTTGACCGTTGTAGACCAAGGGTAAGGCGGCCGTCATACCGAGGTGAGAATTGCTGTAAAACATCTGGTTTTCCTCAAACCAGAAAATAATGCCTTCTTCCGCCGCTAACCGGCACCAGAAATCATAGGCTGATTCCCGTTTCTGAGTAATGTAGTCGCGGGGCGCATGATAACCGGCGCTATCATAGAACTTGCTGTCAGCTTTTACCCGGTGCTCTCCCAGCAATTTCTTCAAAATATCAGGGACGGAGAGATGCTGATAAATACGGCTGTCCTGATTGAGCGTCATCCGCCACATTTCCGGTCGCAGAATAAAAGTGTAATACGTTTGCTTTCCATCGGTATTGCCCTGTGTCGCACCGGCCACAATACCATTGACCGTTCGTTCCACCACGCCATTACGCTTGACGGTCAGAGAGGCTTCCTGGTTAAGCTGCTCACCCAGAGGGATATTATTGACGGCGCTGACCACCGTCAGATTAAGTTGAAAAAGCTGAGATAAATGCTCCCGCAGAGTGAAGTTAACCACCTGAAAGGTCGTTGGCGGGAGTCGACCGATTTGGCAGGTAAAAACCAAACCATCCATAACCGTATTTCCTTATTGTTACATTAACGGACGATACCCCAGTACGGGACGGGGCATTAGCTTATAGAATTTTCCCGCCGTGGTACGGCAGGTCACTAACATGTGCATATCCTGCGTCAGGCAAAATGGCAGAAATTGAGACACACCATGGGCAAACATGAAAGCCTCCCCTTCATGAGTGTAGGCGCTGTCATCCAGCATCAGTTCAATAAACAGGCAGCGGTGGGGGACGCCCTTAATCAGCCAGTCGCTCGTTTTCGAATGCACGGAAACAATGCCATTAATCCTGCGGCGCAGTGCCCGGCTCCGGTTTCGGTTTGTTTCTGTATAAAAGTCATAGCCTAGCAATAGCTCTTTGAGCATGTCAGCAGAATGCAGCAAAAATGGGCTGACCGAATAATGTGACAATAACGTCCAGTAGCGGTGACTGTCGGTGAGCGGCGGATAGGGCGGCGAAGGGGGAGTCAGGTTTTTGATTTGTACATTATCAGGGAGGGTTTCGTCCGCATCACACATCTCACCAGCCATTAATGGCTCCGGCTGAAGCCCAAATGTTGCCACCTGACAGATAAATTTTCGCGCCGGAGGCTGGGTCATGAATTGTCCCCGACTGTCCCGGAAGACCAGATCGTATTGCAACCGACCTAACGCATCTTCCCCCATTTCCAATGAATAAAACCAGATGTGTTCGTCATCCAAATAGCGATCCATACCGGTTAACAAGCGATCTGGATAGAAACGGAAAGATTCACCCCGGTCATACTCTTCATCCGGTTCTTGTTCCAGTGCAATGCCGTGCACATCCAGTACACCCTGAGAGGGTGATAAGGGTAAGCGATAACGCTCAGTCCCTAAATTAAACGGCACGGTTAATTGTGTTATTTGTCGATTGACCACGGGCACACAATGCAGGTGAAACGCTGCCGCTATTTGTGCTTCAGACACGGCCAATTCATACCTGAGTTTGATTACAACAGTAAATTCACGGGTTTCTGTCATGAATAAGTGGCTTCGCATCGTCGTCGGCAAAACCAATGTGATGAAGTGATGAACATGGGGAAAATAAAGTGACTCTATTAGCATTTGTGGCGCCCAGTTTCCCGCCCGCTGTGGCCGGGACAAAATAAGCCCGGAAGTGCCCTGCAAGGGTTCCAAACGCAAACCTTCCATTGGGTAAGGGGAATTTTCTCGGTATAACTGAATGTTATAAGCCTCTTGTGTCAGTGCCAGCATCAGGGTATCTGCGACGGTTTCATCAGCACTGAGAAACAGGCTGATGGGTTTGATTGCCCAACGGGCATCTTTGCCCGTATACCGGAATGTCAGGGTAATCTGGGTCTCCTGTGCCTGATGATGGAGTTCCCGCCGAATCAGTGTCAGTGGCTCGATATCACAGGGGCGACAGCTCATGAATGGTGTGTCATTTTCTGTGGTGATTTTACTGCCTGCCGGTACGGAGTAAGCATTATCTGTCCCCTGAACGCTATCCAGTTGCATCACACTGGTTGCCGGTAGACCTTTTATTGTCTGCGAGTGTAAGCGTTGCAGTAATGGTTGGGTGTATTCAGGCAATCCATCGTCAATTTTTTGGCGCAGACGGGCAGTCAAAAAGGCCAAGCCTTCATTGACTCTTTCCACATCCGGATCGTGTCCACTGAGGATATCCGCCAGATGTGGTTTTTCCTCCCGCACCAGTTTTTGTAATGCGCGGAGATACTCGATCTCGTGTTGAAAGTGTTGTTCAAATGTTTTCACACCGTTTTCCTTATCGATATTCAATAAACTCGGCCGGTTCACAATGGCACAACTTGTTTAAATCCCTCTTACCAGGCACGGATATTCACTATGCCTTTTATTTTTATCCTCGTATGTATGTTTTGATGAATTACTCATCGGTGTTCTATTGGAAAAATTTATACATATTTGGGCATTGATAACGGTTAATGGCGTATTTTACGGCATTATCTGTTAAATTTACTTTATGGAAGGTTGTTTTTGTGATTGGGGACGCGTCTTGATAAATGGTTATCAGAGTTCCAAGCCAAAACCCAAATAAGAAAGATCTTAGTCTGAAGTGCATTTACTTTTTTTACTTTTGCAAAAACTAATTAATTACTGACACCAATAATGCATTTCTTCAGGCTATCCCGGTGTTTGATAAAACGGGAAATGTGCTATGTGGAAGTCGACTTTATTGCTTTGGGCGGGATTGCTGGCCTCATTATCGGCCAATGCGAAAGTAGTTATCTATACCGACAGTCAGCATCCTCCCGTCAATCTTTCCCCGGAGACACAAATTGTCTGGCTGGATGCGGCTGAACAACATCAGAGACAAATCTTCGCTCACTTGTCTGCCGACCCTCAGCAAGCGGCGAGACAGGCACAAGCTATGCTGCATTCTCCCCAATGGTATAAGCAGGAACACCAATTGATCAATGCTTATCGAGCCATTGTTGAAGCCTGGCAATCAGGTGTGCGTAAATACCCTGCGGTGGTATTTGATGACCGGGATGTGGTGTATGGTACGGTGGATGTGGCAAAAGCAAGCGCCCTCAGGGAGCAGCGCCAGCCATGAAGACACCCCGCCTTGCTTTTCCTGTGGTCATCACGCTGATAGCGGCGTTTGTTCCCTTTGTGCAGGCTTCCCTCAACACCGCCCAGATTGTGGCCAGCAGTCTCTCGCCATCCTGTATCCAGTGGCGGGTCAGCGGTATTTGTTACTGGCTGTTTTGTTCCTGGCATGGCTGTACGGTAAAAACGTCGGTTAAAGTCACTCACTACCTCCCCGAAGCGGTGGTATCCACCTATCACGCCCCCGGCGGCAATCCGTGGGCAGACATGGCGCAAGTCAGCCGGTTATCCGGCGGACTGGAAAATGCTGTCACCGGGGCGTTATCCCACCTGACTGCGGGCGGTGGCCACCATAATAGCCAGATGGCAGGCCAGCGCCGGACCAGTCTGCGTTTTAAATATGCCGATGCCATCGGGCACCCCGCCACCCGTCTGATTGGCGGGCAAATTCCCGGCTATTCCTGCCGCAGTGCGGCCACCCCGTTGGTGCCTTATTTTCTCAGCACATTAGATACCGTTGCGTGGCGCACCGGTTTGCCGGAATCGTTCTACCCGGAAGCGCTTATTCCCGGCCAGCGGGAGCTGGGCAGACAAATGGCCGCCAATCTGTGGGGCACTATTTATCCGCGCTCAGGTTTCATCAATCAGACCGATGATGACAAAGCGTCTGCCGTGGTGGCGCAGCGGGTGGCGGATATTATCACCCGTACCGGGCAACCCCATGTTTATCAGACCTTAAAAGGTCAACGCGCTGACGGTTATTGGCCACCCGAACCAGTGACAGAAAATACCGGCACCCAAAATCACCAATGGCAGCGATTATCACCCCGGTTAAGTCAATCTTGCGCAGTGTTTCCTGACGGCGAACATGCGGCTGCGGTCAATGGCAACCAGGCGTATGCCCTGTGGCAGCCCTACAGCTGTTGCCAGCGTCGCGGGCAGCGTTTTCTTGGCAGTACCGATATCTGAAATAAGGGAGGAATGATGACGAGAATAAACGCATTATTGCTGGTATTGAGTGGGCTGGCAACTGCGTCTGTGCAGGGTAATACACCGGTTGTATCCCTCTCATTACCACAGGTAAATAACAGTGTGCTGGGTTATGGTGCCGATGTCTCCGGTGCGGTCTCCGATACGCTGTTTTATACCTTAGGGGGCGGCTCAGTGATTTCACAGCCGGCCACCCGCCGTTCCCTGACCACGCTGGGCGGACTGGAGCTGGGCTGGAGTTCCGATTTGATGTGCGGCAATTTTGACTTAAAAACTACCGTCGGTAATCAGTTAAACGGTATTACAGCCGGGTTTAAAAACCTGATGAGTGAAGTTATCCAGGGGGCCACCGGCGCTGTCGCCAGCTTACCCGCCATGGTCATTCAGCGTGCCAACCCGGGGCTGTATGACATGCTGACCAACGGTGTGTTGCAGGCCAATGTGGCGTACGACAAGGCTCAGTTTAATTGCCAGAACATGGCCCGGCGAATGATGGATTTTGCGCAAAACAGTAAATGGACGCAATCGGCTGCCCTACAGGAATATAAGACACAGGTGAACAGCGGGGATGCCGATGCGGTAAGAGTCAATAATGCCGGCAGCAAAGCCACAGGCACCAGCGGGCACCCGTGGATTGGCGGGAAGAAGCAGGGGGGCAAGGGACAAAATGCCATCCGGCCCACCCGTGATTTAGCCAGCGCGGGATTTAATATGATGAATCAGCTGCCGGTACTGAGCCAGGCTTCAATCAGTACCAAACAGTGTGATGGCGGTGCCTGTACCCAATTTCAGAATGCCAGAGAAGCGGCGGAGGCGGTGGTAAAAGTGCTGGGCGACCGGGCTATCCGTACCTGTGCCAATGCCGCAGAATGCACCAGCGGTGGGGAAACGCAGCAGCCGGGCGCGACGGTGGCCGGCACCGGCTTTGCGCCGATGCTGGAAGAGGGCACCAAAACCAATACTGAACAGCTGGTGAAGCTGGTCAATGGTACGGAAAAACCCACCGCCGCCAATCTGGCCAAACTGAAAACCGGTAGCCTGGCCGTCACCAAAGGTGTCATTCAGGCATTGCAGCGAGACCCGGACAGTGCGGCGTTGACCGCGCGTCTGGCGGGCGAGCTGGCGATGGCTGAGACCACCGAGACCGCATTGCTGATGCGGCGCATGCTGATTACCGGCATGTCAGAGCCCAATGCGGCCGCCCAACCGGAAGCCCTGGCCGAAGGGGAACGCCGGATTGAGGCGCTGGACAGGGAAATCAATGCGCTGAAAAATGAGATGTGGCTGAAACGGGAGCTGTCCCGTAACGCTATCCTGACCATTATTGAACGGGACACACACCGTATCCAGACCCATCCGCAAAAGCAGGTGCCGGACAGCACTGATGCGCGTTTTTATCAGCTGGAAATGCCCCACCGTGAACGGCAGTAAGGAGGGATGGCCGCGATGATTTCCATATTGAGAAAAGGGATTATGCGATTACTGCTTATCGCTTTGGTGATGGTTATCAGTTTGGCGGCAGGCTGGGCCGGGCTGCATCAGGCGGAAAAACTCACCAGGATGCACCATTGGGTGACCGAAACCGGGGGATACTGGTTAGTCTGGCGGTTAGGCCTGTATGCCGTACTGGGCTGGGGTAGCTGGAAAATCGGGCAAAAGATAACACATCAGCCGGCACACCGTGCAGTGTTGATCCGGATGAGAGTGTCCAGCCTGTTGTTTATCCTGCTGGGTGAATATGCCCTGTCAGGAAATATTGGGGGGATGTTATGACCACCAACAGCTATCTGGAATACTTTCTGACCCTGCTGGGTTGGGTGGTCAATAACGGGTTATGGCAAATACTGATTGCCACCGGACTGTTTACAACCCCTTTAGTGATAAAGGTCATCGCGGTCTGGCTGAAAGTGCGGGAAGGTGACGAAGAGGACGGTCATGGCGGGTTGCAGTCGCTTGCCCGTCTCGAAAATACGTTGTATGGCACCTTTTTCGTCATGGTGGTGTGTTGTGTGCCACTGGTCAATGTCAGCCTCAGTACCCTCCAGTACGATCAGTCCCGCGCCAAAAGTTGCGGCACCTGGACACCGCAAGCGCCGGATAAAAGTGGTTATGCGCCGGTGATCTCCAGCCTGAATAATCAGACGGCGGCGGTGCCCCTCTGGTGGGCCGTGGTGCATCGGTTGTCAAAGGGATTAACGCAAGCGGCGGTCGCTTCCATTCCCTGCCGGCCGGATTTAAGGCAGCTGCGTTTTGAGGTACAGCACACCCGTATCAATAGCCCGGCACTGGCGGCGGAATTGCAGGATTTCACTAATGACTGTTATGCCTTAGCGTTGTATCAGTGGAAACAACGGGATCAGGGGCAAACCCCCGATCCGGCCACCCTGCATGATATTGACTGGCTGGGCAGTCGCACCTTCTTATCCGGCGATTACCGGACGCTGCAATCCCGAATGCCCAGGGGACTATTTCCGTGGAATGAAAGCCGGGACAGTGGCCGGCCCAATACCGGGCAGGGCGGTTATCCCACCTGTCAGGCCTGGTGGTCAACCCCTAAAACCGGACTGAAGGCCAGGGTATTGGCCGAGGCTGATCCGGGATTGTGGTTGCGTCTGTCGGCAGCCCTCAAAATGCTGGGCAAAGAAACCCGCGAATATCAAGAAGCGGTGATCCGCCGTTTAGTCAGTCCGGTTAACTTGACAATGTCTCAGGACGGCTATGTGTATGCGGGGTATGGCGGTAATGCCGATTTTGCGGTCTGGGACAGATCAAATCGAGTGGGGTCTTCTGCGGGGACTCTGCTGGGGGGATTCCTCAGCATGCCGGCGTTTGATGCGGTGCGTCAGGCGTTGCCGATGATACAGGCGGTGATCCTGATGGCGTTGTATATCTTAATCCCGTTGATCCTGCTGTTTGCTGCCTATGAATTTAAGACGGTACTCACACTGACGTTCGCCCTGTTTGCGTTGAATTTCCTGACCTTCTGGTGGGAAACTGCCCGTTGGCTGGACAGTTATTTACTGGATGCCCTGTATGGCTCAGACACCCACAGCCTGTTGAATCTGGCCGGTATTCAGAATACTTCAGATGATTTGATTATGGGGCTGGTGATGGGCACGTTGTTTATTGTGCTGCCAATGGTCTGGCTGGGGGCACTGGCCTGGGCCGGGGTGCGGATAGGCGATATGGCGGGCATGATGAGCCAGGGCGTGGGGCAGGTCAGGCAGTCTGCCGGCCTGTTCGGGCAAATGGTAATGCAGAAGATGTTGTCGAAAGGAAAATAGTGGGGAAAAGGCTAAAAATGTGTCCGGTAGTTCTTGACCATATATGGACGCCCCGGTTGTGCAAGCACTAAATTGATACGGTTTGCGACCATATATCCGGCGTCATTATGGACTCATTTGTCCGCGCCATGATGTCATCCGCACCCTGTTTCCTTATCACAACACCGGTATCTCACTACCTTGGTCAAGAGCAGGCTCTGACAGGGACGGGAGCCGTTTTCTCATCAGTGTTTGCAAATTCAATAACATACCCGTTTTAGGTGACTCAATTAACGGACAGAAAAGCTTTTTGCATATTAAAATCCACATCATCCCGCAGAACACGCCAAATAATCCGGGTCAGTTTGTTGGCTAAAGCCACCGTGGCTTTCATGAACCCGCACCGGTCAATCAGTTTTCTCAGCCACTCTCCCAGATAATCATCCCGTTTTTGAACGCAACGCATCACGGAACGGGCACCGTGAATGATTAACGTTCGCAGATGACGATGGCCATGTTTGTTCAGGGAACACAGACGGCTTTTTCCTCCTGAACTGTGTTGCCGGGGAACCAGTCCACACCAGGCAGACAGTTGTCGGCCATTGGCAAATGGGGATGCACTGACGTCACTCACGAAGGCGGCCGCAATAAGGGGACCAACGCCGGGAATAGTGAGCAGATGCTCATAACCCGTTTGCTGACGGGAAAGTGCCGCTATTTCGTTATCCATGTCATGAATGCCGGTGTTCAAATGCTGCATCTCTTCCCATAAGGTATGCAATAAACGACGCAGCACACAAGACAGGTGATTGCTGTCATCTTCCAGAATATCAGGGAGATGCTGTTGAAGTTTTTGAATGCCAGCAGACACAATTCGTCCCGATTCAGCCAGAAAAGCCCGCATTTGGTTAGCAAGTGTGGTACGCTGTTCCACCATGAGTTGCCGGGCACTGCGCAGTGCCTTGATATCTTGCTGTTCCACGGTCTTGACGGGAACAAAATGAAGACCGGGACGACAGGCAGTTTCACCAATAGCCAGCGCATCATTGGCATCGTTTTTTTGATGATGGCTGAAGGCCTTGACGTGTTGAGTCGGGACTAACCTGACGGTATCGTCCTGCCGATGGTCTGGCTGGGCGCATTAGCGTGGGCCGGGGTGCGGATGGGCGATATGGCGGGCATGATGAGTCAGGGCGTGGGGCAGGTCAGGCAATCTGCGGGCATGTTCGGGCAGATTGTGATGCAGAAGATGATGCCGAAAGGAAAATAGTACATATAAAAATAAAATGTTGTCTATAAATTTGTGTAATTGACTGATTAAAAATCAGTCTAGGTTATGATATTGAGGATGTGACCAATTTTTGTTAGTCACATCATGTTAGGCCATAAATTTCTTCCAGTAGCTACACACTCATAAACGATTCAATAGAATATTGAACTTTTTGGATATCGCTGGAGCTGCTCCAATAACGAAATCACCTTGGATTATTATATCTGCTCCGGCTTCACTAGCTATTAACGATCCTGCTGCTAAATCCCAATAACATAGGTCATGCTCATAGTAAGCATCTAATTTCCCCGCAGCGAGCCAACAAAGATCTAAGGCCGCTGAACCATAACTTCGAATATCTCGCACTTCGGTCAGAAGTTTAGATATTATTTGAGCTTGCTTTCGGCGAATTTCAGGATTTTTCGAAAAACCAGTTGATACAACAGCGTCTGATAGATTGAAAGTGCTACTAGATTTAATTTTATAACCGTTACACCTAGCACCTAAACCGAGTCCGGCAGTAAAGGTATCTTGATGAGATGGATCATATACTGTTCCTGCAACAACTTTTCCATCGACTTCAGCAGCTATTGAAATAGTGTAAGCAGGGATTCGACGAGCAAAATTTAATGTTCCGTCAATTGGATCTATTACCCATTTAACTTTGGAGTTTCCATTATAGTGGCCGGTTTCTTCTCCTAAATAGCTGTCATCTTTGTTTAGCAATGTTAAATTTTCCAGAATTTTTTTCTCAAGTACCTTATCGTATATTGTTACAGTTTCTCGATATGGTCCTTTACTGGTTACAGTCAAAAACTCTTGACTAGTAGTTCTAGGAAGATATTTAGCTGCTTCATGTGCAGCTGTAACACTGCGCGTAATTAAGTTTGTAATGATTTTTTTTGTAAGGTAAGTATCCATGTTTTCCTTTTGCATATATTTCGAGGCGTGATGACAACTTGAATTCCTAAATTCTGTTGAACATATTGTTTCGCTGGAGGATTCTTCAAATTTGATGTAGGCCATGGTTATTATTGACTGCAAAGGTTATGTAGATTGCAGAGAAAATAAGCGATTAAATTTTCATTATTTGGATGAAGTAGATCCATCTCCGGTGGTGGTAGGTTCGGTATATTCGTTCATACTTATTCAACCTACCAGCCTGAATCAACTATCAACAAATAAGATTCGTAGATCTGTCACCTTTTATCTTGACCTAAGCAACATGAGCTACTTTTAGTAGAGTTATAGCCTAAGTAAGATCAGAGAACATTGCATCTACATGCAGAGAAAGAGATTTGTTGCGCTCAATGCCAATCCAATGGCGTTCAAGTCGATTCGCTGCATGACAAGTAGCGCCGCTGCCTGCAAAAGGGTCTAAAATGGTTTGACCGGGCACAGTCAGTAGTTCAATCAAGAAAGCTGGGAGAATACTTGGCCAGCGATCTAAATAGGCACTTTCTCCTCTTTTCGCAAGAAAGGACTCATACTGTTGGTCATATTTATTCGAGGTGTCGAATTCAAGTAAGTTTCCACGAATATACTGCGCATACGGCTCCCGCTCAGAAACCGGTATTTGATAATGCCCAGTATAGCTCCTGCTCACCACCCAAATTGGAGTAATCGAATCAGGCAATCGAGGTAACCCAACATTAGGTTGGGAACGAAGGAGTTGGGGATTAAAGTAAAAAAGCTCTTGAATTAGCTTCCAACCACGGGAAGTTAGATACCGTAAAAAAGAAGACTGCTGTATAGATTTTCCTGAAGCATCAGCAAGCCACATACCGCCAAGCTCGAATGCAACTACTCCATGAGTGGGCAACAGTCGTTCAAATTCGTTGAAAAAATTTGCAAACCAGTCGACAAATCTTTCTCCCATTCTATCTGCATCGCTAATATTCAAATCACCTTCAAAGGGAGGAGAACATATCACTACATCTATACTTCCATCAGGGATATCCCGCATAACTGATAAACTATCACCCCATAAATATATTCCTAAATCCGTCTCAATACATATATTTCTATTCATTATATATTTCTCCGACTGAGATCTATTATTTTAAATTTGACCATTCAATTACTTCATCCGTCCGTACTGTCGCCCTACTGTTAGAATATCCTCCCAAGTAATAAACCAAGGTAGGCTTAAAGGTACATGCAAGGCGTACACCGCGTTTGAGGAGCGTGTAGAATAATTTATCGTCTTCACTTGTAAGTGTTTGAGCGTCATCTATGCTAAATGCTTCTTGAAACGGTACGGACAAGAGTAAATTTCGGTCTAAAAGCCAAGCACTTGTATCAACTGGGACGTCTCGAACTTCAGAACGGTCGTGGATCACATTGGATCCTGGTATTAAAATACCTCGCTCCACATAGTCCCTATATTTGTTTTCACCTTCCTCCTGTGTGTGTGCCCAAGGCCATCTGTGTTCCAAATATGGTTCTCCTTCTGCAGTGAAAATAGCAACTTCGGAATATACTGCGGGAGAATTGCTCTGATGAGCGAGTGCCATAAGTGATGATAAGTGATTGGGTAACCACTCGTTATCATCATCGAGAAAGGCTATCCAAGGGTTCTCTGCCATCTGTACCCCGATGTTTCTCAAAACAGATGAACGACCAGGACCAGATACATCACTTAATTTCCGAGGTATCAAATGGACTTTACATCGTTCAATGCCACTAAAATCAATAAATTCTTTTACACTTTGCTCAATCTGATGATCTCCATCGACCAACACAATATGTTCCGCAGCAGGCTCAGTCTGCTGTTGAACACTCATAATTGCTCTTTTAACTTCTACTGGTCTATAACGTGTCAGTGTAATTACGGAAATTCCAGACATAGTTTACTCCACCGGATAAATTTCAGATAATCGCAGACAACTATCATCGGCCGTTATATCTTTTCTACAAACTGTTAAAAAATCTCGGCTAACTAAATCTTCATATTTTCCTAAAGTCCTCCAGTCTGCTTTTCGTAATTCCTGATGTGGATGAAGTTTTCCAACACTTCCTAAACAGTATTCACAAGCTTTAAGTGGTTGTGAGCGTGTAAGAAACTTATATAGAGATTCTGCGAACTCTGGTGCACTGCTAATACGGAGTCCATCTACTTCATTATTCCATCCCCCTGCTACACCTTGCTGAGGGATAAAAATGCTCTGAGGACAACGGAAAAACCAGCCATCGATAACCGTGTGAGAATGCCAAAAATGAGCCATCTTACATGTATCGTAAACATCTTGAGTCAGAGAAAAATCTTCATTTTTTTCTTCTGAATAACTGAAGCGGAAGTTATCATAATAGTTAATTCTTAATTTTACTTTATGTAATGCAGCCTTATATTTGAAAGATTCTATCTTTTCCTCATTAGGTAATTTACTAGGATAAAGAGAAAGCTCAAGACTATCTATTGCTTCCCATAATTCATCTGGTGCTTTATGAAGAAGTGTTGCGTTTGTGGTTAACAATATTTCATCTGCAATACCGGAATTAACAACAGCTTTGATTAATTCAAGTAAATTGGGATTTAAAAGCGGCTCGCCTCCCATGATTTTCGCATAGGACGCGTGATACGAATGACTAAGAACTTCTAAATAGCGATACATTGTGCCTGGATCAGTATTTTTTTTCCTAAATAGAGGTGATAAATGTGCACAAGACTTGCAATTCATATTGCAATGTAAGGTTGCATTAATCTCAATTCCTTCAGGATTAAATACTTTTCCATTTCGAAATTGGACATTTTTCATTATTTCCCCCGAAGATTTTCCAAATTTCGCAGTATTTTTAATATGGCAGCTATAATATCATCCATATCTTTAGTGGTGCCTAGTAGGAGGTGATGAAGGAATGCAAAACTACTATTATAAGCTTTATGTGCAAATGGTAATTCAAATCTCTTTGGATCTAATTGGGAAATCAATTCCTTTGTATTGGCAATTTTAGATAGTAGAGGGTTATAAAGAATGTTTGAATTCATTGGTGCATCTAGTGTTTCAACGAAAGTACCAAGCTCTGCAGCCATTGCTTCGACCACTCGATGTATAGAGAAAGGGCCTACAATGTCGGCACTTAATTGAATCACATAGTCATAATATGTTCTGCGGGTTAATCCGGCTGGTGGGGTAATGGTATTCACACCAGGTATTTTTTCTAAGGCATTCGCTAAATAGGAAGCATTAGTTTCACGAACTGCATTTTGTTCATTCAGTAATTCAAGTTGAGCTAGTGCAATTGCAGAGTGAATTTCTGATAAACAGTGATTAGCCCCATATACTTCTCCCATTTCAACAAGTTCCAATTGTCCTGCTACAGGGGAGCTGGAATATATTCGACCATTTCCTCGATATTGTTGGAGGCGATTATAAGCATCTAATGAGTTACATGTAACAATTCCTCCTTCTCCACAAGTTAATACTTTCGTTTGTTGTAGGCTAAAAACCCCTAGTTGTCCAAATGAACCTAGTTTTTTTCCTCGCCATTCTGCACCATGGGCTTGTGAACAATCTTCGATTAAAGCTATACCGGTACGATTAGCAAGATCTATAAAGCCATCGATGTCAGCAGCAGAGCAGTATGCGTGTACCAAAAGGATTGCAATGGTTTTATCGCTAAGTGCTGCTTCTGCTGCTTGTACAGAAATGCTGAGCGAGTTAGGATCTATATCTGCTAGTACTGGTACGGCTCCCAGTTCAACAACTGTTGATGCACAAGCTACCCAAGTCAAGCCTGGTACGATAACTTCAGTCCCTGGACCTACACCAACTTCTTGCATTGCAATTTTAATTGCAGCAGACCCGTTCGTAGTTGCAATAGCATAAGAAGAGCCTTGATAGTCAGCAAATGCTTGGCAGAACCTTTTTTCATAGCCTGTAGCACCAGTGTAGGCTCCGCTAATAGCCCATCGTCCCGAGAGCATGGCATCTTCAAGGTTAGCCATAGTTTGTTTCGTAGCGTACGGCCATGCTGTCCATGGTGAAGTACGAACTGGGTTTCCCCCAATAATTGCAAGTTCAGAGGTACTCATAATAATTTCTCCATTTTAATTAAAATTACCTAAAAATCTTAGACGAGCATCTTCAATACAATGCTGAACTGTTGACTCATCGGCTTCATAATTAGCGAAATTATTTATCAAAGCCATGCCCACATCAGCAACTTCCCACGGCGTATCAAGATCGTAAAATTGAAAAAGATTATCTGCTCGATCTATTATTTCTTTCCCCTTAGCTAAATCGCTTCTATTTCCAATATTAATATCTGAACGGGTAGGTAAAGCTGTAATTGATTTTGTCGCTAATGTTTGAACGTTTATTGAACCTAAGTGAAGCAAAAAATCACCAGAATCTTGCAGATTAATTGAATGTCCTGCAGCAAAAAATCCATCTATAGGAGTATCTTCTCCAATAGCAACATTTTCATTTATTATTGGAAATCTAAAAAAGTCTAGTTCTTCGATACAATCTGGAGGCAAATACTCATCTTGGACATAGCTTCCAATCAAAGTCATTCCAGCTTTACCATTCAACACTGCGGCTACAGCTTCTTCTTCATCATAAGAATTTGCTTTACCGAGAAACCAATCGTTTCTTTGCAATTTTCTGAAAAATGAAAGCACAGTTTTAATTCTTGCATCTGTATATGGTATTTTTAAATCCATAAGTTGTTGATGAAACTCTGGACCGTTTAATCTCATATTTAAATAGTCGAACCATGCTACTGCTGGACACCGATAACGTGAACCTAACGAAAAAGGTACAATACCTATTGAACGTAGCTTTTCAGCCGCAACGGTAAGTTCATGCCAACTATTGATTGGCATATTGATCCCTGCTTGTCTAAAAACTGATGGACGATAATATATTGCCCACCAAAAATAAGAAGTTGGAATAAAATATTGCGCATCTCCTTTATCAAACATTTTTTGAAATCTAGGTTGAAGTGATTCATAGAACGTCTCAATTCCCTTAATTGATTCAGTATTAAGCATGAGTTTACGCTCAATAAAAGATTTCATACGATTTCCAGCAAACCAAGTCAAAACATCAGGTGGATTTGTTTGAGTAAGATAATTCTCAAGTGAGTCTCTAAGTTCCTCATGATCTATGAAAGTGAGATTAACTGGCCTATTCGGTTGATTCGTATTCCAACAATCTACTACCTGCTCTATAAAAAATTTTGTTACAGGTGTAATTTGATCTGTTATAAATGAAATAGTCACTTTATATCTCCTGTAATATGTTCACTTAATTTTCGCAATTTTAATAACATTTCATGCATATTCTTCTTGCTATTAAAATTTTCCTCTATAGATATTTCATTGCAGCCAATCACGTGTAGTTTTTTTAGAAATGACAGCTGATACTCTTCTCTGAATACACCTGAACCACGAGGAATAAATGAAGTATGAGCATGCATTATTTTGCTTTTATATAGCTCATCACTGAGACTCAGTTGTTCAGTGAAAATATGGTAGCAGTCAGCCGTTATTGAAATATCAGGAATATCATTTATTACTCTCTGTGCCTCAATACATGAATTTATGAAATTTGTTTCACCACTATGCAGTGGCTCAATACTAAGTATTTGTTTTCTACTTGTACACTCATCCTTGGCTTTATTTATAAAATCTATAAATTGTTTGTATGCACAGATACGTTTAAAATGTTCAGGTACAGAACGTGCTTGACCACTACCTAGTGTAACTTTTTTTATTCCAAGTATTACGGATAGATCAATCAGTTGTGTGAAAATTTTAAGCGCATATGTATGATCCGAATTATCGCCAACAATTTTAGCACCAAGTTCTCGTGGTAATGGAGATGTCATGGCTTCGAAAGATATATTTTCAACTTTTAGTAAATTATCAAAATCTCCGTCTCTAAAAAGTTGAAGAAGAAAATCACCTTTTATTTCGAGGTAATCAAAATCGTATTCTTGAGCCCATGCTAGTTGTTGATTATTAGAAATAACACATCCAATACGCATAATAATCACTCCTCAAAAGGATAATTTTTGATAATCTTAGAAAGCATTTGTAGTTCACTTTGTATAACCAGCAATCCTTCTCGAAGGTCAAAATCATTAATAGATAATGGTGGATATAATCTAATCCGACTTCCATATGCCATAGCGATAATGCCACGCCGAAGCAAAGAATGAAAAAAATGGCGAGTTAACTCAGTAGGTAATGGATGGTTTGTGCCTGGACAGACTAGTTCTAAGCCAATCATGAGTCCTAGTATTCCAACATTTCCAACTACAGATATATCATTAGGCCATGATTCAATGATGCTTTCTGCTAGTTTGCCTAATTCACAACTTCGTTCAACTAGATGTTCATCTCGAATGATTTCAACTGTAGCTAAGGCTGCTGCACTAGCTAAAGGGTTGCCACTAAATGTTGAAGAAGCTGCACTCGGAGAAGAAAATGATGTATCTTTAACCAAATTAGAATCGCTAATTATGGCACTTACAGGTATACCAGAACCCATGGCCTTACCAAGAACCAAAATATCGGGCGTTACATTTTCGTGTTCATAAGCGAAAAACTGTCCAGTTCTTCCAAATCCTGTGATTACCTCATCAAAAATCAATAATGCTCCAAAATCGTCGGCTAGTTTACGTATTTTTTTTAGATATCCTGGAGGAGGAACGATATTTCCATTAGTACCCTGAACAGGCTCTATAATTATGGCTGCGATATTTTCTGTTGTACTCTCTTTTATTGTATTTTTTGCAAGTTCAACACAGGCATATTGACAGTCAGGGAATTTGAGTTTTAAAGGACATCGAAAACAATAGGCATAGGGAATATGATGAGTGCCTGTTGGCAAGGGGCCAACATCTTTTTTTCTTGGCCCGGCATGGAGACTGATAGCGCCTTGAGTTTTACCATGAAAACCGCCCCAGAAACTAATTACTTCTTCTCGCCCACTTGCTGCCCGTGCAAATCGAATAGCAGCTTCGACTGCTTCACTTCCTGTTGAAAACATATGTATATGTTGCAGGTTTGATGGTAAAAAATCTGCTATACTTTCATAAAGTTGGGCACGAACGTCTGTATAGAAACTACCAACAGTACATCTAGAAAGTTGTCCCATCATACGTTCTTGAAATTTCGGATGAGAATGCCCAATATTACAAACACCAACCCCGGTGAAAAAATCGATATACCGATTTCCATCGGAATCCCAAATATGTGCATTTTTTGCGTAATCTACTACAATGTTCGCATACTCGGTAATTATAGGCCCACCAGGTAATGAGTATTCTGAAAATTTCGAAATTACTTTCTCAGTGATAGGAGATGGAAGCTTATTCTTTCTATTTATCATATTTCCTATATGAACGCATCCCGTTTGCAAGACAAAAACCACGCTGACATCGACGGTAGGTTGCAGCTCTATATCCGGCCTTATTGCAGCCAAAACTGCGGGCCTCGATGTAATCCGCTGGCTTGCTCCTCATTCTCCTGACGAGCTTTATGCTCAAGGAACTATTCAGGTTTAGCAAGTCACGGTCTTACCTGTCTTTGTCATCGTTACCCTTGCCTCAGCAATCTTTCTGCATTCATCCTTGTTGTGTTACAAGTTAAAGTTGACCAGTGAAGCGCCTTAGTAAGGCCTCACACTGACGTAATCTTTTTGGTAGTCCCGTTGATGGGCAACCAGTGCCCAAACGGTACGAGCCAGCTTATTAGCCATGCCTACTATCGCTACACAGGTTGGGCGTCGTTCTTTCAGTTCTGTCACCCACGGCGACGGGGTTTTCGTGAGTAAGGTGGCCGCTCTAGCACCGTGAATAAACAGGGTTCTCAAGTAGGTATCTCCCCGTTTGCTGATGCCCAGTAATTTGACCCTGCCTCCCGTTCCCGTTTGTTTCGGCACCAGGCCCAAATAGGCCGAAAATTCCCTGCCCGACCGAAACCCGCTGGGCTCGCCCATCGTCGCGATGGCGGCTGTGGCAATTAAGACACCGACTCCGGGAATTTTCATAATTCGCTGACAATCAGCATTCTGCTTTGCCCACGCCGTCAGTTGTTTTTCCACCAGGTCAATTTGTTCATCGATTTCGTCCAAACGACGGTATTGTTCTTCAAGGAGTCCAAGCAGGAATGGGGCGAGTTTTTCCCTTAGCCGCTCAAGCACCTCCGGCATCGCTTTATCCAGTGAGGCTCTTCCCTTATGCACGGTTTCACCAAATTCCAGCAGTAAGCCATGCAACGCATTGATTTGCGAGGTTCTGAATTTCACTAGCTGGTAGCGCATCCGGTGTAACGACAAAATGGCCTGTTGTTCTTCGTTTTTGACAGCGACCGATTTACCGGGTTGCTGAACGGCCAGCCAAATAGCCCGGGCATCCTGAACATCGTTTTTGTTTCCCATCCGAAACGCTTTGACAAATTTAGCCTGAAGCAAACGGACTTCATGCCCCAGCTTTCTTAGCTCCCGTGCCCAATAATGCGCACCGCCACAGGCTTCCATGCCAATCAGGCAAGGCTCACGGTTACTGAAGAACGTTAAAAAGTCATTTCGCCTCAGTTGCTTATCAATGAGTTCACCGGTGTATTCATCAACAAAATGAATCTGCATCAAATGTTTTGCAATATCGACGCCAAAAGGTGTATGTTTCATGAGTGGATCCTCCAGTCATCAGGGAGCAACAGGCTCCCGCTTTAGGCACTATAAGGCCGGAAATCTGTGAGGATCCACGCCTCATCTCTCAATTCCAGCACGGTACCAAAGGCCAAGTGGTTGGGATGCGTTCATTACATTCTCCTAGAGTGTTACTCATGATTTTTAGAAGCAATTAATCGTTGCAAGACTTCTCCACCAAGGCCTTTGGGATGATTCGCTGCTAATATTGATTGGAGTAATTTTATGTCTTCTTTAGCATCAAGAACATCAGTAATTACATTATTATTATTGATAACACACTGATAGAAAACTCGTAGTTCTTCTTTGAATGCATTATCATAAGAAACCTCTACTTCACTAGTGATTAATTTCCCATCTTGCATATATTCCTGAGAAACTATCGTTGGTATATTTTTCAAAAATGGAGAGCTAAATTTTGCTTTTATACGTTCAGAATCCGAATACACTGAGAGTTCTTCAATATAGTTTCTAACTTCAGACAAATAAGACCAAGTTAGTATTATGTGGTGGTTTTCACCATAATTTAAGACTGTGTTTATAGTAGGATAATAAGAGTGTATAGGCCATATTTGCGTTGATAGAACTCCAATTGGTTCACCAAACATGGTACGAATTAGATTAATATTGTGAATCATACTACTGAGCATAGCATCGTGATAAATATATTTAATATTTTCCTCAATATCCCCTACTGCGTTAGTTAAAATATTATTTTGTTCTTGAATTTTCGCTTCTTTTATATCTTCGGGTATATCATTGAATCGAAGAACTTCATGCATATCGAAATATTGCTGTTCACTCGGATGGAGAACTGTTACTTGGGTATAACGAGGGTTTTCCATCTGTTTAATGAGATCAAGAGCGCGTTTAAATCCAGGATCGTAACGTTTCATATAACCAACCATCACGATTTTATCAATTTCCTTTAAGATTGTTTCAATTTCTTCAGCTTCCTTCACCGTAAAACAAAGCGGTTTTTCGCAAAAAACATGCTTTCCTGTCTTTAAAGCTTGTGAAACAAGCGGAGCATGAGAACCTTCCGTTAGGACAAATACAGCATCGATATCTGAATCAAGAAACTCAGCATAATCAGTATATCTATATTTATCATCAATGTTATATTTCTGCCCTATCTTGTTTAAAAGGCGAATAGAAAAATCGCATATTGCTTTAATTTCAAAAAGTTCATTGAGTTCTTTTAGATTTGGTAAATGCATGATTTGAGAAATTGAACCACATCCAACTACTCCTACTTTTATACGAAATGTTTCTGACATTTTTCTCTCTCCGCTTCAATCAAGGGAATACTCGAACTCAACTACCACCGACTAAAGTCGGTGGGTTAGCGCAGCCAGGACTGACGACTGAAAGTCGTCAAACCGTCCTGTCTAAACGCGCATACGTCAAAATATTTAAGTTCAAGGTCACCGTCTAAAGACGGTGGTTTTAACCTTTCATATGGAAAAATAAATCACCACATCATGGTATGACAAATATATTTCAATTATAATAAAATCCATATGGTGGTTAAATAACAATAATTATCTTCACGCGATGCTCGACTTTAACATCCTATCACGTTGGCTTGTTGGAGCCAGTCGCGTTGATTTTTTCCTTGTTTAAAATTGGCAAAAATACCCAACGTGTGAGAAAGAAGTTTTCTGGCAATTCGATTACTCAAATGCCATAAATCCCGTGCCCAGCACTTCTCGATAGCAAATTGTCCGGCGAGTTGACCAATCACGGTTTCAATTAAACGGCGTTTGGCGTTAATGACCCTTCTCGTTTTTCTGGGAATGGGATCACCCATATTGGCACGCACCGGGGTAATCATTTCAATACCTTCTGCCTTCATTTCCTGTTTAAATTCAATGCCTAAATAGCCTTTATCACCCAGCAAATAGCCTTTTATCGAGCCGATCACATCCCAGGTTGCTTCACGCTCACTGACATTGGCGGGCGTCAGTGTAAACCCGGTTACCACGCCGATTTCGTCTATCATGAGATGCCCTTTGAAGCCGTAGTAAGTTTCGTTTTTGGCGGCGCAGTACCTATAATCGGCTTGTCCTTTGAAGTTGGCACTGCCTTTTGCTCTTTTGAATCCACAGACGGGCAGCGGAAATCCGTCGATAATATGGACCGGTCTGTCGAGCGCGCCCAATAACCTCGCCAGCTTTTCTTGCAGTTGTTGTTTAACAACCCAAAGATTCGAAATCTGTTTCGCGAAATTGGCGCGTGAACCCAGCCCCGGGAACCACTCGCGCCAGTGGTCATTAAAGTACGTCCAAATGCCTTTATCTATTGAAAAACCTAAAAATTCACCCACCACTTCCATCGTGATGGCTTCGGCATCGCTCAGTTTAGGCGGATATCCCCGGCTTCTGAATCGCATACCTTGCTGTAACTGCGTTAAATTGTCATCTACCCAACAAAACACCCAAATGATAAAATCTTGCTGTGACATAGCCTTTTGTTCCTTTATTTCTCTATTTTTGACGACTTAAAGTTATAAAGGAGCGGCTATGTCATTTCAACTCATCATAAAAGTTGAGCATCGCGTTATCTTCATAAAAATGGTTTTTATATCGTTAAATTCTCGAAATATACTGACAGTTGACTCGCCTTTCAATTATGCACCTGTTGCTCTTATTGTATTAATCCAGCATTACCCATTTAGTAGATGGTTTAATATAATCCATTGAGAACTTTTCGCTATAGCATTTTTTGTTAGTTAATTGTTAAATATTGTTGTATTTTTTGTTTTTTTTTGACTGTAGTATCTCTGCAGCTCTAAATTTCGAGCATGGATAGTTGATGTGTAAGCCTAAATAACTTTTCAAAATGATAATCAACTAACTGAATTTCTGCCCTGTTTTTTGTGAATCTTTACTACAAACTACAGTATACGTAGCAATTTATCAGATATGTGAATATTTCTCTAAAACACTTGACATATAATATATTGATATAAATATAAAAACATGAAATTTTCACTATTATGAAAAAAGATTTAGTATGAAAGCTAGGCAGTCATCAACCACAAACAATCAGCTACAAGGCAGATTCGAAAGCATTCTTAAACAGCAAAACTTTCATGAAATGAAATTAAGGGAGAATCGAATGAAAAGTGTCACAGTGGTTGGATCTGATGGATTTATCGGGAGTGCAGTGGTCAAAATACTTCGAAAAAACGGCTATAACCCAGTCACTGTCACTCGAAATAGTAAAATTGAAAATTATGATACAGATATCATATTCTATTTAGCAGGATCAACCACACCGCACAACGCAAAGGGTGATACTGAACACGTAGATTTTGATTTGCATAGTCTTATCCAATTTTTAAATAGATTAAAAAATATTAATACACACCCTTTATTCGTATTTGCTTCTTCTGCGGGAACAGTATATGACTCTTCAGGTATTCAGCCTTATAGAGAGTCTTCATTATTATCACCTGTAAATCTTTATGGATGTAGCAAGTTAGCTCAAGAGTCAGTAGTACGACAATCTGACTGGGTCGAATCTCTTATTTTAAGATTATCGAACATCTATGGACCCAACCAAAAACCCAAACCAGGCTTTGGAGTTATAGCCCATTGGGCACAAAAGATATGTAGTAACGAATCAATAGAAATGATGGGAAATTCAGGGCGAGATTA
This sequence comes from Xenorhabdus griffiniae, assembly GCF_037265215.1. Classification (NCBI taxonomy): domain Bacteria; kingdom Pseudomonadati; phylum Pseudomonadota; class Gammaproteobacteria; order Enterobacterales; family Morganellaceae; genus Xenorhabdus; species Xenorhabdus griffiniae. The sequence continues at coordinate 1,134,017 of NZ_CP147737.1, read as the reverse complement.
TCTCAGCATCTTTGATTTAGCAGAAATCACATTAAAAATTATGAACGGCTATCAATCATGTTATGCAGGATTAACTGTCAATATTGGCTCTGGAGATACAGTAACTCTTAGCGATCTTTATGAAATTTTTTTGAAAGTCGCTGATCAACCAATTAAGGTAATCAAAAAATCTGCCAGAGCATTTGATGCAAGATCTGTTTCAATAGACATTGCTTTGGCAAAAGAATTGTTTAATTGGCAGCCTAAAATTTCACTCGAAGTAGGAATAAAAGGTGTTTTAGAAGCTGCTTTTGCATCTAAAAAATAAGCTTAACATACCCACTATTTTAATAGTGTAGAAATGGATAAATAAAAAGATATAATAAATTAATCCTTAAATTATTTGGTTCATAAAAATCTAGTAATTGTATTCTTCATCTTAAGAAGCTGAATGAATCACCCTGATACACTTTAAAAGTGTGATAGTGTTTAAAAGGTTATTATTCATAGGTAATTGTAAGGAAAAAATATGGTCAGTTCAAAAAATCCTATTCGGGTAGCAATTGTTGGTGTTGGTAACTGTGCATCTTCGTTAATTCAAGGTGTTGAGTATTATAAAAATGCACCGGATGATCAGAATATTCCTGGTCTAATGCATGTCCGTTTTGGAAAGTATCACGTTTCTGATATTGAGTTTGTCATGGCTTTTGATGTTGATGCAGCCAAAGTTGGTCTCGATTTATCCGAGGCAATTAATGCATCAGAGAACAACACTATTAAAATTTCTGATGTTCCTGTAATTGGTGTAAAGGTACTTCGTGGTCCAACGTTGGACGGATTAGGATACTATTATCGGCAACTTATTCAAGAGTCTAACGAACTTCCAGTTGATGTGGTTTCTTCATTAATAAGCGCTAATGTTGATGTTTTGGTTTGTTACCTTCCAGTAGGCTCTGAAAAGGCGGCTCGTTTCTATGCACAAGCTGCAATTGATGCTGGTGTTGCTTTTGTGAATGCATTACCCGTGTTTATCGCGAGTGAACCCGAATTGGCTAAGAAGTTTGAGGAGTCAGGCATTCCAATTATAGGTGATGATATTAAATCCCAAATTGGTGCAACGATAACTCACCGTGAGTTGGTGAAGCTTTTTGAGAAAAGAGGAGTCACTCTTGACCGCACATATCAATTGAACGTAGGTGGCAATATGGACTTCAAAAATATGTTAGAACGGGAGCGTCTAGAATCTAAGAAAATTTCTAAGACCCAAGCGGTTACTTCAAATACCTCGGCTATGTTATCGAAGAGAGATATACACATAGGACCTTCTGATTATGTCCAGTGGTTAGATGATCGGAAGTGGGCATTTATTCGTTTGGAAGGACGCAATTTTGGTGATGTTCCTGTTTCAATAGAGTATAAGCTTGAAGTTTGGGATTCTCCTAATTCAGCTGGAGTGATCATTGACGCAGTGCGGGCAGCAAAAATTGGTTTAGACCGTGGGATAGGTGGGCCGTTAATTTCCGCTTCCAGTTACTTCATGAAATCTCCACCAGAACAATTTTCCGACGAGGTGGCTCATGAAAAAGTCGAAGCCTTTATAAGGGGCGATATAGAGAGATAAAAATTCGACTATATTTATTGATTGATCTAATTCAGTATCAGTTGCTTATTGAACATGGGAGAAATAATAATATTATCTCCAGAGCACGCAGTTTACTGTAACAAACTGAAATTTAATTTTCAGTTGAAATCGGTATGTTTTTTAAACGAATGTGTTCAGATATAATGCAGTGAATACATAGATTAATTAATTGATAGATAGATAGATAGATAGATATTTCACCGGAAATAGCATTAAGTGCTGTATCTAAAAATTAATCTTGTGGTGATTTTTGTTAGCCTTAATGATTTTTCAGATAGTTCTAAACTTTTAACTACGGCGACATCAACCAACCACCAGGTTAATAAGTTATTGTACCGTCACTTGAATGATTTCTGTGAAATTAATATTATTATCTCCTTTGTATAAATTTAGATGCATATCATTTTTTTGAATGGATAATGCAATGAAATAATTTGGAATTTTAGGTAATTAAGTATGGAGTTGAAAATTTTAATATAACAAAAAAATAACACGGCATAAAAAATTTTTTTAGCGGAAATCACAGCATTAGAGATAAAATAGTAATTGGATAAAAAAGTAAGACCAGTGCCATTAGAATGAGTAAATATTATTTACATTCTTCTGTTGCCTGCATAAATTCATAAGATATTATAAATTTACTCTACCATATATTCGTCGAGGAATATTATGGATAATTTTTTTAAAAAAATAATTAAAATACTTACTGTAAGCATAGCTATTTTTGTGTCAGTATTGGTGTTGGATTATCTTATTGATTATAATGGATTGGAAGTGATAAATAAAGTAGGGGGAGCCTTTAAATCTTATAACGAAAATAAAAAAATAAATGGTTATAATAGATTTATTACTCCATATCATAGATAGAATTGATATGAATTTTCATTAAAGAAATGATTTTTATCAGTGATTAAATTCTCATGACTCCTACAGAGCGAGAAGATAAAATATTATTTATTATCAACTAATTATTTATTTAGCGTAAAAAACGTTCATGAGTTGACCCTATTAATTGGATGGCAGTTTAGATAGATATAGTTTAAGCATTCATTATGTTTATATCTACATAAACTCCAATCGAAATATCATCGAGGTAATAACACAATATGAGTTCCATAACATAATGAGGTAACCAATATGAAAGGTGCAATTATAGGCTTTGGAGTAATAGCAACTGGACATCTCGCAGGATATCGGCAGTGTAATGGACTTTCAGTAACCTCCATTGTCGATGTGTCACCAGAGAGACGGCGTATAGCGGAAGAAAATTTTGGCCTCACAACGTATTCTACATTTGAGCAACTTGTTCAGGATGAAGATCTTGATTTTGTCGATGTGTGTACTCCTCCTGACACTCACGCTATATATAGTGCTCAAGCACTAGATAGTGGATTCCACACGTTATGTGAAAAACCTGTCTTTTTGCCTGATCTATCGGGATATAAAGACCAAATATCCAAAATAACTTCAAGCGATAAACTGTTTTATCCTTGTCACGTATACAAATTTTCTCCCGTACTTGCAGAAGTGCGAAAAATCGTGCAGGCAGGGAAGTTAGGAAAAATTGTGCGTGCAGATTTTAAAACTTTACGCTTAGGTCACGCCTTAGGCGTAAAAGATTGGAATCCAAACTGGAGGAGAAAATCGAGCATATCAAAAGGAGGAATTCTTCGCGATCATGGATCGCATAGTATATACGCAGCAATGCACCTAACTAATTCAATCCCCCTATCAGTTTCATGTATCTCAGGACGGTTTGGTGATGGATTCCCAGAAACTGAAGACACAGCTTTCGTGCGTATGCAGTGCACGAATGATGTAGAAGTAAGTTTTACGTTATCATGGTCGGCTGACCATAGAAGCACCTGCTATAGCATATCAGGAACTCGAGGCTCAATAATAGTTAATGATGATGAACTAACCTATGCATCGGATGGAAAAGTTATTAAAAAGACAATCAATTCTGAATTCAATGATCCTACACATAAGAATTGGTTTCGAGATATGTTTCTTGATTTTGAGGATTTAGTTAGGAATCCAATACGTTGTGCTCCACTAATCATTGAGTCACTCGTGACATCGGCTACTATAGACGCAGCATATGATTCCAGTTGTCAATCAGGAAAATGGATTGATTTGGATGTTCCTAAATACCCTGCAGTTTGAATTGTGAATTTAAGTTTAAAATAATAATGAGAACTTATCTTTGGGTAGTTCCGTGAGTGATTATACTTTGCTACTTTAGAGGCAGCTAGATTTATCAAAACTTACAAAAGATATGATTCTAGAGCGAATAGGAGAGCTTTAATGTCAATAAAAACAGGTCAGCGAATAACTTTGAACGAATCACAATCTTGGTTGGCACTTTGTCTGCTTTGTTTACCAACCGCTGTGCTTGCTCTAGATATGAGTGCATTATACTTGGCTTTAGCACACATAGCTGCCTCTCTTGACACTACGTCAGTAGAAGAACTGTGGATTTTAGACATTTACCCACTTATGATCGCTGGATTTCTGATGCCAATGGGAGGAATGAGTGATCGCTGGGGGAATCGTCGCGTCTTATTAATTGGAAGTGCTGCTTTCGCAGTGCTTTCATCTGTAGCTTCCATATCACCGACTTCCTCTATACTAATTATCGTAAGAGCAGCACTTGGTATTGCTGGAGCAACACTTATGCCAGCGACCCTTGGGCTGATAAGTGAGCTATTCCAAAATCCACAACAGCGTAGGCGAGCAATTGCTATATGGACTGCTGCTTTTATGGCTGGATTTGCTCTTGGACCAATAATAGGTGGAGCTTTATTGGAATTTTTTGGATGGGAAGCGATTTTTCTCTTAGCCGTTCCTGTAATACTCCCCTTGCTAATAGCTGGTCCTATAATTTTTCCTAAAGGATTTAAGAGTGAAAACCAAAAACAATACGATTGGATTAGTAGTATACTTTTTCTTGCCACTATACTTCCGCTTGTTTATGGGCTTAAAGAACTTGTCAGTACTGAAACAAAGCTAAGTACTACTTTGATTTTAACGTGGGGATTTGTTGCCGGAGGAGTATTTGTCATTCGTCAATTTAAAGTCAGCAATCCTCTTTTGGATCTTAAAATGATTCTATCCAATGCTGGGCTAGCGACTGCCTTGATGATACTTTTATTGGGGCCTTCTATAATAGGAGGTTTAACCCTTTTTGTACCTCAATACCTCCAGCTTGCTTACGGATTAAGCCCTGTTGTTGCAGGCGCGTTAATTGCACCTGCATCACTTGGACTGCTTATAGGTGCGCTTATATCTCCCACTCTTTCAAGGAAAATGAAAAGCAGTGGAGCAGTTATTGGGACAGGATTTCTCGTGATGTCAGTAGGTCTTGTTACTATAGCGTTTGGAGTTCAATTAGGTCCTATGTGGGTGGTAGCAGGTATTGTTGTGGTGTATTTAGGGTCTGGTCCTTTCGATGCACTAGGTACTGATATTGTAATTTCCTCAGCTCCCGAAGGTAAGAGTGCTTCAGCAGGCGCAGCTGCGGAGACAGCAACTGAACTTGGTATGGGACTAGGTATAGCCCTTTTCGGTACACTAGGGACAGCTGTTTACCAACGAATTTTGACTGGAGGTCTTGCTAGTGGAGATATTAATAGTTCTATTGTAGAACATGCTGCGAATTCATTTTCTATTGCTATAGCAGAAGCCTCCTCGTTGGGTGGAGTTAAAGGAGCATATCTCAGAGAACAAGCAAGTGATGCCTTTGCATCGGGCCTTGCCGTAGTCGCGGGCTCTACTGTAATACTTGCTATATTTTTATCCATAGTATCTTTTATTTTTCTTCGAAAGACGGCTTAAGTTAGTCTCCAAATCGAAAGGTATTGCGGTACAAGAACTTTTAACACCTCACAAGATTATTAATGGTATTAACTCTGGATTAGTTGAGAGCTGGAACCATGACTGATGACGTTTATTGTCGCAGGGTTAATATAAGGAGGAAAACCATTTACCATGGCAATGGTTCTCCTCACACGGTGAATTAAATACAAATTTGACTCTTTTCAACTCAACCGATACAGTGTTTAACTGTAATTATTCAAGATCCACCGCCTGCAAGGATCAGCGTGAAGCGGCGACATTAAAACTCCCGTAGCCTGCAAGGGAGTGCATACCATGCGGTACATCTGCGCACTTTTGGAAGCAGATACCATCAGACCAATAACCCACGATCTGACGGTGAAAGTTTCCCGGTGTTGTTCACCGGCTATTCACACAGCGGGGCTAAACGAACCCTGTCTTACGCTGAATGAGATCGTTTTAACCGGTACAACATTCACCTGCATTTTGCATTTATCACAATAAACGTCCCGAAAACGGCGCGGCGTCACTTGTGTTAAAGCGCAGCGTTTACCAAGTGACGCCGCGAAGCGGCCAACGTCCAGAGCACGTAGAGCCTGACTTTACGGCCGATTTGAACCCCGCATTACTCAGTGAAACCACGCAAAACAGACCATTAACCGCCATTTTGTTTGATTTGCCAACGATCGTCAGGTCTGTTTTTCAACCCGCTGCCTGGCAACAGGCTGATGCAATAAAAAAAGGAGATATGACACACGTCAAGATAATGAGGCGTTCATCCTGAGTGAATCAGGCACTGAACGGGGAGTATTCCACCGCCGTGCTGAGCACGTAGCGAACTCCTGCAAAAACTTAACATAACCCTCGCTCTGCTACACATTGTCTGACGCACCACGGAACGGTGAACCTGAACCGACACGCAGGGATTTGTTTAAAAAATGAATAAAAACAAGGCAAATTAGCAGGAGAGGCGGGCATGGCGCAGAAATCAGCACGTTCGAAAATTGAACGGTTCAGAAAAGAATTTATTACCCACGCCCGGAAAGCGGGCGGGAGTTTTGCCACGGTGGCCGATCGTGAGCGGATTGCCCGACAGTTTCTTGGCTTTCTGAAAGACAATGGCATCAGGCTCCGGCAGATGGACAGCCTGAAAACTCAGCATATTGAGCGCTATATTGCTGAACGTAAAACCCGTCATATCAGTCACCGAACTTTGCAAAATGAGATGTCGGCACTGCGCATGATTCTAGTGCAGGCCGGAAAACACAAGCTGGCCTCCACCGACAATGCGCGTCTGAATAACCGGGCGCTAAGCATTGCGGGTAGCAGCCGTAAGGGAACGAAAATAGCACTGACTCCGGTAGAATTCAGAGAAATCTTTCAGCAGGTCGAACAAAAAGATCGGAGCGTGGCGGCGGTGATGCAACTGGCCTATGTGCTAGGACTGCGGACCAAAGAAGCGGTGGAAGCCTATAAGTCCTTAGCCACCTGGAAAAAAGTGCTGGCAAATGGTCATGAGTCTGTACGAGTGGTGTTTGGCACCAAAGGTGGGCATCCGAGGCCAACGGTGATACTGGATCGGGCAGCACTGCAACACGCCATTGCCTACGCTGAGCGCGAAATGCATCCACGCAGCGGCAAACTGATTGATAAACCGACGATCACGCAGGCTATAGATCGTTACCGGTACGTTGTCCGCAGTGCCGGGCTGACGGGCAATAAAGCGCCACACAGTATGCGCTACCATTTTGCCCAGCAATCCGGCGAACATTACAAAGCGCAGGGATTCAGCACTCGAGAGGTGCTGGCGCTGGTCGCGATGGATTTGGGGCACGGTGACGGGCGCGGGCGTTATATCAAACAGATCTATTATCAGAACGGGGAAACGGAATAGCGTTATTTTCCGCCGAGAGAAAATGAATTACGCATTGACCTTATGACTTCCGTTTATTAGCGTGATAAGGCTTACATATGATCCGGTCGCTTGTGAGGATCACCTTCGGGCAGCGACCCCCACACTCCCGTAGCCTGCAAGGGAGTACACACTGTGTGGTACATCTGCCCACCTTTGGAAGCAGATATCATCGTTATCGATGATGAAGGTTATTTAATCCACCCTGGCACGATGCCAGTCACCCGGGCGGGGAATGTCTTCCCGTCGGGCAGAGGTTCTCCGTCTTTTCTATTTTTACAGGAGAACATGATGCAAAAAAGTGAACTCATCATGCTGGACAGTCCCGCGCTGTCTGCGGCGTTTCCCGGCAAAAAACCACTGGAACGGTTGTTTCTGGGATTTCTGATTGCCAATACCGCCTCACAGTTATGTGGTGAATATCAGTATGAATATTGGGATAAGCGGGATGTCTCTGAACAGCTGACTTATCTGGTGCCGACATCCACCGCCACGTATTCTGTTTATTTGCCGGACAGTGCGTTAACCATCACGCTTTCTGCCGATGCCTTCGGGCTGGCGGTGACGTCAATCGTGCTTGCCCGTATCGCCGCGCTGAATGAGCTGAATGCGGATGCCTGTCGGTTTCGCGAATTGCGGGAATATGCGAAGCAACATCCGGAAAACGGCCTGATAGAGTCAGTCATGACATTGAGACGCCACGAGGACTTTATCAGCCCGTCATTAATCGAAAATCAAAATCATCATCATCATCATCATTGAGGTTATCAGCCTATGTTGCTGTTAACCCTGCTCTTTTCTTAAGCGCCTGACCAGGGAGCCGAAAACACCTGCCCGGCATCGGGCGGGTGTTTTCTTTATTTGACCTTCCATCAAGGAAATACCGATGAACCCGATTTTTTTACCCGTGCCGGCTGAAACCAACCCGGCCTTACGTGAAGATATTTTTACTGCCCAGGTCACCGGCCTGATGCAACCCCCACAAATGCCCCCGTCTCTGCGGGAAGAAACCCTGACGGTGTGCGAAGCTTTCTCGGTTATGGAAGTGGTGCAGCGGCTGAAAGTTATCCATTTGCTGGGGGACTGGCCGGTGCCGGAGACGCCATCCGGTCAGGCGGTGTGTGTGTTTTTTCCGTTAACCGTCATGATTTATGACGCCGGGGACAGAAAAGTGCTCGGTGGCCGGTTTTATGACGAGATTGTCTGGGCGCAGCCGGTGACGCTGGCCTCAGAGTGCCTGTCACTGGAAAAGCGACAGCAGCAGTTGTGTCAGCTGGCGGTACTTGAGCAGGGCTGGCAGAATATCCCGGCCGCCCGGGTCTTGTGGCATGAGGCGCATTTACTGTCGTTGCATGGGATTTCACCCCGTTATCACGCGTGCCGTGAAGTGCAGGATATTCTCCGGCACAGCACGACAGTCAGCGTTTAATGTGTGAGGTATCACCATGGCACCTTTACGTTTAACCGTCTGGCAGGTGATTGCCGGCACGCTGCTGAAACGGCATTTTGGCCTGAACCTGAATGATACGGCCCTGTGTGATGCTGACACCGTGGCTGAACTGATGGCCAGTGGCGTCCCGCCCTTTGAAGCCATCAATGCGTTGGTGGATAAATACGATTTAACCCGGCTGAATGCCCAGGGTATCCAGAGCAGTACACCGTATCTGGGTATTCATGATGAACTGAGGGTGATTTTCGACAGCGGTATTACCGAAACGCTGCTCAGTCAGGACACCGGGTCACCGTCCGAATAACCTATTTTTCAATCACCCATCGGGGGAGCGGTGCCCTGATGGCGCGGTTCCTCCGGTTTATGCTGATTCATCCAATGAGGAACCTGACCATGGCAGAATGGTATACTAATCAACTGGACATCACCGGTAAGTCGGTGTGTATTGACGTAATGCAACAATGGGTCTGCGGGGAAGAACCTCCCCGTTACCGCCAGGCGGTGCAGCAAAGCCTGCGGCTGTTTCTGGCCGGCTGTGCGGGGATACTGAAACCGACTAAACCGCAAACCTATGCGCCTTACCCGGCACTGGTGTACGGCACGGCGGCGCCGACGGCACAGAACCTGGCTTTTGAACAGTGGCTTAAGTTGTTGCAGGATAATGTGCCGTTAAACAGCGACAACATTAAACGGACCGATAACCTGTACCGCCAGTCCTGTCTCAGCCTGTTGCGTTGGGAAAGCGTACCGGCATCGGCGCGTGACATTATCACCCGTCTCCTGACCCGCCAGTATACCGACTGGTTTGGCATGGTGGGCTGGTCTGAAACTATCGATATCGGCGCGTGCTGGGATAAACTGAGTGTCTATCCGGAATCGGCGCAGCCCTGCGATATGCTGATGATAATGCCGACCCGCCTTGCCACCGAGATTAATGGCAACAGTGGCTTGCTCAAAGGCATCGCGACGCCGGCGCAGTTTTACGATGCGCAATACGGTATGGAATGGCCGTTGGGTCACCATGTCCGCTGGGAGCGCCGGCATGTCAGCAGCCTGACCGTGCGCTTTGATTCCCCCTGGGCACCCCCGTCGGCCGAACTGATGGGCGAGCTGTCCTCGGTGTTTGACTGTGAAATCCGCCACGGGTACAGCGAACCGTCAGGAAGCCTCAAAGGCTATGATTGCTATGACCAGGGCGAGCATGTGGACAGCGGCAACGGGCCGTCAGGACGGGAGAGCCGGCCGGCGCTTTATCGGGTCAACGATGACAAACGGGCGGTGAACCTGCCTGTGCCGGCCATTGCCGTTGGGCAGTAACGCGTTATTTAACCCATCATTAATTTATTTTTTATCTTCACTTCAACCGAAAGGGGAAACATTTTCCCTTTTCGGGATGTGTTTTCCCGTTATTTTTTGCAAGGAAAACACGTGATGTCATCACAACTGAATCACCAAAAAGCATTTATCGCACTGTTTAACCAGACGGCACGTGACCACCGTCGTTATCAGGTTTTTCAGGATTTTTGCAATTGTGCGATGGCCGCCATTCACAATAAATACCATTATTGTGAGGAACTGGAGCAGTATTACCTGAAAACCATCAACAAATACGAACGGGAGGATGTTGACCGGATTGTAGAACTTTTTTCCTGTACCGTGCTGGGGCTGGCGCAGGAACCCGGTGATTTTCTGGGCAGTGTGTTTATGGCGCTTGATTTAGGTAATAAAGAACTTAATCAGTTTTTTACTCCCTGGTGCGTGGCCAGAATGATGGCAGAGATGCAGTTGCAGGATGTCTCTGCACGCTTGCAGGAGAAACCCTTTGTCACCCTGTACGAGCCGGCTTGTGGGGCGGGTTGTATGACGCTGGCCGCTGCCGACGTCCTGAGAGCGCAGGGGCATGATCCGTTATGCAGTTTGTGGGTATCAGCGATTGATATTGATCCGCTGGCCGCGGTGATGGCCTACATCCAGCTTGCCCTGACCGGCATCCCGGCCGCGGTCACCATTGGCAATGCCCTGCATAATGGCGGCAGTCAGCGAACCCGCTATACACCCGCACATTATCTGGGTAACTGGCCGAACCGTTTACGGGAGCATCAACAGCCACAGGCAGCCTGAATTTTTTTCAGCATCTATTCTATATATTCTATTACTCTCATGCGCCTTTCGGGGCGCTTTCTTATTTTTGAGTAGTATTAATGCATTGATTTATAGTAAAAATTAAGGTGAGCCGATAAGTGAATCCATGGATAAATCGGGTCAGTTTAATTTTCATTTCTGCAAAAAGAGTTTCTCCTTGTTTCCGACTGGGATTCACCGACACTGAGCCCAATTTGAACCGAAAGAGGAAAGACCATGTTTGCGCGTTTTAAATCGCATTTTGCCCGCCAGTCTGCCACACCGCAAAAATCCCCCGAGCAACAACCGGCCGCCATTCGTGACAGCCGGGGCTATTTTCGGCCGCAATCGGCTGATGAGTTACTGGCAACGCCCCTGCGCCGTCAGTGTCTTCAGCAATTATGGCAAAACAGTGCCTTGCCGGAAGGGCTGTATCAGCGTTTCTATCTTGCACCGGTGAAGCAATTACTGGGCAGTGTCCAGCAAGTACCCGCCACACCGGAAGGTGACTGGTCAGGGGCTGGGGGATTTGCCGACCTGACGCTGCAATTTACCACCTGTGCCGTGCGGCTGGCGAAGGGTCATCTGTTACCACCGGGGGCGGCACCCGAAACGCAGGCGGCACAGAGCCTGTTGTGGCAGGCGGTGGTATTCTGGGCGGCGTTGTTTTACCACCTGCCGTTATTGCGACAACTGGAAGGGGAACTGGAGGACGGGCATGTCTGGCAACCGGGCATGGGTATCCCCGATAAACCGTTTCGTTTCCGTTTTCGCGCGCCGGAGAACATACCGTCGGTTCCGCAGGAAGTGTTGCTGGCTGCCTGTCTGTTACCAGAAAAAGCCATGATGTGGCTGGTGAGCGTACCGGAAGTCTGGCATTGTCTGATGCAGCACCTCAATGGGCGTCCCTCTACTGTTCCGCTGATAGATACATTGCTTCAGGACGCTGCCGGGCAGGTTCATTCCCCTTTGCAGGTAAAACCGGTGAAGGAGGTGACATCCTCTGCCGAAGGCACTCCGGTGCCGGAAACCGCATCCCCGCCTCCCGTCAGTGAAATCACAACCCCACCGCTATCCGTGTCTGATGATACCCTGACGTTATTATCCTTATTTCAGTCACCTGATGGGTCTTCGCCGCAAAATCAGGGGAAAAGTCACCACCCCGCCTCGAAACTGACCAAACGGTCAAAACGGGAGAAAGAAAGTATTGCCCCTGACAGTCACCTTCATTCATCATTTAAAGATAAATAATTCAAACAGTTATTTTTATTTTATTGCCGCGAATTGTTTTTGGACAGGAAACGGCAGGATGAACCGAGGAAAAAATAATATGTTGCACACAGCAGAAACCTTCAGTTGGGAAGCGCTATTAGAAGAGTACTTTTTTTCACATATCCTGAGACCGGATACCGAATGGAGTTATCGTAAGGTCGCACGGGGTTTTATCCGGTTTATGGGGGAAGCGGTATCACCGGCGCAGATCACTCATCGGGATGTGTTGCGGTGGCGGCGCCATCTTCTGGTGGAAAAAAAGCAGTCGAGCCATACCTGGAACAATAAGGTGGCCCACCTGCGGGCGATTTTTAATTTCGGTATGGCGCAAAAACTGCTGCCCCACACCGAAAACCCGTTTAACCACGCCGTGGTTAAAAAAGAGAAGAAAAAGAAGAAGATTTTGAGTCAGCCGCAGATAACCCGTATTAACCTGTTGATGGGGAAGTTTGCGGAAGAAGAAAGAACCGACGTGATGCCACGGGGAGGGCGGTGTGCCCTGTACCCAACCTGGTATTGGTCAACCGTGCTGGCGACATTGCGCTTTACGGGGATGCGCCAGAACCAGTTACTGCACCTGCGGCTGCGGGATATTAACCTGGAAAGCAATTATATTGAACTGGGGCTGGAAGGCAGTAAAAACCACAGCGAATGGGAGATACCGATTATTCCGCAACTCAAACCCCGGCTGGCACAACTCGTGGCAAGGGCGATGGCTGCCGGTGCGGAAGGTAACGATCCGATTTTCGATCTCAGCCGGTTAAGTGTGCCGCACCCCAGCCGGCTTTCCCGTTACCAATATGATATCAATCGGGAAAAACAACAGCTCCGTTCTTTCTTTCGTCGGCTGTCCAGGGAGTGTGATTTTGCTGTCTCGCCTCACCGTTTTCGCCATACCGTGGCAACGACGCTGATGAAAGCGCCGGATCGGAACCTGCCGTTGGTGAAAAGATTACTGGGGCATCGTAATGTCGCGACCACGATGGAATACATTGATCTCGATATGGAAGTGACGGGGAAAACACTGGCGCGGGAGCTGGGGTTGTATACCGATCGTTCTGATGAGCCTGCCGGTGAGAAAGAATAAAACGGATTAAAAAGAACAGGGCGGGTTTCAGTCAGGAGGAGGGGATTGATTGAACCGCCCTGCATCAATAATGGTGGGTATGAAAAGATAATTGATACCGTTCCGGCATCCCGTGAAGTTTATACCTGACTTGACATCAGAATCAATTACTGAAATCATTACCTTAAACAAGAAAAGGGTAACTGATAAAACAGCCACCCTGTCATCTTGTCTTAAATGTTCTTATCAACTAAACAGTACAAACTGAACTGATTAGGCCTTAACATTTAATTAACGATTGATTCTTTTTCGCGCTTTTGTCAGGAAATTTAACAACCTAGGACAAACCCGCATGGAAACTTGGTGCCCGGAGGCGGAATCGAACCACCGACACGGGGATTTTCATCCTGTTGTTTATTAGTGTGAAGTAAATCACTTTCTTCGTTGGCTAGTTGCGCGCTAGAATTTTTATATGTCGAGCGTGCAAAATGGAACAAGTTTTCTCTGCCCTTTCTAAAAGGCCTATAGTTCTTCCTATTGTTTCCCCCAAAGGTGGTGAAGGTAAGTCAACAAAAGCGGCTAATTTGGCCGGATTTTTGGCCGATGCCGGTTTATGCACCCTCCTGTTTGACGGCGATTATTCGCAACCCACGTCCAGCAGTATTTTTCATCTGAAATATGAAGCGCCCGCAGGGCTGTATGAGCTGTTAATGCAAACGGTGGATCTAAATCAGCCAGATCAGTTTATTTCCCGTTCTGCGATCAATAATCTCGATATCATTATCTCCAATGATCCCGACGAACTCCTGCCGACCGCGATGCTGCACGCACCTGACGGGCGTCTTCGCTTGCGCAATATTTTTCAACATCCTATTTTTCATCAATACGATGTCATTATTATTGACTCCAAAGGCGCGGCGGGAGTGATGACGGAACTGGTGGTGTTGGCCGCCACGCACAATGTGCTGGGGATAATTAAACCGATACTACCGGATGTGCGGGAGTTCCTGCGTGGCACGTTGCGAATGTTGACCCGACTGCAATCCTTTGAAAATTACGGTATTCAACTTCCATTGATCCAGATATTGGTCAATGGAATTGAAGGCACGAATTTGGACCGCGACACGCTTAATGAACTGACCGATATTATCGAACAGCAACGCTACGATAAGTCAGCGTTGGGTGGCAGAAAGGTTTATCAGTTGCTGAACACCCGTATCGACCTGCTGGATATCTACAAACTGGGTCATGTCCGCGCTCAGCCTGTTCACCGCCTTGAATATAAAACTACCCGAAAAAGTCCTGCGGCTGCCCAAACTATGTATAGTCTCGCATGTGAATTGTTCCCCGAATGGACAAGTAAATTTAAAACCGTTTTGATTGAACAACCAGTGGGAATGGGGGACGCGTGATGGATAATTTAGAAATATTAGGAATACCTAAAAATATAGACCCATTGGCGTTTTATGCCGAAGAAGCTGAGCAGTCTGTATTAGGCGGTTTAATGTTAGAAAATGATCGCTGGGACGAAGTGGCTCCACTATTGCAACCTGAAGACTTTTTTTCACATGCGCACCGTATTATCTGGCAAAAAATGGCTGAGTTATGCCACGCTAATTTTCCCATTGATTTAATAACACTACAGGATGCGCTGGAAAAATCTGGTCAACTTGAACACGCAGGAGGTTTTGCGTATTTAGCTACGATATCAAAATATACACCAAGTGCAGCTAATATAGTTCATTACGCTGAAATAGTGTCTAAACGAAGTCGTGCAAAAGGACTAATGAACCTTGGAAAAACATTGGTAATTCAGAGCGCAGATCTTAGGACAGATGCACTTCAGCTTTGCGAACAGGCTGAAAAGCAACTATTCCTTTTATCGGAAAAAGGGGCAGTTGCTGAACAACACTCACTAATGGATGTCGTATCGAATGTTATCGATTATCTTGAAAACGCTATTCAGAGCAATGGAATAACAGGAACTCCAACAGGGTTTGCTGATCTCGATAAAAAAACCTGTGGGTTTCAGCCTGGGGATTTAATCTTATTGGGTGCGCGCCCATCTATGGGAAAAACCGCACTAGCAATGGCAATGTCTCAAGGTTCCCTTAATGGTACAGAAGGGGTTGTGCAGTTTTATAGCATCGAAATGCCAGCGGAACAGTTAATTCAGAGATTGGTTAGCGAATTAGCTTCAGTGCCACTTGAGGAAATACGCAGTGGAAATTTAGATGATAGAGATTGGGATAAAATCACCGAAGCCTTAAAGGTGATATCAGATTGGAAAGACAGATTAGTCATTGATGATAGTAGTAATATGACACCTGCTCTACTACGTGCTCGCGCTCGTCGTAATGCGCGTAAATTTGGTAAACCTAATCTTATTGTCATTGACTACTTGCAACTTATGCGTAGTCCAGATCAAGAAAATCGTACGCTAGAAATTGGTGAAATTTCCCGTAGCTTGAAGGCATTAGCAAAAGAATTACGTTGCCCTGTGCTTGCTTTATCTCAATTAAATCGTCAACTAGAACAACGTAAAGATAAACATCCTGTTAATGGTGATCTTCGTGATTCTGGTTCCCTTGAGCAAGACGCGGATCTTATATTGTTTTTGTATCGTGATGAGCTTTACGACCCCAATTCTTTAGATAAAGGAATAGCAGAAATTATTATTAGTAAGCAACGACAAGGGCCGCTAGGAGTAATTAAAGTTCAGTTTGATGGAAGATACACTCGTTTTTCTGATTTTCCACAAGGATATGATTTTGGGATGAGGGGGTAATATATGAAAAAGCAAAAAAATAAAAAATTAGGTGATGCTTTATTACTTGGAAGCTTTTCACCGAATGCGAATATTTCTAATGTTCCTGAAAATCTAGTTATACCAGTGAGTGAAATGCCTATGGTATTAACGCTAGATCAGCTTAACCCAAACCCAGATAACCCTAGAAAGGTGAGGAATCCCCGTTATGATGATATTAAGGCATCGATCAAAGCCCGTGGACTGGATACAGTACCTAAAGTGACTCGAGATCCTGATGGTGACGATACATATATATTTAGTGATGGTGGTAATACCCGCTATCAAATTCTTTCAGAACTATGGCAAGAAACAGGTGATGAGCGTTTTTTTCGAATTCACTGTTTATTCAAACCGTGGCCTGGTCGTTTACATTGTATAATAGGCCATTTGGCAGAAAATGATATGCGTGGCGATTTAACCTTCATAGAAAAAGCGCAAGGAGTTCATAAAGCCAGGACATTGTTTGAAGATAAATTGAGTAAAAAAGTAACATTACGTGAACTTTCTAAGTTACTAGATAAAGAAGGGTTTCCTGTCCATTATTCCAGTATCAGTAAAATGGAAGATGCATTAAATTATTTGTACCCATATATGCCGACCTTATTAGAAAACGGTATGGGTAGAGGTCAAATTGAATCACTACTTTTACTGCGTTCTAATGCTAAACGTGTGGGAAAAGAATTTCTTTCAGATAGCGATGACAAAAACTTACCTGTTGATGTTTTTTCTAATGTTTGCGCTCATCTTGATTCCCCAGAATTATTTTCATTAGATGTATTTCGAGATGAGCTAATTGGAGAGTTAATTAAAAATTGCCCTCATTCATTATTAAATTATGATAGATGGTTATTTGAATTAAATCCTAAAACGCAATCTAAAGGAATTTTTGATAATGTAGATGCAAACCAAACGAAAAATAATGCTGAAGGTGAAGTAAAAGATAAATCTACAACTAAAGAACATCATGACGATATATCTTTTCCAGACAATGAGTCATCAGAATCAAAAGTTGCGGCAAACGTAAAACAGATAAAAGCAACAATTGAAGATGAGCAAGTTGATTTTGTTGACGTTAATAACTCAAGTGAGGAGGAATTTTATAGCACGAAAAAAAATAATACTCCTAATGGTGAATCAGAAAACGAACCAATAGAGACATTAATATCACCATATTTTGAAAGTTTGCCAAGTCAAGGTAAAGAAAGTCAACCGGTAACGTTAAGCGCATTATACCCTATTTCGCCATTGCAGGACGATATTGAACATCTACAAGTAGAAATATTCCGCTCTGTTTTTTCTCTTGTTGATGGATTAGGTATGTCTGAGTTTATTAGCCAAGATAATTCTGAAATGAGATCCTCTGGGTTTAGAGTTAATGAAGGTAATGCACCTGTTCTAACTTTATTGAAATTGTTATCTGGTCATGATGGAGAGGTACTTAATCATGGTTATCTTTGTGAAGTGTTAGTTGGCTCATGTACTGCTGATAAAATAAAAAGTCCAGATTTTGATGATGAATCGATTTTACAGTTCATAAAAATCGTGCGTTTGCTAAGAAGGTTACGTGAATTGCAATCAATATATTTGCTAGATGGAGTCACGAATCTTAATGATGTGTGAAGATAATTTACAATATCTCAAACGTCTAATTAATACTATGCCTCCCTTTTTCAATACAGGGCGGCATAAAAAAGATCATGATGAAAAAGAGTTGAAAAAACTTATCTTTCTGATACGTGAATTTCAGACTGTTGCTATGAAAAATACACAAAAAGAAATTTTTTCAACTCAATTAGTGGAATTGGCTAAACATGAAATAGATTGGAATCTTTTGTTAATGCTCTGCTCAGAAGTTACAGGTTCGGGTGTTTTGCTTCAAAAAAGTGAATTATCTGAACGGTCATTTGATGTTATTTTTTATGGATTAGGTCACCGTTCTGAAATAGCTAAGATATTGTTTATTGAGTTGAAAGATAGGCTGAGGTTGGCAACATATCGTTATTTAAGAAAAAATTTAGAAGTTGAACGTTGTCAATCAACGCCTTTTTCTCTGCTTAGGAAACAAATGAAGCATAAATTTTGTGTGCAGTGGGTTGGGCAATTGTGGATTGAAATGTCACCTTTAAAGCTACATTGCAATGAAATCCATCATATGAATGATTGGAAAGTTGAATTTTATGGTCATTCTGTTGTTGGTTTTCATATTGGGGATCAAAACAATGACAAAGCAATTATCAATGTCAGGTAATAATTTATTAACTAATCTTATTATGGAAATTAAGTCTGGCAACTTAAGGCGTTGTGATTCATTAGGATTAAGTCCAGACGAAATTCGGATGTTGAATAATCTGACACTTGAGGATTTATATTATCTTTCCAAAAGTCAAGTGTCTGTTATTACATATCATATACATCATGAAAACCTATACTTAATTTTAGAGCAATCGCGGTTAGAACAAAAAAGAAACGAGTGTATTGATAGGGCATTAGCATTAGGTGCATCTATAGAAATGATGCATCACTATTTTGGACTCTCTCCTGTAGACGTCAGCACTCGCAGACGATTAGCGAATTTAAGAGTATCTGTTGGACGTTCTTCTAATTTGAGTGAGCAAGCTAGAGAAGCTCTTTGGAGTCGTTGGAAAAAATCCGATATTCAAAATATAAACAGTGCAGAAGGATTTGAAATGATGATGTTGCTGGCAGAAGAATTAGCATTATCACTAACGGCTGTTTGGAATAATCTTCAAGATTTGCTAGAAGTTTCACCTGTAAATACTAAAAAAAGGAGTCTTAAACGTAAAATAAGGAACCTAGTGTGAAGATGAGTGAGCACCACAGATTAATGTATCGAACCAGGATTCCTGAAAAAATTATCAATAAAGCTACAAAACAACTAATTCGTTTTAAGCAGGGGGAGCGAATTTCTATAAAAATGAAATGTGCGGGGAAACAGGGAGGGATATTGAAAATTAATGTAGGTACATTTTGGCGTTTGTTAAGTCGAGACAACGGAAGAAACTGGGAACTAATGACGCACGAACGTTATAACAAGGAAATACTCAAATAGTGAGTGAGTCGTTTTTCTCTGCGCCTGCTCACTGGGCGCAGTAAAAAAACGATTTAATTTATGAATCATAAAGTAGTATGGATGACATATGGCTATTTCAAAAGAGAGTCTAATTAGTTTTACATTAGAAAAAATGCAGCAAAAATTAGCGTGCATATCAGAACCTACGGGAACGATACGTAGTGGTTTAATTTATGCTGGAAATATCCATGACTCTATACCTCGCCAGCTACTACTGGATAACCGTCTTTCACCTTTCGATAAACTAACATGGATGATGATACGTTTATATGCACAACAAAATGATGGTGCGACTTTTCCTACGTATGATGAATTGCAATTACAATTAGCTTCTCCTAACAATAAAAAAGCATCAAGAGAAACAATAAGCAGGGCGTTATTAGTGTTACGAGTTACCGGATGGTTAAGTTTGTGTAGACGGGTTCGGGATAATTCTGGGTGTATACGTGGCAATATTTATATGCAACATGACGAGCCGATTAGCGCATTGGATGCTGAAATACTAGATCCTCGTTGGTTAGATATATTAGAAAAAAGCTGTTCCCATGAAAATAAGAGTGTCCGTTTTACAGCTAGGGCTATTTTACAGGAAGTAAAAGATGATCCTCTTATGAAACATCAACATTCTAGAATAAAAATAATCGAAAATCGTTTAGGAACAGCACAGACACCACAACAGGTGGCAGCGGAGCAAGAGGCTATACTAGGTAGTAATATTTCACCAAAAAATAAAAATCGAACTCAGTCAAAACAGTCAAAATCACTTAGTTCGGAAATCGAACTAAGCCAATCACAGCCTACATTGGAACCAAGTTCGAAAATCGAACTAAGCGTAAAATCAGATGGTTACAATGGAGTTCGAAATTCGAACCACTACGTACGTAATTTTACACATGGTGTAAAAGAAACGTACGTATCTGAAACATCAATATTAATTTTTTCGGATAAACTGAAAGAACGGTTGGGTAAACAGGACAGTAATATGCTGTTAGAACAGTTGTGTGATTTACCTACTGAACAAGCTAAGTTAATCTTAAATCAGCTAGAGTCTGGTTTTGAATCTGGTTCTGTTAGGAATCCAGTAGGATATGCTCTGACGCTGTTGAAATCAGCTAGAGAGGGACGTTATTCACATAACGCTAATTATAAGAACCATAAAGTAACAGAAAGCGCAAACTTGGAAGGAAATAAAAAACAAATAATAGAAAAAGGAAAAAAAATCGAAAGGAAAAAGCACCCAGCTGCCAACACCAAGCAAATTAAAGAACATATTTATGATATTCGAAAAAAATTGTGTTTCCCCCCGAAACATAATTAGTTTTTAGAAATTACTTTTTCCTAAATAAGAGTTTTTCATTGATGAGGAATGTATTTAGTTACTATTGTTTAAATATGCTCAATAATGGAGTGATTTTTTATGACTGCTAAAGATGTAAGTGCTGAAAAGAAAACAGCGGGAGCATTGAGATCTGAATTTTCATTTGAACTTCATACACATTTTGCTATGAAAATATGGGAAGGTCGGCATAGAAATGATGTTAATAAGAAAGAAAGGTGGGACATCATTAGTATGCCCGTTTTCATCGGAAGAGTAACGCGAATTCATTATGACGCACTGGAGAATAATCCATTTGCTGATATGTTTTTGTATCGTATAGAAGAATCATTGGATGAAAGTATTGAGTTGTTGCAATCTGAGTTAGATAAAGCTGGGAAGTGGTTAACGCAAATTCCTGCACAAATACATATATCTGAAGTTGCATCTTCTGAACCGCTAGATCTGGGAGTCTTTAGTCGAACCCCTTTGGGTTATAAATGTGTTTGGTTATTGGTGGGAGTTGACCAATTAGCTATGCGTACATATCAAGCATATCACTATGGATTAATTTCCAGAAAAAAAAAGACCGATGTACTTGCTATTGCTGGTCATCAAGTTCGTAGGGCCTTTGGGATCGTGAATCTTTACCGTAGGCTGCCCATTTCACGAGCAAATTTGGTTAAAGAAAGTGAAGAGTATCAAGCTGCCGTAAAACTAATGGGTGATTTGGATCACGATATTTTAACTGGAAAGAAGCGTTCGTCTTTTTCTCCGCCATTAGCTTCCTTAAAGTAGTAGCACTTAACAGTTGTTAACTATATGAGGAGTACTTATGTCTTTTTATAAATTTACTGTTCCTTTCTTTTTTGTGCTGCTTTCGGGTTGTGTTGGAACAGAACTTTCTGAAATTAATAAAAAAATTAGTGATTTTGGGTTATCTATAACAAAAGGTCCGGTTTCTGACGCTGATGATGGAATGCCTAGACTAAATGCTGATGTAGGAAAAAAGCGCAATAGTCGCCAGCAGGAAGTAACTGTTTCGGTTGATGTAGATACAGCAGCAGCAAGAGTCAGACGTTTCTATAAGTTTGTATCTAAAGACGAAATAGATTCATTGAAGAATAGTGGTAATAAACAAGATGAATGGACAGTAAGTGCTATAAAAGCTGCCGGATACACATGGGGAGCAAGCCCAGGCAGTTATTATAGTATGGGAAAAAATTGGAACGATAACGATCATTTGAATATTAAATTGCAGAAAAAAGGTAAAGGTACGCTGATGTTTATTACTTATAGTTCAGCTAACCCGGCACATCTAACTGATAACTATCTAAAACGTTTATTTAAACAAATTAATGACGTGTCAGTAGGTAAAGTTCAATAATTTTAATCACAACAAGGAATGACTATGCGTCTTTTTTTATGTGAAAAACCATCTCAAGGTAAAGATATTGCAAAGGTTTTAGGGGCCAGTACCAAAAAAGATGGTTTTTATGAAGGGAAAGATCTGGTTGTTACATGGGCCAGAGGGCATTTATTAGAAAATGCTTCCCCTGATGCTTATGATGAACGATTTGGTATGCCTTGGCGTAAAGAAGTCTTACCTATCATTCCATCCCAATGGAAAATGGTTGTAAAAAAAGACGTATCATCAATGTTTAAAACTATTTCACAGTTACTGAAACATGCTTCTGAAGTAGTCATTGCCACTGATGCTGATAGAGAAGGGGAAGTCATTGCGAGAGAAATATTGGATATGTGCCGCTATACAGGCCCCATTCAACGGCTTTGGTTATCTGCATTGGATGATGCAAGTATTAGGCAAGCGCTCCGCTCAATGCTGCCAGGTGAAAAAACAGAACCGCTTTATCAGGCGGGACTAGGACGCTCTCGCGCAGATTGGTTGATTGGTATGAATATGACTCGTTTTTTTACGGTATCGGCACGAGAACACGGGTATGGGGGCTTGTTCTCAATTGGGCGGGTTCAGACACCTACATTAGCGTTGCTAGTAAAAAGAGATCGTGAGATAGCCCAATTTACACCTAAACCATACTGGCAAGTGAATGCGTTATTACAACACCAAGGGATACTCTTTACGGCTAGGTGGGTAGCGGCTGAGCAATACTGTGATGATGAAAAACGTTGTAATCAATTACCAATAGCGAAAGCTGTAACTCAGTTATGTAATCAAAATAAGCAGGCGCGAGTATGTGAGGCTCAACAACAGCGTGCAAAACATTCACCACCTCTTACTTTTGATTTAGGGACGTTACAGCAAGTTGCATCAAAACGTTGGGGGTTCAGTGCTAACCAGGTACTAGAAATAGCTCAGAACTTATATGAAAAACACAAAGCTACCACTTATCCAAGAACTGATTGTGGCTATTTGCCTACCTCCATGCAATCGGAAATTCCTGAAGTCTTAAAGGCACTAGCAGTAAGTGATCCCTCGATATCTCCATTATTAAATAAACTGGATATCAAATTAGTTTCACGTGTTTGGAATGATAAGAAAATAACGGCGCACCACGGGATTATCCCAACTAAACATCCTCCAGTGTTGTCAGATATGAATGCAGTAGAAAGAAAGTTGTATGAATTGATTCGTACTCACTATTTGGCTCAATTTTTACCTGCACAAGAAATTGATGTAACGACTCTTTTTTTTGACATAGGGGGCCAGTTGTTTATTTCTAAAGGCAACGTTGAAGTTATTAAAGGGTGGAAACTGTTATTCTCAAACTCAGAAGAAGAGAATGAAGATGATACAGAACCCACAGAAAAGCTCCCCGCTTTATCTCAAGGTGAAATGTGCGAAGTTAAAAGCGGGGAGCTTAAGCAATTGGAAACTAAACCTCCCCAACACTACACTGATGGTACATTAATTGCTGCCATGAAAAATGCTTCTGCATTTATCACTGATCCAGCTTTAAAGAAAGTCTTAAAAGATAATGCAGGGTTAGGAACGGAGGCTACACGAGCTGGAATTATTGCTAAATTGGAGGAAAGAAACTTTTTGTCTCGTCAGAAGAAGTTTCTGTTAGCTACGGATATTGGTTCTCAGCTTATTGATGCACTACCATTTGTGGTAACTGACCCAGGCATGACAGCATTATGGGAACAGGCTCTGGAAGAAGTTGCTGAGGGTAAAATGTCCTTGGCTTCGTTCATGCAAAAGCAAGAAGCTTGGGTTCGCCATTTGTTGGAGAAGGCGCAAAATATACCATTAAAGCTGAACCTACCTACTATGCCCTCTTGCCCAAAATGCCAGGGGAAAATGGTATTACGTGAAGGCAAAAAAGGGCGTTTTTGGAGCTGCCAGCGTTACCCTGAATGTAATGGTATTGTTGTTTTGGATACACTGAATAAGGCGAAAGGTGCTAAACTCCAACCTGGTAAGAAGAAAAAAAGTAATACATTGAAAACACTTTTTTCGTAACTTAGGTTTACAGTTACCTACGTTATTGGTAATGTTTTCCAGTTAGGAAATAGTACCCCGTAGCTGCGGAGGGGAAACGCTGAAAAGCGTCTTAACCCTAACAGTTCAGAAAATTACTGCTTCGACACAGTAGATTTTCAAGGCGTATCCAACTCCGTGAAAAACACGCCGGGTTTGTTGAATGGCCTCGGAGTTTCATTCTGACCTCGCAGAATTGGTACAACTGCTAGAGGCGTTACCAAAGGTAACGCCTCTAATTTTTATGATGTAACCCGACATTCAGCAGCTATATCTGTAGTAAATTAATTTTAAGATGTTTGTGTATATTATCGCATATATTAAATTCTTATAAACAATAAACAATAAACAATAAATATGGTATATGGAATGTCAAGAAATTATTTTTATCCTATGTCGTTACGATGAATTATATTGTTAGATTGAAAATTAAAACAATTATTTTATTTGTGTAAATAATGTCAGGTGTGGTTATTTATCATGAATAATAATAGATGGAACATTTTTAAATTATAATTAAATATATAGAGGGTTTATAAATTTTAAAATTGTAGCACTATATGATTTTAATTTAAATTTAAGATTCATTTAAAAGTTAAAGTTATTATAGGAGAATGCCTGTGTTCAGGAAATTATTAACAGTTGGGATAGTAGCAGTAACATTAATCGGAGGAATTGGAACTGCATCTGCATGGGGATCACAATATTTTTGTCCAGGGGAGAATCGTGTTAGGGATCAGGCTCCGGGGAAAGGTCTTCAGATGTGGGTTGTTCATCCAGAAAGGATTTTTTCGAGTTCATTTGTGAAATTTGATAGAAAATGGTATTTCACAGGAGAAATTTGGGAATGTTACCTCGATCGTGGCTATGATAATAAAGATTGGGGGCCAAAATATTACGCTGCCGAGTACAAAGGTGAGTGGGTAAATAAACCTCATTGATAGTTTCATTATTTGGCAATGATTTTAAATGTACTGGAAAACTTAAATGTAATGAATTTGGTATAAATATTATTATTATAAGAGGGGGGGGGGTATGTTCAGAAAATTATTAACAGTTGGAACATTAGTCGTAACATTATTTGGAGGGATTGGAACGGCACTGGCGTGGGGAACAGAATACAATTGCGGGGGTGCTTACACCACTGTCTATGATCAGCTCCCTGGGAAGTATCTTAGTATGTGGGTTGTTCATTCAGAAAGAGTTTTTTCTAATTCATTTGTAAAGTTTGATAGAAAATGGAATTTTACAGGAATAATTTTGGAATGCCAACTCACGGCTGATCTGCCAAAAGGCGGTAGAACATATTATGCTGCCGAATATAATGGTAAATGGGTAAAATAATAGCATTTTGGTATTATTCCTATGTTTAGTTTTAAACTAGAGCATGAAGTGTTAATCATGCTCTCGCTTTAATAATATAATCTGTTAAAGAGTAATATTAATCTCTTGACTTTGTTTTGTATTGGTTTAATTATATAGAAGATTTTATGTTGCTTAGCAACCTACCAATGCTTCAGTAGTCTGAAAGAAGTGCCTTCGGGTGACTGCGCCATCTGCTATACCTGAAAAGGCAGACAGTAAATACTCTGGGTAAACCCGTTTATTCTTTGAAAACGGGGATCGCTAAAGCGATTAAGAAACTTCTCACATATATCATATCGCGATATTAAGTCAGTCTGATGGCTGACTTCCCAATGGGAAACAATTATCCCATTGGGGGTGATGTTTCTCATTTTTCTACCTTATTTCCTAGGAGAAACATCATGATGAATAGCAAAAATGAAAACAGATACTTCAATCTTCATATCAATGGCATCGGGTATTTAAGCAATATTCGCCATATAAACGGATCCAATGGACGCTTCTTGTCGGTTGTGATTAACGCTTTAAGTGGTCCTACTGATAGTCCGGCATATGTTCGTTTTGATACTACTGTTGCTGGAGAGAGCGCTATTAAGCTTATAAACCGCTGTCAGAAAGCCGTGGATGAAGATCAAAAAGTGTTGATTGGATTCGTCTTAAGTAATCCTTCTACTGAGATTTTTACACTCAATAGTGGGGAACATGCCGGAGAACAGCGTGTTAGCCTGCGCGCTCGGTTAATTAATATTGACTGGATCAAAGTTGGAAAAGAGATGGTATATAAAGCCGAAAAATCTCAATTAGCACCACCTAGTGAAGAAAAGGCTCCTGCAAAACAGTACGCGGAAGACTCATTCTAAATCACATAATTTTACTTCCCTGGGAGAAACATATTTTTTTCAGGGAAGTATGTTTCTGCCTTATCAATAAAGGAACATACTATGATGAAGACTGGTGTACTTGCTGCAAAACTTGCAGGGCAAAGTTTACCGTTACAGGTTCTATATAGCCGTGTTGGTTATTATATTGGAACGGTGAATGAAGAAGGGCCTGTATCTCGTGAGTCCGTCGAATATTTCAAATCGGATAAGATTGCATCTAAGGCTCTAAAACAAGGCAATTGGACGCAACGCGAATACTTCTGAGGAGAAATATGATGGCTTCAAGAGGCGTTAACAAAGTTATTTTGGTAGGAAATCTGGGGGCAAATCCAGAAATCCGTTATATGCCAAATAATAACGGAGCAGTGGCAAACATTACTCTGGCGACATCTGAAAGTTGGCGAGATAAACAATCTGGTGAAATGAGAGAGAAAACGGAATGGCACCGTGTGGTGATCTTTGGAAAGCTGGCTGAAGTTGCAGGTGAGTATCTCAGAAAAGGTTCACAAGTTTATATAGAAGGGTCTTTGCAAACACGAAAATGGCAAGATCAAAGCGGTCAAGATCGTTACACTACCGAAATTGTGGTAAGTAATGGTGGTAAGATGCAGATGTTGGGCAATCGTAGTGGGGCACAGGAGAGTTGGGGGCAGCCACAAGTTTCTCAGCAATTCAGTGGTAGTGTTCCATCTCGTTCGGCTCAATCACCTATGCCACAGAACAATGAGCCGCCAATGGATTTCGATGATGATATTCCATTTTGAGCGGTTCGCTAAGCTGCTCAGTGGACTGTGGGTGCGCTATTGTTACTTGCGGACTCACGATAGAATAATAATTTCCCCTGTTAATTCGGGGGAAATTTTTATGCATTTTTTATTATTGTTTTATATAATCAATATTGATTTGTTAATTCATGTTGTTGTATACTTAAACAATCAAGAACGGAAGGCCGTTTTTGATCACCTGGCAAAAGCCATTCTCATAGGAGTAAATTATGTCCCGTAAATCTATTATAGTTAATTTGGCTGTACAAAATGAGATACCTTCAATCCATTTCTGTAATCATTCTGTGTTAAGTGGAGCTAATAGCGACTTATGGGTTCCTGTAGGTAGTTATAGCGCTAATCCTATGGATCTGTTTAGGGCGGTTGGTCACTGTGATCTTTTTAGGGCCATTGAGGATATTATGAGTGCAAACTATTTCTGCCATAATGTTGTTAGTGTTCAGCAGATTTTGCAATTAACGCCAAACTGTATAGATTTCAAAGTAGTATATAATGAGTGGTCATAAAAAAATTAAGTAATTTTGATAACGTCTTGTTGCAGTGGAAGGCCACTGCAACATATTTCGCGTCAGCACTTCTCACAGGAGAAACATATTATGTTGGAAAATAAAAAATATACTTGGAATATTCCTGCCATTCGTTCATTTCAGGCTGGTGAAATACAATATTCATTAGTTATTCCTATGAGGCAACTAAAACGTTTGCTTGCTTTTGATAATAGTCAGCACGTAATGTCACGTTCTCAAAGAGAATTAAATAAAAATCGAGCTAAAAAAATATCTCAGTATTTGATTGAATCTTTTGATAATAAAATCTCTTATATTATTCCTCCTCTTGTTGGTAATATTGATAGTGATATTGAATTTGACGAAGTGGGAAGTGATACACGTATTGGGATTTTAAAAATTCCAATGGATGCCGATATTACTCTATTTGATGGGCAACATAGGGCGTATGGAATTATTGAGTTTTGCAAACAGAGAGATGTTAATGATTATATTTCAATAACACTTACTGAAAATTTAGATCTTGAAACACGACAACAATTTTTTTCAGATATTAATAGTAATGCGTCAAAACCTTCAGCTGCAATTAATCTTGCGTATAATAATCGTGAGGATTGCAGCCATTTAACCCGATATTGGATAAAAGAAATTAAAACTGTTTCTGAGTGGGTTGATTATGAACATAACGTTATTCCTAGCAAAAGCAATATGCTAGTTAGCTTCAAAGCATTATATGATGCTACTAAACGTATATTTGGTGCACTTACTGAAGACATTTTATCAGAAACTACTAAAACTCAAGCTGTTGCAATATGGAGTTCTTGGGCCTACCTGACTGGTTTGACTGAAGGACATAGTAAAATTCACAGCTTAGATTACCGAAAAGGACACATAACATTTCATGGTGTATTAGTTAATGCGTTTTCCTTTGCTGTATGTGAGCTGTTGAAGGAGGAGAAGTGTATTGAAGATGTTATTGTTAAAATCAATGAGGTCGCATGTATAATGAATGAGACTAAACGTGATGCATTCTTTCGTATTGAAAATTGGAAAGGTATTTGTGTTGACCCTGAGCGTGGAACAATCAGAGCTGATCTAAAGTCGCAACGTGCAGCGGGGAGTCATTTATTAAGTTTTATCAATTGCAATATTGGTTGCTGATTAACTAAGTTCATATGACTGGCAGGAACGTAAATGTGCCTACCAGTCAGAACCTGGGTAAGAAGACTAGTCGACAGTTAAAAAACAAGGTTGAATTATGATAAATCAAACTCAAACTCCACTAATTACAATGTCCAGATCGTTTCGGGCTAAGGTTGTTAAAATTTGGATTATGGGGACGGACTTATCTGCTGCCCAGGGAGCTATGCGATTAACTGAAGTTGCTGTTACAAATGGTTTTATCAGACGTGATAAATCAGTATTGGGTACAACTCTAACATCATGGAATATAGGAAAAGTCGAAACTCCATTATGGGCGGCTAAAGCAGCATTGTCAATGTTACTTGAGTCCGAATGGATGCCTTCAAACGATGAAGAATGGGCAGGTTTCGCAACTCTATTTTTAACAATGAATAAATCAACACAGCTAGCAGACTTACTTATGCTGCTGCCTCAGCGTCTTGCTTCTCATGTTGCGGTTACAGGGTGGTTATGTGCTGCAATTGAGGAAATGGAACGTTTTAACGTTGTCAAATGGTATGAGAAGAAATTAGGTAAGTTTGCATGAGATTTAGTTTTTCAGAGATTGGTGAAATTTTTTCCCACACGGGCAGAAAGGGAACTGCTATAGCGGTACTTTTTTATATGCTTGATAAATGTGATGATGATGGTGGTGTGAACTTGGTTAGCATTGATGAATTAGCCAATGCAACTAAAGTTACAAAGGAAAACTTGTCAAGTTTATGTAGTCGTTTAAGTAAAGTTGGTATTTTAATGACTAAGCATATAACGCCGGATGGAACTATATATCATGAGAGAAAAAGCCGTTTAAATACCAAATCAAATTATCAATTATCGGAAGATGTTCTCCTTTTGTTTAAAAGATATTGAATAGGTGAATGAATATGAAAGAATCTGATTATACCAATCGCCATTGAAGATGCTTGATTTCTTATCCAAATCAGATCATGCTTGCAACCATGAAAATTCATCTGACACCAGAACAAAAACGTGCCCTCGAATTGATGCATGATACCACGCGTGACAGTCGAGTCTGTGATCGCATCAAGGCCGTGCTTTTGGCCTCCGAAGGCTGGACAGCTCAGATGATAGCCCAGGCCTTGCGTATTCATGAAAGTACGGTCAGCCGTCACCTAAAAGACTTCATCGCTCAGGAAAAGCTGACGCCGGAAAATGGGGGCTCTGAAAGCCATCTCTCTGCCGAACAAGCCGCTGACCTGATTGAATATTTGACCGCCAATTTGATGCATACCACGACCCAAATTGTGGCCTATGTCCAAGCACGTTGGCAGGTGTCTTTCAGCGTGGGGGGGATGACGAAATGGCTTCACCGCCAGGGTTTCAGCTATAAAAAGCCAAAGGGAGTGCCTCATAAATTCGATGCGGATAAACAGCAACAATTTATTGATGACTACAAGATGCTGAAAGACAGGGCGGCTCAGAATGAGCCGATCCTATTTATTGATGCGGTGCATCCTTCACAGTCCACAAAGCTCAGTTATGGCTGGATGAAAGCAGGGAAAAATCAGGTAAAAGAGGTTGAAACCACCGGCAGTCGTACCCGTCTCAATATTCTGGGTGCGCTGAATTTACAACGGATTGAAGACACCGTGATCCGTGAATATCCAAGCATTAATGCTGAAAATATCGCCTATTTCTTCGGTGCGCTCCGAGAAACTTACCCGCTGTCGCAAAAAATCCACCTCATTCTGGATGGAGCGGGTTACCACCGAGCCGAGTTGGTGAAAGATATTGCATATGTCCTGAATATTGAATTGCATTATCTCCCGCCTTACAGCCCAAACCTCAATCCGATAGAGCGATTGTGGAAGTATATGAATGAGCAAGTGCGTAACAATATCTATTTTCCGGATGCGAAGACCTTCCGTGAAACCCTTCGTCACTTTTTTCATGTCACTTTGCCAGAAAAAGCGAAAGAGCTCACGACTCGACTGACTGATAATTTTCAGACTTTAAAACCTGCATCTTCAAGTTAGATTGGTATATACTAATTTTACAATAATCACTGAGCAATTGTTAAAGGAACAATTTACAAAAGCCAAAGCTAAAGCTAATAAAAAATCTGCCGAAGAGCATTATCTCATAGCTACAGGAATATTTACTCTATGGAATAAAATTGCGTTTAAACTATGCTCACAAACACAAACACATTTTGATGACCATAGTAAGCTTTGTGATATTTTGCAAAAATTTCTTTATTTTGTTTATAGAGGTGACAAAACAGAATAGTAAAAAAATAGAAGACAGCCTGCTAAAAGACGGCTTAGCAAGGTGAAGGGTGAAGGGGGGATCGGCGGATTGACAACGATGTCCCCAGTAGTATTGAGGTGCGCCGAATCTTACATAAACGGGATCATGTAGTGGTTGAAACGGGCGATCATCTTTTCAATCCGAGGCTGTCGCCATTCCTGAAATTCTTTTAATTTCTCTGCTGCTATCACCGCCTCAACCGAGAACACCTTGTATTTACCCTGTTTTTGAGGCTGACCCAGCCAACGCTTAATCGCGCCGTCAGTCCACAAACGATCTTGTTTAAGTCGGGTGATAGTGATCCATTTTTTTGACCATGCTTCAAACCGTTGCTGACGTTTCTGATAACGCAGTTCTTCCTGCTCACGCAACCAGTCTCTGTCTACGGCAAATCTTCGATATCCATAAAAATATCCTGGTACTTTGCTCATGAACTATGACCCTATTAAAAATAAATTAAGCAATGATGTTACAACAAAAAACAGCTTCCGTTGTACTGGTTAGAACGGACAAAAACGAGGATCTGGACACATGGCAAAACTTTAAAAGTGAGCAATCAGTACCAAATATTTCTATCATGTCCTGTTATGGTAGCAATATTCACAAAGAAATAGATTAACAATGATGCTAGCAAAAATGGAGTATGAGCTAAATATTTTATTGGAAGGTTCTGGCGAACAATTTGAAATTAATTTTTTTTGTGTGATTTTTTTTATTTTTTTCAGATAGAGTTGTTTGTTGAATTTAATCCCATTCCTAAGCAAAGTTAGGCATATTTTATATAGGAACAGGATAAAGGATCATGAAAAAACTATACCTAATGTTATTAATTCCGTTTACTCTGACGGCTTGTGTAAAGCAACAAACTGCTACCGTGGCCGTGGCACCTCCGGCTACTTCCTTAGATAACGTATCCTCTGAATTTCCTGATATTTACCAATCCTCTCCCGAAGTAGTTGAAGTAGTTCGCTATGATCGCTACTTGTTAGTTGATACCTCCCCAGAAATAGCACAACGTTACCCACTAAAACAAGTGATTCAATTGAAAATGCCAAACTCACTAAAACCGACTGTTGGTGAGGCGATGCGTTATGCGCTACGGCAATCAGGGTATCGTTTGTGTAGTGTAAGTGGGCAAGTTAACACTCTTTATCAACAACCTCTGCCAGCTCCCCATTACCAATTGGGGCCAGTGCAATTAAATGTAGCATTGCAACTGTTGGCTGGATCTGCTTGGAAATTAGAAGTGGATGATGTTCAGCGTGTTGTATGCCACAATTTAAGACCCGAATACCAATGGTATAAAGCAACCGATATTTCCCCATCTAATGAGAACAATAAATTTCAATCGAAAAAATTACCTGTAAAACCTAAATCTGTTTCTATTCCTTTAACTGAGATGAAACCAACTCTTGAAAATAAAGAAAATAAAGGAAGGTGGTTAGAAAAATGAGTATTCCAATAAAGAAAGCCATTTTATGTTTGGTGTTGGTTTTATTCGTTGCTTTTATTGTGTTGATGTTTGTTAAAAAAGACTCAAATATGAATGGAAAAATGTCTGAAGTTGATGTTCGCCTTAAATCTTTAGAGACGAATCAGCAGCAATTGATCAATGAAGATGAGTTTTCTCAGTTTAAGAAACAGTGGGGGAATCAACTTTCAATTTTGGAGCAAGGTATTAATAAACAAGGCGAAACACTCTCATTTTTAAGCGAAAAAATAGAAAAGGTTAATTCTCAATCTAAAAATTGGGAGGCTCGTTTTCAGGGGCTGGAAAATTTTCTGTCTTTATTGGAGAGTAGCCAGAAACAACATGAAAAACAATTAGAGGTTTTGAAGGCGAAATTATCTGGTATTTCAGAAACCAAAAAAACACTAAGACCAGTTTATAAAAATACCAATGATAAACCCCGCCAATTATCTCAGTCACCTCAGTTACAGGTGCCATTTACCTTTTCCGGTATTGAGTACAGAGGTGGAAAAGCATTTGCTGTTGTTGTTCCTAATAATGTCACGTCCCTGTCACAACTTCAGTTAATTGATGTTGGTGAAGAAGTTCAAGGCTGGAAATTGACTCATATGTCTGGTGGAAGCGCGAAGTTTACTTCGAAAGGGCGCTCACTAACACTATCTGTTAAATAAGGTAACCACATGAAAATGAAAAATATTGCACTAACGGTTTTTCTATTAGGGGTTGTTCCTTATGCAGTGGCAGAGAAAAATGATCCTGTATCAACGCTTACGGAGAACGTCCAGAAAGGTGTGCTGGGTCAATCAAAATTACAGAACGTCGGAAAAGATTGGGGACTCAGCATAGAAGATTACACTCGTTATCAGGAAATAATGAAGGGCCGTAGAGGAATTCAATCACCAGGGTTAGATCCGATAACTGTTTTAGGCATTGAAACCCAAAGCGATGTAGAACGTAAGCGTTTAGCTGAATTGTGGGTCCAGCAAGAATATTTGCGTGTTGAAAAGGAACTGCGCTTTCAACATGAGGTGGATGCTGCTTGGAAGCGTTTATACCCTAACACTCTTCCTGTTAATTTAGGAAACCCTGCGGGTATTGCGAATGATACACAAGGGAGATTAGCGTTATTTGTCCGGATAGATGATTGCACACAATGTGATGCTCGGTTAGCTGCGATTTTAGCAGAGAAGCGCCCTGTTGATATCTACGTTGTTGATAGCAGAGGTGACGATAGCCGCATTCGAGAATGGGCGAACGCAAAAAAAATTCCTATTGAACGAGTGAAAACAAAAGAAATCACATTGAACCATGATGAAGGGCGCTGGCTGAAATACGGTGAAATGCGAATGCCGATTGTCTTGCAACAAAATTTTAATGGTGGCTGGCAAGTTGCAGCATTTTAGTGAGGGAATATTATGAAACACCTATGGTTCTATGGGGTGTTGTTTGTATCCTCGTGCTGCATGGCAAATCAGCAGGAAGTACCTCTGGGCTATCATCAAGTAGCCCAGGCTGAAGGAGTACCGCCTGAAATGTTGTATTCACTGGCTTTAGCTGAGTCGCAGTATAAATTACCTCAAGGAATCAGGCCATGGCCATGGACGATTAACGTAGCAGGTAAGGGATATCGCTATGAAACCCGTTTAGCAGCATGGCAAGCACTACAAGTCTTTTCTAAAACATACCCTATGAAACGAATTGATATTGGAATTGCACAAGTCAATTTGGGTTGGAATGGTCATTATTTTTCTTCTACATGGGAAGCATTTGATCCTTATATTAACCTCCATGTAGCAGCCCGTATATTACGTTTTTGCTATGAACTTAACCCAGGAAGCTGGATAGCAGCGGCTGGTTGTTATCACAACCCTAAAGGTGGCGCCCCTGCTGATAGGTATAAATCTGTGGTAAAGAAAAAATTAGCTTCATTAGCTCCGGTTGCAGGAGTTTCTAAAGCAATGACCGAAGTGATGTGGATCGAACCAAAGGTAAAAACACAATGAAACTGAAATTAATTTCTGCCTTATCGCTGTACGTAATCAGTTTTGCAACCTTAGCAGAGTTAGAAATAGTTGCTGATTTTGGGGGGGAAAGCACTTCTTATTATTTTGATGCAATAAATAACGAACCAAATGAATGGAGCGAGTCACCTCTTGGTAAAGCTGCTCCAGAATTGCTGTCCTTTGAGATGGTTTTGCCAATAAAAACACCTGAAATGGTTCCTGGAATAGTACAAAATCAGCTTTTAAACTTACCAGGAATAGGAGCATTATTTCTGGTTGGTGATGATGAATTATCCTTAACTTGGTTGAGCCAGAATGCTGATAAATTAAAGGCGTTAAATGCGGTGGGAATGGTAGTCAACGTTGATGACGCTGATTCTTTTTATAAGTTAAAACACCTTTATAAAGAAGGCGTAATTTCCCCTATATCCGGTAGTGATTTAGCCATTCGATTGCAACTAACACATTACCCTGTATTGATCACTGAAACGGGGCTAACTCAGCAGGTTCCATAATGACTCCTACTCCTTTACATGCGGCGGTGGCTGAAAACTCGTTGTTTTTCTTATTATTGGGTATTTTATTTATTTGTGTTGTTTTGGTTATTAACCATGTTACTGAACATTTTTTTTCTAAAAAATCAACCAGACATCGTAGCTATTATAAAACAGCAGAGAAGGTTTTTAAAAAGCTACCAAGTCTTAGAAATGACGGAAGTCGATTAAAGTATTTACGACAAATTAATCCTTATGTATTTGAAGAGTTGTTATTACTGGCATTTAAGAAGCAGGGTTTTAAAATTAAGCGTAATAAATGCTATAGCGGAGATGGAGAAATAGATGGGAAAGTTTGGATAAAAGGCAAGTGCTTTCTTATTCAAGCTAAAAGATATAGTCAGGCGATTAATCCTAAACACATTGAAGAGTTCGGCGAAATTTTGCAACAAATGAACTGTGAAGGCTTATTTATTCATACAGGAAGAACTGGAGGAAAAAGTATTTATTACAGCATTAATTATCCAATCTATATTATCAGTGGAAAGCGGTTGTTAAATTTACTGTATGGGGATTTCATTTTTAAAGGAGAAAAGGGATGAGTGATCGCTATGTTATTGAGGCACTATTACGTCCGGCCGTCGAATTTAATTCAGCTATTACAGCGGCGGGGGCCGCTTATGTTTGTATAGTTGCTCCTTGGGCTGTAGCACTGGCTCCGTCAGTTAGTTATGTAGCAGCAGGAGCATTTGCCTGTTTTGCTACTATCCGTGCCCATCAAGGGTGGCGAGTTTTACGCTATAGGCGTAACTTACGAAAATTACCGCTATATATTATGTCATCAAACCAAATTCCAATTAGTAATCAAAGGTTGTTTTTAGGTAAGGGCTTTTTATGGCTACAAAAACATACACAGAGGCTATTGGAAACACAACGCTCTGAAGTTGAACATTATATTCAACCGCCGAAACATTACCAATTAGCACGAAAATTTGAACAACGTTTCGAATTCCGTTATCCGCGTATTTGCCGCTTATTACAATCGGATAGCATACTTAACCCTGTTCGCCCACTACCGCCAGTTGGTGGTAATTCGGCTTTACACGGTATAGAACCAGATGAAACTAATGTTTCTATGGATTTACGCGAACGTGTAGGTCATGCCTTGGTATTGGGGACGACTCGTGTTGGTAAAACAAGATTAGCAGAGTTGTTGATTACACAAGATATTAGGCGCGGCAATATTACTATTGTATTCGATCCAAAAGGAGATGCAGATCTTTTAAAACGTGTATGGGCTGAAGCGCACAGAGCGGGGCGTAGTGAAGAACTCTATATTTTTCATCTGGGCTGGCCTGATATAAGCGCTCGTTACAATGCTGTAGGGCGTTTTGGGCGTGTTTCAGAGGTAGCAAGTAGGGTTGCAGGGCAGTTATCAGGGGAAGGTAATAGTGCAGCATTTCGTGCGTTTGCATGGAGATTTGTAAATATTGTCGCCAGGGCAGTGGTTGCATTGGGGCAACGTCCTGATTACGGACTGATTTTGCGCTACGTTACTAACATTGGCGAACTCTATCAAACTTATTCATTAAAAATCATTGAAGAAAGATTGCCTGCTTTGTTTGCACAGATAGGAAATGCGAAGAATGTATTAACAGAAAATGATGTTCCTCGTCACATGCAGAGTGATCCAAATGGTGTAGCTATCTGGGCTATTGAATTGGCCTTAACTTCAGAAGAGGGAAAAAAATTATATGATCCCATTCTGGATGGTTTACGCAGTGCTATACGCTATGACCGCACCTATTTTGATAAAATTGTAGCTTCTCTTTTGCCGTTGTTAGAAAAGCTAACAACGGGAAAAATTGCTGCACTTTTATCACCAGATTATGATGATATGAATGATCCTCGTCCAATGTTTGATTGGCAACAGGTTATCAGAAAACAAGGGATCGTTTATATCGGGCTTGATGCTTTGTCTGATGCTGAAGTAGCGGCAGCAGTAGGCAATTCAATGTTTGCGGATCTTGTCTCATATGCTGGGCATATATATAAATTTGGGGTACATGACGGTTTACCCGACGGCGATAAGATAAAA
Source organism: Xenorhabdus griffiniae (assembly GCF_037265215.1). NCBI lineage: Bacteria > Pseudomonadati > Pseudomonadota > Gammaproteobacteria > Enterobacterales > Morganellaceae > Xenorhabdus > Xenorhabdus griffiniae. The sequence goes on along the minus strand of NZ_CP147737.1, from coordinate 1,097,004 downwards.
AAATTACCTATTAGCTTACATTGTGACGAATTCAACGAATTAATGGGCGATGAGTTTATCCCATTATTGAATAAAAGCGGTGGTGCTGGTATTGAGGTTACAGCATATACACAAACATGGTCTGATATAGAAGCTCGCCTTGGGAATGCAGCAAAATCAGCTCAGGTAACTGGGAACTTTAATACGCTAATCATGTTGAGAGTCAGGGAAAAGGCAACGGCTGAATTGCTTACTGAGCAGTTATCAGAAGTTGATGTATACACTAAGACATTGGTGTCAGGTATTACTGATATTTCTAATCCAGGGCAAGGAAGCGATTTTACATCTAATACGCAAGATAGAGTGAGCATGGTAGCTAAACCCGTATTAACTCCAGCCGATATTATCAAGTTACCGAAAGGGCAAGCATTTGCGTTATTAGAAGGGGGAAAATTATGGAAAATTAGAATGCCTCTTCCTGATGGTAAAGATGATGTATTGATGCCGGAAAACCTGAAAAAGATAGAAGAGTATATGCGTAAGAATTATCGCACAGGTGATTCTTGGTGGTCTGCAAGTGAAATATCTAATGATATGGATATGCAGGAAGAAATAACCATTCAGTTATCAGAAGAAGATGCAGGAGAGGGTAATGGCTCAACATCAACAGGTAAGGAGTAGTTCAGAATCTTCCCGTCCAGTAAAGGAACCTGGTGTATTTGCTAAAATGCTATGGCATTTCCCTCTGAATCTGATTGGCATGTTACTAGCATCACTACTCTTTAGTTGCATTATTGAATGGATCGGGATCGCTTTTTTTTGGTCAGAACAAGGCGCTGAACATAGTCGACAAGTTATGTTGACTGAAGGCGGGTATTTATCATCAGAATTCACTCGTAGTTTATTTATGTCTTCCCCTTCGCAGACTCTTAGTTACGGTATTGAGTCTGTTTATACATGGCTATTTGTAGATAGTGGGATTATGACTTGGTTCCAAAGCGTTTATCAGGAACAAGCGACAAGCAATAATGTAGTAGTTAGGGAGCTAACTGATTGGAGCCAAAAGATATTTGAAGTACTTAAATCTTATCTCCTTGCATCAATTTTTGTTACTGTCACTTTTCTGATTAGAGTCACCATCTTAGTTTTGTCTATTCCTCTGTTTGTTCTGGTGCTTTTAGTTGCTATGGTTGAAGGATTAGGGCGACGAGATCTGCGAAGATATGGAGCAGGCTATGAATCCAGTTTTGTTTATCACCACGCTAAACGTTTTGTGAAACCTGCTTTTTATGTGCCATGTATGGTTTATTTGTCGTGGCCTTCTGCGGTATATCCCAACTTATTGTTGTTACCAGCCGCAATTTTGTTAGGGGCGGCTGTTACAGTGATGATGGCATCATTTAAAAAGTATTTGTAGTTAGATCAGGCTGGACTCAGGCAGGTAAAACTTGCTTTTGCCTGCCTGAGTCAGCAGACAAGCCGTTAGGCGCGTCAGTGCTTTTAATCAGTAGTATTGATAGATTTTTGGTTGCCATTCCGTTAGCCATTGGATCAATTCCCCTTGGCTAACATTAGAAATTCGAGATTTCTTTTGCCATACTACTATTTCCTTAACTTATTTATGTTTATGAATGTAAATAATCACTAATTTTGAATATTTCCTTTTTATAACCTCGTGTTTCCCCCCGAAACAAAATCATCACTGATGATAAAATGGTCATTGCATTTTTGGTGTACCATGGCTAGATTCATCATCTTGGCTATACCATCAATCATCGTTGGCCTTTTAAAAATGATTTCCTCGTATTGCTCAACACTTAATAATGGTAAATCAGATAACCGCGGATTATTTATACTAGTTGGTTGTTGGTGATATGCTTTTTTGTTGACATAATAACTATGTGGCATTTTTTAGTCTCCATAACAAAATATGGCTTTGTCATTACGGCGGGGGGGCTTCCCCGCCGTTTATTTTCCTAAGTATTACTCAATGATGTTTACTGTAATTTCTGATTCTGGAAATTTTACCTTTTGAAGAACTAATACGATGCTATCTGTTACCCAATCTTTTAGTTGTTCAACGCTAAAAAAATTAGGTTTTATTTCTAGGTATTTTTCGGCTTCTTCTCTGGTTACATCAATTTCATTTTGATTTCGACACTGTTCAGTGATGTTTACTGTAATCTCTGCTTCTGGGAAATTAACTTTTTGAAAATTTAATACAACAATATCTGTTACCCAATCGTTTAATTGTTCAATATTAAAAAATCCGGGTTTTACTCTAAGGTATTCTTCAACTTTGTTTTTATTCATATTAAATGTGGCGTTCATCATTTTTTTGTCCTATTTATTTTTCTGGATGGCTATATAATGGGATAACTTTGCAGCAATATTCTGATGATGAATTATAATTTTCAGCTACTTTATTTGCTAACTGTTCATTTCCTTTATATGTAATAACTTCGTTGTATGTTTCATCAAATACCATGTAAGCTATAGGTTTGGTTTTTTGAAGTTCAGCTAAATTTTCTATGGCATTGCAGATTTCTATTAACCTACATATCGATAGCATTGAATTAATTTCTTTCCATGCCGACCTGAGATCATATTCATTTGAATTGTTATACTCAGACTTTATAGTTTCCTCAACTATAGTCGTTAAACGCTGCTTCATTTCACGCGAAAATTTAAGCAACTCATATATATTAGTGTATTCCTTTTGGGGTTCTTTAGTATTCATTTTTACCTCTTATTAAGTTCTAGCTACACCTATTTTGTAATTACATTGGTTACAATATGCTATCTTCTCTTGAGTTGTTTTAATGGTGTCCCAAGTCTTAGTGTTATCTAAATATTCTCCATCAAAATTAAAATGGTCTGATGAGTGTCGAATTATTTTTACCAACACATAAAAACCAGTTGTACTTTCACATTTAGGGCATTTTTTAAGATTGCCTTTTATTTTCATTTTATTCTCCTTGCAAATCGCTTTCCTTTAAAATTAATTCCATGCTATTTAATTATCTAAACTCTATGCAGCCATTTAATGATGCGTAATGATTAAAATAGCTACGTTTTTACTTGGGCGATTAACAGAAATATTGTTGTGATCAGTTGTTTTTAATACTCCTTTAAATGTTTGAGGGTTTATTTTTTTTATTGTTTTTTTATTTTCGATAAAGCAATGTACTTCAGCTTTTTCACCTTTGGTGTGTATTACACAAGGAGGTGACACAATTTCACCTGAAAATCGAATAGTACCTGAATTAGCTAATACGGCATTTATTAATAAAGATGAAATGAATGCAGTCGTAAAAACTGCTAATTTAAATAGCCTAGTTTTCATAAGTTATTCACCTTACTGTTAGTGTTCGGTTTTTTATTTAATAATATGAAACTACACGATGAGCTGTATGGGGGTACAACTCACCATTTCACTACTTATTTTTTATTTTCGGTAAAAACTCCCTAAAGCAATCTACTTTCAATTGTTATTGTTTAGTGGTTTTATTAAATCCCTGCGCCAAGAATATAGTTTATGATCTATTACTACAAAACCCTGTTTAATCCATTGGCTGACTTGTTGAGGTGATACCCCCTGTTTACGTGCAAATTCTGCTTTTACTCCTTGGTAATAAACTTTTACATAATCTTCTAAACTATAGATTTCCATAGTGCACTCTTTTCATGAACAAGCTAGTTCAGCTAATTTATAATACAGCCTGTATAGTATCAAAGTATTCAGTAAATAGGCTGTATTTTTGTATCTGCTGTTACCTCCTATAGTAAGTTTCCTTGTCATGTAAAATGCATGATAAAGCAAAATGCATGATAAAGCAAAACACTTTATATTAAAATGTCAAAAAAACCATCGTTTTTTTGACGTGCTTCAAATTTTTTTAGTTTGGGACTTCTTCTTCAGGAAAAATGTCAAAAAACTTGTAAAATTATCTACGTCTAATAAAGGTGTATAACTAAGAGGAAAGTATGCGTATAGGGTACGCTCGGAAGTCAACAGCAGAACAGGATTTGGCGCATCAAATTGATGCGTTATATGAAGCAGGCTGTGAACCAGGGGTTACGCATGAAATTTTAGTAGGCTAAAATTGATTAAATAACAGCGCTTCCATATAGCCATTATCCCACCCGGCCGATTTCCTTCGGGCACTTAAACTCAGTTTACTGTTGGTATCTCGTTTAACGATATTGAGTGCCATTTTACGTAATTGGGCAAATACTCTTGTGGCGATCCGCTCTCTCATCCGTGAGTCATCTTCTCGAAAAGTGACATCCAGTACCCAGTGTAAACTATTTTCGATAGCCCAATGTTTTCGTATCGCACCTAACTGAAAGGCGGGATCATCCCGGCAACTACTTAAATAATAACGAAAATCAGAGGTTACCGTGTCAGAGTAGTGTTCTTGCCGTATCGTTTCCGTTACCAGAAGGGCCTGAATATTTGGCCAAGAACTTAGGTATTTTGTTTCTGATGTCAGCGGCAGAACCCATCCACGTCGTCTGACGGTACGTCCATGACTATCATCGAATTCATCATAGTCAGGTTTAAGGTAAGGTTTTTGGGTTATCTGTTGCTGTTGAAAATAATTAACAGCTTCCGAAAAAGTTTTTCCCTGATTGCCTTTAAGCGACAAAATATAATCGGCTTCACTCTCACGTAATTGCTGAGCAATCGTGCGTTGGCAGCCCATCGCATCAATCGTCACGAGATGTCCTTTCAATGAAAGCATCGATAATAATGCGGGGATGGCCTTAATTTCGTTTGATTTTCCGTCTACTGCACACTGACATAAGCTGAGTCCTTTCTCAACCGAGAATGCACTCACCACATGTAGTGGGCTTTGTTCAATTTTCTTATCAAACGAATGGCGTAAACTTTTACCATCAATCGCAATGATCGCTCGCTTTTCTGAAGAGACGTCACGAGAAATCCACTGATAAAAATGACGTTCAAAGAGGCCCGGATTTAATAAACTAAAACAGCGCCGGAAAGTATCATGTGACGGAATACCGCCTTTGAGCAGAAGAAATGAACCCAGCCAATCCTTTTTTAGCTGGCCGTACTGTTCAATATCGGTCCAGGCGTTAGCCCCGGCAATGACAGCGCATACCGCGATCACTAAGATATCAATAAAACGGTGTTTAACCTTTCCCTGACAACGTGGATCTGGAAAATCAGAAAAGACCTCCACTAATTCTTTCATCGGCACCCCTCTAAAATGAAGGAATTATCCACTAAATATTTTCATGCGTAACCCCTGGGCTGTGAACAAGTATATCAAGAACAGGTTTCGCGAGGTGGTGAACGTAGGCGAAAATCGGGAACCCCTGAACTAGATAACTGTCTAAGAGCATTACGCACTGGTGATACGCTGGTAGTTTGGGCATTAGATCGGTTAGGGGGAAGCTTACGCGATTTAGTCAACTTAATGGAAGATTTGCAATTACGTGAAATTAATTTTGAAAGCCTGAAAGAGAACATTGATACCAGTTCATTTGCTGGCGAGTTATATTTACAATTGATAGCTATTTTTTCTAATTTTGAGCACAATCGTAACAGAGAACGGACTCTATCAGGTTTAGCCGCTGCGCGAGCAAGAGGAAGAATTGGAGGAAGACCACCTTCCTTGTCAGCGGATCAAATCAAAGAAATCGATGTATTAGTTGCATCAGAAGTATTTACGATAGGTGACATAGCTAGACGGTACGATGTGAGTAGGCAGACTATATACAATAGGCATAAAAAGGTAGCTACTAAATAAGTACAAATGAATTACATTTATGCTATAGCCCTTGCGGCGGGAAGATTATTGTGACCGTATCATTAGGGCGTGTTGACGTTTCGTGGAGGGAAGTTTGAACAGCATGATGATCTGGTATCATTGTCTTCGCGAAAAAACCATTACCCCAGCTCATCATGCCAAGAACAATGTTATCAAAATCTTTATGGAATACGCTAGCTGTATTAATGCAACAACATGGATGTATTTACCACAAAGACGCGCATTACCTGACTTTCGAAGGGATCCTTTATCGAATGAGAACGGGATGTCCGTGGCGGGATTTACCCGATGAATTTGGCAAATGGAATACGCTTTTTAAGCGCTTTAACGCCTGGTCAAAGAAAGGTGTTTTTGAATTATTATTCAAATTGTTATCTGAAAATACAGACACCGAATGGTTATTCATTGATGGGAGTATTATCCGCGCTCATCAACATAGCTCAGGGGCAGCTTCAACAGAAGATGAAGCCATCGGTAAAAGTCGAGGTGGACGTTCGACTAAAATTCATTTGGCCGTAGACAGTTATGGTTTGCCTGTCCATTTTGAGCTGTCAGGGGGTCAAACGCACGACATTGTACATGCAGAAAGTTTGGTCACCCATTCACCCGCATCCGATTTTGTGATCGCGGATAAAGGTTACGATAGCGGTACTTTCAGAGATTTCGTTGAAAAACAAGGTTCAAAAACGGTCATTCCCTATCGAAAAAATAGCCGAAAACCCGATAAAAGTATTGATGAAGTTTTATACTGTTATCGGCATTTGGTCGAAAATGCGTTTGCCAGAATAAAACATTTTCGAGCTATTGCGACAAGATACGATAAATTGGCGCGAAATTACGCCAGTATGTTGGCACTGGCGTTTGTCATTATATGGTTACCGATGTGGGTTGAGTAAATGGTGAACTCAAAACGTCAACAGCCCCTAGTAGATAAAAAAACCAACCAATCAACAATAGGACTACCAAACGGTATAACAATCACCTACCCATATCGAGTAAACGTAGCCTACTACCAGGCTACGTTTATTCTATGATAGAAAAATCCAATTTTTTTATTTTTTCTAATAAGAGTTTATTGCTGAATTTATTTTTAAAAAATTTATCCTAAACGCAAAGGTAACTCGCTAAGAGGTTATGAATATGCGTTTGTTTTCTACAGCACCAATTACGTTAATATTAACTCTAAGTTCTTTTTTTGCTAATTCTGCATGGGCGGCAGAAAAAGATGAGTTGGCATTAACGATGAAACAACTTAAACAAATCCAAGCGAGTCTTGAGCGTGCCAGAACTTTAGCAAATCAAGACGTTAGTCGTCGTTTTTATTTTGATTATTTAAAAGCCTCTAAAGACATTGAAACTATTCGCCAAGGAATTAATAGGTATTTAGAACCGTCAAGAGCACAACCTATCATTCCTATTCAATCGCAATATCAAATTAGCGGTGACTACCGTAAGGAAAAACGTTAATGGCGATGGATAGCGTCCAGGAGCAAGCTTTTAAAGCGGGAAGTGGGGGAGGTATAGAGCCATTTTCACTTGAAATTTTTTGTATCGGTCTTTTAATTGCGCTTCTGTTTATATGGGCTGCATGGGGAATGGTGGATGTATATAAAGGTTGGGCTAATGAGAAAGTTCGTGAGGCTGTTCTAACTCAATTTTGTATCAGGGCAGTTTTTCTTATATTGATTTGTATTTGGATGTTTATTAATTAGTGAGAGAAAACTTTATGGAAATAAAAAAGGTATTTAGTCGAGTGAAACAACGTTCTGTAACGTGGGCATTGATATTTTTGGGAGCAATGGGTGTTACTACGTCTGGTTTAGCAGCTTTGCCAAAAGTTGAGCCTCCAACATCAGGTAGTAAAGGTGGCTTTTTGGGAGATTTAACTGGATACTTTAATGATGGGATCGTTTTATTAGGGTTAGTTGTAACGGCAAGTGCATTTGTTGTTGTTGCTGGCGCAGCATTAAAGACATTTCAGGAAGTTCGTGATGAAAAAGCTGGATGGGGTAAATTTGCAGGTATTTTGGTAGTTGGTGTTATCTTGCTTGTGCTTGTTATCTGGCTTATTACAAAATCAGCAAGCGTTATTTTTTAATAGAGAAAAGATCGAAATGCAGACCATACAATTTATGCCGGATAGATTAAATTCTGAACCAGTTGTTTATCGGGGTCTTACTATGCCTGAATTGGGCTTGGCTGCATTGTTTGGCTCAGCTATAGGTTTTGTAATTAGTTTATTTTTCGTTCCTTTAGTAGGTTGGGTAATTATCCCAACCTTCATTTTAATTATACCTTTGTTAGTGGTTTTTTTTGGTGGAAGATATCTAACTCGCCTTAAAAGAGGAAAGCCAGAAAACTATATTTATCGTCAATTAGCTTTGATTAAAAGGAAATGGGGAATGGGAGATGCTACTAACTTAATTGTCCATGATCAGGCATGGTCATTACGTCGAACAAAATAAAAGGAATGTAAATTATGAGTCGGTTTCGTCATGCCTTATTAAATCGTGATCAACATATTTTAACTTTACGTGTTATTTGTTGTGTGTTGGTTTTACTCCTTTTCGTGGCATTTGGAGGGTGGTTCAGTGCCCCTCGTAATTTAACTATTCATAACCCTCCAGATTTACGGGCGGGGAGTACCCGCGCATGGTGGGAAATTCCCGATTCAACAGTATATGCTTTTACTTTTTATATTTTCCAACAAATTAATGCTTGGGCTAAGGATGGGGAGACGGATTTTCCTAAAAAAATTGAAATGCTATCACCTTATTTAACTCCATCATGTAAGGCTTTCTTTCAAAAAGAAGCACAATATCGCACTGATATTGGAGAGTTAAGAGATAGAGTTAGAGTTATATATGAAATTCCTGGTCGTGGATATAGTGAAAATAAAGTCTCTATTGTAAATAGAGATAATTGGATAGTTCAATTAGATGTTGTTGTTGATGAATATTATCATGCAGAGCCAGTTAAACGTGCAGTTGTACGTTACCCGATTAAAGTAACTCGTTGGGAAGGAGATCAAGAGTCGAACCCATTTGGATTGGCTTTAGATTGTTATGATGGAATACCGCAGCGTTTAGCAGCTATTTCTGAAGCCCAAGACGCTAAGAGGAACAAATAAATGAAATGTTACTCTTCATCGGCACTTTTGATTTTATCATTAATTTTACCTGCAACTTCATTAGTGGTGTCCACTACAGCGAATGCGGTAGAGCTTGTGAAGTGGGAGCGTATTCCGTTACCAGTTCACCTTAACGTTGGAGTGGAACGAATTATTTTTGTCGAAAAAAATGTTCGTGTCGGTTTTCCGCCTGAGCTGAATGGTAAATTGCGTGTTCAAAGTACTGGCGGAACTGTGTATTTAAAAGCAGAGGGAGAATTTCAAACGACTCGTTTGCAATTACAAGATGTGCAAAACGGTGAAATTATTCTATTAGATGTAACTACTAAACCTAATAAAGGAACACTGGAACCAATTAGGCTTGTTTATTCAGGAGAAGTAACACAGCAGCGTTCTTCAAGAGATAACAATCAGGGTCTGAATAATACCAATGCCCAAAATAAGAAAAAACAGAAGGCTTCCTATAGTGCTCCACTCCCTGCGCTACTAACACGCTATGCGGCACAGAATTTATATGCACCATTACGGACCGTTGAAGCTGTCCCAGGTGTCCAATCTATACCGTTATCGTTGTCTAAATGTATTACGACATTGTACCCAAGTGCTCGTATTCAAGTTACACCATTAGCTGGGTGGCGTGCTAATGGTGTAACTGTCGTTGCATTGAAATTCACTAACCTGACTACCGAAAAAGTCGTGCTTGATCCTCGTATGTTACAAGGTCAATTTCTGACAGCTACATTTCAGCATCAATGGTTAGGGCCAACTGGTACACCTGAAGATACAACAGCTTTGTATCTGGTGATGAAAGGAAAACCAGAGAACTCCTTCATTGCTGAACCTGTTTTGTCGAAAAAAGTATCTAAAAATAAAACAAAAGGAGCCAGCGATGAAAGTTAAATCTAATACTTTAGTAAAAGTGCTAGTTCCATCTGTTTTGGTGGTTGCTATTCTCATCGGCATTAAGAGCTGTGAGGCAGATAAACCAACATCATCTACAGAGAATATAGATCAGTCGCTGAAAAATTTAGATGCTGATGAACTGAAAGCATTGGGTATTGAAGGTGATACTCCAGAAGATACTTTACGTACGTTGGTTGGCACGTTGAAAAAAGTCCGTGATAAGCAAAATATTTTAGATGAACAGAATCAAAAATTAGTCGCAGAAAATGAACATTTACGGACAAAGAGCCAGGATATATCAGGCCAAATTAATGCTGCGGTTACTGAAGTTCGTGAAGAAGCTGATAGAAAGCAGCGAGCATTACAGGCAGAACAGCAAACTTTAATGACACGATTGGAAAATTTAGGGGACTCATTCAATTTAGGTAATAAATCTACAAATTCATCAAGTGATATTCCAATTGGTTTGGGATTAGACCAACAAAGAGAGTCTTCTGTGTCTTATAAAGGAGGTGTTCTTTGGGTAGATCCTCAAGACGCCCAACCAGTAGATCCAAGTAATAATACAGGTGGTTATCCAGCCAAACCCACTTATCCTATGTCATTTTTAGAAGACAATGAAATTACTCGTCAAAAAGCTGAATTAGATAGGACAGCTAAAAATCAAAGAACTATTGATGATACGGTTGATAAAGAGGGTGTTGAACCTGCTTATACATTACCAGAAAATTCTACATTAGTCGGAAGCCAAGCAATGACTGCATTACTTGGCAGGGTTCCAATAGATGGAAAAGTAACTGATCCATATCCATTCAAGGTAGTCGTTGGTAAAGATAATTTAACTGCTAATGGAATTGATTTACCAGATGTAGAAGGTGCTGTGATAAGTGGGACAGCTACCGGAGATTGGACACTTTCCTGTGTTCGTGGAGATATTACATCAATTACGTTTGTTTTTGCTGATGGAACTGTCCGCACTGTTCCACAGCCCAGCAGCCGCACTGATGGCAGTAATAACAGTGGGCGCAATAATGGTGGTGCGATTGGTTGGCTTTCTGATGAGAGTGGTATTCCGTGTATCAGCGGTGAACGTAAGACTAACGCGGGTACATATTTACCGACGCTGTTTGCTTTAACAGCAGCAGCCTCTGCCGGAGATGCGTTTTCGCAGAACCAATTTACAAATCAAACTAATAGTAGTGGCGGAATAACGTCAGCGCTTACAGGAGACGCAGGACAAGCAGCTTTAGGAAAAGCGATTGGCGGAGGTTTTAAGGATGTCGCTGACTGGGTGAAATCTCGTTATGGGCAAACGTTTGATGCTGTTTACGTTCCGCCAGGTAAAACAGTTGCTGTGCATATTACCCGTCAAATCCCGATTGATTATGAAGGCAAAGGGCGCAAGGTAAACTATGGATTCAGCTTAGCTGATGATATGGAAAGTGAATTGGATTAAGGAGAAAACACATGAAATTAAAAACATTTACTGTTCTTTTCTTTGCCTCAACACTTCTAATGGGGTGCGTTACTTCTAAAGAGAAATTGATGCCTGCTGGCGAACATAACATGATAGAAATCTGGCAGGGTAAAGCTGGTGTAAAGGCATCGAGTGGACAACTGATACAACAAGCTCGAAATACTCAGCTACGGCCTTTGGAGATGCATGGACAAGAAAATAAAATAACTGAAATCAGTCAGCAATTCCCCCGCTTACCTAACCCAGATATGATTATGTATGTTTTCCCTCATCTATCTCAAGGGAATTTACCCGTACCAGGGTATAGCACTGTATTTTCGTTTTACCAACAAGTGCAGTATGCAATGCCAGGTGAAAGGATAGAAACACTATGATGAAATTTTTCAGCAAAAAAGAGAAGCCATCAATAAAAAGTCAGCCATTAAAACGACCAAAAAAAATGACGTTATCAGATGAAAGAAAACTTTATCACGCCAATCCATCAATTATTGATTACTTGCCATGGGCTGAATATTTAGATGATGAGCAATGTTTGTTATTGGATGACGGTATTTCAGTAGGAGCTGTATATGCAATAGAGCCAGCACCAACAGAAGGGCGACCAGAAAGTCGTCTGGAAGAAATAAGGGATACTGTTGAAGACGCGTTGCAGGATAGCCTTGAAGAATATGATGAAAATCCTTGGGTTGTTCAGTTTTTTTGCCAAGATGAAAGCAATGTAACAACCTATTTGAATAGGCTACGCAATTATGTTCGCCCTGCGGCTCAAGGTACGAAATTTACTGAAGCGTGGTTGCGTGAAACTGAAAACCACTTACAGGGTATTGCACGTCCAGAAGGACTTTTCGATGATACGTTAGTAACAGGGCAACCATGGCGCGGACAGCAACGCCGTACTCGTATGGTAATTTATCGTTGGTTAGGAAAAAATCCCCGCGACCCGATGCCACCAATAGGCATGTTGAACCAAGTGTGTGATCGTTTAAGTAGTGCCTTGGGAAATGCTGGTATTGTTTGTGTTCGCCAGAATGGTTATCAAATTCATGATTGGTTGCTGCGTCTTTTTAACCCAGAACCTGACTGGATAGATAAACAAACATTGTATCGAGAGGGAGCATATTGGGGTAAGCAGGATGAAAAACCAAACAACCTAGAAGTACATAATGATTTCGCTGAAACATTGTGGTTTACCCCGCCCCGCTCAGATACTGTGAACGGAGTCTGGTGGTTTGATAATAAAGCACATGGAGTAGTTAACGTTGAACGTCTGAGAAAAGCACCAAGCCCAGGGCTTTTAACTGGAGAACAGCGGCGTGGAGATAGAAATATCAATACATTAATGGATCTTTTTCCAGAAGGAACTGTTGTTTCTATTACTATAGTTGTGCAACCGCAAGATACATTGGAAGAAAAATTTACAAAATTAGCAAAAAATGCAGTTGGTGAGAATACTGAATCTGGACGTGTCAGGGAAGATGTAAAGATAGTCAAAGAATATTTAGGAAGACGCCATAAACTGTACAGAGCTTCTTTGTCTTTTTTATTACGGGCAAATGATATTGAGGAATTAAATCGTAAACGTATTGAAATTACATCCACTTTATTAACGGCTGGATTAGAACCGGTTAAACCAGAATATGATGTTGCGCCACTTAATGGGTATTTAAGAGCCTTGCCGATGTGTTTTAATCCACAACTTGATAAAAATCACTGGTATACACGTCTATCGTGGGTTCAACATTTATCTGGGTTGTTACCCATTACAGGGCGTTCAACTGGCACAGGAAACCCTGGGTTTTCTTTCTTTAATCGTGGTGGTGATGTTCTGACATTTGATCCGCAGAATAAAAATGATCGTTCGCAAAACGCTCATTTGTTGTTATTTGGTCCAACAGGTGCAGGAAAGTCTGCAACATTATGTTCTGTGTTATCACAATTGGTGGCTGTGCATCGCCCAAGATTGTTTATTGCTGAAGCTGGAAATAGTTTTGGTTTGCTGGCTGACTACTTTGAAAGTTTGGGTCTTAGTGTCCATAAAATTAGTGTTAAGCCTGGCTCTAAAGTGAGTTTACCTCCATTTGCTGATGCGCATAAATTGCTACAGGCAAATATTGCTTCTTTGGAACTTGAAGATTTACCAGATATTAATGCTGATGAAGAAAATGAAGAACGCGATATCCTAGGGGAGATGGAGATTGCAGCCCGCATGATGATCACAGGAGGTGAACCCGACGAAGAAAAACGGTTAACCAGAGCAGACAGGGGAATGATCCGTGAAGCCATTTTATTGGCTGCGAAAAATACTTTTGAGCAAAAAAGGCAAATGCTTGCTGACGATTTGCAGAGTGCTCTTAATGAAATTTCTGGTGATGTTAACCGTGATAACCGCCGTCGTGTCCGTGCTGCTGAGATGGCGGAAGCAATGAGCCTGTTTACCCAAGGATTTGAAGGCGAACTTTTTAATCAGCCTGGCGTTGCTTGGCCTGAAGCGGATGTTACCTTGATTGACCTTGCTCATTTAGCTCGTGAAGGGTATGAAGCTGCGATGGCGTTAACAATGGTATCGTTAATTAATACTATTAATAACATTGCAGAACGTGATCAATATTTAGAACGTGATATTAATTTCGTCATTGACGAAGCCCATATTCTTACTACCAATCCTTTGTTATCCCCATATATGACTAAGGTTGTAAAAATGTGGAGAAAATTAGGAGCGTGGTTATGGTTAGCTACTCAAAACCTAGAAGACTACCCTAGTATTGCCGCTAAGATGCTCAATATGGCGGAATGGTGGGTTTGTCTCACCATGCCACAAAAAGAAATAGAGGATATAGCTCGATTTAAGACATTGAGTGAGGATCAAAAAGCTGTCTTACGTTCAGCCAGTAAACTCCCACGTTGCTATACTGAAGGAGTAGTATTGTCGAAAAAAATCGAAGCATTATTTAGAGTTGTGCCGCCAAGTTTATTTTTGGCTCTGGGAATGACAGAAAAAGAAGAAAAGGCAGAACGTAGGGAATTAATGAAGAAACACAATTGCAGTGAACTGGAAGCCGCTTTTTTAGTTGCTGCAAAGTTGGATAAAGCTCGCGGTTTGCCATCTCGTGAACGTAGTGTTGGTGAGGTAATATCTGAATGTTAACTCTGAAATATCGTGTTCCCATGACTAGGCGTAAAGCTGATTCTGATATCAATTTATTTTCTGTCTTTGATTGTCAACCGCAGTCATGCCCTTCTATATCTGAGGAAACCGTTCGCTCTTTGGGGCGTTTATTAACGGAAATACGGCGGAGATTAAAAAAGGTATATTTGATGACTTGTCACCCGCATCGTATAGGAAAAAGTAATTGTATTTCAATTAACTTAGAGGATGGAAAAGGGCACGATGTTAACCTTTTGATAACTGTGTCCGGCGAACATTATTGGCCCAAGCCAGAAGAATACAAGCACCCTAGATGGTTTATTCATGTAGCAGATACAACAGATGCGATCTATTTGATCCTGTTGATCTATCAACGGATGAAAGAATAGCAAAGCGGTGAGTCGTACCCCCATACGACTCACCATGTAGCTTCATATCATTAAATTAAACAGTAAGGTGAACTAATTCTATGAAAACTACGCTATTTAAATTAGCAGTTTTTATGACTATGATCGAGTGTTTTTGTTAATTATAGGAGTTTCAGAGGACTACAAAAATGGCCATGGTGAATCGTACCCCCATACAGTTCATCATGGGATTATATATTTTAAATTAAACAGTAAGGTGAACTTGTTCTATGAAAAATAGAAGGACATTGCTTTCTATTTTAATCAGCTCTGCTATTTTTAGTGGTGAGATATTAGCTGTAGAGTGTGGTTCTGAAATAGAAAGAACGCACAATAATAATTGTGTGGTTGAAAAAGATTTGGATGGAAAATTTATGGCGGGCTACTCCCGAAAAACTAAACTAAACGGCATGGGTAATAATAATTTAATGATGCAGGAGGTTGTGTCAGATAAAAACTTCATATTGTACGGTGGAAATACCGTGGCAATACATGGTGATAATGTCATTGGAAATAATAATGTATTTATATCTAATAGCGAAATTGGAAATTTAACTTCATCGGGGGCTTATATCCATTCTGGAAACAGCCTGTACGCTAAAGAGAATAATGTGTTATTAGATGGAGTAAAAATTAGAGGTAACGCTGATTTAACGGGAACATTTACTAAAGGAAGCGCTAATTCTACAATAGAAAATTCTGTTGTTTCGGTTAAAAATTCCCATCTAATGAACGAGGTTGAGATACGGGGAGCATATGGTGGAGAAAGTTCTAGAGATAATGCCTTTTTGAGGAGTAATTTGATTGATATTGAACAATCACAATTTGATAAATATGCTCTATTTCTGGGTGGTTATGCTGCTAACATAGGTAGTGCAAGTTTAATTGATAATAAAATTAATATCAAAAATTCTATTTTTAATGGTTACACCAGAATTTATGGGGCAATGAATTTAGCCAGTAAAGGTAATAATGAAAATAATTTAGTAAGAATTGAAAAATCAATTTTTAACAATTTAGTAGATATTACAGGTTTAATTTCAAGTATAACTCCCACTTATACCTCAGTTTTCGTGCATCTAAATGATGTCATTTTTAACTCCAGCGTAAACATCTTAGGTATCAAAACATCTCACTCTCAGGACATAAATGGTGTGAACATAACTGTGGATGGTCATATTGAGTTTAATGCTCCAGAGCGCTCAACAATTTTAGCTGGTCGAAACTTCGGTGATAGAGATAGGTTGACAGGAAATGTGCTTAATTTTAGGGCAGACCCACTGAAGTTGAAATCTGTATCAGGATTTGAAGTTTATAAATTTTTTCTAAATGAAAATGTAAAAGATGAAGATGTTTTACTCAACACAATTGATACTATCGATATGAATAAATCAACAGTAACAGTTGATGGTATTCATAAAGGCTCAAAGCTAGTAAATGGCGGTATAGTTACGCTAATGAGTAATGTAATAGGAGATGTAAAACTCGTTAATTCAGAGACAACATTAGGTACAGCGACTTTATTAACATTTGGGTTAGAAAAACAAAAAAAAGAAAATGGCAAAGAATCTATCATTGTTAACGTGATTCCACTTAAGCCGGAGCCAGAACCACAACCTGAGCCGGAGCCAGAACCACAACCTGAACCGGAGCCAGAACCACAACCTGAACCGGAGCCAGAACCACAACCTGAACCGGAGCCAGAACCACAACCTGAACCGGAGCCAGAACCACAGCCTGAACCGGAGCCAGAACCACAACCTGAACCGGAGCCAGAACCACAACCTGAGCCGGAGCCAGAACCACAGCCTGAGCCGGAGCCAGAACCACAGCCTGAGCCGGAGCCAGAACCACAACCTGAGCCGGAGCCAGAACCACAACCTGAGCCGGAGCCAGAACCACAACCTGAGCCGGAGCCAGAACCACAGCCTGAGCCGGAGCAAAAACCTGAATCAAAATTAGGGTTAAATCCGCAAACAACAGCTTATTTGTTTGGGAGAAATGCTGGAATTTTAGTTGCTAATGATAGTTTGGTCACAAAAGTTAAATTAAAAGGTATGAACATAGAGCCTTTTGCGTTAATTGAATCAGGCAAGAATCGTTTTAATATAGGAAACAAACTGAACCTAATAACAGCTAATCTTTTAGTTGGGAGTGCTATTTATTCTGATAAAATAAATTCCTCACTAGGAGTATTTTTTGAGGCCGGAAATGCATCATACACTTCATACAATCAAAGCCGTTTACCAATAATTAAAGGAAAAGGAAGTGTAAATTATCGAGGTGCAGGGTTATTAGTGCAAAGAAAAAATTTTGACGATCTGATAATCACAGGTTCATTAAGAGTTGGGAAATTAAGTTATGATTTCAAATCACATGATTTCGGAGTAAATCAGAATATAATGAGTCAATATAATAGTGACTCATCATATTTTGGGTCTCATGTCGGAATTAATAAAAAATTTAAGGTTAGTGGTAGAAAAAACTTAACTGTTCATGGTGATTATCAGTATACGCATATTAATCATGATATGGTAAATATTAAAACTGTACTTGGTCATGAAAAAATTAAATTTGATGCAATTAACTCTCATCAAATGAAAGTAGGGGTGTTATTACATAATAAGATTACGGAAAATATTACTTTAAATACTGGAGTAGGCTACCAATATGAGTTTGATGGTAAATCAAAAGGAACTATTGAAGGAATGAGGGTTAGTGATTTATCTTCGAAAGGAGGTAGTGGGTTTGCATCAATTGGTGTCGATTTTGGCGAAAAATCTAATTTTAGTGGCGAATTTAAATTCACAGGTTATATAGGGGAAAAACAAGGTATTAACGGTTTGTTTAATGTTAGGTATCGATTCTGATAAGGATTTAATATCATGATAAATAAAGAAGAATATGAAAAAGATCTTAATAATTTGGTATGGTTAGAGTATCGGGAGGATGAAAAATTACCTCCTCATGAACCAGAAAGTAAAGGTAATAATCTAGGTTAAATGAATAGCTACCAAATTGAATGACTACAAATTAAGCAATGGGTGTTTTTATTCATTGCTTATAACCAATTGATTATTATTTATTTTTTTAATAAAAAATTATATTTATTGGATTATGAATTATTTACTGATTTTATTGGAAAGTTATTGCAATCTTGTTTCAACTTAATAGTTGAGGGCAATTCTAATGAAAATGCTGGTTGTTTTTATCGTAATAGCTTTGACATCAATAGCTCAAGCGTCAACTGTCATTTACACCGATCATGAAAACCCACCAAGTAGAAGCGACTCTAGAAACGATATTCAAGTTGTTTGGCTTGATGCTCCTGATATGTTTTCAGAAAACTGGTTTAACACTATGAATATTTCTGTAAATACAAGTAACTCTTCTTTAATAACTGGATTATTACAATCGCCAGAATGGAGGGAAAAAGAAAAGGATATTGTCACAGCATACCAGGGAATTATCCGTGCTTGGGAATTGGGTATAAAAAAATATCCAGCTATTGTAATAGATGATCGCTATGTTGTGTATGGCAGTACTGATGCTATCCGTGCTCAAATCTTGGTGGATACATATCGTAGGAGGAATAATTAATGAAAAAATTGAAGCTACTAGTGGCTTCTATGCTACTAGGGGCAATTAATATTCCGCTGGCTGCAGCTAGTATTAATAGCGCTAGTATCATAGCCAGCTCTATATCTCCATCGTGTATTAGTTGGCGAATAAAAGGTATCTGCTATTGGCTGTTCTGTACTCCCTGGGGGTGCAAAGTCAGAACTTCAGTAAAGGTAGAACACTTTATTCCAGAAGTTGTTGTATCCATATACAACTCACCAAGCGGAAATCCATGGGTAGAAATGTCTATGGTAAGTGGAGCCTCTGGAGGTTTGGAAAACGCTATTACAGGAGCATTATCTGGTGTATATGCGGGAGGTGGGCATAATGAGCAGAAAACATCAAAGAGGAAAACTAATCTACATTTTAAATATGCCGATGCGATTGGTCATCCTGGATCATCTCTAATTGGAAAGAGCATCCCCGGATATTCTTGTAGCGGTGCTGCAACGCCGTTATTTCCCTATTTTCTGAGTACATTAGACAGTTTTCCATGGCGTTCGGGTATTCCCGAAACTCTATATCCTGAAGCTATTATTCCTGGCAAGAGAGAGATTGGCTCGCAATATACAGGAAATATGTGGGGAAATGTTTATCCTCGCAGCGGATTTGTTACACAACAAGACGATTATAAGGCTGCTGCGGTCGTAGCTCAGCGTGCCGCTGATATTATAACTCGTACAGGTCAGCCCCATATTTATTCACCCCTAAAAGCAAATAAAACGCCTGGTTATTGGCCTCCTGATCCGGTGCAAGAAAATACTGGTACTAAAAATCATAAATGGCAGAGATTATCGCCTCAACTTAGTAATAGCTGCGCTGTTTTTCCTGATAAATCTGGAATAGTTGCAGAAAACGGTAATTACGCTTGGGCACTTTGGCAACCATATAGTTGTTGTAAACGTCGTGGACAGAAATTCCTGAGTAGTACTAATTTTTAAGGAAAAAATAAAAATGAATAAGAAAATTATTTCGCAATCTGTATTGATGGGGGTTTTATTTCTCTGGGGTTCTGCTTCTGCTTGGGAAGATAATAAAATAGGTTACGGTAAAAATGTGAGTGGTGCTGTATCAGATAAATTGTTCTACACGATTGGTGGAGGCACTGTTCTATCTCAGCCGCCTAGCCGAAGTACTATGCAGCGAGTTGGAATGGGAATTGGATGGTCCAATGATTTGATGTGTGGAAATTTCGATTTAAAAACTACGATTAGTAACCAATTAAATGGTATCACTGATGGATTTAAAAACTTGATGGGGGAGATTGTTCAAGGAGCAACAGGAGCTGTAGCAAGTCTCCCTGGGTTAATTATTCAACGAGCTAACCCAGGATTGTACGAAATGCTGACTAATGGAGTTTTGCAGGCCAATGTTGCTTTTGATAAAGCGCAATTTAATTGTCAGAACTTGTCCAAGCGATTGATGGATTTCTCTGATAACAGCAAATGGTCACAAGCAGCGGTTATGGAAGAAGCCAAAACATTAGTGAATAATGGTAGTAATGATGCCGTCAAGACAAACAATCAGCTTAATAGCGCTAAAGGGGAAGCAGGAGTTCCTTGGATTGGAGGGCAAAAAAAAGGAGGAAAAGGGCAAAAAGCTATCCAACCAACGCGTGATCTGGCTAAAGCTGGCTTTAATATGATGAATCACTTACCAGTCAACAGTGATCAAACTATTTCTACAGGTCAGTGCTCAGGGGGAGCCTGTCAGAGGTTTAAAAATAGTGAAGAAGCCGCACAAACTGTTGTGAAAATTTTGGGTGATCAATCAATTCGCACTTGTACAGATACTAGCCAATGTGCAGATGGTACAGCAGAAAATCAGCCTGGAAGTAGCGTCGCTGGAACTGGTTTTGCTCCAGTGATTGAAAAGACAGCTAAAGATAATCAAGAGCAATTAGTAAAACTGGTCAACGGTAATATTTCCCCTACAACTGAAAATCTATCTAAGTTAAAAACTGGTAGCTTGATAGTCACACGAGGTGTTATTCAGTCATTAAGGAGAGATCCTGATAACGGTGCACTAGTACAACGTTTAGCTGGCGAATTAGCTATGTCAGACACAATTGAATTGGCGCTAACTATGCGCAGGATGCTAATGACCGGACAATCAGAACCTAATGCAGCTAACTTATCACAAGCTGTTAAAGAGAGTGATCGCCGGATTGATATTCTTGATCGTGAAATCAATGCACTAAAAACCGAAATGGAACTGCGAAGAGAAATTTCTAATAATACTGTTTTGACTATTATTGAGCGCGACCATCAAAGAACTTTAGCTAACCCACAGACTCAATCTCACGATAACACAGATAAACGAGTAAATTCATTGGGTATTTCTGCTACGGAAGAAAATAGAAAATGAAAATTAAAATATTTTTAAAATGGATGGTTTTCATTGTTATTCTTATGATGGGATTGCTCTTTGTTGCTCACCTAAGTTTAATAAACCCTGATTTAGCCGGAGGTTTTAACCAATTAATGTATCGCTGGCGCTATTTTTCACTATTATGGCGCGTGGTTGTATATGCATTGATTGGCGTCTTCTTATGGAATTTATGGAAATCAGGAAAAGTACCCTTAGAATCACAACAACCTTTTAAACGTGTAGTGATAATGTTCGTATTGTTCGCCCTGGTCAGTGAAGCGGTTATTTGGATAAACAATGACAATGGAGAGTAATTATGACCACAAATAACTATCTTGAGTATTTTCTGACTTTATTGGGCTGGGTAATTAATAATGGTTTATGGAACATACTACTCAGTACAGGGCTTTTTGTTGTTCCACTACTATTTAAAGTGGCGGGTATATGGTTAAAAGTACGTGAAGAAGGGGAGGACGAAGGAAATAAAGGAACTTTATCTATTGTTCGGATTGAAAATGCAATTTATGGTGCTTTCGTCGTAATGGTATTTTGTTGTGTTCCACTTTTTAACGTTAGTCTTAGTACTATGCAAATTGATTCAAGCAGAAGCAAATATTGTGGAACATGGACAGCAGCAAAACCAGAAGATTCTGGTTTTAAAGGCACTATTTCATCTTTAGACGATAAAACGGCAAAAGCGCCAATATGGTGGATGTTGGTCCATAAATTATCTAAGGGGATTACTCAAGCTTCTGTTGCAACTATTCCGTGTCGTCCGGATCTACGCCAAGTTCGTTTTGAAGTTCAGCATAGTTATATAAAAAATGGTTCATTAGTAGCCGCATTACAGGATTTTACTAATGACTGTTACTCACTTGCATTATATGACTGGAAGAGTCAAGACCAGGGTAAGGAGTCGAGTGAAAGTGTTTTGAGAGATGTGGAGTGGCTAGGTTCTCGAACGTTTCTAAACGGAGCCTATCAAACTTTACAGTCACGTACTCCAAGAGAGGGTTTTCCATGGGTTTCTAAGCGTGACGATGGTTATTCTAATACTGGAGTTGGAGGGTATCCTACATGTGCTCAGTGGTGGTCAGATGAAAAAATTGGGCTTAGAAAATTAGTAATGGAACAAGCTGATCCAGGGATGTGGTTACGCGCAAAATCAGCGATGAGATTGATAAATGAAGATTCAAAAGAGTTTCAGGAAGCTGTTATTCGCCGTTTAGTCAGCCCAGCCAGCTTACAAGTGTCTCAGGGAGATTCTGTGTATATGGGGTATGGCGGTAATGCTGATTTCTTCACTATAACAAGTACGGCGACACGTGCCGGATCTATGGTAGGGCAGGTTCTGGGTTCATTGGCAATATTTCCAGCACTAGACGCAATGCGGCAATCACTGCCTATGGTTCAAAGCCTATTGTTGATGGCTATATATGTAATGCTGCCTTTGATCTTAATGTTTTCAGCCTACGATTTTAAGACAGCAATTACATTAACATTTGTAATTTTTGCCTTGAATTTTTTAACGTTCTGGTGGGAATTAGCTCGTTGGTTGGATAGCTGGATGATCGAAGCTTTATATAGTTCAGATACACATAGCCGTTGGAATATGATGGGAATACAAAATACGTCGGATGATATTATTATCAACTTTGTCATGGGAACAATGTTCTTAGTATTACCCGCAGTTTGGATGGGAGCGTTATCCTGGGCAGGTGTTAAAGTCGGTGGAACATTGGAAACTGGAGCAATGCAAAGAGGAACTACCGAATCTAAGCAAGCAGGGGGTAAAGGTGGGGAGGCGGCTATTAATAAATTGAAAAAGTAAAAGGAGGTGTTTAGCAATAGGCTTTAAGCGAAAATATCATATTAGCTTAAAAAATGGGGTATACGGATTTAATGGTTGATGGGGCACCTTCACCCCACCAACCTGATAACACCCTCAGATGGTTGATAGATCGACCCCGTAGTTGAGTTCCTCTGCGAAGTCCGGAAGTCCGTAACCGATGGTTTTCTTGTAGAACGGAGAGACCTTCGCAGTCGGGGTCTTCTTCTTGTGCTTGGTGGTGTAGAGCATTCGTGC
Organism: Xenorhabdus griffiniae; assembly: GCF_037265215.1. Lineage (NCBI taxonomy): Bacteria > Pseudomonadati > Pseudomonadota > Gammaproteobacteria > Enterobacterales > Morganellaceae > Xenorhabdus > Xenorhabdus griffiniae. The sequence continues at coordinate 1,074,085 of NZ_CP147737.1, read as the reverse complement.
CCGCATCACCTCGAAGGAGTAACCACGTCCTTCACGGTTCTTGTCCTTGGCCAATCGGTTGATCGACTCCGTGTAAGCGTTGGTGACGGGCATGTCTGTCTCGAAGTAGGTCATGATCTCTTCGCGCCAGTTGCCCACAGCCCTGACCAGATCGCTCCAGACTTCCTTCTGTCCCTTGGGGATGGTGTCTATCCATTCGTCCAGTGCGGACTCTGCCTGCACCCGTGTGGAGGCGTCCCAAATACTGTAGAAGCGCTCCTTGTGTTCGTATGCGGCTCGCAGCTGCGGGAATGCACCCGTCCAAGTTTCCATGATTAACCACTCCCGGTCTGAGACCTCGTGAGCGCGTTTCAGCAGGATTTTCCGGTCTCCTTTGAGGGGTCGGCTTTGGGCGGGTTTCAGATCCTTTCTGAGACCCTTGCGAACCTTCTCCAAGGCATCGTTGGCCATACGCACCACATGGAACTTATCGACCACAATGCGAGCCTGTGGCAGCACGGACTTGACCGCTGCCCGGTAGGGGTTCCACATGTCCATGCTAACGATCTTGACCTTCTGTCGGTCTTTCAGCTTCATCAGATAGTTGGTTACCACATCCTGTCGGCGTGTGGACAACAGGTCGAGCAGAGTTCGCTCCTCGATGTTGGTCAGAATGCAGCAGTAGCGCTTGTTCAGGTACAGCTCGTCGATACCCAAAATGCGGGGTGTTTCAAAGCGGTGCCAGCGCCCCAGGAACTCGGCGCGGGCGTTGAAGATGCCGCGTACCGTCTTCTCGTCTAGGCCGGTCTGTGCCGCCACGAAGGTGTAGGGGTGGTTGAAGGATTCCTTCTCCACGTATTCATGCAAACGCAACGTCATGCGGAAACCGTCCACCATCTCAGGTAGCTGGGGTCTGAAGGTGGTCTTGCAGGCCCGGCAGGTGTATCGGCGTCGGACTACCCAGAGGGTGACCCGCTTTCCGTGGATGGGCAGATCACGATAGGGAACATCACGCTTGCCGAACCGCACGAACTCACCCTGCACTCCGCATTCTTCGCAGGCAATGGGATCGGGCGCGACCACTTGGAAGTGCATTTCGTCGTCGGTGGTTTTGCAGCCCAGCACCTCATACTCAGGCAAATGTATGCTGTTACTTTCTTGTAAATCGTTCATTTAATATCCTAAAAAAGGTGTCCGTAATGCCTGGTGATATGTTCTCGACTGATCCCTGTCATCCGAGACACCTCCACTTTTGTCACTTTTTTCTTCATGCGTTTCAGGCTGTAAATCGCTTCTTTTATAGCGGACTCGGACTGTTCCCGCCTGTGTCGGTGAACCCTCAAGGCCGCCTTTTGGCGGTTTGTCAGGTCTGAATCATTCTCAATATCCAGATATGTTGGAATATCTTTTTTATTCAAACAGTTAGGAGACACCCAAAGACATTCCGTCCTCTTTGTTCGAGTTTTGCTTGTGCTGGCATATGTCTCTATATCTACTCGATTCCATCCCGCATTTTCTAACGGAACGTAAACAGGTGTTTTGTACCCCGACAAAACAAACATCCCGCGAGACGACAGCAGCAGATCGACAAGCGCATGATGATCCTCAATGGTCATTTCATTCTCATACTGACCATTAATTCGAGTGTCTGGCACATACGGGGGATCGAGATAGAACAGGGTTCCAGGCCTATCATATCGAGGGATTAGATCAGTGAAGCACAGGTTTTCAATCTGAACTTTTCGCATCCTCGCTTGCACATTGGGAAGACGCTCTATGCCCGTATGAAACTTACGAACACTGGCACTGTATCCACCTGCCGGAGCGTCAACGCAGTATGACCACTGCTTAGCTAAGCCCCCGTGAGACTGGCGTTGGACAACGATCATGAGCCTTGCAAGCTCAATTTCATCACATTCATCATCGACAGATGCAGCTGCGGACCTGAACTCATCTCTGCTGTATGGAGTTAATTCCAGTCTGCGAACCAGCTCTTGAGTTTTTCGCTTGTCGGATAGCACATTAAACAGACTGGTCATCTTTCTGTTCAGATCGTTATATACCTCAACTTTGCTTGGTTTTTTGCCAAGTAGAACGGCTCCACTTCCACCAAACACATCGACATACGTCTGATGCTCTGGAAAATGCTTAACGATCTCTTTAACCAGCCTGCTTTTACTTCCGAACCACGTAACAGGCGGTGGTACTGGCTCATATTGCTTCATTCTTACCCCCAAACAACCATATGTCACACAGGTATATATTATGTGATATATGGTTTAGGGGCAACAAAACAACCAGCTTTTCCGTTGAGAAAGTAAAATCTGTGAATGAACGCCAAAGTAGAGATCAACCAGATATTCCGGTTACCCAAAAAATGTAAGAAGCATTTTATGTGGTGTGCGGCCAATAGCCGCACAGTTTTAACTGCTCATGAAGTTCTGAGTTTGGGTAGTGATCGGATAGCTGTGATAACCGCTAACAATAAATTGGAATCATTACCAAAAATTAAAAATAACTAAAGAACACTTAAAATTTAAGTATATAAAAACAACACAATATTATTTCTTAAAAAACAATCACCAATAAAATACTATATTTAATACATTTAATTTATAATTAAAAACTTAATAGTTCCAATTGAATTATATGAATTAGCTTATATTTCACATGTGTTATTCCTGTTGTTTTTTTGTAAAAAAATTGTTGACTTTGATTTTTGGTAATATACATTAGATAATGCTGATTACGGATAAATTTTAACAAAATATTTCTGTAGATCAGCGAAATAAAATGGAATTAAAGTTATATTAAATTCCATTTTTATCTTCTCTTACTCAACCTTTTTTAGGATATTAATATGAAAGAATTACAAAAAGTGATTCAAGAAAATTCTACAAACCTGAAAAATCAGAAAGGTCAAAAAGCGTCTGAATTACTTGATTTTGTTCGTGGTGGCGCATCTACTGCTGAAACATGGTTCAAACTTGATTGGAAAAAGAGCTTTTGATTCTTAACTGAAGACCACCTTATGTGGAGGTGGTCAGCAATGTTTTGACTCTGCCTTTTATTAGCCTTTAGATTTGAAATTATCAGAATTGGTAGAGATTTATTTTTAGGTATTTTATTAGTACGTCCTTTTGGGGTGAAATTAATTCCGCCTTCATAGAAGGCGGATCTTTACGTCAACGTGTGGTCGATGACAACATGTTTTTACCAACTTACTTGATGGCTTGCTAAATATGAATAAAATAAATCACTTAGAAGTAATTCTCAAAATAAGCGAGCGCTGTAATCTAAACTGTTCATATTGTTATGTGTTTAATATGGGAAGTGATATTGCACTAAACAGTGCTCCAGTTATTTCCCACAACACTATAATAGGGTTGAAAGGTTTTTTAGAAAGGGTTGCTGAAGATGTTAACCCAGACGTAATACAGATTGATTTGCATGGCGGTGAACCATTGATGCTCAAGAAAGAGCGTTTAATTTACCTATGTGAAACGCTCAATTCTGGAGATTACAAGAATGCAGAGTTGCGCTTTGCATTACAGACTAACGCAACCTTGATCAACAATGAATGGATTGCCATTTTTGAAAAGTTTAATATTTCTGTAAACATTTCCATCGATGGTCCGAAACACATAAACGACAAATACCGTCTCGATCACAAAGGGCGTAGCTCATATGAGGCAACCTTAAACGGATATAAAGCATTGTGTACAGCGGCGAAAGAAAGAAATATTCTTAACTATCCCTCCATACTTTCTGTTATTGATCCCGAAGCCAGTGGTAAAGAACTTTTTGACCACTTTTATCATGATATGCAGTGTAAAAGATTTGATTTTCTATTACCTGACAGCAATTACGAAAATACAACCAACACAGAAGGAGTTAAACGTTTTCTTATTGATGTCTGTGATGCTTGGTTTGAACAAAGTGATCCTAATTGTGATGTAAGAATTTTATCCAGTTACTTCACTAGACTGGCTGGATCATCGAAATACATAGTATTGGGAGTGACGCCGCCGACTGAAGGATTTGAAGCTTTAGCCATAACGGTTACGTCTACTGGTGACATCTACATTGATGATACTTTGCGCTCAACGGTTTCAGAGATATTTACACCAATAGGTAACATTGCAGATGCAACTTATGCTCAGATAGTAAACAGTCAACCCATGCGCGAATTTCACAAAATTGAATCCTCTTTACCTGTGGATTGCCAAGGATGTATCTGGCAAAAAATTTGTGCAGGCGGAAAACCTGTAAACAGGTATTCGCGAGATAATGCCTTTAATAATAAAACGATTTATTGCGATACAATGGCGGCATTACTCGGACGGGGGGCTGCTTACCTTGTGGAACTTGGCCTGAGTGAAAATGAACTCGCAAAAAACATCGGAATTGCTGAATTATGAATAAAGTTCTGAGTGTATGTGTGGCTCAGGATCTTACGATAATTTCAGTTGAAGCAATAAACCTCGCCGATTGTTCACCTTTAGTCTGTAACCTCTTCGCAATCAATATCAACGGTAAAGAGGTTAACAGGCTTGTAATCGATATTGAAGTAACCGATTGTTAATTAATTACTAATAACAGTTAAGGATTTCTGGTGAACGGATTATTTCGCAAAGAAGCTATTTTTCATCGTAAAAACACATGGATTGGTAGGCATACCCTTAATATCCCTCAATCAACAACTTTCCCCCTTATTCTAAGTGCTGCGACTAGCGTAATGCTGCTTTCCTGCCTCATTTGGGGATCTTACGGGATTAATGTAGAAGCTCCTGGAAGAATAATTTTTAATCCTAATGCATCTTCTCTCGTTTCTCCGATGGATGGTATAGCGGAGAGTTTGGGAGTCATTGACGGTCAACAGGTTAACGTAGGCCAGGAAATCATGGTAGTTTCGCATGAGATAAAGACTGAATCAGGGTTGATCTCTCAAAGGGAACGTGCTGCGCTGACAGAAAAAAAACAATTACTTACTGAAAAATTAGTATTATTTGAGAAGGAGAAAAAAAGCGCTCTTATCAAAATACCTACCGCTATAGCTAATAAAAAAAACGAGTTGGAGCAACTGCATGAACTACTTTTGATTAATCGAAACGCTTTTGCCGCATCACAGAAGAAATACAACTCATTTGTAAAATACAGCAAAAAAGGGATCATTTCTGAAATGATGATTCATGAATCCCTGCAGGAAATCTTACGGGCTGATGAAAAGATGCAAAACACTTTAGTTAATATCACCAAAACGCAGGCTGATATCATCGCTCTTGAAACTGAAATGGATATAAAAACTCATAAATTAGAAGAAAAAACAAACGATGTATATCAAGAAATTACTCAAATTTCTCAATCCCTAGCACACTTGGATGTCGTTGAACGAATAAAAATCACTAGTCCCATAAATGGAAGAGTGGCTGGGGTAGATAAGATGATTGGGGATAATGTAACGCGCGGAGATGTTTTGGCCGTAGTTATACCTAGTGACGCGATGCCTGTTGTCCGACTCCAGGTAGGTGCTGAATCAGCAGGTGAAATAAAAATTGGACAGAAGGTGAAATTACGCGTATCGGCTTATCCGTGGAGAAGATACGGAAAATTTACTGCTACAGTTGCCTCAATATCAGAGGCTGCAATTAGGCGGGAGGATGACATGTACTTTACTGTAATAGCCATTCCTGAAGAGCGTTCGAGTTTACCGTTAAAACAGGGAATGCAGGTTGATGCCTCAATCTTAACAGGTGAAAAACGTCTTTATAGATGGCTGCTTAGAATGGTTGATTAAATTTATGGATAAATATGTGAAAGATTTTTTTTCAACGTTTTCTGTCGGGAAATCTCTTCCGGTAATCATTCAGTCTGAAGTTTCAGAATGTGGACTTGCTTGTATCGCTATGATCGCAAGTTATTATGGTTTCAATACTGATCTGCTTTCTATGCGGAAACTTTTTGATGTTTCAAAACATGGCATGAGCCTTAAAGAAATAGTGACCGTAGGTGAAAAAGTGGGGTTGTCATCTTGTCCCGTAAAAGTAGAACTGGAAGAACTGAATTCACTTTCGTTGCCTTGTATCCTGCATTGGTCTTTTAATCATTTTGTGGTGCTTAAAAAACTGTCCCGAAAAGGCGCAATTATTCATGATCCAGCTGTTGGCGAACGCAGTATAAAGCTTTCTGAACTATCGGATTGCTTCACTGGTATAGCACTTGAAATGAAACCCAGTGCTACGTTTGAGCGAAAAAAAGTATCTTCAGCACTTTCTATCAGAGATATGCTGGCAGGGATAGAAGGTAAAGGTGCTGTGATAGCACGACTCATAGCAATATCAGCGACTATAGAACTTGTTACGCTGCTTATCCCCGCTTCTTCACAGTTCATTATAGATAACATTCTTAGCACGAGTAATATGTTTGCCCTTAATGTTATCTCAGCCGCTGTTGTTGCCTTGCTTTTTATGCGAATGCTGCTGACATGGCTTCGCGACTGGATTATTACCGCAGCTAAATATTCTATTGGATTAAGTTGGTCTGAAGGATTTTTGAAAAAACTAATCAGTCTGCCTGTTACCTACTTTGGAAAGCGCCAGTTAGGTGATGTTGTATCTCGCCTACAATCCCTAAACCAAATTCAGGAGGCATTTACTGCGCGTATGGTAAATGCGATTCTTGATGCTGTGGTTACAATTGCATTATTAGTAGTCATGAGTAGTTATAGCGTAGCGCTTTGCGCTAGTGTAGTTTTTCTGGCACTGCTCTATGCTCTTATTAAATGGTATTGTTTTGGGATGTACAGAATCGCACTGGCTGAATCTATCAGTAAAACTGCCGCTCAAAGTTCACATTTTATAGAAACCGTTCGCGGTATTTCAGCGATCAAAATTCTGTGTCTGAGCACTAACAGAAAAATAAAATGGTTGAACCTCTCAACTGAAAACATTGCTGCAAATATAAAGCGTTTTCGAATTGATCTTGTTTTTCGGCTAATTAGCGCGTTTGTCACAGGATTGTCAGCATGTTTGGTTGTCTATATTGGTGCACAGTTGACTGAAAATGGTTTTTTTACTGTTGGTGTTCTGTTTGCTTTCATGGTGTACGCTGATATGTTCATCCAAAGGACGATTAATTTTTGTGATGCTGTTTATGAATTTAAAATGCTTTCAATGCATACAAACCGCCTTAGCGATGTAGTCCTTACCGAAAGCGAAAACATGCACTTTGATGCCTCTCAAAATTTACCTGTGGAATTTAACGGGGAAGTAGAAATATCATCTTTGTCTTTTGCTTACTCAGCTAATGAACCTTATATTTTTGAGAGACTATCTTTTGTTGTTGAATCAGGAGAAAGTGTTGCGTTTGTAGGTCCATCAGGCTGTGGTAAATCCACATTGCTGCATGTTCTTGCTTCACTGCTTGAACCGACTGAAGGGATTATAAAAATTAACGGTGTTCCTATATCTAGCATTGGCCTTGAGGCTTATCGTAAGCATGTTTCCTATGTTTTACAGGATGATTTTTTGTTTACCGGATCATTACAGGAAAATATTACCGGTTTTGCCGAAAGGCCAGACATTGAACTTATGCATGAATGTGCCAGGATGGCCGCTATTCATGATGGAATAGAAATGATGCCAGATGGCTATAATTCTAGAGTTGGGGATATGGGGAGCGTGTTATCAGGAGGACAGAAACAACGAGTCTCCATTGCACGGGCGCTTTATAGAAGACCTAAAATTCTCATATTGGATGAATCCACATCTGCTCTGGATATCGAAAACGAGCGGAAAATAAACGAAGCCATTAAGGCCATGAAAATAACGCGTCTTTTTGCAGCTCATCGACCAGATGCTATCGCTGTGGCCGACAAAGTTTTTGATATGGTTAACGGTGTATTTACAACCCCTCACGAGTATTTGCAATCACTGAAACACATTGATTGATGACCTTGTAGTTATAATTTTGAACGTTAATAATATTAATTATATTATGCTAATATGTTTATATTTTACAAATGTTACATGTTTGTTTTTTATGTGAAAATTATGTTGATCTTAATCTGAAATAATATATATTAAACAATGTGGCTTACAGATGGATTTTAATAAATTAATTCTTGTAGGCTAACAAAATAAAACACAAATTAGGTTATGGTAAATTCCGTTATTATCTTCTTTGTTTCAATCTTTTTAAGGATCTTAATATGAAAGAACTACAGAAAGTGATTCAAGAAAATTCTGCAAACCTGAAAAACCAGAAGGGTCAAAAAGCATCTGAACTACTTGATGCTGTTCGTGGTGGTTCGTCTGATGATGATGGTCTATTTTTTAAAACTACATGGGATAGGCGATAAGAGTACGTGATATAATTGTGTGGTCATTGACCACACAATTCTTATCAACTGTCTTTTTCGATTATTATGTGAATGCAAGAACGGATTTGTAATCTAAGCTGTTCATTGCTATGTTTTAAAGTAGGGGGGAGTTGGAATTAAATATTATCCACTGTTCTTAATGGGTTTTTAATATGAATAAAAATTTGCATACATACCTGTTGTTGTGCCTTATTATCATTCCAGTTGAAGCAGTAAAAGCAGATATAACTGCACCAATTGCTTACCTTGAACATATAACTCCTTCTGTTTCGCTCAATATCAATGGGAAAGAGATTAAAAGACTTTCAATTGATACGGGGGCGTCTGGTGCTTTTTATCTCCCTCGATCTATCTTTGATTCGATTTTTCCAAAGCGGAATTATCACACAATAACCGTGCAAAATTCTGTTGATGTTTTTGGAGTTGATAAATCTACTGTAGTGGCAAGGACAGCCAATATGACTGTTAATGGTGAACACCTTTCAGATGTTGAAGTTGAACTCTTTAAACCATGGGGGAACGGCATGTTTGATAATAAGGGAAAACTTATCATCGATGGCGTGTTGGGGCTGGGTGTTGCCAAAAACAAAACGCTGGTTATTAACTACGCATCAAAGATGCTGACGATAACCGACCATCTTAAAGCTCTTCCCTATGGCTATCGTTGGCAATCTATTCCATTTACTCGCACAAGGAATGGAATAGAAATTAGTGTATTATCTTCTGAAGGTAAGAAGATAAACCGCATGGTTATTGATACTGGTGCAAGTCATACGGTGCTTTTTACTCGTTCAAAGGATGGGTGTGCTAATTTATCACAGACCTGCCCAAAGCAAACTATTATAACACCTGATGGAATTAAGCTATCTGCGGCTATCTATCAAATTCCAGATGAACGGATAGATTTTGATGGCCTGTTAGGTGATGATTTTCTTTCAAACAGAATTCTTATCATATCAAATGACCGCGTGTTAATTAGCTTACCTAATAACAGCTAAAATACGTCGATTTCTTTCAAAAAACCAAAACAGCGTTACAGCGTTCGACAACCTATATTAGGATGGAAACAATCTCCACTTTCCACCTGAGAGTTAATTTTAGAACCCCCGTAACGCTCGCCGCAGTCTTTAGCTGAGGCGTACCGCAGCAGAGCGAGGAACGAACAGCTAAAAGCGAGGAAGCGGAATTTCGTTAATTCTAAATAATTATCACCGATCACTCTGATCAATACTCCCATCAGGGTAATGGTATCCGTCTAAATCGTAATGCCCATGTTTTAAAGGCTCTACACTAGGTGTTTTAGATAAAACTAATATTATAATAAAGAAAATTGACACTGTAATTATAGTGATAATAGTACTTAAGATAAGTGCTGTTATGGCTAAGGCACTTGCTACAAATACTGGAATATGACCAATCCATGCAGGAACATTATTTTTCTTCGCTTTACTAACGCACGTCTTATCCCAGCTTTTCAATTTATTAAAACAGCATTTCCAGATACACGCTGCTTTTATCCCCCAAAATTCTCCTCGAGATTTCACCTTTAGATCTTTTTGCATATAACCCCCTTATTCTATAATAAGTAGACAGTATCACCCAGTATGCAAGAACGATTATTTAAATTCCCCAAAATAAGAGATTAAGCGCATCCTTGATATCTGACGACCATTGAGTCACATCAGAAATTTTCTCTCCAATTACGTTTTCTGAGACACTCGAAAGCTCCGTTGTTAAAAGTTGATAATCTTTATGCTCTATTTGTACTATGGGAAATAAATGGCGGTTTACCTTGTTTGAAAAATGATATGCTTCAACTAAGGGAATAACCATGCGTCTTCCTGGTGTTTCAATGATGTCGCTTTGTACATCAACAAGCAGGCTGTATTTGCTTTCTTTTCGTTTATATTGATAAACAATAAATTGCATTTACCAGTTCTTATTTTCATCAGCAAATGAGCCATATTGCTCAATAAATTGAGCAACTTCTTCCATCCCTTTACGATTATTTGTCTTCCAATTTTCAGCTTTGATGCGTTGGGCCTCCTTCGCCATGGTTTCATTAACAAAACCTGAAATATTTATGCCAGCGGAGCTTAGAATTAGATAATTTTCTTTATCAACTGTTACGTTAACTCTATGTTTCATTACGCACCCAAAGTATACATTATAAATACATACTTGAAGTATGTATTTTGTGCAAAAAAAAGCAACCTGATTTTTGTGTGTGGTTTTCAATCATTGACGAGTATGAGCTACAAGTGTAAGATTTTCATCGCTGTAACGTTATCTTATGGTAACCAATCAATGTTCCAGCAATCTGAGAGGGACGCCTTTGGGTGATTGCAAATACTAATGTTCTAGTAGTCTGAGAGGAACGCTTTCGAGTGACTGCGCCATTTGCCGTACCTGAAAAGGCAGACAGTAAATACTCTGGGTAAACCCGTTTATTCTTTGAAAACGGGGATCGCTAAAGCGATTAAGAAATATTCAACTAAAGTTCGTCAAATGTAGATGAACCCCTTCAAACATGCTATTTGATGCAGAAAAACATTAAACATCTTTGTCGATGTAATGCGTCTTTTGTAAATACGTCGAGAGCTTTTGCGACCTTTACCAGCGTCGATATAACGGTATGCCATTTGGAACATTTGGCATTTTCGTTATCTTCGAGTAGCAGTATTGGAAGCAGAAAGATGAGCGGCGTCACTTGAGTAAAAGCGTAGCGATTACCAAGTGACGCCGCCAGGCGTAAAACTTCCAGACCGTATTACAACTAACGTTAAGACATCTTTTCAAACGGTTTTACCAAATGAAGACAAAAGTTGGTATGTTTCAAAACGTTGTAAGAGATCGTTTTAAATTTTTTACTAAGCGTCCAGAGCGCCCGTTTTACGAACGGTCGCTTAGGAAAATTTCAATTTTTAGTTTCGATTAAAGGAGATAAGTAGTCCAGATATTGAGGCGTTCATCCTGGTAGCAGGCTCTGAACGGGGAGCATTAAAGCGCAGTGCAGAGCACAGAGCGCGCTCCTGCAATAACTCAACATGATAGCGCCCTGCTACACAATATCTGACTGTCAGGATGACACACATAACCGATACGCAGGGAACGTCTGTAATGACGAAAAACTAACATTATTGCTATTGGAGGTTTTTATGGATAAAAAGACGTCACGATCAAAGGTAGAAATATTTAAGAAAGATTTTATTACTTGTGCCCGTAAAGCAGGAGGGAGTTTTGCCACGGTGGCCGATCGCACTCGAATAGCCAAACAATTTCTGAACTATTTGAATTCTTCGGGCATTAAATTACGTCAGTTAGATAGCCTGAAAATTAAATATATCGAAGGGTATATTGAAAACAGAAAATCTGAAAACATTAGCAATCGAACTTTACAAAATGAAATGTCAGCATTGCGTGGTATTCTTTCACAAGCAGGAAAACATAAATTAGCTGATCCAAATAATGAACGATTGAATAATCGTTCTCTTGGAATAGCAGGCGCAAGCCGTATGGGAACAAAAGAAGCATTATCTCCCGATGAATTTAAGAAAGCATTTAAAGAAGTAGAAAAAATTGATAAAGGTGTTGCTGCAACTTTACAATTGGCATATGTTTTAGGGCTGAGAACAAAAGAAGCTGTTCAAGCTTGTAAATCTATAAATACGTGGAAGCAATCTTTAAACAATGGACATCATTCTGTCAGAGTGGTCTTTGGCACAAAAGGCGGACGTCCTAGAGATACTACAATTTTAAATAATGAACAACTTAAAAATGCTATCAATTATGCTGAAAATGTGATGAAAGAACGTGATGGTAAATTAATTGATAAGCCTAATATTCATCAGGCGGTTGATCGTTATAGAAACATAGTTCGTTCAGCCGGATTAGTTGGTAAAAAAGCACCTCACAGTATGCGATATTATGTTGCTAAAGAACTCAGCGCACATTATCAGAAAGCAGGATTTAATAAAAAAGAAATTTTAGCACAGGTATCTATGGATTTAGGTCATGGTGATGGTAGAGGTAGATATATTAATCAAGTATATTACCAGAATGTAAATGGAGGTGACGAATGAATTTTATTCATTCAATGAAATTTTATTTCATTTTATTTTCCTTTTTTTCATTAAATGGATATTGTAAAGCTTTAATTTTAGGTGACTCTTTAACTTATGTTTATAGTGAATCATATAAATCTTTAATTAATAAAAATGCGGATGTTTTTTATCAAGTTGGCTCTGGGCTAAATAGGCATAGGTATGATTGGTTTTCTGCTATTGAACGTATTGATTTTGATAAATATGACCTCATTGTTATAAGCATTGGAACAAACGACTTCAATAAAGAAATAAACTCAATTGATTATTCTCGTTCTATTTTTGAACTGATTGGCAGGATTAGGAGTAAAAATTACGATATAAAAATTATCTGGATTTCTCCCCCATTTTTAAAAAACAAGGAACATGATTTTTTGTTAAAAAACACACGATATATTATTAAAAAATCTTTATTGCAATTAGGTGTTACGTATTTAGATATAACACAAAATGCTGTGTTGGGTGAAAAGTATACAGGTTTTTTAGATGGAAAAAAAATTAGAACAGATGATGGAATCCATATTACTAAGCATGGAGCAAATCTAGTGATGGAATATTTGAAGTTATCTTTATAATTTTATTTTTGCTATTGACAGGTAGCAATCTTAGTTAGAAAATAATGTTGTTCTTACATTGCCTTGTGCAATCTATTAATGCTCTAATAGCCTGAGAAGAGCGCTTTCGGGTGGCTATATAACTAATGTTTCGGTAGTCTGAGAGGAACGCCTTCGGGTGACTGCGCCATCTGCTATACCTGAAAAAGCAGACAGTAAATACTCTGGGTAAACTCGTTTATTCTTTGAAAACGGGGATCGCTAAGGCGATTAAGAAACTTTTCATAACAATAGCATTTTCAATTATTATTTTCACCCAATGGGGAAATTTTCCCCTGGGAAGATTTCTCTATTTTTATTTAATTATGGAGAAGTCTTATGAGTAAGAAGTTCTTACGTACACCTTATGAGCCAGGCGTTTCATTACGTTGGGATATTTACCATAGACAGTTTAGAGGGAATGCCTAATGGGAAATATACTTACGAAAGTATTCATCAATTGGTTGGAACCATGTGAAAATTGTGGATATCAAGGAGTGTATCTAACTGATGGCGATGATGATTTTCTCTGTGAAAATGATGATGCTATATGTACTCAGTGTGGACACCACGGAATAATCCAAGTTGAGGAAGGCTATTATCGCAATCATTATTTTGTTTCATGGGATGAACTACCAGTGAAGACTGAAGCTAATTAATAATAACTTAATTGACCAACCCCGCAGGGTACTTTCCTGCGGGAAAGTCCCTGTCTTTGTTTTTATTATATGAGGAATAAAAAATGGGACTTGATATTCACTTTTTTTCAGGTGAAAAACAGAAAGAACGTGTTGATTATGATACACAAGTGGGATATTTTCGAAAAATTAACTCGCTTTTTCGTTGGGTTAGTTACAATGTTCAAAGTGTCGATAATTGCAAAAGTATATTGATACCAAAACAAAAGTTAGAACAATTATCAGCAGATTTAAATAGACTGACAAAAGATAATTGCATGACAATATTCCCTACAGAAGATGGTTTTTTCTTTGGTTCAATTGAATATGATCAATATTATTGGTCGGATGTTGAAGAAGTAAAAAGCTGGGTTAGCAGTACACTGAAATCTTTTGATTTTGATAACCACGATCTATTTTTTTGGGCGTGGTGGTAAAATACTCTAATCTTACTTACTTTTCACCAGGCGGTGTACTCTCACCGCCTAGGGGGAGTACGCCTTTTTATCTTAGGAGTACTCCTTATGAAAGAGCAAAATGACGCAAAAAAGGACATCTATCAACAGGTGACTGATAGAATTATTAGTGCATTGGAAAAAGGCACGGCTCCGTGGAAAAGGCCCTGGCGTTCTGCGACTAAACAGTTTGGGGATATGTTACCTACCAATGCAATGACAGGGAACCATTACAATGGTGTGAATATATTATTGTTGTGGATGTCTGCGGAAGAAATGGGAGCTAATACCAACCGTTGGTTAACGTATCGTCAAGCTCAGCAGTTAGGGGGACAGGTTCGTAAAGGAGAGCGAGCTACTCTTACTGTAATATATAAACCGTATGAAACCCAGGCTAGGGATGAAAATAACGATTTATTGTTTGACAACGAAGGGCAGCCTCTGATGAAACGGTGTAGCATGTTGAAGGACAATTGGCTATTCAATGTCACTCAGTGTGATGGGTTGCCAGAACATCTATCACAAGAAGATGAGCAAGTATCGAAAAATAAACAAGAAACTCTTTCACCTAGAATCAGAAATGAAGTATTCACAATATTGGATGCTACTGGTGTAAAGATGACTTCAGCACCGCAAAATAGAGCCTACTATAGAACAATTGCTGATCGTATAGTAATGCCTCTTGTGGAGCAGTTTAGTACGGAAGCTGACTATTGGTCTACGCTGCTACATGAAATGGTACATAGCACCGGTCATACAAGCCGATTGAATCGTGAGGGAATAACAAGTAGAAATCGAAAATTTGGTGATCCTGTATATTCTTTTGAAGAATTGGTAGCTGAAATGGGAAGTGCTTTTCTCTGTGCTCAATTGGAAGTGCTCGGTGAAGTTAACCATGAAAGTTATATTGAACACTGGTTATCTATTTTAAAAAAGGATAAAAAAGCTCTTTTTAGAGCCTGTAAACAAGCCAGGGAAGCAAGTGAATATTTGTTAAATTTGCGGACATCTCATAATACAAAAGTAGCGTAGCATAGAGGGAATATATGCGATATGACATTATTCGCTTCAAATTGCTGGCGCATATGTTGTTAGTGCAACATGTTGGTATGACATTAAGTGATACAGTTTTAAATGATGATGAAACAGTAAAAAGTTTTATTAAACAAGGTCTGTCTCCCGCAGAAACTTTTAATAAGATAGGAATACCGATAGATATATCGAAAATATCAGTTTCTTATTAAAAAATAAAAATTCTTCTTCGAGATATTTTTACTGAACGCCTCTTCGGAGGCGTTTTTTTATCAATACGGAAAAAGAATTTTTACTGTACTTAAGTCCCCGCGTTTTTAATTATTACCGTAAATTAATGTGGCTATTTTAAATAGAGGCACTATTCATGCTTACACTGACGGATGAACAGAAAGCGGTGGTAGAATGGAATGGTTCAAAATTAGTAGTAAATGCATTTGCGGGAACAGGGAAAACATCTACATTAGTAAATTATGCGTTAGCTAATCCTAAAGTATCGATGCTCTACTTGGCTTTTAATCGTGCCGTAAGAGAAGAAGCAGAACGTAAGTTTCCTTTTAATGTTGAATGTAAAACCTCACACCAATTAGCCTGGTCAACCCAAGGTCGTCATTACAAGCATAGGCTGGTTAATCAACTACGTATTACAGATATTGCACGGGCTTTAAATACTCGTCATTGGTCATTAGTTCATCGGGTCCAAAGTACGTTAAATCGTTTTCTATCCAGTGCTGATGGAAAAATAAAATTAATTCATTGCCCAGATGAAGAGGCAGTAGAAGGCATCGACCCAATTAAAATAATTCAAAGATCAGAGCATGTTTGGAATTTGATGAAAAATTTGAATGATTCCTTTCCGATTACACATGATACTTATTTGAAGCTTTATCAATTATCACAACCTGATTTATCTCGCCATTATCAAACGATCTTGTTTGATGAAGCCCAAGATGCCAACCCCGTCACTCATGCAATTGTTTTGAATCAGCACACAAATGTAGTCTTGGTTGGTGATAAGCATCAACAAATTTACCGTTTTCGAGGAGCAGATAACGCTCTGGATGCGCCACAATTAGTCGGTGTTGATCGCTTATGGTTGACAAATAGCTTTCGTTTTGGCCCGCATGTTGCTGGGATAGCGAATGCATTACTTGCCTTGGATGGTGAAACTCGCCAAGTTATTGGGTTAGGAGAAGAAGATGAAGTTTTGTCACCACAACAATTTGATGTACCTCATAAAACAGTATTGAGTCGGACGGTGGCAGGTGTAATTGATATAGCACTAGGCGCAGCAAAAGAAAAAAGATCAGTATATTGGGTTGGAGGGATTGAAGCTTATCGAACTGAAGAGCTAGAAGATCTGTATTGGTTCTCGGTAGATATGCCACAAAAAGTACAACAGCCTCGTTTAATGCGGGACTACAAAAATTATGATGAATATTGCCGAATAGCCAGGGCCACGCAAGATGTTGAAATGATACAATCTATCAACCTGTTAGAACGATATTTTCCGTTACCCCAAAATTTAGAAATAATGCGTAAATTTGCGATAACTAATGAAAGTAACGCGAATATAACGGTTTCAACGGCACATAGAGCTAAGGGATTAGAATGGGAATTTGTTGAATTAAATAATGATTTCCCTGACTTATTTGATCCTAAATTAACAGAACTGTCTAGAAGAGATGAAATAAATTTACTTTATGTTGCTGCAACTCGCGCTCGTAAAAAACTTATGATTAACGATATTATTCAAAGCGTACTTGAGAACGGAAATAATTCAACAGAAGAAAATTTAGTTGATCAGAATGTATCTAATGTTTTACTGAAATAATCAGAAGACTTATGCAAAGATGTTTAAAAATCGAATAATAGTTTCGGTGTTTCGGGGGGAAACAAATCTAAAAGCGAGATATCCGTTACATCAGATGGTTATTTTTTACCTAAAAAATAATGGAAAGTGTGTTTAATGTTTTACTGAAATTACCGGAAGATTTATATGAAGATATTTAAAAAGTGGTTAGATCGTAATAGTAGTTTCGATGTTTCGGGGGGAAACAAATCTAAAAGCGAGATATCCGTTGCACCAGATGGTTATTTTCTGCCTAAAAAATCATGTGACTTGTTTAATACTACATTACGTAAGAATTGCTTACAGCAACTTTGGGAAAATGCTTCTCTATCAAAAGCACAATATCAAGAATTTTTTTTATTCCCTCTTCAGCATTGCGCGGAACGAATTCAGAACTTGCCAGCGTTTAATCGGGGAATTTTTGCTCTGGAAGGAGGGCTGCTTGACCTTACATTGCTTACCATGGTCTATTCAATCAGACTATCAAAAAAAAAATTGTTGCCAACCGGAGCATTACCGGAAGAACAATCCAGTCAAAGCAGCGCTTGGAACGCGGTAGTCTTTTATGCATCAATGTTTCATTGGTTACCGTTGATGGGACAATTTGATGGAGAGTATATAGATCAAACGTGCTGGATGCCTGGAATAGTGACACCAAATAAAGCCTACCGATTTAGATCCAAGCCTAATAGTTCAAATTTAGAGGAATTACGTTCTGTCTCAGGTGCATTAATGAGCTATACACTGTTACCAGAAAAAGTTATTTACTGGTTGAGTGAAACTCCTGTGGCACTACAAGCTTTAATGCACTGTATGGTAGGAAAATGGGAAGGTGGAAGAGATGTTAGTAATTTGATAGATGAAGCTGTAAATAAGTTACCAAATATTAGTGAAGACTTCCTAAGATTAAAGGAGGATCCAAATGATGTTATAGGAAAAAATATTAATAATTCTGTTTTAGAACCAACTGAAAATATTAGCATTATACCTCCAACCCAATCTGCAATATACACACAGAGTGATGCAAAAGAAATTCAAGAAGAAACGCAGAGTTTAGATATAGTGTCACTAAAAAGTGCATTTAGTGAAACTACGTCCCAAAAAGAGGAACTATCAGAAACTGCTTTTGTAGTGAACACAAAAGAAGCTATTAGTGATGATTTAAAAACAGCAATGTCGCTTTTAGACATAAAAGAAGAAGAAGTAGCACAAAAAGAGCAAGACAACTGTGTTGATAGTTCACCATTAAATAGTTTGAAAAATCAACATGTTGAGCATGAATTACTCAATGGTGGAAGTAAAATTAGAAATAATTCACTTGCTGAAAATAAATCAGTTGAAATTATAGAAGAAAATGTGTTTCTTAAAAGGAGAGAGGAAAAGGACACAGAGGAAGCACACATAAGGATGGACGGACAAGAACAAGGAAAAAATGAACCATTGAAGGTCAAATTTTGGCAATGGCTTAAACAAGGGTTGCAGGCTGAAAAAATTGAGTACAACACTGCTAGCGCAAAAGTACATTGCGTTGCAGGGTTTGTATTTTTACAAACCCCAGCAATCTTTTTTCTTTTTTTGCGCCAACACCCAGAATTAGAAATCGATCATAAGCAATTATTATCTGCATTCGAGTCATTGAATGTGCATAGAGTCGAAAAGAAGGGAAACAAAAGAAAACGCCATTACACATGCAAAATATATCCAGTTCCTGTTACAGAGGAAGTGTGTAAAAATAATAAATTTTTACGTGCTAGCGGATATTTAGTGAAGATGAGTTTGATTTTTTCTAAATTCACCCCTTCAGACAGTCTCTTCGTCGATTTTTCCTCAGAATGATACTAAGAAAATTATTGAACAAAAAAGAATATGGAAGTATTCCTTATGAAAAAACAAATGTCTTTAAAGCAAGAAAAAGATGATCCTATTTGGTATGAGCTATTGGATGAGTATTTTTACTCAAAGGTTCTGCGCCCAGATACAGAAAAAACGTATCGTAAGGTGGTTAGACTATTTCTTAAGTATTTAAGGGGAATAGAAAATATACAAATAAACACAGAAGAAGTAACTCATAAACATGTTTTGCGTTGGCGTAGGCATGAGTTAAATATTAGAGGTGTGGCAGAAAGAACTTGGAATACAAAAGCTAGACATATGCAAGTGCTATATAGCTTTTGGATAAAAAAAGGTTTGTTATCTGAAACAAGTAAAGATAACCCGTTTTTTGATAGCCAGGTTGAACCAGGGATAAAAAGGAAGAAAGTTTTTACAGAAGCACAGCTTCGTACTATGTATCGTGTTTTTGAAAGGTTTACGCAACTAGAGAAGGAATTATCAGCACAGCAAGCTACTTATCGCTGTTGTGCATTATACCCGACACGATTTTGGATTGTTGTAATGGAAACATTTAGATTAACGGGTATACGTTTAAACCAATTAGTTCATATTCGGATCAAAGATATTGATTTTGAAGAAAATGCCATTTTCTTACGGAGCGAAAGTAGTAAAAACCATTGTGAGCACCAAGTAGCTTTATTAAGCCCACTGAAACCACTATTGCAAAATTTGTTAAATGAAATGGTATTAAGAGGAGCTACTCCTAATGACATATTTTTCAATGTACATCGGTTATCAGATAGAGAAGTAGATAGAGCAAAAATGATTGATAGCCAACCTGTGAAATCATTCTTTCGGCGTTTTTCTACGGAATGTGGTTTTCCAGTTAGCCCACACCGCTTTCGTCATACGTTAGCAACCACATTAATGCGTAGCCCTGACCGTAATATGCATTTGACAAAGAATGTGTTGGGGCATCGAAGTTTGTCTTCTACGATGGAATATATAGGCCAAGATATTCATAACACTCTTCACATGCTAGAGAATGAGCTATCTACCTACCTAGGCATGGGGTTAGGTGGGGAACATAAACGCTTGACTGTGATGAGATAGGCAGAAAAATTAAAAAAAATTTACATAGAGTTGACGAATAGTCCAACTCTATGTATAAAAATAGACGAGAAGAGGATTGCATGATGCAACATGCATTCCTCTTTGAAACTTACATTCAACCATGCGTTCAACTACCAACTAAGCATGATTGAAATCCAGTTTCCAGAAGTTTTACTGCTCGTTGAGTTTCTCACTTTCAACGTTCAGGTTAGGAAATTTGGTGCCCGGAGGCGGAATCGAACCACCGACACGGGGATTTTCAATCCCCTGCTCTACCGACTGAGCTATCCGGGCTAACGGGGCGCATTAAACCGTATTCAGCCCAATCCGTCAAACACTTTCTGCAAAAAAACGATAAAAATTGATTGGTTGCCTTATTTTTATACCAATTCAGTGTGGTTATTCAGCTAATGCCGTTTTTTATTAACTTAACGCCCCATTTTTTCGGCATTTTGCGATGGTTAGAATATCTTGAGCCAGAATTTTCGCAGTGATCACATCTTCAAAATCTCTTTTCACTAATAGCTTACTCAGACACCCCTCAAGGATAAGTTCCATCTGTTGAGCGACTTGCTTGCTGTCGTCAATATCAAGTTGTTGTA
The DNA here is from genome assembly GCF_037265215.1 of Xenorhabdus griffiniae. Taxonomy (NCBI): domain Bacteria; kingdom Pseudomonadati; phylum Pseudomonadota; class Gammaproteobacteria; order Enterobacterales; family Morganellaceae; genus Xenorhabdus; species Xenorhabdus griffiniae. Next base: position 1,053,466 of record NZ_CP147737.1, on the reverse strand, counting down.
ATAATTCTTCCGTGTAATGGAAAGAGTTCTGTTTTTGTAATTCTGCTAATTGGTGGATTGGATGGTTGGCGTCAGGAAATGCGCTGCAAGCAGCAATAAACAGGCAGCCAGGATAACGCTGTTCTTGTACTTTTTCTTTGAGAGCGTCGTAGCGTGCCAGTAATTTTTGCTCAGGGCTTAGGCCTTCATCCAATAGAGTTTGGCGCTGCCAGATTTCAATTTGCTGGCTGTGATGGCGCAGGCAGTCGTAGAGTAAGGCTTCACGATCAGGCCAAAAATGTTTTATATGGTTGATATCAATATCGATAGAGGCTAAAAGCGTCTCTAGTGTCGCTGACAGGCCATGTTGCTCTAATAAGTTCAGGACATGGCTAAGCACATATTCACGTTGCACGGTGGCTCTCCTTCCAGATTATTTTTGTTGTCGATGTTGTAATTGCTGTACATGCTGATTAAAACGCTGAGCATCCATGAATCCATTGATTCGCTCATCGGTTAGCTCTGTTCCCTTATCGAAAAATAAGATAGTGGGGAGTCCCAGCACTTGCAGTTTTTGCAACAATTCTTTTTGTTTTGGGGTGTTATCCGTGACATCTGCCTGTAACAAGAGGAATTGGCTTAATTGTGCCTGTACTTTTGGATCACTGAAAGTATATTTTTCAAACTCCTTGCAGGCGACACACCAGTTAGCATAGAGATCCAACATAATCGGTCTATGATGATTTTCCGCCAAAATTTGACTTAACTCTTGCCAATCAGAGACTTGTTGAAACTGTAAAGTAACTTTTTGTTGTTCTGCTGCAGGACTTCCCCATACCCAATCTTGTAAAGGGCGTGAAGCAATGAGTGCCAAAGCGAGTAAGATAACTTGTAAGGTCCGTACCCAGCCGTTTTTGCTGTTTAAGGTTAATGCGAATGCCCAACCAAGGAAAGAAACAGCCAATAGGCTCCACAATCTTATGCCCCATGTGTCACCCAGTACACGTTCCAGCAGGAAAACTGGCAGGGCCAATATGATAAATCCGAAGGCTTCTTTAACGTATTGCATCCACGGGCCGCTGCGTGGCAGGAGTTTGTGACCAAATAGTGTGACGGCGATAAGCGGTAAGCCCATTCCCAATGCGTAGAGGTACAATGTTAAGCCGCTGACTAACGTATTACCGCTTTGGGCGATATAAAGCAAAATGGCACTGAGTGGTGCGGTAGTGCAGGGAGAGGCGATTAAACCGGCTAAGGCTCCCATCACAAATACTCCAATGTAAGAGCCGCTTTGTTGCTGGTTGCTCCAATCCACGAGGCGAGTTTGGAGCGAAGAAGGAAGTTGTAATGTATATAGCCCAAACATTGATAAGGCGAGCAAAATAAACAGCACTGACAGCCCTACGAGAATGTAAGGATTTTGTAGGGCAGCCTGAAATTGCAAGCCAGCCGCCGCGACGATTAAGCCAAGTATTGTGTAAGTGAGCGCCATTCCCTGAACGTAACTCATGGCGAGCCAAAAGATCCGTTTCAGGCTTTCAGGACGTTTTTGGCCCAAAATAATGCTGGAAATCAGCGGATACATGGGCAGTATGCAGGGAGTAAAAGCAATACCAATGCCAATTAATAACGCCCAGAGTGGCGAAAATGGCACATCGTGGGACTCGGATGGTATATCTCCCTGTTGCAGAGGTGCTTGTAAGGAGTCTTCTTTATTTGTAGTTATGTTGGTGGGGGGCGTGGTTTTATTGCCTGATGGAGAAGCAGCAACGGCTTGCAATGGTACGCTTAAGGTTTCAGGCGGATAACAATAACCTGCTTCTGCACATCCTTGGTATGTAATCTGGAGAGAGCCGTTGTTGGTGGCAGACAGAATGGGAATATCAATCCGTGCCGATTGAAAATAGACTTCTGTCTTACCAAAAAACTCATCTTCATGATCGACGCCTTTGGCGTATGAAATTTCACCCAATGATACTTCTTGATTGGGAATGATATTGAACTGTTTTCGATAAAGGTAATAACCAGGTTGAATATCCCAGTTCAGCGTGAGTTTATTTCCTTGTTGCTGAAAATCGAACATGAATGCCTGATCAGCAGGAAGGTAGAGGCTTTTCCCTGGTTGTTCAAACAGTGCGCTAGCGTTGTTAGGTGACAGAGCGATACTGCTGAACAGTAGAAGCAACATAAGAATACGTTTCATCATAAGATAGTCTTTAGCCTGCCTGTATCGTGGGTTTGATTCCTAATATTAAGACAATGCAGAGTTTTTTACAGGAAAAGATGTGTCAGGAAGATTTCAGGGGCTGGCACGCCCCTGAAATAATAATGCCAAATAATCGAAATTGTGAAGCTACAAGATAATACCACCAAACAGAAAACCGAATGTGACGGCTATTACAACGGCAAGAGTACCCGGAATAAAGAATGGATGGTTGAAAACAAAACGTCCGATACGGGTGGTTCCGGTATCATCCATCTGTACGGCTGCAACCAGTGTCGGATAAGTTGGCAGGATAAACAAACCAGACACTGCGGAGAAAGAAGCGATCGCCGTTAATGGCGTAACATTCAGAGCCAGAGCCATTGGCATTAATGCCTTAGCTGTTGCTGCTTGTGAATAGAGTAATGCTGAACAGAAGAAGAAGATGACTGCCAGTAACCAGGGTTGGGCATGAATCAAACTACCCGCGGTTTCTTTGATCCAGTCTATGTTCGCTTGAACAAATGTATCGCCTAACCATGCAACTCCTAAGATACAGATACATGCGCTCATACCTGCTTTGAAAGTGCTTGAGTTCAGGATGGCATCAGTATCGACGGAGCAAATAATAGTGGTGAGCGTAGCGACACTGAGCATGATGATCAAAATCGCATTGGTGGTGTTCATTAGAGGTTTTGCAACCAGACCGACACTTGGACTATTAATAATCGCATAAATGACAACACCGACAACACCGAACAGGAACAACAGAACAGAGCATTTTGCTTTGGGTTTGATTTGAATCTGGCTGGCACCACGCATTTCTATCAAGCCATCTTCAAGACGTTTTTGGTAAACAGGATCATTCGACAATTTGGCATCAAACAGCCATGAAATAATGAATGACATAAGGATGATGGCACAAAATGTTGAAGGCAGTAATACCATTAACAGGTGGATATAGCTGATGCCTTGCCCTTCCATAATCGATGCCATGTAAACAACCGCCGCAGAAATAGGTGAAGCAGTGATCCCGATTTGAGCAGCGACAACGGCAGTAGAGAGTGGACGGCATGGTTTTATGCCTTGCTCTTTGGCAACTTCTGTAATAACAGGTAATGTTGCCAGTGAGATGTTCCCCGTACCTGCAAATAGCGTCAGAAAATAAGTGACGATAGGTGCCAGAACTGTGATGTATTTGGGATTCTTGCGCAGTAATTTTTCAGTTTGCTGAACGAGATAATCTAGTCCTCCCGCCACTTGCATGGCTGATATCGCAGCAATGACGGCCATGATAATTGAAATAACGTCAAATGGAATACTGCCTGGTTTAACACCGATGGCGGCGAGGACGAGAACACCAATCCCACCAGCAAAACCAATACCTATTCCCCCTAATCGTGCCCCCAAAAAAATGGCCAGCAGAACAATAACCAATTCTACGGCTAACATGTTAAATACTCCTTCATTTATTTAGTATTATGAAAATCTATGGTTAATAATTTGTGTTTGCAGAAAATTAAAAAGGCACGCTTCCGGTTGGAATAGCGTGCCTTAATAATTAAGACGAACTCGTTATTATAATCATTTAATTAGTCATCAAAACGTTTTGCTTTATAAGTTGGATGTTTTAGGTTCTCAACGGAGAAAATATCATCTAATTCAGCTTCGGTCAGTAAACCGCGCTCAAGCACAACTTCACGGACACTTTTGCCTGTTTCAGCACAGATCTTACCCACGATATCGCCATTGTGGTGACCAATAAAGGGGTTCAGATAAGTCACGATCCCGATGGAGTTGAATACGAAGTTTTCGCAAACATCTCTATTGGCAGTAATGCCGTTGACGCATTTTTCCACCAAATTACGGCAGGCGTTGTTCAGGATAGACATAGATTCAAACATAGCCTGACCAATCGCCGGTTCCATGACGTTAAGCTGTAATTGGCCTGCTTCTGCTGCCATAGTGACACAGGTATCATTACCGATGACTTTGAAGCAAACTTGGTTAACAACTTCTGGCACCACAGGGTTAACTTTCGCTGGCATGATAGAAGAACCCGCCTGCAATTCTGGCAGGTTAATTTCATTCAGGCCAGCACGAGGGCCGGAAGAGAGCAGACGCAAGTCGTTGCAAATCTTGGACAGCTTAACAGCCAGACGCTTCAACGCGCTGTGAACCATGACGTAAGCGCCACAGTCAGAGGTGGCTTCTATCAAATCTTCTGCTGGTTGGCAAGGCAATCCTGTGACTTCGGCCAATTTTTCAACGACCAGCTTTTGGTAACCTGGTGCAGTATTCAAGCCAGTACCGATAGCAGTCGCGCCAAGGTTTACTTCTAGCAGCAGCTCTGCCGTGCGAGTGATGTTTTTGATCTCTTCTTTCAACAATACAGAAAAAGCCCGGAATTCTTGGCCCAGAGTCATGGGAACCGCGTCTTGCAACTGGGTACGGCCCATTTTCAGGATGTCATCGAATTCAACGCCTTTTTTGTCAAAACCCTCTTTCAGCAACTCAATGGAATCAATTAAGTGCATCAGGGAATTATAAACAGCAATTCGGAAGCCGGTAGGGTAAGCATCATTGGTTGATTGGCTTCTGTTTAGGTGATCATTTGGGTTCAGGTACTCATATTCACCTTTTTGATGTCCCATCAACTCCAGGCCAATATTTGCCAGCACCTCATTCGTGTTCATGTTCAGTGAAGTACCGGCGCCGCCCTGAAAGACATCAACAGGGAATTGATCCATACATTTGCCTTTAATGAGAACTTCATCACATGCTTTGACGATAATATCTGCCACTTTTCCAGAAATAGTATGGAGTTCTTTATTTGCCAGTGCCGCAGCTTTCTTCACCATCACCATGCCTCGGATGAACTCAGGCACATTGTTGATGGTACGGTCACTGATATAAAAGTTTTCAATCGCACGTAGAGTGTGAATACCGTAGTAGGCTTCAGCAGGAACTTCTCGTTTACCTAACAGGTCTTCTTCGATACGAATGTTGTTTGACATGAGAACCTTCTTAAAATTGGATACGTTTTTTGACTGTTCTGTTACGTGTTTGTTGAAAAATAATGTTGCCAATAACAATTTCCCTGATATTAGACACTTATCATGAAATTGCTGGCGCGATCATATGTGGATTTGTAAGAAATGCCTTGAACCTGGATCACTTTATAGTGCTATTTTATTGATGAAATAACATATGTGTGACTAAGGTCACGATTACGGGAGAAAAAAGTTGAGAGTTTGATGTGTTGAAAACGGCCACGATTATCCCCACATAGGTTATCTAACACCATATTATGTGATCTAACCCGATATTAGGTGTCACACAGAGTGTGAATGATCGAATAGTGTGAACCCTCAATAATAATGAAAGGAGAACCACGTGCGTTGGCTCCCGCTTATCCTTATATGCCTTCTGGTTTACATCGAGTCTGTCCTGTTTGTTCGGATTGCCTCTGAAGTTGGAGTCTTGTTGACTCTGTTATTGGTTATCCTGACGTCTTGTCTTGGTGTATCCCTGGTGCGTAATCAAGGTATTAAGAATTTCCTCTCTATGCAGCAAAAACTCGCAGCCGGTGAGAGTCCTGCGGAAGAAGCTGTTAAAAGTGTTTCTCTGGTCATCGCTGGATTCTTGCTGATATTGCCTGGTTTCTTCACCGACTTTCTTGGATTACTGTTGTTATTGTCTCCCGTACAGAAACTTCTGACAGCGAAGTTATTGCCTCACATTAAGGTTTACCGCCCGAATACTTTTTATGGTTCCGGTAATCATCATGGCGGTTATGGGCAGAACGGGCAGACTTTTGAGGGAGAATATGAGCGCAGGCAAGATGACGCTTCCCGTATATCGGATGACCAAAAAAATTGTGGTGAATCTGACAGTGAGCGCAATAAGAAATGATTGCCGTTACATTGGCTGAGATTTCAGACAGTAAGAAAAAAGTAAAATTTTTTTGTTACCCACCCTTGAAGTCATGATCTCAAGCCCCAATTTGTAGCTTCATGATACTGGTTCTGTTGGGTTCTGGTATCAATCCTCTTACCTGATATGGACTTTATTTATAGGAGATCTATCAATGAAAATTCGTCCATTACATGACCGCGTTATCATTAAGCGTACAGAAGTTGAATCAAAATCCGCTGGCGGTATTGTTTTGACTGGCTCTGCTGCGGGCAAATCTACCCGTGGGAAAGTTTTGGCAGTCGGCAATGGTCGCATTCTCGAAAATGGGGAAGTGAAGGCGCTGGACGTAAAAGTGGGTGATACCGTTATTTTTAATGAAGGTTACGGCGTTAAAACAGAAAAGATCGATAATGAAGAAGTATTGATCATGTCTGAAAGCGACATTCTGGCAATTGTTGAAGCGTAATTGAGAATCTTATTACGCTTAGATCTTCTTAATTGAACGAATTTAAAGGAAAGACACAATGGCAGCTAAAGACGTAAAATTTGGTAATGATGCTCGCAGCAAAATGCTACGCGGTGTGAATGTACTGGCTGATGCAGTTAAAGTGACCCTGGGCCCTAAAGGCCGTAATGTAGTTTTGGATAAATCTTTCGGTGCGCCTGTCATCACTAAAGACGGTGTATCTGTAGCACGTGAAATCGAATTGGAAGACAAATTCGAGAACATGGGTGCTCAGATGGTTAAAGAAGTCGCTTCTAAAGCTAATGATGCGGCAGGTGATGGTACCACTACAGCAACCGTATTGGCTCAAGCTATCGTCACCGAAGGTCTGAAAGCTGTTGCTGCTGGCATGAACCCAATGGATCTGAAACGCGGTATCGATAAAGCAGTTGTTTCCGCTGTTGAGGAGCTGAAAAAACTGTCCGTACCTTGCTCTGATTCCACTGCTATTGCACAGGTTGGTACTATCTCTGCAAACTCCGACGAAACTGTAGGTAAACTGATCGCAGAAGCGATGGACAAAGTCGGTAAAGAAGGTGTAATCACCGTTGAAGAAGGTACTGGCCTGGAAGACGAACTGGATGTTGTTGAAGGTATGCAGTTCGACCGTGGTTACCTGTCTCCTTATTTCATCAACAAACCAGAAGCGGGTTCTGTTGAACTGGAAAACCCATACATCCTGCTGGTTGACAAAAAAATCTCCAACATCCGTGAACTGCTGCCAGTTCTGGAAGGCGTCGCTAAGGCAAGCAAGCCTTTGATGATTATTGCTGAAGATGTTGAAGGTGAAGCGCTGGCAACTCTGGTTGTTAACAACATGCGTGGTATCGTGAAAGTTGCTGCGGTTAAAGCACCTGGCTTTGGTGATCGCCGTAAAGCCATGCTGCAAGATATCGCTATCCTGACTAACGGTACTGTTATCTCCGAAGAGATTGGTCTGGAGCTGGAAAAAGCGACTCTGGAAGATCTGGGCCAGGCAAAACGTGTTGTTATCAACAAAGACACTACAACTATCATTGATGGTGTCGGTGAAGAAAGCGCAATTGCTGCACGTGTTACTCAGATCCGTCAGCAAATCGAAGAATCTACTTCTGATTATGACCGTGAAAAACTGCAAGAGCGTGTTGCTAAACTGGCAGGCGGTGTTGCTGTAATCAAAGTAGGTGCAGCAACTGAAGTTGAAATGAAAGAAAAACGCGCTCGCGTTGACGATGCACTGCACGCAACTCGTGCGGCTGTAGAAGAAGGTGTTGTTGCTGGTGGTGGTGTTGCTCTGGTTCGTGTTGCTAGCACAATCTCTAACCTGACTGGTGACAACGAAGATCAGAACGTTGGTATTCGCGTTGCACTGCGTGCGATGGAAGCACCAATGCGTCAGATCGTAGACAACGCAGGTGAAGAGCCTTCTGTTGTTGTAAACAACGTGAAAGCAGGTAAAGACAACTACGGTTATAACGCTGCAACTGAACAGTACGGCGATATGATCGAAATGGGTATCCTGGATCCAACTAAAGTAACCCGTTCTGCACTGCAATTCGCAGCTTCTATTGCTGGTTTGATGATCACTACCGAAGCAATGGTGACTGAACTGCCTAAAGATGACAAAGCTGACTTAGGTGCTGCTGGTGGTATGGGCGGTATGGGTGGAATGGGCGGCATGATGTAATGCTGTTCATCCTGATGATGGTATTGCCCATCTGTTAGGATAAGCCTTTAAAGGCGAGCAGGGAAAACTTGCTCGCCTTTTTATTGTTCCTATCACTAATAAGGGAAGTTATGCGAATTAAAATTTTGTTTGGTGCGTCAGTATTATTGTTGGCCGGTTGTACAACAACTCATCAATTAACCTCTGCTGGCGCTAATGTGCATTTTGCGGATACTCAACCAGGTAGTGAATGCCAGCGGTTAGGTGAAGTGACTGGCACTCAAAGCAACTGGCTCAATGGCGTTAGCAATGAGAGCAGTTCTATGCGTAGTGCAGCCAATGACTTACGTAATAAGGCGGCTGACATGGGTGGCAATGTTATTTATGGCATCAATAGTCCATCAGAGGGATTATTGGCAAGTTTTGTCCCCCTGGATAGTAAAATGATTGGTCAGGTCTACAAGTGTCCCTAGGCATTAATCAATGGGGTTAGTGAAAAAATGGTTTGGGCAATGCCCAGAAAGAATGTTTCGCAACAGCAAGATTTGCGTATACATTTAGTTTCTGTGCACTGCCCGTTTAGAAGAGCGTTAATGGTAATAACGTTAGCCTATCCAGTGATCGATTGGCATAGGAACGATCACTCGTTTTGTGCTAGCCCTAAATCCAGCGGAGTTTTGCTTGGCTCTCCACCAATTTCCCTGGTCAGGCTTGGAACCAGATAACCGGATACTTTAGTTAATAATTCTCGCATGATAGCTTTTGCTTCTTCATCGTCCACGAGAAAATGTGCAGCACCTTGAACTTTATCCAGAACGTGGATGTAGTAAGGTAATATGCCCGCATCAAAGAGTGCATTACTTAAGTCAGCCAAAGTATCTGCATTATTATTGACATCACGTAACATCACACTTTGATTCAGCAGTGTCACTCCAGCTTGTTTTAGTCGCATCATACTTGTGCGGAACGCATTATCAATTTCATTTGCATGGTTGATATGGGTTACCATGATGACCTGCAAACGAGTTTGTGCTAGACGATTACACAATGAAAGCGTTATACGATCAGGGATCACAACCGGTAAACGTGTATGGATACGTAACCGCTTAATGTGTGGGATAGATTCAAGACGGCTGATCAACCAGTCCAGTTCATGATCCTTAGCCATTAATGGATCACCCCCAGAGAAGATAATTTCGTCAAGCTCAGGGTGTTGTTCAATATAATCCAAAGCAAGCAGCCAATTGTTTTTATTGCCTTTATTATCCTCATAAGGGAAATGGCGGCGAAAACAATAGCGACAATTAACCGCGCAGCCCCCTTTGACCAATAGCAAGGCTCGATTGTGATATTTATGCAATAGACCTGGAACAACACTGCGTTGTTCATCCAATGGATCAGGGGTGAAACCAGGGGATATAGCAAACTCTTCCCGTGAGGTCAGGACTTGTAATAGAAGAGGATCACGAGGATCGCCTTTTTTCATTCGTGTGACAAATGCTCTTGGCACACGCAGAGGAAATAAGCGCTTTGCTTCATTGCCTTCTCGCAGCTTCGTATGTGTGTTTAAGGATAATAGTTGCAACAACTCATTGGGATCAGTAATAACATCCGCGAGTTGTTGTAGCCAGACTTCTCTGACGGGGTGAATATGGGTTATAATGTGTGCCATTTTTTGGCTAAGCCATTTTGTTAAAAATTAGAGGATCTCCATGGCTACTTATAGTACCAATGAATTCCGTTCAGGTCTTAAAATCATGTTAGATGGCGAGCCGTGCGCTATTCTTGACAGTGAATTTGTTAAACCAGGTAAAGGGCAGGCATTTGCCCGTGTTCGTATTCGTAAGCTGATTTCTGGTAAACTGCTGGAAAAAACTTTTAAATCAACAGATTCTGCTGAAAGTGCAGATGTCATGGATGTCAACCTGACTTATTTGTACAACGACGGTGAATTCTGGCATTTCATGAATAACGAGACTTTCGAGCAGTTGGCTGCGGATGAGAAAGCCGTTGGTGACAATGCAAAATGGCTGATCGATCAGGCAGAATGTATTCTGACTCTGTGGGATGGCCGTCCTATCGCTGTAACTCCACCAAACTTTGTTGAACTGGAAATCGTTGATACTGATCCAGGCCTGAAAGGTGATACTGCTGGTACTGGCGGTAAACCTGCAACCTTGAGCACCGGCGCTGTCGTTAAAGTTCCTCTGTTTGTCCAGATCGGCGAAGTGATCAAAGTTGACACTCGTTCTGGCGAATACGTTTCTCGCGTGAAATAACCGCGTTTGCTATTCTAAAAAAACCGCAGCCTCTTCGTCCAGAGGTTGCGGTTTTTTTGTCATCACTTCTTGGTTAGCCTCATTGCAGCTATTAAATCGGGTAGCTATAATCCAATTTCATTTCTTATCGTTATCCTGGACGACCTGGATAAACGTCATCTCATCGGGGACGGCCCCACTTGTCATTGATATAAAGGGAAAGACATGTCTTGGTTGATCCTTCTTATTGCTGGTTTGTTGGAAGTCGTGTGGGCGGTAGGTCTAAAATATACCCACGGTTTTTCACGTTGGGTGCCGAGTTTAATTACGATCAGCGCAATGGTGGTCAGTATGGGGTTACTGGCTTATGCCATGAAAAACCTACCGGCAGGAACGGCCTATGCAGTGTGGACAGGTATTGGTGCGGTAGGGACGGCGGTTTTCGGCATCATGGTGTTGGGGGAATCTGCAAATTTCGCTCGGATATTGAGCCTTGGCCTGATTGTGATTGGCATTATTGGCTTAAAGTTAGCGAGCTGATTACTTATAAATAAACCCAGCACTACGCTGGGTTTATGATTATTTTTTTTCATAACGCGAAGGCCATATTTCTTCCGGCGTGCGTCCCAGCGCTGCTGCAATGAGACGTTCGCCTTTTGGCCAGTGTCGTTGCAATGCATTGGCAAGAGTTGATGACGCCAAGCCTGCTGTTCGCGATACTTCTGACAGTGTTGTTCCGCGTTTTTTCAATTCAGCGATGATGTCAGCAGAATGCCAATCTTTTTTTTCCATTCTTAAGTTCTCCAGTTATCAATTATCTTTTTAATTAAAAAGTAAATGAGTATTCAGTAGACTATAAGTCACACATCATAGCATAAATCTAGCTGAAACGTGACTTATAGTCCGTGGTCGGATAAGTAACATGAATCGATACTTATCGGATGAAAAAATCGAACAACATCAGATCCCTTTTTGGTCAAAGAATTAGGTATCTCAGGAGAGAAGCTGGGATGTCACAAGAGGCTTTTGCCGATAAATGTGGACTGGATCGCACTTATGTCAGTGGTATTGAACGTGGTGTCAGGAATCCTACCTTGGAAATAATTAATGTGATAGCAAATGGACTACAGATTGAACTCAGTGAATTGTTTGATTTTGGGACAATACATCCTCCCCATTAAAATCAACGAGTAAGATAAAACACAGCTCGTTAGAAATGTAAATTTCAGCAACTTATCTCCTATATTTTCATCTTCTTTACTTTCAATTGCAAAGTTGCAGCCAATAAAGCTGCGACTTGAAAGAACCATGTTTACTTGTCGTTTGGCCCTAGCGCCAAACTGAGAGTGATATTCTATTTTTGAATATGATATATATTTTTGTCATATTGTAAGCAAGGCTTGCTGAAATTTGGTAAGAAAATGTAGATATCAGCTGGGAACAAAACGATGTTAGTGATCCCTGAACTTGTGATTGGGGCGGTTGTTGGTTTGATTATCAGTATTACCGGTGTTGGTGGTGGAGTGATAGTCTTACCGATCCTGACCTATTTTTTTGGATTAGATGCATTAGCTTCTGTCGCGACAGCTAATTTTCTTTCAATGTTGATGAAAATATCATCTTCTTATATGCACTTTCGCATGGGAAATATTCCCTTACGCCAATCTTTGATTATTCTGCTGATCATGATACCCGGCACAGTATTCGCCAGTTATGGCATCACAATGCTCAGTCATTTAAGCCATGATCGGGGACAATTTGAATGGGGAATTAATGTACTGGTTTTATTGGCTATCCTGTTTTCCCTTTATCTTTTTTACTGCCGAATACGTCAGCCACAGTTGCACATGAACCAAACGCAATCACAATTACAATCTGGGTTGATTAAGCCTTTTCTGCTGCCTGGTACGGGGGCGGGGTTGGTGCTTGGGGCGACAGGAGTGGGAGGGGGTATAGTAGTATTGCCATTATTATTACGCTATGGACAAATGAGTATTAAACAAGCGGTGGGTGTTTCCCTTTTTATCACGATGATATTATCTGGCTCATCGGCTTTTGCTTATGCCTATGGCGGGCATACGGATTGGAAACTGGCTCTGGTACTGTTTGTTGGCTCTTTGCTGGCGATCCCTTTTGCCAATTATTTGATCAAGCATTTGTCTGACAAAGTGCTGCAATATGTCACATTACTCTTGATCTTATGTAGTGCTGTGTTAATGGGTATCCGGTTAGTTTGACAGAAATGCTTTTGACTATTGAGGCAGAAAGATAACCTCAATAGCCAAAGAATAAATTAATAATATCAGTAAGTTGTTTCACCAATATTTTTTAGAGCATCAATCACCAATTGCCAGAATTTGGCATGATCCAGTTTGACAGCGACCTGCGTATGGCAATCTTCAGGTGGTGGAAAACGGAAATCTGCAACGGTCATGCCAGTGGTTAAGCTTCCCATCAGTTCGATATTAACGGGAACTTTTTGGGTTGTCATAACATCAGGATCGATCACATAAGCTACAGCACAGGGATCATGCACAGGAGGATAGCCAAATCCTTGATGCTCACGATATCTGTCACCATAAAACTTCAGTGCATCCAAAACGAACTGGGCGGAACGTGTCTTAATCTGGGCGATTGCTTCAATAATTTCAGGCGTTGCTTGTGCCTGGTGAGTGAGATCTAAACCGACCATCGTCAGCGGCCATTTTTCATTAAAAACAATGTGGGCAGCTTCTGGATCGATCACGATATTGAATTCTGCAACTGCGCTTCTGTTTCCTTTATGATAGCCCCCTCCCATTAATACAACTTCTTTTACCCGCTCAACAATTTGTGGTGCTTTGCGTGCGGCCATCGCGATATTTGTCAAACCCGCAGTTGGTACCAAAGTCACACTTTTGGGCGGATTTTCCATGATCACATCAATAATGAGATCGACGGCATGGCGTTCATCCAGTTTCATACTAGGTTCAGGAAGAATAGGGCCATCCAGACCTGTTTCACCGTGAATGTCTGGGGCTGTATTGATCTCCCGAACCAGTGGTCGGTGGCAACCTGCTGCGAAAGGAACGTTATGAATATTAGCGATGCGTGCAACGCAAAGCGCATTGCGGGTGACTTTATTCAGGGTTTGATTACCAACAACTGTCGTTACCGCCAACAATTCAATATTGGGATCTCCGTGGGCAAGCAGGAGAGCAATGGCATCATCATGCCCTGGATCGCAGTCAAGGATAATTTTCTTGGGTAGCATATTTATTCCTTTCCAGTGATTATGAACTTCATTTCTCAAGTTGCTGTTTTGTCGGCTACAACTCGAAACCTATACGCATTAAACTTCAAGTTGCAATTTACAACACGCTATGAAACCTGATTTCTTCCCGCTTCGCGGGAAGAAATCACACGCATCTTGAAGTTAGATGGGTATATTAAGTACATATGTAAATATTTACGTTCAGGATAATTTACTAACAGAAAAAATTCCTTCTAACTCCATCACAAAATGAAAATGTAAAAATTACAATTTATTAATAAATATTTTAATAATTGTGATTTTGTTAACATGAAAACAACAAATGATTTGAGCATTTCAAGTACATATGATTCATATATATACCAGACACAAAATGCATGGATGTCTGATTTTATTCGTTTATTAACTTATTAATATTTTGTTCTTTATTGTTTTGTTAATACACATGAACAACTAGTGTTCAAAAAATGTGATAAGCACCCCTGATAAAAGGAATAGCAAGGTTACGCCATCAGGGGATAAGCAGATGCTCATGGGGTATAACATGAATAATAAACTTGATTCATTAACATACTATACGGTGACGAAAAAATATGATCTTCGTTTTCCAATGCTGACAGAAGATTTGGATGTTGATGTCGTTATCATTGGCGGAGGTTTTTCCGGTATCAATACCGCATTAGAGTTGGCAGAAAAAGGCATCACCAATATTGCTATTTTGGAAGGCCGAACTTTGGGGTATGGCGGTACAGGCCGTAATGGTGGTCAGGTGATGACGGGCATTGGTCATGATTTGGATAAGATCAAACGTCACGTGGGTAAAAAAGGCCTGGAAACTATATTTAAAATCAGCAGCTTGGGAGCGGGAATTATTCGTGATCGAGTTGCCAAATATGATATTCAGGCTGATTTTTGCCAAGGCTATGCCTATCTTGGCTGGAATTCGCGTCATGATAGAACCCTGCATAGTTGGTTGCAGGAATTTCGTTCGGCTTTCCCCGATGAGGAAATTGAGCTTTATACGGGGGCTGATGTTAAAAAAGTTATTGGCTCAGACCGTTATACCAGTGCCCTAAAAAATATGGGGGGTGGGCATGTTCACTCACTCAACTTGCTGCTGGGAGAAGCCAAAGCTGTTACTGAATATGGCGTCAAAATTTTCGAAAACAGTCAAGTTGTGAGCGTAGAGTACGGCCCCAGAGTCACAGTACGCACAGTAACGGGATCAGTGCGCGCCAATAAGATGCTGTGGGCATGTAATGGCTTTTTGGATGGACTCGAACCGACTATTTATAGAAAAACAATCAATACTTATGCTTTCCAATTGATGACGGAAGAACTGTCGGATGATTTGATTGAAAGGATCAGCCCAATTCGGGGAGCCTACAGTGATATTAGTCCGGTCATTGATTACTACCGTGTTACCAAAGAAAATCGCTTGCTATATGGCAGCGCGACACACTTTATTGAATATATACCTTCCGATTTAAAAGCATGGAACCGCAATCTCATGCTCAAGACCTTCCCTTATTTGAAAGATGTAGAGATAGAACTGGCATGGGGCGGGCCATTATGTTGCAGCGCTAATTTGTTTCCACAAATGGGTTCTCTGCCTAATCATAAAAATGTGTTCTATGTTCAAGGTTATTCGGGATTTGGGGTAACGCCAAGCCACATCATCTGCAAAATTCTGGCTGAGGGAATGAGTGAAGGTTCGGAGCGTTATTCGCTACTTAGTTCGATTCCACACCTCGATATTATCGGGAAAGATAAACTGAGAAATGTGTTGCTCTCTGTCGGTAAGACTTGGCATCAGGCTTCAGGTTACTGGAAAGGGCGTCGTTAGTTTTTCAACGGTCACAGTTAAAGGTAAAAGTTATGATAAAGCCATTATTGTTAGATAAAACTCTTCCTGAATTAATGCCAATTGGCAGTGTTACTAATCTTGGTTCTGTTGTGGTGGAAGGTGATCCGCAGGCAAGTGTCGCCATGATCCACGGGGAACCATCGGATAATCTGACATGTGGTATTTTTGCCTGTACCAAGGGCAAATTTAAAATGATCTATCCCTTTGATGAAATGGCAACAGTGCATGAAGGTTCAGTGAAACTGACAGACGTCAAAACAGGGATGATGGTCGAATACCATAAAGGTGATTCGTGGTTTGCGGCAAAAGGGTGCGAAGTATTGTGGGAAATCACCAGTGAGCGTTTCGTCAAACATTATATGGCTTGTATAAATGGGCAATTGTCTGATTAGACAGGGGAAAAAGTGATGAGTGATATTCATTTGCTGGAGTCCGTGACAACTTTTTTGCAGCACTCTCATGGCCATTATATTAATGGCGTCTCTGTTCCTGGTCAGGAAAATGAAATTTTCTCCATCGTTAACCCAGCTTCTGGTGAAGTAATCGCTAGGGTCAATCAGGGAGGAGATACCGAAGTTAATCAGGCAATGCAGGCAGCATCAGATGCTTTTCACGGCGTGTGGGCGCAGACTTCTCCTCTGGAGCGGGGAAATTGCCTGAATCGGTTGGCTGATCTATTACAAAAAAATAGTGAGGAGTTAGCACAACTGGAAAGTGTATGCTCCGGTAAACCGATCCAATTATCCCGTATGCTGGATGTGGGAGCATCAGCCGATTATTTACGCTATTTTGCCGGATGGTCAACCAAAATTACGGGTGAAACACTGAATGTTTCATTGCCATCGTTTAAAGGGGAAAAATATTCTGCATTCACGCGCCGTGAGCCTATCGGCGTTGTAGTTGGCATTATTCCGTGGAATTTTTCCATCATGATTGCGATCTGGAAATTGGGGGCGGCACTGGCCTGTGGCTGTACGATTGTGCTTAAGCCCAGTGAATATACGCCCTTAACCTTACTTCGTGTGGCTGAACTGGCAAAAGAAGCGGGAATTCCAGATGGTGTGATCAATATTGTCAACGGTACAGGTGCTCGGGTTGGATCTTCTCTGGTTAATCACCCTCAATGTGCCAAAGTCACTTTTACAGGCTCCGTTCCAACAGGAATAAGCGTGGGAAAATTGGCCTTGGAGCAGGGATTGAAGCGCACAACGTTGGAGCTTGGCGGTAAAAACGCGGCGGCTTTTCTGTCTGATATGACCGTTGAAAAGATCGTTGATGGCATACTGGAAGCGGGATATGTGTATCAAGGGCAAATTTGTGCAGCCGCGGAGCGCTTTTATATTCCATCCATTCACATGGATGCTGTTTTGGCATTACTTACTGAACGTTTATCTGCGATGAAAATTGGCTCACCCCTTGATGAATCAACAGAAATAGGGCCTTTGGCAAACAAAAAACATTACGAAAAAATTTTGTCTATGTTTGAAACAGCGCGTCAGGAGGGCAATGAAATTGTCTACGGAGGCTATGCCTTGGAGGGAGCGGGATTTTTTGTCGCACCAACAGTGATTAAAGCCAATCGTGTTGAAGACACACTCATGAACGAGGAGACATTCGGGCCGATTGGTACTTTCCTCAGTTATGATGATGAGGAAGAGCTTATTACCATGATGAATGCGACACCATTTGGGTTGTCTGCCAGCCTCTGGACGAATGATATGAGCAAGGCGATGCGTATGACTCCATGCATTAAAGCGGGTATGCTATGGATTAATATGCATACGTTCCTTGATCCTGCGGTTCCATTTGGAGGGATTAAATCTTCAGGAGTTGGCCGTGAGTTTGGCAGTGCATTCATAGAACATTATACGGAGCTAAAATCGGTCATGATGCGTTATTAATGGAGACGTTAATAATGCTTTTTTTATTCTATAGCAATCTCACTTCAAGATGCGTGTGATCTCTCCCCGCTTCGCGGGGAGAGATCAGGTTTCATATCGTGTTGTCAATCGCAACTTGAAGTTTAATGCGTATATGCAAAAGGTAGCGTAGCTATGATAGTAAATTATGGTGACAAATGAGGACGATCCGTCAGTTATCCCGTCAGGAAATCCCTGAAGTCTGGAATATTGATCGCACTGAATTGATTGAAAATTTATATGTCCAGCAACGAGATCAATTAATACTTACGCCGCAATGTTTTGATATGCAAGGCTGGCCGGAAGGGGAAGCTGAAATTTATACCCCAATTCTTCTGGATAGTTATGATCGCGGGGCATTCTTTCTAGGCGTTTTCGCAGAGAACGAAAATGACAAATTGATTGCTGTCGCCAGCGTTGATCCTCATTGGCGAGGTGAAAATAGTGACCTGCTTCAATTGTCTTTTTTGCATATTAGCAAGGCATATCGTGGTTTAGGGTTGGGAAAACAGTTATTTCATTGCTGTATTGATTTTGCCAAGGCAAAAGGTGCGAAAGGGTTATATATCTCATCAATACCGTCTGAAAATGCGGTGAATTTCTATCGGCATATAGGATGTGTGCTGATTGCTCAGCCTGATATTGAACTTTACCAACGGGAACCTGACGATATTCACCTGGTTTATACCATCGATACTTAATACAGTGCGGGAAATATTCTCCCGCCTCTTTTCTCTATCATATTGCTTATCATCTCGGTGATTTACTTTCAACTTGTGATTAATTCGCTATCATACTTGGTATTGAGAATCATTATTGTTGTAGTGGGAGCTGACTATGTTTAGCGAAAAGTGGAAGCTAAAGCCGTTTTTTTGCCAAAGTATGATGGGATTCTGGGGGTTACTGTTATCCAGTCTGATCACATCAGCATTGGTTGTATCAGTGCTGGAAACAGTCGGTGCAGGAATAGAACAATTTAAATTTATCATTCAAGGTGCCTTACTGCTGACACTTGTTCTGTTACTGCATCGTAATGCCCGTCATTTTCTATTGATACCTGCTGGCATTGCGGTGATATGCAGCTTGTTTGCCTGCTTGCGTTATCTGGGACATTAAGGAAGATTGGGGAGAGAAGAAAAATGTAACAGTGGTGCGAAGGGGGGGACTTGAACCCCCACGTCCGTAAGGACACTAACACCTGAAGCTAGCGCGTCTACCAATTCCGCCACCCTCGCAGGTACTGCCATTTATCTAGTTTGTTCAACCGATAGCCATCTGATTTGGTGCGAAGGGGGGGACTTGAACCCCCACGTCCGTAAGGACACTAACACCTGAAGCTAGCGCGTCTACCAATTCCGCCACCCTCGCGTTAATCAGATACTATTGCTTAAACGAATAGCATGGAGGCGCATTCTAGAGATTTTATGGCTGGCGTCAATCATTATTTAGGGAGAAAATGTGTGATTGGTGTAAAAACCAACATGTCGATATGTTTGGTAAGGGCAGAAATGACATGCCGGAAAATAGAAATTGCCTGCCTCAATTTAACGGGCAGGCAACACAGGGATTGCGTTTGCTATCCGAATTATTTTTTAGTTGCTTGATATACTTTGAATTTACCTGTTTGCGCAATGACTTCATGGCTGCCAAAGGCATTATCCAGCAAATTAGGGTAAGGTAAGAAAGCGTTTGCAACAATCCGCAATTTACCGCCTGATTTCAGATAATTGGGTGCCATGCGGATCATGTTTTCAGCCGCCGCCAGGTTGGTTTTCAGGCCATCATGGAAGGGAGGATTAGAAATAATCCAGTCGAATTTTTCTTCAATGGCAGAATACACATTACTTGTGACGACATTGCCTTTCAGTTTATTGGCTTGCAGGGTTGCCTTACTGGATACGATGGCGGCAGCATTGACATCGCTTAGTGTCAGGGACAAATCCGGGTTCTTTTTACCTAACACGGCTGCCAATACCCCAGCACCGCAAGCCATATCCAACAGACTGCCAGAGATAGGGGTATCGAAAGTAGAAAGCAGCAGACGACTGCCGATATCCAAATTATCCTGGCTAAATACGCCGGGCAGCGTATTAACAGCGATATCTTCCACTTGATAGCTGTTCCACCAATTGTTTTGATCAAATTGAACCTGGTTTTTCAATTGGCCGTAAAACAGGCTACAACGGCGTGCCGTATCAATTTTGTGGAAAGTAGCGATGCCTTCCATTAACTTATCAATACTGCGTACACCACTACGATTTTCACCCACAATAAAAATATCCGTACCGGGTGGCAGGATGGAAAACAGGTTGCGTAGTTGAAAACGCGCTTCCTGTTTGCTTTTTGGCCAGTAATAAATCAGCGTATCACATCCTTTAATAAATGCGCTGTCCGCTACCAGGCCAAACCAAGCATTATCACCAAGCTGGCGGATCAGGGATTGCCAGTGGTGATATTGGTTAGTATGCACACGCACACTTGCGGCTTCGATTTCCGTTGCCAGGTTATCCTGAAGATCACCGGCAAAAAGCAGATGATGGGAGCGAAATTGCTCATGATGGCGCAGGATAACTTCGCTGGCCGGGGTTAATACTGACATCTATGTATAGCTCCTTATAAATCTTTATCTGAATATTAATATCAGCGGGCAGTACTGACAGGCTGGTTGGCGCAAAGCTAAGCCCTCTGATAATATATGACCTGTTATTTTTTTATGGCAGATGGAATAAAACACGATGACAAAGCGTGACAGATTACTCTCCCAGTTGGGGATCACCCAATGGGTTTTGCGTAGCCCAATGGCTTTGCAAGGTGAATTATCTGTCCTCATCCCTGATTCAACCCGTCTATTGATCATTAGCCATGATCACATTGACTTAAGTCATTCATTGTTTGCTGATATTTTTACAGCCATGGGGATCGAAGCCTCATCGGTATATTGCATCACGACAAAAGATGTTGAGCTACTTTCGGAATCAATCCACTGCCCAAGCTGGCTGCTGGGGGTTGATATTACCTTACCAGTACAAGGGATTTCTTTGAGAAGCCCGGCATTAAATGACTTATCTCTTGATGGGAATGCAAAACGCGCTCTTTGGCAACAAATTTACCATTATGAAGAATATTTCTCTATTAACTCCCGCTGATCTTCCCACAGCATTTCAAATAGAACAGGCCAGCCATGCGTTTCCGTGGGGTGAAAAGACCTTTTACTCTAATCAAGGGGAACGTTATCTCAACTATAAGATAACGCAGAATGACCAAATTATCGGTTTTGCGATAACACAGTGTGTGATGGACGAAGCAACACTATTTAATATCGCTATTCATCCTGAATATCAATCACGAGGCTATGGCAGGGCATTGCTGGCGTATCTCATCAACATATTACCTGAAAAACAGATTAATACATTGTGGCTTGAAGTCCGGCGTTCTAACCTGGCCGCCATTCGTTTATACGAAGAGATGGGCTTCAATGAAGTTTCCATCCGTAAGAATTATTACCCGACAGCGGCAGGTAAGGAAGATGCCATTATTATGGCATTGCCGTTGTTTGGTGGAGTTTGAGGATAAAAAAAGCCATCATTAAGATGGCCAATAATAGTGAGACTTATTGTTTTGAAAGCATTTTGTCAACTACGCAGTGACTGCCTTTAGGTTATTTTTTAATACGTTCATAAACTGAAATACGATATCCATTGAATTCGTGTTTCGGATGGATAGCGCTGTGTTGATAGAACCAGTAATGCGGGCTTGCTCTACCAACTCGCTGTCGATGATCTCATTTTTTGCAAGCCATTCAGCAATATCCGTCCAAGACCATAATGGGCGGCTACTGTCTACGCGCAGAAGAGGCGTAGGAAAATCACCAGCGCCACGGCTTCCCTTACTGTATCGAGATAATGCTGCTTTGGTGATACCTGCCAGTTCAGCCGCATCACTTAAACTGACGACATCACCAATATCGACCGACAGACACATCAAACCTGAAACTGATTCAATGTCAGCGATTGCAGTCATAACTGCTTTGACGTAATTTTCGCTGTTGCGGGTAAAATTTACGTACAATGTCCCATTGTATGCAGCGGGGTGTGCATCACGGCATCCTGCTTCATACAAAGCGTCTGAGATATCAAATAACTCATCATCAGTAGTGATTTTCTTTCCACCTACCACAATACTAAAACTGTATTTTCTCATATCGACTTTCCTATGATTAAGATGTGAGACTTCCGATAAAAAGGCCGTTGTTTGACGGCCTTGATACTATTTGCATTTATCGATTAATGAGATTATGTCTTTCGCGTGGTCTTGAGGACTTTCAGGTGTTCCCCAAACTGATTTTTGGTGGCATTTATTTTCACTACCACAGCGTAAAATCCCAACTGCATGGCCTTTTCCTTTACGTTTTACGTAGATCCAGCCTTGAGACACGGCATAGGAAATAGCCGCATTAATCTCTTTGTTTTTGTGATACGCGATAGACAATACTCCTTTTTAAGCCTCACTTTTTAAAGAACACAGCCAGTCAAAACGACCAACTAACGGTAACAATAGTAACCAGAATGATATTCGTCGTCAACATTTGTTACCACTCTGATCGCATGATAAGTTGTAATTTGCAAAGGTGCTCTGGCAGTGTAAAATTTTCGCAAATTTATTTGCTGTACATGGCATTGTACATAATTGGAAAAATTTCTATGCAAAACCCCATTTTCGCCAGTGAAGTCGCTAAGCGAAGAACATTTGCAATCATTTCCCACCCGGATGCGGGTAAAACAACCATTACCGAAAAAGTATTACTGTTCGGACAGGCGATCCAGAAAGCGGGGACGGTAAAAGGCCGAGGTTCCAACCAACACGCTAAATCAGACTGGATGGAGATGGAAAAACAGCGTGGTATCTCTATTACCACTTCCGTGATGCAGTTTCCCTATGCTGATTGTTTGGTTAACTTACTGGATACCCCAGGGCACGAAGACTTCTCGGAAGATACTTACCGTACTTTGACAGCCGTTGACTGCTGTTTGATGGTCATTGACGCCGCGAAAGGGGTTGAGGATCGTACCCGTAAGTTAATGGAAGTCACTCGCCTGCGTGATACGCCGATCCTGACATTCATGAACAAGCTCGACCGTGATATTCGTGATCCAATGGAGCTGATGGATGAAGTGGAAAATGAGCTGAACATAGCCTGTAGCCCGATTACATGGCCAATCGGCTGTGGTAAATCCTTTAAAGGCGTTTATCACCTCTACCTTGATGAAACTTACCTGTACCAATCCGGTCAGGGACATACCATTCAAGAGGTTCGTGCTATCAAGGGATTGGATAACCCTGAACTGGATGCGGCAGTGGGTGAAGAGCTGGCGGATCAATTGCGTGAAGAGTTGGAACTCGTCAAAGGTGCATCCCATGAATTCGATCTGGAAGCTTTTTTACAGGGAGAATTAACACCGGTCTTTTTCGGTACTGCATTGGGTAACTTTGGTGTTGATCACATGCTGGACGGCCTGGTTAAATGGGCTCCAACCCCAATGCCGCGTCAGGCTGATGCGCGTCAAGTCTCTGCCAGTGAAGAAAAATTCACCGGTTTTGTTTTCAAAATTCAGGCGAATATGGACCCGAAACACCGTGACCGTGTGGCATTTTTGCGTGTTGTTTCCGGTAAATATGAAAAAGGCATGAAACTGCGTCAAGTTCGCATTAAGAAAGATGTTGTCATTTCTGATGCACTGACCTTTATGGCAGGGGATCGCTCTCATGTCGAGCACGCTTATCCTGGGGACATTATCGGTCTACACAATCATGGCACCATCCAGATTGGTGATACCTTTACCCAAGGCGAAGAGTTGAAGTTTACCGGCATCCCTAACTTTGCTCCTGAATTGTTCCGTCGTATTCGTCTGCGTGATCCGTTGAAGCAGAAACAGTTGCTGAAAGGTCTGGTGCAATTGTCAGAAGAAGGTGCTGTACAGGTATTCCGCCCGCTGTCCAATAACGATTTGATCGTCGGGGCGGTAGGTGTGCTTCAGTTCGACGTAGTTGTTGCCCGTCTGAAGAGTGAATACAACGTTGAAGCGCTGTATGAACCTGTTAACGTTTCTACGGCTCGCTGGGTAGAGTGCAGCGATGCGAAGAAATTGGAAGAGTTCAAGCGCAAAAATGAGCAGAACCTGGCTCTCGATGGTGGCGATAACTTAACCTACATCGCACCAACCATGGTCAATTTAAACTTGACCAGTGAACGCTATCCTGATGTTTCCTTCCGCAAAACACGGGAACATTAATCCTCTTTCTGGGCCAACTATTCTGTTGGCCCTTATTATTTATTCTATCTGCATATGCTGTTTTTCATGCCAATAAAAGAATAACTTCCTGTGTTAATGAAAATATACGTTATTTTTTGTAAATCTGATTTTATCGCCATTGCCTAATTGACATACTGCATACTGTTTTGATAACTGTGTTTAGGCTGAAATTAAATAAGGTGGTAGGATGAAAAGTATTAAGTTTACACATTCACTACTGGCTGTTTTACTAGGCTCGGTATTGACCAGTAGTGCTCTGGCAGCGGATCTTTCTGTGGGAAAAACGTTGGAGAGTACAGGACAAAAAATCGATAAATCTCTAGACAAAGCAGGAGATAAAATTGATAACTCCTTGCAAAAAGCAGATGCTTATTTAGACGATAGTGCCATTACAGCAAAAGTGAAGAAAAAATTGCTGGAACATAAGGGCATAAATAGCCGTGACATTGCGGTGAAAACGGAAAAAGGCATTGTCCATCTTTCTGGTTTTGTCAAAAACAAACATCAAGCGGCAAAGATAGTTAAGATTGCTCATGGAATAAAAGGTGTCAAATCAGTAAAAAGCACGATAGAGATTAAAAAATAATCTTAATCTGAAAAAATAACAAATATTGAGAATAGAGTGGCTGATAATAGCCACTCTTTCTGCTTCTTTTCCTCAAATAATATCTTGTTAAGTGACGAGATTATGCATAGGAATGCTATTCGCTGGCGGTATTTTGGTAACTTGCTATTCTCATATCAATTTAACTATTGATGCTTTATTTCTCCACTTTTTATAAAAATGTTACAAGCAAGTTGTTTGAGCAACGATATACTGATAAATATCCGGCGGCGTTCAGAGGGAGAGAAGAGTGGGGAAACATATTTCAATAACATTGGGTAATATCGAACCTTTAGCTTATAAGTCACAGATTAAACCTGGGAAAATTGCTCTCGTCTGTGAAGGTGGTGGTCAGCGAGGGATTTTTACTGCGGGTGTTTTGGATGAATTTCTCCGTCTTGGTTTTAATCCGTTTGAATTATTCCTTGGAACATCTGCGGGAGCGCAAAACCTTTCTGCCTATATTTGTGGTCAGAGAGGATATGCCCGCAAGGTAATCAACCGTTATACAACCGATCCGGCTTTTTTTAATCCATTGCGCTTTGTGCGCGGTGGACATTTGATCGATTTAGATTGGTATATCGATACCCTATCTGAGCAGTTGCCGCTCAATATTTCTGTTGCGATGCGTCAGTTTGATGCTGGACGTGAATTTTACATGTGTGCTTGCCGTTCGGATAATTTTGAACCGAGTTACCTGCATCCAGATGACAAAAATTGGATGGATATTGTCAAAGCCTCAAGTGCCATTCCGGGATTTTATCGTAATGGTGTGACTCTTGGGGATGTGGTTTATCAAGATGGGGGTATTTGTGATGCGATCCCCGTGCAGGAGGCCTATCGCCGAGGCGCGGATACTATCGTTGTGATTCGCACAGTGCCTTCACAGCTTTACTATACACCTCAGTGGTTCAAGCGCATAGAGCGCTGGTTAGAGGTAAGTAGTTTGCAAAAAATGGTCAAGATGCTTAACCTTCATGCACAAAGTTACCGTCGAACTCAGAAATTTATCGAAAATCCACCGGATGATGTGCAAATCTTCGAAATTTATCCACCAGCACCATTGGCAACAATGGCTTTAGGTAGTCGGCTCAATGCGCTAAATCAGGATTATCATTTGGGGCGGCGTTGCGGACGATATTTTCTGGCAACGATTGGGCATACTTTTGTTGGAGGAAAATTTGGATATCCAGAACGTAAAAGTTATGGGGTATGCCGTACAGGGTTAAGTTCTGATCGCAACTGTTTTCGGCGAAACCATTTCCTGAACAGCGGCAATCATTGTTCGCCAGTGGAACCGCCTGCGCTTGAGGTGGTGGAGCCGTCAAGAACTCTCATGATGGATAAGTTGGACTAAATGCTTATTGATACACATTGCCATTTTGATTTTCCTCCTTTTGCTGGTGATGAAATAGCGAGTCTGCAACAAGCCAGCCAAATGGGGGTGGAAAAAATTATCGTTCCCACAATAAGTCAAACAAACTTCCAGAGAGTTTCTGCGTTGGCTGAGACTTATTCTCCGATTTATGCCGCATTTGGTTTACATCCTCTCTATATTGCTGAACACCAACAGGTTCATTTGGATGCGTTGGCGCAAAAATTACAGAAAAAAGAGGCCAAATGCGTGGCGGTAGGTGAAATTGGCCTTGACCTTTATATGCCAGAGCCGCAATTTGAAAAGCAGAAAAGCATGTTAGAAGTACAGCTAAGACTCGCTAAACAATACGATCTACCTGTGATCCTCCATTCCAGAAAAAGTCATGATCAATTGGCGGCAATCTTGAGAAAACACAAATTACTACGAGCCGGGGTTATTCATGGTTTTGCGGGGAGTTTATCCCAAGCTCAAGCTTTTATTCGCCTGGGATTTTACATTGGTGTTGGAGGGACAATTACCTACGACAGAGCACAAAAAACACGTAGTGCTATCGCACAATTACCTCTGTCATCTTTGGTATTGGAAACGGATGCGCCTGACATGCCATTATCGGGATTTCAGGGGCAGCCAAATCGACCAGAAAGAGTTGCACAGGTTTTTTCCGTATTGTGTCAGTTGCGTCGAGAGCCGACAGATGAAATTGCCAATCAAATTTATCAAAATAGTATGACCCTATTTGCACTGGGTTGACTTATACGCATTAAACTTCAAGTTGCAATTTACAACACTCGATGAAATCACACGCATCTTGGAGCTAGATTGGTATATAACATATTAATAATGCTTAACTTGTATTTCTTGCCTGTTTATCCTGTTTTTTACCTTTTCCTCCGTTAAATTATCTAATCCTACCGAAATTAGATGATTTTATGTGACGCATGTCTCATTTTTCATTTTTATATTACTTTTTGCTGTATTAATTTGTGATGTTAGTTGCTTGTTCTTTTTTAGTCCTAGGTATAATCGGCCCACACACAATGTCAGTAGAATCTTATGGAATAACTGACATATTTTCTTATTATTTTTTAGTGAACAGGGATTCTTCCAATGCAACTCCTTATGAGCCTGGTCGGTATGGCAGTGCTGGTTTTTATCGCAGTACTCTTCTCCAGTAATTATCGAGCCATTAAAATCCGCACTGTCCTGGGCGCCTTTCTAATTCAGGTTGCCATTGGGGCATTTGTACTTTACGTACCAGCCGGTAAAGATATTCTGGGGGGAATGTCAAAAGGCGTTTCCAACGTAATAGGATACGGACAAAAAGGAACAGATTTTATTTTTGGCGGCCTGGTGTCCGACAAAATGTTTGAATTGTTCGGCGGCGGTGGTTTTGTCTTTGCCCTGCGTGTCCTGCCAGTCATTGTTTTCTTCTCATCACTCATTGCGGTGTTGTATTACATGGGCATTATGCAGATCGTCATCAAAATATTGGGTGGCGGATTGCAGAAAATACTGGGAACCTCACGGACTGAATCTTTGTCTGCAACGGCGAATATTTTCGTAGGTCAGACCGAAGCCCCATTGGTTGTACGCCCTTATATCGCGACCATGACCCAATCTGAGTTGTTCGCTGTGATGTGCGGTGGATTGGCTTCTGTTGCTGGCTCTGTACTGGCGGGCTATGCATCTATGGGTGTTCCATTAGAATACCTGATTGCGGCTTCATTTATGGCCGCGCCAGGTGGTCTGCTGTTTGCAAAATTGCTGGTGCCGGAAACAGAAAAAACGCACGATACGGCTGACGCGATGTCGTTGGTTGCGGCGGAAGATCGCCCTGCAAATATTATTGATGCTGCAGCATCGGGTGCCGCATCCGGTATGCAGTTAGCCCTGAATGTCGGCGCTATGCTATTAGCCTTCACCGCATTGATTGCTTTACTAAACGGTATCTTAGGCGGTATCGGCGGCTGGTTTGATTATCCTCAATTATCGATGGAATTGGTTTTGGGTTGGGTTTTTGCACCAATCGCTTACCTGATTGGTATTCCGTGGAATGAGGCAACAATTGCGGGTTCTTTCATTGGGCAGAAATTAGTTGTCAATGAATTCGTGGCATTCATGAACTTTAGTGAATACCTGGCAACAGATGATGTCGTTAAGGCAGCAGGTCTGCAAGTGCTTTCTGATCATACTAAAGCCATTATCTCTTTTGCTCTGTGTGGTTTCGCTAACCTGTCTTCTGTCGCGATCCTTCTGGGCGGCTTAGGTGGTATGGCACCAAACCGTCGCGGTGACATTGCCCGTTTCGGTTTGAAAGCTGTATTGGCGGGTTCACTCTCTAACTTGATGAGTGCAACAATTGCCGGATTCTTCCTCTCGTTGTAAGACGTCGGAAGTTTATATCACATTGAATGCAGGTGAGATTTCTCACCTGCATTTGTTTTAAGTCTGTTGTCTGATTCAGTGACGATAATAATACCGTTGGAGAGTTTTATGACCGATTTAACCGCCGCCGCTCAGCAGGCGCTGAGTTTGATGGATTTAACTACGCTTAATGATGATGATACAGATGAGAAAGTGGCTGCACTTTGTCGCCAGGCAAACAGTCCTGCCGGACAGACAGCCGCTATTTGTATCTACCCACGTTTTATTCCCGTGGCACGTAAGGTATTACGTGAACAGGGAACCCCTGATATTCGCATTGCCACGGTGACTAATTTCCCGCATGGCAATGATGATATCGACATTGCACTGGCTGAAACTCGTGCTGCCATAGCTTATGGTGCTGATGAAGTGGATGTTGTTTTTCCTTATCGCGCATTGATGGCTGGTAATGAGCAGATTGGTTTTGATTTGGTCACAGCCTGTAAAACGGCCTGTGCTGAATCGGGCGTTTGGCTAAAAGTCATCATTGAAACGGGTGAATTAAAAGAAGCGGCCTTGATTCGCAAGGCATCTGAAATTTCCATTCAGGCTGGAGCGGATTTCATCAAAACGTCAACCGGTAAGGTTCCGGTTAATGCGACGCTGGAAAGTGCCGAAATTATGCTGAGTGTGATCCGTGATCTGGGTGTAGGTGATAGCGTTGGTTTCAAACCGGCGGGTGGCGTGCGCACGACTCAAGAAGCCGCACAATATTTGGCGTTGGCAGAACGCATTATGGGCGACAAATGGGTTGATTCCCGCCATTTCCGTTTTGGTGCTTCCAGTTTGTTGGACAGTTTGCTGACGACTCTTGGCTACCAGAGTCAAAAACAGAGTAGTGGTTATTGAGATCAATAATGATTAATTGCACACAGGTTAAGATAGTGTGCATTACTGCCATTCTTTTCAGATAATAATGATTGGGAGGTAGCTTTGTTTCTGGCACAGGAAATTATCCGCAAAAAACGTGATGGTCATCCATTGAATGAAGAAGAGATCCGCTTCTTTATCAACGGCGTCCGCGATAATACGGTTTCTGAAGGGCAGATTGCCGCACTGGCAATGACTATCTATTTCCATGACATGACGATGGATGAACGTGTTGCATTGACATTAGCGATACGTGATTCCGGTACGGTTTTAGACTGGAAGAAATTGAATTTACCCGGCCCGATTGTCGATAAACACTCGACGGGCGGTGTGGGGGATGTGACTTCCCTGATACTTGGTCCAATGGTGGCGGCTTGCGGGGGATATGTACCGATGATATCGGGGCGTGGTTTGGGGCATACCGGCGGAACGCTGGATAAATTAGAATCCATTCCCGATTTTGACATTTTCCCTGATGAGCACCGTTTCCGCGATATTATTCGCGATGTAGGCATTGCCATTATCGGCCAGACAAATTCGCTGGCACCTGCGGATAAACGCTTTTATGCGACGCGCGACATCACGGCGACCGTTGATTCTATCCCTTTGATTACCGCCTCTATCTTGGGTAAAAAATTAGCTGAAGGGCTGGATGCTTTAGTCATGGACGTGAAAGTGGGTTCTGGGGCATTTATGCCGACCTACGAACAATCGGAACGGCTGGCTGAAGCCATCGTTGAAGTCGCCAATGGTGCGGGATGTAAGACTACGGCACTATTGACGGATATGAATCAAGTTTTGGCATCCAGCGCGGGTAATGCTTTGGAAGTGCGTGAAGCTGTCCAATTCCTGACGGGGGAATATCGTAACCCGCGGTTACTCGAAGTCACCATGGCATTGTCTGCTGAAATGCTGGTGTCAGGTAATTTGGCAGTTGATCGTAGCGATGCATACCATAAGTTACAGGCAGCACTGGACAGTGGCAGGGCGGCGGAAACATTTGGTCGTATGGTGGCAGCGCAGAAAGGGCCGATTGATTTTGTTGAGAATTACACGCGCTACCTCCCGACTGCGGAATTTGTCAAGCCAATATTGGCTGGAGAGGTGTTAGCTGAACAGATGTTAGCGGGAAAAAATTGCATTGTTGCAGAAATGGATACCCGTGCCTTAGGAATGTCTGTTGTTGCATTAGGTGGAGGGCGTCGTAAGGCGACAGATCCGATTAATTACAGTGTGGGGCTGAGTGATATCATTGCGCTAGGCACAAACGTGAATGCAGATACTCCCTTGGCAATGATTCATGCTAGCAGTGAGCATGATTGGCATGAAGCCGCAAAAGCAGTACGTAAAGCTCTTGTTTTTAAGGAAAGCGAGACACAAGCTACTACACCGATGGTTTATCGTTATATCCGAGAATAAACCATACAAGCAATGAAATTGATTTTAATAGCTGGCAGTTTCCGCATTGAGAGCGTGAATTGACGCAGGAGAAAATTATGAAACGTACATTCATCATGGTATTGGATTCCTTTGGTATCGGTGCAACTGCTGATGCCGAAAAGTTTGGTGATACAGGATCTAACACCTTGGGTCATATAGCAGAACGTTGTGCCCGTGGTGAGGCTGATATTGGCCGTAAGGGACCACTCCATTTGCCAAACTTAAGTCGTCTGGGATTGGGTAAGGCAGCAGAAGAGTCTTGCGGAACGTTCCCGATTGGCCTGGATAAAGAAGCCGAAATTATTGGTGCCTATGGTTACGCGAGTGAGCTTTCTTCTGGTAAAGACACGCCGTCAGGGCATTGGGAAATTGCAGGCGTTCCGGTTCTGTTTGACTGGGGTTATTTCCGTGACGAAGAAAACAGCTTCCCACAGGAATTGCTGGATAAACTGGTCGAACGTGCAAATCTACCTGGTTATCTGGGTAACTGTCACTCTTCTGGTACTGTGATTCTGGACAAGCTGGGTGAAGAGCACATGAAAACCGGTAAACCGATTTTTTATACCTCTGCGGATTCTGTTTTCCAGATTGCTTGCCATGAAGAAACATTTGGCCTGGATCGTCTGTATGAGCTGTGTGAAATCGCGCGTGAAGAGTTGAATATTGGCGAATATAACATTGGCCGCGTTATTGCCCGCCCATTTGTGGGGGATAAAGCCGGAAGTTTCCAACGTACTGGCAACCGTCATGATTTGGCCGTTGAGCCACCAGCGCCAACCGTCTTGAAAAAACTCCTTGATGAAAAGCAAGGTGAAGTGGTTTCCATTGGCAAAATTGCAGATATCTACGCGAATGTCGGGATCAGCAAAAAGGTCAAGGCGACAGGCATTGATGCCCTGTTTGATGCTTCGTTGATTGAAATGGAGCAGGCGGGGGATAACACTATCGTATTTACCAACTTTGTTGATTTTGACTCTTCCTACGGTCACCGCCGTGATGTCGCCGGTTACGCGGCAGCACTGGAATTGTTCGACCGTCGTTTACCAGAAATGCTGAAATTGGTTAAAGAAGATGACATTCTGATCTTGACCGCTGACCATGGTTGTGACCCAACCTGGGTGGGAACAGATCATACCCGTGAACATGTTCCGGTTCTGGTTTACGGACCTAAAGTTAAACCGGGTTCATTAGGCCATCGTGAAACGTTCGCCGACATGGGGCAGACAGTAGCAAAATACTTCGATCTAACTCCAATGGATTATGGTAAAGCGATGTTTTAAGTTTTGACGGAGACCTACAGGTCTTCCCATTTTCACCTATTTTGATACGTAATAAAAACAAGGAAATACATTTATGGCCACCCCACATATTAATGCTGAGATGGGCGATTTTGCTGATGTTGTTTTGATGCCTGGTGATCCACTGCGCGCAAAATACATTGCGGAAACTTTTCTGGAAGATGCTCGTCAGGTTAACAATGTTCGCGGTATGCTGGGTTTCACCGGTACTTATAAAGGCCGCCGCATCTCTGTTATGGGGCATGGGATGGGTATCCCATCCTGCTCTATTTATGCCAAGGAGCTGATCACTGAATTTGGTGTGAAAAAAATCATCCGTATTGGTTCCTGTGGCGCCGTCAGCAAAGACGTTAAAATCCGTGATGTTGTGATCGGTATGGGGGCATGTACCGATTCCAAAGTAAACCGTATGCGTTTTAAAGATCACGATTTCGCTGCTATTGCTGATTTTGATCTGGTGCGTAATGCAGTGGATGCGGCGAAGGCAAAAGATGTCAATGTGCGTGTTGGTAACATTTTCTCTGTGGATCTGTTTTATTCGCCAGATCCGCAAATGTTCGACGTCATGGAAAAGTACGGCATTCTGGGTGTTGAAATGGAAGCCGCGGGTATTTATGGTGTGGCTGCTGAATTTGGGGCAAAAGCGTTGACGATTTGTACTGTGTCTGACCATATCCGCACTGGTGAACAAACCACGGCGGAAGAGCGCCAAAATACATTTAATGACATGATCGAGATTGCGCTTGAATCCATACTGATGGGTGACAATTAAAAAAGCGTAAATAGTTTAAGTCTTTCATTAAAGAATTACAGGCCCTTTCCGTTATTGGAAAGGGTTTTTTTTATAAATTACAGGCCAATTGATATCTATACGCGTTACCTTTCAAGTTGCTCATTATAAGGCAACATAACTCATTGTTTCTCCCCGCGAAGCGGAGAGAAACAATGTGCATCTTGAAGTGAGATGGGTATATACCAATCCAACTTCAAATTGCAGCTTCAAATCAATACGATTGTTTATATCTCCCCGCTATGCAGGGAGATATAAGACGTATCTTGAAAGGTGATTGGTATATTATTGAGAATAGTTTTTAGCTATTTATTTAATAGGTATTTCCTTTGTTATAATTTTTCTAAAAAGCGAATGAAAATTAATTACCTTAACAATATTTGAACGGTTTTTTTAAGTGATATTTTCAATTAACAATTAGCTTGATAATTATGTTGGTTAGATAAATATCGTGATTTTATATTGACGTCCCCGATAATCATGACAATAAAAACTAAATGTTATGGTGATAACGGGATAATAAAATGCACATGTCTTTCAGGAAGATAAAACAGAGCAATAAAACAACGCCAATTAAGATACTAAATTACTAAACATTGTTCGATATAACTCAGGGGAATAACCCAAAATTGAAAAATAATTAGTAAAATATACTACTCGTTATCCGTACTTTTTGGCAAAAATTCATATTTCATATGATGTTAAGGATCATAAGTAGATTTATCGGCTGAAATTTGACTTAAGATTTATTATGTACAATGATATTGCCGGTTTGGTTTATTTTGACTGGGTATGATTTCTGTCAAAAAACTAAATAATCATTTGCCTAAGTGTCAGAAATTAATTTCTGGGCTTCGGCTTCCCTTTGGTTATGAATATCTACTTTTTGATTAAAGGAATAAGTTAAATTATGAAACTTAACAAATTGGCAATGGTTTTAGGTTTTGGTGTAGCTTTAGCTGCTGGCGCTGCAAGTGCAACTAACCAAGGTAGTGGTACAGTTAAATTCAGAGGCTCTATCATTGATGCGCCTTGCTCAATCAAAAACACCAATGTTGAAGTTGATATGGGTGCTGTTTCTAGTCAGCAGCTGGACAAAGGCGGTCGTTCAGCTTCTAAGCCTTTCAAAATTGAGTTAGAAGGTTGTAATACTGAGACTAAAAAGAGTGTGAAAACCACCTTCACTGGCCCAGAAGCGAGTGAGAAAGGCTTGTTGGCTATCGAAGGTACGGCACAAGGTGCAGCAATCGCAATCACTAACCACGGTAACAAAGTCATTCCTTTAGGTACAGAATCAGATGCAATGTCTCTGCATGACGGTAACAACGATCTGAATTTCGCAGCACATCTGAAAGGTTTGACAGGTCAGTCTGGAGAAGAAGGTGCAACTCCTGTGAAAGTTGTACCAGGTGACTTCACTGCGATCGCAAACTTTACTTTAAACTACCTATAATATTGTAAGCTATCTGATATTTTTTAATGCTTGAATATCAGGAAATTCACTTTAATTGTTAACCTTGACTTTCCTGATAATATATTTAGGGTATTTCTGGGATATAACGTGTCAGTAAGATATGACTACAATATTCTCTAACAAGATCTGTTTTATTGATGTAAATCAATATTATTCATGATTGAGTAAGCAGATTGTGTCATTAACAAAATGATCCCTATAGCGGTAAATTGAAATACCCTTTTTTATTTAACTAACCCTAGTATCGGTCAGGGTCCTCAATGTAGATCGATGAACTTTAATGACGCCAGAACTCCTGTGCGCTTACAGACTTGGTCGCGTCAGGTAGCGGCTAAATTCAAACTGGATGATTAACGATTCATTGTTCAGAGGATGCTATGGCTTTGTTTTCAGATTCTATGAATCATGATTTTTTATCTGATAATAGAGAAATAATCAGTAATAAAAAGACAAACAGTAATAGAAAAAATACCTTTGATAGAAATAAAGTGATTAATCAAAAAAGAATAGCGAATAAAATAAAAACAGAGCACCTACTATTCGGAATTAATCCTCTTTTTGCTCTTATACTGTTTGCCTTGTCTGGCATTCAGGTCACTCATTCTAAGTCATCAATAGAATTCAATATTGGTGCACTGGATGTCAATGAACGTGCCAATATTGACTTGGATAAATTTGCCCGTGCAGGTTACATCATGCCGGGTAACTATATGATGAGTGCTCGGATAAATCAGCATGAACTGCCAGATACCTATTCTATCGATTTTATTGCACCACCTGATGATCCAACAGGTAGTGAAGCCTGTATATCCCCTGAATTGGTGAAACAAATCGCACTGAAACAGCAGTGGGTAGAAAAATTAGGTTGGCAGAATGAAGGTCAATGTCTTGATCTCAATACGTTGCCCGGTATGTCAGCCAGAGGTGATCTTGCTACTTATACGCTTTATTTAATCATACCTAAAGTTTACCTAGAATATGACTTACCAGACTGGGACCCTCCTGCTCGTTGGGATAATGGGATAGCCGGATTGCTGTTTGATTATAACGTTAACGCACAAACCTCTAAACCCGCTCACGGTAGTAGTAACCAACAGATAAGTGCGATCGGAACAGCGGGCATGAATCTGGGGGAGTGGCGTTTTCGGGCTGATTGGCAGGCCAGATATAACCGTTTCAACAACCGGAGTGGTGATAAATTAGACTCGTCTGGTGGAAGAGAACGTGATTGGGATTGGAGCCGTTACTACATCTATCGTGCGATCCCGCGTCTGGAAGCAAAATTGACATTAGGTGAGGATTACCTCAATTCCAGCATTTTCGATAGTTTCCGCTATACGGGTGTCAGTTTAGTGACTGATGAAAATATGTTGCCACCGAATTTACGTGGATATGCGCCTGAAGTCACAGGTGTAGCACGGACTAATGCCAAGGTAACGATTAAACAACAGGGGAGAGTGCTGTATGAAACGCAGGTCGCTTCTGGCCCATTCCGTATTCAGGATCTTAGTGATGCGGTGGTAGGAGCGCTGGATGTCAGAGTCGAAGAACAAGACGGTGGAGTGCAAGAGTTTCAGGTTAATACTGCGACGATCCCCTATCTGACTCGTCCCGGACGAGTTCAGTACAAATTTGTTGGTGGTCAATCCACGAATGATAAGCACCGTCGTGAAGGGCCTGCGTTTGGTTTGGGTGAATTCTCATGGGGAATTAACAACGGTTGGTCGCTGTATGGCGGTCTTTTAGCCGCGGGAGATTATAATTCCCTGTCACTGGGGATCGGCCGCGATTTGCTGATGTTTGGTGCACTGTCGTTTGATGTGACGGAATCAAGGGCAAGATTACCGAGAGAAAACAAAACGCTAACCGGAGGATCTTATCGTTTCAGTTATTCGAAACGTTTTGATCAATATAACAGTCAGGTGACGTTTGCCGGTTATCGTTTCTCTGAGCGTAATTTCATGAACATGGGGCAGTATATCGATCGCCGCTATCGCAACATTTCTTCTAATAGCGGTAAAGAGATGTATACCATTACCTTCAGCAAACAATTTATCGATATTGGCTTAAGTGCTTACCTTAACTATAGCCATCAAACTTACTGGAATCGGCCAACAAACGATCGCTATAACATTTCCTTATCCAAATATTTTGATATTGGGCGTTATAAAAATATCAACGTCAATCTGTCAGCCTATCGTAACAATTTTGACAATAAAAAAGATGACGGCATGTATCTGAATCTTTCCATTCCATGGGGAGAAAGTGGCACGGTCAGTTATAACGGGTTGGTTAATCGTCAGGGCAATGCTCATACAGTGGGTTATTTTGATCGTATTGATGATCGCAATAACTATCGAGTTTCAATGGGGACGAGTATCGAAGGCAGGGCATCCGTTGACGGTTATTACAACCATTATGGTGACCAGGCGTTGCTTACTGCCAGTGCCAGTTATCGGGATGGTGGCAATACTACGGCGGCTCTTGGCCTGCAAGGTGGGGTGACTGTAACGGCAAAAGGGGCTGCACTGCATCGTACTAACATGCCTGGTGCGACGCGCTTGATGGTCGATACAGAAGGGGTTAGCAATGTACCTATTCGGGGATTTGGTTCAGCGGTGCATACCAACTACTTTGGTAAAGCTGTGCTGGCCGATGTGAATAACTACTATCGCAACAAGGCAAATATTGACTTAGATAACTTACCGGATGATGTAGAAGCACTACGTTCTGTTCAGCAGGCAACATTAACGGAAGGTGCGATTGGTTATCGTAAATTCCAAGTGATATCAGGCATTAAAGCGATGACAATTATTCGGTTACCTGACGGTTCATTCCCGCCTTTTGGTGCATCTGTCTTGAATTCTGCCCAGCGTGAAATCGGGATTGTCAGTGATGATGGATATGCATATCTGAGCGGAATAAATCAGGGTGAAAAACTGCAAGTGCATTGGGATGGACAAGCTCAGTGCGAGATTACAGTACCGGATAAAATGACGCCAGAGTCTTTAACTTCACTTTTGCTACCTTGCCAGTTTTTAACAGGTGATGGTCAGTAAATTGTAATGAAACGATCTGAAAAAGCATTATTTAATAGATTATTATGTTTGTTTGATTTGAAAAATGCGGCGATGAGCTAGTGCAGCAAATATAAACATGAGTTTCTTTTGAGCTTGAGCAAATGACACTATGAAACTGAAAAATATTCTAATGATAACCGCTATGACGGTAAGTTGCTTGATGCCAATGCATCAGGCAACGGCAGCGATAGCGCTAGATCGCACACGTGTGATTTTTAATGGCAATACAAAATCTGTCAGCCTGAACATTGAAAATCAGCATCTTGATTTGCCTTATCTGGCACAGGCATGGATTGAAGATGATAAGGGAAATAAGATCAATGGCCCGATTGTGGTTGTTCCGCCAGTACAGCGTGTTGAAGCTGGAGCGAAGAGCCAGGTCAAAATTCAAACACTGCCAACAATAGCCCAATTGCCACAAGATCGGGAAAGCTTGTTCTATTTCAACTTACGTGAAATTCCACCACGTAGTGAGAAACCAAACGTACTGCAAATTGCCTTGCAAACACGCGTCAAGCTGTTCTATCGCCCGGAAGCTGTGATTGCACGCCGTATCGATCTTGATAATCCCTGGCAGGAAAAACTCACCTTAACCCGTGAAGGCAATCAATATGTGGTGAATAACCCAACACCTTATTACATCACTATTTCAGAAGCATCGAATAAGGTGAACGGTAAAAGTATCGAGGGATTTGAGCCTATTATGTTGGCACCCAAAAGCAGTGAAAAACTGGGAGGAAGCGCTAATTCATTAGGCAATACACCAGTACTGACTTATGTCAATGATTATGGTGGACGTCCACAGTTAACATTTAGCTGTAGTGGCAATACCTGCGCAGTAATAAAAGCCGTCACTGATGGAAACTGATTAAGTTGTATAGATGATGTTCCATCAATCAAGATATTGACGGAGCATCAACACAGAATTAGTCGAAATACGATGCGTTTTTTCGGTAATTAGTTGGATAAATGTAGGGTAAATAATAATGAATCCGTTAAGCACCAGATTATCCAGATATATACTGCCAATGTTGTTTCTTTTCGGCATGGGTAGCCAGCAACGTGCCTATGCACAGGATAATCTGCGTCAGGATGTCAGAATTACGCTAACTGTCCTTGCTCCTACCTGTTCGATTAAGACAGCAGATCAAAACATAGACGTGAATTTTGGAAATATTCTTAACAGCGATCTTTATCTGAAACATCGTACAGAGGGCGAACTATTTAATCTGTACTTAAACGACTGTGATCCTCAGATGATAAAGCGCCTAAAAATCAAATTCTTGGGAGAGACAAGCGAAGAGTTACCGGGGTTGTTGGCAATGAGATCTAACGACCGCCTTCACGGTGTTGCCATTGGTATGGAAAAAATTGATGGTACGCCGATGCCGTTTAATAAAACCCATGAATTTCCGTTAATAGCGAATGAAAAAGAGAATGTGATCCCATTCCGGGCATATATACAAGCAGCTCCCCGTGCTATTCAAGAGAAAAAAATTGGTTTTGGTCCATTTACTGCTATCGCGACTTTTGAAGTTAATTACGACTAGTCACGCTGACTGGTTTTTCATCCACGATCTTTAGTCAGAATTTGATGTTATTGGAAAATAAGTTATGCACCATATTAAGAAATCGTTGTTGAAGCTAGCAGCCTTGTTGTTTTTGGTTAGTACCACGTATGTTTATGGCGGGGCTTATGTTATGCCAGTCAATACAATTCCTTCAGGTGATCAAGCTGTTACGACTATGGAAATCGCTGCCTGGACAGAGGAAGAAGGGATACCGAATCCTTGTTATGGAAATACCAAATGCTATGTTGGCCCAGATGTAAAGTATAGGAATGGGCTATGGCCGGGAATGCAGGGTTCCTGTGAAGGGGCAAGAGTATGTTTAAATGATGCACATAAATACCAGACAACTGCCGACGTTATGCGAGCCTATAAACATAAATTTGGTATTCCTAAACAGGTAACATTTACCATCATGACCACAGAGGCGGATTGTATCGGTTTGTTTTATACAACAAAGATAGATCCGGGATACGGTCAGGCTCAACAATTTCCTAATTCCATTTGCAACAAAATGCCTCCTCCAAATCAACGTTGTGAAATCCATTTACCTTCTGAAATTGCTTATGGGGAATTAACCGCAGCAGGAGTGAATAATGCCACTCGCACCATTGACGGTACATTTAAATGTGCGGTTAGCAGTAACAAAATTATGTTACATGCCAGATCAGCGCATAATGAAGAAAAAGTTTATCTCGATTCTGATAAGCAAATATATTCAACGTTACAGATTAATAAAAAA
This sequence comes from Xenorhabdus griffiniae, assembly GCF_037265215.1. Lineage (NCBI taxonomy): Bacteria > Pseudomonadati > Pseudomonadota > Gammaproteobacteria > Enterobacterales > Morganellaceae > Xenorhabdus > Xenorhabdus griffiniae. Next base: position 1,013,940 of record NZ_CP147737.1, on the reverse strand, counting down.
AATGCAGCAAATGGAGTGAATGTCACGACTGGAGGGAAGAATGTTGCCACGCCTTTCACACTGACGTCAGTATTGCACACACTAACACCACCGAAAGCCGGAAAATATGAAGGTACTGCAATAGTCTATTTAACTTATTTATAAATTGAGAGTAAAGATATTATGCAAGTCAGTATGCTGGTAGGAAAAAGAATCCAAATGAAAAGAAAAGAAATTGGAGTGACAGCAGCAGAGCTGGCAGACAAAATTGGAGTGAGTCATCAGCAATTGTCACGTTATGAACGCGGAACCAATAAAATCAGTCTGGAGCATTTGGTCGCTATTTCTATTGCCCTGGAAACGCCCGCAAACTGGTTTTTAGAGGATTGTTTTACTCCCCCTAAGGTTCATATGAATAATCAATATACTTGTGTAGCAGAAACAATTCTGGGTTTATAACACGAGCTTATATTGATAATAGCCATTCCAATTCAGGAATGGCTTGATTTTTTTACCGCCAAAAATGGCGGTATCTTATTTTATTTAGCAATCTTAGCATGCATTTCTTGTACAGAAATAACCTGTTCAGTCGGATCTGCGCTCAGAGCCATCGTAGTTGCAAAGCCGCCATTCAGGGTTGTGTCATAGTGCACTTTATATTGTAGTGCGCTGCGACGCAGCAGTTTTGAATCTTCAATCGCCTGGCGACCTGCGGTGGTATTAACGATGTAGTCATATTCACCGTTTTTGATTCTGTCCTGAATATGTGGACGTCCTTCATGAACTTTATTCACCAAACGTGGATTGATCCCTGCTTCACCCAGTACAATTGCTGTACCGTGCGTTGCGTCCAGTTCAAAGCCGTGTTTAAGTAATTTTGCTGCCAAATCGACAACACGCTCCTTATCACCTTCGCGTACAGACAGTAGCGCCCGACCTTGCTTACGCATAGTGGAATTACTGCCTAACATTGCTTTTGAAAAAGCTTCGGCAAAGGTCCGGCCAACCCCCATTACTTCACCGGTAGAACGCATTTCTGGCCCCAGAATGGGGTCAACGCCTGGGAATTTATTGAATGGCAATACCACTTCTTTCACGGAGTAGTAAGGTGGAATAATCTCTTCAATTGTCCCTTGTTCGAGCAGAGACTGGCCGGCCATCACACGTGCTGCTATTTTTGCCAGTGGCATACCCGTTGCTTTGGAAACAAATGGCACGGTACGTGCTGCGCGTGGGTTCACTTCAATCAGATAAACTTCGTTGTCTTTCACCGCAAACTGGACGTTCATCAGGCCGCGGACACGCAGTTCAAAGGCCAGTTTTTCAACTTGCTGGCGCATCACATCCTGAATTTCTTTGCTCAAGGTATAAGCCGGCAAAGAACAGGCGGAGTCACCAGAGTGAACACCTGCTTGCTCGATATGTTCCATGATGCCGCCAATCAAGACGCGTTCACCATCACAGATAGCATCCACATCAACTTCAACAGCATCATCAAGGAAGCGATCCAGCAGGACGGGGGCATCATTGGACACGCTAACCGCAGTCTGGAAGTAACGGCGCAAGTCTGACTCGTCGTATACGATTTCCATTGCACGCCCACCCAATACATACGACGGACGAACGACTAACGGATAACCAATCTCATTACCTTTTTCAACCGCTTGCTCGATAGTGGATACTGTGGCATTGGCTGGTTGTTTCAGGCCAAGACGATTAACGGCTTGCTGAAAACGTTCACGGTCTTCTGCACGATCAATCGCATCAGGGCTGGTGCCGATAATAGGGACACCGGCGGCTTCCAGTTCACGGGCCAGTTTCAGAGGCGTCTGGCCGCCATACTGGACGATAACACCTTTTGGTTGTTCAACACGCACGATTTCCAGTACGTCTTCCAGCGTGACAGGTTCAAAGTACAAGCGATCCGACGTGTCGTAATCAGTAGAGACCGTTTCGGGGTTACAGTTCACCATGATGGTTTCAAAACCGTCTTCACGCAGAGCCAGTGCAGCATGTACGCAGCAATAATCGAACTCAATGCCTTGCCCGATACGGTTAGGACCACCACCCAAGACCATAATTTTCGGTTTGTCATTGTTCGGATTGGCTTCACATTCATCTTCGTATGTGGAGTACATGTACGCAGTATCGGTAGAAAATTCTGCCGCACAGGTGTCAACTCGCTTATAAACTGGATATAAGTTGTAGTCATGGCGTAGCTTACGGATCTCTTTACCAGAGACACCTACCAGTTTCGCCAGGCGCTCATCAGCAAAGCCTTTGCGTTTCAGATGACGCAAGAAATCAGGGGTCAGGCTGTTAACACCTTGTTCAGCAATTTGTTCTTCCAGACGGATCAATTCTTCAATTTGCACCAGGAACCAGCGGTCGATATTGGTCAAGTTGAAAAGCCCATCAACAGACATACCAGCGCGGAAAGCATCAGCGATATACCAAATACGCTCAGCGCCGGCATCTTTCAATTCACTACGGATTTTGGTCAGGGATTGTGGATCATCCAGATTGACTTTAGGATCAAATCCGGTCGCACCGACTTCCAGACCGCGCAGAGCTTTTTGCATGGATTCCTGGAAAGTACGGCCAATCGCCATTACTTCACCAACAGATTTCATCTGGGTGGTTAGGCGGTCATTACTGCCGGCAAATTTCTCAAAGTTGAAGCGAGGAATTTTCGTCACAACATAATCGATGGAAGGTTCGAAAGACGCAGGGGTGCGTCCGCCCGTGATGTCATTCATCAATTCATCAAGGGTATAACCGACCGCCAGTTTTGCGGCAATTTTGGCGATGGGGAAACCTGTTGCCTTAGAAGCCAATGCTGATGAACGAGAAACACGTGGGTTCATTTCAATGACGATCAGGCGGCCATTTTTCGGGTTCACTGCGAACTGAACGTTGGAACCACCGGTTTCTACGCCGATTTCACGCAATACCGCCATCGAAGCGTTACGCATGATTTGGTATTCTTTATCGGTCAGTGTCTGTGCTGGTGCTACGGTGATGGAGTCACCAGTATGGATACCCATTGGATCGAAGTTTTCAATGGAGCAGACGATAATGCAGTTATCGTTTTTATCCCGCACCACTTCCATCTCATATTCTTTCCAGCCAATCAAAGATTCATCGATCAGCAATTCATTGGTTGGAGAGAGGTCTAAGCCGCGTTCGCAGATTTCTTCGAATTCTTCACGGTTGTAAGCGATACCGCCGCCGGTTCCGCCCATGGTAAAAGAGGGGCGAATAATGCAAGGGAAACCGACTTCTTCGGCTACCGCCAGCGCTTCTTCCATCGTGTGCGCAATGCCAGAACGCGCGGTATCCAGGCCAATTTTTTTCATCGCCTTGTCAAAACGCTGGCGATCTTCTGCTTTATCAATGGCATCAGCGGTCGCACCAATCATGGTGACACCAAATTCTGTCAGTACGCCTTGGCGCTCCAGCTCTAATGCACAGTTTAGTGCCGTTTGCCCACCCATTGTTGGCAGGATGGCATCTGGGCGTTCTTTTTCAATGATTTTGCGTACCACTTCCCACTGGATCGGCTCGATATAAGTTGCATCCGCCATCTCAGGGTCGGTCATTATTGTTGCTGGGTTCGAGTTTACCAGAATGACACGATAACCTTCTTCTCGTAGCGCCTTACAAGCCTGCGCACCAGAGTAGTCAAATTCACAAGCCTGGCCGATAACAATGGGGCCAGCACCTAAGATCAGGATACTTTTAATATCAGTACGTTTTGCCATTTTTTTTCTTCTCCTGATTATTTAGTGTTCTGAACGTTTGCCTGGCGATATTGCTCAATTAACTCGATAAAATGATCGAACAGTGAAGCGGCTTCATGTGGACCAGGGCTGGCTTCAGGGTGTCCCTGAAAACTGAATGCTGGCTTGTCAGTGCGATGAATGCCTTGCAAGGTGCCATCAAAGAGTGACTTATGCGTTACACGCAAATTGGCTGGTAGTGAGCTTTCATCAACAGCAAAACCGTGGTTCTGTGCTGTGATCATGACAACATTGCGATCCAGATCTTTAACGGGATGGTTGCCACCATGGTGACCAAACTTCATTTTTATGGTTTTTGCACCACTGGCCAGTGCCAGCAACTGGTGTCCTAAGCAGATGCCGAATACAGGGATTTCAGTTTCCAGAAAGGTTTTAATTGCTTCGATAGCATAGTCACACGGTTCTGGATCACCAGGTCCATTGGACAGAAAAATGCCATCTGGTGCCATTTTCAGCACTTCATCGGCGGGAGTTTTTGCCGGTACAACGGTAACGCGGCAGCCGCGATCGACCAGCATACGCAGGATGTTGCGCTTCACCCCAAAGTCATAGGCCACAATGTGGTAAGGCAATTCTTGCGCTTCACGCGCTTCAGGTAGCCCATCTGCTAATGTCCAACTTCCTTGTACCCATTGGTAAGATTGTGCGGTTGTAACTTCTTTTGCCAAATCCATGCCTTTCAAGCCAGGGAATGCTTTTGCTTTTGCCAGTGCAACTTGGGCATCGGCCGCATTACCGGCAATGATACAGCCGTTTTGTGCCCCTTTTTCTCTTAACAGGCGGGTCAGTTTGCGTGTATCGATATCCGCGATGGCGACGATATTATGACGTTTTAGGTAATCAGACAGGTTTTCTTCACTGCGGAAGTTACTGGTCACTAAGGGTAAATCGCGAATAACTAAGCCTTGGGCTTGAATGGTGGGGGATTCTTCATCAGCGGCATTGATGCCGACATTACCAATATGGGGATAAGTAAGAGTAACAATTTGGCGGGAATAGGAAGGGTCGGTAAGTATTTCTTGATATCCGGTCATTGAAGTATTGAAGACCACTTCCCCAACAGCCACACCCTCTGCACCAATGGCGCGACCGTGAAATTGGGTTCCATCTTCCAGAACCAATATAGCTGACTTAATCAAAACGCCCTCCAAAAATGAATAATCAGTCGCATCCAATGCATATTAATTCAGAATTAGTCCTTAAAATCAATGCCAATCATGATTTTTGTCAAAATTTTGGCAAATTGCGCGCATTCTAATGATGAGAGTGGGGGTTGTCTACAAAAAATGGCATTTTTATTGGCTTTTTTACAACTCTCGCTCTTGTTTTGAGTAAATGTAGCTGAAAAATATAAGGAAAGGGGGAGTAGATAAACGATTATGGTGAGAGAAAACTTAAGAACAGAAAAAATATAGGGCTTTTTTCGTGTTTATAGGAAAAAGGCAACAAAAAAGCTAACTATTCTTATAAAAATCGTGATTAATTTGGATTATTTGTAATAATATTTATGTATGTCATTATTACGCAACTATTTAAAAAATAATTGCGTAATTACATAAGGTTATAATTTTTAAATATTAAATTTTGTCAAGATTTAACACATCTTTCATATTATAAAGACCACTGTTTTTGCCTGTTAACCACATTGCTGCCTTAATTGCGCCATTAGCAAAGGTCATTCGGCTTGAAGCCTTGTGGCTTATCTCTACACGTTCACCGATATCGGCAAAGATTGCTGTATGTTCCCCAACAATATCGCCCGCCCGGATGGTGGCAAATCCAATGCTTTTAGGATCGCGTTCTCCGGTATAGCCTTCGCGGGCATAAACGGCGCTGGTTTTGAGATCACGGCCTAATGCATTGGCGATAGACTCTCCCATTGCCAGCGCTGTCCCTGATGGCGCATCCACTTTGTGGCGATGGTGGGCTTCGATAATCTCGATGTCGGTATATTCCCCCATTACTGTGGCGGCTTTTTCCAGCAGTTTGAGTACCAGATTAACGCCAACACTAAAATTTGCGGCAAAAACAATAGGGATCTCACGGGAGGCTTCTGTAATCGCTAGTTTACCGGCGTCATCAAAACCGGTGGTGCCGATGACCATTGATTTGTGATGCTGCCGACAAATGGAGAGGTAGGCTAATGTGCCTTCAGGACGCGTAAAATCGACTAAAACATCAAATTGTTCAATGATTTGATGCAGATCATCATTAATCATCACACCATTTTTACCTATCCCTGCCAGTTCTCCCGCATCGGTTCCCACCAATGAAGAGCCGGAACGCTCTAATGCTGCGCCCAGTGTAACACCATCCAACAGCTGGACGGCCTGAATAAGATTGCGTCCCATACGTCCGCCAGCGCCCACGATAGCAACGCGAATATCTGTATCAGCCATAAGGCCCTCTCTGTAAATCGTTTTTAATTGAGGTGACAAAGAAAACTGTTCTACAGCTTAACTGGCAAGGACTGGCAGCGCCAGATTTATAGCCTGATCATAAGAAAAACAGGGATCAGGTTGGAAATTATAAAATTTATCTATTCAGGGTTCGTCAGCGTCTAATGAAAAACCGTACTTATACCGATTAACCAAATAAATATGTTGAGGCTGGAGGAGATATAAGACGCATATTGAAGTTATATTGGTATATAATGTAGTATTTCCACCGTGATTCACTTATTATAATAAACACTTTTAGTTTATGTTTAAATTTAATTGATATTCTGACTGGCTCATGTTTTTTTACAATAAAAATATCTTGATGGTATTTTATAAAAACAGTAAGTTACTCCATTTTATACCATGGCATGACAAAGTTAATTTATTTTATGTTAATGTGAATCATAAATTTTTTTAATAAAGTAGAGTTGGTTGTATATTATGATATTGGAATAATGAAAATCAAGTTAATTAAACTATTGCATGGGGTTGCATCATGTTTAGATCAAAATCTTTTAATATTCCTCGGCCCGCAACACTGGGTTCCTTAACTCATGCTAAGTCTGTTTCAGACATCGGTTCAGCAGTAGTTGATGCCAGAATTTTTATAACAATCAAGGAGGTTACCCCACATGAAGCATTAAATGTAACCAACATAATAATGACAACCACTATGAACACTGAATGGAAATGCAGTAGCTCCGAATACTTGCTTGGTAATAATGAACAAGAAAAATGGAACATGAGATATTATTCTGCATATTCTATATTTGAACTTGTACATAACAAAATCGAGTGTTTTATTAGGAGGAAAAAATTATCAAAAATGGATTTATTATTTTTTGCTGCCTATTTTAAAGGTGTTCCTGTTGGAATTTTAGCATTTATTCCTGCAGATAACATGACTACTGATCTGCCTACAGTTGAGTGGTTGGCAACACATTGTGGTATTAGAAATTGTGGTGTTTTACTAATGGAACATGCAGTGAATAAATCACAGCAATTAGGAAGCAATGGTAAGATAAAACTTTTTCCATTACATGAAGCTACGCAGGTATATATTAACATGGGATTTTCTCCTGGTAATTTAGGATACATGGTGTTAGATCCTGCTAACAGTCATAAATGGCGTTTTAACCTTAGCAATAATAGCTATAGATATATAACATGTTGATTTAATATACGGAATTATTAGGAGAAAATGATGTTTAGATCAAAATCTTTTAATACTCATCAACCTTTAGCATCTGGCTCTTTAACCCGAACACAATCCTTTTCAGAGAAATGGCCAAGCTCAGTCAATGTAAGAGCATCTATCGTTATTAAGGAGGTTAATCCACAAGAAGCGTTAGCTGCAATGCGTCAGATAAGAGAAGAAATGGCGAGTAATGGTTGGAAATGTGGTGATGGTGATAGTGAGCAAAAAAAATGGAATAGTCGGTTTACTAGAGCACATAGTATATTGGGTGGCATAGGAATAAATGCAGGACAACCTGTACTAGGAGAGAACGCATCATTTTTTGTTGCTTATTTTAGGGGGACTCCCATAGGGGGATTACAGCTGTCTTCACGTGATAATACCCCCACTGATTTTCTTAAAGTTAATTTTTTAGCCACTCATTGCGGTATTCGAGATTGTGGGGTTTTACTAATTGAACAGGCAGTAAATAAATCGCAACAATTGGGGAAAAACGGTAATCTAAAACTTCGAGCAGTAATTGACGCAGTGCCGGCATATATGAAGATGGGATTTGTTGTGACAGAATCTTACATGGAATTACGCCCGATTGAGAGCAATGACAAATGGAAATATGATGGGATAACTAATACTTATAGATATAAGTTTATCTAAATTTCAATCAGAGCGCTCAAGACGTCATCATGTATTCGGATTTTTTGTCGGAGATCGGGTCGGGATTTATTTCTTATCCTTCCCAACCCATTGAGGTTTTTCCACGTCTTGCTACCCCCTCAAAGACCTTATGGCGGGGGATCTGGATGTTATGGCACACACGTAAACTCGTGGAATCAATAAAAACATCCCCGTGGGTTTTCCTTTTAATTGAGTCAGATATCTGCACAGTGGCACCAAAACGGAAAGAGCAACACTGACAGAGTGGGTATAACTGAGCAAGGTTGGAAAGTCGTTATGATGATATTTTCAAATATGCTCCAGATAAAAATTTTTAAGATCATGGTTAGGCGACATATGAAAGAGGATCAGGATGGTCATGATTTCACTGGAATGTATATGACCTTGTCGGCGACGCCAACGATACCCCTTATTAAAACAAAACTGTTCCCATTGAGGAATGAAAAAACGACAAAAGTCATCGGCATCGTAGAAAATTTCAACTAATTTGTTCATTGCCTGTTCCTCCCCAGAGCGGTTTTTGGTGTGCACCAAAACTTTGCTCCTGGAACAGGCACTTCGTCAATTTCTTATCCAGAATTCAGATACCGTCTCAGTCATTAAACTGCAAGCGGTATTTCTGCATTAAATAATGACGCATGAAGTACCGCCCCCCTACCATCACTTATACTCCTACTTGTTTAAGTATTTATAAAAATGAATTTTTATTTTTACTATTTTAAGATTGAATTATTTTCATTTGTATAAATGTTATTGTTCTAATTGTGGTTATTTATCATAAAAAATCGAACCCAACTCTAAAATGAAAGAATATTATTATGATAATGTTGTTCTATTTATTATGTGTTTTATTTTCGTTGAATGACTGTTTATTTTTTTTATGATCATTTGGCTCTAATATACACGCATTCTATATCAATTGATTAACTTTTTATGAGAAATAAATTTCACTCTACATTATTCATTGTTTTAATGGTTTTTCTTTCTGTGGAGGCGATCTCGTCAAATATATTTCTTCTCGCCTTGAGTAAAATGGGGGGTTATTACAACGTTAGTGAATCCAACATACAAAGTGCAATAGCTATATTTTTATTTGTTATATACCAATCTAACTTCAAGGTGCGTGTGATTTCTCCCCGCGAAGCGGGGGAGAAATCAGGCTTCATATCGTGTTGTAAATTGCGACTTGAAGTTTAATGCGTATATCTTTTTCTCAACTTATTTATGGTCTATTAAGTAATTTATTGAAAATAAAACCTTCATTTATGGAGTTGTTATATGGTTTATATCAACTAATAATATTACATTAATTCATTCCATTATCAAAAAATTATCGTGAAAAACAAGAGTTAACAAACTTGTATCTCCAATTACTATTTGATTTTAATACAGAATGGAATAATGCCTATATGGATATGTGTAATGGATTTAATATCTTACATGACGTCACGAAAGGTTTTAAATGGACATCCTCTGTCGAAACCTGTACGGGTACGTATTGCTATTATTGCGTTAATCAAGTTTAACTTATGATGAAATTAAGGAAAAGATAATGACTTATATAGTCGTTGTAGGGGAGCGTTTTTCTGAATTCAGTGAAAACGACAATGTATTTACATTTTCTCAGGCATTGAAATTTCTTTCTGCTGTTAAATGTAAAGATGATTATCAGGTTATCTTTGGTCAGGGACTTTCTAAAGAAAATATTGAGGAATTTAAAAATTCATTATGTCATGGTGATACTAATAAGACATTGATGCTTAATCAAACGAATTGGTAAATTTAAGGAGTACAAAAATGAGAGAAAAACCAGGAGTTATTTGGTATCTGGTGTTGGTTGCGCTACTTGATTTTATCGGTTTAGGAATGGTGGTAGCAATATTCCCACATATGATGATTTCTGATGCTGCTTCACTATTCCCTGACGGCTGGGATCATCAAAAAAAGGTGATTATGTTGGGGGTTTTCCTTGCAATCTACCCTCTTGGCCAGTTTTTTGGTGCCTCCATACTGGGCAAAATGTCGGACATTTATGGCCGCAGAAAAATGATGCTAATGACTGTAGCGGGCACTGCAATAGCCTTTGCCATCAGTGCCTATGCGGTTATTGAATCATCGGCAGGGCTACTGTTGCTTAGCCGTTTGCTGGCCGGGATGATGGCGGGTAACGTAGCGATTGCACAGGCAAGCATGGCTGATATCAGCACACCGGGCAATAAAACTAAAAACCTCACCATGATCCAGACTGCATTGGGCCTAGCCTGGGTAATAGGACCACCGACCGGAGGTTGGCTAACCAATTTCTCTTTGGGGTCATTTAGCGGATATATGACGCCGTTTGTTATTATGGCAGCCATCTTTATTCTGTTATTTATTTACACGTTGGTTGCGTACCCCGATACTCTGGAGAAACATACTCAGGAAAAAATAAATGCCTTTTCTGGTTTGGTACAAATTGCGAAAGCCTACAGCCACACTGAGCTAAGAACCGCATTTGCTGTCTGGACGATTTTCGTTGCGGGTTGGTGGTTGTTTGAATCTTTCCTGCCCGCTTACCTGCTGGATATTTACCGTTTCAGTTCGTTTCAGATCGGTACGTTCCTCGCGTCAATGGGGGCAACCTACGCATTATTCCAGTATTTCGTCGTAAGACACGTTGCTAAATTCGCTAAACCTGAAAGTATGGTGCGATATTCACTTGTGGTGTCATCACTTGCGGTCATGGCAATTCCAATAGTTAGCAATGTTATTTATCTGCATATATTAATTACCCTTTTCGTCACCTCTATGGGCTTTGCATTGCCCGGCCTGATAAGCAGTATTTCAAATCTTGTGCCGGAAAATGAACAGGGCGAAATTATGGGGTCTATCAGTTCCATTCAGGCGCTAGCCACACTGATGGTCATGTTGGTGGGCGGTTTCCTTGATACCACTAATATCCGGGTAACAGTGGTGGGTGGCGGATTATTGCTGCTAATTAGTTGGCTACTTTTTGTGGCGCGCCTGAGAGCTATTAATCGCAAAGAGATGCGCGAGTACGAGGAATCCCAATGAAAAGCCATTATCAGGTATTAATTGTGGGTGCCGGTCCTGTCGGATTGCTACTAGCGTGCAGGCTGAAGAAAAATGGAATTGATGTGGCAGTGGTTGAAAAAAGATCTTCCCGCTCAACGCACTCGAAAGCACTATCAATGAACGCTGCCTCACTGGCTTTACTTCGTTCTCTTGGCGTGGTGGAGCGTTTCGAGCTGTCAGGAAAAGAGATAAGTGATATTTTAATTTACTGGGATCAACAGCGCATTTCACATGTCGACTACCGCCAGTTGAACAGTTGCTATCAGCACATTCTTGCCATTCCACAACCGGAAACTGAACGGTTACTGGAAGAATATTTTATTGAGCTGGGTGGAGAAATCAAACGTTCTGTTACGTTAAACGCAATTGATATTGGCTCCAATGGTATTGTTATAAGAGAAGTTATTTTCATAAAGGAAAATAACTTCTCTTCAATTATTCAACAAAATTTTGACTGTTGTGGTTTACTCTGAATTCCGAACTCCATTGAATGACAGGCTAAGGTTCAGGTTAATAATAACAAACTCACAACAACATCCCTGATGATCAGTCAGGGGATTATCGCTCTGTAAAAGTGACAATCAAGATATAAGGTTAATTAACCTCTTTCACTTCAACCCGTAACTCTTTTGGGACTTCAAAAACGATATTTTCTTCTCGGCCATGCAGTTCGTTAACTGTTTCTGCGCCAAAAGTTTTCAGGCGTTCAATCACCTGTTGTACCAAAATATCAGGCGCCGATGCACCCGCTGTGACACCCACGGCGTTCACACCTGTGATCCACTCTGCTTGGATATCCTCGGCAGAATCAATCAAATAGGCAGGCTTGCCTACGCGCTGTGCCAGTTCGGCCAGACGATTTGAATTTGATGAGTTTTTAGAACCAACCACCAGCACGACATCAGCCCCTAATGCCAAATCACGCACGGCTTCCTGACGGTTAGTTGTGGCATAGCAGATATCGTCTTTGCGTGGACCGATAATATTGGGGAATTTTGCATTAAGCGCATCAATCACTTCTGAGGTGTCATCAACAGAAAGTGTCGTTTGGGTCATAAAGCAGAGGTTATTTTCATCCTTAACTTGCAGTTTCCATACGTCTTCCGGTGATTCCACCAGATACATGCCACCGTTGGGGTTATTGTATTGCCCCATGGTGCCTTCAACTTCGGGATGACCAGCATGCCCGATTAAAATCGCCTCTTTGCCTTTGCGACTTGCCCTGGCGACTTCCATATGAACTTTGGTGACCAGCGGGCAGGTCGCGTCAAACAGCATAGTTAAATTACGGGAGCGGGCTTCTGCACGAATGGCTTGGGAAACACCATGGGCAGAGAAGATCAAAATAGCGCCATCAGGCACTTCTGAAATTTCTTCAATAAAAATGGCGCCACGCTTTCTCAGGTTGTCAACCACATAACGGTTATGTACCACTTCATGGCGAACATAGATGGGAGCACCGTACAATTCCAGTGCACGCTCTACGATGCTGATAGCACGATCAACACCCGCACAGAAACCACGAGGGTTAGCCAGCAATATTTGCATGGGTTTCCTCCAACTGAGGGTCAATTTCCAACACTTCAATCTCAAAAGTGATGTTTTGTTCAGCCAGTGGATGGTTAAAATCAACAGTAATGGAACCTTCAGCCACTTCTTTGATAAATCCAGGCATTTCACTGCCGTTCATGGCGGTAAATAACATGATGGTTCCCACTTCTGGCACACCGGCATCGGAAAAATCACGAGGAGTGAAATATTGGATTAAATCAGGATTGTGTTTGCCAAAAATGGTTTCTCCAGCCAGAGTAAATTGATGTTTATCACCGACTTTCAAACCAAGAAGCTGCTCTTCCAGTGGGGCTGAGAGACTACCATTACCGAGGCGGAATAATGCGGGTTTACCTTGGTTGTAAGTTGAGTCCGCTGTAGAGCCATCATCCAGCTTTAAGGTGAAATGTAATAAAACTGCACTGTGCGTTTGCACCTGCATTGACATGTTGCTCAAGCCTTTTACTTAAAAATGATTGCAAATATACCGCTATTGGGTATAGACGAAGTTACCATCCCCGGTTAACTAAGCCGGAGATGGTTTATTATCATTCTTTCAATGACTAAGTTTTCGAGACTGCTTGTTTGTCCTTGTCATCAGGGCTGATAAAGCTCTCAATGATAATGAGAGCAGCCCCGATGCAAATTGCAGAATCAGCAATATTAAAGGTAGGCCAGTGCCATTCTCCGACATAAAAGTCGATAAAATCGACAACAAAGCCATGTACCAGCCTATCGAACAAATTTCCCAAAGCGCCACCAATCACTAAAGCGTAGGCAATATTGCTCAGTTTTTGCCTGGCATGGGAACGATACATCATTACCAGCAGTACAACCGTGATGACAACGGCGACCAATGCAAAGAACCAACGCTGCCAGCCGCCCTTATCGGCCAGAAAACTAAAGGCCGCCCCTAAATTCTGGGCGTAAGTCAGATTGAAATAAGGTATCAATGGCATGGATTCGTACAGCGTAAAATGCTGCAACACTAAATGCTTGCTTCCCAAATCCAGTATTAATACCACAACAACCAGCCAAAGCCAGCGAAGTCCGGTGGAACAAATGGGTTTACTCATCAGGCAAATTTACGCTCTTCACCGTTACCGGCAACGTTAGTCACACAGCGGCCGCAAAGTTCAGCATGTTCCGCCACCTGGCCCACGTTTTTAGCATAATGCCAGCAACGTGGACATTTTTCTCCGTCTGCTTTGCGCAAGGCGACTTTCAAGCCTGCAATTTCGCTTTGCTGTGCATTCTCATCGGCGGCTGCATAAGCAGCAACTTCAACCTGAGAGGTTAGCAGGACAAAGCGCAGTTCGTCAGACAGTTTGTTGAGTTTTTCTGCCAGTGCTGCATCGGCATAGAGTGTGACAGCCGCTTCCAGTGAACTACGGATATGTTTGTCATTACGCGCCTGTTCCAGAACTTTGTTCACTTCGCTACGTACTGTCAGCAGATCAGCCCAGAAAGTATCGTTCATATCTTCGCCATCTGCCAGACCAAATAATCCGTCATACCACTCTTCGGTAAAGACGTATTGAGCACGTTTGCCTGGCAATTCATGCCAAATTTCATCAGCAGTGAACGACAGAATCGGCATCATCCAGCGAACCAGGGCTTCTGCAATATGGAACAAGGCAGTCTGGCAGCTACGACGAGCAAGGCCATCACTTTTCGCGGTATATTGGCGATCTTTGATGATATCCAGATAGAACGAGCCCATTTCCACGGAACAGAATTGCATCAAGCGTTGAACGACAGAGTGGAAATCATACTCTTCATAGTATTTAAGGATATCAGCTTGTGCGGCCTGAGCACGACCGACAGCCCAGCGATCCAGAACCACCATATCTTCCGCTTTTACCATGTGCTCTTCTGGGTTGAAACCATTCAGGTTTGCCAGCAGGAAACGGGCGGTATTGCGGATACGACGGTAAGCATCAGCCGAACGTTTCAAGATCTCGTCAGAAACAGCGATTTCACCAGTATAATCAGTGGCTGCCACCCATAAACGCAGGATATCTGCCCCCAGTTTGTTCATCACATCTTGCGGGCTGACGGTATTGCCGATGGATTTGGACATTTTACGCCCTTGTTCATCAACGGTGAAACCATGAGTCAGAACCTGGCGATAAGGGGCTTTGCCTTTGATCGCAGTGGACAGCATCAGTGAAGACATGAACCAGCCACGGTGCTGGTCAGAACCTTCCAGATACAGATCGGCTGAATTGCCGTTGAATTCTGGACGGGCATCCACAACCGAAGAGTGGGTACTGCCTGAATCAAACCAAACATCCAGCGTATCTGGCGCCTTGGTGTAATCTGCGGCCTCATCACCCAGCAGGTCTGCTGTGTCCAGATCCCACCAGGCTTGAATGCCATCGACTTCAACGCGCTTGGCGACTTCTTCGATCAATTCAACGGTACGAGGATGTGGTTCTTGTGTCTCTTTATGAATGAACAGAGACATTGGTACGCCCCATGTACGCTGGCGAGAGATACACCAGTCTGGACGGTTTTCTACCATTGATTCGATACGTGCTTGTCCCCAGCCTGGGATCCACTGGACATCTTTGATCTCTTTCAGCGATTGTTCACGCAAACCATTTTTGTCCATGCTGATGAACCATTGTGGTGTTGCACGGAAGATAATGGGTTTTTTGTGGCGCCAGCAGCACGGGTAGCTGTGTTGGATTTTTGCCAGACTCAGTAATGCACTTTTCTCTTTCAGCAATTCAACGATGATGTCGTTGGCTTTAAAGACAAATTGTCCATCCAGAGAAGGATAAGTGCCAGAGAGATAGCAGCCATTCGGCCCAACCGGGTTGGCGATTTCAAGACCATATTTTAAGCTGATAGCGTAGTCGTCTGGACCGTGACCACCCGCGGTATGGACTGCACCTGTACCTGCTTCAAGCGTGACGTGATCACCGAGGATAGCAGGCACATCGTAGCTCATGAATGGATGGTTGAAGCGTAATAGTTCCAGAGCCTCCCCTGTGCAATCGCTTAAAACTTCCCATGCAGTGATACCCGCGCGCTGCATAACGCTCTCGACAAGCTCAGCCGCCAGAATGATGCATTCATCATCGATTTTGACCAATTGGTAGGTGATTTCTGCACCCAAAGCAATCGCACGGTTTGCTGGCAATGTCCACGGGGTGGTGGTCCAGATAATTAAAGAAACAGGCAGACCTTGTGGTTGTACATTAAATTTGGCGTACACGGCATCAGCATCAACAGCCGTGAAGCGCACGTCGATGGAAGGGGAGGTTTTATCGTAGTATTCCACTTCCGCTTCGGCGAGGGAGGAACCACAGTCAGTACACCAGTGAACGGGTTTTACCCCTTTCAGTAAGTGTCCATTTTTGATAATACGGCCTAGCGCACGAATGATGTCAGCTTCAGTTTTGAAGTCCATGGTCAGGTAAGGTTTATCCCAATCGCCCAGAACCCCCAGACGTTTGAAGTCCGCTTTCTGTGCTTCGACCTGAGTCATGGCATATTTACGGCACTCAGCACGAAATTCAGCGGCGGAAAATTTTTCCCCAGGCTTGCCGATAATCTGCTCAACCTTGAGCTCAATAGGCAAACCGTGGCAGTCCCAACCTGGAATATAAGGCGAGTCGAAGCCTGACAGCCCTTTGGACTTAATAACAATATCTTTGAGAATTTTATTAACTGAGTGACCAATATGAATATCGCCGTTTGCATATGGAGGGCCATCATGCAAAATAAACGTTTTCTTGCCAGATTTTGCTTTTCTAATTGCCTGATACAAACCTTCTTTGTACCAACGTTTTAACATATCTGGTTCGCGCTTCGCTAAATCCCCGCGCATAGGGAACCCTGTTTCCGGTAAATTCAGGGTGTCTTTATAGTCACTCATTATAGATTCTCAGTTCCAATTTTCCGCTAGATACATGACTTGGATCGCTGCAAGAGATAGTCTCTCGCTGCAACCACATCATTTGCGATTTGCTGTTTAAGCGCATCAAGCGAAGCAAATCGCTGCTCATTACGCAATTTTTTACGTAATACTACATCGATATGACGCCCATACAGATCCATTTGGGTATCAATCAAATGCACTTCAAGTTGCAGGCCCAGGCCCGCAACCGTAGGGCGATTGCCTATATTTGCAACACCCGGTAGGGGGTTATCACCTAATCCATGGACTTCTACAGCATAAACGCCCTTAACAGGCGCCACGAGACGTTTCAACGGTAAATTGGCAGTGGGAAAACCGATGGTGCGTCCCAATTGCTTACCGTGAACAACTCTGCCACTTATACTGTAAGGATGCCCCAGTAATATTTCGGCCAAAGTCAGGTCATCATTTTGCAGTGCCTGACGAATGATTGTACTGCTGATCCTAAGACCACTGTCACAAAAGCTGGCTGTGCTGGCGACATCAAAACGGTATTGTTTACCTGCTTGCTGCAAATAGTGAAAATCTCCGCGGCGATTTTTGCCAAAACGGAAATCATCTCCTATTGCCAAAAACTTAACACCCAGTTTTTCAACGAGCAACTGCGAAACAAAGGCTTCAGGTGAGTTGGCTGCAAAATGTTTGTCAAATTTCACACATAACAGATAATCAACGCCATTTTGGGCTAGATACTTTATTTTATCTCTCAGCCTTGTCAGGCGAGCAGGCGCTTTATCTGCCACAAAAACTTCCAGAGGCTGCGGTTCGAAAATCATGACCATCGTCGGTAATCCGAGACGCTGCCCTTCTTGCTTCAAGTGTTTTAATAAAGCCTGATGCCCGCGATGGACACCATCAAAATTACCAATCGTCAGCACGCAACCATGGTGACGCGCCCGGATATTGTGTATACCGCGAATTAGCTCCATAGCTGGCTCAATACCGTGGAAATTGCCGGATTATACCTTGTACAAAGCGCAAGGTTAACCCACGATCACAAAGGGTTTTAATTAATAACCTGATTCATACAATAAAAATAGGCTAGATGCCCGAAAAATATTTAATTTATCGCATTTCTCTGTGATTCATTCAGTTTTTTATTGCGAAAGACTGTATTCCCTCTGAGTAAGCTGATAAAATCCTGCCCCATCACAACGTAACCAGCGTCGCTGTACAACGACGCTTATTTGCACAAATCCATTGACAAAAGAAGGCTGAACAGGCATATTCCTCGGCCTTTGAATTGTCCTCGATAGAATATATTTGGGAGTTGGACCTTGGCTAATATCAAATCAGCTAAGAAACGCGCCGTACAGTCTGAGAAACGCCGTCAGCACAATGCGAGCCGTCGTTCTATGGTGCGCACTTTTATCAAGAAAGTCTACGCGGCTATCGCTGCTGGCGACAAAGAAGCTGCACAGAAAGCATTCAATGACATGCAACCAATTGTTGATCGTCACGCCTGCAAAGGTCTGATCCACAAAAACAAAGCAGCACGTCATAAATCTGCTCTGGCAGCACAAATCAAAGCAATGTAATCATTGATTTTGATGACCTAAAAAAACCGGCTTAAAGCCGGTTTTTTTTTTGTATCTGCTGATTTTAATATAATTTTTCAGGACGACTTTTTGGTGGCGAGCTAAACAAAGCAGAAAAATCTTTGTTACACACGCGTTGGACAGCCGGATGCTGGATCATACGCTCGGCAAAGATAACGTAATATTCTTCCTGCACCGTATCCAATCGACCTATCTCAACAATATCACTGTCAGCGAAAATATCATTGGCGTAGAAAGAAGGCGCAATGAAAATGGCGTTGTGATACAGACCAAACGCTTTCATCAAAGCGGCATCATCAAATTCGCCCAGCACTTCAACTTCGAGATTTTTATTGCGTATCCATGTCAGGAGCTTTCTGCCTAACATCGAGCGGCGGCCTGGGATTAATAAACGGCGCTCTTCCAAACAGGCTGGAAAGGGCTTTTCTGGGATCGGCTGGCGGCAGTAAAAACTGATATTGCATTCGCCCAATTTCACTGAGAACAATCCTTCCTGCTGAGAAGAATCCACAGGGCAATCGGATAGGATCATATCCAGTTTATGCTGGCTGAGCTGTTCAAGTAGCATTTCATGTGTCGATTCAAAGCAACGCAAGTGGATCTTTTCGTGCTCCACAACGGTTGTTTCCAGCACTTTACTCACTAAACGTTTGGACAGCGCATCAGCGACACCCACATCAAACAGCAGATTTGATTCTCGGCTGTAAGTCACGATGTCCATCATTTCCTGGCTGAGTGTAAACATCTTATCCGCATAGCGAAAAATTAATTGCCCCAACTCTGAGGGGACTAATCCTCTTCCCTGGCGCTTGAATAACTTCCCACCCAGACGCTCTTCCAACGCTTTTATCTGCCCTGTAATGGTTTGTGGTGTCAGGTATAGCGCTTCTGCCGCCCCTACAACCGAGCCTTCCTTGCAAACATGCCAAAAATAATAGAGATGGTTAAAATTTAAATGTGAAACCCGCATATATTTATCCTTGTGTATTGCCTCACATCTGTATAACAGCCGTGACCATACATTTCAGGTCGCCAGATTATGGCGTTTTCCTATTTTTCTATTGCTATTTTCTATGACAATAAAAATATTCGCGGCATCACAGTTATAAACGCTTTGCCGCGAATATTAAGAGAATGAGTTACCTCGGAAATTCTTTCTATATCTGTGTTTAAATTAGTCTATTCATCTGTTTTTGACTACGTCTTTTTCTTCGGTAACAGTATGGCTAGTAATCCATAACCAACAACCGCTGCGGTGGTAGAACCTATCAATATACCTAAGCGGGAATATGTGCTGAAAGTGTCATTGAGACCTTCAAATGCTAGACCTGAGATAAAAATAGACATGGTAAAACCGATCCCACACAGTACGGAAACAGCGAAGATTTGTCTCATGCCAATTTTTTCCGGCAATTTAGCAATTCCCAGTTTTACCGCAATCCAGCTAAACAGGAAAATACCTAATGGCTTGCCAATAAACAGGCCAAGGGCAATGCCTATAGGCAATATACTGGTTAAGCCATCTAATGTGACGCCTTGTAATGAAACGCCGGCATTGGCAAAAGCAAACAGTGGCAGAATGAAATAAGCAACCCATGAATGCAGTTCATGCTCCAAAGTTTCAGAAGGTGATTCGCCTTTTTTATTTCGAAGGGGGATCAGAAACCCGACAATAACGCCAGCCAATGTAGCATGAACACCTGATTTCAAGATACACACCCATAAAACAGCACCAACAATCAGATAAGCGGATGTTTTAGCGATCCCTTTCCAATTCATCCAGGCCAGTAGCCCAATCATGGCGGTAGCCAAGCCTAATGCAGTCAGAGAGACTGTTTTGGTATAGAACAGTGCGATAATGATGATGACACCTAAATCATCAATAATCGCCAGCGCAAGCAAAAAGACTTTCAATGCGGTGGGAACGCGTTTCCCCAGTAATGCCATGATCCCTAGTGCAAAAGCGATATCTGTTGCGCAGGGAATTGCCCAACCTTGTTGGGTGATCTCGTCACTGCCATTAAACAGCAGATAGATCAATGCCGGCGCCAACATTCCTCCTAATGCCGCGATGGCTGGGAAAATGGCTTTATCACGGCCCGCAAGTGAGCCTTCCATGAGTTCTCGTTTCACTTCCAGCCCGACAATGAGAAAAAAGACCGCCATTAATCCATCATTTATCCATAGTAATAATGGCTTGTTGATTTCCAACGCTGCAAATTGTACTGCAACAGGAAGATTGAGAAAGTGATGATAGATACCCTGCAATGGCGTATTCGCCATAACCAGCGCAATGATGGCCGCGATAATGAGAAGGATCCCCCCTGCGGCCTCTAATTTCAAAAATTGGCGAATGATTGCAGTCATGGATAAATTAACCTATGAAATTGCTCAAGGTTACGCATGTTATTATAGTCATGACATCGGAAAAAGTAGATTATTTGTGCAAAATTGATCGTGATATTCGAATTGTAACATATTGAAATAATATTTTTTAAAATTTTGATAAATTACACTGTATAGAAGAAGAAATTTTAATCATTATTTGTAATAACGAGATGAGTAAGATACTCCATGACAACATTACTTTTCCTGTTTGTTCTTGGCGCTGCTTTGTTACATGCCAGTTGGAATGCCTTAGTTAAGATTAGCGCTGATCGGTTCCTGGGCATTTCAATTATTGTCTTTTTTGCCGGAATGATTGCCACTTCGGGGCTGTTTTGGGTTGGATTACCGTCATTACCTTCTGTGCCGTGGTTAATCTTATCTGCTGTTTTACATACGGCTTATTGTCTGTTTTTAAGTCGCTCTTATGCGACGGGAGATTTGGGGCAGGTATATCCTATTGCCAGAGGTTGTGCGCCACTCATTACCGCGTTATTGAGTTGGATAATTTTGCAGGAAATGTTACCACCTCTAGCCATGCTGGGAGTGGCGCTTATTATCGTGGGGATTATGTTAATTGCTTTTCCACATGGAAAAAATGCTCTTCATCTGGATCGTAAAACGTTACTTGCGGCAATCACAACATCGGCATTTACCGCCGGTTATACTTTGTCCGATGGCGCTGGCTCCAGAGCTGGCGATAATACCTTGGCCTATATCTTATGGCTGTTTGCTATTAATGGTTGGATCATGGGCGTGATGATGTATTTCAGGTATTGGAATACGGCCGGAAGGAAGCTGCATCAATATTGGAAACAAGGGTTATTGGGTGGGCTGATGCAATTACTCAGTTATGGCATAGTGATTTGGGCGATGAGTCATGCCCCCATCGTGCTGGTTGCGGCATTACGTGAAACTAGCGTGTTATTTGCGATGTTATTGTCTGTTGTTATCTTGCGAGAGCCGTTTAGCAAAATGCGTTTATTGGCTTGTATTGTGATTGTGGTTGGGGTGATTGTCACGAAGCTGGGGTAACTTCCCGTTAAAATTGAAGGTGGCTTAATAAATTAGAAATCCCGCCAATACATTAGAAAAATAATCAGGCGGGATTTATGAGAGATCTAAATTACTTGGTCAGATCATCAAAAAATTTCTTCACGCCATCAAGGAAACTTTTGGAGCGAGGGCTATTGGTTTCACCGCTTTTCCCGCCAAAAGATTCGCCCAATTTGCGCATCAGCTCTTTTTGTTCTTCATTCAGCTTAACCGGTGTTTCTACTACGACACGGCACAGCAAGTCGCCTTGAACACCGCCACGGACGGATTTAACACCTTTGCCTTTCATACGGAACAGCTTGCCAGTCTGGGTTTCCGCAGGAATTTTCAGGCTGACACGACCATCAAGGGTTGGAACTTCAATTTCGCCACCCAATGCCGCCGTTGCGAAGTTGATCGGCACTTCACAATAGAGATTGCTGCCATCACGCTCAAAGATATGGTGAGCCTTGACTTGAACCTGAACGTACAAGTCGCCGGATGGTGCGCCGTGTTCACCTGCTTCACCTTCACCACTCAAACGAATGCGATCGCCGGTATCGACGCCCGCTGGAATTTTAACGGACAGTGTCTTGTATTTTTCAACGCGGCCATGTCCATGACATTTACCGCAAGGCTCTTTGATGATTTTTCCGCGGCCATGACACTGCGGACAAGGTTGTTGAACCGCGAAAAATCCTTGACGCATTTGTACCTGACCAGCTCCATGACAGGTTGGACACGTTTCTGGGCTGGTTCCTGCTTTGGCTCCGCTGCCATGGCAGGTATCGCAAGATTCCAGGGTTGGAATGCGGATCTCTTTGGTCACACCACGGACAGCTTCTTCCAGGGTTAATTCCATGCTGTAACGCAGGTCTGATCCACGGCTAGGACGCTGCTGACGACGGCCACCACCGAAAATATCGCCGAAAACGTCACCAAAGATATCGCTAAAGTCAGCTCCATTACCGAAACCACCTGCGCCGCCGCCCATGCCACCCTGTTCAAAGGCAGCATGACCATATTGGTCATAAGCAGCACGTTTTTGAGGATCTGTCAGGATCTCATACGCTGCTTTAATTTCTTTGAATTTACTTTCTGATTCTTTATCACCTTGGTTACGGTCAGGGTGATATTTCATTGCCAGCCGTTTATAGGCTTTTTTGATCTCTTTTTCGTCTGCGGTTTTGGAAACGCCCAAAACTTCGTAATAATCTTTTTTTGCCATCGTATTGTTTACCCTTAACACGCACACACGGGCGTGGAGTTACCTCAACGCCCGTGCCAGTTAACAAGTAACAGGCGCCCTGTTACTTTGCCCGCTAAGGGCTATTATTTTTTGTCTTTAACTTCTTCGAATTCAGCGTCTACAACATCGTCATCTTTCTTCGCGTTGTTTGCGCCAGCATCGGTAGCACCAGCTTGGGCTTGCTGTTGGGCAATTTCCAGTAGTTTCTGGGATGCTTCAACCAGAGCTTGGATTTTCGCTTCAATTTCAGCTTTATCTTCGCCTTTCGCCGCAGTTTCCAGCTCAGAAGTTGCTTTCTCGATTGCCGCTTTATCGTCTGCTGCCAGTTTATCACCCGCTTCTTCAACTTGCTTACGAGTGCCGTGGATCAGCTGGTCAGCTTGGTTACGGATCTGAACCAGCTCTTCAAACTTACGGTCAGCTTCTGCGTTTGCTTCTGCGTCACGTACCATCTGTTGGATTTCTTCTTCGTTCAGACCAGAAGAGGCTTTGATGGTGATGTTTTGCTCACGACCTGTGTTTTTATCTTTCGCAGAAACATGCAGGATGCCGTCAGCATCGATATCGAAAGTCACTTCGATCTGCGGAGTACCGCGCATTGCTGGTTGAATGCCATCCAGGTTGAACTGGCCCAGAGATTTGTTATCGCTGGCACGTTTACGCTCACCCTGTATTACGTGGATCGTTACCGCAGATTGGTTATCTTCCGCGGTAGAGAACACCTGGCTATGTTTAGTTGGAATAGTGGTGTTCTTGGAAATCAGGGAAGTCATCACGCCGCCCATGGTTTCAATACCCAGAGACAGTGGTGTGACGTCCAGCAGCAGAACGTCTTTCACGTCGCCAGCCAGTACACCGCCCTGAACCGCAGCACCCATTGCTACTGCTTCGTCTGGGTTCACATCTTTACGTGGCTCTTTGCCGAAGAAATCTGCAACGGCTTTCTGCACCATTGGCATACGAGTCTGACCACCAACCAGAATCACATCGTGGACGTCAGATACAGACAGACCGGCGTCATTCAGTGCGACTTTCAGAGGCTCGATTGAACGTTTAACCAGGTCTTCAACCAGAGATTCCAGTTTTGCACGAGTCACTTTAATGTTCATGTGCTTAGGACCGGTCGCATCGGCTGTGATGTATGGCAGGTTTACATCAGTCTGCTGTGCAGAAGAAAGTTCGATTTTCGCTTTTTCTGCCGCTTCTTTCAGACGCTGCATTGCCAGTGGGTCATTACGCAGGTCGATGCCTTGTTCTTTCTTAAACTCGTCAACCAGATAGTTGATCATGCGGCTGTCGAAGTCTTCACCACCCAAGTGGGTATCACCATTGGTTGCCAGAACTTCATACGTTTTTTCGCCATCAACTTCATCGATTTCGATGATAGAGATATCGAAAGTACCACCACCCAGGTCATAAACTGCGATGGTGCGGTTGCCGACTTCTTTATCCAGGCCGTAAGCCAGCGCAGCCGCGGTTGGTTCGTTGATGATACGCTTAACTTCCAGACCTGCGATACGGCCAGCATCTTTAGTTGCCTGACGCTGTGCATCGTTGAAGTATGCAGGAACGGTGATAACAGCTTCGGTTACTGGTTCACCCAGATAGTCTTCCGCTGTTTTCTTCATCTTCTTCAGAACTTCAGCAGAAACCTGAGGTGGTGCCATTTTTTGGCCTTTTACTTCCAGCCATGCATCGCCGTTATCCGCTGCCATGATTTTGTATGGCATGATAGAGACGTCACGCTGCACTTCTTCGTCTTGGAAACGACGGCCAATCAAACGCTTAATGGCGAACAACGTGTTTTGCGGGTTAGTAACAGCCTGACGTTTAGCTGGTTGACCAACCAGAGTTTCACCATCCTGAGTATATGCGATGATAGAAGGTGTGGTACGGTCACCCTCGCTGTTTTCAAGCACACGAGTGGTCGTGCCGTCCATAATTGCTACACAAGAGTTGGTAGTTCCCAAGTCGATACCAATGATTTTACCCATCTAAACGCCTCCACAAAGAATTCATATATTCGGTCAAGTTACTAAGCTATATGAGGACGAATGTTTGCTTTTCAATGGCGCTGTTCGCCAGAAATTCCTCATTTTATTTTCCAGCTAATGCCGAAATATTCAGTAGTAACTGTAGTTGAGACTTAGATGGGGTCATTCATCTCATCATCAAGGGGAGAATTGAAAAAAAATTGAGATTTAATAAAAAAATTTTTCGCAGGCCATTGTGTAGTTGATGTCATCACATTATGATTCGCCGCCTTTTATGGTTTCTTGGTGCAGGAAAGTGCCACGATAACTTTTTTAATATTTTGTTTTATTTGTGTTTTCTAGGGGAAATATGCATTCTAATCAGTTAGCGAACCCAGGCCCATTGGGTTTAATGGGTTTTGGCATGACAACCATTTTGTTGAATCTGCACAATGCAGGTTTTTTCCCATTGGCATCAGCAATTTTGAGCATGGGAATTTTTTACGGTGGTTTGGCTCAGGTACTGGCAGGTATCTTTGAGTACAAAAAAGGAAATACGTTTGCGGCAACCGCATTTACCTCTTACGGCTTGTTCTGGCTGAGCCTGATCGCTTTGCTGTTTCTGCCAAAGATGGGGCTGGCTGAAGCAACCAGTCATGAGTTCCTTGGCGTTTATCTCGCCTTGTGGGGAATATTCACCCTGTTTATGTTCTTTGGTACGTTGAAAGCTAACCGTGTTCTGCAATTTGTATTTGCCAGCTTGACGCTGCTGTTTGCATTGCTGGCAATTGGCAATATCACCGGCAATGCCAGCATTTTGACCTTTGCAGGTTTTGAAGGTGTTATCTGTGGTGCGAGTGCTTTCTATCTGGCAATGGCTGAAGTTCTGAATGAACAATATGGCCGTACTATTCTGCCAATTGGTGAAGTGAAACACGCTTAATTACTTTTAACAGGATGAGTGAGTTATGCTCATCCTGTGTTTGATTATCCTTTAATTTCCCACCTGTTTTCAGATAGATTTTTTCCGCAAGTAAGCCCCCAATAAAAGACCAACTACCGATAAGGTCATCATGTAATAAGCGGGTGCCAGTGCGGTATATGTCAGCAATAAGGTGACGAAGATTGGTGTCAGTCCCCCAAAAATGGCATAAGCCAAATTATACGCAAATGAAATGCCACTAAACCTGACTTCTGGCGGATAGCTTTTCACCATAACAAAAGGAGTAGCGCCAATCACACCGACAGTCAGACCAGTGAGGGAATAAGCACTAAATAGTTTGAGCGGTTCATGGCTGATATTGTGGTAGAAAAACCATGTTGTGGCAGCCAATAGAATGCAACCTATAATCAGAACGATACCGGCTCCCCATTTATCGCATAAGTATCCGGCAAAGATACAGCCAATCGCTAATGAGATAATCGCCAGACTGTTTGCTTTCAAAGTCAGTGATTGTTCAAGATTAAAGACTGTCTGCATATAGGTTGGTGTCATCAGGATAACAACGACAATGCCAGCAGAAAGGAGCCATGTAAGCAGCATGGAAATAGAGGTGGCGCGCTTGTAATTAAAAACAACCGTCTTTAGTGGCAGCTCTCCTGCCAACGCTTTGCGTTCCTGCATTTCCTTGAAGACAGGGGTTTCATGCAGCCAGCGGCGCAGATACATAGCGCATAAACCGAAAATACCGCCTAAGAAAAATGGCAGACGCCATGCCCAATCCAGGACTTCTTGTCTGGAATAAATCGAAGTAATAATAGTTGCGACGAGAGAACCAAATAAAATCCCCAAACTCAATCCTGCCGTTAAAACACCACAGGCAAATCCAATGCGTTTATGGGGAACATGTTCTGCCACAAAAACCCAGGCTCCGGGCACTTCTCCGCCAATTGCGGCTCCTTGCATAATCCGCATCAGTAGCAGTAGGACAGGGGCAGCCATGCCTATGACGTCATAGGTGGGTAACATGCCGATAGCCAGTGTTGGTACAGCCATCAACAATATGCTGAGTGAAAACATTTTCTTACGCCCAATGAGATCACCAAAATGGGCCATGATGATCCCACCTAAAGGCCGAACCAGATAACCCGCCGCAAAAATACCGAATGTCTGTAGTTGTCTGAGCCATTCAGGTATATCCGCGGGGAAAAAGAGTTCTCCAAGTGCAACAGCAAAAAAGATAAAGATAATGAAGTCGTAAAATTCCAGAGCGCCACCTAAAGCCGCTAAGGACAGCGTTTTATAATCTTGTTTATTTAATGGACGATTGTGATGTTGTGACATAAGTTACCGATTTATAGTTATAAAATGGGTTCTGAGGTGTTTATTTTCAATGTTCTGACCAGACTCAAAATAGATGAAAATAAAACTTATGCTATATTAAAAGGTATTTATTCTACAAATTTTAAAAAGAATCCAACCCACATGTTATGTCACTTCCATGTCGAATAAATTGAGTTTCCATTTCCTGACGAAGTTTTGCCTGCCTATTATCTTTTTCTGACGCTGACCACCTTCTACCATCCTGAATAGGAATCATGTAATTTAATGGATGGGTAAAATCCGCTGTTGTCCATCTAAAGATAAAGTCGTCCTTAACATGGGGTGATATTTAATGATTTTGTTTATACGCATTAAACTTCAAGTTGCAATTTACAACACTATATGAAATCACACGCATACTATCTTTTTTAAAGCACAGGCAGTGCGGAAAATGAGGGAAGTGGCATGAAATACCAGATACTGGCCCAGGAAATCATTGTAGGTGTTGGTGGTAAAGCAAATATTGTCAGTCTCGTTCATTGTGCGACTCGGCTGCGTTTTAAACTATGGGATCGCTCACTCGCCGATATCAATAAACTAAAAGCCCATCCCGATATTATTACGGTTGTCGAAAGTGGGGGGCAATTTCAGGTTGTGATTGGTAATCAAGTCAAAGAGGTATATCAGGTTATCCAACAAGTGTTAGCACCTTCTGATGAAACACCTTCAATGCCAAATCCAACTGGCAAGCGCGATAACTTATTTAACCATTTTATCGATATTATTTCGGGTATCTTTACCCCATTTTTGGGGGTAATGGCAGCTTCCGGGATCTTAAAAGGCTTGCTTGCCGTTACCATTGCATTTCATTGGCTAACACCTGACAGCGGTACTTATCGTATCTGGTATGCCGCCAGTGACTCGCTGTTTTATTTTTTCCCTTTATTACTTGGCTATACCGCAGGTAAAAAGTTTGGGGGCAATCCATTTATTACAATGGGAATTGGCGGAGCCTTGGTGCATCCCATGATTATCTCTGCTTTCGAGGCATCTATAGTTGCTGGCAGCACAACTGAATACTTTATGGGTATCCCACTCTCATTTTTGAATTATAGCTCTTCTGTGATCCCAATTATTTTTGCCTCCTGGATAAGCTGTAAAATAGAGAAAAAATTGGATTCACGCCTGCCCGCCACCATTAAAACCTTCATTACTCCCCTTGTCTGCCTGATATTGATTGTTCCACTCGTCTTTATTGTCATTGGGCCAGTGGCGACATCGCTAAGCCATTCATTGGCTTATGGTTATCAGGCAGTATATGAGTTTGCACCGGCTCTGGCAGGGGCGATTATGGGGGCAATCTGGCAAGTTTGTGTCATTTTTGGGCTGCATTGGGGATTAGTACCAATCATGTTCAACAACTTAACGGTTTTGGGGCATGATACGTTAACCCCCTTGTTGTTACCGGCCGTAATAGGGCAAACGGGGGCTGCATTGGGCGTTTTCTTGCGTACCCGCGATGCTAAATTAAAAATGTTGTCTGGCTCTGCTGTTACCGCCGGTATCTTTGGTATCACTGAGCCTGCGGTTTATGGGGTTACCCTGCCTTACCGTCGGCCGTTTATCTTTGGCTGTATTGCTGGTGCGATTGGTGGCTCTGTGGTTGGTTATTACCAAAGTGCCGTTTATTCAATAGGACTAAGCAATATTTTTACTTTTACTCAAATGATCCCGCCATCAGGAATCGATAATACCGTATGGGGCGCAATGATTGGCACATTGCTAGCGTTTATTATCGCGACCATTTTGACGTGGTTATTTGGCCTGCCTGCTGTTACCAATTCACCTACAGAAAACAATACCGATAAAAACCAATCTGAATTCCTACATAAGCCTTAAATATCCATGAGAGGAGGGTTTGCATGAAACAGTTTCCAACGCATTTTTTATGGGGAGGCGCGATTGCTGCCAATCAAGTTGAAGGTGCTTATTTGACGGATGGAAAAGGCTTTTCCACTTCAGATGTTTTGCCACAAGGGATTACTGGCCCCGTTGTTGAACGTGATCCTGCGGATGAAACGCGATATCTCAAAGATATTGCTATCGATTTCTATCACCGTTACCCCGAAGATATCGCCCTGTTTGCAGAAATGGGATTTAAATGCTTACGTACCTCGATTGCTTGGAGCCGGATTTTTCCTCATGGGGATGAAAAGCAACCCAATGAAGTGGGCCTGGCATTTTATGATCGGCTGTTCGACGAAATGGCCAAATATGGCATCCAACCTTTGATCACATTATCTCACTATGAAATGCCGTGGACGCTAGTCAAAAAATATGGCGGGTGGGGAGATCGCAGATTGATCGCCTTTTTTGAACACTATGCGCGCACGGTATTTAATCGCTACCAGAGTAAAGTGAAGTTATGGCTGACATTTAATGAAATCAATATGTCGCTGCATGAACCGCTGACAGGTGTTGGATTATCGAGAAACAGTACTCAATCAGAGATCTATCAAGCTATTCACCATCAATTGGTTGCCAGCGCCAGGGCAGTGAAATTGTGCCGAGAGATCATTCCTGATGCCCAGATTGGTAATATGTTACTGGGTGGTTTGATGTATCCATTAACCTGTAAACCCGAAGATGTATTAGCAACGCTTCAGAAAAATCAAAAGTGGTTATTTTTTGGCGATGTCCAAAGCCGTGGGAATTATCCTGGCTATATGTTGCGTTATTTTCGCGAGAATGGCATTGAACTGGCAATTACAGAGCAAGATAAGCATGATCTGAAAAATACGGTCGATTTTATTTCATTCAGTTATTACATGAGCGGCTGTATGACCGCAGATGAGGCGGAATACCAGAAACAGCAGGGTAATATTCTGCATATGGTGGCTAATCCTTATTTACCCAGTTCAGAATGGGGTTGGCAGATAGATCCCCTTGGGTTACGCACGATATTGAATTTGTTATGGGATCGCTATCAGAAACCTTTGTTTATCGTTGAGAATGGCTTGGGTGCGAAAGATACACCGGAAGCGGATGGCAATATTCAGGATGACTATCGTATTCAATACCTTAGCGATCATCTTATTCAGGTCAGAGAAGCGATTGAAGATGGTGTGGATATTATGGGATATACCAGTTGGGGGCCGATTGATTTGGTCAGTGCTTCAAAAGGTGAGATAAGCAAACGTTATGGTTATATCTATGTTGACCAGAATGAACAGGGAACCGGTTCATTGGAGCGGCGTCGTAAGAAGAGTTTTTATTGGTATAAGCGGGTGATTGAAACCAATGGTAGTAGTTTGGGTGAGTAATGCTATTTTTTTATCCATAAGGTTCTGAGCCTGTTCAGAACCTTTATGGTATTCAATGAATTGGACTTTTAACGACGTGCACTTTTCGGCCTGAACGCGGCGACAACGCTTTCAGCCGTTTCCACATAAGGGCCATCCAGCAATTGGATGCAATAGGGAACACTGGCAAAAATTCCCGCTACCAATACCTTGCCATTTTCGTCTTTTAATCCTTCCAGTGTTTCTGCGATGGCTTTCGGTTGTCCGGGAAGGTTGAGAATCAGTGCTTGATTGCGGATCACGCCGACTTGTCGGGACAGGATGGCGGTTGGCACAAATTGAAGGCTGATTTGACGCATCTGTTCCCCAAATCCGGGCATTTCACGATCCGCAATTGCCAACGTTGCATCTGGCGTGACATCACGACGCGCAGGTCCTGTTCCCCCCGTGGTGAGTACCAAATGGCAGCCCAGTTCATCGACCAATTCACACAATGTTTGTTCAATCAGGATTTGCTCATCAGGAATAAGGCGGGTTTCTACGCTAAAAGGTGTGGTAATCGCTTTTTTCAGCCATGTTTCCAGTGCGGGCAGCCCTTTATCCTGATAAACGCCGTTTGAAGCACGATCGGAAACAGACACGAGGCCAATGCGCAATACATTCATACAAACCTCAATTAATTATAATAATAGGAAAAATAATAAAATTTGTGGGTGGTAACGTGAAATAAACAAAAGGCGACCTATTTTGTCGCCTTTGTACAAGAAAAAATAGCGTATCGCTTGAAATTACAGCAAGTCAGCGATCATGCTTTCAAGTTTGCCTTGGTCTACTGCAAACTTACGGATACCTTCTGCCAGTTTTTCCGTTGCCATTGCATCCTGGTGGTGGTTCCAGTAGAACTCAGCTTCAGTCATTGGTGCTGGGCGCTCTTTGATTTCGCCTTCATAACCCAATTTACGCTCAACTTCACCCGCTGTTTCTGACAGCTCTTTCAGCAGTGCTGGAGAGATTGTCAGGCGATCACAGCCTGCCAGTTCCAGAATTTCACCCGCGTTACGGAAACTTGCACCCATAACAACCGTGTTGTAACCGTGTTCTTTGTAGTACTGATAAATTTCAGTAACGGAAATCACACCTGGATCTTCATGCGGTGCGAATTCTTTCTGACCACTATTTGCTTTATACCAGTCAAGGATACGGCCAACAAATGGAGAGATCAGGTAGACCCCCGCTTCAGCACAAGCACGTGCCTGAGCAAAGGAGAATAACAGAGTCAGGTTACAGTTGATGCCTTCTTTTTCCAGTTGTTCCGCAGCACGGATACCTTGCCAGGTAGAAGCCAGTTTGATCAGAATGCGATCGTTGCTGATACCTGCTTCGTTGTACAGCTTGATCAGACGTTTTGCTTTCGCTACGCTTGCTTCGGTGTCATAAGACAGGCGTGCATCAACTTCAGTGGAGATACGGCCAGGGATCAGTTTCAGAATTTCCAGGCCAATGTTGACAGCCAATTTATCGCTGGCATCGATAATTTGTTGTTCACGGGAATCGCTTTGACCACGCGCCCATTCAACAGCTTCATCGATCAGTTGGCGATATTCTGGAATTTGAGCTGCATTCAAAATCAGGGAAGGGTTGGTGGTCGCATCTTGCGGCTGATACAGTTTCATCGCCGCGATATCCCCGGTATCTGCTACTACTGTTGTCAGTTTACGCAGGGAAGTCAGTTTATCGGTCATGTTTAATATCTCATCGTTATACGTAAAATCTTTGGCAACATTGCCTCGCCATCTGGTGATAATAACATGGTCAGGCGCGGCTGTAAGGTAGGAAAATTCTCTTGCTAAGATTCTCCTCTTTTTGTCTTTTTTGCTAAAGTGAGGGAAGTCTGGATTATTAGGAAAAAATAATGCTTATTACCATTTCACCGGCAAAAACACTTGATTATGAAAGCCCTCTTGCAACAGAAAAATATAGTCAACCACTGCTATTGGCGGAAGCCCAACAATTGATCGAGATTTGCCGGACTTTAACGCCTGCGCAAATCGGCAGTTTGATGAGTATTAGTGATAAGTTGGCAGGATTGAATGCTGCTCGTTTTGGTGAATGGCAGCCCCATTTTACGCCAGACAATGCCCGCCAGGCGATTTTGGCATTTAAAGGTGATGTTTATACCGGTATGCAGGCAGAAACTTTTTCTGCTGACGATTTTGATTTTGCTCAAACACATTTAAGAATTCTATCTGGCCTGTATGGCGTTTTGCGTCCTCTCGATTTGATGCAGCCTTATCGTTTGGAAATGGGTATTAAGCTGGAAAATCCACGTGGTAAGGATCTGTATCAGTTTTGGGGCGACCGCATTACTGAAAATTTAAATGCGGCTCTGGAACAGCAAGGTGATGAGATTCTGGTCAATCTGGCATCAGATGAGTATTTTAAATCAGTAAATAGCAAAAAGCTGGCAGCCAGAGTTATCAAGCCTGTTTTTCTGGATGAAAAAAATGGCAAATACAAGGTCATTAGTTTCTATGCTAAAAAAGCCCGTGGCCTGATGAGCCGTTTTATTATTCAGAACCAACTGACCGAACCAGCACAACTGGTGGCGTTCAATCTGGAAGGATACGCTTTTGATGAATCTCTCTCTAAAGGAGATGAGTTGGTATTTAAGCGTTCTGAGCAGCATTAATTTTAATTTTCAAAACCTGATATCACTCCACCTATAAATAGGCGGAGTGATAAATGCCATGTTATTTCGATGTTTTTTCCATCAAAAATTCACGCAATGTTGAGAAGTCAGCGGGCATAAAGTGGGATAACAAGTCCAGATCTGCGCGCTCAGATAACGCTTGTGGCAAGGACAATGGTTGGCCGAGAGTGGCCTCGACGCTTTCCTTAAATTTGGCTGGATGAGCAGTGCCCAGAAACAAGCCATATTCCCCTTCTTGTAATTGATCCCGCAAAACACGATAAGCGATGGCAGCATGTGGTTCGGAAATATAGCCTTTTGCCGCCAGTTCGCGCATGGTGCTTTGAGTGGTTGAGTCATCCACAACCCCGTTTGCCAATTCACTCAGTGCCCAGCCTTTGCGTTTGAACAATTCTTCAATACGTGGCCAGTTATTGGGCTGGCTGACATCCATAGCATTGGATAGCGTCGGAATGGTCTGATGTGGCTGCCACTTACCTGCCGCTAAATAACGAGGAACGGTGTCATTGACGTTGGTTGCCGCGATAAAACGTTTTACCGGTAGTCCTAATGATTTTGCCAGCAGCCCGGCGGTTAAATTACCAAAATTACCACTTGGGACGGAAATGACCAATTGCTCACGTTTTTCTGCGGGGATCTGCGCAACGGCTTCAAAATAATAACAGATTTGTGCCAGTAGGCGGCTGATATTAATTGAATTAGCTGAGTTGAGATGTAAAGCCTGTTTCAGTTCTTCGTCATCAAAAGCCTGTTTGACCAATGCCTGGCAAGCATCGAAATCCCCCTTGATAGCAACTGTATGAATATTGCCACCCAGAGTACAAAAGAGTTTTTCCTGCAATGGGCTGATCTTGCCTTCGGGATAAAGGATCACCACCTGTACGTTATGCAAGCCATAGAAAGCATGGGCCACTGCGGCGCCGGTATCACCGGATGTTGCAGTTAAAATCGTGACGGGCTGCTCTCCTGCAATTTGAGCAAGAATTTGTGCCATAAAACGGCCACCAAAGTCTTTGAACGCCAGTGTCGGGCCGTGATAAAGCTCCAGTGAAGCGATATCATCTTCGACAGTTGCTACAGGGGCAGGGAAGGCAAACGCGTTTTTTACGCGGGCTGCCAATTGTTCTGTGGGAATTTCATCGCCAATAAAAGCAGAGAGAATGCGTTGGCTGCGACTGACAAAATCCAATTTCAATAAATCGTCAATTTCATTACGGCTGAATTCTGGCAAATCCTGCGGAAAAAAGAGGCCCTGCTGTTTACCTAACCCTTGTTTTACCGCCTGTGAAAAACTGACCTGCTCACTGTTATCTTTTAAGTTATATAATTTCATGGTTACTTTACCTGTCGTGCGCCTGCGAGATCCAGACGGCAAATGTGTACAAAGCCTTCATCATTCTGTATGTAATGTTGTTGCAGCCACTGTGCAACCTCTTCTGCTACAGCCATTTCATGGCAAATGGCAAACAGTGTCGGGCCGGAGCCGGAAATGCCGCACGCCAGCGCCCCTAATGTTTTGACTGCATCACGTGCATGAGCAAAGCCGGGTAACAGTTGTGTGCGATAAGGCTCTGCCACAACATCTTGCATTAATTTGGCAGCCAACCCTGATTGCTGGGTATGGCAGGCATGGATAAAGCCAGCAAAGTGACGTCCGTGCTCAATGATGTCCTCACGGGCATAGTGATTGGGTAGGATTGCACGGGCTTCTGCTGTCGATACTTTGATGCCGGGATAAGCCATTACCCATAGCCAATCTGCAAATGTGGGAACAGGCAGACAGGTGGTATCTTCCTGAGATAATATCAATTGCAATCCGCCCAAATAGCAGGGCGCGACATTATCATAATGAACACCACCGGAAATACGTCCTTCTAATTCTCCCATCATCTCCAGCAACTGGTGTTGGTTAAATGGGTGACCAGCATATTCGTTCAATGCGACTAAACCGGCGACGACAGAGCAGGCACTGGAGCCTAATCCCGAACCGATCGGCATATTTTTCTCTAATGTTATGGTAACGGGCAGGTCTTTTCCCAGTCGTTGACAAAAAAGCTGCCAGCATTGATAGACGATATTCTGTTTGGGATCGGTCGGTAATTTGCCAACAAATCGTCCTTTATTATTCAAACTGAAACTATCAGCTTCACTTACAGAGACACAATCTCCAAGTAATGAGCCATCAATGGGAGAAACTGCTGCGCCAAGCACATCAAATCCGACGCCAACGTTCCCGATAGAGGCAGGCGCATAAACCCTGATAACCATTAAACCCCCAATTTCCATGACAGAGTGCGTAATATATCAGCAAAAACACCGGCTGCCGTTACATCATTTCCTGCACCATAACCACGTAATACCAGCGGAATGGGTTGATAATAACGGGTGTAGAAAGCCAAAGCATTTTCGCCATTTTTGACTTTATAAAGTGGATCGTTGCCATCAACAGAGACAATTTTCACTGTACAACGGCCTTGCTCAATTAAGCCAACATAACGTAATACTTTTCCTTGTTCTGCGGCTTGTTTTGCACGTTGGCTAAATTCCTGATCCAGTTGCGGTAAATGTTGCAGGAAACTATCAACATCGCCACTGGCGTCGAACGATATAGGCAGAACGGGTTCGACATGAATATCGTCCAGTTCCAGTTCATAACCTGCCTCACGTGCCAGGATCAGCAGCTTCCGCGCAACATCCATGCCGGAGAGATCATCGCGTGGATCGGGTTCAGTAAAGCCTTTCTCTTTGGCTAGCAAGGTCGCTTGTGACAGCGTCATACCTTCATCCAGCATACCGAAAATATAGGACAAAGAACCCGACAGAATGCCACTGAACTGCACTAATTCATCACCGGCATTAAGCAGATTTTGTAAGTTTTCGATAACCGGTAATCCAGCCCCTACGTTAGTGTCATACAAGAACTTACGTTTCGATTTCTCGGCGGCCTGACGGATTTGGCGATAATAAGCCATTGATAAGGTATTGGCTTTTTTATTGGGTGTGACAACGTTAAAGCCATCGCTGAGGAAACTTGCATACTGTTCCGCAATCGACTGATTGGAAGTGCAGTCGACAATGACAGGATTCAGGAGATGGTACTCTTTTTCAAGGCGGATCAGGCGACTCAAGCTAAAAGGTTCGGTGGCTTCTGAGAGTGCCTGCTGCCAGTTATCCAGACAGATGCCTTGCACATCAGTCAATAAAGCGCGGGAGTTGGCAATACCACAGACGCGCAGATCGATGTGTTTCTGTTTGAGCCAGGTTTGCTGACGACGTATTTGCTCGATCAACGCACTGCCTACCCCCCCCACACCGACAACGAAGACTTCAACAACCTGAGCGGTGTTAAACAGCATTTGGTGGCAAAGACGAACAGCCGTGGTCGCGGCATCGTTTTCAATAACGGCAGAAATGGAACGTTCAGAAGAGCCTTGCGCGATGGCAATGATGTTGATATTGGCGCGTGTCAATGCGGAGAAAAAGCGGGCTGACGTTCCTGGCTGAGTGCGCATACCATCGCCAACGACAGAAATAATGGCAAGATTGTCGATCACGTCGATGGGATCAAGTACACCATCTTTCAGCTCCAGGTAAAATTCTTCTGTCAGTGCCTTTTGTGCTTTTGCCAATTCTTTTTGTGGCACACAGAAGCTGATGCTGTATTCTGACGAAGACTGTGTGATTAATACAACGGAAATACCCTTGCGTGACATGACGGAAAAGATCCGTGCCGCCATCCCGACCATACCTTTCATGCCAGGGCCGGAAACGTTGAACATCGCCATGTGATCCAGATTGGTAATGCCTTTAATCGGCATATTCTGCTCTTTTTGCCCATCATTAATGCGTGCATCGCCAATAAAAGTACCTGGAGCATCGGGATTGGCAGTATTTTTTATCAGGCAAGGAATTTGAAACTGAGCAATCGGGGCGATAGTGCGAGGATGGAGGACTTTCGCACCGAAATAAGACAATTCCATCGCTTCCTGATATGACAAGCTTTTCAGCAAGCGTGCATCTTTCACCGCCCTTGGATCACAAGTATAAACACCGTCTACATCCGTCCAGATTTCACAACAATCCGCACGCAGACATGCCGCCAATACTGCGGCTGAATAGTCAGAACCGTTGCGTCCCAACACGACCAATTCGCCATTTTCATTGCCCGCAGTGAAACCCGCCATCAGGATAATATGGTCAGCAGGAATGTTGAGTGCTGCAATGCGTTTGGTAGATTCATGGATATCGACGGTGGATTCGAGACAATGTCCATGCGCCAAAAGGTTTTTGACCGGATCAATGACAGTCACTTTATGACCACGAGCCTGTAGTACGGATTCCATGATGGCAATCGACAATTTCTCGCCACGACAGATCAGGGAGGCATTAATGCTATCTGGGCATTGTTTTAATAAGGAAATGCCGTGCAGAGTCTGTTTAAGGCTGGCTAGCTCACGTTCTACTAGTCCTTTCAGGCGTTCATAATCAAACCCGGGTTGTTGCTCTTTCAATCCTGACAGCAAATCAGTAAAGATTTGGCTGGCATCACTCATATTGGAAACAATATCTTGCCCGGCAACCGTTTTTTCGATCATCGCCACCAGATGGTTTGTGATTTTTGCTGGTGCAGAAAGCACTAAGGCAACTTGCCCTAGGGATAACTCATTCTCGGCGATATCTGCAACACTCAGTACCCGCTGGTGATTCGCAACTGAGGTTCCGCCAAATTTCAATACTCGCATTAACGTTCTTCTCCTGATTTCTGTCCAAAAAAAAGCCCGTATCTTGTAGGATACGGGCTTATTGTTGTTTTATGTGTATGCGTCAGCCCGCACCGCAACTCATGGTTCCGGTGGTAATCGTGGTTGTAGTGGTGTTTGCAAGAACCATTTTTTTTGAGCTGATGTGGAGCATAGTTTCCTGTCTGTCTTTTTAATTCGTTTGACCCCCTATTGGTTAAATTAAATTGTGGTCAATGTCAAATATTTTTTATGACGAAAGAAGAAAAAAACGTCATTTTCCGTATCGAAATTATTCAAAATATAGCCCAAATGACAAATCATTATTTGGTTAGTCAGCTTATTTAATAGCATTTAATTTTACAAAAAACATATTTTGTAATTATTTTGTCTTTATGATAAAAACGTGTCATCTGGATATTTCAGTGCCGAGCGAATCTCTTCAAGGATTCACGGTATTTTAACATCCATTAACATAATTTATTCAAGTTAATAACAAATGGCCCAAATTAAAATTAACAATTACAATTAATGTTAACGTGCTACAATTGATTTTGATATGTATCAACAAAAGTTAGTTTTTTTAGAAGGCAAATGCATTACTAGCTGTTATATTGCTGTTAATAGACTAATATAGAAGCCTCGTTTAAATCGGGTATGTACCCTCTAGGAAAGCGACGCTAGCGTTTTAGCGTAAAACATATCAAAACGTTTATTTCGGGCATAAGCTGGTTTTCTGGCATTCAGAACAAGATCAGCATATTTTCTTTTAATAATAACAGCTTGTGCCATACAGATTCTGTTTTTTAGCGATTTTAGGTAGCAACCATGCAAACCCCGCACATTTTGATTGTTGAAGACGAAATTGTCACACGCAATACCCTTAAGAGTATTTTTGAGGCTGAAGGGTATGTTGTTTATGAAGCCAATGATGGTTCAGAAATGCACAACATTCTGTCAGATAACGATATCAATTTAGTCATTATGGATATCAATCTGCCAGGTAAAAATGGCTTACTGCTTGCCCGTGAATTACGTGAGCAGGCAAATGTTGCGTTGATGTTCCTAACCGGCCGTGATAATGAAGTGGACAAAATTCTTGGTCTCGAAATCGGTGCTGATGATTATATAACTAAGCCATTTAACCCACGCGAATTAACCATCCGTGCACGTAATTTGCTTTCGCGGACAATGAACCTGAGTCATCCAGGAGAAGAGCGTCGCCAAGTTGAAAGTTATAAGTTCAATGGATGGGAGCTGGATATTAATAGCCGCTCTTTGGTTAGTCCGATGGGCGATCATTACAAATTGCCGCGTAGCGAATTCCGTGCGATGCTTCATTTCTGTGAGAATCCAGGAAAAATCCAAACCCGTGCCGAATTGTTGAAAAAAATGACAGGCCGCGAACTGAAACCGCACGATCGTACTGTTGATGTGACTATTCGCCGCATTCGTAAGCACTTCGAATCGACACCAGATACTCCAGAAATCATTGCGACCATCCACGGTGAAGGTTACCGTTTCTGTGGTGATTTAGAAGACTAATTGATACTTTTTTATACCAAGCTAACTTCAAGATGCGTGTGATTTCATAGAGTGTTGTAAATTGCAATTTGAAGTTTAATGCGTATATAGGTATATCTTCTACATAGTGTATCTGTCAAAAAGCCCCGTATGTCCGATGGCATCAGGGCTTTTC
Organism: Xenorhabdus griffiniae; assembly: GCF_037265215.1. Classification (NCBI taxonomy): domain Bacteria; kingdom Pseudomonadati; phylum Pseudomonadota; class Gammaproteobacteria; order Enterobacterales; family Morganellaceae; genus Xenorhabdus; species Xenorhabdus griffiniae. The sequence goes on along the minus strand of NZ_CP147737.1, from coordinate 974,373 downwards.
TTGTCTCAGTGATGAGTTATTCACTCTTTCCACGGCATAATCGGTACAGCACTGATTGCATTTTTAGGAGAACCATCGATCACTTTGTCAGAATAAGTTAAATAAATTAGTGAATTACGCTTTGGATCATAGAAGCGTACAACCTGCAATTTTTTAAATACCAAAGAAGTGCGTTTTTGGAAGACGACTTGTCCTTTCTTAGGGGATTTTTTTATCTTATCTGCCAATTCAATCGGGCCAACTTGCTGGCAGGATATGGCTGCATCAGAAGTATCTTCTGCCAATCCTAATCCTCCCTTGAGTCCGCCAGTTTTAGCTCTGCTGAGATAACAGGTGACATTTTTAACGTCAGGATCATCAAAAGCTTCTATCACTATCTTGTTATCAGGGCCAAAAAGTTTGAACACGGTGTCAACAGAACCGATCTCTTCAGCATGTAAAGCCGCAGGAGAAAAGAGTAAGGTCGCCGCTATCACTATTTTCTTCATTGTTGCCATATATAGTCCAATTGAATTAAATAAATACAGTGAAAATATCTATCATTCACATATAATGTAACGCAATAAATTTAACTAAATCATTTCTAATGGAATGTATCTGTGATGGAAAACTTGGGCATTATAGCTGAATATGCATCCAAGACGAGTAAGTCCTGATCTTTAAAAAGTTATGCCATTGGAGTTAGGTCAACATCCAGCACTTCGGTAGTAAATAATTTTCTCTTACAATTCATACCACTGGCTTATTTATCAAGACAATGCTTGACATATTACCAATTCTGCTATTAATTTATTCCAAGCAAAAGCTTGTTTAATTTATTGAGAGTGTGTTGGTAACATCAATGTAACAATCAATCTGCCTAATGGAACCAGCTTGGCATATTGTACCTAAAGAATAACTAACCAATAGTTATAATAAATATTAGTAACCAATTACTAGGATAGTGGATACTGCAACAACACTCAGGGAAATTGTAATCTAGGTTTATTTTGGGAAAAGTATAGGTGTTGATTATTGATCAAACTGCATAATATCTGTTTTTAGGGAAAAACTTTTAGTTTTCAAACTGATAAGTTGTTTTACATTTATATGATTTTCTTTTTGTCTTAATGACTGAGGGAGATGTATGGATCAAACCAACATCATTCGAGACTTGCTGCATTGGGTGGATAATAATCTGGATCGTCCATTGTCTCTTGATAACGTTGCAGCAAAAGCCGGTTACTCCAAATGGCACTTGCAGCGCATGTTTAAGGAAGTAACAGGCCAGGCAATAGGCTCTTATATCCGTGCGAGAAGATTATCCAGGGCCGCCGTTGCATTACGTTTAACCAGCCGTCCAATCTTGGACATTGCCTTGCAATATCGTTTTGATTCTCAACAAACTTTCACAAGAGCTTTTAAAAAACAGTTTGACCGAACGCCAGCAGCCTATCGTCGCAGCGAAGAATGGTGCGCAAAAGGAATACATCCTCCTATCTTGCTGGATAACAAACCGTTGCCAGAGCACAAATTTGTCACGTTGGAAGAGAAGTCACTTATCGGTACTGAGCACACTTGCAGTTACACACTTGAGCAGTGGTCAGAAGATTGCAAGAATATGCGTCACGATTTTTGGATTAACTATCTACAGAATGCTGAAGTATTACCACCGAGACTTTATGGATTACACCATACGACCCCTTGTGTGGAGAGTGAAGATGAACAGACCGTGTTCTATACCACAGCTGTAGAACCAGAATATGCGACCTTTGATAGCAAAAATAGCCATCCAGTCGTCTTGCCAAGTGGGGATTATATTTCATTCAGTTATTTTGGTGATAAAGAGCAGTTACAAGAATTTCTCTTTACAGTTTATGGCGTCTGTTTGCCTACACTAAACATAACTCGCAGAAAGGGATACGATGTCGAGCGATATTACCTCACCAATCTTGAATGGAAAAATCTTGGGGATGAGACACAAAATCATATTGTGGAATTTGAGTATCTCATCCCAATTGAACGTTAACCTTGTAATTCATCCAAGGCGGGCATATCCAGATGGGTGATATCGCCCGTTGTTTCAACTATCCAACCTGGAGCCAGCCACGGGCTATCTTGATAATCCACCCGTGAGATGGAACAGTTTCTCAACCGAAGACGACGTTCTGAGTTAGCGGGAAGACCCAGAATAGAGCAGATCAAACTGACGAGAGCTATTCCATGACTGACCAACAGTGGACGACTACCCGCAGGCAGGTTAAGGCAATTTTCCAGTGCGGCCCGCATACGGGTAGACACTTCATCCATCGATTCACCTTCTGGGATCCGTCCATTTGGTGTACCATCAACAAGGCTTTTACGCCAGGATTCTTCTTTTGGTGTAAGGGAAGTTAGTTCGCGATTTTCCAGAACGCCCATATTTAACTCTCGCAGGCGTGGTTCCAGTATGATATCGCAGCCACAGGCTCTCGCGATGATTTCTGCTGTTTGGCGTGTCCGACCAAGGTCACTGGTGATAACATGGGTAATGTTTTCTGATTTAACTCTCTGCGCGACCAAGTGAGCTTGGCGCCGGCCAGTTTCGGTCAAAGGGCTGTCAGACTGCCCCTGAATACGACGAGCCACATTCCATTCGGTTTCGCCATGACGAACAAGATAGACCTGTAACATAGTTATTTTCCGTTATACTGCATCATGAAATAATTCAAAGGATAATTTATTTATATGTACCACGTTATTGCAGCAACAACTAACCCTGCGAAGATAAAAGCGATTAGCCTTGCATTCGATGATGTTTTTGGCCCAGGCACTTACCACATAGAAGATGTTAATGTAGACAGTAGTGTACCTCAACAACCTATTGGTAATACCGAAACGCGTACAGGTGCCCGCCATCGGGTTATGGCTGCTCGTCAGGTTCGGCCAGAAGCTGATTTTTGGGTTGGCGTTGAAGCAGGAATTGAAGATGACATGACGTTTGCCTGGATGGTCGTTGAACATAAACAAATTCGGGGAGAATCGCGTTCTGCGAGTTTGATGTTGCCAGAAAAAGTCCTGGAAGGCATTCGTCAAGGACGCGAACTTGGCCATGAAATGGCGGATGTTACTGGCGTCGATAATATCAAGCAGAAAGGTGGTGCGATTGGCTTTTTTACCCATGGTATTCTGACGCGTACCAGCGTTTATCATCAAGCTCTGATACTGGCTCTTGTGCCTATCCATCATGAAATTTACAAAGAGTCGAATAACTAATCTTAACGGTATGCCGTTGTTTGGGGGCGCGATTAGACGGCCCCCGCTGCATTATTTAATTTGTTATTTTATCGTGGTTATTGTCAATCAGTAATTAATTGATTTTCCAGCCATTTCTTAACATGAGCCGGTGCGTTTTTTAAACTATTGGAACCACGTGTAATTGTCGCAATGCCAACGCCCAGCTCATTTTTCAGTTCGCGCTGATTCATTTTCCCACGCATCAATTCCTGAATAATCCGAACCCGTGTTGATAAAGCGGTACGTTCATCGGGAGTCAATAATAGCTGCAAAATAGAATGTTGCAAATTTTGTTCAAATGCTATTTTTAACAACTCAACAAATGCGAGCCAGTCATCACTATCTTCCGGGGAAAGTGCCGGATCAATCAAATGATTTTGTGCCATAATTCACTACCATACTATTCAACTAGTACAATAGCATACCATATTTATCTTAAATTAATAACGTCTTTGCCATTCCGCATTTGTCAGCACATTTGACATTTTCCCCATAAAATTATGGTAGAACATATCGTAGGCAAGAACATTTTTGACATAAGCGCGCGTTTCTGCAAAGGGAATGCTTTCTATAAAGGCGATGGGATCGATATTCCCAGCGGTATTCGCTAACCAACGTTCAACATTTGCAGGGCCGGCATTATAAGCGGCACTGGCAAGAATACGGTTATTGTCAAAACGCTGATAGACCGATTCCAGATAAGCGGTACCAATTTTAATATTCGTAATCGGATCCATTAATTGATTGCTGTTGACATAACCCTGAATCTTCTCTTTTTTCACAGTATGTTCGGCAGTTTTTGGCATGATCTGCATTAATCCGCTAGCTCCTTTGGAAGAACGGGCCTGTGGGTTCCAGGCACTTTCCTGACGGGCAATTGCCATGGCATAACTTTGTGAAATATTTTTATCTGACGTGAAGTTTGCAAATTCGTTTTGCCATGCCATCGGGAAACGCTCTTCAAGGTGATCCCACATTTTTCCCGCAATGGTAGCTTGTACACTGAATGCGGGCCAGTGCTGCTCAAATGCATAACGAGCTAACTGTTCTTGTGTCACGCGATCTTGCGAAGAAACCAGGAGGAGCCATTCTGAGCGTGCCAAATTATCCATATTCCAATACAGTAACTCTCGGATACGCTTAATTGCCGGCATATTGGCAATGGAGCGATCGGGTTTCTCTGATTTATTGATGATCAATGGATAAGAAATATCTAATTTCTGGGCTGCCACCATGGGATAAAAACCACGATGTCTGGTCAGTTTATGTAATATCGCATGGCCTTCTGCGTTTTTCTTTTGATTGATCAGAATAATAGCACGCCAATATTGCCACTCATCTTGTTGCAACGTTTTTTGCGGCAGCAACGAAATCCATCTTTCAAGCCCAGAAAGATCACCATCCCTCAATGCTAAACGAGCACGTCTCTCAATTAATTTGATAGAGTGTGAAGCGCGAATAGTATCATCCCGCCATTTTGCCTGCTCTGGTGTAATGTCTCCCATCAATTGCCATGCGACGATATCTTTTAATTGCTGTCGTTCGTCGTTATGCATCTTTTGGGCGCGGACAAGTGTAGGAATGCTTATTCTGGCAAGTTCAGCATTTGTGCGGGCAAATCGAGAAAAGGTCGTTATGATAACCGAGCGGGTGAAGTCGGTTGGTGTGGTAGTTGTAGCAAATTGTTCAATTAACGCTGGATCTTGTTGCAGCTTCAGTAAATTCGTACTCAAGCCTTGATAAGGCAACGGCAAGCGTTTGGCAAGATAGGTAACAAGTGTGGTGTTATTGGCTTTCATCGCCAATTCGATACGCTGTAAAATTAATTTTGCAGACAGGTATCCAGCTTGATCCCAGGCCGTGAGTAACTTATCGCAACTATCAGGTAATGAGTTGCCACTGAGCCAAATTTCTTTAGTCCCTTGCCAAGCGACTTGTTGGTGTCCTGTGGCCCATTGCGCAAAATAGTAATCACAGCGTTCGGCAACGGTAGTTGGCGGGTTGGGGCTGAATGTCAGGATGGCGCGCCAATCACTATTGTTTGCCAGTACATTGATAAATCGAGATGTTAGCGAACGTGCTGGTGGCAAGGTAGGGTGAGTATTAATAAAGTGCTGAACTTGCTCAGGCGTGGACGTTGCCAAATCATGAGATAATTGACGATATTCCAGATAGGGATACAGGGGATAGTTTTTCAACGTTGGCATCAGACGCGCCACTTCCGCGCTATTTTTGTCATCCCATGCCTGCTTTATTGCTTGATATCGTTGACGTTGGGCATTCAGAGAATCGGCATGTGCCGCTCCAGCAACAACAGAAACCATACTCACAGCCGTAATGAAATGCTGCCACTTACTCATTGCCACATACCCCTTCGAAAAACGACGCTCAGTGTCCAAATGCCCTGTGTCTAAATGCTTGCTCAGGTGCGTTGTCCAAGTGAATTGTTAAGATGTTATGTAATTATAATCATATTATTGATATGAGTTATTACAATTGTCATACCAAATGGGAAACACTGAAAAAGTGTTATTTTATAAGTGGATAGATAAAATACGACATCCAGGCTCGATAAATACAAACGATTTTTTAATCAAAAGACAAAATTCATTTGCTCCAGACGTGCGGGAGCCCAGCAGGAACTGCGGCATATTAAAATTGAGACGCAATAAAACCGCAGTTTAGCGGCACTAGAAAAGAGAAATCCGTACGAGTCGGGTTAGGTTATTCAAAAAAATGATTTGCGCCAATCAATGAAATCAATCGAGCCAAAACCTCGTTCATCACATCGGCTTCAGCTTCAGTTACAAACTGGGATTTCCTGTCTTTCCATGGCAATGTTTGAATCAGGCTTGCAGCAACAACGCTTGCTTTTGCCAGATTATTTACTGGCACTTCAGTCATTCCACCACGGATACTTGTACTAATTGGACATATCATGACTAACCCAGTTTTTTTATTGTATTCCTCACTTGAAAGAACAAGAGCCGGTCGGTACTTACCGATCTCTTTTCCTTTAACGGGTTCAAAACACCGGTTTTCAGACCAACCTGATTGAGGATATGGGTAGGTATAATAATTCCTTGACTATTCCCCCATTTTTTAATGGCAGTAGACATACAAACCTCCATAGTGAATGTTTATACATAGTAAATACTTCTATCAGTGAGAATGACAAGGTGATTTGTGCAAAATTTAACACATCAATTTCAGGCACTGGCATACATCGCCCAGCTAGAAACGGCAAGGTGATAAAAAAGGCAGAACAGCGATTACAGTGAGAAAGATCCAACTTCCTCAGTTGGCAAGTTAAAAAGAAGTCGTACAATACCAGATCCATTAAGCAGATAATCAAAAGGTAAACTACATTGGCCCAATATGTTTATAGTATGCATCGGGTAGGAAAAGTTGTTCCTCCTAAAAGGCATATTCTGAAAAATATTTCTCTGAGTTTTTTCCCTGGAGCAAAAATTGGTGTTCTCGGCCTCAATGGTGCTGGTAAATCTACTTTACTGCGCATCATGGCGGGTATTGATAAAGATATTGAGGGAGAAGCACGTCCACAACCGGGTATTAAAATCGGCTATCTGCCGCAAGAACCTAAGCTTAATCCTGAACATACGGTTCGTGAAGCTGTGGAAGAAGCTGTTAGCGAAGTTAAAAATGCGTTGACTCGCCTGGATGAAGTTTATGCTGCTTATGCTGATCCAGATGCGGATTTCGATAAGCTGGCAAAAGAGCAAGGTGAACTGGAAGCGATTATCCAATCCCATGACGGCCACAATCTGGATAATCAGCTTGAGCGAGCGGCTGATGCTTTGCGTCTGCCTGCATGGGATGCGAAGATTGAACACTTATCTGGTGGTGAACGCCGTCGTGTAGCAATTTGCCAGCTGTTGTTGGAAAAACCAGACATGCTGCTGCTTGACGAACCCACTAACCACCTTGATGCTGAATCTGTCGCATGGCTGGAGCGCTTCCTGCACGATTATGAAGGCACAGTGGTTGCGATCACCCACGACCGTTACTTCCTGGATAACGTCGCTGGTTGGATCTTGGAACTTGACCGTGGTGAAGGTATTCCGTGGGAAGGCAACTACTCTTCATGGCTGGAACAAAAAGATGCACGTCTGGCACAGGAAGCGGCGTCAGAAGCAGCTCGTCGTAAATCCATTGAGAAAGAACTTGAGTGGATCCGCCAAAATCCGAAAGGACGTCAGGCAAAAGGCAAGGCACGTTTAGCGCGCTTTGAAGAACTGAATAGTGTTGACTACCAGAAACGTAATGAAACCAGCGAATTGTTTATTCCGCCTGGCCCACGTTTGGGGGACAAGGTGCTGGAAGTCACTAATCTAACCAAGTCTTATGGTGATCGCGTACTGATCGACAACTTGAGTTTCTCTTTGCCAAAAGGGGCGATTGTTGGGATCATCGGCCCGAACGGTGCAGGTAAATCAACGCTGTTCCGTATGTTGTCCGGTCAGGAGCAGCCAGATTCTGGCTCAATTGCACTGGGTGAAACGGTTAAATTGTCTTCTGTTGAACAGTTCCGCGATAGCATGGATGATAGCAAAACCGTTTGGGAAGAAGTTTCTGGCGGTCAAGACATTATGCGCATTGGTAACTTTGAAATTCCGAGCCGTGCCTATGTGGGGCGCTTTAACTTCAAAGGCGTAGATCAAGGTAAGCGTGTTGGTGAATTGTCTGGTGGTGAGCGTGGCCGTCTGCATTTAGCTAAACTGCTGCAAGTTGGCGGCAACATGTTACTGCTTGACGAACCAACTAACGATTTAGACGTCGAAACTTTGCGTGCATTGGAAAACGCCTTGTTGGAGTTCCCAGGCTGTGCGATGGTTATTTCCCATGACCGTTGGTTCCTTGACCGTATCGCGACACACATTATTGATTATCAGGATGAAGGTAAAGTCACCTTCTTTGAAGGAAACTTCAGCGAATACGAAGATTACAAGAAGCGGACTATGGGGGCGGAAGCGCTGGAGCCTCACCGCATTAAATATAAAAAGATCAGTAAGTAAGTCTGCCAGAAAAAACGGCCTGCGAGCAGGCCGTTTTTTGTTGCATGTAACTAACCCATTGTTATTACTGAGCGATTACGACACTAAAACGCGTTGTTCCATTATGGATTCATAAGTCTTAGTTGCCTTTCCACTTGCTAAAGTGATAACGCTATCCGCATGTTTTATCAGGCGCCTGTCCTGAGAGGCAATGACAACCGTACCTTTCTGTTCATGGGCAATAAATTTAAAGATATTCATGAACGTCTGAAATGCCTGATCATCTAAATTGCGTGTTGGGTCATCTGCAAATAAATACTCAGGTCTTCTGACTATGGCTTTCGCCATTGCTGCCAATTGTTTCTCGTTTTCAGACAGTTCCCCTGGATAATAACGGCTTTTATCGCCTAATTTCACAATATCCAGCGATTTTTGTGCGATTTTTTCGGCTTGCTCGCGAGCAAGTGACAATCCATAAGACGTTGATAATAACAAGTTATCTAAGAGAGTAAGTTCACTAAATAAGTTGAAATCTTGGAAAATAAATCCGCTATTTTCATGATGAAACTTTCCTAATTCCACATCATTCATTAGTTTCAACTTGTTATTATTAATTAATACATCTCCTTGATCTGGTTGTAACATACCCGATGCAATCGACAATACCGTGCGGTTAGTCGATGCCTTCGGCCCTGTTATCAAAGTAATTTCACCTGGTATAATAGAAAATGTGATATTTGAAATCATTTCATGATTAACTGTTGCATCAGTTAAACCATATGAAATATTGATAACCTCAATCGATTTAAATTGATTCAAGTTCATATTCTCAACACAATTAGGTTAAAAGATTAAAGCTTTTTCCTTAAACATATGCTGTCTAAATTCATTCGCAATAACACTGATATCCTTATGGCATTATGTGAATAAAAATAGTCTATATGCGAAACATCTTCATCAAGGATATACTCATCTTATGTCAATTATTATTTACAATGACTATCTAATAAATGAGATGTTTCTTAGTCTTGGAATAAAAAGTCAAAAAATATTAATGAATTATGCTTAAGGCTACAATGAAAAAATAAAAATAGCATAAACTCTTCTATTTTTATTCCACTTTTATAATAAGGGAAAAAGTCATTTTATATTTCGTTAATATTTTAATGTTACTTATTATCACCTCCTTTTTTGCTAAAAACACCTAGAATATTTGTGGGTTTGTCAGTAACTAATAAAAATTATATAAATATGCCTGTTCATTAAATGACTTATTTCCCTGTAATTCAAGTCAAAACAGTAAAATTAAAGTATCAAAAAATATTATTATCACAATTTATTTTATTACATTTGTTAAAATAACCAAAGTAAACATTTAACTTATTGTTAAGGTAGGGTAAATATAAATAAGATAAAGATTACACTGAATAATAAATCACTATCAATTGATCGTGATAATAATATAAGTGTAATCTATTTTATAGATAAAAGTTACTTATTCCATTAACATCTTTTGAACTAATTCAACGCAACGTAGAAAACGTTGATCATAATCTGGTGAATTTACACAGATATAATCGATATTATTTTTTTTCAACAAACTTTCAAGCAAATGTTGAAATTCTTTGCGATCGCGTTCACTGCCTAAGCTTCTTAAACCATCTGCAATCCACGGCGTGTTGTTTTCCAAAAGAATAACTAAATCAAAGCGATATTCATCAATCATCGCCTGAACAAAAGGATGTTCTTTTCCTTCATAGCGTTTGCAAAATGCCTGTGTTGTGACAAAATCAGTATCGATAAACGCAACCTTATTGGCATATTTAACAGCAAAATCAATGTATTGAGCATGACCTAATGCAATTTTATCGTAATCTGAATATTGTAAAGCCATTTCATCGCTTCCCAGATGGGAAAATACATATTCGCGGCCATATTCCCATGCGCTGGTCGTGTTAAACATATTGGCCAGCTTATTCACCAATGTCGATTTTCCGCTCGATTCCCCACCAAGAATAGCCACTGTACGTACAAAAAATGGCTTTACTTCTGTAGGGATATATTCCCAGTAACGGAAAGGCGCCTGGCGGATTTGGCTACCACTAATATTCATGAATGAACGCTGTGGGTCGATAAGCACCGTTTCAACGCCGAAATATTCTTTATAACGAGGAACATCCTGTGCTTCGCTGGAGTAGATATAATTAGGGGTGATGCTTTTTGCTGCCAGAAATGATTTAACGCTTTGACTCCACGCTTCCCAGCCATTTGGGTAAGGCTCCATGCCTTGTTCATCAAATGCATGAATATGAATACTTTTCTGATACTTGAATGTTTGCAGCAACCATCTCAGACGGTCACTGACAGTAGGTTGTTGAGACATAGAACTGTTGATGAATAACTCACGATCACGCATTTCGTCATAACAAAGAACAACATGTAACTCATCAACTTGACTGGAGGCTCGTTGGATCAAATAAATGTGTCCAGTATGTAATGGGTAAAATTTACCAAACACAACTCCGACGGTTTTCTTTTCCATGGGATATGCTAATCCTAGATATTGATGAAGAGCAGCCAGCTTCTGTGCGCTGGGACTTTTTATTTTGGCATTAATGAGTTGGCTTAGATAGCCTTTGGTCATTCCGCTGGCATCAGCAACCTGCTGTAATGTGTAACCTGCCTGTTTGATCGCCTCTTTCAAATAGTCAAATTGCGGCATAAGACCTCCTCTTAGTTTAGTATACTAAACAAAGTAGCATGTTTGCCGTGAAAGGTAAAAATAAAATTGGTTGTTTATTGATTTTTTGGGATTAAATACCATCATCTTGACTATAATAAGTATTTAAAATTGTATAATCAGCTATTTATTTTAAATAAAACAACCAAATGCTAAATTGATAGTTAAATAGCGCTTCAAAATGATAGGAGTACTCCTTACCCCGCGCACCGCGCGGGGTAAGGAACGCCAACATCTGATACTCTCAGTATTATGAAAACTTATTTAAATAATAAAGATGAATAATAATAGTGTTTGTTCAATTATTATTGAACAGATTGCCTGGCTTTATTCGTTGTATAAATATTTACATAACCATTTATGGTTTGAATTTAATCAGTGTTTTGTAATCAATAAATAATATACGCATTAAACTTCAAGTTGCAATTTACAACACTCTATGAAATCACACGCATCTTGAAGTTAGATTGGTATAGAGTAGGGTGAGATAGAAAAAAATTAAATAATATGGTGATTAACTATTTGATTTTTTATTTAAGTAAGATGAATAAAAATATTTGTGCAAAATGGTATTATTCGCTTCACTTGATATACCAATCCAACTGCAAGTTGTGATTGTTTATACTCCCCGCGTAGCGGGGAGATATAAGACTTATCTTGCAAGGCGATTGCTATATTTAGATCTAAAAGGAATAAAAAATTATTTCTTAATCCAGATCATCCAGAACAAACAATGCATCGGCCAGTTTTTTGACGCCAAATACTTTCATATCAGGCAGTGATTTTTTCGGCATGTTAGCATGGGGAACAATAGCGCGTTTAAAACCGTGTTTGGCCGCTTCTGAAATGCGTTCTTGTCCACTGGGAACGGGACGAATTTCTCCTGCCAATCCCACTTCTCCAAATACCACCAGATCACGAGGCAGAGGCCGGTCGCGGAAACTGGAAACCAAAGAGAGTAATAACGCCAGATCAGCACTCGTTTCTGTTACTTTTACCCCACCTACGACATTGACAAAAACATCTTGATCAGCCATTTGCAAACCGCCATGTCGATGCAGAACGGCAAGCAGAATAGCCAGCCTGTTTTGTTCAAGACCTACGGCTACGCGGCGTGGATTTGACATCATGGAATGATCGACTAATGCCTGAATTTCAACGAGTAGAGGACGAGTACCTTCCCAGACAATCATGACAGAACTGCCCGAGGTAATTTCATCACCACGACTCAGGAAAATGGCGGAAGGATTATTGACTTCCCGTAACCCCTGTTCGGTCATCGCGAATACACCGAGTTCATTAACGGCACCGAAGCGGTTTTTATGGCTACGCAGGGTGCGGAAACGGGAATCCGTTTCACCATCCAGCATGACGGAACAGTCTATGCAGTGTTCGAGTACCTTGGGGCCTGCCAACGTGCCATCTTTTGTCACATGCCCAACCATGATAATGGCAACGCCGCGGGTTTTGGCAAACCGTGTCAGGTAGGCTGCGGTTTCCCTGACTTGTGCAACACTGCCTGGTGACGATTGGATATCAGCCATATGCATGACCTGAATTGAATCAATCACCATCAGTTTAGGTTGTTCTTGCTCTGCGATCAGACAAATCTGCTCAATGCTGGTTTCCGATAGCATATTTAGCTGATCTGTCGGTAAACCCAACCGATGTGCTCGCATCGCCACTTGTTGTAATGATTCTTCCCCTGTTACATACAGAGTTTTCATCTGAGTTGATAGCTGACACATGGTTTGTAACAGCAGGGTACTTTTCCCCGCACCAGGGTTACCGCCAATCAAAATGGCACTGCCAGGAACCACACCACCGCCGAGTACACGGTCAAACTCTTTAAACCCTGTTGAAAAACGGGGCAGCTCTTCCAGACTGATATCAGAGAGTTTCTGTACTTTACTGATACTGGCATTTCCGGCATAGCCACTGAAACGCTCATTACGGGATGATGATGAAGCTGCGGCTAAACGCACTTCTGTAATGGTATTCCATGCGTGGCAGGCACTACATTGCCCCTGCCAGCGGGGATAATCCGCACCACATTCGTTACAGACAAATGCCCGTTTTGCTGCTTTTGCCACTTTGTACTTCCTCAATATAATCGCTTTTGCTAGCGTTCTTCGTGTTTCAAACCACCACTCAACACACACAGAACGCCCATTAAATCTGCATGGCGGATAGCAACTTTAGCCTGGGTGTAAACTTTTGGCTTAGCATGATAGGCGATCCCCAATCCTGCCTTACGGATCATTTTCAGATCATTGGCTCCATCCCCAATCGCGACGGTCTGGCTCAGAGGAATATCCAGTGCTTTTGCCAATCTTATTAGCGTGGTTGCCTTGTATTTTGCATCGACGATCGGCCCTTTGACTTTACCGGTCAGCTTGCCATTTTTTATCTCCAGTTGATTGGCGACTGCGTCAAAAAGGCGTAGCTGCTGTCGAAGATTATCGGCAAAGAAAGTAAAACCACCGGAGGCAATCGCGACATGCCAATCCAATGATTGTAACTTGCGAACCAGGCTGGTTAACCCTGGCATTAGCGGAAGTGTTTCCATCACTTGCTGCAAGATTGATGCATCGGCGCCTGCCAACTGAGCAACTCGCTCGCGCAGACTTTCTGAAAAATCCAGCTCGCCTTGCATCGCCCGTTCGGTGATTTCCGCCACTTTATCACCAACCCCGGCCAGGCGGGCAATTTCATCAATGCATTCAATCTGGATAGCCGTAGAATCCATATCCATCACCAATAAGCCAGGTGAGCGGAGACGAGGGATCTGCCCCAAGGGAACGACATCCAAACGGCATTCATCTGCCTGCCGTTTTATGCGAGGTGAGAGGCTACCGGCAATACGGACAACCTGATAATCATCGATCCGCCATGAAGAAACCACCACAATGGCAGCGCCCAATCGGTGCTGGAACTCGCTGATACGCTGTTTATTCAAACCACGTCCATACAGCAACCAGCCGCTATCTCCTGCCCGATAATCCAGTGGCATGACTTCATCACCACTGAGGGATAGGGGTAATCCGGGCCATTTATGGATCTCATCCGGTAAGTAACGATAGGCCAGATTATTAGACATGAACATTGACTCCTGTAATTCCATATAATTTGGTGCAGGCAAAAAACGCTTTTCAAACTATCCTATCATTACCGCATCTGGCAACATGTGCTTTCTGAACATGGGATGAGATAACTATGATAAAAGCCAAGCTAAAAATTAGACTGCACAAGACGGCGATTATATTAGTCTGTATAGCACTGCTTGTACTGCTGATGCAGGGAGTTTCCTATTTCAGCCGTTCTCAACAACAGGCGCATATGGATCAATTTGAAGATCTGGCGAAAACATTAGCAAAACAGGTTGCATTCAGCTTGTCTGATTATATGGAGAATGGTAGCAAAGATCTTAATAATAGGAAGATTGTCGCCAACTTAGATTACTTGACCAGCAATAGCCGAATTTTGGATGCCAGCGTCTATTTGGAGAATGGCACACAGATAGCACGAAGTGGTGAGCCGATTTCTGTTCGTGAACGATTATCGCTGGAAGGTAAAAAATCCAGTAGTTATTTTAACCAACAAATTGTTGTGCCGATACCAGGAAAAAATCATCCGAAAGGTTTTCTTCGCCTGACACTGGATACGCATCGCTTGGCAACCGAGGCAAAACAGGTCGATAACACAACGAACTTACTTAGGGTAATGCTCCTGCTATCTTTGGCGATTGGTTTTATTCTGGCTCATAATTTGCTGAAACTGTCTCCTAGTCGCTGGCAACAATCCCCTTATCTGCTGACTGCCAATACTAAACCTTCTGATGAAGCAGAAAGCAAAGCACAAGATGATGACAACCAACGGTAAGTCACATTACCGTTGGTTATTGTGCGGATGGCTTTCCTTGTTATCAATGTCCTTTCCATAATACCGCTTGAAACAAATAGAATAGAGTACGCCGTGTAGAAGTGTAATCATTACTGCGCCATAAAACACAATCGGCTGATGGGCAACATTAATATGTACAATCGGAATATTGTTAAAACGAAAGATATACATATGAAAGGCCATCGCAGCGATTGCAAGTAAAATCCCCGCTGCATTGTGGTGGATCCGGTGTGACAGCAGGAACCATTTTAAAGTGAAGAAAAAAGGGATAAGCATTAATAAAGAAATAACTACGTAAACCATTATCATTTCCTTAAGTTTTTGTTTGAAACATTGATGTAAGTAGATAGATTGAACACGTCATAAACATGCTGCGTGTTTCAATTATCAATTTAATATGCCTGTTATTTAGCGACGTGAAGTAAGTCTAGAACATGATTTATACATAAATAGTAAACATAGTTATTATTAATTTTTTTGATTTTGTTGATAAATTATAGTGTTTTATCAGGTGCGCCGTAAAACCCCGTCCTTCAGAGGGTGTCGTAAAAGCTCATGTTATCCATTAAGATCGGCGCTCTTCCTTTAGGCGCCGATCTTTTATGACCTTATTCACCCGAAAACTGGAATCGTCTGTTCACACCCAACGTCAATTTGTCAAAGCGCAGCATTTACCTGTATTGGATGGCTCTCTTTCCCTTGGGGATTATCTCAAGCAAATGGGAGAACACAGTGCACTTATTGTCGCGGAGATCCTGGATGAACAAGACTGGGGACCTTTCGAACGTCATTATGCTTCAACAGGCAGGGCTCCTTATTCTCCCCGCGCCATGATGGGGAGCCTGCTTTATGGGATCATGAAAGGACAGCGTTCGCTCAGAGCACTTGAACGCTTGGCGCGTTTAGATTTGGGCTGTATTTGGGTCAGTCAGGGAATTACCCCTGATCATGCCAGTCTTGGACGTTTCATTTATCAGCATCAAACTGTCCTGACGGGGATGTTTTTTAAAGAGCTGACCTTATCTGTTTTGCGCCGCAGTCAATCCGGTATTTCGTGTCTGGCGGGTGACGGGACAGTGATTGAGGCCATGTGTTCTCATTATCATCTTTTGACTCAGGCAGCCATTTCCCGCGAAAAAAAGACCCTCAGTGCAGCGCCTGCCACGGGGCAGACAGAGAAACGTCTTCAGCAATTGGAACAGGGCACAGAAGTATTACGACGCCGGCAAGAAAACCGGGCAAAAAAGGGGAAAGATGGTAGCCAGTTACGTATTAATCCCACAGAGCCAGACGCTGTCGTCCAGAAACTCAAGCGGGGAAAGGGATTTTCAACAGCCTATAAACCGTCTGTTTTAGTCAACACAGGACGTATTATCGTCGCCCAAACCGTAGATCCATCCAGTGAGACACGGGTAATGGCGGATTTATTGGTGCAGAATTTCAATTTATCGGGATATCATCCGGACAAATTGTTGTTGGATGCCGGTTATTTCCATGACGCGGTGATGGCTGAGGCACAAAAATATCAGATCCCGCTGTTTTGCTCTGAAAATTCAACCCGGCAGAGCCCCCGAAAAATCTCCCCCAAATCGTTATTTATCTATGATGCTGAGAAAGACACTTATCTCTGCCCGGCCCATCATTCATTATCGTTGAAAAGCACCGTGGCCGCGTCAGAAAAAGCGCGAGGTTATCGGGTCTATGGCAGTGCCAATGGCACTCAATGCCGGCAAAAAACCCAATGTACACGGGCCAAAGGTGGAAGAAAAATAAAACGCTATCGGGAAGATGAAAAGCGGGATGAACTGCGTTTGCATATGGCTAACCCTGAGTCAAAACGGATATTGAGTCAACGAAAGCGCAGAGTAGAACCGGTATTTTCAGCTTTGCGGGGAATTCAGGGACTGGAGCGCTTTCGGCGTAGAGGATTATCAGCGGTAAAGCTGGAATTTACCCTGCATGCGATGGCCTATAACTTATCAAGAGCAGTGGCTCTGATATTATGGATGATTTTCAGCCTGTTATTGGTTCAAATAACAGGCACTGAAAAATGGGAGAGGATCTCAACTTAACGCGTTGCAAAAATGACCTCCCCCCTTTTACGACACCCTCTTCAGGGCGGGGATATAAGGCGCGGTTTTCCGACTAACCTGGTGTTTTCTGCTGCTCGATGTATTGCCGGATGATCGAGATCGGCGCACCTCCGCAACTACTTGCAAAATAGCTCGGTGTCCACAGAACGCCTTTGTAGTAATAGCGTAGAGCAATATCTGGACGGTCACGCCGAAGCAGCCTGCTGGAAACGCCTTTAAGACTGTTGACCAGATTCGATACTGCGAGCTTTGGCGGGTAGTTGATCAGCAAATGCACGTGGTCGTATTCGCCGTCCATTTCAACCAGTTCAACACCAAAATCAGCACATACGCTGCTAAAGTAGCTGCGTAGCTTTTCGATGGCATCCAGATCGAATATCTTTCGTCGATACTTGGCGACGAATACCAAGTGGACGTGCATCAGGAAAACACCGTGTCTTCCGCGTCGAATATCAGTTTCTTTTGTCATAGACCAAAGTATAATGATAGTCATGAAACGACTTCAAGCCTTCAAATTCCAGTTAAGACCAAATGGTCAGCAGGAGCGCGATATGCGACGCTTCGCAGGGGCTTGTCGCTTCGTTTTTAACCGTGCACTGGCACTCCAGAATGAGAACCATGAAGCAGGGAATAAATATCTCCCCTACACCAAAATGGCTTCATGGCTGATTGAGTGGAAATCCGTACCTGAAACACAATGGCTGAAAGAATCTCCCTCGCAACCGTTGCAGCAGTCACTGAAAGATCTGGAGCGCGGCTACAAAAATTTCTTCCAGAAGCGGGCTGCATTCCCCCGCTTCAAAAAACGTGGTCAACATGACTCATTCCGCTACCCGCAGGGCGTGAAGCTCGATCAGCCCAACAGTCGAATCTCGTTGCCAAAGTTAGGGTGGATACGCTATCGCAACAGCCGTGAAGTCATTGGCGAAGTGAAAAACGTCACGGTCAGCCAGTCATGCGGCAAATGGTACGTCAGTATCCAGACTGAATACGAAGTGACTGACCCTGCTCACAATGCAGAATCCATGGTCGGACTGGATGCCGGAGTAACAAAACTTGCCACGCTTTCAGATGGCACGGTATATCAGCCAGTAAGCAGCTTCAAAGCAAACCAACGTAAGCTGGCAACACTCCAGCGGCAGTTGAGTCGCAAAGTAAAATTCAGCGCAAACTGGCAGAAACAAAAACGGAAAATCCAGTGTTTGCACTCGCACATTGCCAATATCCGGCGCGACTACCTTCACAAAGTCACCAGTGAAATCAGCAAAAACCACGCGATGATCGTCATTGAAGACTTGAAGGTCAGTAACATGTCGAAATCGGCAAAAGGCACGGCAGAGAAGCACGGAAGAAACGTCAGAGGCAAATCAGGCTTGAACCGCTCGATACGGGATCAAGGCTGGCATGAAATGCGCCGTCAGCTTGAGTACAAGCAGCTCTGGCGCGGTGGTCAGGTAGTGGCGATACCTCCGGCATACACCAGCCAGCGGTGTGCCTGCTGTGGTCATACGGCGAAAGAAAACCGTCAGACGCAAAGTCAATTCGTGTGTCAGGTATGCGGCTACAGCGCGAACGCGGATGTAAACGCCGCACGTAATATTTTAGCGGCAGGACATGCCGTACTTGCCTGTGGAGGGATGGTGCAGTCAGACCGCCC
Source organism: Xenorhabdus griffiniae (assembly GCF_037265215.1). Classification (NCBI taxonomy): domain Bacteria; kingdom Pseudomonadati; phylum Pseudomonadota; class Gammaproteobacteria; order Enterobacterales; family Morganellaceae; genus Xenorhabdus; species Xenorhabdus griffiniae. Next base: position 955,710 of record NZ_CP147737.1, on the reverse strand, counting down.
GTTGAAGCAGGAACCCACCGAGGTGAGTCAGGCTTCGGTCTGAACGCTGTAGGAATCCCCGTCCTTTAGGGCGGGGAGGATGTCAATCAGAGGTAGATGACCTGAACCCTGCGGAAGAACAGCGTTCAGGTCTGTTGGAGTGGGTAGATGAATCGATGGAGGGGGAGCCTGCTAACTAAAATTGGTTATAAGTATCGGGATTTGGGCCTATCCGCTTCCCGATCTCCAGTTCAGCCATGGCTGTTAAGTCTTCTTTTTCCAGTCTGAAATCGAATACAGCAAAATTTTCTTTAATACGAGAAGGTGTAATAGATTTAGGAATGGCAATCATGCCGCATTCAAGGTGCCAACGAATCACAATCTGCGCTGGAGTTTTGCCGTATTTAAGCGCCAGACGTTCAACCAGTGGCGAATTAAAAACACCTTTTCCACCCCGTGACAACGGGCTCCAAGACTCAGTTGTAATGTGATGGGTGGCATTCCATGAATGAAGTTGTCGCTGTTGCAGTAAAGGGTGCAATTCGATTTGGTTGATGACGGGAGCTACCCCCGTTTCCTGTATTATTTTTTGTAAATGCTCGATATGAAAATTACATACTCCAATACTGTGAGTCAGGCCAGTTTCTTTCAGCTCAATCAGTTGCTTCCATGCATCAACATAGTGATCTTGTTCGGGCACTGGCCACTGAATGAGATAGAGATCAACATAATCTAACTGTAGTTTATCCAGGCTTTCTTGCAATGCTGCACGTGCATCCAGGTGGCGATCATTCCAAAGTTTGGTGGTGATGAAAATTTCTTCGCGTGGGATATCAGTTTCCTTTAAAGCTTTTCCCACCCCGGCTTCGTTATGAAAAATTGCTGCTGTATCAATGGAGCGATAACCGACTTCCAATGCAGTATGGATAGACTTAACAACCTGTTCATTACTCGCTTTCCAAACACCAAGCCCCAATTGTGGCATGTGATTTCCATCAGCGAGTTTAATAATTGTCTGCTGACCCATTATTACCTCCTTTTACGCCTAAACCTAATTTCGATGTGGGTTGGTTAATGAGGTTGTCCATCCCATTCAGGGGAAGTTATTCAGCATGTTAAATTTGAGCACAGCTTAAATAGTGGGTAGTAACAGTACCTGTTGGAATGGACTCTGGTTGTTCAATTATTGAGTTGATAATCCAGTAAGATGATAGTCAAGTAAATAGAAAATCAAGTAAATAGAAAAAATAGTGGTTTTTTGCGATCGTGTTAAGACGATAAGCCCGTTATTTTTTTTTCTTTGCTGTTCCTCTCTTATGACGCCAATACATCAGTACAGAAGCGGATAACCCGCTGATCAACAGAATGACAGGCAAAATTACCAAAATATTCATGACCATATCTTGATGTGCTTTAACGAAAGGGATTTGGTTCAAGATATAGCCAAAACCCACGATAATAATGACCCATAAGAAGCCACTTAACCAGTTAAAAAATTGAAAGCGTTTATTATTTAGGCCAGAAATACCGGCAAATGTTGGCAGGAGAGTACGAACAAACGCTAAAAAGCGTCCGATAAGCAAGGCAGACAGACCGTGTTTAGAGAATAAGACATTGGCACGTTGGCGATATTGCAAAGGAAGTTGAGCTAGCCAGTTTTTGACAATACGGGTATGGCCGAGCCAGCGCCCCTGTAAATAACCCAGCCAACAACCCAGGCTTGCTGCGATGGTTAGCAGAACTACCGTGGGAATGAAACTCATGACACCTTTGGCAATTAAAGCACCGGAAAGCACCAACAGAGTATCGCCGGGCAAAAAGGCGGCTGGCAGTAGGCCATTTTCCAGCACTAGCGTGACAAAGAGGACGCCATAAATAACCCAGATGACGTCTGGATTGGCAAGTTGATTAAAATCATGATGCCAGAGTGCATGTACGATCTCGCTTAACGTTTCCATTGTTTATCCTGTGACTTTTGCGAGTAAAATAATTAACAAACAGATCTGCTTCAGTGTACCGCAAAATGATGAAAGGAGGGGATTTGATTCAGCATCAGGGGAAACCGTGGCTATCTGCAAAAGGAAAGAGATAGCCACAATTGGAAGGTGGAACTTAACGAATGGCCAAACGAGCAAAACCGGCTTCCAAATCATCAATCAAGTCTTGTGGATTTTCCAGCCCAATATGGAGACGGAATAAAGTGCCGGTTTTTGGTGGTGAAGGGTATTGACGTAGCCGTTGCAGCATTTCTGGTTGAATGCCTAAAATCAATGACTCAAAACCTCCCCACGAAAAGGCCATCTTAAAATGATTCAGGTTATCGAGATAATCTGCAAATTGTTGGTGTGTAAGCTGGGTATTCAGGAGAAAAGAAAATAGCCCACAGGAGCCAGTGAAATCACGCTGAAAGAACTGATGCCCTGGGCAAGAAGGTAAGGCAGGGTGATAAACTTCGGCAACTTCCGGCCGCTGAGCAAGCCATTTGGCGATTTTGATACTGTTTTCTTCGTGTTGTTTTAAACGAATGGCTAAGGTGCGTAACCCTCGGTTTGCCATATACACTGTATCGGGATCGGCAATTTGCCCTAGCAGATAAGATCCTTCCCTAAGTTGATCCCAACATCGCGCATTAGCGACCGCTGTACCCAGCATCCCGTCTGAATGACCAATAATATATTTGGTGGCGGATTGGATGGAAATATCGATGCCAAACTCCAGAGCCTTAAACAGTACGCCAGCCGCCCATGTATTATCAATGATAATCACAATCTCAGCATTGACTTGTCGAATCGCACGCACGATAGCAGGAATATCTTGCACTTCCATCGTCAGAGAGCCGGGTGATTCAAGAAAGATAACTTTGGTATTAGGCTGAATCAGCGAAGCAATATTTTCTCCGATCATGGGGTTAAAATAATCGGTGGAAACCCCCATTTTTTTCAGCACATGCTGGCAAAATTCCTGTGTAGGTTCATAGGCCGTACCTGTCATTAAAACATGATCACCGGTTGCCACAAATGCCAGAATTGAATGGGTAATCGCTGCCGTACCGGAAGGATAAAGAGCACAGCCAGCGCCGCCTTCCAGTTCAGCCATCGCTGCCTGGAAAGAAAAGTGAGTCAAAGTGCCACGGCGTCCATAAAATAATTCACCTTTGGCACGGTTCTTCAAGGCTTGCTTTAAATCTTCAACGGTATCGAAAATGACAGATGAAGTGCGTTGAATCAGGGGATTAACGGCACTTTGCGTATATCTTTTTTGTCTCCCTGCACTAACCAATAAGGTTTCTAGTTTTTTTTCTGTCATGGCATCGTTCCCCAAGTTATTTCCTGCCTGTATCTATACGCATTAAACTTCAAGTTGCAATTTACAACACGATATGAAACCTGATTTCTCCCCGCGAAGCTGGGAGAAATCACACGCATCTTGAAGTGAGATGGGTATAAATAGAATCGTTTAAATAATGATGAGCAAGTTAAAAGATTTGGGCGCGTTTTACCAAAGAGATTCGAACAACTTGACGAAAATTCAAGGTGAGCTGGTGTGGTCAATCAGGATTGATTAATGAAGGCGCATCATTAAGTGAGACTTTTTTATTAAATAGTAATGATAATTACTATCAAATCGACAAATGTCTGATATCATTTGTAGCGGACTTTTTCCTCTTTCGAGGTAAGAGGCATGGATCAGGGCTCAAATGAAACCAGTATCTTCACTTTGCAGTGCCGTTATCAAGCTGCAAGAGGTCGGAGATGTGTGGTCAAAAAGTGAGCTGTGACTCAGGAAATATTAGGATTAGCAAGATGAGTAAACGTGATTCACTGCTAAGTAACAGAATCTATAAGAAAGAGAGTAAGGCTAACTGATGCGTAATTTGACAGCTTCTATTCTATTGGCACTCGGATTAACAAGTTCAGCATGGGCTGATACAACACCAGCCACGTCAGAAAATCAGGCTGCTGCTCAGGTAACACCAGCATCTTCCCCAGCTCTGCAAGCGGCTGAACCAACAACTGATGCACCATCAACCCCAGATGCACAAACCGTGACGGCAGATACCACGGAAAATGTAGCGGTGACGGCAGAAGAAACCGTTGTGGCACCCATTAAAGAAGTTTCTGGCAACCAGTCTGGTGGTTTCGCAACGGATCTGTCTGTTTGGGGTATGTATCAAAACGCAGATGCGGTAGTAAAAACTGTTATGGTGGGACTGGTGATCGCTTCTGTCATCACATGGGCGCTGTTTTTCTCCAAAGGTACAGAACTCTTAATGGCTCGCCGTCGTTTGTGTAAAGAGCAATTGGCTTTGGCCGACGTAGCCAATCTGGATGAAGCAGTGAAAATTGCAGCAGATTTTGGCAATCGCAGCATCAGTCGTCTGTTGTTGAGTGAAGCACAGTCTGAGCGTGCTCTGTCTGTTGACAGTATTGACAAGGTTGGAACCAAAGAGCGAACTTCGTTCCGTATGGAACGTGCCGTTGCCGCCATTAGCCGCCATATGGGGCGTGGTAACGGTTATCTGGCGACCATTGGCGCAATTTCTCCGTTTGTGGGGCTGTTTGGTACTGTTTGGGGGATCATGAACAGTTTTATCGGCATTGCGCATTCACAAACGACTAACCTGGCCGTTGTTGCACCAGGGATTGCGGAAGCACTGTTAGCGACCGCATTGGGGCTGGTAGCAGCGATCCCTGCGGTTGTGATTTATAACGTCTTTGCCCGCGTTATTTCGTCATACCGTGGTCAGGTGGGAGATATGGCCGCTAAGGCAATCCTGTTGCTGGGACGTGATCTTGATCTGGCTGAAAGCAAAACAGAAAAAGCAGAAGCAAGGTAATAAATTATGGCAATACGTCTTAATGAAGATTTGGACGATAACGGCGAACTGCATGAAATTAACGTTACGCCGTTTATTGACGTGATGTTAGTGCTATTGATTATTTTCATGGTAGCAGCGCCATTGGCAACGGTAGATATTAAAGTTGATTTGCCAGCATCAACCGCTAAGCCGCAACCACGACCAGAAAAACCGGTATTTTTAACGGTAAAAGCAGATAAGCAGTTGTATGTGGGAGAGCAGGCGGTTGATCGTAATAACTTGTCTTTGGTATTGGATCAAACCACGCAATCCAACAAAGACACAACAATTTTCTTTCAGGCTGATAAAACCGTGGATTATGAAACCCTGATGAGTGTCATGGATTCCCTACGCAAAGCGGGTTATCTCAAAGTGGGATTAGTGGGGATGGAATCAGTTTCCGCACAATAACGTTTCTTTGATTACCTGAAATATGAACTGCCCGAATCGTTAATCGGGCAGTTTTAAGTAATCACCAGGACTGCTTCTTCCAGTCAAAAGGTAATAGTTCACTAAGAGATAAAATCTTTTCTTGAGAGACTTTTACTTCTGCATGGATATTTTCTGGATTTATCTGGCTGATAAACTCTCGGCAACGGCCACAGGGAGGAATGATATTGCCATGCCGGTTAACAGCAATAATCCTGATTATCTGTGTTTCACCTCGCTTTATCATCTCAGCGATGGCACAGTGCTCTGCACAAAATCCCATAGAGCAAGCTGTATCAATATTAATACCAGTATAAATATGACCAGATTTACTTTGAATAACGGCACCTACGTGACCATATTTAATATATTTATTTAATTGAGTCGGGGATATTAGGCAATGTGCCATATGCTCCATTTCCTCAAAAGAAACCACAAAATACTCCTTGTTCATAATTGAATGGATTAATAAAGTAGATGGCTCAGTCTGTTATATTAAGAATAAACTCAATAACCGATTGTGCCATCTCCTTCTCATTATCGCCTTCAACCCGAATAATCACTTCCATGCCACTTTTGATTCCCATTGACATCACTTTAAACATACTTTTTAGATTTGCGCTTTTATCTCCCCTGACAATTTCAATTTTACCGCTGTAATTTTTAACAAAATTACAGAGTTGAGCACAAGGCCGTGTATGTAACCCCGAAGGAGCAGTAACAACCACCGAATATTCAATCATAAAAATCACCTTTTTATATACGCATCTTGAAGTTAGATTGGTATATCCTTTATCTTTCCAGCCACAACTCGCAATTTCTTAGGTATATACCAATCGCTTTTCAAGATGTGTCTTATATCTCCCGCGACGCGGGGAGATATAAACAATCACATTGATTTACAAGCTGCAACTTGAAGTTGAATTGGTATAGAAATAAGATCAGGATTTTTTTAGCGAGCTACCACGGGTTTGAATAACATTCTGATACCAGTAAAATGAGTCTTTTTTATGGCGGGAGAGATCTTTAATATCTTTATCTGTTCGATTAACATAGACAAAACCATATCTTTTTTTATAGCCATTGCTGGTGGAAAGCAGATCAATAAAACTCCACGGGTTATAGGAAATTACCTTAACGCCATAATCCATTGCTCGCTTAATGGCATTAATATGTTGTTGAATATAGTTAATGCGATAATCATCATGAATCGAACCATCAGATTCTAATTTATCATCGGCACCAAAGCCATTTTCTGTGATCATCAATGGCTTCTGATAACGGGTATACAAATCTCGCAAAAGATATTCCAATCCAATAGGATCAATTGCCCAATCCCAATCTGTTGTATCAAGATGTGGGTTTTTATGGATTTGATAGAAATCTGGTTGAATTTCATGTCCGTCTATTTGCCCTTTAATGCCCGTTGGATTAAAGCCATCCATTCGCCGTTGAGCACCTTTTGGCACTGCGGCGGCGGCGTGACTACAATAGTAATTAATTGCCAGAAAATCAGAATAACCTTCTTTAATCAATTCCATGTCACCGACTTCAATATGCGGAGCCAACCCCTGATTTTTTAGATAAATGAGGGCTGATTGATTATAGTGCCCTTTCAGGTAGACATCTGTGAAGTAGTAATTACGCAGATCATTGGCATTTTGAGCCGCCAAATTATCTTCCGGTTTGCTGGTGAGTGGATAAATAGCGGAATACCCCAAGGCTGCGCCAACCAAGCCATTGGGAACCCATTGATGAACCAATTTGCAGGCGATAGCATGGGCAAGATTCATATGATGGTTGATCTGATACTTGATTTGTTCATCATGCAAATAGTGCTCTGGGATCAGACATTTTTTCGTCCAGAATTGCACAATAATACTTTGTTCATTGATGGTTAACCAATATTGGACTTTCTTGCTAAATTCTTTGATTACAAATTCTGCGTAATAAGCAAAATCTGCAACACTTTGCCGATTAATCCAGCCATGATATTTTTCAACCAGCGCCATAGGCATATCATAATGGTAGAGTGTCGGAATCGGTGTTATTCCATTTCTCAACAATTCATCGATAAGATTATGATAAAATTCCACTCCTTGAACATTAGCTTCTCCGATGCCATCTGGAAAAATACGCGACCACGCAATAGAAAAGCGGTAAGATTTCAAACCAAGCTCTTTCATTAACGCAATATCTTCTTTATAGCGATGGTAATGATCACTGGTTATATGGGTATCAGCAAAACCTGGATTATTATTAATGACATCTTGTTGTGAAAGTTTTTTACCGTATTCTTCCGCGGCACCTTCAACCTGATAAGCACTGGTTGATGCGCCCCAAAGAAAACTCTCTGGAAATAAATCATTATTTTTTATCATGGTGTTTTCCTTTATTGACTTTTATTAGTGATATTATGAATAAATTCATAAAGGCCAATTATCTCTTTTCGCAGATTAAGCTCGCTCCGTATCGTCATTAATGTATCCTGAGCATGGATAAACAGCAGGCCTAAATAAAAACTTTCACCTTGCGTCTCTTTTTGAATAATTTCAGTTTGTGCATGGTGAGCCGAGAGCATCATTTTTTTGGCTTTTTCCAGATATAAATAGGCATTCTTAAAATCGCCAATATGAGCATATTTAATGGCTTCTTCACTTTTTTCTCTTGCATTACCTGCATTGAGAATAATTTCCAGAGCAACGGGGGTTAAGATGTTGTCCTCACTATTCATTTTTAAACTTCCTGATGAAATTAAACAATTCAATCTTGCTGACTTGTATTGGCACTTTCTTCCTCAATACGTTTTTTTTCATAAACCTTAAAGAAGGGATACCAGGTGATAAGGAAAACGGCCATAAGCACGGCATAGCAAATAATTGCTCGCCAATCTTCCGTAATGATGACGCTGGAAAATGGAGCTGGTATCTGACCAACTTGAATCATTTTCGAAGGTATGTTCAGCCAATCTGAGCGCATGAAAATCCATACGATAATTGGGCTGGTAATTGCATTGATCCACATTGGCAGCATTAAGAGTGGATTAAGGACGATTGGCGTACCAAATACCAGCGGTTCGTTAATATTGAAAAAAGAAGGGCCGATACAGATATAACCTGTTGTTTTCAGTTCCTTGGATTTTGAAAACAGCATTAAAAGATTCAAGGCAAGCGTTGCTCCCGTTCCTCCCATGGTGATTAAAGCGGCGGTAAATAGGGTTTCGTAAGTCACAATATTGGTGGGGGGGTGACCGGCAGCAACCAGCGCAATATTGGCAGTGATCCCAAGCATGAAGATTGGCATTTGCAGACCGGTGAATGTCCAGACAGAAATACCCATAGACATGGCTATTGCCGGAATTAGCGCCATAAGAATAAAGCCAGGTAGGGTTTGCCCGAACGCAGCAATGGGAGAAAAGAACGATAACAATTTGGAAAAAACATCAATATCAAAAGTGAAGACCAATAATGTTCCACAGCCAATGGAAATCAGTATGGGAATAATCGCATGTATCCAGCCGACAACGAAATCGGGTAAAGAACTCTCTTTCAAGAATCCTAACTTGGTATATAAATGAAAGAGATAAGAAACAAACATCCCAGTGACAATACCTAATAATATCCCCGCTGGGCCAAAGCGATCAAAACTGACGAGCATATTGCCATCGGTAAATTCTGGCTTAATGAACATCATGTAAACACAAATCGCAGTAAGTCCGGCAATGAGCGTATAACGAAAGTGATACAGCTTCTCCATCATTTGATTTGCAATCATAAAAGCCGTAATTAAACCGAGCATACCGAAAGAATAATTGGCAATCTTGCCAAGATCGGGCAAAAACAAAAAATAAGAACGAAATACGTTATAAAAAAAGATAAGTGAACCAGCTAAGATAAAAGGAATATTTTTTTGCATTGCCCCAGAAATTGCAGCTACCCAAGGCCGTTTGGTAAAATTTTGCATAGCAGGTGCAAATGAGTCAGATAACCAAGACATAAATGCTTGCATTTTGTATCTCTCTTTAATTTTTCCTCTGAAATTCCCTGGTGAAATTTAATTTAAAAAATTAAGTTAGTTTTTCAGGGTATTTATGGCTAACTCGAGTAATGCTTTACCATCTAATCTTCCATAGATTTCTTGTGGTACTACCAATACAGGAATATGATAACGGTCGGCATGTTTCTGAAACTCTTTTTGCTGTGAAGCATAGTGTGGCCCAAGGAATAAAATATCGATGACAGAAAAATACTCTGCAACCTCACTTTCACTTCTGGCTTCAACAGTGACAGGGATGGCCTTATCTTTTGCTGCATTGCGGGTTCTGGTTGCCAGCATTCCGCTAGAAATACCTGCACCGCAGCATAACATAATAAATATCTTCTTCATGTGATCCTCTTTTTATTGATTTGTTCATTGATTGCTGTTTTGTGATGTGGATACACTCTCTACCATTTCTTTTGCATATTCAAATTAATATTTGCACTCATAGAGGGCAGGTTTTTATTTTTAAATAAAAATATTGACAGTAATATGTACGCATTAAACTGCAAGTTGCAACACTATATGAAATCACACGCATCTTGGAGTTAGATGGGTATAAAATAATTATTTTTAACTTTATGGGTATTGTTATGCTAAGAATTAAACTGAAAGATTTATTAAATTACCTATTAACCCAGAAGACCCCTGTTTCAGCATTAAAATTATCTCAAGTTTTGGCTGTGTCAATAAGATCTGTAAAAAATTATGTTGCGGAAATTAATGGGTTTTATGAGCGAAGAATTATTATTTCCAGTCGGCAGGGATATTTGTTGTCACAAAATTTATCATCGCAAAATATAGTAAATCAGTTAAATTGCCAGAAAAACAGTTTACCTAAAACGTATCAAGAAAGAGCACACTTTATTATTAAAGCTATTTTGTTATTTAAGAGAAGCAGTAATATATATGACCTCAGTAATGATTTATGTATAAGTGATTCTACGTTAAAGGCATTAGTATACAAGATGAATGCATCATTTCAACGCTTCAACGTGAAATTCTTATGTAAAAACAGTCATATTGAAATATTAGGAACAGAGCATGATTTAAGAAAATTAGTTTCTTACACGATCTTTGAACAAACAAGCTATCGTTTTATTGACTCCAAAGTATTGGAGAAAATATTTGAAGAAAAACAAGTTAAAGATGTTGTTGGAATAATGACCAGCATTTTTGATAAATGGGAATTGTATCTTAGTGACTTTTCGTATACCAATCTTATTTTACACTTCCTGATACTGATAGAACGCTTGAAAAAGGGCAGGTATCTGGAGAATCAGTCATTACCTAGAGAAAATAGTGATCTAAGATTGATCTCTGATGAGTTATGCGACAAACTCCAACTTTGTTTTGGCATTCTTATTCCTGAAAATGAAAGAAGATCTTGCTATCTTTTTTTGAAAACCAATACAAACCTTAATAAGATAGATAATGAAGTCATTGATTTAGTTGGCGCTAAACTTTACCAACTGACTCGGCAATTAGCTGAGTCCGTGCAAGAAAATTACCTAATTGATTTAGCCTCTGATGATTTTATTTCTTTGCTATCCTTACACTTGTCAGGATTACAAACAAGGCTGAAACATAAAATCTATACTAAAAATCCCATGTTGGAAATAATCAAAAAGGAATGTAGGATCGTTTTTGATATTGCTATTTTCATCTCTTTGCAATTGAATAGCTATTTCGATAATACATTAAATGAAGATGAAATTTCTTTTATTGCATTACATGTTGGGGCTGAGTTTGAACGGCAGAAAAGAAATATTACTAAAGTGAGAACTGTACTCTTGTGTCCGAGTTATCGTGGAATTGAAAATAAAATTTACCATCAGCTACTACGTGATTTTGGTGATGAAATAAATCTAATTAAGATTATTTCCCAGCCTGCTGAATTGGAAGGTATAGAGTTTGCGTTATTGATTACGACAATAAATTTTTCTCCAGAACGATATTGTGAAACTGTCTACATATCTCCTTTCCATTTAAGAGATAAGCATTCTGAATTGATGGAAAAAATTGACATAGCCAATGCTAACCGGAAAAGGGCCACATTAATCCGAAATATTGATTTATTCTTTGATCCCGAACTTTTTCTTTTTAATCCCAATTTTCGCAATCGGGATGAACTTATCGAAATAGTGTGCCAGAAAATGTTTGCGAAGGGCTATGTTGAAGCTGATTTTATCAACGCTGTGTATGAGCGTGAACATGCATCTTCGACAGCTTTTGGCATTTTAGCGTTACCTCATTCGATCAAACTGGATGCGGTGAAAACCTGTATCGCTGTAGTCATCAGTCCAAAAGGCATACGTTGGGGAAAAGATGAACGAGTACATGTGGTGTTTTTGAGTGCAATAAATCGGGTAGATAGGGCGTGTTTTGCTGAGAGTTACGATGCGTTGTTAGATATCTTTAATCACGATGGTAGCGTTATTGGTGCACTTGGTAAAATCACTAATTTCGAAAAGTTTCGAAATATTTTAATTGAATATCACCATCATTAAAGAAATGAATTCCCAGAAGCATAATGGCTATTTGGCTGAGATAAACGAAAAAACCGCTTTGATAAGCTGTCTCTTATACACAACTTTGTATCCTACTGTTTTTTATAATAATTATTTTAAACTTATCGAGACAGTGTTGAAAAATATTTCCTTTAAAATCAGTTGAGTATATTTATCAAATTACGGCTATTTACTCATAATTTGAGATGTGACTAAAAGACAGCCTTGATAGGTGGTTTTTTCGATGGACAAAAGAGCTGCTCTAAATAGGTTTTCATCATACTGAGAGTATCAGATGTTGGCGTTCCTTATCCCGCGCGGCGCGCGGGATAAGGAATACTCCTATCATTTTGAAACGCTATTTATAACATATACATCATTAATCATATTCCGTTAAGTTTAGATCATGCTCATAACCGATTATAGAATACAAAACTGTATCTTTAGTTTAGCTTCCTGAATTGAAATATTCTCAGATAATGTTATTTGTGCTGATATTATATTTTTTGTTTTATTTAGGGAGGTTTGGTTTATTCCTCTGTATTAAAAAAAGTAAAAGATAGATTGTTTTTACTATATTGCTTTATATTGAAATGCTTCTATTTAGCTTTGGGTTAGGATATTTTTCTGTTGTTTTTATTTATAACGGATATATATTATTATATGGAAGTGGAGGAAAAATAACAATATATTATATAGCACACTAAAATAAATATTAATAATGAATCATTAATCCAATTATTTTAGTTAATTCAATCATAAATAAATGAAATTTTGATTTTGTTATGATGCTTATGTAATAAGAATAAACAAAATAAAAAGAATAAATTAAAGTAAATTTACCGATAAAAATATCAACTTTTCACATTAAGGTTAATGTAAGTGTTCGAATTCAAATTATATCGAAATAAAAGGGTTTTCAGATGGGGAAATGAGAAGTTAAATTAATTTTAAATTAAACCTGCAACACGAATGGAGAACGATATGTCATTAAATCAACGCTTAGCAGAAAATAATATACCTGTTACAGAAGTTCCCGCAGTGACCTTAAAAATGTTAACCAGCCAGATAGAAGGAGTTGTTCGTCCAGGCGGTATCTTTACTAAAGAAGATCTCATTAATATCAAATTATATGTTAAACATAGTTTGGAACTTCCATTTACTTTACAGGGCGTCAAGGAATATATCGGTTATAACGATATTGATATTGATGGTTTGAAACCCGCGAATATTACCGCTCTGTTTAAAGAAATTCACGATCATGCACTTAGTTGGAGTGATGTAGAAAGTAACGTCCAACAGCAAAGTATCGATCTGGAAAATGCCGGCCGGCAAATTACCGAAACTGGAGAAGAAATAATCAGTGTTATTGAACAAATGCCGATTATTGAACGAGTCAAAACAAAATTAGGTGATTTAACTGATAAGCAATTAGCAGAAATAACTTATACCAATGATGATAAAGAAATCGCTGTTGAATTGGGTAATATCCTTGAGAGCATGAAGAAAGATATTAAAAAGCAATAGGAAAATACTCAGAAAGTTAAAAATGCGGTAACCGATTTTAAGATCACTTTAATTGGTGGGAAATTAACAAATGGCGAAATTGCACAAGGATTAGAGCCACAGGTAAATAGTAAGAAAAAACTGATGGATGATAATAATCTTTCTGCAACGATTAAAGATCTGCAAGATAAGATTGATGAGAAGAATAAAGAGATCGAACAACTTCAAAAAGACTATGATAAATACGTTGGTCTGGCATTTTCTGGCATCGCCGGAGGCATAATTGGTTGGGCGATTACGGGAGGTATTTTTGGTGATAAAGCAGAAAAAGCCCGTAAACGAAAAAATGAACTGATCGAGGAAGTTAAGGGATTGCAAGATCAAGTGAAAAATAAAAGTGCATTGCAAACAGCCATTCAAAATCTTTCCCTGAATTTTTACAATATTCATATTTGTATGTTAGATGCAGAATCTGCCTTAAATCACTTAGGTTTTATGTGGAATACAATGCTAACGCAAATTACGTCTTCAAAAGATAAATTTGCTGAAATTAATGATGCATTGAAGCTGACCTCTTTTGTGGCAACATTTAAGCAAGTTATTAGCCCTTGGAAAGAAGTCCAAGGCTCTGCTGTGCAATTAGTGAAGACCTTTGATGAAGCATTGGCAGAATATAAAAAACTCTATAATTAATTTTTTCTGAGAAGAATTGATAAAATAAAAAGGAATATTAAAATGTTTGAAGATATTATCTTAAAAAAAGAAATTTTGTATCCAGAAATTAATATCAAAGCTATGAGTCAGGCGGTAAATGCTATTTGGCTTTTGGCACAACGACAAACATCCGGTATTGCAATTATCGGGGAAAAAGTTGAAAGAATCAGGCTTTATAGTCGTGACCTTGATGAACTGGTGCGTCGTTCGTTGTCGCAATTAACGCCGATACTTAGTCAGCTTGCAGCGGGAGAGACTTTCCAAACAATCAACCAAATCGATGAAGCTTTGGCAGTTTCTGGTGTGAGTGACGATGATCGCCAAGCTTTGTTGGCAGAACGTGATCAATTGATCCAAAAGTTATCACAAGATATTGACCATGTGATTGTTAATTTCAGTAACAGCACTAAGCAACTGGATGGAAAAATCAACGATATTCGCAATATGGTGATTGCGGAGCGTTTGGGGGAGCTTTTAACACAAACGGAATCACAGAAAGCAAAATTGCTGAGTGATATTGAGAGTAAAGCCGAAAAAAGAAATAAATTGGATGCTGAACGGGCTAAAATTATCGAAAGTCAGGATGTGATCCGTGAAAATAATATTGCGGATATGTTTAAAGATTTTATCCCTAGTGCCAGTGATATTGATGGTTTGGATTTTACTCAACCTAAAAAAGAGGCTATTAAACAGGCTATAAAACAAGGTGTTGAAATAGCCAGAAAAATATTAGGTAAAGTTTCTGAAGGATTGAAATATATCGATCTGGCCGATGCCAGAATGAAATTGAGTGTTCAAATCGAACAAGTGATAAAAGAATCTGATGCATTGAAAGTGACATTACGAGAAACGGAACAACGGCTTTCTGGTTTAAAAGATGTAATGCAAATCGAAGCAGAACGCACCATTATGCTTGCTGAGGCGGTTAAACTGGTACAAGCGTGGAATGCATTCGCGACTCAATTACATCATTTATCAGGGAATAAAGTTGATCAAAAATATTTAACCGGGTTGATAAATGACCAATTGGATTTTTTAGCTAATTTAACCTTACAATATAATATGTTGAAATAAGTATTCTGATAAATAAGAGGCTGAGAATAGGTATTCTCAGCCTTCGTTTTGATAAATTGTATCTGGCCAGATTAAATCATTGCCGCAATATGAGAAAACTGATATTGCACAAAGTTTTTGACCTTTAGGTGGCCGTGTTCGATATAACGCCTCACGTGACACGACTGCTTTATCGGCAATCTGTGCCATGTCTCCTCGCGCTTCTACAATACTGTGCACACCCAATAACCCGTCCTCTGATCTATACGCATTAAACTTCAAGTTGCAATTTACAACACGATATTAAACCTGATTTCTTCCCCCGAAGCGGGGAAGAAATCACACGCATCATGAAGTTAGATTGGTATATATGAAACGTGATGTCTCCCCGCGAAGCGGGGAGACATGGCACGCATCATGAAGTTAAATTGGTATATAAATAATTACAAAATGATAGGTTACACACAATATTTTACGAATTTAACTGTTAATTTAATTTCTTTAATGCGGGCAAATACTGTGATGTGGATGTCCTTTTTCCTAAGAAGGATACCTCCAGAAATGCCCCGATTATCATTCCAGGACAAACAAAGGAAAAGAAATGTCTTATATTCAATCTCATTTGGCAGGGCAAGTTTGGTTTTCACTCGGCGACAGCATAACAGAAAGAGGGTGGTATCAACCTATCGTAACTGAAATATTAGGCTTAAAAGAATTTGTCAATTACGGTATTGGCGGAACATGTATAGCTCAAAAAGATAAAGATGACAGTTCTGCTATGTGTTTAAGATATAAAGAAATGGGAAGCAATCCAGACATCATTACCGTATGGGGCGGGGTTAACGATTTTGGCTATGATTTTGGGTCTCATGGCGGGATAGAAATAGGAGACAGTAAAGATAAAACTCCATTAACATTTATTGGTGCCATGAATTTATTGCTGGCAGGAATAACAAAGCAATACCCGTTATCACGGATAGGGTTCATCATTACAACGCCTCTTTCAATAAAAAGAGGAATGCACGAAAAAAATTTGAAAGGATACTATTTGTCTGATTATTGCCATGTTTGCAGGGAAGTTTGCGAAAGATATTCTATTCCATATCTGGATTTATTGAAAAACTCCGGTTTTAATGAAGGAAATATAGATATCATGACAAGCAATAGCTTAGGTACAGTGTCCGATGGATTGCATCCATCAAAAATAGGCATGGCAAAAATAGCACCTAAAATTGCAAATTTCATGTTATCAATTTAAGAGAGATTTTAAATGAGAATTCTAACCATAGATTTATTAAAGATAATGGCCATATTTTTCGTTGTCGTATCCCACGTCACATTATTCTTTTTGTTACGTCATGATAATGATGTGATTTTGTATTTGTACAGACAAGCAGGTCAGTTGGGTGTTTCGTTATTTTTTATGTGCAGTGGTTATTTTTTGCTAAATAACAAACATGAAAACCAAACAGCTTATGCAATTAATAAAGTAAAGAAAATTATCATTGTATTATTGTTTTGGTTGGTGTTTTATTATTGCTATGATAATTACTTTATTAGTAAATTCACAACAATTCCCCCTGTCAGCTTTTTAAATTATGTTAACGTTAGCAATGTTATATCCGATGCCACGCATTTATGGTTTATATTTGCAATAATTGCTCTTTACATACTAACCCCATTAATACGGAGTGCATTTAATTTAGAAAATGCCAAGGGGCTGGTAAAGATAATAATCATAATGTTTATTATTTCTAATTTTACCTTGTTGAATGCATTGACAGACTATAAATATAACTTTTCCATTGTGCCCTTTAATATTTTACTCCCATTCCAGGTTCAAGGGCTTCTTAGTTTTCTGATAGGCGGGTATATAGGACTGACGAACCCTAAAATAAAAACTTTCTCTTTTAACCACATCACGCTGTTGGTGTTATCTATTATCTCCTTGATATTGTTATCATTAATCTCAGTCAGGACAGGAATGAACTTCTTTTATGGGAAATTTTATAATGTTTTCCTTCAGGTGTCTTCCGTATACTTATTTTTATTCTTGGTTAATTTAAATGTAAGTAAAATATCAAATATAACAAAAGATATAAACAAAAATATACTGGGGATATATCTCGTTCACAATATTTTTGTTGTTGAGATACATAATGAATTTATCCACAAGTTTTTTTTGAGGAAATTTTATTACGTAAATATATATATTTATATAATAGTGTATTCATTACTGGCTTTTTTCCTGTCATATATGCTGTGTGTTTTATTACGAAAATTTAAGATAACCTCGTCAATCATCACTGTTTAATGTGATGAATTGAAGGATGTATGTGATGGGGTAAAAACGCGCCGTTCCCGATGGAATACGGCGCTTTTGTTCCCAACTCCGAACCAACGAAACACTTGCTCCTATCATTTCCGCAAATTCGGATTGTTTCATGCCAAAATCACCATTCTCGATCGCAACCATCTCCTCTACGCTACTAAGAAGATTATTAAATAAATTATTTTCCATGGAATTATCCTCGTTCTCGTTAACAAACAGGTTTTGGGCGTATTATATTATTATTCAAAATGATTAACTATCACCTTCTTGGACACAAATAAAATCAATAAATCAAATTTCATTTGTAATATTACTTTATCAAGAAGTGAAATTATTTCAGCGCTTAATGCTATACCAATCTAACTTCAAGATGCGTGTGATTTCTCCCCGCGAAGCGCGGGGTAAGGAACTCCAACATCTGATACTCTCAGTATTATGAAAACCTATTTAACACATTGAATATTATAAGACCAAACGAATAAAGATAAAATTAAAAGGCCCGAATCCGGTGGAATACCGAAATCAAGCCTGGTCAACGAGTTAATCAAAGTGCCTAATTTTATGATACCACTTCACTAAGCATATACTTTGATTTAGAGTATCGATTTTGGTGAATTAATTATCACTCCACTTGAGACTAAAATGTTTGGTTTGGCCTATTTGTTGCTTCAATATGTTACCTAATTCGTATATATCAGAGTCTTCAGCGTCTTCTGTGTAAACGACGCTACACGTATAATTGGCACTGTCTCCATGTATTCTACTAGGACTGTCAATCATAAGATTATAAGTTACATTATCAACGGTGACATAAAGAGTTTTATTAAGAAGTGCCATTACTTTCTGATAGTTATTCTGATTCGAGGATATATGCAAAGACAGTGAGGTAGTAATTATATTAGGAACTTTACCTCCCTTCTGAGTCCTACCCCTTCCATCCTTAAAAAGGAACTCCGAAATATGTTCAATATCTGTATTAGGTTGCAACCCAGTCAAAGAATCAATATTAGGTTGATTGTCACTTGTATAACCCCAATATTCTATATCCTCCCCCATTTTTAGTAACCTATCAAAATATGATTATCTGTTCATGAAATTATGAGGGGAGCGTGCATGAACGGCAATCAGTTGATCCATTGTTCTTATAGTTCTGTCTGCTTGTTCCACGTTGGAGCGGAGTGTCCCACAGGTTTTGGCCGCGTTTTGATCCCAATCGAATAATGCTGTCCTTGTTCAACATCAGTTTTGATGATATAAC
The DNA here is from genome assembly GCF_037265215.1 of Xenorhabdus griffiniae. Lineage (NCBI taxonomy): Bacteria > Pseudomonadati > Pseudomonadota > Gammaproteobacteria > Enterobacterales > Morganellaceae > Xenorhabdus > Xenorhabdus griffiniae. The sequence continues at coordinate 937,033 of NZ_CP147737.1, read as the reverse complement.
AAATATGTTATATTCTTAATTATAACGAATAAGTTATGAGGTCAATATGTGGGAAGTTATAACGATGGAATACTTTGACCGGTGGTTTCTGGCTCAAGATGATGAACTTAGGGAATTTATCTGAAAAACGGTTCTACAAGGAAATGATCCAACAAGCCGATTTTGAATACCGCCTTCACTTGGAAAGACTGGAGAAATAATTATGGCGACTTACAGAGAATTGTTAGCGCAAGAAAGCCCAGAAATGCAGGCGCGTGTTGAAGAACGAATTGAACAAGCAAGTATCAAATTGGCTCTTAGTCAACTACGTGATGAACTGGATATGTCACAGGCGGAACTTGCGGCTGTTATGGGAGCAGCCTGCTATTTCTCGAATAGAAAATTCCGACCATGATCCGCGCCTCTCAACGCTCAAGCGTTATGTGGCAGCTTTAGGAGGGGAGCTAAGTATTGATGTGACACTTCCAACCGGTAAGCGTGTGGCATTTCATCTGTGATTTGTAATTTATAGTTGCGCTTGGACTGATGGCTCGTGTATTCAGACGCCTGCATTGAGATCACGAAATAACGTTTCAATGAATATTCTGATAAATAAAAGGCTGGGAATTTATTTCTCAGCCTTAATAATAAATATTACTCATATTCAAGAAAAATAACCGCTGCATTAATCCGAGGTGTCATATCTGTTTCTGGCAATGGTGGAAGAATACCCAGTGCCATTTTTCTGAGTGGTTCTGCAATTACCATCGAGATGATAAGTTCACTGATAATATGAAAATCCATTTTTTTTAGTAATTCTTTTTGATACTGGCGCTCAAGCCAATTGGCCAATATATTTCTGCTTTTTTCAATTCCACTTTGTTGATATTTATCCAATAATACTTCACGATGAGGAAAATCAGATTGTAATAATTTAAATAATCCTACCGCTTCCATAGATAAAGTTTTCTCTGCTATTTCAATCAGAAATATTTTCAATGACTTCATCAATTGCTGAAAATTATTAGCGTCTTTCTTAAAAGTGGGAATAAAATTATCTTCCCAACCCATAACCACTTGTTCAAGCAGATCTTCTCGGTTTTTGGCAAAACGGTAGAGCGTTTTTTTAGCAATGCCGGCTTTTTTGGCAACCACATCCATGGTTGTTTTGTTATAACCTTGATTAATCAGAAGTAGAAAGGTAACGTCGAGAATTTTTTGGCGTATGACTTGCTCTGGAATGGTGGGGCGGCCTCGTGGACGTGGATGATTTTCTGCCATTTTAGCACCTTAATAAGTTATTAATATTTGTATCGCGCTGGCGTGATCCCATTAATAAACAGAACAAACTGATACACAACTCGCAGAGGCTTGTCAACTCTATTAAAGTGTGATTATCCGGTTATGAAATAGCAGAATAGAGTGGGCGCGCGGTTCTGTTTGGAGAGAGCTGTGTCATTTATTAGGGATGACGGTAATATAATCGCTGACAAAATCTATTAGCTTGCTATCACTCGTGATGAGTGGAATCTTGTTGTGTTTTGCCTGAGCGACAATTAACCGATCAAATGGGTCTTTATTTAATTGCATACAACGAGCATATGATCGCTTTTAATGGGGATTTCAATCAAACCAGCGTCAAACAGCCCATCCCTGAACTGTTCGGGATCTATGGAAAAATCAGGTTTGTTTAAATTGCTTTTAATGACCACCTCCCATGTTGATTTGTTCCATAGCATTTTTTATTACCCACCCATTATTTATAACTTACTGTTTTTAATAATTTATTTTCATAATTAATATTGTTGAATTATAGGGAATATTTCTATGATGTGACGTTCATCACAAGATGGCATTTTTTGCTAATTTTTGTTAGCAAAAGGCTTGTTTAGATCTTAGTATCGTCATTACTTGTTACAAATTTAACATTAAATTAACTAAAACAAGTAAAATACTCCGCCTACCTGATTATTGACTATGCCAGAGCAAGTCGTTCTTGGGGGATGAATATTTTGGCGGTGGCTAAATAATAACAAGACTAATGAGGATTATGATAATGATAAAACGCAACACACTCGCAATGGCAATTTCGGTACTTCTCATTACAGGGGGAGCGAATGCTGCTGAAATTTATAATAAAGATGGAAATAAAATAGATTTATATGGAAAAGCCGATGTGCAGAGAACTTTCTCCAAATCAAATAGTCAGTCTGGTGATGGTTCTGTCGGTCGTATCGGTATTAAAGGTTCAACCCAAATTACGGATACACTCACGGGCTTCGGGCGCTGGGAATTCAATATGGGTGCCAATGGCACAGAAGTGGAAAGTGGGGCAAACACCAGAACACGTTTGGCTTTCGCTGGATTGAAATTTGACGAATACGGTTCGCTGGATTATGGGCGCAATTATGGTGTGGTTTATGATGCCAATTCATGGACAGATGTATTGCCAGTATTTGGTGGTGATTCCATGGCCGCAACCGATAACTTCCTGATGGGGCGTTCAACCGGGTTATTAACCTACCGTAACACTGACTTTTTTGGTCTGGTCAATGGTCTGAATTTTGCCTTGCAGTATCAGGCTAAAAATGATGATGGCACTAAAAATAGCCGTAGTGATGTTGCAAGGCAGAATGGTGATGGTTTTGGCCTTTCCAGTACCTATGACTTTGGTAATGGCTTCAACATTGGGGCATCATACGGCAACTCTAACCGGACTTCGGTACAGAAACTGGGTTCTGACGCCGCTAAGGTTCTGGCAAAAGGGAATAAAGCCGAAGCATGGATCGTTTCTGCCAAGTATGACAAAGATAATGTCTATCTGGCAGCCATGTATGGTGAAACCCGTAATATGACCAGATTTGGCAGCTCTGTGAATAACTACACGATGTTTGCCAATAAAACCCAAAACATTGAGTTGACGGCTCAGTATCAGTTTGATTTCGGCTTGCGCCCCTCTGTTGCTTTTGTTTATTCCAAAGGTAAAGATTTGGGTAATGACCTGGCTGATAAGAGCATACTGACAGACAAGGGATCTGAAGATTTGGTGAAATATGTTTCAGTCGGTGCCTTCTATAATTTCAACAAAAATATGGGCACATATGCTGAATATCAATTCAACTTATTGAAAGACAATGATTTCACCAAGAAAGCGAAGATCAGCACTGACGATGTCTTTGGGGTTGGTTTAGTTTATCGTTTCTAATTGTCATTTCTTGCTGAACTGCCTTAATGGATTTAACTGTTAAGGCAGTCCGCTTGCCATTACCTTTCGGCTTCACCGCCCAGCGCATCAATCGTATTTTTGATCAGTGCGCTGAGTTCACCCGTCATTAAGGTAAAGTCAGCGTCGAATCGTTGGGCGACATCTTCACGATCGATATCATCGTTTTGGTCACGTAAAGTTTCGCTGAATTTAATCCGTTTGAAAGCGCCATCATCTGACAGCATAAACTGAATACGCTCTTCCCAATCCAGGGCCAACTTAGTGACATATTTGCCAGATTCAATATGTGCTGCAATTTCATCTGAAACCAAATCCTGCTTCTTACAGCGGATCACGCCACCTTCTTCCAGAATGGCTTTGAGTTCGGCTTCATCCATCAAGGCATAACCGGAAGGAAGATCACCTGAACGTACCCACTCGGTTAGCGTCAATTCAATGGGGTTGGTGAAAGTCAGCGGAACAACGGGCAGTGATCCCAATGTTTTTCTCAACAGTGCCAGATTATCTTCGGCCCGTTTTGCGCTGGCGGCATCAACGATAATCAAATGATTGACAGTATCGATCCAAATATAGGTTTGGCTGAAACGGCTGAATGCTCTTGGCAGCAGCGTATGAATGACTTCATCTTTCAGCGAATCTTTTTCTGTCTTTTTCAGTTTGCGATGTTGTTCGCCTTCCAGACGGGCTATTTTGTCCTGTAATTCCTGCTTAATCACCGGAGAAGGTAGCATTTTCTCTTCTTTGCGTGCGCAGATCAGAATTTGATTGCCGCAAGCATGGGTTAATGCTTCACCGTGAGCTCCCATTGGCGAAACCCAGCCCGTTTTCATCATATCCTGGCTGCCGCATGGGGTGAATGCCAATGGGCTTAATTGTTTTTCCAGTTCATCCGCCGAAAGAGAAATCTCTCGGTTTAAACGGTAAATCATTAAATTTTTGAACCATAACATGCAGTTACCCCATATTGTTGCGCATCGTGACAAAGGTTATCTTAAAACATAAGGGTGCATGATAACGAATCATGTGACGAAGCCCTAGAACTTCATGAGTTTCCTATAATCACGTCTTCATTCTCATATAATAAACAGCGTCGTCCCGATAAATAGGAAAGATAAGCTATGCGCATAGGAATTGATCTTGGCGGAACCAAAATTGAAGTGATTGCATTAGGCGATCAAGGGGAAACGTTATTTCGCAAACGGGTGGATACTCCCCGCAATGATTATCAGAAAACATTGGCAGCGATTGCTGGGCTGGTTATCGATGCGGAACAGGCAACCGGACAGCAAGGAACAGTGGGGATTGGTATTCCTGGCGCGATTTCGCCTTTTACCGGAAAAGTAAAAAATGCTAACTCAGTTTGGCTGAATGGAAAAATATTGGATAAGGATATCGCTGCTTTGTTAGGGCGTGAAGTGCGTATCGCCAACGATGCAAATTGTCTGGCGGTATCAGAAGCCACTGATGGTGCAGGTGAAGGAAGGCCAATGGTATTTGCTGTTATCATTGGGACAGGTTGTGGTTCAGGTATTGCATTTAAGGGACGGGTTCATGCCGGTGGTAATGGATTGGCAGGAGAATGGGGGCATAACCCATTACCGTGGATGGATGAAGAAGATCGCGTGTATCAGGATGAAGTGCGCTGTTTTTGCGGTAAACCAGGATGTACTGAGACATTTGTGTCAGGCACTGGATTTATGACGGATTACTTCCGCCTGAGCGGTGTGCAGAAAAAAGGCCATGAAATTATAGAGGCGTTGGCACAGGGAGATGAGTATGCGGAATTGGCGATGCGTCGTTATGAAAGGCGTTTGGCGCGAGCGCTGGCACAGGTGATTAATTTATTGGATCCGGATGTGATTGTCCTCGGCGGTGGCATGAGCAATGTTGATCGCCTTTACCAAACATTGCCTGATTTAGTGAAAGAGTGGGTTTTTGGTGGCGAGTGTGCAACCCCCATCAGAAAAGCAGTGCATGGGGATTCCAGTGGTGTGCGTGGTGCGGCTTGGTTATGGCCTGTTTGTTGAAACGGTTTATTATGATGCCTGGGAACAACTCTATACCAATCCAACTTCAAGTTGCAGCTTGTAAATCAATGTGATTGTTTATATCTCCCCACGTAGCGGGAGATATAAGCCGCATCTTGAAAGGCGATTGGTATATAAAGGGGCATAACATGATGAAGAATATGTTGAAAAGTAAGAACGTGTTGACAATGTCAACGCTGGCAATGCTGGTGGCATTTAATGTGAACGCGGCAACCGTTGATTTAAGGGTGATGGAAACCTCAGATATTCACGGCAATCTGATGGATTTCGATTACTTTAAAGATAAATCCACGGAGCAATTTGGTTTGGTTCGTACTGTAAACTTAATTAAGGCGGCCAAAGCAGAAGCAACCAATGCGATCTTGGTAGATAACGGTGATTTGATTCAAGGCAGCCCGCTGGCGGATTATGTAGTGGCAAAGGGATTGCAACAAGGGGAAGTTCATCCGGCTTACAAATTGATGAATACGATGGGCTATACCGTCGGTAACTTTGGTAACCATGAATTCAACTTTGGGTTGGATTACCTGAAACAGGCTGTTGCCGGTGCCAAATTCCCTTATATCAATGCAAATATCCTCGATGCCAAAACCGGCAAAAACTACTTTACGCCGTATATTATCGTTGATACGCCAGTTAAAGATCGCGAAGGCAAAGAGCACACGATTAAGATCGGCTATATCGGTTTTGTGCCACCACAAATCACCATTTGGGATAAAGCCAACCTCAATGGCAAAGTGGTTGTTAATGACATCACGGAAACCGCGAAAAAATTCGTTCCTCAAATGAAAAAAGAAGGCGCAGACCTGATTATCGCCATTCCCCATTCTGGTTTTTCCCAAGATCCTTATAAAGCGATGGCAGAAAACTCGGTTTACTATCTAAGTGAAGTTCCTGGCATTGATGCCATTATGTTTGGTCATGCTCACGGTGTGTTTCCAAGCAAGGAATATACAGGTATTAAGGGGGTTAATGTCGCTAATGGTACGATTAATGGCATTCCTGCCGTTATGCCGGGGCAATGGGGGGATCATCTGGGGGTTGTCGATATGGTGATCAATAACGACAGTGGTGCATGGAAAGTCGAATCGGCCAAAGCGCAAGCCCGCCCTATCTATGACAAAGTCCATAAAAAAGCATTGGTTGAACGCGATAATAAACTGGCTTCCATTATCGAAACAGATCACCTGGGAACGCGCAAATTTGTGAGTAAATTCATTGGAAAAGCCACTGACAACATGTACAGCTATCTGGCGCTGATCCAAAGCGATCCAACTGTCCAGATCGTCAACGATGCGCAGGTAGATTACACCAGACGCTTTATCCAGGGCGATCCAAATCTGGATGGGCTTCCTGTTTTAGCTGCGGCGGCACCTTTCAAAGTGGGCGGGCGTAAAAATTCACCAGCTGATTTTGTGGAAGTAGAAAAAGGTGATTTGACTTTCCGTAACGCGGCTGATTTATACCTCTACCCAAATACATTGGTGGTAGTGAAAGCAACGGGGGCGAATGTGGTTGAATGGCTGGAATGCTCGGCGGGCATGTTTAACCAGATTGATGCAAACTCCACCAAACCGCAAGAATTGCTGAACTGGGAGGGTTTCCGTACTTACAATTTCGATACCATCAGCGGGGTTAACTATAAGATAGACCTGACTCAACCCGCTAAATACGACACCGATTGTCAGCTTATCAATAAAGATGCGAACCGTATCAAAGATGTTACCTATCAGGGTAAGCCGATTGATCCAAAAGCCACTTTCCTGATCGCCACCAATAACTACCGTGGTTACGGCGGTAAATTTGCCGGAACCGGAGAGGAGCACATTGCATTTGCTTCACCGGATGAAAATCGCACCATTTTGGCTTCTTACATTTCCAGAATAACCAAAGAGCAGGGCGTAGTATCAACTCAGGCTGAAAACAATTGGTCATTCTTGCCAATCAAAACAGATAAAAAATTAGATATCCGTTTCGAAACGTCCCCAACAGAAAAAGCGGCAAAATTCATTAAACAACACGCCCAATACCCGCTGAAGTATATAAAAAATGATGATACTGGTTTCGCTATCTATCAAATTGATTTGACAGAGAAAAAATAAAACGGACTGAACATCATTATATGAATGCCTGCTCTCTTACATAGCTAAAGGGCAGGCAAATGTGCACGTTAAGGGATAACAAAAGGGATTATACCAATCCAACTGTAAATCAATGTGATTGTTTATATTTCCCCGAGTAGCGGGGAGATATAAGCCGCATATTGAAAGGCGATTGGTAGATAAATATCAATGAGTTCTGATTGCGATTGGTGCTGCATGTTGCGGATGTGCAAGTTCTGGGCTTCGGTTATTGATATCGGAACAAAATAATGTGACGGGGATAAAAGATAATACAGATCGGCGTAGATAAAACCAATAGATCAAAGATACTGTAACGATTGTTTGATCCAGATCAGAAGTGAAATGCTAATTTATCTCCGCGAAGCGGGAAGCAAATCAGGTTTCATATCGTGTTGTAATTGCAACTTGAAGTTTAATGTGTATACCCATCTAACTTCAAGATGCGTGTGATTTCTCCCCGCGAAGCAGGGAGAAATCGGGTTTCAATCGTGTTGTAAATTGCAACTTGGAGTTTAATGCGTATATACCCATCTAACTTCAAGATGCGTGTGATTTCTCCCCGCGAAGCGGGGAGAAATCGGGTTTCAATCGTGTTGTAAATTGCAACTTGAAGTTTAATGCGTATATATGTATTGATGATTTAATAATGAAAACAATTATGGAGATCACTAATATGCAGACAATGTTGGTAAGGATAATAAAAAATAAAATAGCTAAAATATTTATCTGTTCTATCAGTTTGATTCTGGCAAATATCACTTTCTCATATGCTGCTATTGTTCCCCCCAATGTGCAATTAGCGGATAAGCAGGAAATTACCCGCAATAATTTTTCCGAACCTGCCTCATTAGATCCGCATAAGTCTGAGGGGAGCAGTGAATTTGATATTTTGCAGGATTTTTTTGAACGCTTAGTTGATACAGATAAAGACGAGAATATTATCCCCGCTTTGGCTGAACGCTGGGAAACCAAAGATAATAAAACGTGGATCTTCTATTTAAGAAAAGGGGTTAAATGGTCTGACGGTACACCAATTACCGCCCATGATATCGTTTTTTCTTTACGACGGCTGGTGACACCTGACACGATTTCTCCTTACGGTAGTTATCTGATTCAGGCGACTGTCGTGAACGCCCGAGATGTATTATCTGGTAAGAAAAAACCGGAAGAACTCGGTGTTAAAGCATTGGATGATGCAACGGTAGAAATTACCCTGGAAAGGCCAAAAACCGTTTTTCTGCAAATGCTGGCTCATCCCGCCATGTCTCCTGTTAGTGAACAGGCTATTAAAAAATATGGCAGTAAATGGACTCAGCCTCAACATTTTGTCAGCAATGGGCCTTTTAAACTCTCTGAATGGGTAGTGAATGAAAAAATTGTGGGTGTCAGAAATTCCCATTATTGGAATGATAAAAATACCGTCATTAATAAAGTCACTTACTTGCCATTATCAGATTATAAAGCGGATCTAAACCGCTATATGACAGGAGAGATTGATATATCTAACGGAGGGCCATCGGAATTCTTGCCAACCGTTAAGAAGAAATTTGGTGATCAATTACATGTTAAGCCCATGATGAGTGTTTATTATTATCTCTTTAATACACAAAAACCGCCCTTTGATGATATTCGGATCAGGCAAGCGCTGGCTTTAGCATTGGACAGAAATATTATCACTGACAAGGTATTAGGCAATGGTCAAAAACCCGCTTATGATGTGGTGTCCCCTGGGGCGGGTGGTATTTATTTAAAACAGCCTGAATATGCCTCATGGACACAGGAACAGCGCATTGCCAAAGCTAAAACGTTACTGAATGAGGCGGGCTTTAATGAAAAGAACCCACTTAAGTTTACCTTATTGTATAACACCTCTGATGGCCATAAAAAAATTGCTATTGCTGCTACCTCTGCGTGGAAAAAGAATCTGGGAGTTGAAGTTATCTTACAAAATCAGGAAACTAAAACGCAGAATGATAGTATGACGCAGGGTAACTTTGAGCTGACGAGATACGCATGGAATGCTGATTATAATAGCCCAACTAGCTTTTTAGATATTTTCACATCAGGGAATACCAATAACCATATGCGATATCAAAATAAGGAATTTGATCGATTGGCTTTAAAAGCAGATGAAACGAATGATCCCGCTGATTACCAACAAGCCATTGATATTCTCAATCAAGAAATACCCGCCATCCCCGTTTATTATTATGTCCGTGTAAAACTCGTTAAGCCTTATGTTGGTGGATTCCACGTTGACTCAATGGGAAATATTCCGACAAAAGATCTCTATATTATTAAACACTAATCTTTTCTTAATAAGAGCCTGTTTTCATTAGGCTCTTATTACTTAATAAAGTTAATTGAAATTATAAGTTAAATAAAAATGGTATCGTAATGTAATAATAAAAATGGAAATTAATGGAGGTTGAAAATATGAAAAAAATCATGGCTGGGTTAATGAATAATAAGCTCCCTCAAATCCTTACCTGTTCGATAGGAATACTATTAACAAACATCACACTCTCTTATGCTGCTGTTGTTCCTCCTGGAACACAATTAGCTGAAAAACAAGAAATTGTGCGCAACAATGGCTCTTTCCCCGCCTCTTTAGATGTACATAAAGTAGAAAGTAATGTTGAATTGAATATTATTCATGATTTTTTTGATGGTTTGGTTTACACCGACAGAAAAGGCCATATTGAACCCAGATTGGCTGAACGTTGGGAAACGAATGACCACCAAACCTGGCGCTTTCATTTAAGAAAAGGCGCTAAATGGTCTGATGGATCGCCGATTACCGCCCATGATGTCGTATTTAGCTGGCGACGTCTGCTTGATCCCGAAATGGGTTCGCCTTATGGCAGTTACCTTGGAACAGCCCATGTAGTGAATGCAAACGACATTTTGCTGGGTAAGAAAAAAGCGGAAGAGCTTGGAGTGAAGGCATTGGATGATTTCACCCTGGAAGTGAAACTCGATAAACCTGTGGCTTATTTCCTGCAAATGCTCACCCATCCAATTTTAGTGCCGGTGAGTGCAACAGCGGTTAAAAAATATGGTGACAAATGGACACATCCCGATGTTTTTGTTGGGAGTGGTGCATTTAAGCTATCTGAATGGAAAGTGAATGAAAATGTGATTGGGATCAGGAATCCCCATTATTGGGATGATAAAAACACAGTCATTAATAAAGTGACTTACCTTGCCATTACATCAGAAAAGTCGGATTTAAACCGCTACCTCGCCGGTGAAATTGATATGACGATGACCATTCCTCTGGATTCTTTTGCATCATTAAAGAAAACATTGAGTGATCAAGTTCATGTGAATTCTATGCTCAGCACTTACTATTACGTGTTTAATACGCAAAAACCGCCATTTAATGATGTAAGGGTGCGGAAAGCATTAAGTCTAGCTATAGATAGGGATGTGATTGCTGATAAGGTATTGGGAATGGGGCAATTGCCCGCTTTCGATATTTTGCCCCCTAATATCGGCGGTATCACATTATCCCCACCAGAATATGCTTCCTGGACGCAGGCACAGCGGGTTGAAAAAGCCAGGGAATTATTGAGCGAAGCCGGTTTTAGTGAGAAAAATCCGCTCAAATTCAACTTGCTTTATAACACGAGAGAATCCCATAAAAAACTTGCCATCGCTGTCACTTCAATGTGGAAACAGAATTTAGGTGTTCAAGCCAGTTTACAAAATCAGGAATGGAAAGTGATGTTGGATAATATGCATCAGAACAAGTTTGATGTCGTCAGATATGCATGGACGGCAGATTACAACAGCCCAATGTCTTTTTTGGATACTTTCCTGACGGGAAGCAGTCATAATATACCACAATATGCCAATAATGATTTTGATCAGGCAGTTATTAAAGCAGGTGAAACGAATGATATCGTTTATTACCAAAAAGCGATGGATATTTTTAATCATGATATTCCCGTGATCCCTGTTTATTATTATGTCAGTAATCGCCTGGTGAAGCCTTATATTGGTGGATTTTACGTTACCCCAATGGATTATATTTCTACAAAAGATCTCTATGTTATTAAGCATTAAATATACCAATCTAACTTCAAGATGCGTTTTATATCTCCCCGCGAAGCGGGGAGAAATCAGGTTTCATAGAGTGTTGTCAATTGCAACTTGAAGTTTAATGCGTATATAAATTAATGCCTTGTGGGAAAATATTGGATTAAAAAATAAATACAGTTATGAAGGATAGAATATGAAGAAAATAACGATAAACAAAAAGATAAAAATTCTCTCTTTGGCTATCACTGCCCTGTTTGGGAATATCGGATTATCTTATGCTGCGGTGGTTCCTGAAGGAACAAAACTGGCTGCTAAACAGGAAATTGTGCGTAATAATGGTGCAGAACCAGCTTCATTGGATACACATAAAGTTTCAAGTGATGTTGAATTTAATATTATTAACGACTTTTTTGATGGCCTGATTCAGGTTGATAACCAGGGCAATATTGAGCCAAGGTTAGCAACTCATTGGGAAACCAATGATAATAAAACCTGGATTTTTCATTTGAGGAAAGATATCAAATGGTCAGATGGTTCACCCATTACCGCGCATGATGTGGTATTCAGTTGGCGGCGTTTGATTGATCCTGATACCGTTTCCCCTTATGGAAGTTATCTTGAAAATGCTTCTGTAGTAAATGCAAATCAGATATTGATTGGTAAGAAAAAAACGGAAGAGCTTGGGATAAAAGCGTTGGATGATAAGACGCTAGAGGTAAGGCTAGATAAACCTGTCGGAGATTTTCTACAAATGCTGACTCACCCTGTTATGTTTCCGATAAGTGAAAAGGCAGTAAAACAATATGGCGATAAATGGACCAGACCAGAAGTCTTTGTGGGAAGTGGCCCATATAAACTTTCTGAGTGGATCGTCAATGAAAAGATTGTTGGGGTTAGAAATCCCCAATATTGGGATAATAAAAATACAGTGATTAATCAAGTCACTTACCTGCCTCTCTCTTCTGAAAAAGCAGATTTAAACCGTTATCTGGCGGGAGAGATCGATATTACCAATACTATTGCCGCAGAATCTTTTCCATCATTGAAGAAAACGTTGCCTGATCAGGTACATATTTCACCTAAAGCCACAGTCTATTTCTATGAGTTTAATAATAAAAAACCGCCATTTAATGATGTCAGGGTCAGGCAGGCACTGAGTTTGGCTATAGATCGCGATATCATTGTGGATAAGATATTGGGGCAGGGGCAATTACCGGCATATACAATGCTTACGCCAAATATAGGGGGCTTTAATTTTGAGCAACCTGATTATGCTTTTTGGACTCAGGCTCAGCGTATTGCTAAAGCAAAAGCATTATTGAATGAAGCAGGATTTAATCAAGATAATCCACTGACTTTTAATCTGCTTTATAATACTCAGGAAGGGCATAAAAAAATTGCTATTGCGGTGAGTTCAATGTGGAAAAAGAATCTTGGTGTGAAGGCTGTCTTGCAGAATCAAGAATGGAAAGTGATGTTGGATAATATGCATCAAGGTAAATTTGATGTTATCCGGCGAGCATGGGTTGCTGATTATAATAGCCCGATGGCATTTTTAACGATATTTTTATCTAATCAGGTCAAAAACACATCTATGTATGAAAATGCTGAGTTTGACAAATTAGTGGAAAAGGCAAGTAGTAATAACGCTAAAGAATATTATCAACAGGCATCAGACATCCTAACCAAAGAGTTACCCGCCATTCCGATTTATTTTTATGTGAATCATAATATGGTTAAACCCTATATTGGTGGGTTTAATATTAATACGAGAGGTGAATATTTCACAAAAGATCTTTATATTATTGAACATTGATAACCATAGTGGTTCATAATATCTATTCAAAGGAAAAGCAAGGATTGCTTTTCCTTTCCGGGAAATAGAATTAAAAATAAATATTATTCAGAAATCAAAGATTCTTCATATTGCTTAGCTTTTTGTTGATCAAATTGTCTCTCCCACTTAGCCACAACAAGTGCAGCGAGTGCATTACCGACTACATTTAATGCGGTACGAGCCATATCAAGAATCCGGTCAATACCCGCAATGAAGGCTAAACCTTCTAATGGAATGCCTACGCTGCCCAATGTGGCTAACAGAACAACGAAAGAAACCCCTGGAACACCAGCAATCCCCTTTGAGGTAATAATCAATGTGAGGACAAGTGTAATTTCTTGCCAAAGGGATAAATCAATTCCATAGAGCTGAGCAATAAAAATAGCGGCGATACTCTGATACAGAGTTGAACCATCAAGGTTAAATGAATAGCCAATCGGAATAACAAAGCTGGTCACTGATTTTGAAGCACCATATTGTTCCATTTTATCCATGATACGGGGTAATACGGTTTCTGAGCTGGCAGTAGAATAAGCTAACAGTAGTTCATCTTTCAGGATTTTAAAGAGTATAAAGATGTTGATATCACAGTAACGGGCAATCAAACCAAGAATGACAATAGCAAAAAATAAAATTGCACAGTGAACTAAAATAACTAATTTTATCAATGGCAATAATGAGCTAAAGCCGAAGTTAGCCACTGTTACTGAAATTAACGAAAATACCCCAATTGGAGCATACATCATAATAATATGAGTCACTCTAAACATGGTTTCAGAGAATGTTTGTAATACCGTTAATAAAGGTTCTTTTTTTTCCTTTGGTAGTGATGATAAACCTAAACCAAATAATACGGCAAAGAAAATAACGGGCAACATTTCGCCACTGGACATCGCCGCAAAAATATTATTAGGCACTAATGATAGAATAGTATTAACAATACCGTGTGAATGACTTTCAACTTGCTGTGTTGTGCGTTCATATTGAGATATATCTATTTGATGGAGAGTAGACATATCGATACCTGCACCAGGTTTAAATGTATTTGCCAAAAAAATGCCTACAATTATTGCAATTGTTGTGACAATCTCAAAATACAAAATTGTTTTTAAACCTAATTTTCCTAATTGTTTAGTATTACCAACACCGGCAATGCCAACAACCAATGTTGAAATTACAATCGGAACAACAATCATCTTAATAAGCTGGATAAATATTTTACCAGCAGGAGAAAGTACATTAATAATTAACCACTGTTTGTGCTCATTGTCATGTAAAATTGCTCCTGCAATAACTCCCAATATTAGCGCAGCTAAAATCTGCCAGCCGAGCCCAAATTTAAATTTCTTTTTATTAACTGTTTCGGTCTTATTCATTAGACAACCTTATGTTTTCTTTTCTTTACTCCTCTTTCTTATACAATAACCTTGACCTAATGCACAATAAAATCTGAGATAATCTTTTAAATAATGTATAAATGATACTCGTCATCATTTAAGATGTTTGTTTATTATTCAAGTTAGATCATGAGAACCCATCTGACATTAACCTAAATAGGTTTTCATAATACTGAGAGTATCAGATGTTGGAGTCCCTTACCCCGCGCTGAGCGCGGGGTAAGGAATACTCCTATCATTTTGAAACGCTATTTAGGAGTAATTCCTTGAATTGATGTATCAATATTGTCATTTGGGTTTCTGAGGTTAGCGGCTTGCTCAAGCCCTATCCATCACTTTTTTGCCTCTGTGCTGAAATTTGAAAACTATTGTGTATAAATACATAGCTATAAATACAGTATTTGAAAATTTTATTATTGTTGCACTAAATGGTTTATTGAGTAATAAATAGCATGTCATTCTGTAACATGGATTGAAAATAAAATAAAGGACAAAGAATAAATAATTACAGCACAGCCATGGGGAGACATAACATGTTAAATCAAATCAGCAAAAAAACGGTTAAAACATTAATTTGTTCTATAAGTATGATATTGGGTAGTACAACACTGTCTTATGCTGCAGTTATTCTACCTGGTACACAATTGGCGGAAAAACAAGAGATTGTTCGCAATAATGGTGCCGAACCTGCATCACTGGATGTCGATAAAGTTGAAGGTAATATTGCATTAAACATTATCAATGATTTTTTTGATACGTTAGTGGGAATGGATAAACAAGGCCAGATCATACCTAGACTGGCTGCAAGCTGGGAAACTAAGGATAATAAAACGTGGATTTTCCATTTAAGGAAAGGAATCAAATGGTCTGATGGTACACCCATTACCGCTCATGATGTTGTTTTTAGCTGGCAACGGCTGACAAATCCTAAAACACTTTCCCCATATGGCAGCTATTTTGTTGATGCTTCTATGGTTAATGCTAAAGATATTTTAGCCGGAAAGAAAAAAGTGGAGGAGCTTGGTGTTAAGGCACTGGACGATTCGACATTGGAGGTCAGGCTAGAAAAACCGGTTGGATACTTTTTACAGATGCTGGCATTCAATATTGCGGCTCCGATTAGCGAAAAAGTCGTTGAAAAATACGGGGATAAATGGACTCAACCTGAATTTTTTGTTTCTAGTGGCGCATTTAAATTAGCAGAGTGGAAAGTGAATGAAAAAATTGTTGGAGTAAGAAATCCTTATTATTGGGATAATAAAAACACCGTTATTAATAAAGTCACTTATCTTCCACTTTCATCAGATACATCAGATTTAAACCGTTATCTGGCCGGAGAAATAGATATTACATTTACGATACCATTAGAATCGTTTGCCTCATTAAAGAAAAATATGAGTTCACAAGTTCATATTTCACCGATGCTTAGCACATATTACTATGAATTTAACAATAAAAAACCACTGTTTAAAGACAGTAGGATCCGACAAGCACTAGGTCTTGCGTTGGATAGAAATATCATTGCTAATAAAGTCCTTGCTCAAGGGCAAATACCTGCGTACACAATTTTACCTCCTGGAATTGGTGGTTTTAAATTTAAACAACCTGATTATGCATCATGGACACAAAATCAACGTAATGAAAAAGCCAAACAATTATTGAACGAAGCGGGCTTTAATAAAAATAATCCCCTTAAATTTAATTTGGTTTACAACTCATCAAATTTACATAAAAAAGTTGCTATTGCTGCAACCTCGATGTGGAAAAAGAATCTCGGTGTCATTGCCAATATACAAATTGAAGAGTGGAAAGTGATGCTGGAGAACGAACATCAAGGGAAATTTGATGTCGTTAGAGGTGGATGGGTTGGCGATTATAATAATCCGATGGCTTTTTTTAATATATTTACAACAAATCAAACCAATAATACCTCATTTTATTCTAATAAAGATTTCGATAATTGGATTCGTAAAGCAGGAGAAACAAATAAACAAGAAGATTTTCAACATGCACTCGATCTTATGACTAAAGATACGCCGATTATTCCCGTTTATTACTATGTTACTGCGATATTGGTTAAGCCTTATATTGGTGGTTATTACTCTGATCTTTTGGGGAGAATATCAACGAAAGATCTTTATGTGCTTAAGCACTAAATTAAAGAGCCTGCTTAAGCAGGCTCTCCATAGTTTATTGTAGTGCTTTACGGGCAGGTAAAGCGAGGCATCCATATTCAGAATGTTTTGTATCAATGTGATTGTTACTATTTGATTTCCATGTTTAAACCCGAAATGCAGCCGATAATTGACTGAAACCTAATCCATTCTTTTTTTCTACTTTTATTTGAACAGGAATTCGCTCTTTTAATGCGTCTACATGGCTAATGACTCCGATAGTTTTTCCTGATGCATTAAGGTGTTCCAGTGCATCCAAAGCGATATCCAGGGTTTCAGGATCAAGCGTGCCAAATCCTTCATCAAGAAACAGGGATTCTATTTGTGCCTTGTTACTCACTAGATCAGACAAGGCGAGGGCAAGAGCCAGGCTGACAAGGAAACTTTCTCCTCCAGAAAGTGTTTTGGTATCCCTCATGGCTTCCGCTTGCCAGGTGTCAACGACTTGTAATTCCAACCCGCTGTCATCTTTGCGTTGCAAGTAGTAACGGCCATGTAGTTTTTCCAAGCGGATATTTGCCAGATGCACGAGATGATCTAATGTCAGGCCTTGAGCAAAACGGCGGAACTTAGCGCCATCGGCAGAACCAATGAGATTATTAAGATAACTCCAGTCATCATATGTTTGCTGTAAGTGTGCGATCTGTACCAGTAACTCCTGTTGGTGTTGGCGGCGAATTGCATCACTGTTCAATAGGGTTCTGACTTCACCTTGTTGTTGGTTGTTGTGTTTCAATTTAGCCGTAACGTCAGTCAATAGGGCGGATAATTGTTGAGGTTCATATTGGTTAAGCAATTGCGGCTGTGTTTCCGTATGTCGTTGTAAGGCCACTTCTGATTCATGATGGCGTGTTTTGGCTTGCAATTGTTGTTGTTCAAGTTTTTCTTGTAATTGTTGTAACTTTTCCCGCTGTTCCGGTTCTAACAAGGCATGTTCAAAGGATGATTGATCAGGAAAGCCTTGTTGTTCTAAGCCTGTCTGGAAATGGCTGACAGCAAGTTTGTAGTTTGCTTCGGCGGTGGTGTGGCTTTTTTCTATTTCACTGGCGGCACCGATTAGTTGGCTCATTTTGTTTTGCAGTGTTTGCAGATGGAAAACGGCCTGTTTGTAGATGTCTTCCAACTCATGGGTTTTTTGTTGCAAAGCCTGACGAACGGTAATAATAGATTGTTCGCCAAATAAATGATGGCGTTCCTGACGTGTTTGTTCCAATAACTGCATTTGTTGTTGTTGCTGTTCATTCAAAGCATGGAGATGAGTGGAAAGCTTATTTTTTTGTTTGTCTAGTTCACCCAGTTTGCTTTGCAAGGCTGCTTGTTCTTTTTGTAGTTGTAGCAATTTCTCCCGTGAATCGTGGTAGTTTTTTAATTCTTGTTCACGCTGTTGTAGCCAGTTTTCTGTTTCATCAGGGGCAGGAAGTATGAATGGTGTCGGCTGTAATTGCGTATTTAATTGTTGTGCTGTCGTCGCGTAGTCAGCCTCTAGTTGTTGAGCTTCTGCCGTCTTTTCTGCTAATTGTTTTTGGGCTGAATCCTGTTTGAATTTTTCCAATTCAATATTTTTTTCACAAGATTGGTAGTGTTCTCGGTTAGCAGCAAGTGCTTTTTCGGCTGCTTGATAGTTTTTCTCTGCCTGTGAAAGTGCTTCTTGTTGAGCTTGGTATTGGTGATAAGCAGATTGTCGCTGACTGATAAAGTGATTAACCGCCTCTGCCTCCATCGGTAATTCGGTAGCTTGCAACTGCTGGCAATGGTATTCCCACTGTTTAACTAATTCTGTTAATTTAGCATTGTATTGTGCAATATTTTGCTGCAATTGCTCACTATGTTGTTGTTGAAGCTGATGCTTCTGCTGTAGGGCTGTACGCTTTTCTTGCAGTTGATCAATCTGTTGGCGCAAGGTTCTCAGGCGCGCTTCTGAATGTGGTAAGGCAATATCCTGGTATTCGTTGATTAAAGGATGGTGAGTTGAACCACAAAGTGGGCAAGATTCCCCTTCTTTTAATTGTGCCCGTTCTTTTTCCAGGCTGACTATCCGTTGTTCCAAACGAATTCGATTGTTGAGATCGTCATAATGTTGCTGCTTATCTGCCAACTGTTGATTGAGGATTGCGATCTGATCAGGTAAGGCTTTTACCCATGCTTGAGATTGGTTTAATTGGTTTTGATCGGCTGAGAGCGCGGTTTGTAACTGCTGGCTCTGCGGAAGCAAAATCTCCAGTTGGTTTTGTGATACCAATTGTTTCTGATAATTTTCTAAATTTTTCTGCAATTGTTCCAATGGATGCTCTTGCTGCAAAGTTGTGAGTTGGTTTGCAGCAGCGGCAAGGTTGTTATGCAGTGTTCGGCTCTGTTCTTGTTGTTTGGCTAATTCTGCATTCAAGGTATGTAAATAATGGGTTGTATGAGCAAGCTCTGAGGTAATTTGTTGGGTGTTTTGAGTAAGCTGATTTATTTTTTCTTGTCGCTCTTTTTGGCGAGTGAATAGTTGTTTCCATTCGGGCAGTTTGCTGTCCAAATTGCAGTAATAAGGATGCTGTTCATAGTAGGAATTCAATGCCTTTTGTTCACGATTTAAGGTTAGCGTTCGATCCTGTGTAGCTTGGTATTGGGATAAAATCTCTGTGCGATCGCGCTCTTGTTCTGCGATCTCTTGCCTAAGTTTCAGTAGATCTTTGGATTGAATATCAATTTTATGATCGAGCGGCATAATCTGCTCTGAGATGAGCTTTTCTTGTTGATTTTGATGCTGTTGGTGCTCTTCCCGCTTTTTTTCCAGCAGTGTTAGTTGTTGTTCGGCAGGTTGTAACATTGCCAGTTGTTGCCGGCGTTCATGTTCTATTTTAGTGCGTTGCTCCGTGAGCCGCTGTTTTTCATGAATAGCTCGGTTTTGTGCATCCCACAATGAACGAATTTTTTCTGCTGGCTCGCTGGCTGCTAGCTGTTGTAACTGAGGTTGTGCTTCTTGAATAGCTTGCTCAGTTTGTTGCAAAAGTGAAGCATTGTTGAGCAGTGATTGCTGTAATTCATTCCGGCGCAACAACCACTGATCGGCAGTTTGTAATGCCTTCATGTGTTGGCTGAGTTGGGTTTCTTCTGCAATAAGTTGTTGTTGCTGGTTTTGGTATGCCTGTTGTTGTTCTGGTGTGAGTAATTCAATGGAAGAGGCTTTGGCCTGTTGGATATTCAGTTCAGATTGTGCCTCTTTATGGCGTTGATAAATTTCCTGGGAAAGAATGCCGTAAATTTCTGTACCGGTTAGCTCTTCCAGTAGATCGGCCCTGTCTTTATCCTGTGCATTTAAAAATGCGGCAAAGTTTCCCTGTGACAAAAGTATGGATTTAGTAAAACGGCTAAAATCCAGTCCAGTTATTTCGGCAATTTTTTCTTTTTTCTCTGGAATTTTATCAGCCAGGATTTTTCCCCCTTTTTTGAGGGCCAATTCTCCTTTTGGGGGTTGGAGTTTGCCATTTGCCTGGTTGCGAGCACGACGCTGACTCCAAAATGCCCGATAGACAATGCCTTTGACTTCAAATTCTACTTCAGCAAGGCACTCTGCGGTATGACGGGTCATTAGCTCATTTTGTGAGGCTGAAATGGTGTTGAGCCTTGGTGTTTCATGATAAAGGGCGAGACAAATAGCATCCAATAAGGAGGTTTTTCCTGCACCTGTTGGGCCGGTAATGGCAAACAATCCATTACTGGAAAAGGGTTCTGCCGTAAAGTCTATTTTCCATTCACCTTGCAGGGAATTGATATTTTTCAGCCGTAAGCTAAGAATTTTCATGGCGTGTTCTCTTCAAGTTATTGCTGAGAAATATCATCCAGCGTTTGTTTAAACAGGGTGGTTAGGCGTTGTTTTTGCGCGGGATCGTCGATTTCTGCCAGTGCTAAACGACGTTCAAAGACCTCATTGACGCTCAGTTCAGTAAGGGTTTCTTTATTTTGTGCAGACAGCGACAGTTGGCGAGTGTTTTTGCTACGGCGTAGCAAGATAATCTCAACAGGCAGGCTTTCACTTAGGGCCTGAATGCGTTTTTGGATATCGGGCAGATAATCTTGAGTTGCGACTTCAATATCCAGCCAAACCGGACGTTCTCCTTGATATTCCCTAAAAGAGTGTAATTGCTCTTCGATTTGTTTCAAATTACCACGAATAAGTTGCATTGGCTGATAATGCGGGATCGGTAACAGTGTGATGTTATCAAGTCTTCCTGATTTAAAGTCCACTAAGCAGACGCTTTTCTCCTGTCCCACTTCATCAAAACTGAGTGGAATAGGGGAACCGCTGTAGCGGATATGCTCTGATTTACCAATGAGTTGCGGGCGATGGATATGCCCCAGGGCAATATAGTCAGCAGGCGGAAATGATTGTGCGGGGAAGGCTTCTAATGTGCCAATGTAAATATCGCGAACGGAATCTGTTGTGGAAGCCCCCACCGTAGTGAGGTGACCAGTGGCAATAATCGGTAATGGCTGGCCGAGCTGTTCCCGTAATGCACAGGCTTGCTGGTAGAGACTATGGTAGTGTTTGGTGATGGCATCCTGTAGGGCCTGCTGTTTTTGAGCGCCTGATTGCCCCGCTTGGCTGGTGATAATATCCCGTGGACGCAGGTAGGGAATGGCACAGAGGATCGCTCCTGCATGACCCTTTCTGTTATTCAGGATCTTTATCTGCTGTGTTATATCTTCGGGTTCAGCATGGGTAATAACAGTGGTATTCAGGTAAGAAAGCAGGGATTTAGATTCATTGAGTGTGGCGACGGAATCATGGTTTCCACCGAGAATGACAAGTTGGCAGCCTGTGGGCTGTAGTGCCACAATAAATTGGTTATAAAGTTCACGTGCATAGCTGGGAGGAGAACCGGTATCAAAAATATCGCCGGCAATAATCAATGCGTCAACCTGATGCTGCACGATGTTTTCAATCAACCATTGTAAAAAGTGTTTATGTTCAGCGGCACGGCTTTTAGTAAAGAAATATTGGCCAAGATGCCAGTCAGATGTGTGAATAATTCGCATGATTTTCCCGCCGTTGCCTGAATGTTTTTCTTATCTGTTGCAGGTGCTAATTATAATGGCAGTGTGAGGGATGTCTTGTGCAATTCGATTTCCTTTACTGAATTTTCGAGCTGCTTCGCATCCATAGTGAAATATAACAAAAAGCAAGATTTTCTTTGGGAACCAGTTTGTATCTTGTTAATTGAGAAGTAAGGAGTTTCATAAAAGTGTCATAAAATTGACTCATAATGATTTGCAGTAAAAGTCACTAAATAGCGTTTCGAAATGATAGGAGTATTCCTTACCCTGCGCGGGGGTAAGGAACTCCAGCATCTGATACTTTCAGTAGTATGAAAACCTATTTAGCTTTAATGATATTAACGGAATTAACCATGGTTAAACGCATTTTGGTCGTTGAAGATGAAGTACCGATTCGTGAAATGGTTTGTTTTGCACTGGAACAGAACGGTTATGAAGCCATTGAAGCCGAAGATTACGATACAGCAATAAGACGTTTGTCTGAGCCTTATCCTGATTTGGTATTATTGGACTGGATGTTGCCAGGCGGTTCAGGGATACAACTTATCCGGCAAATGAAGCGGGATAATAACGCTAAGGCGATCCCTGTCATTATGGTCACAGCTCGGGTGGACGAAGAAGATCGGGTACGTGGTTTAGATGTCGGTGCGGATGACTATATCACGAAACCTTTTTCACCTAAGGAATTGATTGCCAGGGTTAAGGCTGTTTTGCGTCGCATTTCACCTATAGAGTTGGAAGACACTATTGATATGGATGGATTGGTTTTGGATCCATCATCCCACCGTGTTTCCAGTCATGGACAAGATTTGGAAATGGGGCCAACTGAATTCAAACTTCTCCACTTTTTTATGACTCATCCTGAGCGTGTTTATAGTCGTGAACAGTTACTCAACTATGTATGGGGAACAAATGTTTATGTGGAAGATCGTACGGTTGATGTACATATTCGACGCTTGCGTAAGGCGTTGGAGATAGGGGATCACGCCAGGATGGTGCAGACGGTGCGTGGTGCAGGTTATCGCTTTTCTACCCGCTATTGACTGTTTGGAGTAAAGTCGCGTGCTTGAGCGTTTATCTTGGAAAAAGTTGGTATGGGGGCTTGTGCTTTTTTGCTTGCCCGCTGTCATTTTGTCTCTTTTTATCGGTCACTTGGCATGGCTGCTGGTTATCGCACTATTTTTGGCTTTGGTATGGCATGGCTATAATTTGCTGAAATTATCCGATTGGTTATGGTTGGATCGCAATATGTTACCGCCAGCCGGTCGTGGCGGCTGGGAACCTATCTTTTATGGTATTTATCAGTTGCAACAACGCAATCGCAAACGACGTCGTGAACTCGCATTACTCATCAAACGCTTTCGTAGTGGGGCGGAATCATTGCCGGATGCTATTGTGATCATGACTACGGAAGGCAATATTTTTTGGTGTAATCGCCTGGCACAACATTTACTTGGGTTCCGCTGGCCTGAGGATAATGGTCAGCATATTTTCAACTTGCTTCGCTACCCTGATTTTAGCCGTTATATTACCGCGAATGATTTTTCCCACCCTCTGTCCATCGAATTGAATAATGGCAATATGATGGAGTTCCGCATTATGCCTTATTCTGAGAAGCAATTATTGATGGTCGCGCGTGATATCACCCAAAAACGGCAGTTGGAAAATGCCAGACGGGATTTTTTTGCCAATGTAAATCATGAACTCAAAACCCCCCTCACTGTCCTGCAAGGTTATCTGGAAATGATGGAAGATCAGGCGTTCGACAATAAGGTGAACCAAAAGGTTATCGGTACGATGCGGGAACAAATACGAAGGATGGATGGTTTGGTGCAACAACTGCTGCATCTTTCCAAAATTGAAGGAGGGGCGCAAGTGGACATGAATGAAGTTGTGGATGTTCCCAACCTGTTGAAGATATTGCAACGGGAGGTGTTGGCCTTGGGAAATGAGCAGTACGATATTGTGTTTGATATTGATGAAAATCTGAAAGTGTTTGGTAATGAAGAGCAGCTGGGCAGTGCAATGTCCAACCTGGTTTATAATGCCATTAGACATACTTCTCCGGGCACAAGGATTGAGGTGAGTTGGCGAAATGTTTCCCAAGGTGCGTTGTTCACAGTGAAAGACAATGGGGGTGGGATTAGTGCGGAGCATTTGCCACGCCTGACTGAGCGTTTTTATCGCGTTGATCGCGCCCGTTCGCGTCAGACGGGGGGGAATGGGTTAGGTTTGGCGATAGTGAAACATGCATTGCATCACTACAATACCCATCTCGATATTGAGAGCACTTTAGGAAAGGGTTCAGTCTTTAGTTTTTTATTAGCGTCTCAGCTTATTGTTTCTACCAAAAATAGTTTTATGCCAAAATGATTTATTGGCAGATGTGAGCAAAAAACACGCACGAATAAAAAAATGCACAAATCATATAGTGTGTATTCAATGATAGATAACAATAATAACTGATTTTAAAAAACAGTTCAGAATATTGTTCTGGTTTTTGGTTTACCGCTTGCCTTTTAGCGCTATAAAAGTTTTACTTGGGAGCAGTTGTTGGCGATTCTAGCTGTTATTATTACTATTATTCTGTAGCTTACGGCTATCAGTGAGTGTCATGCAGATCACTGATTGTTAAATCAGAATCCGGTTTCGCCAGTGAAAATTCAAGTACTTGCGATAGCTACTGTCGCAGATGCATCTCTTTTGACAATAATACATTAACAATCATTATGGCATACCGTTTATCATCTAAGGATATTTGGGCATTAGGTTTTATGACCTTTGCCTTGTTTGTTGGTGCGGGAAATATTATTTTTCCGCCTATGGTTGGCTTGCAGGCAGGAGAGAACGTTTGGATCTCAGCAGCCGGCTTTTTGCTAACCGCTGTTGGCTTGCCAGTCATTACTGTCATTGCGTTGGCAAAAGTGGGTGGAGGCATTGAAGCACTGAGTGCGCCGATTGGAAAAACTGCGGGCCTGATTCTGGCAACTGTCTGCTATTTAGCTGTCGGTCCTCTGTTTGCTACCCCCAGAACTGCAACAGTTTCTTTTGAATTGGGTATTGCTCCACTTACCGGAACAGGTGATCTTCCTCTATTTATTTATAGTGTGATCTATTTTGCACTCGTGGTGCTGATTTCATTATATCCGGGCAAACTACTGGATAGTGTTGGCCACATATTGGCTCCAATCAAAATCGTAGCATTAGCCATTTTGGGAATTGCGGCGGTATTGTGGCCGGCAGGTGGCCCTGTTCCTGCTATTGAAAGTTATCGGGAAATTCCGTTCTCAAATGGCTTTGTCAATGGCTATTTGACAATGGATACACTGGCTGCAATGGTATTCGGTATTGTTATTGTCAATGCAGCCCGTTCCAGAGGGGTTGAGGCTTCTTCCCTGTTGACGCGCTATGCAATGTGGGCTGGCTTGATTGCTGGTCTTGGCCTGACACTGGTGTACCTCTCTTTGTTTAAGCTTGGGGAAGGTAGTGGCACATTAGTGCCTACCGCAGATAATGGTGCTGTGATTTTGCACGCCTATGTCCAAAATATTTTTGGTAACTACGGTAGCTTCTTCCTCGCGTTACTGATTTTCATTGCTTGTATGGTGACTGCTGTCGGTTTGACTTGTGCTTGCTCTGAATTTTTCAGCCGTTATTTGCCATTGTCCTACCGTGCTCTGGTACTGATCTTAGGCACATTCTCCATGCTGGTTTCTAACGTGGGCTTAAGCCATTTGATTAAGATCTCAATTCCAGTGCTGACGGCCATTTATCCACCCTGTATCGCGCTGATATTGTTGAGCTTTACAATCCGTTGGTGGAATAACTTCATCCGCATTTTGGCTCCGGCCATGTCTGTCAGTTTGCTGTTTGGGATCTTGGATGCAATAAAAGCTTCTGAGTATCTGTCCCATTTACTGCCTGAGTGGGCGAAGCATCTGCCATTAGCGGATCAAGGTTTGGCTTGGTTGCTGCCTACCTTACTGACGGTTGCTGTGTGCGCTATTTATGACCGCGTCGTAGGAGGCGTAAAGCTCCCAAAGTATGAAGTGCAGACTGAAGAAAAGTAGGAATAAAGTCTGTTCATGATAAACATGGATAAGTGATGTTATAAGATGATAAAGGTGCGCTGCTGAAAACAGCCCACCTTTTTTTGTTGATTTATGCTGGATTAATAACCAATAGCGGCACCGGCAGGTCGTCGTGCATCGTTGGCACCATAGATGTAACCTTCACGGACAACACCTGATACGGCAGAATCATTGCCTGATGATTGTGGAGTCACCCCAGCAGCACCCGGTAATCCAATCATAATTAATTCTGTTGCTCCCCAAGGTGTCTGTTTCACCATTTTGTAGCCCATTTTTTCCAGTAAGTTTAGGGTGTCTTTCGACAAACCACGTTGCTCATAATAGACTTCGTCAGGTAGCCATTGGTGGTGGAACCGTGGACTATTGACGGCTTCTTGTGGTGGCATGTTGAATTCGATGATATTTAGCGCAGTTTGTAAAGTGATGGAGATAATGCGTGAGCCTCCTGGAGAACCTAACACCAGGAAGATTTTATTATCTTTGGTCACAAGTGTTGGGCTCATTGATGATAGTGGGCGCTTACCAGGGGCGATTGAGTTGGTTGCACCTTGTACTAGCCCATACAGGTTTTTCTCACCGACTTTAGTTGTAAAGTCATCCATCTCATCGTTGAGGAAAAAGCCTGTTCCTGGGGCAATGACGCCAGCACCAAAGCGTCCATTGATGGTGTAAGTTGTTGATACTGCGTTTCCTTCTTTATCTACCACGGAATAGTGGGTAGTTTCCGGTTTTTCATGGGGACCAATGCCTGGCTGAATATTTACCGATGGAGTGGCTTTATTTGGTTGAATCTCTTTTCTGATCGATTCGGCGTAACTTTTACTCAACAGTCGATCAAGTGGGTTGTTGATAAATGCCGGATCGCCCAAATAGGTATTTCTATCCATATAGGCGTGGCGCATGGCTTCTGTCAATGTATGAATATAAGCAGCAGAGTTGAATCCCATAGACTTAAGATCATAGCCTTCAACGATGTTTAATATCTCGCATAACGTCACCCCGCCAGAGCTGGGAGGTGGAGAAGAGATAAACTTGTAGCCTCGGTAACTACAGGTAACAGGCGTCGTTTCTGTGATGTGATAATTGGCGAAATCGGCTGCGGTAATAATTCCGCCTGCTTTTTTTGATGCTTGTGCAACTAATTGGGGAATTTTGCCGTGATAAAAAGCATCAGGTCCCTGTTTGGCAATCATTTCCAGCGTGTTGGCTAAATCGGTTTGGATGAGCCTGTCCCCTGGTTTGAATGGCGTACCATCTTTACGCAGGAAAATACGGGCAGCTTCTGGATCTTGGGCGAAACGCTTGACTGTGGTATCCAAAATATCGGTATCGCCACGGGTCAGTATATAGCCTTCGCGCGCCAGCTTGATAGCGGGTGCCATGACTTGTTCGCGGGTTAAAGTGCCGTACTTTTTCAGTGCCGCTTCAAATCCCATCACTGTGCCTGGTACAGCAATCGCGTTATAACCATACAGGCTGGCACCTTTGATCACTTTTCCATCTTTATCCAGATACATATCAGCGTTAGCCGCGGCAGGGGCTGTTTCACGGAAATTGATGAAAGTATCTTTTCCATTAGCGAGATGGATGGTCATAAAGCCACCACCGCCAATGTTGCCACAACAGGGATTAACCACGGCTTGGGCATATCCAACGGCAACAGCAGCATCAATGGCGTTACCACCCATTTTGAGAATATCTATGCCAGCTTGTGAAGCAAGGCGCTGTGAGCTGACAACCATGCCTTGTTTAGCTTCAACCGCAGGCTCAGTGGCAGAATAAAGAGGAGTAGAAATGAGCAGGGATACAGCGATAAGTGGTATTTTCCATGCCTTGAACATGTGTTGTTCTCCTGAGGATAGGTCAACTGTTAATTGATTTGGGTATTTGTGGTGCTTTTGTTGCTAATAAGTAATTTACCTTATCGAAAGCTCAGGATTTTGGAAAGTAAAAAACCAGCCGATTGAGCGGCTGGTTTGGAATGCTTCATAACGTAAGGTTATGAACAGGTTGAATCCTAACGGGATTACAGCTTGTCAGCGTTTTTGGTCAGGTATTTTGCTACGCCTTCCGGTGAAGCGCCCATACCTTCCTGGCCTTTTTCCCATTGTGCAGGGCAAACTTCGCCGTGCTCTTCATGGAATTGCAGAGCGTCAACCATACGCAGCATTTCATCGATGTTACGGCCCAGTGGCAGATCGTTAACGACTTGGTGACGTACAACGCCATTTTTGTCAATCAAGAAAGAACCACGCAGAGCAACACCTGCTTCTGGGTGCTCAATGCCGTAAGCTTTCATGATGTCACGTTTGATGTCAGCAACCATTGGATATTTGACTTCGCCAATGCCACCTTCGCTGATTGGAGTTTTACGCCATGCGTTGTGAACGAATTCAGAATCGAAGGAGACACCAACAACTTCAACCCCACGTTTCTGGAATTCTTCATAGCGATGATCGAAAGCAATCAGCTCAGAAGGGCAAACGAAAGTGAAATCCATTGGCCAGAAGAAAATAACAGCAGCACGGCCATTCAGGTGTTTTTTCAGATTGAAGTTATTAACAATTTCACCGTTACCGAGAACTGCGGCAGCTGTAAAGTCAGGGGCTTGGCGGGTTACTAAAACCATAATTGACTCCTGTGATTTTAAAAGGTGTTATGTAAAAACGGGTTACAGCATAAGGAATTAGGTTATAGCAATAAAGGATAAAATACCAATTGTTATAATAGATTTTACCTATCGATAAACTGTTTTTAATTCCTTTTAGACTACATAAGATAAAACTATTTATGAAAAGTTCAAGATAGTTGCTACTCAAGTAGATGCTTATTTGTTGCTAGTGCCATCATTTCTGGGTAGAACTGATAAAATAGTGTTTCAAAATCAAGGTAATGATTTTCTATATCCTGATACGAGCCGGCCAGTGCGGATAATTTGGGGCGCCTGCGAGCCATGCTCTGCAAGACATTGGCGATGCATGACATATCGGCATAACGGATGAATAAATTTTGTGACCAGAGGTAGTTGTTCAATTCCTGAAATTTTTCGGGGGTTGACGCGAGATGCGGTTCTATAGTGTTGTGGGCAAGATGGACAAATTCGGGCAGGGAGTAATTTTTTTCAAATTTGTCCCAATGTCGCGAGAGAAAGTGATCCCAGATGATATCAAGAGTAATGAGGGCAACGCGCCGATATTCGGGACGAAATAATTGACGTGCTTCCAGGACAAGCGGATGCTTGTCCGTCAGGCTATCTACCCGACGGTGCATACGGATACCCGCTACAATATCAGAACGAAATGCGCCTTCTGGAGAGCCGCGGACGAAATCTGCCATCAAATTCCCCAGTAAGGAACTTTCCGCTAAGGCAGCTAAATGAAGGTGTGCGAGAAAATTCATAGTGAGAGTATATCGCAAAGAATGCAGCGTAAATAGTTAAACCCGATGCTTCTTTGTTGCACCCTTGCACTTGCAGCACTAGACTAGTCCGCCTGTTTTTTTGAATGATACAGATAAAATGCGTGTCGCTGATTTTACATTTGAACTGCCAGAAGAGCTGATTGCTCACTATCCCCAGCCACAGCGAAGTGCTTGCCGCCTGCTTTCCCTTGATGGTGAAACAGGCAAGCTGACGCACGGTGTTTTTACTGATGTGCTGGATAAGCTGGAAGCTGGAGATTTATTGGTTTTCAATAACACCCGCGTTATCCCTGCGCGCCTGTTTGGCCGCAAAGCGACGGGGGGAAAGTTAGAAGTTTTAGTCGAAAGGATGCTGGATAATAAGCGAGTGCTTGCTCACGTTCGGGCTTCCAAGGCACCGAAAGAAGGTGCTGAACTTATCCTTGGTGAAGAGGAGAGCATTAAGGCAACGATGCTGGCGCGTCATGATACGTTGTTTGAAATCCGTTTTGATGATGAACGTGATGTGTTGACCATTTTGGAACAGATTGGTCATATGCCTTTGCCGCCTTATATCGCTCGTCCTGATGAAGATGCAGATCGTGAATTGTACCAGACAGTTTATAGTGAACGTCCAGGAGCCGTGGCTGCACCGACTGCGGGATTACATTTTGATGAACCGCTTTTGGCTGCCTTGCGTGAAAAGGGGGTTGAAATGGCCTTTGTCACCCTGCACGTTGGTGCCGGTACTTTTCAGCCTGTGCGAGTGGAATCCATTGAAGATCATGTGATGCATGCCGAATATGCGGAAGTGCCACAGGATGTTGTGGATGCAGTTCTGGCATGTAAAGCGCGTGGTAATCGGGTGATTGCTGTAGGAACAACATCGGTTCGTTCACTGGAAAGTGCCGCAAGAGCTTGTCAGGATGGGATTATCGCGCCATTTTTTGATGATACCCAAATCTTTATCTATCCTGGATTTGAATATCAGGTTGTTGATGTACTGATCACCAATTTCCATCTGCCAGAATCCACACTTATCATGCTGGTTTCTGCGTTTGCCGGTTATAAGAATACGATGAATGCCTATAAAGAAGCGATAGCAAAAGAATATCGCTTTTTTAGTTATGGTGATGCAATGTTTATTAATCGCAATAAAATGGCAGCCAAAGAACGGGTATCAGAAGAGTAAATACCGCAAGAAACGGTGCTGATATAAAATTAAATGCTTTGCAATAAAAGATTTTAAAATCAAAATACTCTTCATTTCAGCTTCGTTGAGTTGAATGGCGTCTAAACATAGCATCAGACTGTTTTTCTGATGTCTGGAGGTTAAGTGAAATTTGAGTTACAAAAGACGGATGGGAATGCCCGTCGTGGTCGTTTGATTTTTGATCGTGGCGTTGTGGAAACTCCGGCATTTATGCCTGTGGGAACTTACGGCACGGTAAAAGGGATGACACCGGAAGAGGTGAAAGAAACCGGAGCGCAAATCCTGTTGGGGAATACTTTCCACCTTTGGTTGCGTCCGGGACAGGAAATCATGAAATTGCATGGTGACCTGCATGATTTTATGCAGTGGCAAGGCCCTATTCTGACTGACTCTGGCGGTTTTCAGGTGTTTAGCCTCGGCGCCATGCGTAAAATCAAAGAGGAAGGGGTTCACTTCCGTAACCCAATTAATGGGACCCCTGTGTTTCTCAGCCCAGAGAAATCGATGGAAATCCAATATGATTTGGGTTCCGATATTGTCATGATTTTCGACGAATGTACGCCATATCCTGCTGATTGGGATTATGCCAAGCGTTCCATGGAAATGTCATTGCGCTGGGCTGCCCGCAGCCGTCAACGTTTTAATGAGCTGGGCAATAAAAATGCTTTGTTTGGTATTATTCAGGGCAGTGTGTACGAAGACTTGCGTGATGTTTCCATAAAAGGGCTGGTGGAAATCGGCTTTGATGGCTACGCTGTAGGGGGACTGGCCGTCGGTGAACCGAAAGAAGATATGCACCGTATTCTGGAGCATGTTTGCCCTCAGATCCCACAGGATAAGCCTCGCTATTTGATGGGCGTCGGCAAGCCGGAAGATTTGGTTGAAGGTGTTCGGCGTGGTATCGATATGTTTGACTGTGTGATGCCGACACGTAATGCCCGCAATGGTCACCTGTTTGTGACCGAAGGGGTTATTAAAATCCGTAATGCTAAACATAAAGAAGATACATCTCCCTTGGATGAGCATTGTGACTGCTATACTTGCCGCAATTATAGCCGGGCATACCTCCATCACCTTGATCGTTGTAACGAAATTCTTGGTGCAAGGCTGAATACGATACATAATTTAAGGTATTATCAGCGCTTAATGGCTGGAATTCGTCAGGCCATTGAAGAAGGCAAGCTGGAACAGTTTGTTGAAGCGTTTTATCAGCAGATCGGTAAACCCGTTCCGCCGTTAAATATATAATTTATCGTGACTAATCAGTCTCAATATGTGTAGCATATTGGGCTGGTTTTTGATCGAGCCACTGCCGATTTTCAATCGTAATGTTTTCGGCAGTCATATTTTCGATAACAATGAGGGAAATTTGATGAGTTTTTTTATTTCTGAAGCTGCGGCAGCTGCTGGCGCACCCGCGCAAGCTCAGGGAAGCCCATATTCTCTGATTATCATGCTGGTTGTTTTCGGTTTGATTTTCTATTTCATGATCCTGCGTCCACAACAAAAACGTACCAAAGAACATAAAAAACTGATGGATTCCATCTCCAAAGGGGATGAAGTGCTGACTTCTGGTGGTTTGGTGGGGCGTGTCTCTAAAGTGTCTGATACCGGCTACGTGGTTATCGCCTTAAATGACACCACAGAAATAACTGTCAAACGTGACTTCGTTGCTGCCATTTTGCCGAAAGGTACAATGAAGGCTATTTAATTTTCCGATTTTTCCCGAAGGGAACTGCCGTGTTGAACCGTTATCCTTTGTGGAAGTATCTGATGCTGATCGCTGCGATCCTCATCGGTTTGCTTTATGCACTTCCCAACCTTTATGGTGAGGATCCGGCTGTACAAATCACTGGCGCGCGAGGTATTGCCGCCAGTGAAAAAACGCTGGACCAAGTCCGTAATGTTTTAGAAAAAGATCAAATCAAGAGCAAGTCTATTGCATTGGAAAATGGCGCAATCCTTGCTCGTTTCAGTAGCACTGATGTGCAGCTCCGTGCGCGTGAAGCGTTGGTTTCTGCACTGGGTGAACTGTATGTTGTGGCATTGAACCTTGCGCCTGCGACGCCTGTCTGGTTAAGAGCAGTCGGTGCTGAGCCGATGAAACTGGGGCTTGACCTGCGTGGTGGTGTTCATTTCTTGATGGAAGTGGATATGGAAACCGCTCTGGGTAAATTGCAGGAACAGAATATTGATGGCCTGCGCTCTGAACTGCGTGAGCAAGGCATCCCTTATTCAACTATCCGCAAAACGGATAATTATGGCGTCGAAGTTCGTTTCCGCGATAACGATGCACGCTCTAAAGCGGAAAGTTATCTTGAACCTCGTCACCGTGATTTGGTGTTCTCTAATGAAGCCAACAGCACGCTGAAAGTGGTGATGAGTGATGAGCGTCTGCGTGAAGCTCGTTCTTATGCAGTGCAGCAGAACATCACTATCTTGCGTAATCGTGTCAACCAATTGGGCGTTGCAGAACCTCTGGTTCAACGTCAAGGTGCAGACCGCATTGTGGTTGAACTGCCTGGTATTCAGGATACTGCCCGCGCAAAAGAAATTCTTGGGGCAACCGCAACACTGGAGTTCCGTCTGGTCAATACCAATGTTGACCAAAATGTTGTGCAATATGGCCGTATTCCGGCTGATTCAGAAGTGAAATATACCCGTGATGGTAATCCGGTTGTACTGTACAAACGCGTTATCCTGACGGGTGACCATATCACCGACTCGACTTCCAGTGCTGATGAGAATGGTTATCCACAGGTGAATATTTCCTTGGATAGCGCTGGCGGCACAGCCATGTCTAATTTCACCAAAGATAATCTGCACAAGCCAATGGCAACGTTGTTTGTGGAATATAAGGACAGCGGCAAGAAAGATGCCAACGGTCGTGCGATTTTGGTTAAGCAAGAAGAAGTTATCAACATTGCTACGATTCAGTCACGCTTGGGTAACAGTTTCCGTATTACCGGCATTAGCAATCCGACAGAAGCTCGTCAGTTATCACTGTTACTGAGGGCAGGGGCGTTGATTGCACCGATCCAGATTGTAGAAGAGCGTACGATTGGGCCAACTCTGGGCTTGCAGAATATTGAGCAGGGCCTTGAAGCGTGTTTGTGGGGGCTGATTGCTTCTGTCGTCTTTATGGTGATTTACTACCGCAAGTTTGGTCTGATTGCGAGTTCTGCGTTGCTGGCTAACCTGGTGCTGATCGTCGGTATTATGTCCCTGTTGCCGGGAGCGACTCTGACCATGCCGGGGATTGCGGGTATCGTCTTAACGCTTGCCGTCGCCGTGGATGCGAACGTATTGATCAACGAACGTATCAAAGAAGAATTGCGTAATGGCCGTACGGTACAGCAGGCAATTCACGAAGGCTATAAAGGAGCGTTCTCCAGTATCATCGACGCAAACCTGACTACGCTGATTACGGCTGTCATTTTGTATGCAGTGGGTACTGGCTCTATCAAGGGCTTCGCAATCACCACCAGTATTGGTGTGGCGACTTCAATGTTCACTGCTATTGTGGGAACACGTGCAATCGTGAACTTGCTGTATGGTGGCAAGCGTATCAATAAGTTGTCAATTTAAGGAGCACGTTGTGGCACAGGATTATACTGTTGAACAATTAAACTATGGGCGTAAAGTTATCGACTTTATGCGCTGGGACAACGTTGCCTTTGGGATTTCGTTCCTGCTGTTGATCGCTTCCATCGTCATGATAAGCACTCGTGGTTTTAACTGGGGGCTTGATTTTACCGGTGGTACGGTCATTGAGGTGAAACTGAGTCAACCTGCGGATCTGGACAAGATGCGTGCGAGCCTGAGCCAGAATGGTTTTGCTGATCCTCTTTTGCAAAATTTTGGCAGCAGCCGTGATGTTATGGTTCGTATGCCACCTGTGGCTGGTAATGCAGGGCAAGAGCTTGGCAATAAGATTATCTCGGTGATTAACCAGGATATTGATAAAGATGCCAAGGTTAAACGTGTCGAATTCGTTGGCCCCAGTGTCGGGAACGAACTGGCACAAACCGGAGCGATGGCATTACTGGTTGCACTGATCTGTATCCTGATTTATGTCGGTTTCCGCTTTGAGTGGCGTCTGGCATTGGGGGCAGTTATTGCACTGGCGCATGACGTGATTATTACATTGGGTATTCTGTCGTTGTTCCACATCGAAATTGACCTGACTATTGTTGCGTCATTGATGTCCGTTATCGGTTATTCATTGAACGACAGCATCGTAGTGTCGGATCGTATCCGTGAGAACTTCCGTAAGATACGCCGTGGTACGTCGTATGAAATCACCAATATTTCCCTGACTCAGACTCTAAGCCGTACCATCATGACTTCCGCAACTACGTTGTTGGTTGTATTGATGCTGTATATTTTCGGTGGCGAAATGCTGAAGGGGTTCTCACTGGTCATGTTAATCGGTGTTTCTATCGGTACAATCTCTTCTATCTATGTTGCTTCTGCCCTGGCTTTGAAATTGGGTATGAAGCGTGAGCATCTGATCCAGCAGAAAGTTGAGAAAGAAGGGGCAGATCAGCCCTCCATTCTTCCTTAATTATTTTGCATGATCGAGCACTGATATCGCTTAAACACCCTGTGAGTACTTACTGACAGGGTGTTTTTCGTCATCACTTCAAGGTAAACTGTTATCCCTTCGGTTAACTGTCAGGAAACGATATGCATTGCCCATTTTGCGCAGCCGTTGATACTAAAGTTATTGATTCCCGTCTGGTAGGGGCTGGCTCACAAGTGCGCCGTCGCCGTCAGTGCCTGGAATGTCATGAACGCTTCACGACGTTTGAAGTTGCAGAGCTGGTAATGCCACGAGTCATTAAAAGTGATGATATTCGAGAGCCTTTCGACGAAGAAAAATTGCGTCGTGGAATGCAGAAAGCACTGGAAAAACGTCCTGTCAGCTCTGATGATGTAGAAATGGCAATCAGTCACATTAAATCACAGGTACGGGCTACAGGAGAACGTGAAATTCCGTCCAAAATGATCGGAAACTTTGTCATGGATGCGCTGAAGAAACTTGATAAAGTGGCCTATATCCGTTTTGCGTCTGTTTATCGCAGCTTTGAAGATGTTCGCGAATTCGGTGAAGAGATTGCCAGATTACAAGATTAAACGCTGTTACTCTTACTAAAAACCAGAAACTGATTAAACGCTATGACACTTGATGAAATATATATGTCCAGAGCGCTGGAACTGGCGTATCAGGGGCGTTTTACAACATCCCCAAATCCGAATGTAGGTTGCGTCATCGTTAAGGATGAGCAGGTAATCGGGGAGGGTTTTCATTTACGAGCGGGCGAACCTCACGCAGAAGTTTACGCTCTGCGTATGGCCGGTGAAAAAGCAAAAGGCGCTACAGCTTACGTTACCCTTGAACCATGCAGCCATCACGGTAAAACTCCCCCTTGTGCTGATGCTTTAATCGCCGCAGGTCTAAGCCGTGTTGTGGTAGCGATGCAAGATCCCAATCCTCAAGTTGCCGGGCGTGGT
Organism: Xenorhabdus griffiniae; assembly: GCF_037265215.1. NCBI lineage: Bacteria > Pseudomonadati > Pseudomonadota > Gammaproteobacteria > Enterobacterales > Morganellaceae > Xenorhabdus > Xenorhabdus griffiniae. The sequence continues at coordinate 900,942 of NZ_CP147737.1, read as the reverse complement.
TTGTATAAATTGCAGCAGGCCGGAATTGCAGTTGAACATGGTTTAATGATGGAACAGGCGGAAACCTTGAATAAGGGGTTTCTTAAACGTATGCGTACAGGATTCCCGTACCTACAATTGAAACTGGGCGCATCATTGGATGGTCGAACTGCGTTGGCATCAGGGGAAAGCAAGTGGATTACCTCACCGGAGGCCCGCCAGGATGTACAGAAACTACGGGCGCAGTGCAGTGCTATTTTGAGTTCTAGCGCAACGGTACTGGCAGATGATCCTTCCCTGACTGTCCGTTGGAATGAACTGGATGCTGAAACCCAAGCGGTTTATCCGCAAGAATGGCTTCGCCAACCAATCCGTATCATTACAGATAGCCAAAACCGTGTAACTCCACAGCATCAAGTTGTCCAGCAACCAGGGGAATGTTGGTTAGCACGTACTAAGCAAGATCAGCAAAAATGGCCTGATAATACCGAACAGATTTTATTGCCAGAACATGGTGTTGGTGTTGATTTAGTGTTGCTGATGATGCAACTTGGAAAGCGTCAGGTAAATTCTGTGTGGGCGGAATGTGGCCCTGCTTTGGCTGGTGCTTTATTGTCGTTAGGGTTGGTCGATGAATTGATCCTGTATATCGCGCCTAAAATATTGGGAAATAGTGCCCGTGGATTGTTCGATATCCCTGAGTTGCAAAAATTATCGGATGCTCCTGAATTTTCTCTGTTTGATGTTCAACAGATTGGTCCTGATGTGCGTCTTCGCTTACGGCCGAGTTAAGTGTTTTGATTTTGGGATAGCCCTAAATCAAAAATAATGTGATAAGATCCGCGCCCCTGCGGATATGAATAAAGTATAAGGAAGGCTATGAACGTAATCAAAGGTGTTGTTGCAGCTCCTAAAGCCCGCATTGCCATTGCAGTTGCCCGCTTTAACAACTTCATTAATGACAGCCTGCTGGAAGGAGCCGTTGATGCGTTGGAACGCATCGGCCAGGTTTCTTCAGACAATATCACCGTAGTATGGGTGCCGGGTGCTTATGAACTGCCATTGACGGTCAAAGCGTTGGCTGAGTCCCAAAAATATGATGCGGTTATCGCTTTAGGTACTGTTATCCGTGGCGGAACCGCCCATTTCGAATATGTTGCCGGCGAATGTAGTTCAGGCTTGTCCAGTGTGGCAATGTCCAGCAACATTCCTGTTACATTGGGTGTTCTGACAACAGAAAATATTGAACAGGCGATTGAACGCGCTGGAACTAAAGCGGGTAATAAAGGTGCGGAAGCTGCCTTGACCGCGTTGGAAATGATCAATGTAATCAAAGCCATTAAAGGCTGAATTTTTTAGTTTTAATTAAGGGGAATTTTGTGAAACCTGCTGCTCGTCGTCGTGCTCGTGAGTGTGCTGTTCAGGCAATTTATTCATGGCAATTATCCAAAAACAGCATTGCTGATGTTGAATTGCAGTTTCTGTCAGAGCAGGACGTAACCGGTGTTGATGTCACCTATTTTCGTGAATTGCTGTCCGGGGTAGCAGTCAATGCTACAAAATTGGATGCCTTGATGGCGCCTTATCTTTCCCGCCAGCTCGAAGAGTTAGGTCAGGTAGAAAAAGCCATCTTGCGCGTTGCGATGTTTGAACTAAGCTTTCGTGATGATGTCCCCTACAAAGTGGCTATTAATGAAGGCATCGAACTGGCAAAAACGTTTGGTGCTGAAGATAGCCATAAATTCGTCAATGGGGTGTTGGATAAAGCTGGCCCAGCAGCACGTAAGAAAAAGTGATTGCTTGCCAGGAGTTCCCCATTATAACTCAATGATTTTACACATGAGGCCGGAAATCCGGCCTCATGTGCTCATCGTTGGTCACTTTTTGGAATTCTATTATGGCATGTGGTGAATTTGACCTCATTGCACGTTACTTCAATCGCCCTCTTAGCCGCCGACGTGATGTAAGCCTAGGGATTGGTGATGATTGTGCACTGATGACCGTTGCGGATAAGCAAGAATTAGCGGTAACAACGGATACGCTGGTGGCTGGTGTCCATTTCCTCCCTGATATCTCACCAGAAGATTTGGCTTATAAAGCATTGGCTGTCAATATCAGTGACTTGGCCGCCGTTGGGGCCGATCCTGCTTGGGCATCGTTGGCGTTAACGTTGCCTGACGTCAATGAGGATTGGTTAAAACGATTTAGTGATAGCCTGTTTGAACAACTGAATTATTACGGTATGCAGTTGATTGGGGGAGATACAACAAAAGGCCCCATGAGTTTGACGCTAACCGTACATGGACTGGTGCCGGCTGGCAGGGCGTTACGTCGTGCTGGTGCGAAGAACGGTGATTGGATTTATGTCACCGGAACACTGGGTGATAGTGCCGCAGGACTTGCCTTGTTGCAAGAGCATCTGACCGTGGAAGATCCTGCTATCCACCATTGGTTGGTTAAGCGCCATCTCCGTCCACAACCACGCGTTTTACAAGGACAGGCGCTGCGTGATTTGGCTTCTTCCGCGATTGATCTGTCGGATGGGTTGATTTCTGATCTCAACCATATTCTGACAGCCAGTCAATGTGGTGCGCGTATTAATCTGGATGCACTGCCGTATTCGGAAGCGATGCAGCAATATATTCCCGCTGAGCAGGCGTTGAAATGGGCGCTGAGTGGTGGGGAAGATTATGAGTTGTGTTTCACAGTACCTGAGCTTAACCGTGGTGCGTTAAATATGGCATTGGCCCATTCAGGGGCAAGTTTCTGCTGTATTGGGCAAATCAGACCTGAATCAGAAGGTATCCGCTATTTTAACAATAACGAAGAAATTGAGCTGGATCTGAACGGTTTTGACCACTTTAAAACGGATGAAAAACCGGTCGTACCTTGTCCGGCTGCACACCAGGAAGAAAACGATCAAACGGAGGGAACGCATGGATGACGCAAAACGCCACTTAAAAATGAGTAATCCGTGGCATTTATTAGCTACGGGATTTGGTAGTGGCTTATCGCCGATTATTCCGGGCACAATGGGTTCAGTGGCGGCGATCCCTTTCTGGTTACTATTGGCGCAGCTACCGACATGGGGAATCTGGTTGGTTATTGTGTTGGGAACCATCATTGGCTGTGTGATTTGCCAGAAAGCTGCCGATGCTATGAATGTGGAAGATCCTGGTTGTGTCGTTTGGGATGAATTCATCGGAATGTGGATCACACTGATGGCGATCCCTGTACTCAACTGGCAATGGGTTTTGGTTGGCTTTGTGGTATTCCGCATTTTTGATATGTGGAAACCGTGGCCGATCCGCTGGTTTGACCGCTATGTGAAAGGTGGTATTGGCATCATGCTGGATGACATTATCGCGGCAATCTTTGCGGTTGTTGTCATCTGGTTACTGAATTTCTACCAACTATTCCCTTTCTATACGCATTAAACTTCAAGTTGCAATTTACAACACAATATGAAACTTGGTTTTTGGGGAAAAATACAAGCTATCAGTCGTGGGCTGGCTTATGTTCCGATTTCTCCCCGCGCAGCGGGGAAAAATCACACACATCTTGAAGTTAGATTGGTATAAATTAAATAGCCACTGAATCCCAGTGGCTATGTTTTCAGCTTGTTGTTCCGCCAGTGATGGTCATGTCTTTTTCATGCTTCAATGTTGACTCAATAGCGATTTTCAAGGCTGTTGTCATCATTTCTACAGCCATACTTGGCGCACCAGAATGTTTTGTTGCCTGTTCAGGCAAATAAGGGACATGGATAAAGCCAGCCCGCACAGCAGGAAACCGTTGGTTCAAATAATGCAGCAAACCGTACATAACATGATTGCAAACGAAGGTTCCCGCAGTTTGGGAGACTTTGGCGGGAATTCCTGCATTATTTAACTCATTAGCAATAGCCTTAATGGGCAAGGTAGAAAAATAAGCCGTAGGACCACCGGCAATGACAGGGGTATCAATGGGCTGTTGGCCTGCATTATCAGGAATACGGGCATCGTTAACATTGATTGCCACACGTTCCACGCTGATATGTGGCCTGTTTCCAGCTTCCCCAACTGAAATCACTACTTCTGGTTTGATGCGTCCAATTGCCGCATAGAGCTGTTCCAGAGAAGTATCGAAAACGCAAGGCAGTTGGCGAACTTCAATATTTGCTCCCGCGATTTGACATCCCTGCAATGGCCTAACGGCTTCCCATGAGGAATTGAGAGTTTCACTATCGAAAGGCTCGAAAGCAGTGACGAGAATGGTTTTTATGGAAGTAGCTTTCATGACGGTTCCTTGCTGTTATTTTATAAGAAGAGTAGAAAATAGAGCAGGAATACATTGGTAAGTAGTAAGGCACATCCTGTAGGGATTTGTGCTTTGATAACGGCATTGCGGTCAGGCAATTCTAACAGGGCAACAGGGACGAGATTAAAATTTGCCGCCATGGGTGTCATCAACGTACCGCAATAGCCGGAGAACATACCAATGGCAGCCATAACGGCAGGATTGCCGCCGTGCTGTAAGATCAAAATGGGAATGCCAATACCGGCAGTAACGATGGGAAAAGCCGCGAAAGCATTTCCCATAACCATGGTCAGCAGAGCCATACCAAATACGTACGCTATCACGGCGATAAAACGATTATCGACAGCGATATAACTTTCGGTCAGGTGGGAAATCACCGTGCCGATGCCGGCAGTCGCAAACAGCAATCCGAGCGTAGCCAGAAGTTGTGGCAGGATGAAGACGCAGCCAATGGAGTCCAGCAGACGGCGAGTCTCCTGTATTGGCTGTGTTATGGCATCACGGCTTATGCGTAATGCTATAACCAATCCTAGCAGGCAGCCGAGAGTAATTGAAAAGAGAGTCACCAGCGTTGAATGATTTCCCTCACCAAAGACGGCTTGTTGTAAGCCTGGAATGTGGTCAAACATCAACACGCCAATCATGGTGACAACGGGGATCAGCAGGACGGGAAAAAATAGTTGATTGCCAAGACGATCAGCGCTTTCCCGCTGTTGTTTTGGGGTACGTTGATGATAATTTCCCAGCTGAACTCCACCAAATCCTGCCAATAGTGCCATAAGAATGACCAGCACACCGATACTAATATAAGCAATTCTTTGGGCTTGGGCTTCATCACTGATCCAGACAGCTACTATATGATGACTCCATTTCCCCATCAGGAAGATCAAACCGTAAAGCGCCCAGAATAGACCGGTAGTTAAACGGCGAGGATTTGCTTTATCACGCCATGACATGATAGCGACAGCTAGCAAGAGCACCCCTGCCAGTACGTAGAGATACTGTAATTGAAACATTATTTCTCCTCCTTGCTGTGCAGTTTGGCGTGATTCAAGGCATTCAGTTCGTTGGCAATACGATAATCAAGGCGATATAACCGAACTGAATGGATAAGAAAAGCACAAATAGCAGTAGGGATCCCCCAGAGAGCGATATGCAGTGGTTCGGTGTGAATACCCCCTGATTCCAGCATGAAATTGTGCATAAAGATAATTGCCCCGAAGGCAACAAAAATATCTTCCCCAAAGAATAGACCGGTATTATCCGTTGCTGCGGACATCGCGCGAATGCGATGACGAACTGAATCTGGCAACTTACCATATTGATTTTCAGCCGCCCCTTCTGCCATCGGAGCTAAGAGGGGACGAACCATTTGCGGGTGTCCGCCTAAACTGGTTAAACCTAATGCGGCAGAGATTTCTCGTATAAACAGATAGACAATCAATAAACGTCCAGTGGTCGCCATTTTGATATGAGCAATGGATTTCTGGGCCCGTTCTTTTAAACCATGTCTTTCCAATAGGCCAATGATAACTAAAGGAAACAGGAGAGTTAGGGTTAAATTTAGGGTATTAACAAACCCAGAACCTAGCTTCTCCAAAATATCGGCTATCGGCATGTGAGCAGCCAATCCCGTAACAAGGCCAGTGACGGTGACGACCAGAACCGGATTAAATCTGATGACAAAACCGATGATGATGACGGCGATCCCGATTAGGGGCCAGAAGTTGATGGTTTGCTGCATATTTTATTCCCCATGAATAAATGCATTGTTGTTTTATTGTGGGTTTAGATTGTGTTTATTGTTAATTCATTATTTGCATATTGTTGAACAACAAATAAACTTCGGTTAACAAATAAGCAAATAAAATTCGCAATGGATTGCAAAAGTGGAATGTAGATCACTACTTGGATGAAAAAGCGTTTATTGGATGAGAAGATTTTGCTAGTCGGATTGGAAACCAAAAGGGATAAAACCGATATCTGATACCAGACGGGTATTAAATATCGGCATTAACGTGGTCACTACACCAATCTAACTTCAAGATGCGTGTGATTTCTCCCCGCGAAGCGGGAAGAAATCAGGTTTCATAGCGTGTTGTAAATTGCAGTTTGCAATAGTTATAGTTTGCTTGTAGTAAAACGCCGTACCCACAACAAGACCATTACTAATACCGTCAGTGGCAAGCCGTGAAATATTAGAATGACAATGGAAGGTGGTAGCCAAACATAGAAAGGGGCGACCAGCAACATTCCTATCCCAAAGCCCGTCATTTGTAACAGCGTCAATAAACTGAAAATTGGCAAACGTAAATTTTCCGGTTCACTTTGTGCCCGTGATATTAGGCTCACTTCCGCGATCCCGTCACCTATTCCTGCCCAGATTGCGAATAGCAGTAGCCAGAATACACTGCTTTGTTGGAAAGTGAGGATAAACCCAGTCGACATCAGAGCGACACCGATAAAGAATAGTTTCTCCATCTTCAACAGGTTGCGGCTACGCAGCCGGTAACTAGCCAATCGCGCGCCTGCGAATTTTCCTATCGCCCATGTTGCCAGCAGTAATCCCATCGTGGTACTGGCGTTATCGGGGGTAAGCAGTTTCGAAATGATGGGAAAACCGACGTTATGGGCAGCGCTACCCAATGTATCTGCCAGACTGAGAAATAGCATACCTGCCAGCATGGGCGCACCGCGCAACCCGTGGCGCAATTCACGCCACTCGTTACCCAGTTCTCTTGATATTTTCAGCTCTGGCAAGGAGAGAAAACGAAGGGGCATAATCAGGATCGCCGCCAGCAGATAAGTCATGATATTGACGGTAAATACTATTTCATAACCACTACTTGCGACCAAAAGTCCCGATACAAGGCTGCCAAATACGGCTCCTGTGGCAGCGACAGAGGTAAGCCAGGAATTAGTTGATATACGTTGGGAAGCATGAACCCAATATGGCATTTGACTGTTTAATCCGATAGCAAACATTGAATTACCTAAGCCAATGCCGAAGGCGATCACCGGTAAGATCAGTAGCTGCTGTGATGCGGGGATCAACAATAATAGGGACAGTAAAATGACACGTACCAGATCAAAAAAAACCAGCGGCCATCGGCCTGTAAATCGTCTGAAAAAAGGGGTTCCGATCAAGCTGGCAATGATACCGCCAGCAACACGACAGGCAAGAAAAATACTGACGTGCATGACGCTATTACTGAGCAGATAGACATAGGTGGAGAGTGCCACCATATTCAGGAATGCACCAAAATCGGAGACGAACCGAGCACTGACGATCAATAAGGCATTAAGGCTAGAACAACGCAAACCCAAACTATTTTCCTGGCTTGGCATGATTATTCGCTCACTTGTTATTTAGGCAGTTGTCGGAAAGTTACCAGCAATAGATCCCGAAATGCCGCATTTGTAGGAGATACTTGTCGAACACTGCTTGCCCGATGATAAAGTCGTTTATCATTTATTGCGAGTGTTTCAAGAAAATGCTCCATTGCGGTGTGTAGCAAGGGCGGAGCTTCATGGGCTGTTGCGTGAACTTCGGAAATCACCGGCTCTGTATTGTGGCTTTGGATAAAGTGCATAAAAATCCAATTCTGACCATCCTGATGAATTCCGGAGGTTGTCGGACTGTCTTTACCGGCTTGCGCTTTTACCCGAAATTGGTGAATATCAATCGCATAGTGATGCTTTTTCGTTAATTGGTCACCTAAAATCGCTATATCTGTTGCAAGGATATGCTGCATGATGGGGTGAGTAATAAAGGTTTCTTTAACATAGCTGAGTTGATTGGAACCTTTTTTGTACTCAATGTCATAGGTAACGGATGAATGATATTTATTGTCCCGATTTAGTTGCAGTGGATTCTCTTCATCAGGGTGGTAATAATAGCGCAGGATACGTCTTTCCCTATGGGTATAGTCTTTAAAATTTTGATCTAAAACCAATTCATTCCAATAATCTTTAAAGGTTTTTATTTCTTCTGAATCACGGGAAATAAGTTCACTGAAATGTGGAATATGGCAATAGTGTTCATTCATCAAACGTGCCGATATATTTGCAATTTGCATATCCTGACTACTTTTTGGTGTTGGGTTAATAATGGGATAAACGTGTTCTAACATTTCCTGGTGTAATGAGTAGGCATCGGACGCATCGTCTACTTTTGCCCAGCACCTGAGCAAGTAATGTTCTTCAGTTTCTGCGTTGATATAGTAATCAGTGGGTTGGGAAATACACTCGATCACGTTTGGATGGTTTTTCATGTGTTCGATGTTTTTAATACCCTGAAAGTGCCCGCTCTTGTCTGGGTACATAGCTAACATCGAATAATGCTGTTTAGCCGCTGTAGCCCGTTGTTGGGCGAGGCTTATCTGTGTATCAATGTCCTGTTCCTGCAAGAGAATGGAGAGATATAGCTGGTACGGATCGAGCCCTGCGATATCACGGAAGGATGAATTTACAAAGAGTCCACCAAGGCGTGGGTTAATTTCAATCACTATCGGGCCATCTTTGGTCATACGAAATTCAAGATGAGCAATGGCATAGTTCAATCCAACGGCTTGTATGCAGGCTCTGGCATAGTCCCTAATCTGTTCCTGTTCAACAGGAGAAAATGATACAGGGGGACAAATCAGCAAATTTTCCAGTACGGTGTTTTCTTTTTCTGTCAGGATCAATTTTTCATTGATCAGCACCGGATGTATTTTGTTCTGGCTGATAACACATTCGACAGTGCCTTCCACGCCATCAAGGTACTCTTCCAATAGCAGGCTTTTGCCCGGTATGTTGATATGTTTCTCACCCGCTAAAGTGAAACACTCCTGTTTATTTCCCATAAAATCGATATAAATCGAGTGGTCATAGTGGGTTGTAAATGCGCGATAATGTGCTTTAAGTTCAGACCAATCACGGCATTTTTTGATGAAGACTGAAGCTGCCCCAAATGGAGGTTTTGCAATTAAGGGATAACCAATTACTTTAGCTTGTGAATAGAGTTCCTCTTCGGTATGGCACAAGGCATGGCGTATTGATCTGACGCCATATTTTTGCAGTGCCTGGCGCATTAAGAACTTGTTGTTACAGGTTGCAATCGCAGATGCAGACGTATTTGGCAAGCCAATATTGCGACAAACTTCTGCAACAATGCAGCCAACTTGGCCGTAAGTAGACGCATGGCCTGCATAACACAAAATACCTCGTAATCTATAGGTTTGTTGCAAAATGGCGACAAGATCCTGTAAGGCATCTTGTGTCAGTGACTCTAAGTAAAAAACATCATCGCTATCTATATAAAGACGCTCTGTGTGCTGGCGTCCTTTCAGCGCTGCCGTTAGGCAACTCATTCCCATCTTTTTTGCTGCGGTGGAATGGGCTTCACGATATTTATAGCGCGGAATTTGGGCATCATCGATATCAACAAACAAAATCGCATTTGGTTTCATTTGGCATCCTTGAAATAAATAGGTTTTATCATTTGCTGAAAATAATAAGTAAATTAATTATCTAGCCATTCACATTGTTCTTGTTGCCAGTTGATAAATCGGTAATAACGTTTGCCGTTTATGGATTCAAAATAAGGTATTTCTTCCGGATTAGTGAATAAAGGCACGGTGAATTTGCCTTTCATATGTGGCAGAACATATTCCGGTAAAGCGATATTGGAAACTCGACGCTTGAGTTTACTCATGATAGCAATGGCATCGTGGATTGAGGCTTTGTACTCTGAGGAGCCGGGAGAGAAAGGCATAAAATGGTAGAGATAGTAAGGTTTAACCCCTATACGATATAAATCGATAAACAGTTTATGGAGGATTTCTTCTTTGTCATTGATGCCGCGTAGGAAGGGCATATTGGAAAAAACAATCGGTACGACACTCTGGATGCGGCGCACGGCAGACTGAAATTCTTCACTTAACTCAAGTGGATGACAGATATGGACACCAAAAGCGTTAACACGGTGTTTTTTCAGTGTTTCGATTAACGCATTGGTAATACGGTAGGGATTGAATGTCAGGGCCCTGGAATGAACGCGGATTAACAGGTCTTCTCTGATTTCTCTGATAGCAGACAACGATTCATCCAATTTTTTATCTGTCAGCATCAAGGGATCGCCACCGCTAAGAATGACTTCTTCCACAGAGGGGGTATTTTTGATGTATTCAAGGGATTGTTGGAAGGAAGTTCGGCCAGCGTTTGATTTACCTGAATCAACTTTCAATGTTCTTAGAGCTTCAAAGCAAAATTGACAGTAGGAGTTACAGGCATTAACCATGCGCAAGATCACCCGATTGTCATATTTATGCTGGCAGATGGGCGTTTTCATTTCATTATTAAGTTCCCAATTTTCAGATTCCCCATCATAGCCATTGAACTGCTCTTCACTCCAAAATGGAACCACTTGTCGCCAAAGTGGGTTTGTCGTGATATCGCCTGATTGGTTGGTGGCTAATATCTGGCGGAGATAATAGGGAGTTATTTGTATTTTTTGGCCTTGCAAATTTTGCTGAATACGTTGAGTTATTTCCTCACTCCATCCACCACAGGCGATACGTAAAGATTTTTCATCACGTAATGCGTTTTTTTGTTGCCAACGCCAATCAGTCCAGTTCTCATTAAAGTCATAAAGGCGTTGTTGTGAATTAGATATGGTATTGATATTATCCATCATTATTCCTTAATATTTATTAGTCTTGTTTGATGTTTTTTATTACTTTTTATTTTTTATTACTATCGTAAGCAAAGATAATAACCATTTAAATAATATGGGTATCACAGTATTTGTATTGAGTCAAATTGATATGCTTAATTTGAGATATAGGAAATAATCTTTGGCTATTGATAAATATATGCATTAAACTTCATGTTGCAATTTATAGCATGATATGAAACGTGATTTTTCCCCGCGACGCGGGGAGAAATCACATGCATCTTGAAGTTAGGTTGGTATAGGTTTTCATAATACTGAGAGTATCAGATATTGGTATTCTTTACCCCGCACACCGCGCGGGGTAAAGAATACTCCTATCATTTTGAAACACTATTTATATCAAATATTAATGGTCTCTTTCTGAAACTATAAAAGATGAGTTGATAAAAAATAATATATTGGTAATGGGGAATATTAAGGGAGATAAGAATTGAAATATACCAATCACGTTTCATATAACGTTGTAAATTGCAACTTGAAGTTTAATTAGTATAGAAATTAAAACGGATGAATATTTAATAAAAACATTCACCCATTATTTATTAGCGATTATTCAGCCAGATATTTCTCGATAGTATTTTGAATACCTGCCGCATCCAGCCCTAAATCAGCATGAAGCTCTTGTTGTGTTCCTTGTGGTATAAAGTTATCGGGTAAACCCAGATTTAATACAGGAACTGACAATTTTTTCTGCATCACTAATTCGTTAACACCACTGCCTGCACCACCCATGATGGCATTTTCTTCCAAAGTCACCAGCAACTCGTGGCTGGCTGCCATTTCCAGCACCAGCGCTTTATCCAGTGGTTTGACGAAACGCATATCCACAACAGTTGCATTCAGATTTTCAGCCGCTTGCAGCGCATAGTCTAATAATGTGCCAAAGTTAAGGATCGCAACGCGCTCTCCTTGACGACGGATGACGCCCTTGCCGATTGGCAATGTTTCCAAAGGTTGGAGTTCAGCACCTGTCCCTGTACCGCGAGGATAACGAACAGCAACAGGGCCTGCTTGATAATGATAGCCAGTATGTAGCATCTGGCGGCATTCGTTTTCATCGCTGGGTGCCATAATTACCATATTCGGGATGCAGCGCAGGAAAGAAAGATCAAAAGCACCTTGATGGGTTTGACCATCTGCACCGACAATGCCGCCACGGTCGATAGCAAACAAGACAGGTAAGTTTTGGATGGCGACATCGTGGATCACCTGATCATAAGCGCGTTGCAGAAAGGTCGAATAAATGGCAACGATAGGTTTATAGCCGCCAATAGCCAGACCTGCGGCAAAAGTGACCGAATGTTGCTCGGCAATCGCGACATCAAAATATTGTTCAGGATATTCGCGGGAAAAGCGCACCATACCGGAACCTTCCCGCATGGCAGGGGTGATCGCCATCAGTTTTTTATCATGCGCGGCTTCTTCGCACAGCCAATCACCGAAGATCTTGGAAAATGTCGGGCGAGTTTCTGCACTTTTTGGCAAAGAACCCGTTGAAGGATCGAATTTGGGGACAGCGTGCCAGCTGATAGGATCTTTTTCCGCTGGTGCATAACCACGACCTTTTTTAGTCATGATGTGCAGGAATTGTGGCCCTTTCAGTTCGCGCATGTTTTTCAACGTTTGGGTTAGCGCCAGTACGTCATGGCCATCAACAGGCCCGATATAGTTGAACCCAAGTTCTTCAAACAGCGTTCCGGGAACCACCATGCCTTTCAGATGTTCTTCCGTTTTTTTCAACAACTCTTTGATAGGCGGCAGGTTGGAAAAAACTTTTTTGCCGCCTTCACGCAGAGTTGTATACAGTTTGCCTGACAGAATCTGTGCCAGATGGTTATTCAATGCTCCCACATTTTCAGAGATAGACATTTCATTGTCATTGAGAATAACCAGCATGTCGGGATCGATATCGCCGGCATGGTTCATAGCTTCAAAAGCCATGCCCGCAGTAATGGCGCCATCCCCAATGACGCATACCGTTTTGCGGCCTTTGCCTTCGTGTTCGGCAGCAATAGCCATACCTAAGCCAGCGCTGATTGATGTGGATGAGTGGCCGACGCATAAAGTGTCGTACTCACTTTCTTCTCGCCAGGGGAAGGGGTGAAGGCCATTTTTTTGCCGAATGGTATTAATGCGATCACGACGTCCAGTTAAAATTTTGTGTGGGTAGGCCTGATGACCAACATCCCAGACTAAATTGTCAAAAGGGGTTTTATAAACATAGTGAAGTGCGACGGTTAATTCGATAGCGCCAAGGCCGGAAGCAAAGTGACCACTGGAGCGGCTGACACTGTTCAGCAAAAATTGACGCAGTTCATCGCATAACTTTGGCAAGGTTTCTTTGGGTAGCAGGCGAAGCTCTTCTGGAGTTTCAGCCAATGCCAATGTTGGATATTTCGCTATATCAATGCTCATGCTATGCCTGTGTAAAATGCTATATCCGTTAGAAGTTGAATATTAAGAACCCTGTTATTATCAGTGTGTAATTTCTGGGTTCACCCCGTAAGGCGCTTTATCGGTTTTTTTAGCTGTTTCTCTCAATGATAAAACCAGCCAATTTCTTCAAGGTTGCGGTGTTATATGACCGTTTTTCCAGCTCTGTAAGGGCGGCGAGCGCTTCTTCATACAGATCTCTGGCTTTTTGTTGGGCTTGCTCTAAACCTAATAATGCAGGGTAAGTATTTTTACCGAGTTGCTGATCATTGCCCTGACGCTTACCAATAACTTCAGTATTGCCAATGACATCCAAAATATCGTCATGTACCTGAAATGCCAGGCCGATGGCTTGGGCATATTGCTCCAGCAAAGGCAGCACTTCGCGGCCACGTTGTCCCGCACTATAAGCGCCCAATCGGACGGCTGAACGTATTAACGCGCCTGTTTTATGTTGGTGGATCTGTTCTAGTGAAGCAAGATCGATCTGCTTACCTTCAGCTTCCAAATCCAGTGATTGTCCACCACACATGCCGGCAAAGCCACTGGCGCTTGCCAGTTCAGCGATCATAGCAAGGCGATCAGATAAGGTCACATTGGGCATATCCTGTTTTGCCAGGATCTCAAAAGCCAGAGATTGTAAGGCATCACCGGCTAAAATAGCCTGACTTTCACCAAATTTGATATGACAGGTAGGCTGCCCACGACGTAAATCGTCGTTATCCATTGCGGGTAAATCATCGTGGATCAATGAATAGGCATGAATGCACTCTATCGCGATGGCTGCGGCATCAAGACTCGTTTTAGGGAAGCCAAATATTTCTCCCACGCTGTAAACTAAAAATGGACGTAGCCGTTTTCCACCCAGTACAGCACCATATTGCATTGCTGTACCTAATGGGCTGTTTAAAAAGGGCAATGAAGAAAATATTGCCATCAGTTTGGCATTAATGTGTTGCTGACAAGCACTCAGCCTTTCTTCAAAAGATTGCTCTTCAAAAAGAGCCTTATATTGTTCAGACATAAATTTACTCAGCGTCGGACGAAAATTCATCAAGAGGCGATTGTGCATCATGGTTTAGTAAAATTTGCACTCGTTGCTCCGCCTGTTGAAGCGTTTTCTGTCCTTGTCTTGCAAGTTGAATACCACGTTCAAATTCATTCAACGCATCTTCTAATGGGAGTTCCCCGGATTCCAGTCGAATAACAATTTCCTCTAACTCTTTAAGAGAGGTTTCGAATGCTGGCATTTGTTCGGTTGCTGATGTTTGATTTGCTTTAGGCATAATGACTTAACATATGGTTATTTAACGAATTACAGCAAAGCAAGTTCGTGACAGAATTGCTGAGTACCCTACTACACCGAGAAAAATAAATCATGTGTTACCACTATTTTTTTATAGTCGGTTTTTGCAGTCGATTTTTTACAGGTGATAAGCCAGATGGTGTTATACTCTGCGCCCTATCCAACTGAACACTTAAGAACAATCATTGATGTTGTTGATGATAGTTCAACATTGAATGACTACTATATCTTATTATGAAGTTTATCATTAAATTATTCCCAGAAATTACGATTAAGAGCCAGACCGTCCGGTTGCGCTTTATTAAAATTCTTGCCAGCAATATCCGCAATGTGTTGAAAACCTTCGGAGAAGGCATTGCTGTGGTTCGCCATTGGGATAATATCGAAGTTCGGGTTAAAGATGATAACCTCGGTACGGAAATTTGTGACGCACTGACACGTATTCCAGGTATTCACCATATCCTGCAAGTAGAAGAACGAGATTTTCGTGATCTGCATCATATCTTTGAACAAACCTACGAAACTTACTGTCATTTACTGCAGGGTAAAACGTTTTGTGTTCGCGTAAAGCGCCGTGGTAAACACAGTTTTACATCCAATGAAGTTGAACGCTATGTTGGTGGCGGCTTGAACCAGCATATTGAATCAGCCAAGGTGAAATTGACCAAACCTGATGTCACCGTGAATCTGGAAATTGATCAGGATAAGCTGATTCTGGTTAAAGCCCGTCATGAAGGGATTGGCGGCTTTCCTATCGGTACGCAGGAAGATGTTCTGTCATTGATTTCCGGTGGATTTGATTCCGGTGTTTCCAGCTATATGCTGATGCGTCGTGGCTGCCGCGTGCACTACTGTTTCTTTAATCTCGGTGGCGCAGCCCATGAAATTGGCGTAAAGCAGGTTGCCCATTATTTGTGGAACCGATTTGGCAGCTCGCATAAAGTCCGTTTCGTTGCTGTCAATTTTGAACCTGTCGTGGCTGAAATTCTGGAAAAAGTTGATGACGGGCAGATGGGGGTTGTGCTGAAAAGAATGATGGTCAGAGCGGCTTCCAGGGTTGCAGAACGCTATGGTGTACAGGCGATTGTAACCGGTGAGGCTCTGGGGCAGGTGTCTAGCCAGACTTTGACTAACTTAAGGTTGATTGACAATGTTTCAGATACGTTGATCCTCCGTCCTCTGATTTCCCATGATAAAGAACACATTATTAAGCTAGCCCGTGAGATTGGCACCGAAGATTTTGCTCGCACGATGCCGGAATTTTGTGGGGTTATCTCAAAAAGTCCAACAGTGAAAGCCGTTAAAGCCAAAATTGAAGCAGAAGAAAGCAATTTTGACTTCGAGATCTTAGAACGTGTGGTTAGTGAAGCCCAGAATCTGGATATCCGCCAAATAGCAGAGCAATCCAGTGAGCAAGTGGTGGAAGTGGAAATGGTATCTGCATTTTCCTCTAATGATGTGTTATTGGATATCCGTTCTCCCGATGAGCAGGATAACCGTCCGTTAAATATAGAGGGTATTGAAATTCAGTCATTGCCTTTCTATAAACTGGGCACCCAGTTTGGGGATCTGCCGAAAGAAAAAACTTATCTGCTTTATTGTGAGCGTGGTGTGATGAGCCGTTTACAGGCGCTTTATCTGCGTGAACAAGGTTTCGGTAATGTGAAGGTGTATCGGCCTTAATTTATTGTGAAAGCACAAGGCTGCTTATGGAATTGATTCCGATAGGCAGCCTATGTTGTATCTTCTTCCCCCTTTATAGGATGGGGTAATTACTGGATGTTTTGGTAATTATTAATGCCGGGGGGTAAGATAAGTTGTGCAGCAACTTCTGCGGCTTTTTCTTTTCCTTTCAACAATTCAATCAGTTTCAAGGCGAAGTCAAAAGCAGTAGCAGGCCCTTGGCTGGTCAGTAAATTAACCCTTTCGTCAAAATAAACCCGTTTATCAATCCATTTTTCTGGTGCAATCTTATCCTGCATACTGGGATAGCCAGTCATATTGCCGACAGGGAAAAGTTGATGATATTCCAATACGATCGCTGGAGAAGCACAGATTGCCGCAATGATTTTTCCCTGACTTTGGGCGGTTCGAATTTTTTCCACTACCAGTAAGCTGTCACGAAAACACTCTGCACCTTTTATGCCCCCCGGCAGAATGATGGCGTCAAAATCTTCGTCAACGACATTAACCAAGGGAGCATCAGCAAGGATTTTGACACCGCGTGAGCAGGTTAAGGTGAGGGAACCATCGGATTCCGTACTGGCTACGGTAACCTTAACGCCTGCTCGAACAAGTAAATCAATTGTCGTGACAGCTTCGGTTTCTTCACTACCGTGGGCGAGACAAATAAGGGCTGAGACGCTCATATTCTTCCTCCTTGCGTTTAATATATTGATAAACAGAAATATTTTCTGTAATTGGTACACCGTGAACACGGGCTCGACGCATTAAAAAACCGGTGATGTAGTCTATTTCGGTATGTCGCTGTGCCCGTATATCTTGCAGCATGGATGAATAATTTTCAGCGGTTTGTTCAATCACGTCCATGACGTAATCAATCAATGTTTGTTTGGCTGTATGAATACTGTCATGTTTCATAACCTGGTAAATTTCGCCACATAATGCCTGAATTTGTGCCTGGTGATGTCGTAAGTCACCATTCTTACAGTCATAGATGACGGAGAGGGGATTAATGACACAGTTGACAGCAAGTTTCATCCAACTGATAGCATGTATTTCATTGTGCCATGCTACATCGGGCAGGGCGCTGTGTAAAACATCAGCCAGATTGCTGAGTTTGGTGGCATTAGCTGTTATGGCACCAATGTGAGTTATCCCCTGTGATTTATAGTGCACAATGCCATTTTTTCGATAAGCTCCATGCGTAGTGACGCCAAGTAAAATGGGGTTTGGCAGAGGCGCAAATTCTTCCTGGGTTCCCATTCCATTATGCAATAACAGGATGGGGCAATGAGGAGACAGTTTGTCAGCAAGGTGATTGATTGCGTCAGAAACTTGCCACGCTTTTAGACAGACGAGGAGTAACTTACTTTCAGCAAGATGTTTTTCGTCGTTGGTAGGAAATTGTTGATTAAAAGCCTGTCCATTAAAGTTTTCGATCTGGACGGAAATAACAGACTGTGGAACCCTTAGCCATCCCTGAACACTATGATTCTGTTGTGATAAAGCAGCAAGCCACAGTTTACCTATAGCACCACAGCCAAGAACGGTTATTTTCATATTTCTTCCTGATCTGGAAATAGGATAATTGCAAAAAGAGCGTAGGGCTTCCGAGTATAGAGCTTTTGCCAATAATGGAAAGCGGTTATCATGCCGATTTATTGATTAGCTGGAGGTGACGGGTAATGCCATCATTTGATATTGTTTCTGAAGTTGATATGCAAGAAGTGCGTAATGCAGTAGAAAACGCACAGCGTGAGTTAAGCAATCGTTGGGATTTTCGTAACGTTCCTGCGAGCTTTGAATTAAACGAAAAGAATGAATCGATCAAAATTGCCAGCGAATCTGATTTTCAGGTGAACCAACTCGTCGATATTCTGCGTGAAAAGTTCGCCAAACGCGGAATTGATGGTTCTGTAATTAATATTCCTGAAAATATGGTTCATAGCGGTAAAACGTACAGTGTAGAAGCAACCTTATTGCAAGGTATCGATACGCCGTTAGCGAAAAAGATCGTGAAGCTGATTAAAGACAGTAAGCTAAAGGTACAGGCCCAAATTCAGGGTGAGCAAGTGCGAGTAACAGGTAAGGCGCGCGATGATTTGCAAAGTGTCATGGCATTGGTTCGTGGTGCAGAATTGGGGCAGCCTTTCCAGTTTACTAATTTCCGCGATTAATTTCCGTCATTATCATTAAGAGTGAATAATTAATCATAGTACGGTGTCTGGTAACACCGTACTTGTTATAAATAGCCTGGCTATTTATGGGATAAGACAATTTGTTCT
Organism: Xenorhabdus griffiniae; assembly: GCF_037265215.1. Lineage (NCBI taxonomy): Bacteria > Pseudomonadati > Pseudomonadota > Gammaproteobacteria > Enterobacterales > Morganellaceae > Xenorhabdus > Xenorhabdus griffiniae. Next base: position 882,239 of record NZ_CP147737.1, on the reverse strand, counting down.
AACTGCTTGCGATTGGTTAGCTTAGTATCGACTTTGATATATGCACTGAGTTCTTCTGGTGCGATGACAACATCTTTTACACCCGCTTGCGCTAATATCTTTTTCTCCAAAACCTCAGCATTGCTTAGTTGTTCTGGCAAAATAAGCCTGATGCTGCTGACATAGGGAGGCTGCTGTAAGGTCAGGCTGATAATAAACCAGAGTGCAGTCAGCGCGATGCCTCCCATAAAGACGAGTGATGCGCCTTGCCATTCGTAAAGTATTCCCCCAAGGAAGCCACCCAATGCAACGCCAAGGAATTGACTGGTCGAGTAAACGCCCATAGCAGTGCCTTTGTAACCCGCAGGTGCTTCTTTACTGATGAGTGAAGGCAAGATAGCTTCCATGATATTAAATGCAAGGAAGAAAATTTGAATGCCTGCAAAGATCCCCCAAAGATGCGATCCCTGAGACCATAAAACAGCTTCAGCGATGAATAGCATAGCTATACACAGCAAAAATACCTGTTTCATGCGACGTTTTGCTTCTGCGTAAATAATGAAAGGCAAAACGGCGACAAAAGAGATAAGTGTGGTAATTAAATACACTTTCCAATGTTGTTGTGGAGGAAAGCCCACTTTTTCCATAATAAGGGGAAGGGCAACAAAGCTCGACATCAATAAGGTATGCAGGCAGAGAATACCAAAATTGAGTTTGATGAGTTGGGGATCGAAAAGCACACGTTTGAAGCTGCCGCGCGCGATACCTGATTCACGATTTAATAAATGCTTGTGTGTATTGGGTACAGCAAACAATGTGATAAGTATTCCGCAGCAAGCCAAGATTGCAATCGCTCCAAATAGGCCATTTAAACCAATTTGGTGGGTGATAATAGGACCGACAACAATTGCAAAAGCGAATGTGATGCCAAAGCTAATGCCGATAAATGCCATCGCTTTTGTTCGATTCTGCTCACGAGTCAGGTCTGAAAGTAATGCCATAATAGCGGCAGATATTGCTCCCATACCTTGCAAGGCTCGCCCGATAATAATGCCCCAAATAGAGTCGCTTAAGGCGGCAATAACACTGCCTAATGCAAAAATGAGTAGCCCGCCGATGATTAAAGGTTTTCTGCCAATTTTGTCTGAAAGAAGCCCAAATGGGATCTGGAATATTGCCTGTGTTAAGCCGTAGATGCCAATGGCAATTCCGATAAGTGCTTCGGTCGCATCATGTAACGCTAAACCATAGGTCGTCAGAACCGGCAGAACCATGAACATGCCTAACATGCGCAGGGAGAAAACAGAACCTAAGCCCCATGTTGCCCGAAGTTCAAGCGGAGTCATTTTATTATCGTTCATGGATACCTCAAAAAATCTGGTATGACATTTCAATTAAGTGAGAGCAAACAAAAAAGAAGTGTTTGTAACCGAAAAAGTTGTCATTGAATAGAGATAAAAGAAAGGAAAAAGATGGCAGGGTTTAACCTGCCATCTAAATATTACCAGACGTAAGTCAGTAGGTTTTCTGGCGATGCTGTTGAATCTACAGACATCATGACGCTTAATGACATGATAGCAACGATAGAAAACAGAAATAACTTACGGGCCCAAATACGGTCATTAGAGGTTTTATAACCTGATAATGCCATACCCAACCACCAGAGGCTTACTGCAGCAGCGACAATAAGGTATTTATACCCCGCATAACCACTGATAGTCAGCATCAAAGTGGCAACCATAAAGGCCAGAATATACAGAGTGATGTGGTTTTTCGCGACGGAAATACCTTTAATCACAGGTAATACTGGGATGTTGGCCGCTTGATAATCTTTGAACCGAAAAATAGCAATGGCATAAGAGTGGGGCATTTGCCACAAGCTGAAGATCAGCAATAAGATCAACGCGCCTGTATCAAAATGCCCTGTTACTGCACAGTAACCAATCACGGGAGGTGCTGCGCCTGACAAGCTACCAACCAGCGTGCCATAAACAGATTTTCTTTTCATGTAGAGGCTATAAACCCCAACATAAACGATAAACCCGATGAGAGCTAACTGCATTGCTAAGACATTGGCTGCTATATAAAGCAGCACGATGCCAACAATACCTAACACTGAGGCGTAAATCAGGCTGATTTTCGGATCGATAAGCCCTTTCACAAGGACTCTTTCTTTCGTTCTTTCCATGATACGGTCAATATCGCGGTCGATATAGTTGTTGAATACACAACCTGATGCTACCACCAGCGATACCCCGACCATCGTTGCAAAGAACAAGGGGTAATCTATTACGCCCTTGGAAGCGAGTAGAAAACCACCAATCGCAGAAATTAGATTTCCGAAAATAATTCCTGGTTTGGTCACTTGCAGGTATTGCTTAATCATTCAAATCAACCCTTAATCAACCATCATATTGATGTTCAGGTTGTACATAATCCACAGGGAGCCAACAACAACGATAGCGATGACCAGTAATGTGAATATTAAGGCAACGAGGTTCCAACGCTCTTCAGATGATGTATTCATGTGCAGGAAGCAGATGAAATGAACAAAAATCTGAATAACAGCCATAGCGACTACTGTCACCAGAATTGTGCTGTGTGAAGCAGTGCCATCCATCACCATCCAGAATGGGATCACGGTCAGTATGACTGACAGAACAAAACCAATTAGATAGGTTTTGAAGCTACCGTGGCTTGCGCCGGAATGAGAAGTATTTGGATGACTCATTACATAGCTCCCATCAGATAAACGACAGTGAATACACAGATCCAGACAACGTCAAGGAAGTGCCAGAACAAACTCAGACAATTCAGACGCATACGGTTTACATCAGTCAGGCCGCGGCGTGAAACTTGAACCATCATGATAATGATCCAAAGAAGACCGACGGTTACGTGCAGACCGTGAGTAGCAACCAGTGCGAAGAAGGCAGACAGGAACGCGCTACGGTCAGGGCCAAAGCCTTCTGAGATCAGTTTATGGAATTCATAAACTTCCATTGAAACGAAACCAAGGCCAAACAGGAAGGTAATGAATAGCCACAAATTAACCTGACCCGTTTTACCTTTGTTCATGCCCAGCATGGCGAAACCATAGGTGATACTACTAAATAGCAGCAAGAAGGTTTCTACCAGTACAAATGGCAGTTCAAAAATATCTTTACCCGTTGGGCCACCCGCCGTGCCGTTAACTAACACGGCATAGGTAGCGAACAGACTTGCAAACAGGATCAAGTCACTCATCAGGTAGACCCAGAAACCAAATACCTTGTTGGCTCCTGTATCGTGGTGCCCATGAGCTTCATGGGCGGCTGTGTTGTTAAGGGTTTGAGTCGACATTATTTCACACCTGCCTTTCTCAGATCTTCATAACGCTGATTTTCAACTTTCTCGATTTCAGCTACAGGAACGTAATAATCAACGTCTTCGTCAAAGCTTTTCACGATGCAACTGATGATGATGCCAGCGAAGCTTGCAATAGCCATCCACCAGATATGCCAGATCAAAGCAAAGCCTAAGGTCAGACAGAAAGCACTGATGATCACACCTGCGCCGGTATTTTTAGGCATATGAATTTCTTCATATTTCGCCGGACGCTTATATTCAGTGCCTTTTTCTTTAACATCCCACCATGCGTCACGAGTCTGAATGTGTGGAACTTCCGCAAAGTTATAGAACGGAGGTGGAGATGAAATTGACCATTCCAGAGTACGGCCACCCCATGGATCACCGGTCAGATCACGGTTCTGTTCACGGTCACGGATACTGACGTAGAACTGGATAACCTGACACAGAATACCAAGAGCGATAAGCACAACACCACCTGCGGCAACCACCAGCAAAGGATGGAATTCAGGATTGATATCCTGACTCAGACGACGAGTCATGCCCATGAAGCCCAACGCATACAGCGGCATGAAGGCAACGAAGAAACCTGTGATCCAGAACCAGAACGCACGGACACCCCATTTTTCATTCAGCGTGAAACCAAATGCTTTCGGGAACCAGTAAGTAGTACCAGCGAAACAGCCGAATACCACACCGCCGATGATAACGTTATGGAAGTGAGCGATCAGGAACAGGCTGTTATGCAGAACGAAGTTTGCACCTGGTACGGCTAGCAGCACACCCGTCATACCACCAATGGAGAAGGTCACCAAGAAGCCAACTGTCCACAGCATTGGGGTTTTGAATTCAATACGACCACGGTACATAGTGAACAGCCAGTTGAAGATCTTAACCCCAGTTGGGATGGAGATAATCATCGTGGCGATACCAAAGAAGGCGTTGACGTTCGCGCCAGAACCCATGGTAAAGAAGTGGTGCAACCAGACAATGAACGACAGGATGGTAATAACGATTGTCGCCCATACCAATGAGGTATAACCAAACAGGCGTTTTTTCGAGAAGGTTGCAGTGACTTCGGAGAAAACACCGAAGACAGGTAGAACCAGAATGTAAACTTCAGGGTGGCCCCAAGCCCAGATCAGGTTGATGTACATCATCATGTTGCCGCCCATATCGTTGGTAAAGAAATGGGTGCCCAGATAACGATCCAAGGTTAGCAACGCGATGGTTACTGTCAGGATTGGGAACGCAGCAATAATAAGGATGTTAGTGCACAGTGCAGTCCAAGTGAAGACTGGCATTTTCATCATGGACATACCTGGTGCACGCATACGCAGGATGGTCACAAAGAAGTTAACACCGGTCAGCAATGTACCGATACCAGAGAGCTGAAGACTCCATATCCAGTAGTCAACACCGACTCCTGGGTTGTACTCCAGACCGGAGAGAGGCGGATATGCCAACCAGCCGGTTTGTGCAAATTCACCTACACCCAGAGAGATATTGATTAGTGCGACACCAACAACAAATAACCAGAAGCTCAAGGAGTTCAAAAATGGGAATGCAACGTCGCGTGCGCCGATTTGCAGAGGAACAACAACGTTCATCAGACCGACGACGAAAGGCGTCGCCATAAAGAAGATCATGATAACGCCGTGAGCGGTAAAGATCTGATCATAATGGTGTGGGGGCAGAAAACCGGCTTCACCAGCGGAAGCTAGGGCTTGCTGTCCACGCATCATGATGGCGTCAGCGAAACCACGGAGCATCATCACCATGGCAACGATGATGTACATGACACCAATTTTTTTATGGTCAACGCTGGTTAACCATTCACTCCAAAGCCATTTCCATTTACGGAAATAAGTCAAGGAACCAACAACTGCCAGTCCCCCAAGCAAGATCCCAAGTAATGTCACCACAATAATGGGTTCATGTAATGGGACCGCATCCAGTGTTAATTTTCCCCACATGCCTTTATTCCTCAACACCTGAATGAGCCGACTGACTCATATTCATATTATGACCCGCAGCTTCACCATGTTCTGTTTTGCCGTGAGCAGCCATACCATGCATACCACCATGGCCCATGTCACCCATGAATTTGGCGATAGTCTCTTGGAACAGTTTTGGTTTCACACTTGAGAAGTATTCAACGGGATTGTTTTGGCTAGGTTTAGCCAACTCATTGAATGCTTGTACGGTATCCAGGGTTTTCGGTGAAGCTTTCACTTTCTGCACCCACTCTTCAAAACCTGCACGATCATCCGTCGCGGTTGCAGTGAATTTCATGCCTGAGAAGCCATGACCACTGTAACTTGCTGAGAACCCATCGTATTTGCCTGCTGAGTTAGCAATCAGGTGCAATTTTGTCTGCATACCCGCCATTGCATAAATCTGACCACCCAACTGTGGGATGAAGAAAGAGTTCATCACAGAGTCTGAGGTGATTTTGAAGTTAATTGGAACATCTTTCGGGAATACGATTTCGTTTACAGTTGCGATACCCTGTTCCGGATAGATGAACAGCCATTTCCAGTCAAGGGAAATAACTTCAATCGTCACCGGTTTTACATCACTGTCCAATGGCTTATAGGGATCGAGTGCATGTGTTGTTTTCCATGTAATCGTCGCCAAAGTGATGATAATCAGGATAGGCACAGTCCAAACGACAAGCTCAATTTTATTTGAGTGTGCCCAGTTTGGACGATAAGTTGCAGATTTATTGGCTTCCCGGTAACGTAAGGCAAAAATGACTGCCATTACAATAGCCGGTATAACAACGATCAGCATCAAACCAAACGCTGTCAGTATCAGCGTTTTTTGTTCGACGCCGATCGCCCCTTTGGGATTCATCAATACCATATCACAACCACTTAGCATTAAGGTGGCTGCGAGTAATGACGATAACCCAATAGTTTTTTTGTATTTCATAAGTCTCATTGAGCGACCCCAGATAACAAAAGCTTTATTGTCGTTTCATCAGTGCGGGCATTCTACGGTAAGGTTACCGGAGTGTAAACAATTGTAATAGAAGCAGGTTGGCTTGTGGGCTTTTTATGTTAGAGGGATCACATGTGATTCTAAATTTAACAAAACGTTAATTTAGGTTAGTTATTTTAACTAAAAAATCAAAATAGACAATTAATTTCAGATAACCATTTATTTTACAAGAAAAATTTTTGATAAAAATCAAAGAAAAAACCCCAAAATAGGCTTTTTTATTGATGAGATAACTATTATTTATTGGTTTCAGTGAGTAGCATCAGGCTACTCACCGATTAAATTAATTATTAGAAGTTATATTTTACACTGTAAACAATACCATCCTGCAAGAAATCTTCTCCCAGTTTGTTATCCGCATAGCGGTACTGAACCCCAGTGGTAAAAGAAGGATGTGGAGTCCACCATAATGCAATCGCGCCATTAATGCCTTCACGTCCGCCGTTACCGTAGCGTTCATTGCGGTTCAATTCAATTTCATTCCAGTTTGTGACGCTGAATTTTTGTTCCCAAAGGTTGAAATCGTATCCTGCAACCCAGCCTACGACATAACCGTTATTGCCTGAATAGAAAGTTTGGTCAACATAATGCAGTGCGACAAAAGGCTTGAACCACAGGCCAGCAATATTAGCATTATAGCCTAATCCATAAAGTGTATTAACTTCATGGAAGTTTCCACCGTTTGCTTTGCCTGGTAATGAATAGGTTCCATAAACATGACCATAAAGGTTGAAACCTGTATCACCCAGATAGAAACGGCCAGTTGTTTTGAAAGTATAACGTTGGTTGTCACCCGGTTGGGCTGTTTTACTGTTAAAAGGATTCTCTAAATCAGCGAAACCATAGAGTTCGCCCCAGCTAAATCCTGCTCCACCTTCCAATTCTAAATAAGCAAAATCATCCTTGTGTGAGGTTTGTCCGGTTTTATGAGTAGTATGTTTGCTCCAGTCAAGGTAGTTCATGCTGACATTGCCAAACCCCCACTGGTATTCCGCACTAGCTGAAGCAGAAACTAAGGCTGCGGCAACTGCGGTAAGTGTCAAAATACGTCTTTTCATAAATTCCCTTTATATGGCTTTAAGATGGTTAACGATATTCCGAATAGTTCGAAATAATATGTGGCAAATAATAATATTTATTAGTTCAAATATAAATAATTTCATTTTGAAAAAATGTTTTTTAGCACACAAAATTGCAGGTTTTTACTCTTCTTGTGAAGTTTGTCACTATAGCAAAATCAACATAACCTGTTCTGCTCAAGAAAAATCGGGCCTTTTTACGAAGGCCATTTCATATTCTATAGGGGGGGAAATCATCACTGTCGAGTATGCTCCAGCCGCCAGCGGGACGGTATGATCCTGTTCAACAACCAGATTGACTGCTTCTCTTTTAAAGCTAACGGTAAATTTTGGAGGCGCTTTTCGTTTCATAAAGACACTTTAATTAAAGTCATTTTATTCTTTTATTAAAGTGCCTGAATTTATTAAAGCACAACAGAAACCGGCCCTTTCACATTCGGGATTGGGTTGCACTTCGCTGTTGAATTAGCCAAAAAATTTGGTTTTCTCCAAGATAACCTTTTTGTGAATAAGTTCACAAAATAGAAATGATCATGGGTGTTATAAAGATCAAAACCATTTTTTTATTTGTAATTCATTCTGTTATAAAAACACCCTCAATTTTGGCACAAAATCACTCAGTATGATGCACTCACTAGAGTGAATCTGACGAAAATTTATTTTCCAACGGCAATGTTTTTAACTTTTTACACTGTGATTGGACAACGCGCCTTTTTTCCTCCACTTGATTTTATTTGGTTTTTAATTGTCCACTCCTTATTATTTTCGGCAGATTTTTTTATCACGAATGGAACAATTTATTCTGGCTTAACCGGACATTTTTGCCTTATTCAAAACAGGAAGCCCTCTATTTTCAGTTTATTGTCAGATGGGAAAAATAGGTGCGCTGAATAAGCGTGCCTTGCCTGCCGAATATGACGATGTCCCTGTTAAGCCCATTGCCATTTTATATTCCATCGGCATGACTTCAGGGAGACAGACAGTGTCAGAGAAAGAAAAAAAGCCCCTAACAATATTGCAGGAAGGAAAAACGCGGTTAGAACAGGGACAGGAAGCAATAACCAAACAGGCTAAAACGCTGTTAGCGGATACGAGCGGTAACGCCAGCGATCTCCTCCGTTCCGTAACAGGAATAACTGGCAAAGTTGGATTATCGGATGGGGCGAGCAAAGCTGCCGCTATGCGCGATTCTGTGAGTGGAATTGCCAGCAAGGTCGGATTGACGGGCGGAGCGGGCAAAGCACTTGGCGGTCTCAGTACCGGCAGCCTGATCAGTGGTGGGGGTTTTGCCGGCGGGGCCAGCAAAGCACTCGGTGGTCTCAGTACCGGCAGCCTGACCAGCGGCGGCGGTTTTGCCGGTGGGGCCAGCAAGGCACTTGGCGCGCCGGGGTTGGCCGCTAAAGCTGCCGCGGGTAATCTGGGGGCAGGCAAGATCCTGCAACAACTGGGCCAGAAACTGGGGCTGGGTGGTGACGGGCCCGCGCCCAGCGGCCTGCTGTTTACCCTGACCGCGGGCACCTTGCCGGCACAGACCTTTGTTGTCACCGACTTCAGCCTGACCGAACACTTTTCACACCCCTTTACCCTGGAAGTGGGGCTGGCCAGTGCTGACGCTGCCATTGATTTTCCACTGGTGCTGGATCGCACGGCAACACTCACTATTCTGCACAATGGTATTGAACAACGCAGCATCACCGGCATCGTCACCCGCTTTGAGCAGGGCAACACCGGCTTACACCAGACCACCTACCGGATGAGCATCCGTCCCGACCTGTGGCGCACGACCCTGCGGCAGAACTCGCGCATTTTCCAGCAACTCAATATTGCCGGCATTATTACCAAAATCCTCAAGGAGCACAGCATCCGCGACGTGGTATTCAACCTGCGTCACCCACACCCAGAGCGCGAATTCTGCGTGCAATATCAGGAAAGTGACTTCAATTTCCTGCAACGGCTGACCGCAGAAGAAGGTATTTTCTACTTCTTCGAATGCAGCAATGGGCGTAATACGCTGGTGTTCGCCGATGACTGCGGCTCGGTACAGCCGGGTGTACGCTTGCCTTATCAACCCGGTGAAAGCAGTACGCTGGGGGAACCGGCGGTCAGCAGCCTGACCCATAGTGCACAGGTGCGCCCGGCTCAGGTGCAGCTTAAGGACTACACCTTCAAGAATCCCGCCTGGCCGGCAGAATTTCACCAAAAAATACGGGACGAAAACCTGCAACAGCTGTACTACGAACACTACGACTATCCGGGCCGCTTCAAAGACGAGGCGCACGGCAAGGCATTCACCCGCTACCGACTGGAGGCACTGCGCAGCGACGCCGTGACCGGAGAAGGTCGTGGCAATGCGATTGCCCTGCAACCAGGTAAATTGTTCATTCTCGATAACCATCCCCGGGAAGACCTGAACCAGTCATGGCAAACCATCTCCACCCGCCACAGCGGCAGCCAGCCGCAGGCACTGGAAACCGTCAGTTCAGGCTCTGGCACCACGCTAAACAGCCATTTCTACTTCATCCGCCAGAACCAGAACTGGCGTCCGGCACCGTTACCCAAACCGGTGATTGATGGCCCGCAAATTGCCAAAGTAGTCGGCCCGGCTGGGGAAGAAATCTTCTGTGACCAGTACGGGCGCGTGCGCCTGCAATTCCCGTGGGATCGTTACGGCAAGAGCGATGACCAAAGCTCCTGCTGGATACGGGTCAGCCAGCCGTGGGCCGGTCAGGGCTGGGGCATGCTCGCCATTCCGCGTATCGGGCAGGAAGTGGTGGTGGATTTTCTGCACGGCGATCCGGATCAGCCCATCATCACCGGCCGCACCTACCATGCCAGCAACCTCCCGCCGGGCGCACTGCCGGGCAGCAAAACCCAGATGGCTTTCCGCTCCAAAACCCACAAAGGCGAGGGTTACAATGAGCTGCTGTTTGAGGATGCGAAAGGCAGTGAACGGCTGGCGCTGCACGCCCAGAAGGACATGTACACCAAGGTACTCAACAACCGCGATACTCATGTGCTCGCCAACCACAGCGAAACCGTGGAGAAAAACCAGGCCATTAAGGTCAATGAGAATAAAGAGGAAACCGTTACCCTTAACAGCGCAGAAATCGTGGGCGAGGTACGCAAACTCACCACTGGCAAGGATTACATTATCACGGTCGGGACGCACAAAAAGGTCGACGTCGGCAATACCCTGGCCATCACGGCTGGGGAGGTGATTGAGCTGCGTTGCGGTGCGAGTGTCCTGCGCATGGACAGTACCGGCAAAATCACGATACAGGGCAGTGAGTTCAAATTTGACGCCAGCGGCGCAGTACAAATCACCGGTAAAGATATCGATCTGAACTAAAAGGACACCCTGAGATGGAATTTCGTAACCTGACCCCGTTTGCGGTCATGAATTATTCGATGCTCGATGTGGAGGATGCTGAGCACCATGTGGTAGTAATGAAGACCGGCTACCAGTGGCAGCACACCGATCACGGGCACTATATTGTCGAGCTGCTGCCGTCTCCGCCCCTGTGCCTGCAAGATGAGTATTTCGGCAGCCTGAACCGCTCGTCCGTGAAACAAGAAAGTGATCTAGCCCCGTTCAAGCCACATTGTGACATTATCCTCACTGGCACCGCCTATGCGCCGAACGGTATCCCGTGCCCGGAATGGCCGGTCAGCCTGCGCCTGACGGATGCGCAAGGCCATGTGCTGCTCGACAAAACCCTGCTGGTGTGCGGCGAACGGGAATTTATCCGCCGGGATAACGGCGAGTGGCAACTGACCGCGCCCGCACCTTGCGACCATCTGCCGCTCGACTACCGCTACGCCTTTGGCGGGGAATGCAAAATTTCGGCTGATGAGACCGCTGCTCAGCACCTGCACGAAGCCGAACGGCTGACACCGGAGCAACGCCGCCAGCACCCGGACGGGGAGGCTAATGCCCCGCTGGCTCACGCTGTCTGTGAGCAAAATCCACTCGGGCGGGGCTTTATCACCCCGTGGTATGCCCGGGCTCACGCCATCACCCGCTGGCCGGCACCGCGCCTCACCCAGCCAAACACTCCGTTCACAGCGGCACACTTTGCCGCCTTGCTTGCGGGCACTCTGCCGGCTGACGCGCCCTCTGTGCAGCCACAAGGCATGGGCTTTATCGGGCGGCCGTGGCTGCCCCGCCGCACCCTGGCGGGCACTTACGATGATGAATGGCTGGCACATCGCCATCCTTACCTGCCGAACGATTTTGATTTCGGCTACTGGAACGGGGCACCGGCGGATCAGCAGATTGACTGGCCCGCTCCCGGCCTGACGATCCACCTGAGCGGCATACTGCCACAACACGTGACCCTGCCATTACCCGCGCACCGCCCTTTCCTGCTGCTGCGGATGCACAACGGCGTGTTACTGCCCGTGCCGATGCGCCTCGATACCCTGCTGATTGACAGCGATACGATGACCGTCCACCTGACCCACCGGCTGCACTTTGGCACTGACCTGCCGGTGCGGGTAGCGGAAGCCCGCTTTGAAATGAACCCGGAGGCGCCGTTACTGAAACTAGCGCCACGGGAAGAGGAAAAATTTGATGGCTGATAACTACATGGCCCGTACTGCGGGCACCTGGATGATTGTCGGCATGCTGCCGGATGTGTGCAAAACCCCGATGGGGGCTTCTACGCCGCCTATCCCCTACCCGGTCGTAGCGAAACTGGCCGACAGCGCAGCCCCGGAGAAAACCGTGCGCGCCAATGGCAACCCCGTGGTGGTGTTTGCCCACAGTTTTGTTCCCACCACCCTGGGTGACCAGCCCGGCGTGGCCAATGGCGTCAAAAGCGGCACCGTGGGCGGTAAGTGTCACCCGAAGGTACACACCCAGACCGTGCGCGCCGGCAACAAACTGATACTGCGCCACGGGGATGAATTTTGGATGAACGGGGCATAAGGAAAAAAACGATGGAAGAAAAATCTTCAACGCTGGTTGTGACCCCCACGGTTTATGAAGGCAAGGAATTTTGTGAGGAATTTCATATTCGGACCCGGGCTGAGGCGGAAACCGCACTGGGACGGATCGATACGCTCTATCCACAAAGCCGCCGATATTATGGCGCTTACGGAGACGATCCGGAATTAGATCAATACTACAATCACGAAGACGCCAAATTCGAAGCGCAGTATTTTAAAAAAGCCGCCCAGGATGCCGTTGACAAATTCAAAAGCGGCGAGTTTCCATTGAAAGCGTGGGAAGAAAAGGAAAAAACAAAAGAACCTGACTATCCTCAGCCCAATTCCCCCTTACCGGCCAGAGTCCGCGATGACAGCCCGACCGGAGAGGGAAATACGCTGGGCAAAATTGTCGGTCAGTCCAGCCCGACAAAAGGGTCAGCGGCAGAAGCCAACCCCATTCCAACAGCAGAAACCTCCGCGGAAAAAGACCGGTGGACTGAGCTTGAGGAGCTGTATGAAAAAGGCAAAGAAGCCGCCAGTAAACAGTGGCACGAAACGAAAGCCGATGCCAAAAAATGGTTTAATGACGCGGGCGATAAGCTAAGTGCAGCCGTAGATCAGCCCGGGGAAGGGTTAAAGGGGGCAGGGAAAGAGTTATGGAATACCGTCCCTGAGCTGGCCGAAGGCATGGGTAAGGCTGTCACTGAGGGGTATGCTAAAATGACCGCCGCCAGTGGTCGTGTTTTGAAGGCGGCCGGGATGGAAACCTTAGGCAATATGCATCTTAAGGTGTCTGAATGGTCTGCCGCGGTAGCAGATAAAATCAATTTGGATGCGGTGAAAATGACCATGAGCAACCCAGCGCAGGAAGGCGGTGGGTTGTTTTTTACCATCGGCAGTATGGCGACCGGAATCCTCGGTTTGGCAAAAGGGGCAACCAAGCAAGCGGTCAAACAAGAAATAAAAGGGTCGGCTAAAGCGGAGGCCAAAATAACCAAAAGGGATAAACCTGAACCGGGGGGCCGCGTCAGCGGCAGAACGAAGGAAGAAGCGGATACCCATCAGAAACCCGAAAACCACGCCCCGGATCAGGCCAAAAATACGTCCAGCGACAAACAAGGCAATAACCCGGAAAAAACCACGGGGGGCGGTGATCCGGTCGATATGGCCACCGGTGACTTCCTACAGGTCTGGCCGGTCATAGCAATCCCCGGCCTGTTGCCCCTCACCCTGACCCGGACCTATCGTTCTACCGCCTATCCTCGTGGATTGTTCGGCCCCAAATGGGCCGATGACTGGTCGCGTCAACTGGAGATGAGTGACGGCAGGGTACTTTACACGGATGCCGCCGGTGTGGTTTACGACTACCCCACACCGGATAACACCGTCTCGTCCCGAAATAAGCACCTGCCCCACTGCCTGCTGACCGGTGAACGGGACGGCGCGTTGAGTCTGACGGACAGCCGAACCCAGCTCACCCATCATTTCAACGCCATGACGGGCAATATCCGCCGTTTGTCTGCCATTACCGACCGCCGCCAAAACACCATTTATTTCCATTACGACAAACAGGATCGATTAACGGCAGTCGTGCGTAATGACGGTATCCGGCTGATACTGGACTATCAGGACGGGCAACTGCAAGCGATTGACCTGATTGATGGTGACTACCAACAGCGCTGGGTCACCTGCGGCTATGATGCACACGGCTATCTGGCAGAGTGCAATGCCTTCCAGCACAACCACCTGTGGCATGAATACAACGCACAGGGCTGGATGACCCGCTGGCACGACACCGACCAGACCGACCTGTCGGTGACCTACGATGAGCGTGGACGCGTGCTCAGCACCGCCTCGCCCAGTGGTTACTGGTGTGACCGTTTTCGCTATGACGAGGGCACCCGCACCACCACCTATCTGGATGCGGAAGGCGGCGAAAGCCGGTTCATCTATAACCCGGACGGGCAGGTTATCCGGGAGATTGACCCGCTGGGGCGCGTCACCCGCCGCCAGTGGCAAAACAGCCAGAAAATATGGGAAGAAGATCCCGCCGGCCATGTCACTACCTTTGCCTACAATCCCGACGGTGCCCTGACCGAAATGGTTCTGCCTACCGGTGACATTTTTGCCTATGGCTATGACGAACACGGGCAGCTTATTGAAAGTGTCCTGCCAACGGGTGAACGCTGGCGCTATCACTATGATGAGCAGGGTAACCTTACCGAACTGACCAACCCACTGGGGCACAAGGAGGCGTACCACTACGGCACCCACGGTGAACTATGCCGGCGCCTCCTCCCCGATGGCCGCGAGTGGCACTATACCTACGACAGGCAACTACGCCTGGCCAACATCATGACCCCGGATGGTGAAAATACCGGGCTGGAGCTGGATACACTGGGGCGGCTGCGCGGCGTCACCGATGCCCTCAAACAGCAGACCCGCTACCGCTACAGCGACGACCACGCCGGGCTTAATGGCAGCCTGACCGACATCACCCTGCCCGATGGCACCACGCAGCAACTGGAATATGACAGTGAACGACGCGTGGTGGCCGTCACTGACGGCGAAGGCCGTACCACACGTTATCAATACGGTGCGTTTGATTTGCTAACACAGGTGACCCGTCCCGATGGCACCACGCTGCGTTTTGGCTATGATCGCCTGACCCGCCTGCAATCGGTCACGGCGTCCACCGGCGAAACTTACCGTTATGAGCGGGATGCGGCCGGCCAGATTATCCGCGAAACCGATTTTACCGGCCGCACCCTGGAATATCAGTACGATAAACTGGGACGTCGCACCCAGGTGCAATACCCCGATGGACAACAACTCCGCTGGTACTATTCCGCGGCGGGGTTGCTGGTCAGACAGGAAAGCGGGCAGCCAGAAGAAAACCAGTGGGTACTGAAGGACACCACCACGTACGAATACAACAAACGGCATCAATTGGTGAAAGCCGCCAATGCCGATGCCGTGGTGGAATATGAGTACGACAAGACCACGGGCTTGCCGATTTGTGAGCGTATCAATGGGCGGGAAATCACCCGCGAATGGGACAGCCTGACGGGGAGGCCGGTCAGTGAAAGCCTGGAGGGGCACACCCTGCACTTTGGCTATCACCCGTTATCAGGCGCACTGAATCATTTTCAGTTTAACCAACATGCCCCGCTGACACTCCGGCATGATGCACTGGGACGGGAAACGGTGCGCGAAAGTGCCCGCGGGTTTATTCTCGCCAGCCGTTATACCGCAACGGGTTTACTGGCCCATCAGTCAGCCGGGCGGGACAGCGCCTTTTTCCAAGAGGCGCTGTCACAAAACGATCCGCATTTTCCTCCCCAGGCGACCGCCGTCAACCGGAGCTGGCAATACGATCGGGCGCATAATGTCCGGGTTATTGACGACAATTGGGGGCAAACCCGCTACCGTTATAATACCAACGACCAGATAGTACACACGCTGTTCGAGGGGTTACGCCCCCATGAAGAGCAATTCAGTTACGATGCCAACGGCAACCTGCGCCAACATTTGCCTGTTGATGCACAGGGCGCGATGACACAGTTCACGCAGCGCCAGCAGGCTGGCCGGGTGGTACAACGGGGGGATTCGCATTATCACTATGATGATAACGGCAGACTTATCGAAAAAATCGAACAGTATGACGGCTTCCGCCCCCAGGTCTGGCGTTACCGCTGGGATACCCAAAACCAGCTCACCCATTTGGAAACCCCGGATGGCTCGCGCTGGCAGTATTGCTACGACCCGTTTGGTAGGCGAATTCGCAAAATCAAAGAACGCGATGGAAAACTGACCGCCGCTAATTTGCAACTGTGGCTGGCGGGCAAGCCGGATTTGCCGGATAATCCCAAGGCGCTGGGCGGTTATGATTACCTGTGGAGCGGTGACCAGCTGATTGAGGAAGTGCCGTTTCAGCGTGACGGCACCCGGGTGGAAGAGAAGCGCGTGCGCTGGCTGTATGAGCCGGGCAGCCTGACGCCAGCGGCCCGTTTTGAGCGCGGCAAACTGCATTATTCTATCAGTGACCACCAAGGCACCGTACGGGAACTGCTGGATGAACAAGGAGAGATGGTCTGGGGCCAGCACCTGACCACCTGGGGCCACGCGGAAAAACGCGGCGGCGTCCCGTCCCATCACACGGATTACCACGTTCAGTGTCACTTCCGGTTTTTAGGCCAATATTTTGATGAGGAATCCGGGCTTTGCTATAATCGCTTTAGGTATTACAGTCACGAAACGGGGCAATATATTAGTCCTGACCCGATCGGGCTGCTGGGCGGGTTTAATCCGTATTCGTATGTCCATAACCCCACCGGATGGGTAGACCCCTTTGGATTAACAAATTGTCCATCTTCATTCATAAATGATGATGTTGTTAATCATTCTAGTAAAGGAGACTGGAAGGAAGCCAGTTCTATGCCACCGAGGGATAGAAAAACATTCCCAAACGGAAGGTTAAGTGGTGGGGGACATGGACAATCAGCTATTCGGGAGTTAGAAGCAAGAGGTATCCCTTACAATATAGAGCATACTTATCCTAATGGGGTACGGGTAGGAAATATACCTAACCATGCATCTAAAGCGAAACGCAAAGGAACAGGCCAATCATGGTTCCCAGAAAATTGGAGTGATGCAGATATTAAACATGCAGGGAAAGTAATTTGGGATTCTCCAAGTAGTGTAAAAGTAGACATGCCTTCTGGCGGAACTATGATTTCAGGAACACATAATGGAGTCTTTATCCGAGTTGTCCGTGACCCTAAAGGGGGCGGCTCTATTTTCCCAGATAATTCAATTCAACCTTAACGCATGATGGATTATATGAATATAGAACATAGCATTCGTGAAATTAAAAGAAAGTGTGATGAAATACTCTCTTTTAATATGTGGTTTAATTTTCATGACGGATTTTTTTGGTCAATTATTGAATTAATTGATAATGATTTTCTTATAGATATCTATAGTTCTATTGAAGATAAATATCTTGAAATTTTGTGCCATGAACCAGTAATTATTTCTTTGGTAGAATCAACTCAGAGCAAGGAACTGATTGATTTAATTAAAAACATAAGAGATTACAAATCTGGTTTAATTGATGATATTCTTATTCATGATATCGAATCAGCTTTATTTGTTAATTATGATGAGCCAGAAAACCATTTGAGTGCCCAAGAATTTAAAGATACTTACATGACCCTTAAAAAACTAACTAAAGAGGCTTTGAATACAGAGCAAGATAATGAAAGTATAAAAAACACCTTAGACTCAATCATTGATTTTTCAGAAAAAAACAGACATGAATATTTATCTTACGTCCGTGTGTATTGGCTAAGTCTTTATTTTTATAAGTCAAACTATAAACTTAAAAACCAAGATGAAATAGAATATTATAAGAGAAATTTATCTGAACTATTTCCATGTGGTAGCTTTTAAATTAATAATAACTGAAATATGATTCACGTTATTAAGCCGGAAAGATCAGCGTGATCTTCCGGCTTTCTTCTTTTTTAAGAGCCGCTCATTCCCTGCCCTTAGTTGCTGTTGTAGTCGCCAATCAGTTCCCGCATCCGCAGCTTAATCTCACTGAGCTGGGCTTGCTGGCGCTGGTACTGTTGCTTCATTGTGTGGGTGTCGTCGCTGTCAGGAATGAGCACTAAACAGCCATCCATAATCTTGACGGTGAGTGTGCCACCAATATCAAATCCGGCCTGCTTAAGCCACTGCCCTTTAAGATGAATTGCGGGCGGGGCATTGGCCTTGTCATTTTGCGGCACGTATCCCACGGTGTAATAACGTTCGGTTTTTGCCGCTTTATTTACGGCACGGTTTTGCCTAGAATGCGCCTTAGCCATCATTCAACTCCTTGTTAGTTGGTTGTGGTCAGCGGCGTTGGTGTGTTGCAACCACATCAGCGCCGCGTTAAGTCAGATTATCCAATCAATAGCCTAGCCTGATGCTTGAGAATCAGGGCATCCAGCACTGAAATCACCGAACGTTGTTCTTCCTCATCCATCTGTTTAACCGCCTCAAACTTCAGCTTCAGTTCGTCCTGCGGTTCACGTTCTTCTTCCTCAAATATCAGCCAGTCCGCCGACACATTAAAAGTGACAGCAATCCGCTTGAGAATGTCCAAAGAGGGCTGTGCTTCACCAGACTCGTAGCGGCGAACTTGGGTCAGGTGTATGCCTACACGCTCAGCCATCTGGGGCTGGGTCAGGCTATGCTGCTTGCGCAGTTGCAGAAAGCGGGTAGAAAAACTCATCCAGTCTGTTCCTTTGTCAATATTGATGAGTTCCATTATCGCCCCCTGTTCTAAATAGACTTGACTAAATAATCTTTATAGAGCATATAATAATATCTATAGAGAGCATTGACAAGGTTTTAAAAGGAACATTTTTATGGCTCGCATCCCCGACGCAGAATTACAGCACCTGAAAGCCGCCGTCTCTTTAGTGGCCGTTATCGAGCAACAAGGCCGGCAGCTCTTTAAGCGCGGCAAAGACATGGTTGTGCTGTGCCCGTTCCATGAAGAGAAAACGCCCTCGATGGTCATCACACCGTCAAAAAATCTCTATCACTGTTTTGGTTGCAGTGCGGGCGGCTCGGTGCTGGACTGGGTGATGAAAACCGAAGGGTTAAGCCTGCGCCATGCCGTGGAACGCCTGCGCGCGGTGTTAGGAGTCAATCCCTCGGTAGAGCCGTTGGTGCAACCTGCGGAGCTGGTCAGTGATGCTATCGGGCAACAGGGGCTGTTATGGCGGGTGATTGGGTTCTATCACCATACGTTGCTGAATGCGCCGGAAGCACAGGCGTATCTGGCGAAGCGGCGGCTCAATCATCCTGAATTAGTCACGCAGTTTAAGCTGGGTTTTGCCAACCGGACGCTCGCTTACCGTCTGCCCGGCAGTAAATACACCAAAGACGGGGCTGATGTCCGCCAACGCTTACAGGCCGCTGGCGTGATGCGAAAATCAGGGCATGAGCATTTTGTTGGTTCACTGGTTGTGCCGGTGATCAGTCCTGAGGGGCAGATACAGGAAGTGTACGGGCGTAAAATCACGGATCGTCTGCGACCGGGCACACCGTTGCATCTGTATCTGCCGGGGGCGCATGGTGGCGTCTGGAATGAAACCGCGCTGGGTACGTCCAAGACGTTGATCCTGTGTGAATCGCTGATTGATGCGATGTCGTTCTGGGTAACGGGGCAACGCAATGTGACTGCCGCCTATGGCGTAAATGGCGTCACAGCGGATCACTGGCGGGCGTTCGAACACTACGGCATTAAGCAGGTACTGATCGCGTTCGACAATGACAGTGCAGGCAATGAAGCGGCGGTCAAACTGGCGTCAGCATTGGTTGCCAAAGGGATCACACCGCTGCGCGTGGTGTTCCCGCCGGGCAGGGATGCGAACGGTTATCTGTGTCAGATGGCAGAACCCGAATCCGCCTTTGCCCTGCTGCTTGAGAGTGCCGTACCGATGCAGGAAGCTGCCGATCTCGTTATCGTTGAACGCCAGACAGTTGAACCCGCCGTTGACCCCGAACCAACAGTCATCTTAGCCGCTGAACCTGTGCCCCGCGTGACGCCGAATGTGGTGTGTGAATCCGGCGACAACGGCGAGCTGCTGATCTCGGTCGGCACATTACAATGGTGTCTGCGCGGCATGGGCACAGTCAAAGCCGGCGCTGCCGTGATGAAACTCAATGCGCAGGTGCTGGACAGGCAAAGCGGCGTGTTGTTCGCGGATGGCGTTGATCTGATCAGTGCCCGTTCCCGCCACAGTTATGCGCGTCTGGCTGCGGCTGAGCTGGGGCTGGGCGAAGCGGATCTGCGGCGTTCGCTGGGGCAGGTGTTACTGGCGATCGAACAGTGGCAGCAACAACCCGCGGACACCGGCCCCAACGTACCGGAGATGGGGATCGCGGAACGGGAAGCAGCACTGGCGTTACTGCAAGATCCGTACTTGACGGCGCGTATTACCGCTGACTTAGCCGCCTGCGGCGTAGTCGGCGAATCCACTAACTTACTGGCGGGCTTTTTGGCGGCCGTGAGCCGAAAGTTACCCAAACCGTTAGCCGTCCTGATCCAGAGCAGCAGTGCCGCCGGAAAATCCTCATTAATGGATGCCGTACTGAACCTGATCCCGGAAGAAGAACGCATCCAGTACAGCGCCATGACCGGCCAGAGCCTGTTTTATCTCGGTGAAACCAACCTGCAGCACAAAATATTAGCCATCGCGGAAGAAGAAGGCGTGCGGCAGGCGGCTTATGCGCTCAAGCTGTTGCAGTCAGACGGCGAGTTAACAATGGCGAGTACGGGCAAGGATGAAGCCACGGGCAACCTCGTGACCAAAAGCTACACCGTCAAAGGCCCGGTGATGCTGATGCTCACCACGACTGCCATTGATGTGGATGAAGAGCTGCTCAACCGCTGTCTGGTGCTGACGGTGAATGAATCCCGCGAACAGACCGAAGCGATCCACGCGGTGCAGCGCCAGAAACAAACCCTCGAAGGCTTGCTGGCCGAGAACGAGCGCGATTATCTGACCCAGCTTCACCAGAACGCCCAGCGGCTGCTGAAACCGCTGAATGTGGTCAATCCCTATGCTCACCAACTGACGTTCCTGTCAGATAAAACCCGCACCCGCCGTGACCATATGAAATACCTGACGTTAATCCAGAGCATTGCCCTGCTGCACCAGCACCAGCGGGAGATCAAGAGCACTGAGCATCGCGGCAAGCGGCTTGAATATATCGAAGTGAGCAAAGACGATATCAAACTGGCGAACCAGCTTGCCCATGAAATCTTAGGCCGGACGCTGGACGAAATGCCGCCGCAGACGCGCAGGCTGTTACTGTTAATCCAGCAGATGGCGCACGGCATGGCAGCAGAACAACAATGCGCACTGAATAGGGTGCGTTTTACCCGACGGGATATCCGGGCTTACACGAACTGGAGCGACAGCCAGCTTAAGCTGCATTGCCAGCGCCTGAGCGACATGGAATACCTGCTTGTTCACGGTGGCAGTCGCGGGCACCTGCTGCAATACGAACTGCTGTGGGACGGTGACGGCGACAGCGCCCACTTAAGCGGCCTGATCGTCCCGGTATGATCCCCGCAAGTCTGGGTAGCACGGAGGCAAGTCTTCCCCAAGTCTACCCCAAGTCGGGGTCAAGTCTGGGTAGCCAAAACTACCCTAAAGCCACAGCCAGAGTGGGTTAACCGAGCGCAAGTCTGACAAAACGAAAAATCACTGTTCCGGCAACACAATAAAAACTTCCCGTCATACCGTACTGCCGGATAGCACCCACGACAAAAAGGACAATCCGCATGATAACTTCACACGACAACACCCTGATCACACTGCGCCAACAGCTTGAAGCGTGGTTCGACACGCTGCTGGCACAAGGCCGGGCTGACCGCACGCGGGAAACATACCGTAGCTACCTGCTACCCTTTATCGACTGGTGCGAACAGCGCACGGTGCGTTACCCCGCACAGGTCACACTGGTGTTACTGGAAAGCTGGCAGCGGTATCTGCGGGCTTACCGTAAAGCCGATGGCCAGCCTTACGGCAATAACGGTCAGCGGGAACGGCTGATCGCCCTGCGGCTGTGGTTCCGCTATTTGCTGCAACGCCATCACATCCTCTATAACCCAGCCGAGCAGATGGTGTTGCCGAAAGAAGAAAAGCGGCTGCCGGCGCAGATCCTGAGTGAACGGGAAACCACGCAGGTGTTGGACAGCCTTGATGATCAGAGTGTGTTGGGACTTCGCAACCGGGTGATGCTGGAAATCCTCTGGAGCAGCGGCATCCGGCGCATGGAGTTACGCCAGCTCCGGCAGGGGGACATCGACTTCGAACGCGGTGCGGTCGTCGTGAATCAGGGCAAAGGGAATAAAGACCGGGTTGTGCCTGTCGGTGAGCGGGCGCTGGGCTGGCTGAAACGCTATCTGGTCAACGTCAGGCCACAACTGGCCGCGCACTATGACAGCGGTTATCTGTTTATCTCGCAAAAGGGCAGGCCGCTGAGTCTGGGACACCTGACGCAGATCGCAGGCAAGGCCATCCGGCAGCAGGCGCAGTTAGACAAACCGGGCGCCTGCCATCTGTTCCGGCACTCAATGGCGACGCAGATGCTGGATAACGGCGCGGATATCCGCCATATCCAGGCAATGCTGGGACATGAGAAACTTAACACGACAGAAATTTATACACGCGTGGCGATCGGTCACTTGAAGAAAGTGCATAAACAAACCCATCCGGCAGAGCGTGACACACCGACACCACAGGAAAGCAGTGCAGGTTGTGCCAGCGACGAGCCGGATGCCGAACCGACACCCCAACGCACCGGGCAGTCTGACAGTCCCCGTTGAGTTCGCTGGGAACGGTGCAGGGGCAGACCGTGGCCGGACTGCCCGTCAGCATCGGTGCTCGCGGGGGTACGTGGGCCATGGTCGGCCTGAGCAGCCGTGTCCCCGTTCAGTCAGTGCAGGCCGCCCAAAGCCCACTCAACATAATGTGGGGGAATTATGCGAAACTCGCCGTTGCGCTGAGTCGTTCCCAAAAACCGGGCAAAGCGGCTCGCATCGCATAATTTACATTATGTCTGGCGCCCCCGCTGTTCGGCATCGCGGGGTGTGGCGCACAAGGCTTCGCCTTCTGCTGTCAGCATCGGCGCACCCTCTTGGCAAACACCGCGCCGAATCGGAACACTGCGCCAACGTCCAACCAAGCAGGTACCTTCTTTAGCTGCCTTGCTATCCTCTGGCAAACACCCCTGTAGGCAAGTCGGCCTGCGGCCTCCGTTGGTTTACCTCCCCCGCCCCAACCCACGCTGCATTGGCTGCGCCCGGCTCGCAGTCGCTGCGCTCCTCGCTCGTTACCGTGCTCGCCATCTCCGCCCCGTGCAGCCCCCAGAGGGGGCTTCCCTTGAGCAAAGCATCATCGGTAAAACCGAGCCAGATCCTGCGCATCAGTGCTTGATAGCGTCGCAATGCGCCGCTGGCGGGTTCTGTGCCACCCGCACCCGCAGAACGAGCGCCCGCCGCCCAAACGAGTTGGGCGACGTTCGCCCGTTGCCGAAAGTGAAAAGCCTCACAAAATCAGGTTATTCAATCCATCACAAGCCAAAATGATCGCTATACTGCACAACGGCTTGCGGCGGTGGCATAGCAAAACAGGCCAAAAGTGCACTTCGGCATTTTAGGTTCGCGGGAATGGGCTAAACAGGTAAAAACGGTTCTTTAATAAGCTGATAGATAAGAAAAAAATCGCTTAAAAAAGTATAACCGCACCGGAACCTGCCCTAAGATCCGATTGGGTTGGCGGGCGGGTTGAATCCCTACTCTTACGTTCATAATCCGACGGGGTATGTTGATCCGTATGGGCTGGCCGGTAGGCAGGGGAATAAAGGGGATGCAGGAATTAAGGAGACGGGTGCTCGGAGAGTACTGGATCCTGATAGTGTAACTGGCTGGGAAAAAGCCGAGAAATACTATGATAAAATCAGGGCTGACCCTTCTGATATTTCGGCTATTGCGAGAAATACAGGTTGGAAAGAATCTCAGATCGCCAGAATAAAAAACCATGTATTTTTCAAAGAACACCAATTAGACAGAGGAATTGGTCGATTTGACGCTGACCCAGGTATGGTCAATGCATGGTCACGTTTGACGAAAGGCGATCATATACCATCAGATATCAATTTGTTGAAGCATGAGTATTTTGAATCTAAGTTTGAAGGTATTTTCCGAACAAACTATAGGACAGCACACGATAAAACCGAATCTACGGGCAGAATTTGGATAGATGAGTAGAATAATATGGCATTTCACATATTGATGTTTAAAAAGGAAGAAAGCGAAATTAGTTCCCAGTATCTCTATATGTCTACAACATCAAGGCATTCAGAAATGGAACATGGTCTTTTCGAAATAAATAAGGGAAATGGCGAAATTACATTACTTAGACTTGCTAGTTATGATGAGCAAAAACATTTTTTTCAAAGAGCATCATTTAAGATATTCAAACATTGGCAAAATGGAGAGCTTCCAGAAAAAGCTGAGTGGGCATCGTAACAATTCTTTAATGTAATGACTAAAGAAGTCGGAAAGATCCCCGTGATCTTCCGGCTTTTTCCTTTTAAGAGTTGCTCATTCCCTGCCCTTAGTTGCTGTGTAAGCGTCCGGTGATCTCACCTTGTTCCTTCCATCCGGCTCCTGCACGCTACGGCTTCTGATTTTTCATTTGGAGACCCCATCATGCGCCGTAACCGATACACCCCCGAACAAAAACAGCAACATGTGACCCAATGGCGCCACAGTGGCCTGACCCGAAAACTGTAGTGATGTGATGGACGTCCCCTTTTTCAGCAGCAAATAGTGCCATCTTTTTTCCGATGCACTGAATTTCGGGAGAACATCTCATGAATGCGATTAAAGTCATTGGCATTGACCTCGCCAAAAACGTTTTTCAAGTCTGTGTCTGGATGGAGGACGGTTCTGTCGCCTCGAACCGAAAAATTTCACGGCAAAAATTGCTTGATACTGTGCGCACTTTTTCGCCAGGAACCCTCATTGCTATGGAGGCCTGTGCAACTTCTCACTATTGGGGCAGAACCCTTCAGGCGATGGAATTTATCATCAGGCTTGTGCCGACCCAGCATGTTAACGCTTTCAGCCATCATCAAAAAATGATGCCAATGATGCACTGGCTATCTGCGAAACGGCCTGCCGACCCGGTATCCATTTTGTTCCGGTCAAGACGGTGGAACAGCAAGATATCAAGGCACTGCGCAGTGCCCGGCAACTCATGGTGGAACAACGTACCGCACTCGCCAACCAGATTCGGGCTTTCCTCGCTGAGGAGGGGGTGAGCGTTCCTGCTGGTATTCAGAAACTGCAACAGTACCTGCCTGAGATTCTAGAAGAGGAGAGCCATGAGCTGTCCTCTGTACTACGACGTTTGCTTCATACTTTGGGGGAAGACCTACGGAATCTGAACATTCGCATTCATGAAATGGATAATGAAATAGCGGCACTTTCTCGTCAGCAAAGTGGTTATCACCATCTGCTCACGATCCCCGGCGTCGGTCCTCTTATTACAGCCGCCTTCGTGAGTGAAGTCAGTGCGCCCCAATTTGCCAATGGCCGGCAACTTTCTGCCTGGTGTGGCCTGGTTCCCCGACAACACAGTTCAGGTGGAAAAAACCGGCTGTCTTCCCTGAGCAAAAATGGAAACCGTCATCTCCGAACGTTAATTATCCACGGTGCTCGTGCCGTGATGCGCTGTGTCCAA
The DNA here is from genome assembly GCF_037265215.1 of Xenorhabdus griffiniae. NCBI lineage: Bacteria > Pseudomonadati > Pseudomonadota > Gammaproteobacteria > Enterobacterales > Morganellaceae > Xenorhabdus > Xenorhabdus griffiniae. Next base: position 856,573 of record NZ_CP147737.1, on the reverse strand, counting down.
AATCGTGATGATTGTCTGGGAGAATGGTTGAGAAAACTGATTGCCCGATGCGGGGTTATGAAAGCCACGATCGCTTTAGCCAACAAACTGACCCGGATTATCTGGCGTGTTCTGCGGGATGAAGTGGATTTTAATATGCAAAAAGCTTTTACTATTAATTAATTGAGCAACAAAAATAGACGCATTATCGAGTTTGCAAACACTGATGAGAAAACGGCTACCGTCCCTGTAATAGCCTGTTCTTATACAAGGTAGTGATATACCGATGTAGTGAGAAGGAAGCAGGGTGCGGATGACATCATGGCGCGGATAATTTTTCCATTATGACGCCGGATATATGGTCGCAAACCGTATAACTTAGTGCTTGCACAACTGGGGCGTCCATATATGGTATAAGGACTCGGACACCTCAAAAGCCTGCTAATATTATTAACATGACAATGAGGTGTGACAATGGAAGTGAAACTCACCAAACGCCACTATTCCGCTGAATTTAAGCTGGAAGCGGTTCAGCAGGTTGTTCTCCATCAGCAGCGGGTTGTTAACGTTGCCCGTTCACTGGGGATTGATGCCAGCACTCTGGGAAAACGGGTTCGCCAGTACAAGGCCGAAATGCAGGGAATTACGCCTGTTGGCAAGGCATTGACCCCCGAACAATGCCAGATATAGGTATTAGAAAAACAGGTGAAACGTCTGGAAATGGAAGAAGAAATCCTAAAGCACAACATTCAGAGCGGCTATGCAATATTTAAATAAAATTAATTTGTGATTTACATATTAATTAAAATAGCCGGAAAGATCCCCGTGATCTTCCGGCTTTCTTTTTTAGAGCTGCTCAGTAAACTAAGCAAGCCTACTTTTCTTTAACGCCAAATAATCTAATATTCCACCTAAAAGAAAGCCCAGGGTTCCAATGATGACACTCCAGGATAACAGTGGAGATATCCATTCACTACCTTCATGTAGATATAGCATGTATTCTGGCGATATCGTGTATACCAGAGAGACTAAATGAATGATGATAAACAGTACGCTACTGATAATTAACCAAACTATAAATATCAAGGCGGCCAATATCATGATAGTAAAGGCGAATTTATAAGCGTTTTTGAATCGTGTTCGGGGCAAAAAGCCATCATTTTTCTCGGTATAAGCCAGTGTCTTACGGCAGATAAACAACAATATAAGCCCCGGCAAACCGATAATAACAGAAAATAGATAAAACATTGGCCAGCCATAAGCTTCTGCAAACCATCCTGCTACTGGGCCAACATAAACTCGGCCAACGGCTGATAATGCAGAAAGCAATGCGAACTGTGTTGCTGAAAATGATTTATTACATAAGGTCATTAGAAGAGCAACAAAAGCCGCTGTTCCCATGCCACCACAGATATTTTCCAGAAAAATCGCCGTCCCCATTAGATAGATATCTTTAGGGGTAATGGCAAGTATCCAATAACCGAAGTTTGAAACAGTTTGAAGAATGCCAAAGATCATCAGGGCACGGAACAAGCTCAGCCGATGCATCAAATAACCGCCGTACAATGCGCCAACAATGGTTGCAGCAAGTCCGAGGGTTTTGTTGAGCATACCGACTTCGGCTGGACTGAAACCGACACCACGAATAAGGAAAGGTGTGCTGAGTGAGAGTGCAAAAGCATCTGCCAGTTTGTACAGTACAATCAGTAGCAGGATAAGCCAGGCATTATTGCGGCCGAAAAAATCAAGTAATGGTTCGAATACCGCCTGATGTAATGTTTTTGGTGGTGCGGTATTGATTTCTGGTTCTTTGGCTGTAAGCGTGGCATAAACCCCGATAAGCATCAAGCCAGCCATAACCCAATACATATTTTGCCAGCCAATATAGGTGGCGAGTAACAATGCCAATCCACCAGAAACCAGCATAGCTAACCGATAACCCAGTACGGAAATGGCCGCACCGGAGCCTCGTTCTTCCTGTGGTAACAAATCGGTTTTATAGGCATCAAAAATAATATCTTGGGAAGCTGAGAAAAATGCAACAGCAACAGCCAATGCAGCAAGCCACCATAAATGCTGGGAAGGTTGCAGGAACCCCATTGCGGCAATACTGGCGATCAATAAGAGTTGAGTAGTAAGCATCCACCCCCGGCGGCGTCCTAAAAAGGAGGGGGTATATCGATCCATTGTGGGTGCCCAGAGAAACTTAAAAACATAGGCTTGACCAACCAAAGTGAAAAAACCGATAGTTCGGATATCGACGTTTTCGACAGTCATCCATGCTTGTAACGTTCCAGCCGTGAGCGCAAGAGGCAGACCTGAGGCAAAGCCTAGTAATAGAAGGGTTCGATAGTTGCGTAATGCAGATAGGTTTAAATAACGGTGGTTAGTCATGGGCCTCCCAAAACTTTCTGCATACTATCTAATTTTGTCAGAATTAGGCAGAAAGTTTGTACATTATCCTGTTAGTGGACGTTTTGTTTGATAAAGGTGCTGATTGATGCATCCTGAGCCATGTCTGCGATCACATCAGATAAGACAGTATTGACTGCATCAGCAATTTTTGTGTTTGTCGCGGCCAATGGTCCCTGGGCATTGTAGCTGGTACGATAATTTTTAATTTGTTTACTACCGTCTTGAGCATAAGCAATGATAGAGATTTCCGCTTTGGCTGAAATATTATGACGAAGACTGCCTTCTTTCACATTGGCGTAGAGTTGATTAACAACAACCTGCAAATTGGCATTGGCGGGAGAGCCAATCATATAGCCGCGAGCCACCATCTGTTTTTCCAGCGCTTCTTGTAGTAAGAAGCGTAAATCACGGGAAGGAACCAGGGTGACTAATCGCGCATCGCGATTAATTTGGGCCAGGGCTTGAGATTGACGCTGGTCGACCCCACTAATACTGACTGTGATCGCTTTCATGGTTGGATCTGCTGGAGGCAGGGTAATTTTAGGCTGAATGGCTAATGTGTTGCCTGAGTCTGCACAGCCAGATAAAAAGAAAAGCGTAATCAATGGAATAAATATTTTCTTTAGCATGTAGGTTTTCTCAATTCAAGATTCGGATATTCAATATTAATACTGATAATTTAAACCGTAGTTTAAACCGCCGTAATCATAGCATCGCCATGGGTAGCGGCATATCCCTGATGATAGAAACATGGTTTGAAATATCGTGAGAAATACCTGACGCAAATTCTGTTAATGAGATTGGGTTACTCCGATGTTATAAATCATGGGAAATAATCTAAAATCAATGATGTGGTTGATAAATAACCTTTGGTGATTTAGGAGAATGGGATGGTTCGTCAAGAAATAGAAACAAAGTTACAGGCGGCATTTAAGCCTTCTCATCTGGAAGTGACCGATGAAAGTTATCGTCACAATGTGCCCGCGGGTTCTGAAAGCCATTTTAAAATTGTTATCATAAGTAATGAATTTGTTGAACAAAGAATGCTTAGCCGCCATCGCTCAGTATATAGCGTTTTGGCTAAAGAATTAGAGGAAGGTGTACATGCTTTGGCACTCCATACTTATACAGAAAAGGAGTGGACAGAACTAGCAGACACTGTTCTGGCTTCTCCCGCATGTCGTGGTGGCAGTACAACGACATCAAGCTTGTGAGTTTTCGATATAAAATCATAGGCTTGTTTCTATTTTATTAATCCAGATTTAATCTTAACTAACAGCCTTCGGGCTGTATTTTTATTTATATGCATACTGCTTAAACAGTATCATCATAAACAATATTGTGATGTAGTCATTGAGCAACATTCATCACATAAGTCAACGAATCATGCATGCTTTTGTCTGCAATTCTCGACTCATACTGTCTGCGCCGCTATAATGCTGCGTCTAAATTTTTAGAATGGTTTCGGGACGCTTCTGATCACAGGGATTCTCGGTTTTTAAATGCGACCGCCCCGGTTCTTAAAGAGTACTGCAATCAGCTTGTTTTAAGCCTTGCAGCCATTCTGAAGTTGACCGAGCACTATGATTTTTTTGAGGTAACAAGATGCAAGTTTCTGTTGAAACCACTCAAGGCCTTGGGCGTCGTGTGTCAATCACCGTTCCTGCTGCCGATATCGAAAAAGCAGTTGACAGTGAACTGGTTAATGTAGCAAAGAAAGTCCGTATCGACGGCTTTCGTAAAGGCAAAGTGCCAATGAAGATCGTTAAGCAGCGTTATGGCGCTTCTGTTCTTCAGGATGTTCTGGGTGATCTGATGCAGCGCAATTTCATCAATGCGATCATTGAGCAGAAAATCAACCCAGCAGGTGCACCAAGCTACAAGCCTGAACAGTTTAAAGAAGGTGAAGACTTCACTTACGCAGTTGAATTTGAAGTTTATCCAGAAATTGAACTGAAAGGTCTGGAAGAGATCGAAGTTGAAAAACCTGTTGTTGAAGTAAAAGATGCAGACGTTGACAACATGCTGGACACGCTGCGTAAACAGCAGGCAGATTGGAAAGAAACCGATGAAGCAGCGGCTACGGAAGATCGTGTCACTGTTGATTTCACTGGCTCCATTGATGGTGAAGAGTTCGAAGGCGGTAAATCAACTGATTTCGTTCTGGCAATGGGCCAGGGCCGTATGATCCCAGGTTTTGAAGATGGTATCGTTGGTCACAAAGCAGGCGAAGAATTTACTATCGATGTGACTTTCCCAGAAGATTACCATGCAGAAAATCTGAAAGGTAAAGCGGCGCAGTTCGTGATCAACTTGAAAAAAGTTGAACAGCGTGAACTGCCAGAGTTGACTGAAGAGTTTATCAAGCGTTTTGGTATTGCTGATAGTTCTGTTGACGGTTTGCGTGCCGAAGTTCGCAAGAACATGGAACGTGAACTGAAAAATGCTGTTCGCAACAACATCAAAACTCAGGTTTTGGATGGTCTGGTTAAGGCTAACGAAATTGAAGTTCCTGCGGCTGTTGTTGACAGTGAAATTGATGTACTGCGTCGTCAAGCTGCTCAGCGTTTTGGCGGTAGTGAAAAACAAGCTCTGGAACTGCCACGTGAACTGTTCGAAGAGCAAGCTAAACGCCGCGTTGTTGTTGGTTTGCTGTTAGGCGAAGTTATCAGCAGCAATGAGCTGAAAGTCGAAGAAGATCGCGTTACTGCGTTGATCGAAGAGATGGCTGCAGCTTATGAAGATCCAAAAGAAGTTGTTGAGTACTACAGCAAGAATAAAGAAATGATGAACAGCATTCGCAACATTGCTCTGGAAGAGCAGGCTGTTGAACTTGTTCTGAGCAAAGCAAAAGTTTCTGAAAAAGAAACTGGCTTCAATGAATTGATGAATCAAAATCAATTGGCATAAGTTTCATTTATTGATTGCCTGAGATGATGAAACCTCACTCTCAATGAAGTGAATCGAAGTAAACCCGCAGGCTATGCTTGCGGGTTTTTTTATTGTTCTTGAAAAAAACAGATTTAACCTCATATCCTTTCTTACTATTATGTAAGAGCTTACTACTTTTTAAAGGGGAAAAGCCCCTTGTGAGTTAACTTTGGATCATGGTCATCATCGCTTATCTCAAGTAGAATCAGTTATGAATGGCACCAGCGTGAGTTCGATTAGGAGACGGAAATGTCATACAGTGGCAAGCAAGATCAATATGCACCTAACATGTCTTTGGTGCCGATGGTGGTTGAACAAACAGCACGTGGCGAACGTGCATTTGATATCTTCTCCCGCTTATTAAAGGATCGTATTATTTTTCTGACTGGGCCTGTTGAAGATCATATGGCGAACTTGATCGTTGCCCAAATGCTATTCTTGGAAGCAGAAAACCCAGAAAAAGATATTCATTTATATATCAACTCACCTGGTGGGGTTATTACGGCAGGCATGTCTATTTATGACACGATGCAGTTTATCAAACCAGATGTGAGCACTATTTGTATGGGGCAGGCCTGTTCTATGGGAGCATTCCTGCTGACTGCGGGAGCCGAAGGGAAGCGTTTCTGTCTGCCGAATTCCAGAGTTATGATTCACCAGCCATTAGGTGGTTTCCAGGGACAGGCGACTGATATTGAGATCCATGCGCAGGAAATCCTCAAGGTTAAAGCGCGTATGAACGAATTGATGGCGAAACATACCGGACAGCCACTTGAGAAGATCGTTAAGGATACAGAACGCGATCGTTTCTTGTCAGCCGAAGAATCCGTAGAATACGGGTTGGTTGATAGTATATTCACCCAGCGCAGCTAATTATTAATTAATTACTTTATTACTCCGATGCTAGCCTTTTCTCTAAGCGTTTCTTGATGTTGACGCCAAACTAGGCGGAGTAATAGCGTTTTTTCTGTTATGCCGGACAAACTGGGATAACAGTTCATAAAGTGAGGTTGACTGATGACAGATAAGCGCAAAGACGGTTCAGGAAAGCTGCTGTATTGCTCTTTCTGCGGGAAAAGCCAACATGAAGTACGGAAATTAATAGCCGGTCCGTCAGTGTATATCTGCGATGAATGTGTCGATTTATGTAACGATATCATTCGCGAAGAAATTAAAGAGCTGGTACCACATCGTGAGCGTAGCACATTGCCTACTCCTCATGAAATTCGCCAACATCTGGACGATTATGTTATCGGTCAGGAAACCGCGAAGAAAGTGTTAGCAGTTGCGGTTTATAACCATTACAAGAGGTTACGTAATGGTGACACCACTAACGGTGTGGAACTCGGCAAAAGTAATATTCTGTTGATTGGCCCGACAGGTAGCGGTAAGACGTTGTTGGCAGAGACATTAGCTCGCTATTTAGACGTTCCGTTTACTATGGCTGACGCCACGACATTAACCGAAGCGGGTTATGTCGGGGAAGATGTAGAAAATATTATCCAGAAACTTCTGCAAAAATGTGACTACGATGTGCAGAAAGCACAACGTGGTATCGTGTATATTGATGAAATAGATAAGATTTCCCGTAAATCTGATAACCCATCAATTACTCGCGATGTGTCAGGAGAAGGGGTTCAGCAGGCCCTGTTGAAACTGATTGAAGGCACTGTGGCAGCGGTTCCTCCTCAAGGTGGCCGTAAACATCCACAGCAGGAATTCTTGCAAGTTGATACTTCCAAAATTCTGTTTATCTGCGGCGGTGCATTTGCCGGTTTGGATAAAGTTGTCAGCCAGCGTTTGAATGTCAGTTCAGGTATCGGTTTTAGTGCTACAGTTAGGGGCGAATCAGAGAAAGCCACAGAAGGTGAATTGCTGTCTGAGGTTGAACCAGAAGATTTAATTAAATTTGGGTTAATTCCCGAATTCATTGGTCGTCTGCCTGTCGTGGCAACGTTGACTGAACTTAATGAAGAAGCGCTGATCCAGATCCTACAGGAACCGAAAAATGCGCTGACCAAACAGTATCAGGCCCTGTTTAACCTTGAGGGTGTTGAACTGGAGTTCAGAAAAGAAGCATTGACTGCCATAGCGAAAAAAGCAATGGCACGTAAAACGGGTGCTCGTGGTCTTCGTTCAATTGTTGAAGATGTTTTACTGGATACCATGTACGATCTGCCATCGATGGAACATGTAGAGAAAGTTGTTGTTGATGAAACGGTTGTTGAAGATAATTCCGCACCATTATTGATATATAGCAAGCCGGATGCTCAAGTTTCTGGTGAGTGAAGAAATGGGGTATAGGAAGCACCGATTATCAATACGCATTGAAAAAACAAATGAGGGATTCTCCCTCATTTGTTTTTTGCCGGTATAGGCTATTGAATGTCAGATTCCTGTCCCCATATATTTTATATTCTTTGAAGTGAAACTCGTGAAAACCGTGTTTCACGAGATTCCTAAAACTGGCGAAAGCTAAACGAAGAGAGAGCTCTATGAATCCTGAGCGTTCTGAACGCATAGAAATCCCTGTATTGCCTTTGCGCGATGTAGTGGTTTATCCACATATGGTGATCCCTCTGTTTGTTGGGCGTGAGAAGTCGATTCATTGCCTGGAAGCAGCAATGGAACATGACAAACAAGTCATGTTGGTCGCGCAAAAAGAAGCATCTACTGATGAGCCGGGAGTGAATGATCTTTTTTCCGTAGGTACAGTGGCTTCTATTTTACAGATGTTAAAATTGCCAGATGGCACAGTAAAAGTTCTGGTTGAAGGCTTGCAGCGTGCTCGCATTACCACGTTGACGGATAATGGTGAGTATTTCTATGCACAAGTTGAATATTCTGAATCCCCTGACGTTGATGAACGTGAGCAAGAAGTTCTGGTAAGAACGGTTATTAACCAGTTTGAAGGTTACGTCAAACTGAATAAAAAGATCCCGCCAGAAGTATTGACCTCGTTGCACAGTATTGAAGATGCAGCAAAATTAGCCGATACCATCGCTGCACATATGCCTTTGAAAATCAACGATAAGCAGACAGTTTTAGAAATGTCTAATGTTGTTGAACGCATTGAATATCTGATAGCAATGATGGAATCAGAAATCGATCTGTTACAGGTAGAAAAACGTATCCGTAATCGCGTTAAAAAACAGATGGAAAAAAGCCAGCGCGAGTACTACCTGAATGAGCAAATGAAAGCGATTCAGAAAGAATTGGGTGAGATGGATGATGCACCTGATGAATATGAAACGCTGAAACGTAAGATCGAAGACGCGAAAATGCCGAAAGAGGCTCGCGAAAAAGCCGAAGCTGAATTACAGAAATTAAAAATGATGTCTCCGATGTCGGCTGAAGCAACGGTTGTTCGTAGTTACATTGACTGGATGGTGCAAGTTCCTTGGGTTTCCCGTAGCAAGGTAAAGAAAGATTTAATAAAAGCTCAGGAAGTGCTGGATACAGACCATTATGGTTTGGAGCGTGTCAAAGAGCGAATTCTTGAATATCTTGCGGTACAGAGCCGCGTTAGCAAGCTTAAGGGGCCAATACTTTGTTTGGTAGGACCTCCTGGTGTGGGCAAAACCTCATTGGGCCGTTCTATCGCACGTGCAACTGGGCGTAAATATGTGCGTATGGCGTTGGGTGGAGTACGTGATGAAGCGGAGATCCGTGGACATCGTCGCACCTATATTGGCTCAATGCCGGGCAAATTAATTCAGAAAATGTCCAAGGTAGGGGTTAAAAATCCACTGTTCTTGCTGGATGAAATCGACAAAATGTCATCTGACATGCGTGGTGATCCGGCTTCAGCATTGTTAGAAGTGCTTGATCCTGAACAAAACGTAGCATTTAACGATCATTACCTTGAAGTTGATTACGATCTCTCCGATGTGATGTTCGTGGCAACATCTAATTCTATGAATATTCCTGCTCCATTGCTGGATCGTATGGAGGTTATTCGTCTATCGGGCTATACCGAAGATGAAAAATTGAATATTGCCAAACGTCATCTGCTGCCAAAACAGATCGAGCGTAATGCACTGAAGAAAGACGAATTGACTATCGATGATGGTGCAATTATTGGCATTATCCGTTACTACACTCGTGAGGCTGGCGTTCGTAGTTTGGAACGTGAAATCTCTAAATTGTGTCGTAAGGCAGTGAAAGCATTACTGATGGATAAGAAACTTAAGCACATCGAAATTAATGCGGATAACTTGAAAGATTATCTGGGTGTGCAGAAAGTGGATTATGGTCGTGCTGATACAGAAAATCGAGTTGGTCAGGTAACTGGTCTGGCATGGACAGAAGTGGGTGGTGATTTGCTGACGATTGAAACAGCCAGTGTACCAGGTAAAGGTAAATTGACTTATACCGGTTCATTGGGTGAAGTGATGCAGGAATCCATCCAGGCGGCATTGACCGTTGTTCGTGCTCGTGCTGATAAATTGGGTATTAGCGCTGATTTCCATGAGAAACGTGATATTCATGTTCATGTACCGGAAGGCGCAACGCCAAAAGATGGCCCAAGTGCGGGGATTGCAATGTGCACAGCGCTGGTTTCTTGCCTGACGGGTAATCCAGTTCGTGCTGACGTAGCCATGACAGGGGAAATTACTCTGCGTGGTTTAGTTCTGCCAATCGGTGGTTTGAAAGAGAAACTGTTGGCAGCACATCGTGGGGGAATTAAAACGGTTCTGATCCCAGATGACAATAAGCGAGATCTAGAAGAGATCCCACAGAATGTGATCCAAGATCTGGAGATCCATCCCGTTAAACGTATAGAAGATGTTTTATCTATCGCTTTGCAGGAACCCGTATTTGGCGCAGAAGTAGTATCACTAAAATAGTGAGCTAACTCAAAAACTGTGTATAAAATTCAGGTTGGTGAGTACATTCAGGCTTGCCAGCCTTTTTTTGTGTCATTAAGTTAGATTAGTCTATACGCATTAAACTTAAAGCTGCAATTTACAACACGATATGAAACCTGATATCTCCCCGCTTCGCGGGGAGATATCACACGCATCTTGAAGTTAGATTGGTATAATTATCTGATTAAAAATTTTGCTGTTCCATGATTTCTTGCTAATACTGGAAAAGGATTGATATGACGGTATAACTGTCGTGTTATCTGTTATAAATCGGTTTCCGTTACAAGAGTAATACTAAAATGGGGATGATAAGAGTGAATAAATCACAACTGATCGACAAAATTGCTGCTGATGCCAACCTCTCTAAGGCGGCAGCCGGACGTGTAGTAGATGCATTCATTTCTTCCGTATCTGGTGCATTGAAAAACGGTGATGATGTCGTTTTAGTGGGGTTTGGTACGTTTACTGTACGTGAGCGTGCTGCGCGTACAGGACGCAACCCTCAGACAGGCAAGGAAATCAAGATCGCAGCAGCAAAAGTACCTGCTTTTCGAGCTGGGAAGGGGTTAAAAGACGCTGTTAATGGCTAATGAGCAGACAGCAGGCCCTGGTTTTTGTTATTGCAATAAACTTCAACTGACTGGGGCTTGTTGATAGGCTAGAATATAAGCGCATCAATTGATTGGTGCGCTTTTTTTCTCTTAGCGTTTGAATTGTCGTAATATGACAGTTTCTTTTTCACTAAAGCGGAGTTTTACGTCTTTATGATGGACAACCTACGCACGGCGGCGAACGGTCCTGTGCTCAAAATTGTATTGGCGCTAATTATCCTGACTTTCCTGGTGACAGGGGTAACCGGTTACCTGTCAAGCGAAAGTGGTAATTATGCTGCCAAAGTGAATGGCCAAACCATTAGTCGTGCTCAGCTAGAGCAGGCATTTTTGCAAGAAAAAAATGCTCAGCAGGAGAAGCTGGGAGATGAATTCTCAACTTTGTTAAGCGATGAACAGATGCTACAGCAGCTTCGGCGCCAATCATTGGAGAGACTTATCAATGCCACTTTGATTGAACAATATGCCCGTAAGCTGGGTTTATCAGCGAGCGACAATCAAGTTGCACAGGAAATACGTAACCTACCGTTTCTCCAGACTGACGGCCAATTTGATAACAACAAATATCAGGAGTATTTAAACTGGCTTGCTCATTCAAACATCAGCCCTGAAAATTTTGCGGAACAGGTTCGTCAGGAACTGATTAATCGTCAATTGAAGCAAGTTGTTATCGGGGCGGAAATTGCGTTACCGCCAGAAATAAAACAGGAAGTAGCCTTACTTCTGCAAGAAAGGACCGTGCGTTTTGCGACTCTTGAATTGAAGTCAATTGAAGAGAAACAAACAGTGACTGATGAAGAGCTGAAAAAATACTATGACGCAAATAGTCAGCATTTCACTGTGCCAGAAAAAGTGAAAGTCAGTTATATCAAAATGGATGCTACCAATGAACTGAAAGATGTCACTGTATCTGATGCTGATATTGAAAAATATTATAAAAGTAACTTGGTGAAATACACTAAACCTGAGCAGAAGAAGTATAGTTTTATTCAACTGGATTCAGAGTCTGTCGCTAAATCGGTTTTGGATGAGTTAAAAAAAGGGGCTGATTTTAGTCAATTGGCATCAGAAAAATCGACGGACAAATTTTCTGCACAAAAAGGGGGAGATTTGGGATGGATGGAAGAAAATTCTCTGCCGATTGAGCTTAAATCAGCGAATTTGATCCAGAAAGGGCAACTTTCCAATGTGGTTAAATTGTCTAATGGATATGCCATTTTCCGTTTAGATGATATTAAGCCTCAAGAAGTCAAACCGCTGGCGGATGTGCGTTCGGAAATAGAAAAAATTGTTAAGCAAGAAAAAGCGGTTGATGCTTTCTATGCATTACAGCGGAAAGTGAGTGATGCCGCAGCTAATGATAATGAGTCTTTGGCAGCAGCAGAAAAAGCGGCAGGTTATCAAGCTGTGACTACCGACTGGTTTGATCGCGATCACGTTCCCACTGATATTAATTTCAACCAAGTTGTTCAGGCTATTTTCTCTGGCAATTTGATTGATGATAAAGGCGCGACAGGAATTAACTCTGATGTCATTTCAGTTGAAGGCGATAGAGCTTTTATTCTGCGTGTTGACAATGTTAAGCCTGAGACAGTCCAGCCATTTGAACAGGCTAAACCTGAAGTGACTGAATTGGTGAAACGCCAGAAAGCAGAAAAACAACTTCAGATTGAAAGTGAAAAACTACTGACTGCCCTGAAAGAAGGCAAAGGTGAGCAAGCATTGAAAGCCGCGGGAATTCAGTTCGAGCAACCTACTGTGATAAAACATCTGCCACAAACTAATCAGGCTACCGATGTGGCATTCACTTTACCTCATCCTAAAGCGGGTAAGCCAGTATATGGATTAGCTCAAGATGAACTTGGTAACGCTGTGCTTATCCAATTGGATAAAGTTGTTCCTGGATCCGTTACCGAGGATCTGCTCAAACAATATATGGCGGGTTACCAGTATCAGACCGGTAATATCATGCTGGAGTCACTAATAATGAATTTACGTGATGATGCGGATATTAAATTCGGCCAACTTGAATAAAATTGCGAAGTTACTCGCATCTGTTTTTGCAAAATAGTAATTGAAAAAGGCCACTTTCGTGGCCTTTCGCATATCTAAACTTTGCCTGTTGCCTGAAAATATCGTTGTGGCAATCTTTCTTTCACCAACAAAACATGGAGAGATTTACATGAAAAATTTAAGGATATTATTTCATTCACTCATGATGGCATTGTGTATCAGCATACCATTAACTCATGCCGCTACCGTTAATGAGTCTACTGATAAGATAGTGAAACAACCTGTTAAAACCACTGTTGAAGAGAGTAAGGTGAAAGAGGGGGGAGAACAAGTTGCAGGCCAGCAAAAACAGGGAAAGGAAGGGGTTAATATTAATACTGCAAATGCTGAAGAGTTGGCGAAAGAACTTAATGGGATTGGCGCTAAAAAAGCACAGGCGATTATTGAGTATCGTGAAAAATATGGCCCTTTTACAGCAATAGAACAATTACAGGAAGTACAAGGTATTGGTCCAATTTTTATAGAGAAAAATCGGGATAAATTGACTTACTAAGTGTTATGCCCTCTTGTGTATTGCCAGTCATTTAATCAAGAGGGCTGTGATATCGATCAAGAATAATTGATTAAACACTATTGTAATTAAATTGTTTTGCTATTGTTATATTCTATCTGGTCGGATGAGTGTAAGGAAAAAATAGCAATGAGCACAATTATCAAAGTCAGGGGTTACCATATTGATCTTTTCCAGCATGTGAATAATGCGCGTTATTTGGAGTTTATGGAAGCCGCTCGCTGGGATTTACTTACTGAAGATGACACATTGGGATGGTTAAATCGTAAGAATATTGGTTTTGTTGTGGTGAATATCAACATTAATTATCGCCATCCAGCCGTGATTACAGATGAGCTGGAAGTGAAATCTTCGATGCGAGAGTTACGTAATAAAAGCGGTACATTTTTTCAGGAAATTATACGCAGGAGTGATAATCAAATCATTGCAGATGCTTTAACTACATTTGCTTGTATTGATTTGAAAACACAAAAAGCGTTAGTTTTAGAAGGCGAATTACGAGAAAGAATGGAAGCTTATAAAAATGATGCCCAATAACGATAAGACAAAAATGTGGAATGAGAGGCTCGTGGAACCTCTCATGGATAATATTAATGAGACAAAATGTTTTGATTAACTGAGATGTGTTTTGGATTTCATATCTAACATCGTGGCTTGGGTATTGCTTAAATAATAATTTAATCCTTTAGCTCTGAGGTGGCAGGCTGCGCATTCACCGCATCCGTCACCTTGGATACCGTTGTAGCACGTAAGGGTTCTATTGCGAACAAAATCTAATTTTTGATAATAATCTGCCAATGCCCAAGTTTCCGCCTTGTTTAACCACATTAGCGGCGTTTCGAAACGAATATCGCGAGCGATTCCAAGGCTGACGGCTTTATTGAGTGCTTTGACAAATTCATCACGGCAATCTGGATAGCCCGAAAAATCTGTTTCACAAACGCCAGTAATAACGGCTTCAGCTTTAACCTGATAAGCATAAATTGCCGCCAGAGTTAAAAACAATATGTTACGGCCAGGCACAAAAGTATTTGGGAGGCCACTTTTTTCACTTTCACAGAAATCGGGTACGGGAATATTGTCTCTTGTCAGGCTACTGATTGCGAGCTCGTTTAATAAAGTCACATCAAGCACTTTGTGAGCAGCAACGCCCAATTCTTTGCTTATACGACAAGCTACATCAATTTCAGCACGATGACGCTGTCCATAATCAAAGGTGACACAGTGAACTTCGTCATATTGGTGGAGTGCCTGAATTAAACAAGTGGTGGAATCCTGTCCACCACTGAATACAACAACGGCTCGTTTCATGATATCTACCTCAATAAATTGAAGGAGGTATGTTACTCATAACCATTTAACTTGGGTAGTTGTGTTAGATACTGTGTGATATCACCGATATTATTGCGAACCCATTCTGGGTTGTAATAAGTATCAAGGTAGCGCTCCCCACTATCACAGAGTAATGTCACAATTGCACCTTGTTGGTTGTTATCGTGCATTTGCCTGGCGAGTTGCAAAGCTCCCCAGACGTTAGTTCCTGTTGATGCTCCCGTTTTTCTGCCAATGAGTTTTTCAAGCCAATAAATGGTAGCTATTGTGGCAAGATCGGGAACTTGGATCATGTCATCGATAACCGTAGGAATAAAAGAAGGTTCTGCGCGTGGGCGGCCAATTCCTTCTATTTTGCTGCCCGTGCCTCCGCAAATATCATGGCGGTTCTGGTGGTAGCAATCGTAGAAGACGGAGTTCTCTGGATCGACAACAATGAGTTTAGTGTCATATCCTTGGTAGCGGATATAACGACCAAGTGTCGCAGATGTACCACCCGTTCCTGCACTCATAACGATGTAAGTTGGTTCAGGAAAAGGCTCTAGTTGCATCTGGCGGAAAATACTTTCTGCAATATTATTGTTTCCTCGCCAGTCAGTTGCTCGTTCGGCATAGGTAAACTGATCCATGTAATGGCCATTAAGCTCTTTTGCCAGGCGCTCTGATTCTTGATAAATCAAGGCGGAATGCTCTACAAAATGGCATTTACCACCATAGAACTCAATCTCTTGAATTTTGCGTTTAGCAGTACAGAAAGGCATAACCGCAATAAATGGTAAACCAAGTAAGCGGGCAAAATAAGCTTCCGAAACAGCGGTACTTCCAGATGAAGCTTCAATGATAGGTGTTCCTTCCTGGATCCAACCATTCGTGAGTGCATACAGGAATAGGGAACGTGCAAGTCGATGTTTGAGGCTACCAGTGGGATGAGTGCTCTCATCTTTGAGATAAAGATGAATATCTGGAAACATTGGGAGGTTAAGACGAATGAGATGTGTATCAGCACTGCGTTGATAATCAGCCTGGATAGCTTTTATGGCATTTTTAGCCCATAAAGACGACATAAATTGACCCTAAATAATAATACCGTAGTGGTATATAGATTACTCTTACATGCGGAGAAATAGGTTGTTATTTTTCTGTAATTATCCGTTATATTGGGGAAATATTTCTATAGGATTTAGATATGTTAGATAAAATAGACCGTAAGCTACTGGAGCTGCTCCAACAGGATTGTAGTCTATCCTTGAACGCACTGGCTGAAGCCGTTAATTTGACGTCGACACCTTGCTGGAAGCGCCTTAAACGACTTGAAGATGAAGGTTATATTGTTGGCAGGGTTGCCTTGTTAAATGGGGAGAAACTCGGTCTGGGTTTGACAGTGATCGTGATGATTAAAACCCAGCAACATAGCAGTGAATGGTATGAACAGTTTGTCAGCTTTATAAAAGAGATGCCAGAAGTCTTAACTTTTTATCGCATGGCGGGTGAATATGATTACCTGATGCATATAGAAGTTGTTGATATGAAGAGTTATGATCATTTCTACAAGCGTATGGTAAATGGGGTTTCTGGTTTGATTGATGTGACTTCTAACTTTGCCATGGAAAAGATCAAATATACAACGGCGCTGCCAATACCTGATTCAGTAACATCATAAAGATCCCTTTGGTCGGTAGGTGCTAACTCTTTCATTTTTACCTTGGGAATAGGTGTGTGAGATTATTTTCACAATTAAGCTGGTATTTTATTCGTGAATGGCGGCGTTATCTGGGGGCTGTCATTTTTCTCGTTTTGATTGCGGTGCTGCAACTCATTCCTCCCCACTTAGTTGGGATTATCGTTGATGGCATTAGCACAAAGACAATGACCTTCCGTCAGCTCTTCATGTTGCTGGGGTTCATGCTGTTCATTGCCTTGGTTATCTATGGTCTGCGATATGTTTGGCGTGTATGGTTATTCGGTGCTTCCTATCGGCTAGCGATTAAGCTGCGTGGTGACTTCTACAAGCGTCTGAGTAGTCAGAATCCTGAATTTTATTTGCGTCATAGAACAGGCGATCTCATGGCGCGCGCAACAAATGATGTTGACAGAGTTGTTTTTGCCGCAGGTGAGGGAGTCCTTACTTTGGTTGATGCTTTAGTCATGGGATGTTCTGTCCTAATTGTCATGAGCGTGGAGATAAGTTGGCAATTAACTTTGTTATCCCTCGCGCCGATGCCCATTATGGCCTTGGCGATTAAGCATTATGGTGATCAGCTTCATCATCGTTTTAAATCTGCGCAAGGCGCATTCTCTGTACTGAATAACCATGCGCAGGAAAGTTTGACGAGTATCCGCATGATAAAAGCGTTTGGATTGGAAAAACTGCAATCTAATCAGTTCGAAGAAGTTGCTATTGAAGCTGGGCGTAAGAATATGCATGTTGCGCGTGTAGATGCGCGTTTTGACCCTACCATTTTCATTGCTATTACTGTTGCAAACCTCTTAGCGGTCGGCGGAGGGAGTTGGATGGTGGTGAATGGTTCTATGACACTTGGTGAACTGACCAGTTTTGTCATGTATCTGGGATTGATGATCTGGCCTATGTTGGCATTGGCATGGATGTTCAACATTGTTGAGAGAGGAAGTGCTGCTTATACACGTATCCGCAGTTTGTTGCAGGAACCACTGGTAACCGAAGATGGTGTGTTGTCTTTGTCTTCAGAGCGGGGGCGTTTGCAGGCAAATATCAACGTATTTACCTATCCCAAAAGCGATAAACCTGTTTTGGAAAATATCCATTTCCAACTAGAGCCTGGTCAGTTATTGGGACTTTGCGGATCAACGGGGGCAGGGAAGAGCACTTTATTGGCTTTGTTGCAACGGCAGTTTGATGTAACCGATGGAGCTATTCTTTTCCAGTCAACAAATATCTCTGTGCTTCGAATGGAAGAGTGGCGTTCACGATTGGCTATTGTCAACCAAACTCCTTTTCTGTTTTCGGATACGGTTGCCGGTAATATTGCGTTGGGGCGACCCGATGCAACTCAAGAGCAAATAGAAGAAGTCGCTCGTTTAGCAAGTGTACATGATGATATTTTGCGATTGCCTCAGGGTTATCAAACAGAAGTTGGAGAACGCGGTGTGATGCTTTCTGGGGGGCAAAAACAGCGTATATCCATAGCCAGGGCTTTGTTGCTAGAGACGGAGATTTTAATCCTTGATGATGCCTTATCAGCCGTTGATGGTCATACGGAACACCAGATTATGAAAAATCTTAGCCAATGGCGGCAACAGCGCACTGTTATTATCAGTGCGCATCGGCTGTCGGCATTAACGGAAGCCGATAATATTTTGGTTATGCAACATGGCTCAGTTATACAACATGGCCAGCATAAACAGCTTATCACCCAATCAGGTTGGTATTCCGATATGTATCATTACCAACAACTAGAAGCTGCATTGGGTGGAGAAAATGACTAAAACTCATACAGGTAAGCTATGGCCGTCATTAAAGCGCTTGCTTTCTTACGGCAAAAACTACCGCAAACCGATGCTCATTGCTGTATTGATGTTGTGGATTGCTGCATTGGCAGAGGTAAGCGGCCCCCTGCTTGTAAGCTATTTTATCGACAATATGGTGGCAACAGGAAATTTACCGCTCGATATTGTCGGTGGGCTTGCTGCCATCTTCTTGATTTTGCAGTTTATTGCTGCTGTTTTACACTACTATCAAACATTACTTTTTAATCAGGCATCTGTGGGTGTGGTGCAGAAGCTTCGTACTGATGTGATGGATTCAGCATTACGTCAACCATTAAGCGCTTTTGATAATCAACCCGTTGGACAACTGATATCCCGCGTAACAAATGATACTGAAGTCATTAAGGATCTGTTTGTTAATGTGATTCCAATGGTATTTCGCTGTGCTGCACTAATTGGCGCCATGCTGATAGCTATGTTTGTTTTAAATTGGCGTATGGCATGTGTTGCGATCGTAATATTTCCGGCAGTTTTTCTTGTCATGATGATTTACCAGCGCCTGAGTACCCCAATAATTAGGCGAGTTCGCGGTTATCTGGCTGACATTAATGATGGTTTCAATGAAACCATTAATGGAATGAGTGTGATTCAGCAGTTCCGCCAGCAAGCTCGTTTTGGCGAGAAAATGTTGGCTACCAATCGAGCACATTATCAGGCTCGTATGCAGGCTTTACGGTTAGATGGTATCTTATTAAGGCCATTATTGAGTTTCTTTTCTGCTGCTATATTGTGTGGTTTGCTCTTATTGTTTGGTATCAAAGGCACTGAGGTTATTGGCGTTGGTGTACTGTATGCCTTTATTAACTATCTTGGGCGATTAAATGAGCCACTGATTGAGTTAACTTCACAACAATCGGTATTGCAGCAAGCAGTGGTTTCAGGAGAACGTGTTTTCGAATTGATGGATAGTCCACAACAGCAATATGGCAATGATTTGCGGGCGTTAGAAAGTGGCAGAATTGATATTGAAAACTTAAATTTTGCATATCGCGATGACAAAATTGTCTTAAGCGATATTAACTTGCATGTTCCTCCACATGGGTTTGTGGCCTTAGTTGGGCATACAGGAAGCGGAAAAAGCACTTTAGCTAATTTGATTATGGGATACTATCCGTGGCAAGACGGTGAGATCTATCTTGACAGGCGTTCCATATCTTCGCTTTCTCACTCAGTGCTGCGTAATGGAGTGGCAATGGTGCAGCAAGATCCTGTTGTTTTGGCCGCTTCATTCTTCAACAATATCACGTTAGGTCGAGATATCAGTGAAGAGAAAATATGGGAAGTGTTGGAATTAGTTCAATTAGCTGACTTTGTTCGTCATTTGCCCGATGGTTTGAATTTCGTTTTGGGAGAACAAGGGAATACACTTTCAGCCGGCCAAAAACAGCTGTTAGCAATGGCTAGAGTTTTAGTGCAAACGCCACAGATCCTTATTTTGGATGAAGCAACCGCGAATATTGACTCTGGGACAGAACAATCAGTACAGAAAGCGCTGAGAATGATCCGCAAACAGACGACATTGGTGGTAATTGCTCATCGGCTTTCAACCATTACCGAGGCTGATTCTATATTAGTGCTGCATCGTGGTGCAATTGTGGAGCAAGGTCAGCATCAACAGCTATTGGAAAAGCGTGGACGCTATTACCAAATGTACCAACTCCAGCAAGTTGGCGAGACGTTGAATGAATCAGTGCACGTTTAGCGTGCATATTTAGGCTGCGTATAGGGAGCAGATGTATTTTCTGTTCCCTTTTTTATTCCTTCTTTAAAGATGTTTTTCGATAACAAGCTGATTAAACATCCTTTTTAACTTTTGGCATATCCCTTGCACATATTCCCTTGTACTAGCGTAGTGAAAAACGGGGGAAATATGAAACTTATCACCATCATCATAAAGCCATTTAAGCTGGAGGAAGTGCGGGAAGCACTTGCTGATATAGGTATACAAGGTATGACTATAACAGAAGTAAAGGGATTTGGACGTCAAAAAGGTCATTCCGAACTTTATCGGGGGGCTGAATACAACGTTAATTTTTTGCCTAAAGTTAAGATTGATATTGCTACCAATGATGAACGAGTTGAAGAAATTATCCATGTTGTTCAGCAGACGGCTTTCACCGGAAAAATGGGGGATGGAAAAATCTTTCTCTTTGAATTGCAACATGCCGTCCGGATCAGAACGGGTGAAACGAATGATGCAGCACTGTAAATAAGGGAGGAAAAATGAAGAATAAATTTTTATCTATAGCGTGTATTGCAGCCAGTTTTCCTTCGTTTGCGATTGCTGCGGAAAGTAATCCCAATAAAGCAGACACGGTATTTATGCTAATCAATACGATACTTGTACTTTTTATGACAATACCTGGCATTGCCCTATTTTATGGGGGATTACTACGCAGCAAAAATGTGTTGTCACTAATGTCACAGGTGATTGTCAGTTTTTCATTGGTTTGTGTGCTTTGGATTATTTATGGATACAGTATGACCTTTGAGACGGGCAACTCTTTTTGGGGTGGCTTTAGTCAGGTTATGTTAAAAAATATATCCATAACTGATCTAACTGGTAGTTTTTATCAGTTAATTCATGTTGTTTTCCAAGGTGCATTTGCGTGTATTACTGTTGCTTTGGTGGTAGGCGCGTTATGTGAAAGAATTCGTTTTTCTGCATTGCTGATTTTTAGTGTGTTATGGCTGACAGCATCTTATATCCCTATGGCGCACATGGTATGGGGTGGCGGCTGGCTTGCTCAGGATGGAGCCTTGGATTTTGCTGGCGGGACTGTTGTTCATATTAATGCGGCAGCAGCAGGCTTGGTTGGTGCTTACTTACTTGGGAAGCGCTCAGGCTTTGGGCGGGAAGCATTTAAACCTCATAACCTGCCAATGACTTTTATTGGAACAGCGATCCTTTATATTGGATGGTTTGGTTTTAATGTGGGATCCGCTGGTGAAGTAAATGCTATTTCGGCGCTGGCCCTAGTGAATACGATGGCAGCAACGGCGGGAGCCGTGTTGTCATGGGTTTTCTGTGAGTGGCTATTTCGTCAGAAACCTTCGCTTTTAGGAGCATGTTCCGGGTGTATTTCGGGTTTGGTGGTCATTACGCCTGCTGCTGCAACAGTGGGTATCGGTGGTGCATTGGTGATGGGATTGATTGCAGGTATTGCTGGCTTATGGGGAGTCGTCATACTGAAGAAATGGCTACGTATTGATGATGTTTGTGATGTGTTTGGGGTACATGGAGTATGCGGCATTGTTGGTTGTTTGTTGACTAGTGTTTTTACTGCATCCGCTTTAGGTGGAACAGGATTTGCTGAAGGAATGACAGTGCTAAGACAGCTCGGTATTCAGGCAATTAGTATATTGGTCTGTATAGTTTGGTCATCAATAGCGGCTTATATTTCATTTAAGATCGCTGATAAGTTGGTTGGGCTACGGATTAATCTTGAGTCAGAAAGAGAAGGACTTGATATTACTTCCCATGGTGAAAGTGCTTATAACTGAGCACTTTTCTCTATTTGCAAATAGGTATGCCGTAATAACAGAAAAGTTGACTACGGCATACGAATTCATCATAACTTACGGATTACGCCCTCCTGAACCGCAGAAGCAATAAGCACGCCTGCACGGTTATAGATATGCCCACGGACAAAACCACGCGCTCCTGATGCTGATGGGCTTTCGATTGAATAGAGTAACCAGTCATCCATATTGAAAGGACGGTGATACCACATTGAATGATCAATCGTGGCTATTTGCATATTTGCCGCCATGAACTTTACGCCATGGGGTTGTAGTGCCGTGGGTAAGAAATTGAAATCGGACGCATAACCCAGCAAACAATGATGAATGACGGGCTCTTCTGGCATTTTTCCGTTGCTACGGAACCAAACATAACGTACAGGGACTGGGGATGAATGATTAGGTAGGTTCTGAAGAGGAACGAATTTCATCTCCAAGGGGGGCGTGGAAAAAACTTTTTTAAATTTTGCCGGGAGTGAGCTAGCCATTTTTTTTACAATTTCGTCTTGGGAATCTAACTCTTCGGGAGAAGGGACCAGGGGCATAGTATTTTGGTGTTCAAAACTTTCTTCATGTCCTTGAAAGGACGCGGTCATGTAGAAGATAGGATGACCATTTTGTATTGCGCTGACGCGGCGGGCACTGAAACTTTTTCCATCACGCAATACTTCAATATCGTAAATGATGGGCTTATGGCTATCACCTGGACGTAGAAAATAGCTATGAAAGGAGTGGATCATTCTATCATCCGCAACGGTTTGTTTTGCTGCATATAGCGCCTGGCCTATGACTTGACCACCGAAAACTTGAGGAAATCCTAAGTCTTCACTTTGTCCTCGGTAAATACCTTCTTCTATTTTTTCTAAATGTATCAAGTTAATTAAGTTTTGTAATGCTTGACTCATAACGTGCCTTTACTCTTAAGCATTTGAAAAATATATACGCATTAAACTTCAAGTTGCAATTTACAACACGATATGAAACTTGATGTCTCCCGCGCTTCGTGGGGAAAAATCACACGCATCTTGAAGTTAGATTGGTATAAATGAAAGATTATGGATAATAAGTTTTTATTTATTTGAAAATAAATGGATTAAGTTGTAAATAAAATTATCCATGAGTTTTTATTTTAGATGTGAATTATCACTGTTAATTTCATCAATGTTTATCAAATAATGCGAATGTATTGTTTTGTAGGTTTATCTTTTTATTTGTATGCACATTAAACTTCAAGTTGCGTCTTATCTCTCCCCCGTTACACGGGGAGAGATAAACAATCACATTGACTTACAAGCTGCAACTTGCAGTTGGATTGGCATATAATTATTTTTATTTTAAATGCTAAGGGTAGGGAAATTGTTATTTAACGTAGGTTGAAGTTGTGAAATTATGTGGCGATGATTCATTAGTGTTATTAAATATATCTATTGTTGCACCTGCTTGCTGTTCGTCTACTGTGAATTATCGCTTGAAAAAAATGCTAAAGGTATTCTGTTAAGTAAGTTTATTAAAATTTTGATGTTTTTTACAACGCCATGAGCAATAAAGCAGCATTCAAATGAAGTTGCCTTGCTATTTCATAATGTTTGGAAGATAATGGCCGCCGCTTCGGAATTTGAAGCTAACATCAATGGGGGCTCTGTTGGTTCTCCCGCAATGCTAACTTGTTAACTTGGTCAGGTCTGGAAAGAAGCAGCCATAGCAAGGGATGCGTGTGCCGGGATGTAGCTGGCAGAGCCCTCACCAATTCCAGGTTCATCATAAGATTATACTGTCAGCCGATAATAGCTACCGGCTCAAGTCACTTTCTATCTGAACATTACAGCTTAGCGGACAAATTTCCAAACAGATGATGGGATTTTATCATAGAGTTTATTCATGGTAAGTTCAGCCAAACGGTGATCAGCTGCGGAGTAGAACAATTCAAGTTCATCTTCCGAAAGCTCATATTTATTTTTTTCAATTACGCGTTCCAGTGTTTCAATAGAAGTGCATTTTCTTAAACGCATCAGATAGTCAGTTTTAGTCATAATCGCCTTATCTTATTTGGTATAGAAAAATAGTTAGAAATATATTTATCAGATTTTACTTAGAGAAGCGTTCAAATCATGTAACAGAACGTTAGTTAAGTGTTCGTTTGTTTTTTGCCATTTTGTAAGCTCAAGAAAGCTTATCTTATCACTTCCAAACAAATTATATGTTTCATCAAGATAGCCATCAATTAAGGTGCTCAGCGCGTGGTTGTCTGAGTATTTAATTTTAAAGCTCCAAACAAAAGCTGCAATGTGTTCAATCAATTCGTTTAGTTTTAAACTTTTCTCAGAGGTCAGGTCGTGAATCCAATGATTATCAGTGCGATTCAGGACGGAAAAAGCCTCATGAATTAAATTTTCGCATAAGTATTTTAATTCAGCAATATCATATCTTCTTGGTGAATATTCATCCATAATCACCCCCGTAAACGACTCACAGCTTATTTGAACTAAAGCTTATACATGCTAATTATTATAGTCATTCTTTTAGAATAGAGCCTATCAAAACATGATTATTATTTATTAATGTTAATACTCTATTTTACCTGTCTGCCAACTAGTTTTTTAACAATAGCTCATTTACGTTTAGTTATGACAAGAACACTAAATTCCGGCTAAGCCCCATTTCTGGCAAGCAATAGCAGCAATCATTATAGGCGATTGTATTGAGACTTTCAAAATCAATATAGCGTCATTATTACATATGTCACCATCGAGATGGAACACTTTTTACCATTAAAGGTGTAATCAAGAGAAAAACAAGGAAAGTTACCAACTTATCTTCTATTTATTATAAAAAACAGGAGATGGTGTCTTTTAAACCGACTTTTTTATTCATATACCCATCTAACTTCAAGATGCGTGTGATTTCTCCCCGCTAAGCGGGGAGAAATCGGGTTTCATATCGTGTTGTAAATTGTAACTTGAAGTTTAATGCGTATAAGTATTTATTTTAATTAGACTATGAATGAATTTTAACGCAGATATTGTCATCTTGTAATTTGCTGTTTGAAGGCGTTTCTACCCGTTAAAAAGGCCACATCAGTGGCCTTTTTAACATAGCTGAACTTAGTGAGGGGGTGAAATGTGTTCAAGCTCCTCATTTTTTTTCGTAAACCGCCGCTTAATGACAACGAAAAATACAGGGACGAAATAAATTGCTAACGATGTAGCTGCGATCATTCCTCCCAATACTCCCGTTCCTACAGCATTTTGTGCACCTGAACCGGCACCATTGCTCAATACCAGAGGCATAACACCAAGCATGAAGGCTAGAGAAGTCATCAGAATTGGGCGTAAGCGCATTCTGGCTGCTTCAAGCGTTGCTTCTATTAATCCTTTGCCTTCTTTTTCTATCAAATCCTTGGCGAACTCGACGATAAGGATGGCGTTTTTCGCAGACAACCCGATGGTCGTCAATAAGCCCACCTTAAAGTAAACGTCGTTGTCCAGTCCACGTATTGATGTTGCCAGTAATGCACCGATAACCCCCAGAGGGACGACTAGCATGACTGAGAACGGAACAGACCAGCTTTCATATAATGCTGCCAGACAAAGGAATACAACAATCAATGACAGCGCATACAGAGCAGGAGCCTGATTACCGGATAGACGTTCTTGATAAGACATTCCGGTCCAGTCATAACCAATTCCTGGCGGTAATTGTGATGCCAGTTGCTCCATAAGAGCCATGGCGTCACCGGTACTTTGACCAGGTGCTGCTTCGCCCACAATTTCCATAGAAGGAAGACCGTTGTAGCGTTCTAGACGTGGTGAACCATAAATCCAAGGTTCTTTCGATGCATCTATGAATGCAGAAAACGGCACCATTTCCCCATGATAGTTACGAACATACAACTTGCTGATATCGCTTGGTAACATGCGGTAAGGGGCATCAGCTTGAATATAGACTTTTTTGACTCGACCGCGGTCGATAAAGTCATTGACGTAAACACCGCCAAACATCGTGCTCAGGGTTGAGTTGATATTTGTTGTGGATACAGCCAAGGCTTCTGCTTTTTCCTTATCGATATAAACGCGATATTGTTGTGTGTCATTTTGCCCATTGGGACGAACACTCGTCAGCATTTCTGGGTGTTGTGCAACCATACCAAGCAATTGATTACGTGCTTCTGTCAGTGCTGTATGCCCCAGATTCCCTTTATCAATCAATTGGAAGTCAAATCCGCTGGCAGAGCCAAGTTCCACAATTGAAGGGATATTGAACGCAAAGACGAGACCTTCCTTGATTTGAGCAAAATTCGCATTCGCTCGAGCAACAATGGCCGGAACCTTATCTTTCGAATCCTTGCGTAGTTCCCAATCTTTTAAGCTGATAAATGCCAGGCCAGTATTTTGCCCTTGACCACTAAAACCAAAGCCGTTAACTGTAAATACAGATTTAACAACATCTTTTTCTTTGGTATAGAAATAGTCATTGATCTCATTCAATACTTTTTGTGTCTGTTCCTGAGTTGAGCCAGGTGGTAATTGGACCATTGCCAGTAAAACCCCCTGGTCTTCTTCTGGCAAGAAAGAGGATGGCAGATTTTTAAATATCCAGGCCATACCAGCGATCAACATGACATAAATCACCAAGTAACGCCCTGTACCACGTAACATCCGGCCGATACTATCAGTATAATGATGCGTGCTCTTTTCAAACAGATTGTTAAACCAACCAAAGAATCCGGTGTGAGTTCCATGGACGCCTTTGGCAACAGGCTTGAGCATCGTTGCACACAATGCTGGAGTCAGGATTAATGCCACCAGCACCGACAATATCATTGCTGAAACGATCGTGATTGAGAATTGGCGGTAAATTGCGCCTGTTGAGCCGCCGAAGAATGCCATTGGTACAAATACAGCGGAAAGCACCAGTGCGATACCGACCAGAGCGCCTTGGATCTGCCCCATTGATTTTTTGGTGGCTTCTTTCGGTGATAGCCCCTCTTCCTGCATAATTCGTTCGACGTTTTCCACTACAACAATGGCATCATCCACGAGCAGACCTATGGCAAGTACCATCGCGAACATGGTCAATGTATTGATGGAATAACCAAACGCAGCAAGAATGGCAAATGTACCAAGCAGTACAACCGGAACCGCAATCGTTGGGATAAAAGTAGCTCGGAAGTTTTGCAGGAACAAATACATGACGATAAACACTAACAGAATAGCTTCTGTCAATGTTTTCACCACTTCGAAAATAGATATTTTAACGAATGGTGTGGTGTCATAGGGGTAGACAACAGTTAACCCATGCGGGAAGAAAGGTTTCATCTCAGCCAGTGCTTCTTTAACGGCTTTGGAAGTATTTAAGGCGTTGGCATCAGTTGCCAATTTGATACCAATTCCTGCTGCCGGTTTGCCATTGAAGCGACCAATGATACTGTAATTTTCCGCACCTAATTGGATAGTAGCGACATCATGCAAGCGAATTTGTGATCCATTGGGATTCATGCGCAGCAAAATCTTGCCAAATTCTTCTGCCGAATTCAGTCGCGTTTGCGCGATGATCGAAGCATTTAAACGCTGACCTGGAACTGGCGGTGTTCCTCCTAATTGCCCCGCTGCGACCTGATTATTCTGCGCCTTAATTGCACTGATAACATCCTGAGTAGTGATTTTATAGTTGAGCAATTTGTCAGGGTTGAGCCAGATACGCATGGCATACTGCGTACCGAAGAGCATTGTTTCACCCACACCCGTAACACGGCTCAAGTTATCTTTGACGCTGCCCCCGATATAATCAGCGATATCATCTTGGGTCATGGAACCATCTTGAGAGATGAAACCTGCTACCATCAAAAATGAACTGGTGGTTTTATCAACACTAACACCTTGTTGCTGAACTTCTTGAGGCAATAGCGGCATTGCCAATTGCAGTTTATTTTGCACCTGAACTTGTGCGATATCTGGATCGGTACCTGCTTCAAAGGTCAGCATGATATTCATGTGTCCGGCAGAATCGCTGCTGGAAGACATGTACACGAGATTATCGATACCGTTCATGTTTTGTTCGATAACCTGTGTTACCGTGTTTTGCACTGTTGTCGCATCCGCTCCTGGATAAACTGCTGAAATGGAAATCGCAGGTGGTGCAATAGCGGGATATTGCTCCACGGGTAATTTCATGATTGCCAGCAAGCCAGATAGCATAGTGATAATCGCAATTACCCATGCAAAAATTGGCCGTTCGATAAAAAACTTAGGCATGAATCACCGACTCCTTATTGAGGCTTTTTTGCAGACTCAGCTTGATTAGCCGTAGGATTAGCATTCAAATCTGTTTCCGTTGGCTTGACCGTTATTCCCGGCGCTATTTTCTGCAATCCTGTGACGATTACTCTATCACCAGCTTTCAGACCGTCTGTCACCAACCACTTATTACCAATTGCCTGAGTAGCGTTGATATTGCGCAATTCTACTTTGCCGTCTCTATCTACAATTAGTGCGGTTGCTTGACCACGAGGTGTTCTGGTAACAGCTTGCTGAGGAACCAAGATCGCATTTTTGCGCACACCTTCTTCTAGCTTGGTGCGCACAAACATACCTGGCAGTAATTCTTCATTCGGGTTTGGGAACACGGCACGCATAGTGATGGAGCCTGTTGTTTCGTCAACCGTTACGTCAGAAAACTCAAGGTAACCTTCTTGACTGTATTCTTGTCCGGTGTCAGTGATTAGGCGGATTTTGGTTTTCTTGCTCTCTTTTTGAACGGTTCCTTTTGCAATTTCATTTTTGAATCGCAGATAGTCATCACTTGATTGCGTGATATCAACATAAATAGGATCTAACTGCTGAACAAGTGTCAGAGCTGTTGGCTGACCGGCAGAAACCAGTGCTCCTTCTGTGACGGTGGACTTACCCGCACGCCCAGAAATAGGGGAGGTTACTTTGGTATATGCCAAGTTGATTCTGGCATTTTCCAACGCAGCCTGAGAGGACTGAACATCTGCTTTTGCTTGAGCGTATTCTGAATTTGCTTTATCAAATTCCTGCTTACTCACGTATTGTGTGCCTAGCAAGGATTGATAACGTTCAACGGTTAAGCGGGAAACATTCTCATTGGCTTGCGCTCTGACTAAGCTTGCTTTGGCTTTACTGTATTCTGCTCGATAAGTTGCGGGATCTATTTGGTATAACGACTCACCAGCAACCACATCACTTCCTTCTTTATAATTACGTTTTAGTATGATGCCGCCGACTTGGGGACGAACCTCGGCAACACGATAAGCCGATGTACGGCCGGGTAATTCTGTGATGACCGTTAGAGGTTCTGCTTTCAGCGTTACGATACCCACTTCAGGAACATGCTGGCCAGCAGCCCCTTGCTGGGTATTTTTATTGTCATTACATCCTGAAAGAATGAAACTGCCTGAAATTACCAGTAATGTGGCCAGAGGCAAAACTCCCCTGTTCTTTCGCATAAGTAAACCTCAATTTTTCAATGTTGATTCGCTAATCTAACAAGTGAAATCATTACTTCGTTGGTTAATGGGTGCTATAGTACAAACATACATGAATGTATGTAAATCAGCCTTCGTCAAAAACAAAGTTTATGGCACTAAAATGGCACGAAAAACTAAACAGCAAGCAAATCAAACTCGTCAGCAAATCATAGATGCTGCGATAAAGACCTTTTCTGAGCGTGGAGTTTCTGCTACCTCGCTATCCGATATCGCAACTGCCGCTGGTGTAACGCGCGGGGCAATTTACTGGCACTTTAAAAATAAAACAGATCTACTTTCTGTTGTTTGTAGAATGCCAGAGCATAAAATAGACGAACTAGAGAAAAAGTATCAATCAAAATATCCTGATAATCCACTTATTGCGTTGAGATATTTATTAATTTCTGTGTTAAGAATGATGATGGATGATTCTCAGATTCGTCAATTAATGGAAATTTTTTTCCATAAATGTGAATTTGTTGGAGAAATATCTCCACTAGTAGAAGATATTAGGGAGATATGTATTTCTGATTATAAGAAGATTGAAAAAATGTTACTTGCTTGTATTCAATCTGGAGAACTACCCTATGATCTTGATTTCAGACGTTCTGCCATCATGTTGAGAGCATTGATGACGGGGATATTTGAGAACTGGTCATTCTCACCGGACAGTTTTAATATTCAAGAGCAATCTGCCCATTTGGTGGATAGTTTCATTGACACACTTAAATACAGCCATCATTTGCGTAACATTGAAGAAAACGACTCTTGAAGGGAACTTGCAGCGAACTAAAATTCTAAGCAACAGGCGCTGGTTTGGTCGGACAAACGCCTAAAGAAGGCTATAATTTAAAACAAATGCTGGAAATTTTGACGGCATAAGGTATTGAAGTTAAATTGCGCAAAACCAGCCTGATGCCAGGGGAATGAGTGAACTGGCATTGGTGGATGGTGTGGCAAATGATGAGTAGATGAGTTCATGGTTTCAGTTAACCAATATTTGGGTGTTTTTCTCAATAAGGGGAGTTTGTGTAACAAATTCCCTGCTATACGTTTCTTCACGATACTGTTTTTTCTCCTGTCACCTTTCTTTTTTTCGGTCAATGCGGCTGCCGGCAGCGATGTACCAACCCGTAATAATATTCAAAATCAGCTTAAAATTCTGACGGAACGTAAGGAACATACAGTTGAAGAAAAGGTATCGATAGCTGATTTGGAAAAGGCGCTCTCTTTCTTTGACAAAATAGATCAACTGAAACTGGATTTCGATCTGCTTAGGAAAAATGTGCAAAATGTGCCACAAAAATCACATCAGGTTACGACTGAACTAGAGGATCTGAAAAATAACGATCAGCAGGACGCATATAGACAGACTCTGGAAACACAGTCTTTAAAGCAACTTGAATCGATACTGAATAGTACATGGTATAACTTGCAGCGGGCACAGGAAAATCTTGCCAGCTATAATAGTCAGTTGATTGGGCTGCAAACTCAACCAGAACGCGTGCAAAATGTGCTATTCCGTAATATGCAAAGATTGCAGCAGATCCGCAACCAACTCAATAATGCTTTGACTGAGCAGTCAGAATTGAGTCTCACTCGGACAGAGTTATTGCAAGTAGAACAACTTTTCCTGACGCAGCAAAATGAATATCAAAGAGAATCTCTACAAGCGAATACTCAGTTACAAACGCTTTTACAGCGGCAACGGGATTATACGATTCTCCAAATTGAGCAGTTGGAACGTCATGTTCAGTTTATTCAAAATGTGATGAGTGGAAAGCGCTTGATCCTTTCTGAAGAAACCGCGAAAGAAGCACAAACTAAGGATGGTAAAAATTTACATATCCAAGATAATTCATTAGTTCAGGCAGAAATTGAGCATAACCGTGAATTGAGTAAACGGTTAATTGCCGCGACACGTGATAATAACCAACTGGCGCAGAAAAGTATTCGCGTTAAGAACTTTCTGGAGCGAACCATTCAATCAGAGCGTAACCTTAAAGAGCAAATTAAGGTATTACGTGGCAGCTTACTGTTATCACGTATCCTGTTTCAGGAACAGTTGAAAATACCACACGATGTGTTGACAAAAGATTTACCAACGAAAATAGCTGACTTGCGCCTGGAGCAATTTGAAATTAATCAGGAGCGGGATCGACTCTGTCAAGGGAATGACTATTTCAATAACTTATTGAGTAATAATCGTAATCAAATTAAAAATGCATCCAATGAAATGGTGGATGAAGTCCATAATGCTATCAACCAGATCCTGGAAGTTCATTGTGAGCTTTTAGAGCAGCTCAATAATCAGTTGGGAAATCAGATTACTTATGCCATTAACTTGCAAATGGATCAGCAACAGTTATTGGATGTTTCTGAATCACTGGAGCAAACCCTTGTCCAGCAAATTTTTTGGGTTAACAGTAACAAACCCATGAACGTGGCGTGGTTAAAATCCTTGCCTGAACTCGTTCAAGAAGAACTGAGTCATCTGGATATTCGTTTAACGCTTACCGGACTGATTACGGGGCTAAAAAACTCTATTCATTTTGTCATTCCTCTTGTGTTAGTTGGTCTGTTCTTACGTTGGCAAACCAAAGGCATTAACGAACAGTTGAAAAAAATAGCGGGTGAAGTAGGGCAGTTTCGCCGTGACAGTCAACTGCATACCCCATTGGCCCTCATACTGACATTAATAAAAACTTTGCCACTCGCTTTTATCGTGTTGGCGATAGGTTATTGGTATTCGAAATCAGGTGATGATTTTGGGGATTTGATTTGGGGATTCTCCCGTCAGTTGGCGCTTTTTTGGATGATGTATAGTTGCAGTTACCAGATCCTGGTAAAAGGTGGGATTGGAGAGCAACATTTTTCTCTGGACAGTATGGTTTGTCATTTATTCCGCAAAAAGCTTGTTCGCCTGTCGATGACATTACTGCCTATTTTGTTCTGGATAACATTGGGGGCTAAATATCCTTTGCGGCTGTCTGATGATGTTATTGGACAGTGTACGGTATTGATCTGCTTGTTCTTTGTTTTTCTATTTATTTTTCCATTCTGTCGTTATGTATGGCGTGAAAAGAGTTCACATATGATCCGTACTATCGTAGTGACAATATTAACTTTTGTTCCGTTGGTTCTGATGGTGTTGATGATATCGGGTTATTTCTATACAACTTTACGTCTGGCAGAACGTTGGCTCTATAGTTTGTATTTACTGTTTCTCTGGCATATCAGTTATCAAGCCTGTCTGCGAGGATTGGGAATTGCGGCGCGTCGCATTGCTTATCGTCGTGCTGTTGCTCGTCGCCAGTCCCTCACGAAAGAAGGGGGAGAAGGCGAAATGACTGAAGAACCGCCAATGGCTTTAGATCGCATTAATCAGCAATCATTGCGTTTAACTACCATGGTGCTGTTTTTGATCTTTTTAGGTGCATTTTATTGGATTTGGTCTGATCTGGTGACGGTATTTTCTTATCTTGATGGGATCAACTTGTGGCAATACAGCACGACAACAGAGCTGGGCAACGTCCTGAATCACGTGACCTTGAAAGATTTGGTACTTTCAATAGCGGTGTTGGTCATTTCTTGGGTCATGATGAGAAACTTGCCAGGACTGCTGGAAGTGTTGGTGTTATCCCGCTTGCAGTTGCAACAAGGTTCTTCGTATGCCATTAAAACGACATTGACTTACTTAATTATTGGTATTGGTGGAATTACAGCGTTAGGAACATTGGGTGTTTCGTGGAATAAATTACAATGGCTGGCGGCGGCACTTTCGGTCGGTTTAGGCTTTGGTTTGCAGGAAATTTTCGCTAACTTTGTTTCGGGTTTGATTATTTTGTTCGAACGCCCTGTTCGAATTGGCGATACAGTAACGATAGGAAATTATTCCGGTTCTGTCAGTAAAATCCGTATTCGGGCGACGACGATTACAGACTTTGATCGCAAGGAGGTGATTATCCCTAATCGGGCATTTGTGACAGAGCGTCTGATAAACTGGACACTTTCCGATACCATCACGCGGATTATTATTAAGGTTGGCGTCGCATATGGTTCTGATCTTGATAAGGTCAAAGAGGTTTTGTTAAAAGCAGCAAGCGAAAACGCCCGCGTAATGAGTGAGCCAGGGCCACAAGTCTACTTTATGAATTTTGGCACCAGTACACTGGATCATGAATTGCGGCTTTATGTCCGAGAATTGGGTGATCGTAGCCGTACTGTAGACGAAGTTAACCGCAGTATTGATAAATTATGTCGGGAAAACGACATCAATATTGCATTTAATCAGCTAGAAGTTTACTTACACAATGGACAGGGAGATTGTTTGCAAGAAGTACAGAAGCCAATCGCCAGATAAATGAGGAGTGGGCCTAGTCTTCAGATTGCTGGGTTTGCTTTTTCAATTTCCCCTGAAGATCGTGTTTAACGATTTCTAGTGCTGCCAGTGCGATAGCAGGGGAAATCTCGTTACATTCAAGCAGATAAATAAGATCTACTGCGAGTTGTACTTCAGGTGGCGCTTGTTCCAGAGCCATAGCTACTGTTTCCTTTGTGATTAATCAGAATGCTCTTGTTTTTCTATCGCCTTCTCGATGCGCATTAATGCTTGACGGCAGCGGGTGAGCCTACCAGCTAACGCTGCAATTTCTTTTTGCAGTTTGTGCTTATTGGCCAGTGTAGTTTGTTTATTTAATTGTAATTCCCGGTCATCAACCATTGCCATTAAACGGCGTTCATAATCTTGATGTTCAGCCAGACGTTGATAAAGATCTTGTTTTTGTGATCGGCGCTCAAATTTATCCTCCTGCTTTCGTAGATCTTTGGTTGATAATTCGCGTTTAAGTGCCTCGATTTGTGTTACTAAACGCTCGGCAAGGAATTTCACTTGTTCAATACGATAATCGCTTACACAGGATTTCAACTGTTCCAGATTCTGTCTGATCTCTTGCAGGTATCCACCGAGTTTATTGCTGCGGTGGTGAAACAACACTTGATCAAAACGGGCAGTGGAAAAAGGGGTATCAGGCAGCAAAGCAAGCTCTTTTTCCAGGGTACTGACTTGTTTTTCAAGTGTACTTAATAAATTTTGTATGCCCATTAGCATCTCATTATCATTAATAATCTATCTGTTAAAGCCCTTTCATTGGCTTGGCAGTTGCTTTTTTTCGGCAGTTTGAATAGATTTTACCGTTTTCTTTTTAAATCTGGCTGGCATCAATTATGACCGCTAACGCACAACAACTGCAATTAATTAAAGATAGTATCGAAACCATCCCTGATTATCCAAAGGAGGGAATACTTTTTCGTGACATTACGACATTGCTTGATAATCCAGAAGCTTACCAAGCTACGATAGATTTATTGGTAGCTCGTTATCAGAATACAGGCATCACGAAAATTGTTGGTACTGAAGCACGTGGTTTCTTATTCGGAGCACCTGTTGCACTGCGACTGGGGGTTGGTTTCGTCCCTGTTCGTAAAAAAGGTAAATTACCGCGTGAAACGTTGAGCGAAACTTACGATCTGGAATATGGTACAGATACACTGGAAATCCATAAACGCAGCATCAAGGAAGGGGATAAGGTCCTGGTTATTGATGATCTGCTTGCAACGGGAGGCACCATTGATGCGACGGTTCGCCTGATTCGTCGTCTGGGAGGGCAAGTTTCCGAAGCGGCATTCGTTATTGGATTGCCAGATTTAGGTGGTGTTGAACGTTTGAAAAAACAAGGTGTTGACAGCTACACTCTCGTTGAATTCCCCGGTCACTGATTATTCTGTTTTTTGCATTATTGATACATCAGCCTCGCCGTTAATGGTGAGGCTGTGCTAGCATGTTAGTCAGTCATGTTCAATTTCCTCGGTATTCATGAGCTATCAGGTACTTGCCCGTAAGTGGCGCCCACAAATATTTTCTGATGTGATTGGTCAACAACATGTGTTGACTGCATTGGCGAATGGTCTTGAGCACCAACGCCTTCATCACGCTTATCTTTTTTCCGGCACTCGTGGCGTGGGAAAAACCACTATTGCACGTCTGTTGGCAAAAGGACTGAATTGCGAAACGGGTATAACCAAGACTCCGTGTGGTCAGTGTACCAATTGTCTTGAGATTGAGCAGGGGCGGTTTGTGGATCTGATTGAGATCGACGCTGCTTCCCGAACAAAAGTAGAAGATACCCGCGAGTTGTTGGACAACGTCCAGTATGCGCCTGCCAGAGGTCGTTTCAAAGTTTACCTTATTGATGAAGTTCACATGCTTTCTCGCCATAGTTTCAATGCTTTGTTGAAGACATTGGAAGAACCACCAGAACATGTGAAATTCCTTCTGGCAACAACAGATCCACAGAAACTGCCAGTGACTATTCTTTCACGCTGTTTGCAATTCCATTTGAAAACACTCGATGTGGATCAAATCAGTAGCCAATTGGAACATATCCTTAATGCAGAGCACATAGAAAGTGATGCTCGTGCCCGTCAGCTACTTGCCCGTGCAGCAGATGGCAGTATGCGTGATGCCTTGAGTTTAACGGATCAAGCTATTGCTCTTGGTAGCGGGAAGCTGACATCAGATATTGTTAGCCAGATGCTGGGAACGCTGGATGATGACCAGCCATTGGCGATGATTGAATCGCTAGTGCGTGCCGATGGCCAACAAATGATGGCATTGGTGGAACAAGTGGCAACTCGTGGTGTCGATTGGGAAAATTTGCTGGTTGAAACATTGTCGCTGTTGCATCGGATTGCCATGCTCCAGCTATTGCCTCAGCAACCTGAAAGTGAACCTTCTTCAACGGAAGGGCGGTTGCGTTTGTTGGCAAGAGCAATATCCCCGACGGATTTGCAGCTTTATTATCAAGCGTTACTGGTAGGGCGCAAGGAGCTTCCTTATGCACCAGAACGACGGATGGGGGTGGAAATGGCGTTATTGCGCGCCCTGGCTTTTCATCCCAAAACAGTCATTGAGGAAATATTACCACCTGCTGCGGAAAACGCTGTAGCACCACCTTCGGCCCAGCTATCTGTAAAGCAGTTGACGTCAAATAAAGAAGAAAATGAGCGTCCTGAGCAGACAATATCCCAATCGATAGGCAGTGAATCGCCTATTGCAAACAGTCCTACAGCGAAGCTATTGCAAGCAAGAAGTTCGCTGACACGTCAAGGAAATACGCCACTAAAAAAGCCTGAGCCGGCAGAGTCTGCGAAGGCGAAGCCGGCAAGTTCGGCACTGGAGAGATTAGTGGCGGTGGCAGAACAACGGTCTCAATCTCATCCCCCTAAAACACGGGAGCCTAAGCCAGTTAATTCGGTAAAAAAAGAAGCTTATCGCTGGC
The DNA here is from genome assembly GCF_037265215.1 of Xenorhabdus griffiniae. Lineage (NCBI taxonomy): Bacteria > Pseudomonadati > Pseudomonadota > Gammaproteobacteria > Enterobacterales > Morganellaceae > Xenorhabdus > Xenorhabdus griffiniae. Next base: position 819,977 of record NZ_CP147737.1, on the reverse strand, counting down.
GGGCAACGAATAGTGGGGAAGAGAAACAGCGCCCGACTGCGACGCCAAAAGCGATCAAAGCCGCTTTAGAGCACGAGAAAACAGCAGAGTTGGCGGAAAAGCTGGCTATTGAATCGAAACAAAGGGATCTATGGGCTGCGGAAATTGATAAACTGCATATTCCCAAATTGGTTCAACAGGTAGCACTGAATGCTTTTAAAGAACAGATTGATGAAAATCGTCTTTGTTTGCATTTACGTTCAAAGCAGCGTCATCTTAATTCAGCATCGGCTCAGAAAGCGTTGACTGAAGCATTAAGTGAATTGCATGGAAAACCTATTGAACTCAATATCATTGAAGATGATAATCCTGCGGTAAAAACGCCTCTGGAGTGGCGACAAGCCATTTATGAAGAAAAATTGGCACAAGCGCGTCAATCCATTATTTCGGATAAAACGATTCAAACACTTCAGCAACTATTCGATGCAGAATTGGATGAAGAAAGTATCCGGCCTGTTTAACTGCCGCAGTGTATTTTATGCTGTGGCGATAGCGAAGAGAGAAAATTATGTTTGGTAAAGGTGGTTTGGGCAATTTGATGAAACAAGCCCAGCAGATGCAAGAAAAAATGCAGAAAATGCAGGAAGAAATTGCAAATCTGGAAGTGACAGGCGAATCTGGCGCAGGCTTGGTAAAAATCACTATTAATGGTGCACATAACTGCCGTCGGGTTGAAATTGATCCAAGTTTAATGGACGATGATAAAGACATGCTGGAAGATCTGATTGCAGCGGCATTCAATGATGCAGCTCGCCGTATTGAAGAAACCCAGAAAGAAAAAATGGCCAGTGTTTCCAGTGGAATGCAGTTACCACCTGGATTTAAGATGCCATTCTAATGCAAACCAGTCCTCTTCTTGAATCCCTGATGGAAGCCCTGCGCTGTTTGCCCGGCGTAGGCCCAAAATCTGCACAGCGGATGGCATTTCATCTATTGCAGAGAGATCGCAGTGGTGGGATGCGATTGGCCCAGGCACTGACACGAGCGATGTCTGAAATTGGTCATTGTCAGGACTGCCGGACATTCACGGAACAGGAACAGTGCACGATTTGCGCCAATCCCCGTCGTCAGCAGAATGGCCAGATTTGTGTAGTGGAAAGTCCCGCAGATATTCATGCCGTCGAACAAACGGGGCAGTTTGCGGGACGTTATTTTGTCCTGATGGGGCATTTATCGCCACTGGATGGTATCGGGCCAATGGATATTGGTTTAGATCGTTTAGAAGAACGTTTATCTTCTGAAACCTTGTCAGAAATCATTCTGGCAACTAATCCAACTGTCGAAGGAGAGGCAACGGCAAACTATATTGCAGAAATGTGTTCTCAATATGGTGTGACAGCCAGCCGAATTGCTCACGGTGTCCCTGTGGGTGGAGAGCTTGAAATGGTGGATGGCACAACACTGTCTCATTCGTTGGCTGGCCGGCAAAAAATCACGAATTTGTGATTCTTTCCCCAATTAATAGGTGATTTTAATGGATGGTGTTGTTGATTATGCCGCCATCCATCGCTGACTTACCCGTTTATCAAACTAATTTTACATTCTTATTGCTATCTTAACTTGAAACTCTCCATATCTATCCCCATTTGATTACCATCGTCCGATTTTACATATCTGAACTGGATTTAGATTGAGGTAATAAATGAGCATGAAAGATCAGGAAACCCGTGGATTTCAGTCTGAAGTCAAACAACTGTTGCAATTGATGATCCACTCTCTCTATTCCAATAAAGAAATTTTTCTTCGTGAACTAATTTCAAACGCATCTGATGCGGCTGACAAATTGCGCTTCCGAGCATTGTCTGCCCCTGAGCTGTATGAAAATGATGGTGAATTGCGTGTTCGTCTGGCTCTTGATAAAGAACAGAAAACTATCACCATCAGCGATAACGGTATCGGTATGTCCCGTGATGAAGTGATCGATAATCTGGGAACGATTGCAAAATCTGGTACTAAAGCATTTCTTGAGTCCATTGGTTCTGATCAAGCAAAAGATAGCCAATTGATTGGTCAATTCGGTGTAGGTTTCTACTCTGCCTTTATCGTCGCTGACAAAGTCACTGTACGTACCCGTGCAGCAGGAGCACCCGCTGAACAAGGCGTATTCTGGGAGTCAACAGGAGAAGGTGACTACACTGTTGCTGATATTGAAAAAGCCGATCGTGGTACAGAAATTACCCTGCATCTGCGAGATGGGGAAAGTGAATTCCTCAATGACTGGCGTCTGCGTTCTATCATTGGTAAATATTCAGATCATATTGCCTTGCCAGTTGAAATTGAAACCCAAACTAAAAACGAAGAAGACGATTCAGTTACCGTCACTTGGGAAAAAATCAACAAAGCTCAAGCCTTGTGGACTCGTAATAAAGCTGAAATCAGTGATGAAGAGTACCAAGAGTTTTATAAGCACATCTCCCATGATTTTACTGACTCTCTGATTTGGAGTCATAACCGCGTTGAAGGTAAGCAGGAATACACCAGCTTGCTATATATCCCTTCCCAGGCCCCGTGGGATATGTGGAACCGCGAACATAAACATGGCCTGAAACTATACGTACAGCGTGTCTTCATTATGGATGAAGCTGAACAGTTCATGCCAAATTACCTGCGTTTTGTCCGTGGTCTGATCGATTCCAACGATCTGCCATTGAACGTTTCCCGTGAAATTTTGCAAGATAGTTCAATCACACGTAACTTGCGCAGCGCGCTGACTAAACGTGTATTGCAAATGTTGGATAAGCTGGCAAAAGACGATGCAGAAAAATATCAGACCTTCTGGCAGCAGTTCGGCCTGGTGATGAAAGAAGGTCCAGCCGAAGATGGCGCAAACAAAGAAGCTATTGCTAAGTTACTGCGCTTTGCTACGACTCATAGTGACAGCTCCGCTCAAACCGTTTCTCTGGAAGATTACGTTGGCCGCATGGCAGAAGGGCAGGAGAAGATTTATTACATTACTGCGGATAGCTATGCCGCAGCGAAGAATAGCCCACACCTGGAGCTGTTCCGTAAGAAAGGCATTGAAGTTCTGTTACTGTCTGAGCGCATTGATGAATGGATGATGAGCTACCTGACTGAATTTGATGGTAAATCATTCCAATCTGTCAGCAAGGCGGATGAATCCCTCGATAAACTGGCGGATGAAAACAAGGCTGAGCAAGAAGAAGCAGACAAAAAACTGGAGCCATTTGTTGAGCGCGTGAAAACTCTGCTAGGTGAACGCGTGAAAGATGTGAAACTAACTCATCGTCTGACCGATACTCCAGCTATTGTAACAACTGATGCTAATGCGATGAGCACCCAAATGGCGAAGCTATTTGCGGCAGCGGGCCAGTCTGCACCAGAAGTCAGTTATAACTTTGAGCTGAATCCAGAACATCTTCTGGTCAAAAAAGCGGCTGACATTGATGATGATGCTCAATTTGCTGATTGGGTAGAGTTGCTATTGGATCAAGCGTTATTTGCTGAACGTGGCACATTGGATGATCCAAACCAGTTTATTCGTCGTATGAATCAATTATTATTAGCTGAAAAAGCTTAAACTTATTGAGATAATGATAAAAACCACGCTTCAACAAAAATGGAGCGTGGTTTATTTTTTAGTTAATGCGGAAACGTTTACCTGTTTTCTTGAGCCATCCCCCATTCAAATGGTATGGTGGTACGTTTTCTCTAAAATATGAAAAGCAAATAGCAAGGGGATTTACGCAATGCGTATTATTCTACTGGGCGCGCCAGGCGCCGGTAAGGGGACTCAGGCACAATTTATCATGGAGAAATATGGGATCCCCCAAATTTCTACAGGTGACATGCTGCGTGCTGCGGTAAAAGCGGGCACCGAATTGGGTTTGCAAGCAAAAGAGCTGATGGATAATGGTAAGCTGGTGACTGATGAGCTGGTCATTGCATTGGTTAAAGAGCGCATCAAACAAGATGATTGTCATAATGGCTTCTTGTTGGATGGGTTCCCCCGCACGATCCCTCAGGCCGATGCCATGAAAGACGCTGGTATCGAGGTTGACTATGTGTTGGAATTTGACGTTCCTGATGAAATCATCGTTGAACGTATTATTGGCCGTCGTGTACATGCGCCATCCGGCCGTGTTTACCACATCAAATTCAATCCACCAAAAGTGGAAAACAAAGATGATGTGACAGGCGAAGAGCTGACTATCCGTAAAGATGATCAGGAAGATACGGTCCGTAAACGTCTGGTTGAATACCACGCCCAAACTGCACCTCTGGTTTCTTACTATCAGCAAGAAGCACAGGCCGGTAACACAAAATACTTCAAACTTGATGGCACTCGTCAAGTAGCGGAAGTTAGCGCGGAGCTGGCTAACATCCTGGGCGAATGATTTCGTGCTTTCTTGAATTGTTATAACAGGCGGTTTTCATACCGCCTGACTTTTTTTGTAGTTCACGCTACCCTAGAGAAATTTACTCCATGAAATGTTACATGTAACTATCATTCATGTTTTATACTATACCAATCTAACTTCAAGATGTGTTTGATTTCTCCCCGCGAAGCGGGGAGAAATCAGGTTTCACATCGTGTTGTAAATTGCAACTTGAAGTTTAATGCGTATAGATTGTCAGTCATTCTAATGGAGCTCTGAGGAATGAGTAGCAAGAAGTATGGTGTCCTATTAGTGAATCTCGGTACACCTGATGCACCAACACCAGCAGCAATAAGATGTTATCTGGCAAAGTTTCTGAGTGACAGAAGGGTAGTTGATATCCCGCCATTTATTTGGAAACCTATCTTAAATGGTTTTATTCTTCCTTTCCGTGCTGCTCGAATTGCTAAGCTTTACCAAGAAATTTGGATGGAAGAAGGTTCTCCTTTATTAGTTTATAGTCGTCGTCAGCAGAAATTACTGGGTGAGAGGTTGGCAGATATCCCTGTTGCTTTGGGAATGACTTACGGCTCCCCTTCTTTATCTCAGGCCGTAGAGAGTTTGTTACAACAGGGCATTGAGGCTTTCATTATACTGCCACTTTATCCTCAATATTCCAGTACAACTTCGGCAGCGGTTTTTGACAGGATCAGTAAAATATTGCGGGAGTACCGGACAATTCCTACCCTGCATTTTGTTCGTAGTTATGCCACACATCCTGCTTATATTGCAGCACTAAAGGAAACCATTGAGCAGAGCTTTGAAAAGCATGGTCAGCCTGATCGGTTAATTATTTCCTATCATGGTATTCCTGAACGTCTGGTAAAGATGGGAGATATTTATCCGCAAGATTGTCAGGCGACAACTGAGTTGTTGAGCCAGGCACTGGATTACCCCGCCGATAAAATTATGATGACATATCAGTCGCGTTTTGGTTGCTTACCGTGGTTATCTCCTTATACCGATAAAACCATGGCATCATTACCCAGCCAAGGTGTGGAACATGTTCAAGTGATATGTCCGGGGTTTGCGGCAGATTGTTTGGAAACGTTGGAAGAGATTAAGCAACAGAATAAAGTTATCTTTTTAGAGGCTGGTGGGAAAAAGTTTGAATATATCTCTGCACTTAATGATAATAAAGCCCACATTTCTTTGCTTGAACAATTGGTAAATAATGTCATGAAATAACAAGCAATTGCTTGTTATGAGACATTATCACACATGATGAATAGCAGACATTGATCGTCGTATGATTTTAAGGATATGGTTTTTTAACCAATGAATACGATAAGTAAGAGAAAGAGCTTGCATATCAATGAAAAGTAAAATTATTTGGATTGGACATATAGATAATGAGTAATAAACCTATTAAACACCCTGATTTTTACCAAGAACATGCAAACTATTATCCTCCAGAACGGGAGGATGAAATTGATTTGTTTGAACTATTCTCTGTACTCTTCCAATCAAAATATTTGATCATTGCAGTATCTTTCGTTTTTGCCATTATTGGTTTCGGTATTGCGTCATTTTTACCGCAAAAATGGACCAGTACAGCGGCTGTAGTGAAACCAGGGCTAGAGGAATTTCAGCCATTGAAAAATGCGTTAACGGATTTGCATATTCTGAACATAGATCCCAAAGTCACGGAAGGGTCAATGTATAAGCGGTTTATTGAAAATTATAATTCACGTGTATTGCGTGAAGAATATTTGGTTAATACCGATTACTTCAAGACGTTGCTTGCTAAGAGTCAAGATAGTTCTGAGCAGGAAAAAAGAAAATTAATCGAGAAAATTGTCAATAAAAACATTGTCATATCTTTACCTAAGAAAAATAATGAAAAGAAAGATGATGAAATTGTCGATGAAGCCAAACTTTCTTTCAGTGCTGCCAATGCAGAAGACGCTTACAATCTATTAAGTGGCTATATCAAATTCATCTCTTCGGTGGTTCGCGATCAAGTGAAAGAGGAGCTGAGTGATATGGTTCATGAGAAACTGGAATACTCACAAAAACTTTATGCCCTTGATTTAGAACGTATCGCTAATATGCGCAGCGTAGATATTGAGCGATTGAAGTATGCGATTTCTCTTGCTCATTCTGCTGGAATTAAAAAACCAGTATCGAATGGTGGATCTATGATCAAGGATGACCCTGATTATTCGATTGCGCTGGGTTCTGATGCACTGCAGCGTAAATTACAGATTACTGAAGAAATTACTGACCCAACTAAAATTGATGCAGATCTGCGTAACCGTCAGTTGTATATCAAAAATCTGGAAAAAGTGAATGTGGATACCGTTGATTTTGTGCCATTCAAGTTTATGCAGGAACCTTATGAGCCAACCTCAAAAGATTCACCTAAGCGTTTGCTGATTTTGATTGGAGCTGGCTTTATCGGATTTATTTTATCCATCATGTATGTTCTGTTGTGCCACATGGTACGTAGTCGCCAGAAACAAGAGGTTTAATATTATCTATTATAGATAATGTTCTGATAGCTAACGTATCGACAGCCAATGTTGTGAAATAACATTGGCTGTCTTCATTTTTGTCGCTGCATTTTTTGTTTCTCTTCGGTATTGTGAAACACTATATTATGCTAACATGCCGCATATTTTAGCTCTGCCGCAACAATTAATTATGAAATTCCCTGGTAAACGTAAATCTAAACACTATTTTCCTGTCAGTTTAAGAGATCCTCTGCTCCAACCCATCAAAGAGATGATGAATACTGAAAATAATCAAGCCTACATTGTTGGCATTGACCAGACACTGGTTGATATTGAAGCCAAAGTTGATGAGGATTTTATCCAGCGTTATAACCTAAGCCAGGGACACTCATTAGTCATTGAAGATGATGTAGCTGAGGCGCTTTACAAGGAACTGACAGAGAAGAATCTCATCAGCCATGAATTTGCGGGTGGCACTATCGGCAATACTTTGCACAACTATTCTGTGCTGGCTGATGATAAATCCGTCCTGCTTGGCGCAATGTGTAATAATATCCAAATAGGAAGTTATGCATATTGTTATCTCTGCAATACATCCAGTCGTATGGATCTCAATCATCTTCAGGGCGTTGATGGCCCAATTGGCCGTTGTTTTACTTTAGTGACGGAAAATGGTGAAAGAACATTTGCGATCAGTCCGGGGTTAATGAATCAGCTTCGTCCAGAAAGCATCCCTGAACATATTATTGCGGAAGCGTCAGCATTGGTGATCACCGCTTATTTGGTGCGTTGTAAACCGGGTGAGCCAATGCCAGAAGCAACAATGAAAGCCATTGAATATGCGAAGAAGTATAACGTACCTGTTGTATTAACATTAGGAACAAAATACGTCATTGCGGATGATCCACAATGGTGGCGCGATTTTCTGGCTGAAAATGTTTCTGTTGTTGCAATGAATGAAGATGAAGCTTGTGAATTAACCGGTTTTAGTGATCCTTTATTAGCGGCTGACATGGCGCTAAATTGGGTGGATTTGGTGTTATGTACCGCAGGGCCTGCTGGATTATATATGGCGGGTTACACTGAGGAAGAACAAAAGCGCCAAACATTGCATCCTTTGCTGCCTGGTGCGATTGCAGAATTTAACCGTTATGAATTCAGCCGGGCGATGCGTAAGGTGGATTGCCAAAACCCAATGCGGGTTTATTCCCATATTGAGCCCTATATGGGAGGGCCTGAAAAAATCATGAATACTAATGGTGCTGGGGATGGTGCGTTATCTGCATTGCTGCATGATATCACAGCCAACAGTTATCATCGCATGAATGTACCTAACTCCAGCAAACATGCGCGCTCTTATTTGACCTATTCTTCTTTGGCTCAGGTATGTAAGTACGCTAATAGAGTGAGTTATCAGGTATTGAGCCAGCATTCTCCGCGTCTAACCCGAGGGTTGCCGGAGAAAGAAGATAGTCTGGAAGAGTCTTACTGGGAACGCTGATTCTGCTAGTCTGAGATTTTTATGGGAATATCCCACACTTGGGGATATTCCCTGACTCGTAAGTTATGTTGGAGATGAAGTCGCAGGTGAGTGTAATAATGGCGGCTCTATTGGACAACCCTCTTCATATTCAGGTAATGCATCAGCCATTGCCCGTGCTATTTCATGTTCACCAATGATAATGTGATTAGTGCCACGCTCTGTAATGTAAGTGACTTCATCATCATAATGAGCTCGAACAATGATATTGATATCTGGCCTGATTTCTCTGGCATTCGCAACGATCTCACCGGCTTCATAACCATTAGGGATTGTCAGGAATAAAATACAAGCGCAATCGAGCCTAGCCAAGGCCATGATCTCTTTATTGACGGCATTACCCATTACGGCACTGATACCCATTTCGCCTAACTCTTCAAACCGGGCGCGTGTATCTTCAATGACCACAACAGGAAAATTTTTTTCTTGTAAACGCTGACAAAGCTGATCCCCCACTCGGCCATAACCCACCACAATAGCATGACCACAAATATCGACAGGGATCTGGGTTTCTTCTTCCAGTGTTTCTTCGAGTAACTGTTCTTCAATGGTTTCTGTTTTTTCCAAATAGCGATCCAGTAAGCTAAATAGCACAGGATTCAGCATGATTGAAATGATAGCGCCGGCCAGCACAAGGTTACGGGCTTCCCCATCCAGGAATCCCAACGTGACACCAAGCCCGGCGAGGATAAAGGCAAATTCACCAATTTGGGCGAGACTGGCTGAAATGGTTAGGGCCGTGCGTCGTGAGTGTCCAAACATTCTGACCAGTAGCAAAGCAGCTAATGACTTGCCAATGATAATAATGGCAAGGGTTCCTATAATCGCCAGAGGCTGTTGGAGTAAAACCATAGGGTCAAACAGCATACCAACAGAAACAAAGAACAGAACTGCGAAAGCATCCCTTAGCGGTAAAGTATCTTGCGCCGCCCGATGACTCAATTCTGATTCATTTAGTACCATGCCAGCGAAGAAGGCACCGAGGGCAAATGAAGCATCAAATAGTGTTACTGCACCATAAGCAACACCTAACGCAATGGCAAGTACAGCCAGCGTGAAGAGTTCACGGGAGCCTGTCCCAGCGGTTTTCGCTAGTAACCAGGGAATGACACGCCGTCCGACGAAAATCATCAACAAAATAAAGGCAACGACTTTTCCAACAGTGAGAGAGATCTTTAACAACAATTGACCAATATTTGCGTTTTGACTGTCCATAATTCCTGCTGCTGCAGGAAGTAATACTAACGTTAGCACCATGGCCAGATCTTCAACAATTAGCCAACCAATGGCAATTTGTCCCCTTTGACTATCAACGAGCTGTCGTTCTTCTAATGCCCTGAGCAATACTACTGTGCTGGCGGTAGACAGGCAAAGACCAAATACTATGCCGCTGAGTAATCCCCAGCCGAGCAGCACTGATAACCCGGTACCTAATAAGGTTGCAACTGCAATTTGGGCGATAGCACCAGGAATGGCAATTGATTTGACGGCTAACAAATCTTTAAGTGAAAAATGTAGACCGACACCAAACATCAGTAAGATCACGCCAATTTCTGACAGTTCTGGAGCTAAAGATGTATCGGCAACAAAACCAGGAGTGAAGGGACCCGCTAGTACACCTGCAACGAGGTATCCTACCAGAGGTGAAATTTTCAGGCGCTGTGCAAGCATACCAAGTAGATAAGCAAGAACAAAACCGCCAACAATGGTCGTGATAAGAGGTGTCGAGTGCTCCATCAAGGCTCCTTCTGGGTAGCGAGTATATAAATTGTGTAGTTAGGTGAGGTAATAATATATTTTATAAATAATTAAAGATTACAAAAAATATATTGAGTGGCAAAAACGAGAATGATCTACATAAACATTATTTTAATGTAATTTTATGTAGATTTTGCCATCATTTACGCTAGTTTACAAAGAAGAATACTTTAATAAGTATGGTGTTTATCCAGGGTATTCCTTGTGTTTTTTACGCGTTTTTTTCTAAATTTGGCAAAAACAGCGTAAAAATACCAAGAAGTGGCAGAAAAGCACAAATTTTGTAAACCAATTCTATACTGGTTTTATCTGCGACATAGCCAAGTACGGCAGCCCCAATGCCCCCCATACCAAAGGCCAGGCCAAAGAACAAACCGGCAATCATGCCTGTTTTGCCGGGAATAAGCTCTTGAGCGTAGACTAAAATAGCAGAGAACGCAGAGGCCAATATTATACCAATAATAACCGTTAATATGCTTGTCCAGAATAAAGAGGCATAAGGTAACAGCAGGGTAAAAGGTGCCACGCCAAGAATTGAACCCCAAATGACATATTTCCGACCTATCTTATCTCCAATCGGCCCGCCAATCAGGGTACCTGCCGCTACGGCAAATAAAAAGATAAATAGGTGGATCTGGGCGTTTTGCACGGATAAGCCAAATTTTTGTATCAGGTAAAAAGTATAGTAGCTACTGATACTGGTTAGGTAAAAATACTTGGAGAAAACCAGTAACAGAAGAATGGCAAAAGAATTTATAATGGTTTTTCTCGGCAGCCTTGGCTGGCAATTAGTACGGGAAGACAGGGGGGAGATAACCCGATGCTGCATCTTGTACCATTGGCTGACTTGCAAGAGGATTACGATAGCCAACAGTGCTGCCAGGGAAAACCAACCGACGTTCCCCTTGCCATAAGGCGCAATAAAAATGGCGGCTAACAGAGGGCCTAATGAACTTCCTAAATTTCCCCCTACTTGAAATAAAGACTGCGCCAGACCATGACGTCCACCTGAAGCCATACGTGCGACTCGTGACGATTCGGGATGAAAAACGGATGATCCCGTACCAACCAATGCGGCAGCCATTAATATAATTGAAAAACTTTCAGCATAAGCTAGCAGAAGCAAACCAGATAGGGTGAATCCCATACCGATAGGCAATGAATAGGGTTGCGGATGTTTATCGGTATACAAACCGATAAGGGGTTGCAATAGAGATGCTGTTACCTGATAGGCTAGAGTTATCATCCCAACCTGAATAAAACTGAGAGTAAATTCAGATTGCAGCAGTGGATAAATCGCCAGAATCAACGATTGAATCATATCATTCAGCATATGAGATAAGCTGATGGCGCCGAGAATTGAAAAAACGGTGCGATGTTTTTTTGCTGGTGAAGTTGGAAACAAGGCTGTTTTACTTTTTTCACTCATATCTATTCGCTTATCAATGTCATTATCAACAAAGTTTATAGAGGAAATTTTTAGATTTGTTGAGTTTCTGTTTAATTTTTACACCATAATACATCTTAGATAATTAACAAAATTTTTATTTATACCTATATAATTTGGCCGTGATCTCAAAAAGGTGAAATCTTTTAAGCCGCGGCTTGAAAGGGATGAACCACGACTATCATATAACTAATAAGATTTTGAAATACATGGAGATATCCCATGAAATTATCGTTTAAAGCGTCAATTTGCGCCCTTGCAGTTTCGCTATCACTGGTACCGTTAATTGCAAACGCCTGGGAAAAAGATAAAACCTATGACATTACCATCTTACATACTAACGACCATCATGGTCATTTCTGGCATAACGATTATGGTGAGTATGGTTTGGCGGCTCAAAAAACGGTGGTAGATTCCATTCGTCAGGAGGTTGCTAAGAAAGGAGGTAGCGTATTGCTATTGTCAGGTGGTGACATTAACACCGGCGTACCAGAATCAGATATGCAAGATGCTGAACCAGATTTTAAGGGCATGAATCTGGTGGGATACGATGCGATGGCATTGGGGAACCATGAATTTGATAAGCCCTTAAATGTCTTGTTCCAGCAACAAAAATGGGCAAACTTCCCATTTCTCTCTGCCAATATTTACCAAACCAGTACAGGCAAGCGCTTGTTTAAGCCATATGTTATTTTTGATAAGCAAGGCGTGAAAATAGCGGTTCTTGGCCTGACAACTGATGACACCGCGAAAATCGGTAATCCGGCTAATTTTCCGGATGTTGAATTCCGTGTTCCTGCTGAAGAAGCCAAAAAAGTTATTGAAGAGCTGAAAAAGAATGAAAAGCCGGACGTGATTATTGCAGCAACCCACATGGGGCACTATGACGATGGTCATCATGGTACGAATGCGCCGGGAGATGTTGAAATGGCACGTAGTTTGCCTGCGGGTTATTTGAATATGATTGTGGGGGGACACTCACAAGATCCGGTGTGTATGTCTGCGGAGAATAAAAACTATAAACAAGTGGATTATGTTCCGGGTACACCTTGTTCTCCTGATCGCCAAAATGGCACATGGATTGTTCAGGCTCACGAATGGGGGAAATATGTAGGTCGGGCTGATTTTCAATTCCGTAATGGTGAATTCAAGTTAGTTCATTATCAATTGATCCCGATTAACTTAAAGAAAAAAGTAACAAAAGAAGATGGCAGTACGGAACGTGTTTACTATACCCATGAAATTAAGCAAAATCCTGAAATGCTTAAGTTGTTGACACCTTATGAAGATAAGGGCAGCAAGATCCTTAATGTGAAAATAGGCTCAGTAGATAACAAATTAGAAGGTGATCGCAGTAAAGTACGTTTCGTGCAAACGAATATGGCACACCTTGTATTAGCTGCTCAGATGGAACGGACAAACGCTGATTTTGCAGTGATGAGCGGTGGTGGGATCCGTGACTCTATTGAAGCAGGGGATATTACTTACAAGGATGTCATGAAAGTTCACCCATTTGCTAACCAACTGGTTTATGTGGACTTCAAAGGTAGCGAAGTTTTGACCTATTTAACGGCTGTTGCAAATATGGAAAAGGATTCCGGCGCTTATGGTCAGTTTTATAATGTGAGCTTCGTGAAAGAGGGTAAGAATATCAGTGAGGTAAAAATTGGTGGTAAGCCATTAGATCCAAATAAAACTTACCGCATGGCGACGTTGAACTTTAACGCGATTGGCGGAGATGGTTATCCACGGATTGATAATTTGCCTGGTTATGTTGATACAGGGTTTGTCGATGCTGAGGTATTGAAAGGATATATTGAAAAACATTCTCCATTGAAATCCTCTGATTATGAACCGAAAGGTGAAATTCGTATCAATAATTAATCCCTGAGCAATAGATTACTTTATTAGTTATTTGCATAAAAAGACCATCTGTTCTTGCAGATGGTCTTTTGCTTATTAGCAATAAGGCGTGTTATGCATAAATAAGAACGGTTGAAACTGAATAATAATTTAATGATTAAATAGCATGGTAATTAATGAATTGCTTTCTCCTTTGGTTGGTAGTTTTTCAAGTCCATTTTTTTCATATAAGGTGATAATTTTTGAATTGTTTTCGCATTCCAAAATAGTTATTCTCCCTCCTATTAATTCTTGAGCTTTTTCAATGGTGACATTGATATGAAATAAAATGTCTCTAAGGCTTATTGGGTTTTTACGTAATGAAAAATTTTTAGCTATTTGACCAATTAAATAAACTTTTAGAGAATTGGCATTTTTACTGATACCGTTAAGTTTTTTTATCTTTGTCTTCGAAATGGCAAGATTATTTGTTGATATCTCCTTAAATGTTAAAGAAAAATAAGCCAATAATAATCCTTCTTTATCTAGAATTAAATAGGTTCTTGTTGCATCAGCTTGTTCAAATCTAATTGATTTTAAATGTAAAAATGATTCTACGTCATGGTTAGGGGGACAAGAAAATGAGAGTAAATATTCTCTTGCTCTGTCACTACCAAAGGCCGCCAGAATTTTACTTAGAGTGAGAATTTTCGTTTTAATATCTCTATAGCCTCTTTTTGCTGTGCTTCAAAATCGATTGTCTCAAAATTATTTTCCCTTGGCTTCCTATTAGCCTTTCTAAGCATTTTAATTGCTTTTGGATCAGTGATAACGATGGGGCGGAAAAATGATGAAGTTGCCATCTTATTCCTCTTTTATTTAAATAAACTAAGTTAATTGAAATAGTAATTAGGGATTTCTTCGTTGTGAGGAAAGTATATCGACATTATTGTTTATCACAAGGCTCTGTTTTAAAGAAAACAGAGCCAGCTCGAAAAAATTCAGCGAGAATTGCAATTGATTTTCAAATTTTAGCAATATCAGCAAATGAACAATGAAGTAATTGACATAAATCTATGGGGGACAACTCAATATCTAAACCACGTTTACCACCCGAAATAAATAGGGTTGGTAAGGTTTGCGCCTGACTGTCAATCACGGTAGGTAGACGCTTTTTCTGTCCCAACGGGCTAATGCCACCCACTAAATAACCCGTTACCTTTTGTGCCAGTTGAGGATCGGCCATATCTGCTTTCTTGGCCTTGAAAACTTTAGCCACTTTTTTCAAATCGAGTTGCCCAGAGACAGGCGTAACGGCGACAGCAAGATGTTTAGGATCACCATTTAATGAAACCAACAATGTCTTAAAAACCTGATTGGCATCTAAACCGAGTTTTTTCACCACTTCATCACCAAAATTATGTTCATTGACATCGTGGTCATAAGGATGAAGTTTGAAATTAATTTTTTGTTTTTCCAACAAGACAACAGCGGGAGTCATATTTTTTTCCTATAAAGATCAATTTATCACTGCTTATCCGTAATGGTTGACTTTCAGAATGAAGCAGATGAAGTTGCTATATTTGCGGTTTTGCCAGCATCTGGCGTAAGTTGTTCTCACCGTGAAGGTGCAAAGCGCCCACGGTAACCAAATATTTTCCTGCTGGTAAGCTATGTAACTGTTCACTCCATTGACGGTTACGTTCAGCCATTAAGGTTTGATAAATCTCTTCGCAGAATGTCATGGGTATTACCTGATTTTGTTTCTCCGGTTTGTAATTCATCCACCAGCTAATCATGGTCTGTAAAGCACGGGCATTAGTATGCCAATGGGTGATGGTATCTTCCAATAGTGAGATCCCACCGTTTGGCAAGTTGGTGAGAAGGCTAACTTGTGCATCAGTGCCTTCCAACTCGATAATGGGTTTATTGAGTGCTTGTGCACTGTTTAGTAATTGGTAATCGATACCATATTGGGGTTGTAACCCCAAATATTGGGCTTGGGCGGCTTGTAATATCAATGCGACTTGCCATGATGGCAATGGATCCAGCAACGTGACAGGATGTTGAATTTCTCGGCAATAGTGTTGCAGACAGGCAAAATGTTCGGGAGATAAACGTTGTGATAACTCGGTCTGTTCAGGAAATATTTCTTTGAAAGGGGAATTGGCCTGTGTGATATCTGCCTCGACAATCAGAGCATCCGCTTGCTCTAGCTGTTCCAACAATACTTCAGAAAGTGGGTACATGTTCTTAGTACCCATATGAATGCTGCCAACAATATGTAACTGTTTGTTGTTATTTAAATCGATGTCAAAAGCAGGATAAGGGTAATGTCGTTGGGAATTGAGTCCCAATATTTTACTGAAATATGACAGTAATTTTCCCATATTACATCCTCCAATAGCTGGCATTGGTCGGTATGCTAACCTGTTAATCGCCAACAAGAAAGAGGGAAAAATGCGAGATAAAAAGCTAAACGGAATAGGTTTAGCTTTTTTATGGAAAAAATAAATTAGGTCAGGACTTAGGTTTGAAACGTAATAAGCGATTGGCGTTACTGACAACAGTAATAGAAGACAGTGCCATGGCCGCACCTGCAACGACAGGATTTAATAAAGTGCCCGTGAACGGGTATAAAATGCCGGCCGCAATTGGAATGCCTAAAGTATTATAGACAAATGCACCAAATAGGTTTTGTTTCATATTACGCAATGTACCGCGGGATAATTCAACTGCATCAGCAACCCCGTGCAGGCTATGGCGCATCAGGGTAATTGTTGCGGTTTCTATGGCGATATCGCTACCGCCTCCCATTGCGATGCCGACATCTGCTTGCGCCAATGCAGGGGCGTCGTTTATGCCATCGCCGACCATCGCCACTTTTCTGCCTTCTGATTGAAGTGACTGAATGGCTGCGGCTTTGCCATCAGGCAAAACACCGGCAATCACCTGGTCAATACCTGCTTCTTGGGCGATAGCATTCGCTGTGATGGGATTATCTCCGGTTAACATAACCAAACGATAGCCTTGGTGATGTAAGCGTTGCAGGGCAGAAACGGTATCCTGGCGCAAGGGATCACGGATAGAAAACAGGGCAGCGATTTTCCCATTGGCCGACAGAATAACGGGAGTAATGCCTCTTTTTGCCTGTGCCGCAATAAATGGTTTTAATTCTGCTGTTTCAATCTGATGCTGCTCAAGTAATTTTTGGTTACCCAATAACAGCGTAGCCTCTCCAATTTCTCCCTTAACACCCAGTCCTGCGAGGGTTCGGAATGTTTGCACTTCGGGTAATTTTTGCCCTTCAACCTGCAATAAAATAGCTTTTGCCAAGGGGTGATTAGAGCCATTTTCTAATGCACCAGCCCACAGTAATACTTGCTCTTCGGTGAAACCATTAAAGGTGTGGATCTCTGTGACTTGTGGCATACCTTCAGTTAAGGTTCCTGTTTTGTCAAAGACAATCGTATCCAGTTGACTGGCATGTTGCAGGGCATCAGCATCACGCACCAATACACCTAATTCGGCTGCCCGTCCCACCCCTGAGATGATGGACATGGGGGTTGCCAGCCCAAGTGCGCAAGGACAGGCGATAATCAAGACGGTTGTCATGATGACCAGTGCGTACATGATTTGTGGGGCAGGGCCGACAAAATACCAAATTGCGCCCGCAATCAGGGCGATAGCAACGACAACAGGCACGAATATTGAAGATATTTTATCGGCCAATTGGCCAATTTCGGGTTTGCTGCTTTGTGCCTGACGAACAAGTTTAATAATGCGTGCCAAGGTTGTTTGGCTGCCAACGGCATTGGCTTTAAACAATACCGTACCATCCTGGACTACAGTGCCAGCATGGACGGTATCGCCAGTTGTTTTCTGCTGGGGAATAGGTTCACCTGTCAGCATGGCTTCATCCAGCCAAACTGTACCCTGAGTAATTTCACCATCAACCGGAACACGATCTCCTGTTGTCAGGCGCAGTATCATATTGGGCATGACATCGGCCAGAGGCACTGTTTTTTCACCTTCAGAGGTAACTAGCCGCGCGGTTGGTGGCGTGAGATCCAATAATCGCTCAAGGGCCTTGGAAGAGCGTTGGCGGGCACGTTGTTCTAAGGCATGGCCGAGATTGACCAAACCAATAATCATGGCACTGGCTTCATAATAAAGATGGCGGGCTTGGGGGGGAAAAATTTCTGGCCATAAATTGACGCTTATTGAATAGAGCCATGCGACACCAGTACCCAGAGCTACGAGGGTATCCATTGTCGCACTGCCATTTTTTAGACTTTGCCACGCATTACGATAAAAATGCCCGCCTGCAAATAGCATTACAGCCAGCGTCACCAAACCAATAGTCAGCCAAATGGTGTGGTTTGCTGGTGTGAGTATCATATTGTCGCCTATCATACCCCACACCATGACAGGCAACCCAACCGCTAACGCAAGGGCCGATTGCCAGCGAAAGCGGCGCATATTGGCCTGTGCCACTTGTTGCTGACGCTCACGGCGTTCTGTTTCATCCTGAATGATTTCCGCACCATAACCGGCCTTGATGACGGCTTCCACTAAGGCATTTGGTGAGGCGTGGCCTGTGACCAATGCGCTTCTTTCCGCGAGATTGACTCTGGCATGTTCCACGCCATCAACGGATTGCAGGGCTTTTTGTACCTTACTGACACAGCTTGCACAGCTCATGCCATCCAGCAGGAGCTGAATACTGTCATTACCACTCACATCATTTTTGTTGCTGTGCTCAACAGAAACGGTTTTTACCGGAGTCGAAGATATTGCCGCTGCCAAAGACTCCGGAGTCTGTGGAACATGTATTGCCAGCGGCTCAGTTTTTGGGTACTCGGCTTCCGTTGCTAATTCAGCGTGATATCCGGCTTGTTCGACTGCATGGATTAAGGCACTGTTCTCTGCTTTACCATAGATTTTTGCAGCTTGGGTATTAACTTCTGTGGCGATAACACCTTCTACCGCGTCCAATGCCTTTTGTGTTTTATTTGCACATTTCATGCAGCTTAAACCTGACAGGCGTAATACAACATCGGGTTGGGTGGCAACAGCGGCTTGATAATCTTCGGCAACAATGGCCGCAATCAATTCATCAGGTGAAACATTACTGATAACTTTGGCATAATTGAGGTTCACATCCGTCAGCTCAACGTCGGGTATTCTTTCCAGCGCTTTTTTAACCCTGCCGACACAATGCATACAAGTCAGGCCTTGAAGTGCGAGAATGGTGGTTGTGGACATAACAATATCTCCTGATACAGAGTGATATACTTATCATTAAGGCTAAACCTTCCTGCAAGGGGAAGGTCAAGGGGAAATAATGAATATCAGTGAAATTGCCCGTAAGACCGGTTTAACCAGCAAAGCGATTCGGTTTTATGAAGAAAAAGATCTCATTACCGCACCAGGGCGGGGAGATAATGGCTATCGTCATTACCAAAAAAGGCATATTGATGAACTGATGCTTTTGCGTCAGGCAAAAGAAGTCGGATTTACGTTGGAGGAGTGTCGCGAATTGCTGCGATTATTTCGCAATCCTCACCGTCACAGTGCTGATGTAAAAATGGCAACCCTGCAAAAAGTGGCGGAAATAGAAAAAACGATGTTGGAATTGCAAAAGATAAAGGAAAAATTACTGGTATTGGTGGCTGAATGCCCAGGAGATGATGGGGCTGATTGTCCCATCATTGAGCATTTATCTGGCTGCTGTAAGCATCATGGTTGATGGAGAACCGGTTTCACCTTTAATGTGATCCCGTCGACGGCGATAACCTCAACTTCGGTATTGGCTGGAAGCTCTTGGTTACAATGAACGCGCCAACTGCCATCGGCCAGTTTGACTCGTCCAAAACCGTTTTCGGTATCCGTGATTAAACGGGTACGCATTCCAATCAACTGGTGGTTTTTCTGATTGAGCGCCTTATCACTAGTCTGACGTGGGCGATGGCGTAGCCAGCTACGCCATGCAACAGCAGAAAGCAAGGTTAAGACAGCAAACAGAGTACCTTGCAATTCCCAGCCCATAGTAGGGAAAATCCATGTGAGCAGGGCAACAACGATGGCTGCGGTTCCTGTCCACAACAGATATCCTCCCGTTCCCAGTAATTCTGCAATCAGAAGCAGGCCACCAAAACAGAGCCAGAACCAGGCTGGCTGAGCGGCGATCTGTTCAATCATAACAATTTACCCTGTATGGCTATTTATTATCTTGCTTGCTTTTCTTGCTTTCGGAAATTAATTCAGCAATACCACCAATGGCTCCCATTAAATTGCTGGCTTCCAGTGGCATCATAATCACTTTGCTGTTATTTGAGGCACCGATATTGGTGAGGGCATCGGTATATTTTTGGGCAACAAAGTAGTTAATTGCCTGCATATCACCATTTGCAATAGCGTCAGAAACCATTTTGGTTGCCCGCGCTTCTGCTTCGGCGGCACGTTCACGGGCTTCAGCCTGAAGGAAGGCTGACTGGCGCTCACCTTCTGCTTTCAAAATTTGCGACTGTTTTTCCCCTTCCGCTTTCAAAATGGCGGCCTGACGAATACCTTCCGCTTCAAGAATATCTGCGCGTTTGGTTCGTTCGGCTTTCATTTGGGCGTTCATGGCGGAGATCAACTCTTTTGGTGGACGCACATCACGGATCTCAATCCGGGTGATCTTGACGCCCCATGGGTTAGTCGCTTCATCGACGATTGCCAGCAATCGGCTGTTGATGGAATCGCGTTGGGACAGCATTTCATCCAGCTCCATTGAACCCAGCACGGTACGGAAGTTGGTCATGGTCAGGTTGATGATGGACAGTTCCAGATTGCTGACTTCATAGGCAGCACGTACGGGATCGACAACTTGGATGAAGCAGACGGCATCAATGGTGACATTGGCATTATCGCGAGAAATAACTTCCTGCGATGGAATATCCAAAACCTGTTCCATCATATTGATTTTACGACCGATACGATCAACAAATGGCATGATAATGTGCAGGCCTGGTGTTAATGTACGGGTGTAACGTCCAAAGCGCTCAACAGTCCATTGATAGCCTTGTGGAACGGTCTTGACACAGGTAAAGACGATAGCAATTGCAATAACGATTAAAATCGGTACAGCACCAAAAGAGAGTAAATCCATAACAATTCCCTTACTTAGCTAATTATGGAATATATAAATTTTCTTTACTTAATAGAGTAAAGAGTATACATGACGACGGTATTTAGATGCCAGAGCATCTCCAGTACCCAGTGCAGAGAGAATATCCATCATCGTCTTTTTCACTGCACCCTCGGCAGCGGAAAGATCCCTTTTTAGAAAACTAAATAGCAATTCCAGGGCTTCTGCATTACGGCCAACTTCGTGTAATTTGGCAGCCAGTTGTACGGCTAATTCTGCATTCTCTGGTTGAGTTGCCAACGCTTGTTGTAGTTGTCGAATCTCCGGTGAATCCGCCGCCTCTTGCTGTGACTTAAGGTATTCAAGTAATTCATTATAGTGTTCATCTTGTGCTTCTAATGGAACGGTATCCAGTATTTTTTGGGCCTCTTCAAGATGATTGAGTGAAAGATTCACTTGGGCCAGCAATAGGGTAATCTCTGTATCTTGTGGATTTTCTTGATGGATTTCTTTTAGTAAAGGCAATGCTTCCTGATTTTTACCTTCTACAAGTAGCTCGTTAATTTGCTCTAATGGCGATTTTTCCATTTGGGGCAGGAGAGTGGCAAAAAGTTTTTTGATGGCTTCATCTGTCTGGATACCCTCAAAACCCTGAACAGGGCGAGCTTCTTTTACAAACAGTACAGTAGGTAAGCTACGCACCCCAAATTGTGCAGCGATATGAAAAAGTTGGTCACAATTGACTTTAGCCAGGGTAAAGAGTCCTGCGTACTCATGGGCTATTTTATCAAGCGTGGTTTCTAATTCATGACAATGCAGGTCCTGTGGGGACCAGAAGTAGAATACGACAAGTTGGGTGAGAGAGTGCTGCACAACCTGGGCAATATTCGATTCATCAATATGAATGATAGAGGCAGTATTGTTGCTTGTATTCGCGGTTGGTTCCATGGGATTTTTCTCTGAGTCGTTGTAAGGTGATTACATGAATAAATAAGACTTGTTTGTCCGTTTTTCAATGTCTATTTACTTTGCCAGCGCAAGATCCTATCAAGCCATCGCTCAGGGAGTAGACGGCGCATCACTTTTACTCCATGAGTCAATAACGTAACCGAATAGCGTAATTTCGGGTTGGGACTTTCCAGTGCATGAATGAGTTTAGAAACGACCTCCTCAGGCATCAACGTGAAACGACGAGCAAGACTTGGGTTCTCAACCGGATGATCCTGCTGTGTTTGATTAACATTTTCCGTAAAACGGGTATGGATTGGACCAGGCTCTATCAGGCTAACTTTAATATCTGTTTTTGCCAGTTCGCCACGTAAGGCATCCGACCAGGCTTCAAGGGCATATTTACTGGCAGCATACGCCCCACGGCCAGGTGTCGAGATCAATCCCATAACAGAGCTGGTTTGGACAATCCGCCCTGCGCCATAAGCGCGTATAGCTGGCAGTAGCAGGCACGTCAGTTGATGGGTGCCAAAGAAATTGGTGGAAAACTGTTTTTCCATCTGTTCGCGGGAGATGCTTTCCAATGGGCCGTAGACACCAAACCCCCCATTATTGAATAGTCCGAATAAACGCCCGTTGGTTAATTCGATGACTTTCCTGGCTGCGCGCTCTACGCTTTCTTTATCATCTAAATCCAATTCGATGGGATCGAACCCCAACTCACGCATATGTGCCAAATCAGAGGGTTTGCGGCAAGCTGCGAGTACACGGTAGCCACGTTGGTGGAGGATTTTGGCCGCGACTAACCCGATCCCGCTAGAACACCCAGTAATAAAAATGGCTTTTTGCATAACTTTACCTATCCATCTGCATCAATTTATGGAAATAAATGATTTACTATTAAGAAATATTTTTTACTTAAGGAGAGTTGATATATGCCAACAAGGTGTTGGACATCCAATCAGCAATAAAGGGTTGTGCAGCTTGATTAGGGTGCAACCCGTCATCTTGCATCCATTCTGGTTTGATAGCAACGTGCTCCATGAAAAATGGCAGCAGAGGAATTTGGTTACGTTTAGCAAGCACAGGATAAATTTTGGCGAAGGATTCGGTATATCGCTTTCCATAATTGGGTGAAATTTGGATTTGCATTAACAGTGGTTGCGCATCGGCTTGTTTAATCAGATTGATGCCCTGTTGCAAATCTTGTTCTATGTTTTGAATGGGAAAACCACGCAGTCCATCATTAGCACCAAGCTCGATCAAAACCCATTTTGGATTGTGCTGTTTCAATAACTCAGGCAAACGTTCAAGCCCTTGCGCTACAGTATTGCCACTAATACTGCCGTTAACAATGACTGTTTTTTTGCCAGTTTGTTGCCACTGTTTTGCCATCAGTGCAGGCCATGACTGCTCAACTGGCAAACGATATCCGGCACTGAGGCTATCGCCTAATATAAGCAGGGTATCTGCCGCCACTGCTCTGGCACTGCATAGCACCAACAATAAAAGGAAAAATACATGGCTGTAGAAAGTATTCTTGAAGTTCATCATCTCACTAAACATGTCGGTCAAGGGGAACAGGTAATCAATATATTGCAAGGTATTGAGTTGGTTGTCGAGCCAGCACAGACAATTGCATTAATTGGTGAATCAGGATCAGGCAAATCAACGCTTCTGGGCATTATTGCCGGATTAGATGATGGCAGTGGAGGGGAAGTTCATCTACTGGGGCAAAATATCAGTCGCATGAATGAAGAGCAGCGTGCGCAGTTAAGGGCAGAAAATGTAGGTTTTGTTTTTCAGTCGTTTATGTTGATCCCCACATTGAATGCATTGGAGAATGTCCAGCTTCCGGCACTATTGCGTGGTGAATCGGAAAACCAAAGCCGTGAACAAGCCATTGAACTACTTGAATTATTAGGGCTAGGAAAACGCCTGAAACACATGCCAGCCCAGCTTTCGGGGGGAGAACAACAGCGGGTGGCTTTGGCGCGGGCATTCTGTACCCGTCCCAAAATTCTGTTTGCTGATGAACCAACAGGTAACCTTGATCGCCAGACAGGAGATCGCATCGCCGATTTGCTGTTTTCCCTTAATCATGATTACGCCACCACATTGATTTTAGTCACGCACGATAACCAACTGGCGGCGCGTTGCCAGCGTCGTTTACGTCTGGTAGATGGTAAATTGCGGGAGGAAGCATGATCTGGCGCTGGTTTTGGCGTGAATGGCGTACACCTTCTCTCCTGATTGTTTGGCTATCCCTGACCTTAGCGGTGGCCTGTGTACTGGCATTAGGGCGTATTAGTGATCGCATTGATCAAAGTGTGCATTATCAAAGCCGTGATTTTCTGGCGGGTGATCTTGTCTTAAGGGCTTCGTATCCTGTTGATGAAACCTGGTTGCAAAAGGCGCAAGAACAGGGGTTGACATTAAGTCGCCAGATCTCATTTTCGACTATGACATATGCAGGAGATATTCCGCAACTGGCTCAGGTGAAAGCGGCAGATGCGCGTTATCCGCTGTATGGCGAACTGGAAACCAATCCGCGTGGGTTAAAGCCGGAAAAAGGTTCTGTGTTGGTGGCACCACGATTGTTGACATTATTGGGTGTCAAGGTTGGGGATAATATTGACGTGGGGGATACCACGTTGAAGATCCGTGGAGAACTGTTGCAAGAGCCTGACAGCGGTTTCAATCCTTTTCAGATTTCTCCCCGAATTTTAATCAATATTGATGATGCCCAGGCAACCGGAGCGATTCAACCCGGCAGCCGCTTGACTTACCGTTATATGTTTGCGGGTTCTCCTGCCGCCATCCAATCATTCCAGCAATTCGTGGAGCCACAGCTAAAAGCCGATCAACGCTGGCTGACTTTGGAACAGGATAATGGTGTCATGGCACAATCTATTGAGCGTGCCCAGCAATTTTTACTGCTGTCAGCTTTGTTGACATTACTCCTTGCCGTCGCGGCGATGGCGGTTTCTATGGCGCATTATTGCCGTAGCCGACATAACCTGATTGCCATTCTGAAGACATTAGGGGCAGGGCGTTGGGCGTTGCGTCAATGGATCATTGGGCAATGGCTAGTGATATTACTGGCCTCCATAGTGGTAGGCTCCATTCTAGGTTTGGTTTTTGAGTCTGCACTGATTCGGATTTTGGCAGGAATGTTACCTAAGATGTTACCGGCTGCGGGAATGTGGCCGTGGGTATGGGCGGTAGCTGCGCTGTTTGGTATTGCCGTGTTGGTGGGGATTCGCCCTTATCGCCAACTTATGGCTACTCAGCCTTCACGGGTATTGAGAAGTGACGTAACAGCATCCATTTGGCCCTTGCGTTATTATTTGCCTGCGGTGGCATTCATCATAACGGGAGGATTAGTATTACTGGCAGGTACTCAGCCATTGTTATGGTCGCTGTTAGCGGGAGTGCCGATTGTCGCGTTGTTTCTCGCGTTATTGGGATGGGGGGGATTATGGCTATTGCGCCGTGTGACGTTCCGTCAGTTAAGCCTGCGTCTGGCAGTCAATCGGTTACTGTGTCGGCCATTTCAGACCATGACCCAATTGGCGGCATTTTCCCTGTCATTCATGTTGTTGGCCTTGCTGATTATGGCAAGGGGAGATTTATTGAACCAATGGCAACAGCAATTACCGCCGGATAGCCCTAATTATTTCCTGCTTAACATGACCCAACCACAAACTGCTCAGGTTAATGACTTATTGGCTAAATACCAGGTGGAGCCTACCGATTTTTACCCTGTAGTATTGGCACGTTTGACGGAAGTGAATGGACAATCTGCGCTGGAATGGGCGAATGAAAAACACCCTAATAGTTCTACGGTACGTCGTGAACTGAACTTAACATGGAAAGCGGAACTGCCGCCTTTTAATACCTTGATTGCGGGGACATGGCCGCCAAAACCGAACGAAGTTTCCATGGAACAAAGCGTCGCTGAGCAATTAAAAATCAGTCTTGGAGACAGGCTCACATTCACCGGAGATACTCGAACATTTCATACTACGGTAAGCAGCATTCGCAAAGTGGATTGGGAGAGCATAAATCCGAATTTCATTTTTATTTTCGCCAAAGAGACGTTGGAAAATCAGCCCAGAATGTGGTTAACCAGCTTTCATTATGAAGGTGATGGAAAGCTACTAACGGAAATTAACCGCCATTTCCCAACCATCAGCATGTTGGATATTGGTTCGATACTCAAACAAGCACAAGACATTTTGCAGCAAGTTAGCAAGGCATTAGAAGTGATGGTCGTTTTGGTGATGATTTGTGGCGGATTGCTGTTATTGGCACAAATTCAGGTCGGAATGAGCCAGCGACAACTTGAACTGGTGGTATATCGCACATTAGGGGCAAGCAAAAAACTTTTGCGTCGTACATTGTGGAGTGAATTTGCCCTGCTTGGTTTTATGGCTGGTTTGGCCGCGGCATTGGGTGCAGAAATTGCACTGTGGTTGTTACAGACTCAGGTCTTTGATTTTCCGTGGCAACCACAATGGCAGATGTGGTTTCTGCTTCCCATCATCAGTAGCTTACTGCTTTCACTATGTGGTGGCTGGTTGGGTGTCAGGTTATTACGGAGGCCAGGGCAATATCGGCGCTTGCCGGAATAATTTTCATCTCTTTGATAAACCTCGCTTAAACCAACGAGGTTTATACCAATCTAACTTCAAGATCCGTGCGATGTCTCCCCGCTTTGCGGGGGAGACATCAAGGTTTCATATCGTGTTGTAAATTGCAACTTGAAGTTTAATGTGTATATCAGCGGTCATTTGAGCAGATATTATCAGGCAAATTCTTCTCTTAACTTGGGCAGGATCTGATCGCCAAAAATCTTTAATCCTTTTATGTAATCGGGGAAAATCAACATAACGCCATCCAACTCACAAGTACGCATTAAATTTGTTATTTGCTTGTAGCAGGTATCTGGTGTACCGATGGCAGTATGAGTCATAAAGGCGTTTTGGGAGCGTTCTATCATCGCATTCGCATTGCATTTTCCATCCGTATCGACGCCAAAACTATGCATCATATTTTTGACCGCTTCCACATCCAAGCCCTGGCGATAGAACTGGGCGAGGGTTTCAGCATAGGCATCTGTTTCAGCACAAATGACGGTACACATGCAGAATGTCTTAGCGGTTGTGTTGTATTCAGCAGCGATACGCTTTGCGGTTAAACTGATATTGCGCGTTTCAGTCTCATCCTTGCCGCCGATAAAACAAACATCGGTGTGACGTACACTGAAACGCAGTCCTTGTTCGGATTGGCCGGCACAAACGAGATAAGGGTAAGGAAGGGAAAGGGGTTTGGGTTCAGAAACGCACTGTCTTAAATGAAAATAAGTGCCTTCATGATTGACTTGTTTTTCACGCCAAAGTCGTTTGATCACCTGAGTCCACTCTTCAGTCATGGCGTAACGCTGGTCATGGTTCAAACTATCATCCCATGCACCCATTTGTTCAAATTCATCTCGGAATGAACCGGAAACAATATTCAGCCCCGCACGCCCCTGACTAATATGATCCAGCGTGGCGATCATTTTGGCTGTAACTGCCGGATTATGCAGTCCGGCATGAACCGTTGCGATTAATTTTGCGCGGTGGGTCACTTCGGCAATACCCGCCATCATGGTGACGGATTCAAGCGAGCAACCCCAATGATCGGTTTCACCACCAAACCCGCGCCATTTTCCCATGGACATAATGAAATCAAGGCCAATCTGGTCGGCCAAAATAGCAGCCTCTCGGTTCTGTTTATAAGACGCATCCAGTAGTGGTGTGTTTTTGGATATGATCCACCCACCTTTGGCGATGGGTAGAAATACGCCGAACTCTTTCTTTGACATCGCTATTTCCTTGTTTCTTCGTTATTTCAGTTCATTTTTACCTTATTGAGTAAATTGGGTGTTTTCTCATTTTATGAACAGGTGGTTTCATCATTAATGTTACGACAAGAACAACAAATACGGGAATAGCAATAATCAGGAATGCAGAGGTAAAACTGCCTGAATAATCTTTGATGGTACCGGCGAAAAAAGGCGCCAGACAAGCCAGGGTGGATATCAGGTTCATGATAGAAAACAGTTCCAGATAAGGCTTGCGGCCAAAATAGTTAGCCAGCAATACACTGGATGCAAGGAAAGTCATGCCATATCCCATCCCGACACACAGTGTGAAGGCAATCAAGAATGGCCATGACGAGGCGATACTCAGTGCAATCAAGCCAAATATAATAATAGACAGGCTGATAATCAGTAACTTTTTCGGTTCTACCCACTCTCCAACAGCACCACCGGCTAAGCGGGAAAAGGCATTGATAAAAGCCATCGTGCTCAGTAATCCTGCGGCGATAGCTTCGCTAAAACCATTTTCGATAATATGAGCAACTGCAAAACTGTTGACGGTAATGCCACACCATAAAAATGCGGTATAAGTGGCAGCAATCACATAGAACTGCCATGTCCGCAGTGCTTGATGTGCAGTCCAGCGTTGTTTAGTGCGATAAATGCTGGGCGTATCCTGATTGTTATGTTTCTGGTTTACTGCTTTAGCGTGGGCGATTTCCCGCTGACCTTCCTGAAGAATAATAATCGTCAGGATGACGAAAATGGAGAGGATAATCGCGGAAATCATCCAATGCATTCGCCATGTTCCCCAAATACGAGTTGCCAGAAAGTAGATCCACGGGCCAATTACCCCACCTAGCCCACCGATTGTGAAGTAGAAACCAAACGCAAGGGATTGTTTCTCATATAGCCGTGAAATCACATAAGTGCCCGGCACTGTCGCCAGAAAAGTAAAACCGATACCCATTAAAGCCGTACCGATAAAATAGGATGAAATAGCGTATGTGTGATAAAGGTTGTAGAAACCCGCCAGAAAAATCAGCAGGCCGGTAAACAGGGTAAAACGAACGCCAATTTTACGAATAAATATCGTTGGCAGAAAACTGGATAGCCCGCAAGTCAGGCCGAGCAGTGTGAACCCTAACCCCGCTTTTGTCCAACTCCAGCCCAGTTCATTAATCATACTCGGCAGGACAACACCCAATGACGTAAAGGTTGTTGCTGTGGATAGAAAATAGACCATGCCTAAAAGTATCAGCAAAAACCACTGATAAGTACGCCCGAATTTGTCGTGTTGAATGGACATTGTGACTCCATCAAGGATATAAACGATTAAAAGCGGCACTATTTTATGTGTTTATTAGAAAAAGCTGTATCGAATAAATACACCATAGCTAAATTGATTCGTGCGAAAGTCAGGCGTATCTTTTATTTTGTACTTATTTTTGACGGGATTCACGACAATCCCAGTCCACAGATGACCGGTTTGATAGCCTAATTTTTTGCCTAAGTCATAATGCAATTCGGGTTTGAAATCGATCATTTCAGGGTTATCACCTAATCCCAGTGTATAATCGAAAGTGCCTACAATGCGGAAATCGCCCAATCGATTCCTGAAAGGAATACCGTAATCAATATGAATACGCTGATCGTTCCAGCTTCCCTTAGCATTATTTTCAAAATAAAAGATAGTGCGCAACCAACTGAACCCGCTGATTTGCCAATCAAAGCTGATACCAGGGAAATAGTCGTATCTTACGTTTTTGGTTTTGGCTATCCATTGGGCAAACAGGACATCTTTTAATGGGCCACAGGAGAGGTCATACCCTGTGATTTTGCTGGCACTGAGCCTTGGTACAAACTTATAGTAATAGGTGCTTTTGTCACCTTGGTAGTCGTGTTGTAGCGAATTTTGCCAAATACTGTAAACATACATATCGCCAATTTTGTAATCACCAAACGCTTCCACAATTGGGGAAAGGGTTTTTTGAGGGGCAACCTTATTCCCAAATTGGAAGTAAAGGCTGGTATCAATTGATTGAAAATTGACGAAGTCACTTGCCTGAGCGTAATTGGTGATGAGTAACAATAAGGCAGGAGATAAAACCATTTTAATTACATGGCCTTTCAGATTGTTGGTAAAGTGCAAGTGATTTTTCCTTTCACGTTTATGACTTGGCGATGGATAATAGCATCCTCTTAACAGGGTAATTTTGTCAAAAAAATTTTCCCTGGAAAACGAAAACAAATTGAAGATATTTTTCATCCATTTATGAATGAGATGTGGAGTGTCGGATTATTTTCCTTCCCATAGTTATAATAGAAGAATTTCGTCTGAGCGGCTCCACGCTTCATCTATCCATTCCAACACACCTTCTATGGCTAACTGGTTGAAATGCGTTGATTATATTCTTTTATATATTGGAGGATTTTAAGTAACATAATTTTATTTATACCAATCTAACTTCAAGTTGCTCATTATAAGACAACATAACACATTGTTTCTCCCCGCTTCGCGGGGAGAAACAATGTGCATCTTGAAGTTTAATGCGTATATAATTTCTTTATTCAGTTAATTTCCACAGTTAACTGTTGTTTGTGATGACTGGTTAGCCCATTTTGCTCGCAAGCCTGTTCACTGCCGTCACAAATCAATTTAATTGGGATGTTGCATTTTTGTTTTAAAAAATAGGTTCTCCAGACGCTATCTATATCATCATTATTATGGTCCATCATTATAATGCAACTGTTGTTTGTATTATAACCTTGAGAATATTCAACAGACCAATGAATAAATTTTGTCTCATTATGGCAACCACTAAATATATTATTATTATCTTCTACATCAAAGGAGATATCTTTTTGGGGTTCTAATTTAATGGGAGACGGCCCAGAACTATACATACATCCTTGAGCTATACGTTTGAAAGTGACTTTGGCTGTGTTACTATTGTTTATGAAATGCATATTATAATATGCAGAAGAAAAAGCGTTGTTTGTAAAAAACATCATGATCAAATATAAACTATATTCTGTGTGTTTTTTAATTAATTTCATTTTATTTTTCTCCATATTAATAATATGTTAATAACATGGGTGGAAACGCTGAGTGTTTAAAAATGGCCATATACCCTATGGATTTCAAAATAAATCGCAGCCCATTTCGATGCAACTTGAAAGCCGGCAGGGATATTTATATCCGATATTTTTAAGTATAGCAGGAATCAATGAAAGTAAAGCATTTAAGTTTGATTTTTTAATCGGATAAATATAATGTTTTATTTAATTTATAATTTTTTATTTATTGTTTTTTATGTGTATTTCTTATTTAAAGCAAAGCGTTATTAGAAACATATTATAAACAATATATTATGAAGTGATTTAATATAAAAATAAAACTATTATATTGAAATTAAAATGACATTCCGTATCTGATTCAGGAATAAAAAGACTCATAGTCTTGCACCAATATTTTCAGCAAATTATTTTGGTAGGAGCATTCCTGCCACCATCCGGTGTTCTTGACATTCGAAGGTATTAATTCCTTTAAAGGGTAAAAATACTGAACCTACGGTAGGTGATTGAGTCTATTGGTTCTTCGTGTCATCCACGTGAAAACTGGTGATATCGAGATGGATTGAATTGGATTTTGTGACTGAAAAAACCGGAAAATATCTGCAATAGCATTGATGAAGAAAATAAGACAATTACTTTAAACCTGATCCCGGAAACATTAAGAATGACCAATCTCAGTAAGATTAAGGTCGGTGATTTCCTTAATTATGAAATAGATCAAACGACAAGAACTATCGTGGATACACTATCTCGAACGCTATCAAGAATGCGATAATCGCTGACCGGAATGGGAAGTGGTAGTTTATTTTAATCGTTACCACTTCCTAAAATAACCGATTAACTTAATTTATCTTGTGCCCATTTAAGGCTACTTTGATATTCTGTTGGCAATAGCGAGGCTAATGTTTGCAACGTTGTTTCCAATATCCCTTTATCTGCATGGATAACATTTAAATGACCTACCTTACGTGCAGGACGAACATCTTTTTCATACCAGTGTAAACGAACCAGCGGCAAATTCAGCCATGCGGGATTCACCTCTGTGCCGATCAGATTGATCATGACGGATGGTGCAAAGATTTCTGGTTGCGGCATAGGAAGATTCAAGATCGCCCGCAGGTGAAGTTCAAACTGGCTGATAGAAGCGCCGTTTTGCGTCCAATGACCGCTATTGTGAACCCGTGGAGCCAGTTCATTGATCAGCAACTTATCACCAACAATAAAACACTCCATCGCCATAACACCAACATAATTCAGGTGATTCATGATGGTGGATAGCATCTGCTCTGCTTGCTGTTGAAATGGCTTATCGGCACTATTATCAGGTAAAGCAACACTGGTACGTAAGATACCTTCCTGATGCAAATTGTGAGTCAGAGTATAGGAGACTGATTCACCTTTGGCATTACGGGCTCCCACCAGCGAGACTTCTCCCGAAAACGGAATACCCTGTTCTACAATACATTCACCATAAATTTCAGGTGGAAGCGTTGTTTCATCACCTGGCCGGATACGCCACTGACCACGCCCGTCATAGCCCCCAGTCCGTCGCTTGACAATAATAAAATCGCCTAATTCTGCAAATAGTTGTGGCCATTGTTCGGGAGAAGAAAGCAGTTGCCACGGTGCGGTTGCCAGACCCAACGTATCCATGAGCTGTTTTTGTGGCAAACGATCCGCCAGTTGTGGAAAAATCTCACGATTGATAAAAGCCTGATGATGAGCCAGTTCGCGAGTTAATGCGGTTTCGGGCCAACGTTCAATTTCTGCGGTGATCACACTGCTTTGGTAAGGCACTGCCTCTGGTTCTGCATCTAACCCAACAGGATAAACAGCGATCCCCAACGGTTCACCGGCTTGACGCAGCATTCTGCCTAACTGACCATTTCCCAATACACAAACGGGCTTCATGCATCCTCCCGTGGATCTGGATTATCCAGAACAGCCTGGGTTTGCTCACTACGCCAATCTGATAAACGTTGAAACAGTGCACTGTCATGCAACGCCAGCACTTGCGCAGCCAGTAATGCGGCATTTGCGGCTCCAGCCTTGCCGATAGCCAGTGTACCAACAGGAATGCCCTTTGGCATTTGGACGATAGAATATAGGCTATCAACACCGCTAAGCGCAGCGCTTTGTACAGGAACCCCAAACACAGGCACTAAAGTTTTGGCTGCCAACATTCCTGGTAGATGTGCTGCCCCACCTGCGCCCGCGATAATGACATCAAAACCGTTTTCTTTCGCTTGTTCTGCAAAACGAAAAAGTTTATCTGGCGTTCGGTGTGCCGAAACAATTTCAACATGAAAAGGAATGGCGAGATCGGTCAGGATATCGGCTGCATGTTGCATGGTTGCCCAGTCACTTTTAGAACCCATGACAATGGCGACTTTGGCGTGGTTTTGGGATTCTATTTCTGTTGGAAAAGTCATTGTAGGAGTAATAGCTAGTGTGGGATCAGAGCTGGACGTCATAAATCGGATGCTCCTGTATTGGGTGTCTACCAGAACAAAGATGAAATTTCAGATGGCGGATCATATCATGCTAATAGCATGAGGAAAACGTTTGCGTCGTTTGATTTATCGATTTTTACAAAATAAACAAGTTGCTTAGAAAGAGAAGGATATCAATTCAATAGCCGTTTCTGTAACTTTGAACATCGAACCTTGCTCATGCCAGGCCCCTAATACACCGCGATGCACGGTTTTATCGCCAATCTGAATATCGTGTATTGCTGGACGATGAGTATGCCCGTGAATGATCCAATCTGTTTGATATTTATTAAAATGCTCAATAACAGCCTCTTGGTTGACATCCATAATAGACGCGGATTTTTGGCTGTTGGTATATTGGCTACCTGCTCGCATTTTGGCTGCAATTTTCAAACGGATAAATAAAGGGAGAAACAGGAATAGCCGTTGTATCCACGGAGTATGTACCCGCTTACGATATTGCTGATAGTTGATATCATCGGTGCATAGCGTATCGCCATGCAAAATCAGAATACGTTTACCATGCAACTCCAGCACTTCTTCCTGTGGAAGCAGAATCAAGCCGCTCTCTCTGGCAAAACGGGAGCCGAGCAAGAAATCACGATTGCCATGCATGAAATAACAGGGAATACCTTGTTGTTTCAGTTCATTAAGGGCCTGGGCGATTTTGGTATGCAATGGGTTGGGATCATCATCACCAATCCAGTAATCAAAAAAATCACCGAGAATATAAAGACTTTCAGCGTGGATTGCATCTTCACGTAAAAAACGCAGAAAACCGGCAGTAATTGCCGGCTCTTGTTCACTGAGATGCAAATCTGCAATAAACAGTGTACTCATGTAGCGTCTAACAGTAATTATTCGCCAACAGTGACACGTTCAATGATCACATCTTCATGTGGAACATCTTGGTGCATACCGCTGCGACCGGTGGAAACACCTTTAATTTTATCAACCACGTCCATGCCTTCAACAACTTCGGCAAATACACAGTAACCCCATCCATCCGGACGCTCTGAACGGAAGTTCAGGAAATCGTTATCGACAACGTTAATGAAGAACTGGGCAGTTGCAGAGTGCGGATCATTGGTGCGTGCCATAGCGATAGTGCCACGGCTGTTTTTCAGGCCATTGTTGGCTTCGTTTTTGACAGGAGCCTTAGTTGTTTTCTGCTTCATACCTGGTTCAAAGCCACCGCCTTGAATCATGAAGCCATTGATAACACGGTGAAAAATAGTGTTGTCATAAAAACCTTCCGAGCAGTAACTCAGGAAATTTTCAACAGTTACAGGTGCTTTATCAGCGAAGGTTTTGATTACGATATCGCCAAAGTTGGTGTGGAAAGTCACCATAATAGAAATCCTAGTAATAGTTTTGATTGACCCTGTATTTAGGGGATTCGGAACAACCGTTGTTATATCATATCTCAGATTTTGAGTCAGTATTCTGAAACATATCAGAACAAGGCGGTTTATGGCACTTGCAAAGCATTGCATATCAAGGTGAAATACTCGTCTGGCTTTTCTATATTCTCATTTATTTATCTTGCTGATAAAGAAGCCTATAATCACCCAATTCATTTGATTTTATTACACGTACATTAATTTTTACGGAAACCCACTGATGCTAAAAATTTTCAACACTCTCAGCCGTCAAAAAGAAGAATTTAAGCCGATTCACGAAGGAAAAGTGGGCATGTACGTGTGTGGTATCACCATTTATGACTTGTGTCATATTGGTCATGGCCGAACATTTATGGCATTTGATGTGATTGCTCGTTACCTGCGTTATCTGGGATATAATCTGACGTATGTCCGTAACGTCACTGACGTGGATGATAAAATTATTAAACGCGCCATCGAAAATCATGAAAGTTGTGACGATTTGACCGCACGCATGTTGGCAGAAATGCACAGCGATTTTGATGCATTGAATATCTTGCGCCCGGATTTAGAGCCTCGTGCAACGCAGCATATCCCAGAGATCATTGCCATCACAGAAGAGCTGATTAAGCGCGGGCACGCTTATGTTGCCGCTAATGGTGACGTCATGTTCTCCATCGACACCAATCCTCATTATGGCCTGCTCTCCCGCCAGGATTTGGAACAATTACAAGCGGGTGCCCGTGTTGAAGTGGCAGATGTAAAACGTAATCCGATGGATTTTGTGTTATGGAAAATGTCCAAACCAGGCGAGCCGAGCTGGGAATCTCCGTGGGGAGCAGGACGTCCGGGTTGGCATATCGAATGTTCCGCCATGAACGGCAAGACGCTGGGTCACCACTTTGATATCCACGGTGGCGGTTCTGATTTAATGTTCCCGCATCATGAAAATGAAATTGCCCAATCCACTTGTGCCCATGATGGTCCTTACGTCAATTATTGGATGCACTCCGGCATGGTCATGGTGGATAAAGAGAAGATGTCCAAGTCATTGAACAACTTCTTTACTATCCGTGATGTGCTGGAATATTACGATGCTGAGACCGTGCGTTATTTCTTGCTGTCCGGCCACTATCGCAGCCAGTTGAATTATACGGAAGAGAACCTGAAACAGGCGCGCACGTCCCTTGAACGTTTGTATACTTCTCTGCGTGGCACGGATAAATTCGCCCAACTTGCTGGTGGGGAAGCATTTGAAGCTCGTTTCGTTGAAGCAATGAACGATGATTTCAATACACCAGAAGCGTATTCAGTCTTGTTTGATATGGCGCGTGAGCTTAATCGTTTGAAGACCGAAGACATGGTTGCGGCTAATGGTCTGGCGGCAAGGTTACGTAAATTAGCAGGGATTCTTGGTCTTTTGGAACAAGATCCAGAACACTTTTTGCAAGGCGGAGCACAGGCGGACGACGATGTTGCCCGAATTGAAGCATTAATCAAACAGCGTAACGATGCCCGTAAAAACAAAGAATGGTCATTGGCTGATGCGGCGCGCGATCAGTTAAATGAAATGGGAATTGAGCTGGAAGATGGCCCACAAGGAACAACATGGCGTCGTAAATAATCGATTTTTGCTTTTTTGATCACCAGAACCGCCCCTTAGATGGGCGGTTCAGTTTTTAATGTCTTTACGCTTTTTTAGCGAGATTTTTTAGTTGTAGTTCTGGTTGTATAAATGAGCGGAATAAAACCGACAAATTTATTGATGACTGTTTAAGTGCTTAGGATAGAAAGCATTTCCAGCGTGATACGTGACTTTTCCAGAAACCGCATCTCGTTTCATGGCAACGAAAGAAGAATGACTCAGATGTTCTGGTATTTGATGAGTGTTATCACTGGAAGCAGGATTAAGAAGAGAAACTTTTACTCTACGTTTAGAATTACTTAATTTATAAGACAAACCTAACAACCTTCTTGCAGCTCTATTACTTAACATAATTAACTCCGTTTCAGTTGTACATAAGCTTCCCAGTATAGCGACTTATTAGAAAATTGATATGATTGTTTATCAATATATCGTCAATGTCACATATTTTGCGAATAAAAACAGATAAATTTGTAGCCAGAAAGAACGATATCTGCCAATAATATTGATGTTATTATTGGCATCATATTATTTAATATTCACATATCACCTTGTACTGGTTTATACCAATCTAACTTCAAGATGCGTATGATTGTCCCTACGAAGCGGGGGAAACATCAAGTTTCATATAGTGTTGTAAATTGCAACTCAATGTGATTGTTTATATCTCCCCGCTACACGGGGAGATAATAATAAGACGGATCTTGAAAGACGATTGGTATATATAAAATAAAAAAAAACAGTACCTTGTATATTAAGGTACTGTTTTTCTGAAAAGTATTAGTGGTAATGTTTACCTACTGAGTTATGCTTCAACGCGAACAGATTCGCCATTAAAGGCAACAACTTTACCGGCAGTAATTTTACAGCGTTTACGCGTTTCGAGTTGGCTATCAACCTGTACCAAACCTTCTGCAATCACGGCTTTCGCCGCAGCACCACTTTCACACCAGCCTTGAAATTTCAGCAAATCACATAACTCGACATAAGGGTGACCATCTAAATAAAAAATTTCCATCAATAACCTTCAGTTGTATCCACATCATGATATTCCTCGCAAGCTTGCAAGGTATTTTGAATCAATGTTGCAACGGTCATTGGTCCGACACCGCCAGGTACGGGGGAGATCCAACTTGCGCGTTCGGACGCCTTATCGAAATCAACATCACCAATGACTTTGCCATTTTCCAGCCGATTGATACCAACATCAATCACAATTGCGCCTGGCTTAATCCACTCACCAGGAATAAAGTTGGGTTTACCAACCGCAACGACGAGTAAATCCGCCTGTTCAACATGCTGACGTAAGTTTTTGGTAAAGCGATGCGTTACAGTAGTTGTACAGCCTGCTAACAGCAATTCAAGGCTCATAGGGCGCCCAACAATATTAGAAGCGCCAATAATAACAGCATTTAGCCCATAGGTATTGATATTGCAGCGTTCAAGCAGAGTTACAATTCCACGGGGAGTACAAGGGCGCAGTTTAGGGGCGCGCTGGCACAAACGGCCGATATTATAAGGATGGAAACCATCCACATCCTTATCGGGATGAATGCGTTCCAGTACTTTGACATTATCAATGCCGGCAGGTAAAGGGAGTTGAACCAAAATACCATCGATTTGCGCATCGGCATTCAGGTCATCTATCAGGGAGAGTAATTCAGCCTCGCTGGTAGTATCAGGCAAGTCATAAGAGCGGGACATAAACCCGACCTCTTCGCAGGCGCGGCGTTTGCTGGCGACATAAATTTGAGAAGCTGGGTTTTCTCCCACTAAAACGACGGCAAGACCTGGTGCTCGTTTTCCGGCGGCAACGCGCTGCCTGACTTTTTCTGCAACTTCGTTTCTGATTGTCTGCGCAATCGTTTTCCCATCAATAATTTTTGCTGACATGTATTTAAGATTCCACTATCAAATATAGGAATGGGGACTATTTTGTCAGAACATGAACCGCCTGTCAGTTTTATTAATAATCATAAAATGAACATATGAGCGAAAAGGGCATTGACTCATTCCATTATGCCCGTATAATCCGGTGCTGCGTTAAGGCATTAATAATGTTTCTTATTCTATATCCCCTAATGCGCCCTTAGCTCAGCTGGATAGAGCAACGGCCTTCTAAGCCGTAGGTCACAGGTTCGAATCCTGTAGGGCGTACCATAAAAAACAATTAGTTACGTCAGTTTTGACAGGTGTCGTAAAAAGCGCGGGTGTTCTAACGGGTGTCTTTAGCGTTTTTTCGTTTTAACCCACTCTTCGTAGACTTCTTCAGGCCAGCCCAAAAAAATCCCGCTTTCTGTTTTTGATGGTTTTGGGAATTCGTTTCTCTTTGCCCACATCCGCCACAGAGTAGGGTGGCTCTTCCCTACCAGTTTGCACATCTCTTTAAGACTAATGTATCTCGTTGCCATTATTTACTATTTCCTTTCTGATAATTGCTTGCTAAAGCCACTCAGACAACTTTTTCAGTGACTGTCTTCCTACCCGTCACCTCAAAATGGTGTATTTTAGTTCAGTAGTGAGGGGAACCATTTGAATTTTTTGGTCTTCCGTTGTAGGTACCCGTTCATCATATCAATATGGCGATTTCTTCCGCAGTATTGGTAATGTCAGTAGGAGTGCCTCATATATACTCTTCGTCTTTCAGGTTGTCTCTTTGTTGGCTTCGCTCACTCACCCTGGTCACATAGTTATCTATGCTTCCAGGGGGCGTTCCCTTGCCGCCGCGATGCAATTTGAAATCCATTGGGTATAGTTTTCATTATCTGGATAAGATATTGCATAACCCTTTTATTTGCTCATTAGGTAATCTATGCATTATTTAAATGCATTTTCAATGCAGCTTTGCAGTTATCATATAATATATATTTTTCATATTCTCTTCTTGTATATAACCATTCTAAATTTAGAGTGAAATATTCCCCAGCGTAGGCGCTGTCATTAAGTTTTTATACTTATAAAAATGTAAGGCTTTTGTTTTTCTGTTTTATTAGCCTGTGGTATATCGATTTTCGATTACCGACAGTATTTTCGTTTCTGCTTTAATGAGAGGAATGATATCAACTAAATACATATACCGTCCTCTCCTCTTGTAGAGTGCATAACCATAATCGACAATGGGTTCTAAATTATAACAAGGAACAGGCTCTGTATGTTTTGGGCTGATCCGATAACTCGTTAATAGATGATGTTTAAATTCATCTTTATTTTTTGTGCCCATGCTGTTATTTCGATTATTGTATTTTGGGTACTGGCCTGCCAAAAAGGTAATCGGTGTTGTGCCTATATGCTGGCTGTTCGCTTGTGCGATATTGGCAACAATGCCTTTAATGTTGATAGCCTTTTTTTGTTTTGTTGCCGGTTCCTTGATGGTGGCAGAAGTAAAGGTACTCATAAATCCTCTCGCTGACTATTTTAGTGATTATTCCTATCACTTTGATGTCGCTAACGTTATCACTTAAATCTCATTAAATCCATACCTATAGTGATATAAAGCAATTTTTTTAATTATCTTATTGATATAAAGTAATTTTAATTTGATACTATCTGAATGATTTTGGATCTTGAGGGTGATAACAATTTCAACACTATCAAAGATACTGCACTAAAAAACAGTATCTTGTCATAAAGATAGGCAGGATTTGGCGGTGTTTCGAGTAGGGATGAGAATGTTATCGTTTTCGCTTCATGTTACGAAATAAATAAACAATCACACCGACGATTTCCATGTCAGGAGAGAGGGTTATCAAGGGGATACGCGAGTCATCAACAGATAAAAAGCTGACAGCACCCCCTTGTTTATAACGATAAACCGAATAATGTTCTCCGATGCGAGCATAGACTAAATCATCATTGGCGATATCTTCCTGTGTATCCACCACGATCACAGTCCCTTCCGGCGCTTCAGCGCAGCCGGTATTTTGAGGGATACGATAAGCCCGGCAGGATTCAATAGGGAGCTGCTGTTCAGAAAAGGCCGGTACCATGAAGGATTCCGGGATTTCTTGTTCTGCTTCATAAATTTTTACCGGTACATAACGGTTGTCATGCCTGACAGCAAAATCAGTATCACCAGACTGCGATTTAGGACCACTGCCATCACTGAGCCATTCCGGACGTACGTCAAGCGCCTTGGCCAAATCAACGAGTCTGCCTGTTTTGACGGCGTTCCCGGAAAGTAATTTCCATATCATGGATTGTGCCATGCCGGCTTTTTTTGCCAGAGCAGATTGGGTCAGCCCCTTATCTGCCATGGCTTCTTTTAATCTATCAGCAAGCGTCATAAATGCCTCATAAGTGCCTCATAAGTGGTTCCCGCATTTACGTGAAATACAGGGGATAAGCCCAAGAACTGCTGTCTTGGAACATTTTTTTCTTATTCTATCTCTAAAGTGATACCTTTACAAATACTCCAATAGTGATTTATATTGGCTGTTGGTGATATTTTTATTGCCGAGGTGTTGGAGAAAGGAACTAATGAAAAACAGTGTGATAATAAAAGTGATAGAGATCGCAGGCAGCCAAGCCAAGCTGGCTCAGGTTCTGGGGTGTGCGCAATCTCTCATCAGCGCATGGTTATATGGAAAAAAACGGGTTTCGGTGTCGTTGGTACCCGATATCGTGATTTTTTCAAACGGTGCAGTCCAGGCCCATGAACTGCGTCCTGACCTACCTAAAGTTTTCCCGCCGCCTGAAACTAAGATCCATGAGTAAATTCCAGTCGGTGGCTGATTATGCATGGCGTTTTGGATGAACTCGATATGAACATGTGGATGTTGTTTAGCGTACGGTAACAGGGGGGGAAACGGCATGAGTATGAGTCTGATGGCTAAGGCCATGAGCATCAAGGTTGGGAACCCCCTGAGAAAACTGGTGCTTATTAAATTAGCGGACAATGCAAACGACAAAGGGGAGTGCTGGCCTTCGTATCAGCACATTGCGGATCATTGCGAATGTAGCAAAAGTGCTGTGCGAAGTCACATTGATGTCCTGATTGAGATGGGGCTGCTTATCAAGGAAAACCGACTGGGTAACCATAACGGTAAGGGAAATGCCTCGAATGTATATTACCTGAATTTATCGGCTGCCCCTATGCCACCAAAAAGCATACCCCCTGTGCCGCCAGAAAACAGACCTGTGTCGTCAGATGATATACCCCCTATGCCGCCAGATGGCACCAGAACCAGTCACTCTTTTGAACCAGTCAAGGAACCTGCTATAGACATCAGCGAGAAATCGTCACGAAAAACGGAAAACAAACACTCATTGCCAGACAGTTTTTTCCCGACAGAGCAGCATCAAGCGCTGGCCAGTGAGCTGGGAGTGAATTTGCAGGAAGAATTTTTAAAATTTACTGACCATCATGCCAGCAAGGGCACCAGGTTTGTGGATTGGGGGCGGGCATTGAACACTTGGCTGCGTAACGCAAAAACGTATCAAAGGGAGCCACAAAAAAATCCGACACCGGATCATTCCCCCATTCAGAAGTACGGGGACTATTACTACATCGAACGATGATTTCGATAACAGGCTGGCAATGTGGTATGGATTTAGCCAGTTAAATGGAAGGACGGCATCATGACACCAAAAGAACTATCGGAAAAACTCTGGGGCAGTGTAACGCGTGTCACAAAATACCTGCTTCCTAACGGGCGCAGAGAGGGGCATGAGTGGGTAGTAGGATCGGTCAATGGCGAAGAGGGGAAAAGCCTTAAGGTTAACCTGTCAGGCAAGAAAGTCTGGTCCGACTTTGCAGAAGGAACCGGCGGTGATCTGCTGGATTTATGGGTGCGGGTGCGTGACTGTGGTCTGCACCAGGCCATGACTGAGGCAAAACAGTTCTTGGGGATTGTGGATGACGATCATCACTTTGCTGCCAGGCAGAAAAAAAACTTTGTCCGGCCAGATCGCAAAATGTTAACGAAACACGTCTTCAAACCCAACCTGTGTTATGCCTATCTGGAAAGCAGGGGGATCACCCATCAGACGGCGGAGGCTTTTGAGATCGGTGATGCCAGCGTCTGGTTTCATGCTGAAAACAGGGCATTGCCTGCCATTGCGTTTCCCTACAAACGAAACGGGGATTTGTTACAGGTAAAACGCATCAGTACTGAGCGTCCCCAGGGCAAGAAAGTGATTATGGTTGAATCCCGGTGCGAACCCTGTCTGTTTGGCTGGCAGGCCATACCTCATCACGTCCGGTTGTTAATTTTATGTGAAGGAGAGATCGACTGCATGAGTTATCACCAGTACGGTCTGCCTGCCCTTTCTGTGCCGTTCGGGGGTGGTAAGGGAGCCAAGCAGCAGTGGATTGAGTTTGAATACCATAACCTTGATCGCTTCGAGCAAATTTGGATCTCAATGGACAACGACGACGTGGGACGGGAAGCCGCAAAAGAAATTGCCAATCGGTTGGGGGAGTACCGCTGTCGGTTAGTCAAGTTGCCGTACAAGGATATCAATGCGTGCTTACAGGCGGGTATGACACAGGATGACGTGGTTCGTTGCCTTGAAACGGCGGCCTTTTTTGACCCGGAAGAGCTGTGCAGTGCCAGAGAGTTCTATCAGGACACCCTTGACGCTTTCTATGGTCAGGAACAATACCTGTTCAAAACGCCGTGGGAAATGTTGAATCATAATTTCAGTTTCCGCGAGTCAGAACTCACGGTGCTCAATGGTGTTAACGGGCATGGGAAAAGTGAGATTTTAGGGCATCTGTTGTGTGAAGCGATGAGTCAGGGAATACGGGCTTGTGTGGCCTCCTTCGAACTGAAACCGGGGCAGTTGCTTAAGCGCCTGACCCAGCAAGCTGCCTGCTCGGAAAGACCGCCCGTGATAGAAATCGACTCGGCATTCAAATTTTATGATGACCGGCTGTGGGTATTTGGCCTGACGGGGACAGCAAAGGCCGCGAGAGTGATTGAGATCTTTAACTATGCCCGGCGTCGTTATGGCATTCAGTTGTTTGTTATCGATAGCCTGATGAAATGTGGTATCGGGGAGGATGATTACAACGGGCAGAAAGCCTTTGTGGAGGCCTTGTGTGACTTCAAAAACAGCACCAATAGCCATGTTATTTTGGTGACACATAGCCGAAAAGGTGACAGTGAAGAGAGGCCGACGGGGAAGATGGATGTCAAAGGAAGCGGCGCTATTACCGACCTGACCGACAACCTGATGATTATCTGGCGTAATAAAGCCCGTGAGCGTGTACTGCAAAAGCAGGAAACCGGGGCGATATTAATGGATAAGGAACGGGAAAAGCTGGCAGGTCCGGCTGCTATGATACTGATTGAGAAACAACGGAACGGTAATGGCTGGGAGGGCGGTATTGGGCTTTATCTGGACAAAAATTCCCATCAGTTTTTGCACCGGGAACAGGCTGATCCTTATCATTATATCGCCAATATGCCGGCTTCTGAGTATGACGAGGTGTGGAAGATGCAGAATGTCACGGAAAATTAACGCGGGTGAGAGAGTGCACAAATGCGTGATATGCGAATGATCCTCAACCAATGGGGGGAATGGGTTTATGAGGGCAAAAGCCCTGTGGACTGGTCCTCTGTAGCCGCCGGATTTAAGGGGCTGTTGCCCAGTAACCGGAGAACGCGTTCCCCGTGTTGTGATGATGACGGCATGGCGCTGGATGCCGCTGTGCTGCGGTTGAAGCAACATGATCCTTATTTATTCCAACTCCTTGTGTTGCACTATATTAAGGGGGTTGCATTGAGGCCAATGAGTGACCACTTAGGGATTTCCCATAACGAAGTGACCAAACGGGTGCAAGTGGCGGAAGGGTTTATCGAAGGCGTTCTGGCGGTCTCCAGGGTAACGTTGGAAATGAATTAATGTGTGCGAAAATAAATGGTTAAAGCGGTTGTGTAATTACAAAAGTCGGTATATTGTGGTAAACGTGATTGCAATGTCACCGAATATACCGATTTATCAGGCCTCGCAAATGCGGGGTTTTTTATTGCCTGAAATAAACATAAGACTTGCTGTTGTTCTTGGTCAGAGTTACATGTGTGTTTACGTACAAAAACTCACCAAAATGTTAAGATTATCATGCTAAAACATGAAGATATGACAACAACAGCCGCCTGCGTTTTAGAAACCATTCCCCAGGATATTTGGGTTAGCGTTTCTGATGTTTACAAATTAACGGGGCTACCTGAACCCCGTTGCCAATTACTGTTAACACAATTTCGTCTGGCGGGTTTGATGGAAAGCCGGAATGATGACACGTTTTTCAAACGTTGCCCTTGACCGGGTTATGTCTTAAACGGTGAAAGGTTGGCACTTTTCACCGTGGTTTTTCTGAGAACTCGTCAGCGTCGATTTATGGAAAACGCTTGTGAATTTAAACCGTATCACATTAATTAACGACAACTCGCTGAAATTTATCAAAACTCTGCCGGATAACTGCATCGACCTAATTGCCACTGACCCGCCATACTTTCGCGTAAAAGACTGTCACTGGGATAACCAGTGGCACGATGTCACGGCCTACCTTGCGTGGCTGGATGAATTACTTGCCGAATTTTGGCGGGTACTGAAACCCAACGGCAGCCTATATATGTTTTGTAGTTCGCGTCTGGCCTCTGATACGGAATTGTTGGTGCGGGAACGATTTAACGTATTGAACCATATCATTTGGGCGAAACCGTCCGGCCCGTGGCGCAGGCAGAATAAAGAAAGCCTGCGGATGTATT
The DNA here is from genome assembly GCF_037265215.1 of Xenorhabdus griffiniae. Lineage (NCBI taxonomy): Bacteria > Pseudomonadati > Pseudomonadota > Gammaproteobacteria > Enterobacterales > Morganellaceae > Xenorhabdus > Xenorhabdus griffiniae. The sequence continues at coordinate 775,238 of NZ_CP147737.1, read as the reverse complement.
TTCCGGCCACTGAACGCATTATTTTTGCCGAACATTATCAGGGCCCCTATCACCCGAAAGGAGATGGCTATTTCAAACAATGCCGGGAACTCAAGCAGTCGGTATTTAAACCGCTGATCGATTATTTTCGTGATGCACGGAAAGCGTTAGGTGTCACGGCAAAAGACATTCACGCTGCCACCGGCAAGCAGATGGCCAGTCACTGGTTCAGCGATAGCCAGTGGCAGTTACCCAATGAAACCGACTACCAAAAATTACAGGTATTGTTTGAGTGTATTGCTAACGAAAAGCATCAGCGTGGCGAACTGAAAACCCCGTATTCTGAGCTGGTGGACTCTCATTTAACCCTGTCGCGTCAATATGATGAATTGCGGCAGGAACATGGCTTATTGCGTCGTTCGTTCACCGTCACGGTCGCCGTGCCTTATACCGATGTCTGGAATTTTGCCCCTGTTCAGTATTATCAGGGCAAGCATCCATGCGAAAAACCGGCTGACCTGATGGCGCATATTATCCAGTCCAGCAGCCGCGAAGGGGATCTGGTGGCGGATTTTTTTATGGGTTCCGGAGCGACACTGAAAGCGGCTTTGAAACTCAATCGTCGTGTACTAGGTGTGGAGCTGGAAGGAGCGAGGTTTAAACAGACCGAACAAGAGATTAATGAGCAGTTGTCAACTTAGCGTTTACAACTGAACTAACAAATTTAAGACGCCGTTTCACTGGGTCTTATTGATAACCATTTTCCGTTTTTTCTCCTTTATTTGAGGGGGTAAAACAAGCCGTTGCTATCCAAAATCTGCCCCCGAAACCCCTTTCAGAGCCTCAATACTGCCTATTGTAGCTGGCATCCCATTGACTACAACTTACAGGGGCGAACCTATTTCCCCCCACTGATACCCATTGTCCTAATGGGGTGGAGTATGAAATTGACTGAAAAAAATACGGAATTCTGGACACAGCTATGGAACTGGATACTGAGCAATTCACCTTTTCTCAGTGGCGTTTTTCTGGCCGCATTAACCGCATTTACCCGGGAAAAACGGGACGGTTCCGGTTGGCGAGTTTCACTGGCCGAAGCCTTCATTTGCGCAGCGATGAGCGTCGGAATTATCAATGCGTTGGAATGGGCAAATTTGCCGCTGAGCCTGGCCCAGTTCTTCGGGGTACTGATAGGTTTTTTGGGTACGAAGAAGATCGGGGCTGTTGCGGAGACGGTTTTTGTCTTTTTCAAAAACAAATTCGGAGTAAACAGATGATCAGAGGCTTTCGCAATAACAACTCCGACAATAGACTGACATACGGCTCGGTATGTTCCGGCATTGAAGCCACCAGCGTGGCCTGGGAACCACTCGGGCTGTCACCAGTGTGGTTCAGTGAAATTGAAGAATTCCCCAGTGAGGTACTGGCCTATCACTGGCCTTATGTGCAGAATTTGGGGGATATGACTCTAATTCCTGCCATGATTGCCCGCCACCAAATCATTGCGCCAGATATTTTGGTTGGTGGTACCCCTTGTCAGGCGTTCAGCATTGCGGGGTTACGTCATGGGCTGGGTGATGAGCGGGGGCAATTAACATTATCATTCGTGGAGTTGGCTAATGTCATTGATTCAGTCAGGGCAACAAACGGCGAACCGCCGTCAATCATTGTCTGGGAAAATGTCCCCGGTGTCCTCACCAGCAAAGATAACGCCTTTGGCTGCTTTCTTGCTGTCCTTGCCGGAGAAGATGAACCTTTGCAGCCGGCAGGGAAAAAATGGACAAACGCAGGTTTGGTGTTTGGACCACAACGCACCGTGGCATGGCGAGTCTTGGATGCTCAATATTTCGGCGTGGCCCAACACCGCCGCCGGGTGTTTGTTGTCGCAAGTGCTCGAGCAGACATCTGTCCCACCCAAATACTTTTTGAGTCCGAGAGCGTGTGCCGGGATACTGAAGCGCGCTCAACGGCGGGGAAAGCAGTTACCGCTCACACTGGAAGCCGCGCTGTTATCGGCAGTCACTGGGACTCAGTGCTAAACCCGCATCCGACCTTAAACCAGAGTCACAATGTCGGTGGTATCGGCATGAGTCATCAGGTGCTGTGTTCGCAAAGAGGCAGCGGGTTGGTATCCACCTATCGGCAGTTATCGTTCGGGGAATATAAGACGGATGATATCTCATCAACCTTGAAAGCCAGGGATGCTAAGAGCGCGGCGGATTTAGTGGCAATTGCATTAGCCGGAAATATAATCAATCGAAACGCCAAAAATGGCGGTAATGGTATTGGTTATCACCCAGAGATTTCCTATACATTGACGGCATCAGATGTTCATGGCGTGAATTATGGTTATGCTGTGCGCCGTTTAACTCCTGTCGAATGCGAGCGTTTACAGGGACTTCCCGATAATCACACCCAAATTCCGTGGAATGGTAAACCCGCTGCAAATTGTCCTGATGGACATCGCTATCGGGCAATCGGTAATTCAATGGCGGTGCCGGTGATGGCGTGGATAGGCAAGAGAATACAACAATGAAATTCAATAGCCAATATTTCACCCTCGGAGCTCTGGTGTTTGTCTCTGGCCTGCTCTGGTTCTATTACAGTGAATATCAGGATAAGGCCGAAAAATACGATAGCTTAAAGCGACAGTATGACAATCAGATTGCCATCACAGATAACACCTTCAATGCTATCAGGGTAATCAATGAACTCTCACGTATTAATAGCGAAGACCGGAACCGGGCAACCGTGGATTCTGAGAAAATGCAGGCTGCCATCAAAACGGTTGTTGTCAATCATGATTGCGCCAATCGTACTGTTCCTGATGGGGCTGTTACCCGGTTGCAGCAACATACAAACCGAATACGTTCAGATGCTGCCAGTGCCGATCCCAGCGCACTTGCTCGCTGACTATGTACCGCCTGCTATACCTGACCGCATGACTTGGAGTGACAGCCTTGTTATGAATGAGCAGCTACTCACGGTCATTGAGCAGTGCAATTTGGATAAGCGGGCGATACGGGTCATTGAAGCGGAAAGCGTTAAAGTAATTAAGTAGCTTGTGTGCGTGGTGAATTAATTATGTACTCAGTGTAACAATCTTCATCAGAATGACTAATGATTCTGGGATATTTGCACTGCTTGTTGAGTGAGGGTAGTAAGAAATAGCGAATGGAAGAATGTCTTTCTGTAATTACTTATCAAACTCATTGATAAGGCTCAATTTTGATTGATGTGATTAAAGAAATATACTTATCTCAAACTCTACTTACTATTAAATAAGTAATAGTTAGAACAAAATTTCGGTTAAAAAACATCACATTATTAGCATGAATGGAGATATCAATGCCACCCCGCATCCCCCGCGCTTGTCGCAAGCAAGGTTGCCCTAAGACCACCACCGACCGCAGCGGCTACTGTCCTGACCATCTGCACACAGGCTGGCAGAATCACCAGCAAGGCAAGAGCCGAGATACACGCGGTTATGGTAGTCAATGGGATAAGTTAAAGACCAAAGTCAAACAACGGGATAACTACCTGTGCCAGCATTGCTTACGACAGAGGCGAGCCATTACGGGTACCACTGTTGACCATATCCAACCCAAAGCCCACGGTGGCACCGATGCGTTGAACAACCTGCAATTGTTGTGTGAAGCCTGCCATAGACAGAAGACCGCGAAAGAGCGATTACGATAAAAGGTTGAGTGAATATTAATTTCCATTTGCAATTATTGCATATGTCATCGTTATAGGGGAAGTGGCGGGTCAAATCCCTACCACTCTCACCCTTAAGGACCGCCGCCTTACCTCTTTTCACGCCGCCGCAGGTTAGAAAACTTTTTTTGGGTATCCCTATGTGGCAATTAATAGGAGTTTTCGATTATGCCAGGACCGCCGAAAACCCCGACACACCTGACTTTAGTGAAAGGAAACCCATCAAAACGGGCGATCAACAAAAACGAGCCAAAACCGCCGTCTGGGGTTCCCCTAACGCCAAAGCATTTTGATAAGCAGGGCAAGTATTGGTTTAAGCGGATCGGTGAGGAACTTGATGCCATCGGCGTGATGACCACGCTGGATGCGAAGGCGCTCGAGTTGCTGATCGAGGCGTATGTCGAGTACCGGCATCACTGCGATACGCTCGATCGAGAGGGATACACTTACGTGGTGTATAGCGAGGACGAGCCAGACGAGGGGAAAGAGCGAGAGATCAGAATGATTAAGCCGCACCCGGCCGCAATGATGAAGGCCGATGTATGGAAAAGAATTCGCGCCATGCTGTCAGAGTTTGGTATGACACCCGCAAGCCGCTCCAAGGTCGGTGCCAAGGGTCCGGCTGAGGTTGACCCACTGGAAGAATTCCTTAAAAAGCGCAAATGATGAATGGCAACTGTTACAGATGGATTCCTCTACGCCGAGCGCGTGGTATCCGGCGAGATTGTTGCTGGCGAACTGGTGCGCCTGGCGTGCCGGCGGTTTTTTCATGATATAGAACACGGCTCCGAGCGCGGTGTTTATTTCGATGAAGGCCGAGCGCAGCACATTCTCGATTTCTATAATTTCGTCCCTCATGTGAAGGGGCATTTGGCAGGCAAGCCGATCGAGTTGATGGATTGGCATGTTTTTATTCTGATAAACCTGTTCGGGTTCGTTATTCCGCTGATTGACGAGATGGCTTCTGAGGTCGTTTTGGATGATGACGGTGAGCCGGTTTATGTTCGTCGCTTCCGCACCGCGTATAACGAAGTTGCGCGTAAGAACGCCAAGTCAACACTGTCCTCTGGCATCGGCCTCTATATGACCGGTGCTGACGGTGAAGGCGGTGCCGAGGTTTATTCGGCGGCGACAACCCGCGATCAGGCACGCATTGTATTTGATGACGCCAAGCGGATGGTCAAGCTGGCTGCTAAAACGCTGGGGCGGTTGTTCGGTAGCAACAAGCTGAACATTCACCAGGAACGGACCGGCTCTAAATTTGAACCGGTGGCCAGTGATGCTAACAACCTTGACGGCCTGAACATCCACTGTGGGATTGTTGATGAACTTCACGCGCATAAAAACCGCGACGTTTGGGATGTGTTGGAGACAGCGACGGGCGCTCGTCTGCAATCGTTGATCTTCGCCATCACTACCGCCGGCTTTAACAAGGAAGGCATCTGCTACGAGCAGCGGGATTACGCGATCAAGGTATTGCAGAATTTCGCCAACCCAGACCCGCTATCTATCAAGGATGACAGTTACTTTGCCCTAATTTACACGCTGGACCCGGATGACGATCCCTTTGATGAGGCCAACTGGCCAAAAGCAAACCCCGGCCTGGGGATTTGTAAACGCTGGGACGACATGCGCCGTTTGGCGAAAAAGGCGAAAGAACAGGTGGCCGCCCGCGTTAACTTTTTCACCAAGCACCTAAATGTCTGGGTGCAAGGCGAGCAGACGTGGATGGATATGGCGCGCTGGGAAAAATGCCGCGACTCTTGGGATAGCTCGGAGTCGGCGAACTGGCCGATGTGGCTTGGCGTTGACCTTGCCAACAAGATCGATATTTCAGCCGCGGTCAAAGTCTGGTTGGCGTCGAATGGCGATATTTACATCAAGTCACGCTTCTGGATACCGGAAGGCCGGTTGGAGGCCTGTTCCAGACAACAGGCTGAATTGTACAAAAAATGGCACGAGGCTGGTTATCTGGAGTTCACCGATGGTGATGTTGTCGATCATGCGTTAATCAAAGAGGAAACACTGGCCTGGGCTGGTGGCGATTCGATGAACGAGCTGGCGTATGATCCGTGGAGCGCAACGCAATTCGGTTTAGCTGTGGCGGCGGAAGGTGCCCCGGTTGTTGAGGTTGCTCAGACGGTGAAAAATTTGTCCGAAGCCATGAAAGAGGCCGAGGCGAAAATTTACGCCGGCCGCCTGCATCACGACGGTAACCCGGTGATGACGTGGATGATGTCCAACGTCACCGTCAAGCCGGATAAGAACGAGAACATTTTCCCCAATAAATCCACACCGGAAAACAAAATTGACGGACCTGTCGCCCTGTTTATTGCGATGAGCCGATTACTGGTGAACGGGGGTGAAGATCCCGATTTTCTTTCCAACCTCGATCCGGATGAGTTGTTAATGTTATGAAAAATTTACTGATTGATATCACGGCCCTGGTGGGCGTCGGGGCGGTGCTGGCGGGCTGCTACCTGAAATACGGCTTAGCAAATACCCTGATGATCGGCGGTGTACTGCTTATGGCCTATGCGCTGGCGGTCGCCAGAAGGAGGCAACATGCTGCTTGATGCGTTGTTTCGCAGCGAACCGCTGGAGAACCCGGCAATGCCTCTGACCGCGGAAGCTGCTGAGTATGAGGGACTGTTCAGCACGGATGTGTATGTCAGCCCGGAAACATCCATGAAACTGGCGGCGGTTTATGCCTGTATCTACGTGCTGTCTTCTTCTGTGGCACAGATGCCCCTGCATGTGATGCGCAAGACGGGGCAATCGGTGGAAATGGCCCGTGACCATCCGGTGTTCTATCTGGTCCACGATGAACCCAACAACTGGCAGACCAGCTATAAATGGCGAGAGTTAAAACAGCGTCATATTCTCGGCTGGGGCAATGGTTATACCTGGGTAAAACGCAACCGAAAAGGGGAAGTCACCGGCATTGACGCCTGTATGCCGTGGGAAACCACACTGCTCAATTCGGGCGGGCGCTACACCTACGGCGTGTATAACAGTGAGGGGAACTTTGCTGTCAGCCCAGATGATATGATCCATATCCGGGCGCTGGGCAATAACCAAAAAATAGGGTTAAGTCCCATTCTGCAACACGCAGAAACCATCGGCATAGGCATGAGCGGGCAGAAATACACCAGCGCTTTTTTTGGCGGCAATGCCCGCCCGGCCGGAATTGTGTCGGTGAAAGGTGAGATGAATGACAAGGGCTGGGAGCGTCTGAAAGCGATGTGGCGAAAAGCCTCAGCGGCGTTACGCAGTGAGGAAAATAAAACCCTGCTGCTGCCCGCCGAGCTGGACTACAAAGCCCTGACGGTTTCCCCGGTGGATGCGCAGTTGATTGATATGCTGAAACTCAACCGCTCCATGATAGCCGGGATCTTCAATGTGCCCGCTCATATGATCAACGATTTGGAGAAAGCCACTTACTCCAATATTTCCGAACAGGTCATCCAGTTTACCCGGCATACCATCATGCCATGGGTTGCGAACTGGGAGCAGGAACTGAACCGCCGCCTGTTTACCCGTCAGGAACGCATGGCCGGGTTTTATGTGCGGTTTAATCTGGCGGGGCTGCTGCGCGGGACACCGAAAGAGCGGGCGGATTTCTACCATTTCGCCATTACTGATGGCTGGATGAGTCGTAATGAAGCCCGTGCCTTTGAAGACATGAACCCGATAGCGGGGCTGGATACCATGCTGGTCAGCGTCAATGCCGCCAACTTGCTGAACCCGAAAATTCCCCCTGAACCCAACCAAGAGGATAAACCAACCGATGAGTGACAGAGAAATGCGCTGTTACAGCGGTGAAGTGCGAACGGAAACACTGGAGAACCAGCCGACGCGCATTGTCGGCTATGGATCGGTGTTTAACAGCCGCTCAGAACCGCTCTGGGGCTTTCGTGAAATTATCAAGCCGGGCGCGTTTGATGATGTTTTGAATGATGATGTACGCGGGCTGTTTAACCATGACCCTAATTTTATTCTAGGGCGTAGTACCTCCGGTACCTTGTCGCTCTCCGTGGATGAGCGCGGGCTACAATATACCCTTCAGGTACCGGATACCCAGACGATACGTGATTTGGTGCTGGCACCCATGCAACGGGGCGATATTAACCAGTCTTCCTTTGCTTTTCGGATCGCCCGTGATGGCGAACATTGGTACGAGGATGAGGAAGGGATCGTTATCCGGGAAATCATGCAATTTTCCCGCCTGTATGACGTAAGTCCGGTGACCTATCCGGCGTATCAGGAAGCGGACTCTGCGGTTCGCTCTCTGCAAGCCTGGCAGGAAGCCCGCAGCAGCGGGGCATTCCAGCGAGCAATTAACCAAAAAATGGCGCGTGAGCGCATTCTGACTTTACTGAATATTTAGGATGGGATCATGAAATTGCATGAACTGAAACAACGCTGTAACACCATCGCGGCCGAAATGCGCACCCTGCATGATAAAATCGGGGATAACGCCTGGACGGAAGAGCAGCGCACCGAATGGAACAGAGCCAAAACGGAACTGGACAGCATCAACGAGCAAATCCAGCGCGAGGAATCGTTGCGCAGTCTGGATCAGCAACTGGTGGACAACACCGAACCGGAACAGCGCAATCAGCCGGCTAACCCCGAAACCGAACAGCAGGAGCGCCGCGCAGCCGCGTTTGATAAGTTCCTGCGTCACGGTTTGGGGGAAATGACCACCGAGGAACGTCAGGCGTTGCGGGAGTTGCGCACACAGGGTGTTTCCCCCGATGAAAAAGGCGGTTACACCGTCCCCACCCAGATGTTGAATAAGATGGTGGAAGCCATGAAAGCCTACGGGGGGATCGCTAGTGTTGCACAAATTCTCAGTACCTCCACCGGGCAAACTATCGAGTGGTCCACCGCCGATGGCACGAAAGAAGAAGGCGAGCTGCTGGGTGAAAACACCGCAGCCAGTGAAGAAGACACCACGTTCGGCACGGAATCCCTGGGGGCAAAAAAACTTTCTTCCAAAATTATTCGGGTTTCCAATGAGCTGTTGTTGGATTCTGGTATTGATATGGAAGCCTATCTGGCTAAACGCATTGCCGAGCGCATCGGGCGCGGTGAAGCCCGGTATCTGGTCAAAGGCACCGGCAAGGGCAGCCCGCAACAACCCAAGGGACTGGAAACGTCCGTGACCGGCACAGTGGATGCCGCCGCCAAGTTTGGCTGGAAAGACATAAACGCCCTGAAACACGCCCTTGATCCAGCATACCGCAATACCGGCACCTTCCGCTGGGCGTTCAATGACAGCACGCTGAAACTCATCACCGAGATGGAGGATGCACAGCGTCGCCCGTTGTGGTTGCCTGAGATTGCGGGCGTGGTGCCGTCTACCGTGCTGGGGGTGCCGTATGTCATTGATCAGGCCATTGCTGACATGGGTGCAGGGAACAAGTTTATCTACTGCGGGGACTTCAACCGTTTCATTATTCGCCGCGTGGCCTACATGACACTGAGACGGCTGGTTGAGCGCTATGCGGATTATGACCAGACAGCATTTCTGGCCTTCCACCGCTTCGACTGCATTCTGGAAGACACCGCCGCCATCAAGGCATTGGTCGGCAAGGGCAGTGCTTCCGCAGGTTAACCCATCCCTGCTGGAAATTCCGCCGCTTTATTACGGTTTTAATGAGATGGTCACCCCCACCCTGTGAGCGTAGGCTGGCAGGGTGTTTTCCATTCTGGAGAGGCCATCATGCAAAACGTCACACTCATTGGGATCGATCTCGGTAAGCACTCTTTCCACGTTCATTGCCAGGATAAATCCGGTAAAGCTCTTCTTCGTAAAAAATTCACCAGAGCCAAACTTCTTGAATTTCTTGGTCAGTGTTCTTCAGCTACAGTGGTAATGGAGGCCTGCGCTGGGGCACACTTTATGGCTCACCGGGTTGCTGATTTAGGCCACGAAGCAAAACTGATTTCTCCGCAGTTTGTCCGCCCTTTTGTTAAGAGTAACAAGAACGATTTTGTCGATGCTGAAGCCATATGCGAGGCCGCATCGCGTCCCTCTATACGGTTTGTTCAACCCAGAACTGAAGCGCAGCAAGCGATGAGAGCATTACATCGGGTTAGGGAGTCTCTTATCAGGGATAAGGTTAAGACGACAAACCAGATGCATGCGTTTTTGCTGGAATTTGGTATCAGTATGCCGACAGGAATGGCGGTGATAAAACGGCTTTCAGCGGTACTGGCAGATAATAAGCTCCCACCTTATCTGTCGCAGTTGCTACTCCGCCTGCATGCGCATTATCAGTATCTGGTTGAACAGATTACCGAGATAGAAGTCGAGCTCGCGCAGTCGCTATCCCGTGATGAAACGGGGCAACATCTGGTGACGATCCCTTGCATAGGGCCGATAACCGCCAGTGTCTTGCGTGCGTGGTGGCTTGTGCGCTGGCAAACAAATTAGCCCGGATAGCCTGGGCGATAACGACACGACAGACCGTGTTCGCACAGTAACACTCCCGCTGTAGCGGGAACTTACAGTTAATTAAGAAGTTACCCATCTGGTTTTGCGAAGACTGATTATTGATGACATGAATGGCTCAACGGCCTGATGAAGAATCTCAGCACAAAAATGGCTCAATGAAGCCGTGGTTTTTTTCAGGTTCATCAGGCGCGGAACTCATCGTGGCGCGGGCATCCTTGCCCACAAAGACGCCGGATAGATTTAAGCAAGCCAACATTAATCGAAAATCAGTGTTGCAAAAACGGGGGTGACCATAGATTTTGTACCTGCGATCTGCAAGAGTCGCAGGTATTCAGGAGATTAAATGCCTTTCCCTTCCCTTGAAAAACTCCGGCAACAATGCCGTATTGACAGTGATAATGATACCGAGGATACCTTGCTGAAAACCTATGCCGGCGCCGCCATAAAACGAGCAGAAAATTACCTGAACCGCCGTTTGTATGAAGACACCGTACCGGAGGATGATCTCGACGGATTACTGGCCTCAGAGGATGTCGAGCTGGCGATTATGCTGACCGTGGGGTACTGGTATGAAAACCGTGAGGCTCAGTCCATGCCCGCCGGATTTAAGGCGCTATTAGAGCCGTATCGTTATATCCCGCTATAGGAGAAAGCCGATGAGAGCCGGAACGCTGCGCCATCGCATCAAACTGTTTCGCCCCGTTATCACACAGGGTGAACTGGGTGCCGAGATCATTAAATCCGAATATATCACCACCGTCTGGGCGAAAGTAAAGGCAATGTCTAACCGCAAAATCCGCACCGCTGACCAGCAACACGTGGTCGAAGTGCAACAGTTTACTGTCAGGCCAAGAAAGGATGTTGAACCCCATTGGCTGGTTGAGCACCAGGGGCGATTGTTTACTGTTCGTGCTATAGACCGCAACTGCCCTGACCGTGCCATTATCACCACGGAAGCGGATGTACGCCATGATAGAGTCTGACATTCAGGCCGATTTAGCACGGTTAACTCAACTGCCTGCCTATCCGCTGGTATTGCCTTCCACCGTACTGGAGGGGGTGACCTACCAGCGCATCAGCGATCCCCGGTTCAATACCGGGCTGGCAACCTCTGCACTCATTGAAGCCCGTTTTCAAATCAGCATCATTGTGCTGAATGATTACCTCAAGGCGCTGAAACTGGAGGAAAAAGTCCGTACTGCATGGGAAGCAGTGCAGCATGGCAGGCTTGGATGTTACCCAGTACAAACCATTTCACGCGGAACGTTGCATCAGGACGCGGAAGAGCTGACCGAAAACCGCAAGCGCTACCGGGTAACACGGGACTTTATCATCACTTATACGGAGCACTCAGCATGATCACGGCGCAAACGACAGGGTGGACTGAACTGGGTCGCAAATTGCAAGCGTTGGATGCAGCTCTCCAAACCGACATTATGCGAAAAGCGGGTAAAGCGGCGATGCAGATTGTGCAGGAAGATATGCAGGCGCATGCGGGTTATGACCCGAAAAGCAGACAACCACACTTGCGGGACAATATCCACATTCGCACCGCAAAATCCAGGGTATTCGAGGGCGGCGTGATGATCACCGTTGGCCCGGCGAAAGCACACCGACTGAAAGCACTGGCGCAGGAAATGGGCACGATCAAACAGGTCGCGCAACCCTTTATCCGCCCGGCGCTGGATTACAACAAACAGGCCGTTTTAAAGGTACTGGCGCAGGAAATCCGCGCCGCCTTGTCGGCTTACATTAAGTAAACTGGAGTTAACACTTATGGCAACCTCCCCTGAATACGCGGTATTACCCGCGGGAACAGTCGTCAAGTTTGGTCAGTCTGGTGACAGCGTGGCGCAGATGAAACCCTTAATTAACTGTAAGGCACTAGGGGCAACGGGACTGACGGGCAGTTTTGTTGACTGCACCACTCTGATTGATACCAACAAGCAGTTTATTTCCGATATGCCGGAAGGCCCGGAAAAATCCCTCGGTTTTATTGACGACCCGGAAAATGAAGACTTCGTCGCTTTCCTGAATGCGGCTGAAAAGCGTGAAACCGTCCAGTTCTACATTGCCCTGCCGAACAAACGTACCGCCACCCTGGTACTGGCCTTGTCCGGCTGGGAAATGAACGACATTAACGCCCCGGCGAGTGAAGTAATCCAAATTACCGTCAAGGGTAAACAAAACAACCTCGTCTGGGGTATCACTGAAACGAAAACAGGAGTCACCCAATGAAAGCATTGAAAGCCGCCTTATTAACCCCGCGCCCACAGATTAAAGCTGTTGAACTGTTTGGCACCCGCGTTAACCTGCGTCGCCTGACTGCCGCCGAGTTGTTGGATCTGGAAGAGCTCGCCGAAAAGCTGAGTGACGCGGGGAACGGGCGTGAAGCCTCCCGTCTGAATATCCAGATGGTGCTGGATTGTCTGGTGGATGACAAGGGGAAGCCCATTCCTGCCGGTGATCTGCCCACGGCAGAAGAGTTGATGACCCTTCACGATAATGCCACCTTGATTGACGCTATTCAGACCGTAAAACGCCATTCCATTGGTACGCTGGAGGACGCCGAAAAAAACTAATCGGTTCGCCGTGGCTGCACTTTGCTTTTACTCTGGCAGAACACCTTGGCGAAATCGACCCCTATCGCATCCTGTCCCTGCCTGCGTCCACACTCAATGAGTGGCAGGCGTATTATCGGCTAAAAAATCGCAAATCCCCTGACAGTGCGCCTGTCGTACCTGCATCAGCTCCCCGTGATACGGTGAAAGCGCAGTGTAATGCCGTGATGAAATTATTAGGTTAATTTATGGCTAATTTATCCACGTTGACGGTCGGCTTGCTGGTTAACGCGACCTCGTTTAAATCCCAGATCATGGATGCCTATCGCTATGCCGGGCAGGAATCACAACGCTTTACCGATAAATCGGTGGCGGAGGCTAAAAAGCTGCAAAAAACCTACAGCTCACTGGCATCACAGATCAAATCGGTCTTCGGGCAACTGGCGTTACTGGCAGGCACAGGCTTTTCACTGAATACGATTATCTCCCATACCCGCAAATACGGGCAGGCGCTGTCTGACCTGTCCGCCATTACCGGTGCAACCGGCGAGCAATTAAAGAAACTGGATGAAAATGCCCAACGTATCGGGCGTACCACAGAGTTTGGCGCTACCCGGATTGCGGACGCCTTCAAGCTGATGGCCTCAGCCAAACCGGAATTGCTGAACAGCACAGAGGCGCTGACATTAGCAACCGAAAAAGCGGTGATACTGGCGCAGGCATCCGGCATTGATCTGCCCGATGCCACCCGCGCACTGGCGTTATCACTCAACCAGTTCGGGGCGAGTGCCGAGCAAGCCGACCGCTTTATCAACGTGCTGGCGGCGGGCGCGAAATATGGTTCTTCTGAAATCAATGAGACCGCTCAGGCGATTAAAAACGGCGGTACAGCCGCCGCGCTGGCGGGGATCAGCTTTGAGGAACTGGGCGCTGCTATTCAGATACTGGCAGAGCGGGGCATCAAAGGCGGCGAGGCAGGCACGGCGATCCGTAATGTGATACTGGCGCTGGAACGTTCCACTGACAAGAAGCTGAAACCTTCCGTGGTGGGGTTGTCGTCGGCACTGGAATATTTAACTGGCAAAAACTTCTCTACAGCGCAAGCGGTAAAGTTATTTGGTCGGGCGAATGTCAGTGCGGCGTCTAACTTAGTGACTGGGCGAGAAAAGCTGCAAGAACTGACCCAAGCCCTGACGGATACGCAAGTTGCCTATGAGCAGGCGGGCGCTCGCGCTAATAACCTTGGAGCGGATCTGGATGTGCTGACCAGTGCGTTTGAAGGAATGGCGATTAACATCGGGCAAAGTGCAGATGGTCCGTTGCGTACAGGTGTACAGGGAGTCACCACGGCGATTAATAGCCTTTCTGAGAACTTTAACACCCTAATTCATCTTGCTTTACATACCTTATTGCCCGTTATGGCGATAAAAATGACAGCGGGGTTACGTGAAAATATCAGCGCATGGAAGGCAACGGAAAAAGCCACTCGCCGTGCTGCCAAACAGAAAGCGGAAACGGCCAGACGCACGATTGAGCAGGCCAATGCCACCATTCAGCTCACTCAGCGTCAGGGCGAACATATCGAAAGGTTGCGACAGCTCAATGGGCAGCATGGTCTTTTCGTTAGTTACGCTAAAGAATCAAAAGCGTTATATCGGCAGGAAACCGAGGCTTTCAGACAAAAGGAAAGAGCAACAAAGTTGCTTGAGGCCGCTAATCGCCGCTTATCTTTTTCCTACCGAGCATTATCTGTTGCCGGGGGATTTGCCCGTGGTGCGCTTGCTCTGATCGGTGGGCCGTTCGGGGCGGCGATGCTGGCAGGTTCTGCTATCTATTACTTCCATCAACGGGCGCAAGAGGCTCGCGAAAGTGCAACCAATTTAAAGGATGCCGTGCTCGAAACAAAAGAGGCGTTGATGCAGCTTTCCAAAATCGAACTGTCATCTAAGGTTCTAAAACACCGGGATGCACTGGATAAGCAAAAAGAGGAAACCGCCAAAATATGGCTTGATTTGCAGGGTAAGAAAAATATTGTTTCCGGTGTTGGGATTGGCGGCCTGTGGGCGAACAAAAAGAAAGCACAAGAAGCCGTTATACACGCAGAGGCGGAATACGAAAAAGCGCTTAAAGTAGAGTAGGCCTCAAGTTTGATGTCATCTCCCCAGCGGCCCCTCGTCAAACCGTGCGTGCGGTTTTCCCGCACACGGCTTTCCGACTGTCTTCTTCCTGCTGCATTACGACGTTACAAGGCGAGCATACCGACTGACTTCGTTTCCGTTTATCGACAGACTATACAACTTAAATAACCCGTGATACTTGTAGAACCAGCTCGGCGGATGGTCCCTCCATCCTTTAGTTCGCTTCTTGTGCTTCTTCCTCAACATAATACAGAGTGTCCATATCGTGTAATTTGCGATGCTTTTGAAATGCATCCGGGAGTTGCACGTCTTGAAATAATTACCCCACCCTCTAAGGATTGGGTTTATTTCTGTTCTGATTAGCTCCGGAAGATCCCGATGCTGACCTTTTCGTGTCACTTCACGAATCTTTCGCTTTACTCTTTTCATCGCTTCTGGTGAGGGGTAGTAATAGGTTCTCAATTTTCCATCCCTTTTGGACGGCTGCACTGCAAACCTGTGCCCCAGAAAGTCAAACGGTGACTTTATTGCATGAACGACTTTCGTCTTTTCGGTATTTAGCGTCAATCCAAGCCGATCAAGTACCTTACAGGCTTGAGCCAGATAAAACCTCGGTGCTTTCTTACACAAAATGACAAAGTCATCGGCATAACGAACAAGATGAGCGTCATGCTCACGCTGATTGAATCCCTCTTTTTCCCAGATATGATCCAGCCAGTGCAGGTAAAGATTAGCCAGTAGTGGAGATATCACGCCTCCTTGTGGAGTTCCTGCTATCCCCGCTTTCAGGTTTCCCTCTTCCATTACTCCAGCTTTCAGCCACATTTCAATCAGTTTCACAACTGAGCGATCTATGACTCTGGTTCTCACCGATAACAACAATTTATCATGGGGGATAGTGTCAAAATAAGACTTCAAATCAGCATCTACCACCCAGTAACATTTAAAATTTAGCCACTTATAGATTTCTCTCAGCGCCTGCTGCGCATTTCTGCGAGGCCGAAAGCCATATGAAAAATCTTTAAAACTCGCTTCGAAAAGCGGTTCTATGACTATCTTTACTGCTGCCTGAACTACACGATCTTCAATAACAGGTATGCCCAGTGGTCTTTCCTTTCCATCCGGTTTAGGAATGTAAACCCTACGCACCGGTTGAGGAGAGTACTTCTTTTGAACTAGCTTCTTCTGGATGTCTTGCAGAAAGTTACCTACACCAATTTCAGTTTCAATCTTATCGATTGTTAACCTGTCAATTCCTGAAGAACCTTTATTGGCTTTAACCTGCGTCCATGCCATAACAAGCACACGACCACTACATACCTTGTCATACAGAACACCAAATTTACGTTTTGGATCCGCCTTGGCTGCCAGGTATAGCTTGCGTTGCAGTACTCGTACCTTTTCAAATGCCGTGTTTAGAGCTTTCGCAATCACGTAGTACCTCCTGTAACAACAGGCATGACAGAAGTAGAGGTCCTTCCCTACGGTCAGGTTATGTTGTCCCTACCATCAACAGTACTATGACCTCCTCCGACTCCTCTATCCTGCATCTCTCAGAATTTCAGCGGTTACCTTATATCTTTGATTACGCAGTGGGTTAGACTACGACAGGGAGAGGTCTCGTTCGTTCCACTCAGTGCTATACATGCATCCCATCCTCAATACCCCGGATCCCTGTCATGACTTCATATGGTTGTTAATCCATCATGATTCACTGGCCTTCGCCCCCATTCTAAAGGCTCGGCAGGATCACCCTACACCACACTCTCCCAGCATAACGGTATGGCTGAAATTTACGAGGCTTGTTCAGGTTCACTTGCGTTACGGGCTGCATACTTGCGCGCACCCACAGTCTGGGTCAGGGGTCACGTTTATCCGGCGTTGCTCCCGTGTTTCAGTCACCATCCACACGTACGCCATAGCTACGCAGTCAAATCAACCAACTACTGCGGCAGGACTTTCACCTGCAAGACACTGAGCAGCTTAGCGAACCGCTCAAAACGGAATTTCATCAGAAACAGCTTGAAGCATCTCAGGCGGCATTGAAAGCGCTGGAAGCTGGCGAAAAACCCAAGCCACTATCTAATAACAAAGATGGCGGTGGTACGAGTAATCCGTGGACCGGTGACGATGGTGCTGATAACAAGAAAGGGAAAAGCGCCCAGATCCTGAACCAATATCGTCAGTTGCGCCTTGATATTGAAACGGCGCACACGACAAGTTTGGGGCGCATCATCCTGAGTGAACAGGCAATACAGCGAAAACTGGATGCAGTCAGGAAATCCGGTTTAGTTTCTCAACAGGAAATTCAACATCTAACCGCCCTCAATGCCGAAAACCACCAAAGACAGCGACTGGAACTGGCAGAAAAATATTCCCCGGCAGCCGCTCTGATTCGGCAGGAAAGAAAAGCCAGCGAAGAACTGAACGCCTTGTTCAGAGAACGGTTACTGACAGAGCAGGAATATTTATCCGCCCGCCAAATCTTGTCTCAAACGTCAGTGAAAGACCAACTGGCCGAGCAAGCCAGACAGACTGCCACACCTCGTCTGGATATGGCAGGTGAGGTCGATCCGGTTATCCAACTGCAAAACCAGCTTGCCGAGCAAACCGCCCTCTACGACAGCTACTACCGCAGTGGCCTTATCAGCAAAGAACGCTATGAACAATTAATGACGGCCGCAAACCATCGTTCTAAAGATGCGCAGTTTGCCGCCGCCAAAGACTTGTATGCCTCACAGGGCTATTTTCAGCAGATGCAAATCAACCTGCTTGATGCGGTGGAGCAACGGACCGGCAGCGCCCTCACCGGCATGTTAATGGGCACAAAATCATTTTCTGACTCATTGAAAGAATTGTCTGCCTCACTGGCGCAATCTCTTATTCAGGATCTGGTGCGGATTGCCCTGCAAGCCATGATCACCAATGCCTTGTCGGGGTTATTTGGCGGCATGGCGGGTGCCGGAATGGGTTCACTAGCCTCATCCGGAGGCGGTTTGTCTTCACTTGGATCTGGCTCGACTGTCACCCCTGCGGTCTGGAAAAGCCCCATTTCGAATGCCAAAGGGGGCATTTATCAATCAGCGGATTTGAGCCAATACAGCGGGCAGATTGTTAGTCAACCGACCCTGTTTGCGTTTGCTCAAGGCGGTGGCGTCATGGGCGAAGCCGGGCCAGAAGCTATCCTGCCGTTAAAACGCGATCCAAATGGCACATTGGGCGTGCAGACTAGTGGCAGCGCCGGCAACCAGACTATCAATCAGGTGCATATCGTGATCCATGCCAATGGAGACCGTGATGTAAAAACCGCCCGTGGCATGGAAATGGCCGGGCAGGATATCGCTAAATTCGTCGATCAGCGTTTCAGGTTGTTACTGAATAAAAGTTTAAGCCAGGGCGGTGAACTGAGTGCCGCTATTCGAGGAGGACGTTAATGGTAAAAATAAAAACATTTGATTTTCCTGCCCGCGTTGGCGCGGTAGGGGAATTCGAGCCGGTAGTGCGTTCCGTGCAGTTCGGTGACGGTTACCGGCAGAGCATCGGGGAGGGGCTGAACGCCTTGCGGGAACAGTGGCCACTCTCTTTTGTGGGTGTTTGGTCTGACATCGAACCTATCGTGGATTTTTTGCGCGAACATCAAGGCTGGCGTGCCTTCAAATGGCGCAATCCCCTGTCTGAACTGGGGCTGTATCAGGCCGGTAAATTCAGCCTGCAGGCCAACAATACTTACTTCACCCTGTCTGTCACCCTGAATCGGATTTACCACCCCTATTATTTACACACCGAAAAGAGGATTAGCCGATGAGTTTGAATACTGATCTCCAACAACTTGAGCCGGGGAGCAAAATCCACTTATTTTCTGTTGACGGCGCTGCCTTTGGCGGACCGGAACTCTTTTTTCACAGCCACCCCATCCCTCTGACCGACGTCGAACTGGCAAGCGGCGAGACGCTGCCGGTGAAATCGCTCTGGTGGCAAGGCGTGGAATACAAACCTTGGCCTGTCAGTATCGAGGGGCTGGAAATCACCGGCGATGGTCGGGCGGTAACGCCCACCTTGAATGTCGCCAACTTGGATGGCTCGATTAGCGCATTGTGTCTGGCCTATCAGAATATGGTGCAGGCAAAGGTCACGATCCGCATGACCTTTGCGCATTATCTGGATGCCCGTAATTTCCCTGACGGGAATCCGCAAGCTGATCCGACACAGGAAAAAATCGATGTTTTCTACATCGACAGTAAGACGCGGGAAGATAACGAAAATATCCAGTTTTCCCTCTCTTCCCCGGCTGATTTACAGGGCATTAAAATTCCGACGCGTCAAATTCATAGCCTGTGTACCTGGTGCATTCGCGGACAGTACCGAAAGTCGCCGTGTGGTTATACCGACACCCGCTATTTTGATGGGAAGGGGCATCCGACTGATGATCCGGCGAAAGACAGCTGCGGGGGATTGATGAGCGATTGCAAAAAGCGTTTTGGTGACACAGCACAGTTACCTTTTGGCGGCTTCCCCGGTTCTGCGATGCTGAGGCGGTGACTAGGGTGATGCTGCGAAAACATATTATCCGCGCCATCATGGCACACGCCCAGAACACCTATCCGGCCGAATGCTGCGGATTGGTCATCCAACACCATCGTCGGCAACGCTATCTCCCGTGCCGCAATACTGCTGCAGCACCGACTGAGCAGTTCAGCATTCATCCTGACGATTACGCGGCAGCCGAAGATCAAGGTACGCTGGTGGCTATTGTCCATAGCCACCCCGACGCGACGACGCAACCAAGTCAGTTGGATATCGCCCAGTGTGACCTGTCACAAGTGCCGTGGGTGATAGCTTCTTGGCCAGAGGGAGATATTCGTACCGTGATGCCGACTGAGGGAATAAAACCCTTGATTGGTCGCCCGTTTGTACACGGTATTTGGGATTGTTACGCCATCGTGCGGGACTGGTATCGATCAGAACGCGGGATCTCGATACCTGATTTTGCCCGCACTGATGGCTGGTGGGAGCGGGGCGAAAATTTGTATATGAAACACTATGCGGCAGCAGGTTTTGTCCTCTGCCACGGTGAATTGCAGGCAGGAGATGTGATCATTATGCAGGTGCAGGCCGACGAACCCAACCATGCAGGTCTCTATCTGGGTGACGGCCTGATGCTGCACCACCTGTACGGCCAGCTCAGCAAACGGGAACCTTATCACGGCTACTGGCAGGAGCGCACCATGGTTACCCTGCGCCATCACCACCTTCCCGCACCTGCGTTTTTTTTATCGGAGTAACTTCATGAACACACTCAGAACCATCCGGTTATACGGTGTACTCGGTGCCCGCTTCGGGCGGGTACACAAACTGGCCGTTGCCACCCCACAGGAAGCGATCCGGGCGCTGTCTGTCCTGATTGAGGGCTTTGAACACTTTCTGTTGACGGCAAAAGCACGCGGAATCACTTTTGCCGTGTTCAATGGTAAACGCAATCTTACGCGTGACGAACTGGCCTTTCCCGGCGAGGCCACTATCCGTATTGCCCCGATAATTATCGGCAGCAAAAAAGGGGGCATTTTCCAAACTATCTTGGGCGCAGTTATGGTGGTTGCTGGCGCAGTGATGTGGGCGACTCCATGGGGAGCACCCATGATCATGTCGGGGGTGGGCATGATGCTGGGAGGCGTGGTACAGATGCTCTCTCCGACCCCGGGAGGACTGGCCCGGCGTGAAGATCCCGACAACAAACCGTCCTATGCCTTCGGTGGCCCGGTGAACACCGTTGCTCAGGGTAATCCTGTCCCCATCGGTTACGGCAGACGCCGTATCGGGGGAGCTGTTATCTCTGCTGGAATCTACGCTGAAGATCAGCAATAACACGTTGAGGATGAAGATGGAAAAACACCCTATTCAGGGCAACAAGGGCGGCAACCGGAATCCACACATCCCAGTGGAAGCACCGGACTCCCTGCAGTCCACCTCCTATACCAAAATTATCCTTGCTCTCGGTGAGGGAGAATTCGCGGGAGAGCTGGATGGCCGTCGTATTTTTCTGGATAACACGCCGCTTATCGGTTCCGACGGCATGCCCAATTTTGAAGGAGTCAAATGGGAATTCCGTCCCGGCACTCCTCATCAGGAATATATCCCCGGTATGCCGGCGGTCGAAAATGCCCGGACCGTCGGCACCGAGCTGGTCAATTCATGGGTGACGGCGGTCACCAATACCCAACTGTCGGCGATCCGCCTGCGATTATCGTGGCCCCAGTTGCAGCGGCAAAAAGATAACGGGGACACGGTGGGGTATCGCATTGAATATGCCATTGACCTCGCCACAGACGGGGGAGCCTATCAGGAAATCATGAAAACTGCTGTTGATGGCAAAACCACCACCAAATACGAACGCTCCCACCGGGTGGATTTACCCAAAGCCCATTCCGGCTGGCAGGTGCGCCTTCGGCGGCTGACGCCAAAACAGAACAGCAACCGGATCGCCGATACCATGATGGTGGAAGCCATCACCGACGTCATCGACGCCAAATTAAGCTACCCCGAAACCGCGCTGTTATTCGTTCAGTTTGATGCTAAACAGTTCCGCAATATCCCGCAAATCTCGTGTGAACCGAAGATGCGCATCATCCGTGTACCCACAAATTATTACCCGGAGCGCAGCCGCCGTTATTATGGCGACTGGGATGGCACCTTCAAATGGGCATGGACCGATAACCCGGCTTGGGTGCTGTACGACCTGATGCTCAATGACCGATTCAGCATCGGCACCCGAGTGAGAGCGGAAAACCTGAATCTGACAAAATGGGGTCTGTACCGCATCGCGCAATATTGTGATCAGACTGTGTTGGATGGCGTAGGCGGCGAAGAGCCGCGTTTCACCTGTAACGTCTATATTCAGTCACAGGAAGACGCCTGGGCTGTATTGCGAGATATTGCGGGGATCTTCCGGGGTATGACTTTCTGGGCCAATAACAACATGAATGTGCTGGCGGACATACCCCGTGACATGGATTATCTCTTTACCTGTGCCAATGTGCGTGACGGCAAATTTACCTATTCCAGTGCCAGCGAGAAAACGCATTACTCTACGGCCATGGTGAGTTGGTCCGATCCGCAAAACGGCTATCAAGATGCTATCGAACCGGTGTTTGAACACAGCCTGATACGTCGCTACGGTATCCGGCAGGCTGATATCACCGCCATCGGTTGCACCAGCCAGAGTGAGGCTCACCGGCGTGGTAAATGGGTGCTGCACAGCAACGAACATGACCAGACCGTCACTTTCACCGTGGGACTGGAGGGCTACATTCCCCTGCCGGGTTACCTTATCGGCGTGTCGGATAACCTGCTGTCAGGGGCGGGGATGAGCGGGCGTATCCAGGCCGTGCGGTGGCGATACTTTATCTTGGATCGGGTGCCGTCGGCAAAAGTGGGGGACTGGCTTGTCATCAACTTGCCTTCCGGTAAGGCAGAAAGAGACCTTATTACAGCGATCAACGGACAGAATGTCTCCGTGAGTGACCGTGGCTATGCCTATTCAGAATCACCTGAGGTAGGCGCAGTTTGGGCCATTGACTCCAGCTATGTCGCGGAGCAACCCTTCCGGGTTATTGGTATCAAAGCGGGGGAGGACGGCGTGTCGTTTGACATCACGGCGGTTGAACACAACCCCAACAAATACGCCCTTATTGATGCTAAACCCCGTATTGATGAACGCCCTGTTTCCGTGCTCCCTTACAGCACCCAGCCAGCACCGAAGAACGTCCAAATAGGCAAATACTATACATTCAGACAAGGCATTATCATCACCATTCTGGATATCGCATGGCATGGCGCGGAGGGTGCTGTGGCCTATGAAGTCGAATGGCGAAAGGACAACGATAATTGGATAACCGCTCCCCGCACCGCTGTGCGGGGCATTGATATCCCAGTCAGCGATGATGGACTCTATCAGGCGCGGATCAGGGCGGTTAATGCGGCGGAGATATCCAGTATCTGGGTGAATACGGAGACTATCCAGCTGAAAAACGACAAGAACCGCCCCTCGGTTCCCCTCGAACTCAGAACCACTCCGCTACTCTTCGGCATCCAGCTGGACTGGGACTTTGCTGACCCGATAGAGTTCCCCCTGAAAACGGAGATCGGCTACAGCAGAACCGGGGAAGAGGGCGCTGACATGCAGTTCGCTGATATTCCCTATCCACAACACACCCACACCTTACAGGGAATGACGGCTGGGGAGCGGCTCTACTTCCGGGCACGGCTGGTGGACAAATCAGGTAATACCTCGGCGTGGACGGCGCTGGTCAGCGGTGCCGCATCCAATGATACTGGCTGGATAGTGGAGGCTAGCCGGGATCATTTTCTGGATGCTGAAACCGGGCGGCGCTTGCAGGAGCAATTGGATGAGCAGGCCAGAGCCAATGTGCGTCACAAGCAATCCATTGTGGAAAATGCGCAGGCCATTGAGAAACTGAATAACCTCCTGAAGGAGCTTAAACGGCGCATATCGTAACCCGATAGCGGCTATTTTCCGATCATCTTTATTGGGTCGACTTCCACGGATTGAGGATCGTCACCCCTGTGGACTGAAAATCAGCGACGTTACGCGTGACGACCGTCATACCGTGCACAAGCGCCGTCGCCGCAATCAGCGCATCACGCTCGCTGCACTTGTCAGGGACGTGTAACCGGGCACAGCGTTGCGCCACAGCGGTATCGATGGGCAAGGTTCGCCCGGAGAATTCCGGCAAGACGTGTTGCTCCAGCCACGCACGCAGCATAGCTCCTTGCGTGGTGTCCTTACGTTCAATCAACAAAACGCCCAGCTCTAACTCCATGATGGTGATGGCGGACACATAGAGGTCAGAGGCATCGACACTTTCAGCCCATGCCGCCACGTTCGGATCGGCCTTCCCAGCCCGAATTTTTCGTAGCTCGGACACTACGTTGGTATCGAGTACGTACATCATGAGAAATCGGCCGGACGGGTTTCGAGCATCACACGCTGCGGCTCAAACTCAATATCCGCCACGCCCGGCATGGCCAGCGAATCGGCAATGTTACGATGCTGCTTTGTCAGCAGGCGGTAGTCCTCAATGCTCAACAGTACATGAGCGGGCTTGCCGCGATCGGTGATGAATACGGGGCCATTCTTGGTCGCTTTTTTTGCGCGGGTAACGTCCTGGTTCAGTTCTCGGCTGGATAGGGTCGTGATAGTCATGGCAGCACCGCCTACTTAAATTAGTGATGTAGTTATGTTACTACTAAATAAAGAATAGTGCAAATTTTGTGCGTCATTCCATATTCAATGGTCAATAGCAATGGGATACATTCCCTGTCGTTATTTTGCGAGCCGCTTTGCAAAGGTTAATTTTGTCAGTGGTATGTTATTTGGGCGAGCGATAGAGTGGGTGGTGAAATTTCGACGCGGCTTTACCGTGCTAGGAACACGATAAAACCGCTAACCGCAACAACTAAGTGAGGTAGTTATTATGGCTAACGCGAATTCTACAGCAAGTACCCGGATTTACAAAATTTCCCAACCGGAACGTTATCAAAAAGTGGTTTACCGCCCCAAGGGGATTAACCGCACTATTCCGGCTATCAACTTAAGTGGAAAATGGCTGCTGGAAGCCGGATTTTCCATTCACGATCCGTTAAAAATCAGGGTGATGCCCGGTTGTCTGATCATCACCGCCCAAAATTTTCATGAATTGTGGCACTGCTTAAAAAGCCTGAATGAAGGCGAATGGGATGATATCGCTGTGGCACACTGGTTACAGCAATTTCCCGGCAAATTAAGCAGAAAGCTGCTGGGTTAAACGCATAATTTCATATTTTATCAGTTAAAACATAATGTTGATCACAACTGTGTGAGCTGCGCTTGCGCTTAAATGGCAAAATTTCTCTTTTGCAAAGCAGCTCGCATTTTATTTTACCCATTAAACAAAGAAGGAACCTATGGAGCTTAATTTTTCTACTGTCAATGCTGAACGGGCGGAATGTGTGTTAAGGGGTGAAGACATGCAACAGATGGGATTTACAGCCAATGCCGTGTTTCATATCACGCAATATAACAACGGACTGATATTGACATTGGTGGAGCCTGGCGATGACCCGGTTGCTTTGTTCCACGCGGTGGAAGATAACCCGAAGCAAGGTATCGATTGGGTACGTGACAATGGCGAACTCTATCTGGCGGGCAACTGGCTAACAGAAACTGGTTTGCTGGATCATCCCGTTCAAATTGCCCTCGGCTACGGCAAAATTATGCTGATAATAGGTTCTGACCGGATACCTGCCTGAATCGTGGCGTACTTTTCTTATTGCTGATGGCGTTAGTGTGTTAACCATAGTTGGCGAGCCATGTTATTTATATACAATAATGAGGGTGAGCATGATAACCATTGAAAGGACTCAACATTTTGAAAAATGGTTAAAATCCTTAAAAGACAGGATAGCAAAAACCAAGATCTTAATCAGGGTTGAAAGAATGGAAGAGGGAAATTTTGGTGATGTTGAACCGGTGGGAAACGGTGTTTCGGAACTCAGAATACATTACGGGCAGGACTATCGTGTCTACTTTGCTCATAAAAATAACGAAATAATACTATTACTCTGTGGCGGAGATAAAAACAGCCAGCAGGCCGATATAAAAAAGCCAAACAACTCGCGAAAGAATAGGGGTTTTAACATGAAAACAGAACCAAAAAAATTTGATGTGGTGGATTTTTTAGAAACGGAAGAAGATATTCAGGCATACTTAAATGCTGCTATCGAAGAGAACGATACAAAATATTTATTCAAAGCGTTAGGCAACATTGCCAGAACAAAAAATATCAGCCAACTCGCTAAAGAATCAGGAATAAGCAGGGAAGGGATATATAAGGCATTATCCTATGGTGGCAACCCGTCATTTAATACGATATACAAAATATCAAAAGCACTGGGTTTGAAGCTGCACTTTACCGGGGCTTAATTCACGCTCTTTGTTCCCCTAAACATGTTTTAAAATTGTTTAGGGGATCGATTATTGAAATTAGCTTATTAATCAAACCCATTCAATAAACAAATGGCGACGTAGGATTATTTTTTTCCTCTTCAAGTAATTCTTTCATTACTGAGCAAAAACTGAGGTTTTCGGGAACAAAAACCCCACTGTCATGATACTCTTTAGGGTTTAACATCATGGAAAACATATCCTTGCCATTTTCTAAAAACCGGAGTTTGTCTATTTTTTCCAATTGAGAAAACAGAATGTTATCGGCTGTTTTGATGATCATCCTCTCCACAAATGCTTTTCCTTCATCTGAACCGTTATAATAAAGATCACGTATTGGCTTATATTCATCAGGAAGGTTCTCATCCAACGGACCCAGTAAATAGTTACGCATTTTTTCTCTGTCTTTTATCATCTTGTCATGAATATATTGGTATACCGTTATCATGTTATTCCTTTTTGATTGTTGAGGAAAAATACTGGATTATCCCAAATAAATTCTTTCTTCCGGTAATAAATCGTAAGCCATATCCAGTTTATTCATTTTTACCAACTCATGAATACGGTGTACTTTACTCGTTATATCCTCGATGTTGATAATCCATTGGTTTACATAATGTTCCACGGCCTGATTACGCAAACCAATCTGTATGGTTCTCTGTTCTAACTTATTTAAATGGATGTCTCGTTCAGGATCCCATTGGATAACCACATCACTTTGTTGAACTGCTTTTTTCCATTCCTCCTGGGAATGAAACAAATCAGGGTCATAATGACTAATAACGCCTTGCTGAAGAATGTCTCTAAATCCCTCATGAGAGATATCAATAGCCAGAATACGTTCCTGACCCCTGTCTTTCATTCCCCAACCTGCACGATGCATCATCCATAAGAATGAAGGTTTAATCCATGTCATGCGCGTCATACTAAAAGGTGGAGAAACGAATTTATTATTTTTTACTGCACTATCAGCAATAATTGAAGAATAAGCCTGATATACTCTAACTGATTGTTGTGTATAAAATGCGCGTATTGGGTTATTTTTATATGTAAACATAGCCATCCTATTTTGTCATTTATGCTGAATGCTGATGTCTCGGTATATAGAAGAAATCCAGATGATTATGGGAATCTTCAAGTTTAAACTATTTTTTCAAAAACTCATCAATATTTTTTTCAACGTAATCAAGATAGTTCAGCATAGGATTCATATAATCACTATACATTTCGACATACATTCTTGCTGAACCGCGTATTTCATTACGTAATAATTCATTTTTGATGATTTTTTCTTTGGTTCTTGCAAATAAATATATCATTCCTTTTATTTGATTTTTATTGTTTTTTTCTCATCCTCCATCCATTCGATAGCTTTATCTATTTCTGATATTAATCTTTCTTTATCCATATTTAAACTGACCTCTCAATCTACAAACCTGACATCTTTTACCCAAATCATAGGATAGTTCATAGGTAAGACTACTTGGTCAGCCCCTCCTTCTAATTTGGTGCCAGATAGAGTGAATTGTTTTTAACCTTACCGACTTGTAATTTAGTAGCTGTAGGCACAACTATTGTAGATTCATACTGTCTTATATTTTTTCATTCAGGTAGAAGGGCGGTATCTATTTTGGCTTGAATTCTGTTTTTTGCAGGCGAAGTAGTTACAAACATGGCACTGAACATGGTAATCTGGGTGATGGGACGGCACGCCGCCGCGTTTTTCCGCGGGGCCCCAGGTGGTCAGATGCTGGCATCAGACCAGTGTACAATTTTTCGTCCCAGCGCATCATGCTGGTTGAACTGAACGTGGTTCAGATAGTTAAGGTACATTCTAGGCAAAACCGTGTATAAATAAGGCTGCGAAAATAGAGCGTTATTACATTGTGAGATATGTGCCGCAAAATGATAAGGCCAAGTAATCCATCTTAAAGGGCAGTGGCTTAAGGCGGGGGGATTTGATAAAGGGCTGTACCCTGACCGTCAAAATCATGGACGGCTGTCTGGTGCTGATTCCTGACTGCGATAACAGTACCAGCGCCAGCAAGACCCGCTCAGTGAGATTAAGTTCAATATGCGGGAACTGCTTGGCGGCTGCAAGAGCAGCTAAGGGCAGAGAATGAGCGGCTCTTAGGCTCTTAAAAGCAAAGCCGGAAGATCATAGAAACCTTTCCAGCTTTGTTCTTTGAAATAAAAAATATTATTACGGCCCTTGCCACTCAAGTTTGTTTTTTAGATGTTCAGGAACCAATTTAAAGAGTAGCTTAATATTTTTTCTATGTGAATTATAATTGTTGTAATACTTGGGACTAGCATTTTCTAGATAGTAGCGAGCATGATTATTTAAAAAAAAGATATCGTGCTCGGTCATTTCAGATTGAGATAGTGACTTTACAATATCATGTAGTAGCTCTGCCTCATGATAACAAGTTTTATCAAACGCTTTTTTAAAAGCTGAGAATGTTTGAATATTTCTTATATAAGATAAGGCCATATTAAGCATTTCACTATATATGGTTATTTTGTCCATCAATTTAAAATCCCCATTTATTTCTTAGTGCTCCCCACCAATTTCTTGATGGCATAGGCCGCGAAGATGGAACTGTATCTTGTCTATCTTTTCTAGCATTCTTTAACAACTCTCTAATATATCTATCATTTCCAGTTTCTTTATGTATTTCCATTGCCGCAGCCATTCGATGATGCCCATCCGAAACATGATAGACACCTTTATTATCAACGAGAACAGAAATTTTACCTTTATCTGCTGTAAAGTCATAATTACCATCCAGCATATCTTTCTTGATACCATCAATTTGATGTGGTTTTTTGAATCCTTCTTGAGTACCTTTGATTTCCGGCAGAGGACAACCCTCCAGCCCATAAGGATCTATATATTTAACCGGATTGAACACATAGCCGTAAGGATTCACCCCGCCCAGCAACCCTATCGGGTCAGGACTAATATATTGCCCCGTTTCGTGACTGTAATACCTAAAGCGATTATAGCAAAGCCCGGATTCCTCATCAAAATATTGGCCTAAAAACCGGAAGTGACACTGAACGTGGTAATCCGGGTGATGGGAAGGTACGCCTGCGCCGCGTTCAGACTCACCCCAGGTGCTCAGCCGCTGGCTCCAGGTCAGTTCACCTTGCTCGCTAAGAATCTCCCGAACTGTACCCTGATGATCACTGACAGTATAGTGTAGTTTGCCCCGCTCAACACGCGCTGCCGGCGTCAGGCTGCCCGGTTCATATAACCAACGGACGCGGCGCGCTTCCAGCCGGGTGCCGTCAAGCTGGTACGGCACTTCCTCAATCAGTTGGTTACCGCTCCACAGGTAATCGTAACCGCCGAGCGATTTCGGGTTTTCGGGTAGATCCGGCTTACCGTCAAGCCACAATTGCAAGTTAGCGGCAGTCAGTTTTCCATCGCGCTCCTTAATTTTGCGAATTCTTCTGCCAAACGGATCGTATTTGTACTGCCAGCGCGTGCCGTCCGGGGTTTCCAAATGGGTGAGCTGGTTTTGGGTATCCCAGCGGTAGCGCCAAACTTGCGGGCGGAAGCCGTCACGCTGCTCGATTTTTTCGATAAGTCTGCCGTTATCATCATAGTGATAATGCGAATCACCCCGCTGTACCACCCGCCCGGCCTGTTGGCGTTGCATGAACTGCTCCATCGCGCCTTGTGCATCGACAGGCAAATGTTGGCTCAGGTTACCGTTGGCATCGTAACTGAATTGTTCTTCATTTGAGCGGAATCCATGGAATTGGGTGCTTAGGATCTGGTCGTTGGTATTGTAATGATAACGGGTATGCCCCCAGCGGCTGTCGTCAATGACCAGGACGTTACGGGCTCGGTCATATTGCCAGCTCCGGTTGACAGCGGTCGCTTGTGGGGGAAAGTGCGGATCGTTTTGAGCCAACGCTTCTTGGAAAAAGGCGCTGTCCCGCCCGGTTGACTGATGGGCCAGTAAACCCGTTGCAGTGTAGCGGCTGGCGAGGATAAACCCGTTGGCACTTTCGCGCACCGTTTCCCGTCCCAGCGCATCATGCCGGAGCGTCAGCGGGGTATGCTGGTTGAACTGGAAGTGATTGAGTGTTCCTGACAGCGAGTGATAACCGAAGTGCAGGGTATGACCACCCAGGCTTTCACTGATCAAGCGTCCGGTCAGGCTGTCCCATTTGCGGGTGATTGCCCGCCCGTTGATACGCTCACAGATCGGCAGGCCGGTGGTCTTGTCATACTCATATTCCACCACCGCATCAGCATTGGTGGCTTTCACCAGTTGATGCCGTTTGTTGTATTCGTACGTGGTGGTCGCTTTCAGGACTAACTGATTCTCTTCCGGCTGCCAGCTTTCCTGTCTGACCAGCAACCCCGCCGTCGAATAGTGCCAGCGAAGTTGCTGACCATCGGGGTATTGTACTTGGGTGCGACGCCCCAGTTTATCGTACTGATACTCAAGGATACGTCCGGTAAAATCGATTTCGCGGGTAATCTGCCCGGCGGCATCCCGCTCATAGCGATAGGTTTCGCCGGTGGAGGCGGTCACTGAGTTCAACCGGGTCAGGCGGTCATAGCCAAAGCGCAGCGTGGTGCCATCAGGCCGGGTCACCTGTGTCAGCAAATCAAATGCGCCGTATGTGTAGCGCGTGGTATGGCCTTCGCCGTCAGTCACTGCGACCACGCGCCGTTCGCTGTCATAGGCCAGTTTCTGGGTGACGCCATCGGGCAGGGTGATTTCGGTCAGGCTGCGATGGAGGCCGGCATGGTCGTCGCTGTAACGGTAGCGGGTTTGTTGCTTCAGGGCATTAGTGACGCCGCACAGGCGTCCCAGTGTGTCCAGCTCCAGCCCGGTATTTTCACCATCCGGGGTCATGATGTTGGCCAGGCGCAGTTGCTTGTCGTAGGTGTAGTGCCACTCACGTCCATCGGGAAGGAGGCGCTGGCGCAGTTCGCCGTGGGTGCCGTATTGGTATTCCTCCCTGTGCCCCAGTGGATTAGTCAGCGCCGTCAGGTTGCCCTGCTCATCATAGTGGAATTTCCAGCGCTCGCCGGTCGGCAGCACACTTTCGATAAGCTGCCCATGTTCGTCATAACCGTAAGCAAAAATTTCACCAGTTGACAGCTTGACTTCCGTCAGCGCCCCATCCGGGTTGTAACCGAAGGTGGTGACATTACCGGCGGGATCTGCTTCCCATATTTTCTGGCTGTTTTGCCACTGACGGCGGGTGACGCGCCCTAGCGGGTCAATCTCCCTGATAACCTGCCCGTCTGGGTTATAGATGAACTGGCTTTTGCCGCCTTCCGCATCCAGATAGGTGGTGGTGCAGGTGCCATCGTCATAGCGAAAACGGTCACACCAGTAGCCGCTGGGCGAGGTGGTGCTGAGCACGCGGCCGCGCGCATCGTAGGTCACCGACAGGTCGGTCTGGTCAGTGTCATGCCAGCGAGTCATCCAGCCCTGTGCGTTGTATTCATGCCACAGGTGGTTGTGCTGGAAGGCATCGCACTCTGCTAGATAGCCGTGTGCATCATAGCCGCAGGTGACCCAGCGCTGTTGGTGGTCACCATTAATCAGGTCAATCGTCTTTAGCTGCGCATCTTGGTAGTCCAGTACTAGCCGGATGCCGTCATTGCGCACAATTTCCGCCAGGTGACCCTGTTTGTCGTAATGAAAATGAATAGTGTTCTGGCGGCGGTCGGTAATGGCGGACAGGCGGCGGATATTGCCCGTCATGGCGTTGAAATGATGGGTCAACTGGGTCTGGCTGTCGGTCAGGCTCAGCGCACCGTCCAGTTCTCCGGTCAGCAGGCAGTGGGGCAGGTGCTTGTTTCGGGATGAGACGGTGTTGTCCGGGGTGGGGTAGTTGTAGACTACGCCGGCAGCATCCGTGTAGCGCACCTGGCCGTCATCCAGCACCAGTTGACGCGACCAGTCATCGGCCCATTTTGGCCCGAACAGGCCACGAGGATTAGTGGTGGAACGGTAGGTGCGGGTCATGGTGAGGGGCAACAGGCCGGGGATAGCTATGACCGGCCAGACCTGTAGGAAATCGCCGGTAGCCATATCGACTGGATCACCGCCGCCCGTGGTTTTTTCCGGGTTATTGCCGTTTTTGTCACTGGATTTGTTATTGGCTTGATCCGTTGTGTTGTTTTCCGGCTTATTATGAGGCGCTGCTTCTTTAGGTCTACCGCCGATCTTAATACCATCTCTAGCCTCTTTTGAAAGCGCTTCCGTAGCCACTTTTGTTTCTATGGTTGCCAGTTTACTCTCCGCTGTTGCCACTGATTTAGCTTCTATTTCAACGGCTTTTTTTGCTGCTGCAATTTCACTCGTGGCCACTGCATGACTGGCTTTACTGGTGACAGAGGCTAATTCAGTCACACCACTTTTTATAACACGGGTTTTCCCCGCAGGGAGTGGAGCTAAAACCATTGTCAGCTCGGCCTCAAACATTCCCCCTTTTTGTGCTCGATTGCTGGCCTTTGCTTTCAAGTCATCCAGAATTGGTGTCCCAGCTTGCTTTTTCTGAGTATCTTGAACTTCACGTATTATCTTCGCTTTTTCAGGTTCACCCTGTTTTTCATACCACCGCGCGGCTTCCTCTGAATCCTCGGTGCTCATCATATAAGCCCCTTGTGCATAGGATTCTGCTAGTCCGACCAAGGTATTATAGGTACCTTTTGCCAGACCCTTAGTGCGCTCAACCGGATGTTTTATCGCTTCAGCTTGATCACCCGCTTTCTCTTTCGCCCAGTCCACAACGTTGTCTTTGGCTTCAACGGTTGTCTCCCAGGCGTTTTCCCACCAACTTTTTTCTTCTGGTGTTTCGACTTTAGGAATAGAATTGGCTTCTTTCGCTGATACTTTTGCTGCTGTGGCCTGCCCGACAATTTTCCCTATCGTGTTGCCTTCCCCAGTTGGACTGTCATCCCGGACTTTTTTCGGTAATGGGGAATTTGGTTTGGGATATTCAATATGGGTACCGGGATCTTTCTGACCGATCGGTTTTTCTGTCTGATCTGTCGCTTTGCTGCTTACCCTGGCACCATTGTTTTCTGTCATGATTTTTCCTTATTCACCGTTCATCCAAAATTCATCCCCGTGGCGTAGCATCAGTTTGTTGCCGGCGCGCACGGTCTGGGTGTGTGCTTTCGGGTGACACTTAGCGCCCACGGTGCCGCTTTTGACGCCATTGGCTACGCCCGGTTGATCACCGATTGTGGCAGGCACAAAACTGCCGGCAAACACCACCACTGGCTGGCCGTTGGCGCGCACGGTTTTCTCCGGGGCTGAGCTGTCGGCCAGTTTCGCCACCACCGGGTAGGGGATCGGCGGCGTAGAAGCACCCATCGGGGTTTTGCAGACATCCGGCAGCATGCCGACAATCATCCAATCACCTGCGGTACGGGCGGTGTAGTTATCAGCCATCTTTTTTCTCCTCTTCCAGTGGAGCCAGTTTGAGTAATGGGGCATCTGGGTTAATTTCAAATCGCGCTTCCGCGACCCGCACAGGCTGGTCAGCCCTGAAATTCAGCCGGCAGGTCAGGTGCAGCGTTTTGGCATTGCTGTCGATAATGAGGGTGTCTATGCGCATCGGTACGGGCAACAATACGCCGTTGTGCATTCGTAGTAGGATAAACGGGCGGTGTCCTGGCAGGCAGACATGCAGTTTTCCACCCGGTGTCAGGCCGTTCAGGGTGATGGCGATATCCGTGGCCGGCCACTCAATTTGTTGATCTGTCGGAGATCCGTTCCAATAACCGAAATCAAAATCTTTCGGTAGGTAAGGATGGCGATGTTCAAGCCAGTTATTATCGTAAGTGCCCGCTAATGCACGACGGGGCAGCCACGGGCGACCAATAAAGCCCATTCCCTGTGGCTGGCAGGCAGGTGTATCGGATGACAATGTACCATTCAGTTGGGCGGTAAAATGCGCAATAGTAAACGGCGCATCCGGTCGGGTAATACGCGGTGCCGGATAGCCGATAAGCTGTTTAGCTTCGGCATACCACGGGGTGATAAAACCGGTTCCCAGCGGATTGGTTTCGCAGGTGGCGTGAGCGATGGGGGCTTTCTCCCCGTCAGGATGCTTCTGACGCTGCTCTGTTGTCAGGCAATCTGATGCTTTCAGACGCGGGCTGGCGTCATCATTGGCGTAGATTTTGCACTCTCCGCCAAAGGCATAGCGGTAATCCAGTGGCAAAGACGTAAAGGGTTTCGGTTCGGTCAGTTGCCAGTTTCCGTGGGTGTCACGGAGAAATTCCCGCTCGCCGGTCACGGTCAGGGTTTTGTCGAGCAACATCTGTCCCTGCTTGCTCTGCACCTGCAATCGTACGGGGAATTCGGTACAGGGCTGGCTCTCCGGTGCATACGCTGTGCCGTTGACAATCACGTCACAGCGCGGTTTAAACGGTGCCAGGTCACTTTCCTGCAACACTTGTGAGGCGTTCATGGTGCCGCGATATTCATCCTGTAAGCACAATGGCGGTGCCGGCAGCAATTCGGCACGGTATTTCCCCTGCCCGGCGGACAGGAGCTGGTAGCCGATTTTCATCACGGCGACATGATGTTCAGTATCTTCAATATCGAGCATCGAATAATTCATGACCGCAAACGGGGTCAGGTTACGAAATTCCATCTTAAGGCTTCCTTTTAGTTCAGATCGATATCTTTACCGGTGATTTGTACCGCGCCGCTGGCGTCAAATTTGAACTCACTGCCCTGTATCGTGATTTTGCCGGTACTGTCCATACGCAGGACACTCGCACCACAGCGCAGCTCAATCACCTCCCCGGCCGTGATAGCCAGGGTATTGCCGACGTTGACCTGCTTATGCGTCCCGACCGTGATAATGTAATCCTTGCCGGTGGTGAGTTTGCGTACCTCTCCCACGATTTCTGCGCTGTTAAGGGTGACGGTTTCCTCTTTATTCTCATTGACCTTAATGGCCTGGTTTTTCTCCACGGTTTCGGTGTGGTTGGCGAGCACATGGGTATCGCGGTTGTTGAGTACTTTGGTGTACATGTCCTTCTGGGCGTGCAGCGCCAGCCGTTCACTGCCCTTCGCATCCTCAAACAGCAGTTCGTTATACCCTTGCCCCTTATGGGTTTTGGAGCGGAAGGCCATCTGGGTTTTGCTGCCCGGCAGTGCGCCCGGCGGGAGGTTGCTGGCATGGTAGGTGCGGCCGGTGATGATGGGCTGATCCGGGTCGCCGTGCAGGAAATCCACCACCACTTCCTGCCCGATACGCGGAATGGCGAGCATGCCCCAGCCCTGACCGGCCCACGGCTGGCTGACACGTATCCAGCAGGAGCTTTGGTCATCGCTCTTGCCGTAACGATCCCACGGGAATTGCAGGCGCACGCGCCCGTACTGGTCACAGAAGATTTCTTCCCCAGCCGGGCCGACTACTTTGGCTATTTGCGGGCCATCAATCACCGGTTTGGGTAACGGTGCCGGGCGCCAGTTCTGGTTCTGGCGGATGAAGTAGAAATGGCTGTTGAGCGTGGTGCCAGAGCCTGAACTGACGGTTTCCAGTGCCTGCGGCTGGCTGCCGCTGTGGCGGGTGGAGATGGTTTGCCATGACTGGTTCAGGTCTTCCCGGGGATGGTTATCGAGAATAAACAATTTACCGGGTTGCAGGGCAATCGCATTGCCACGACCTTCTCCAGTCACGGCGTCGCTGCGCAATGCCTCCAGTCGGTAGCGGGTGAATGCCTTGCCGTGCGCCTCGTCTTTGAAGCGGCCTGGGTAGTCATAGTGTTCGTAGTACAGCTGTTGCAGGTTTTCGTCCCGTATTTTTTGGTGAAATTCTGCCGGCCAGGCGGGATTCTTGAAGGTGTAGTCCTTCAGCTGCACCTGAGCCGGGCGCACCTGTGCGCTATGGGTCAGGCTGCTGACCGCCGGTTCCCCCAGCGTACTGCTTTCACCGGGTTGATAAGGCAGGCGGATGCCCGGCGGTATCGAGCCGCAGTCATCGGCGAACACCAGCGTGTTGCGCCCGTTGCTGCATTCGAAGAAGTAGAAAATACCTTCTTCTGCGGTCAGCCGTTGCAGGAAATTGAAGTCACTTTCCTGATATTGCACGCAGAATTCGCGCTCCGGGTGTGGGTGGCGCAGGTTGAATATCACGTCGCGGATGTGGTGCTCCTTGAGGATTTTGGTAATAATGCCGGCAATATTGAGTTGCTGGAAAATGCGTGAGTTCTGCCGCAGGGTAGTGCGCCACAGGTCGGGGCGGATGCTCATCCGGTAGGTGGTCTGGTGTAAGCCGGTGTTGCCCTGCTCAAAGCGGGTGACGATGCCGGTGATGCTGCGTTGTTCAATGCCATTGTGCAGAATAGTGAGTGTTGCCGTGCGATCCAGCACCAGTGGAAAGTCAATGGCGGCGTCCGCACTGGCCAGCCCCACTTCCAGCGCAAAGGGACGCGAAAAGTGTTCGGTCAGGCTGAAATCGGTGACAACAAAGGTCTGTGCCGGCAAGGTGCCCGCGGTCAGGGTAAACAGCAGGCCGCTGGGCGCGGGCCCGTCACCGCCCAGCCCCAGTTTTTGGCCCAGTTGCTGCAGGATCTTGCCTGCCCCCAGATTACCCGCCGCAGCTTTGACGGCCAGCCCCGGTGCGCCAAGTGCCTTGCTGGCCCCGCCGGCAAACCCGCCGCCCTGGAGCAGGCTGCCGGCACTGAGACTACCGAGTGCTTTGCTGGCCCCATCCGGTAATCCAACTTTACCGGCTATTCCTGTTACTGAACTGAGGAGGTCGCTGGCGTTACCGCTTGCATCCGCTAACAGCGTTTTAGCCTGTTTTGTTATTGCTTCCTGTCCCTGTTCCAACAGCGCTTTTCCTTCCTGCAATGTTGTGAGGGGCTTTTTCTCTTTTTCTGACACGGTCTGTCTCCCTGAATTCATGCCGATGGAATATAAAATAGCAATGGGCTTAACAGGGACATCGTCATATTCGGCAGGAAAGGAGAGCCTATTCAGCGCACCTGCTTTTCCAGTCTGACAATAAGCTGAAAATAGGCCACTTCCTGTTTTGAATAAGGCAGAAATGTTCGGTTAAGCCAGAATGATTTGTTCCGTTCGTGATAAAAAATCTGCCGGAAATAATAAGGAGCTGACAATTAAAAACCAAATAAAATCAAGTGGAGGAAAAAAGCGTGTTGTACAATCACAGCGTAAAAAGTTAAAAACATTGCCGTTGTAAAATAAATTACCGGAAGATTCACTCTGGTGAGTGCATTATACTGAGTGATGTTGTGCCAAAATCGAGGGGGTTTTTATAACATAATGAATTACAAATAAAAAAATAGGTCTGATTTTTAGAATAACCCTGATCATTTCTATTTTGTGAACTTATTCGCAAAAAAGGTTATTTTGAAAAAATGAAATTTTTTAGCGAACTCAACGCCGAAGTGCAACACTAACCCAAATGTTAAAGGGCAAATTTCTGCCCTATAGTGATAGTAACTTCTGTTCCCATTGCGCCACAATTTCCCGTTTCTCTTTCAGATAATCATAACGATCATAGTGCTTGGTTGATACACCCGGCTTTTTGTGATTTTGCAATCTATCTCTCATCTCAGAGCTAATTCCCATCTCCCCTGCAAGTGTCTTAAAAGTTCGCCTGATATCTCTTGGTGTGAATTTTTCAAAGTCATAGCGAATACAAAATTTGCGTATCTGTTTGGCATATTCAGCCGCCAGTAGATGGCCTTCTTTCGTGTCTCCGGGGAACAAGAATTCTGAATCTGGGTATTGCTTGATTTGGTACTCTAATATTTCGGTAGCAGATCTACACAATGGAATGACATGGTAATCCCCATTTTTTGAAATATGAGGTGGCACTGTCAGAGTATTATTATTTTTATCCCAGTTATCTTTTGTATTGGTCATTATTTCCCAAGGGCGCTGACCACCAGTGAAAATGCAGAGTAATATTAATCGGCCATAACCAGGATGAATTGGAAATATTTCTGACGAAATACGAAACAGTTTTAAAATCTCTTTCATTTCATCCCAAGATAAAAATCTATCCAGTGCTTTATCAGCGCCCTCTTGGCGCGGAACGATGGTCACGGGATTTCGGTCAAGGCCATAAATAACTTTTTCATTCAGTTTGGCAGGATCATTGTCAGCGAATAAACCAAAGTTAAATACCGCATGAAGATTAGAACGAACCTTATTTGAACCAGCGACAGCCCCACGTGAAATAAATTCAGCCAATACTCTTTTAATGTGGTCTGGGGTAATATCTTTTGCCGGAGTATTTCTATCAATATACTGGCTATCTAATACCTGATTTAGCCTGTATTGAGTTTTGTCATAAGATCTCTTGCCACGGCGCTTCTGGTCAGTAATATAATCTTTAAATAGCTGCTCGATTGTGGCATGTTCTATGATGGTTTGATTAGGAGAGGATAATTGCTCTTGGGCTTCTTGAACTTTTGACGCAGCTTCAGCCAGAGTAAGTGTAGGGTAATCACCTAATGTCAGGAATTTTCTCGAACCATTAAGATGGTACTTATAGACAAAGACCTTTCTACCAGAGGGATAGATTTTTAATCCTAATCTACCTGTTCCACGAGTAGCTGATGCCTGCCAAACATAGTAAGCCTGATCTTTAGGTTTAATGCCTTTTATCTTGCTATCGGTAAGTAATAATCCAGCCATAATTACGGGTGCTCTAATGGGTGTCTTAATAGTGAAATAGTATGACATAGAATGAAATCATTCAATATGTAAAAATAATTTAAAATCAAAAAGATGAAATGAAATGAAATCGATAGAAATCATCTAAAATCAGGAATAATTGCCCTTCTAAGCCGTAGGTCACAGGTTCGAATCCTGTAGGGCAAATTAGTCTCCCGGCATATGTTGGTGGTGCGATGATTAGAAACTCTGGCAATTTCAACGGTAAAGCACTTAAAGCGTTACAGGAAAAGATTGAAGCCTTAAAGAACGTTAAGGTGGTTGTTGGTGTTCCGGCCTCAACGAACGGTGAGCGGAAAGATGGGTTGAGTAATGCCACCATTGCCGCGGCTCAGGAATTTGGGGTACCCGGTCGTGTAACTGAGAGGATGAAAAAGATTTATAGGGGGTATCTCTGGCAGGTAAATGAAATTAGAGAAACTGGAGAAAGTAAATATAAAAGTGTCAGAAGCAGGGACAATTTTATTTTCACCCTTGGTGAAATTGGCTTTGCTGGATATAAATCCCGCTTGAAATTTGGGTTTGTGATAGCCCTAAATAACCATCTATCGAGCAGGAGCGACTCAAAAGATGAAAGGTTATCATCTTACTGATATATAACTTTTCATAATTATGAGAGTTTCATATTTCCTAGATTTCGTGTCACCGTTTCATGCAATGATTGCCATAACCGTTCTATTTTATTCAGCCATGGAGAATAAACGGGGAGAAATAACAGGGTTACTGTTGGATTTTGCTTCAACCAAGCCTTGACTCGTTGGTTGGTATGAATGTTGTAATTGTCTAAAATGACTGTTAACGTTTTCGCATGACGGTGGTGGCGTTTTAATTCTTCTAACATATTGATGAATAATTGAGAATTTTTTCTACCGTAACCCGTATAGAAAATTTTTCCGGTTTGAATATCAAAACAACCTGCAAGGTAATATTTTTGATTTTTTCCCGGTGTAAGAATCCTTTTTTGCTGCCCTTTGAAATACCAATCTGAACCTATTTTAGGGTTGAAATTAATATCCACTTCATCCTCATAAAATACGGGATTTTCTTTTGATACCTGCGATAATGCTTGATTAATACGTGCCATTTTTTCTTCATATTGAGGGTCGGGCTTATATTTTACATGCATTATTTTATTGATTTGAATAATGAAAAGTTCAAGACTCCAGCGAGAACGGACATGATTGAACTGTTGTGGTGAAAGTTCGAGTAAATAATGAATAAAAGGTAAAAGAACGGTCAAATTCCATTGCCGAGGGCGGCCCGCGGGCTGGCTTTTTAATCCTATCCAACCATATGTTCTAAAACGTTTGATCCAACGCCAGACAGAAGACGGCGCGACACAAAATTCTTCAGAGACAAAAGGAACTGATTCATTCCGATAAAGTGAGAGCATGGCCATAACCCGGATAGCATATCTTTTATCTTGCGTTTTTTGGGCAATTTTTTTCATCAGGCGGCGTTCAATGCGGAAAGTGGGTGGTAAGATAAGCATAACTCAGTCCTCTTTTTTGCATTTTTGTTTGTGGAAAATCAAAGTTTGCAAAATTTGGACTGAGTTTCTTTGATACTCCTACCATTTTGAAAAGTTATATATAACCTATTTTTTATTCATGACTCATCGAGCCAATGTAGCACCGCTTCAGCAAGACTAAGTCTTTTTTCTTCAATAGAGTTACTGTAGGTACGTTTTTTTTTGTCAATTGTGCGGGTTACTTCATGGCGCTTATATCTGTTTATCAATGACTCTCTTCCTCCTGGCTGCTTATTCGCTTTCATATCCTTGATTTCATCAAAATGACTTTTGAAGTAATCATTATAAGTATTCATTAAATTCATTGACTGTGCGTGTTTAAAAAAATCAATAGGCAATAATTTTATTGCTTGATCGAAAAATACAACTCGCGCTTTTTTTAATGATTCATCATCAAGTTCTGGTTTGTAAGGTAAGTGTTTTTCCCTAATAAATTCTATTTTATTATTGAAAAGATCTTGATGAAGCTTTACAAAGTGATCACTATATTTATGCATCTTTTTCAAAAAATGGAGTGAAAAGAGTAGGCAATCTGCATCACTATTTTGTATTTGGTTATAAATATAAAGAGTTTTTATGTTGGGTTTATCTTTAAAAGCAAAATATAGTTTAAAAAGAATGAATTGATTTTTTCCACGGCTTGAATCAACAAAAATGATAGAAATATTATTATCCACATCTTTAAAAACATTAGCTGAGGCAAAATGCGTTCTATCATTACCAGCGTTAATCACAAATCGCTTGTGCTCATTACTATTTAATTTATTTAATTCATCTATAGAGTTAACAAAATCATGTGCAGTCATAATAGTAGGATGTGCATTCATGCTAGATGTTGCATTTAAATGCCTTAATATTATTCCACAATTAACCATATCCATATGTATATTATTGAATTGATGGTTATCTATTTTATTTGTTCGAATTTTATCTATATACGATCTTAACGAATCTTTATCAGACATTTTTAACACTCCTATTAATTACGTGAAAAATCATAATTAGTTGATTTAACTTCTTAAGAAAGACTATCTTTAGCTCTGATTATTGGTTTTTTACCTTGAGATACACAGGTAATAATGACTGTGTTACTTATTGTATTTTACTCTACTTCATTTTTAACGAAAGTGCTTAATCCCTTTTTTTGTTAAACAAAAAAACATTAATTTTTTGTATACTTAAACATCATGGTTGGAATCATTTATTATTATTTTTCATGGTGTTAAAAATTCACTTACTGAAAAAACAAATTAATTATAGAAATATCATGAAAAAATTACTTGAATTACGCCAACAAAAAGCCGATTTAACCCAACAAATGCGTTCGCTGCTGACCAAAGCCGAAAACGAAAAACGCTCACTCAATGCTGATGAAGCCAAACAGTTCGACGAGCTGTGTAGCCAATCCGATAACCTGAATACGGAAATTGCCCGTTATGAGTCTTTATCTGATGAAGAACGCAGTCAGGCAAAGAATCAACCGACCAGTAAAAAGCTCAGTAATGATTAATTACGTCACTATGTTTTGACTGGCGAAACCCGCACCTTATCCACGGGGAAGAAGGTAAGGCGTGTAGTGAGACTGCGACACCAAAGATGGAAGAAGTCAGCATCAAACTATTTCCTATCTATGCCTACCCCAAAACCACACAGGAAATTATCGACTTTAGTGATGTGGATATTTTAGGCTGACTGCTGAGATCGCAGATACTTTCGTTGATACCGAAGAAACAGATCTGGTTAGCGGTGACGGTAGCAAAAAAGCGAAAGGCTTTTTGTCTTATCCCCGTGACACCCAAGCTGACAAGGTACGCGCATTTGGTACGCTGCAAAAGCTGGAAGTTACCAGCCTTGAAGCTGATAGCCTGATTGACCTGAAATTCCTGCTAAAGAACAAATATCGTAAAAATGCGGTGTGGGTGATGAATTCCACAACTGCCGCGCAAGTTCAAAAGCTGAAAAATGGTAATGGAGATTATATCTGGCGGGAGCGTTTACAGGCAGGTGATCCCGATATGTTATTGGGCTTACCTGTCCATTATCTCGAATTTATGCCAGATGACATCATTAGTCTGGGGGACTTCAAACGCGGTTACTTCATCGTTGATCATCAAACGGGTATTCGTACCCATCCTGACAATATCACCGAGCCGGGATTCTATAAGGTACACACCGATAAATATTTAGGCGGTGGGCTGGTGGACTCTAACGCAATCAAAGTGCTGGAAATCAAAGCCTCTTGATAATCTGGGAGTTTATCGATGAAAAATGATTTTGAAATCCGTACCGCTTCATTATCTGCCAATGATAAGAAACTGACAGGCTATGTGATTAAGTGGAACAGCCGATCACATATTGTGGGATGAGTTTGTAGAACAATTCGCCCCTAACGCCTTTAGCGCCAGTCTAGCGACAAGTGCTGATGTCAGGGCACTTTATGAACATGATCATATGAACCTGTTAGGCCGCACTACGTCCGGTACATTGCAAATTAGCCATATCTCACCCAGAATAAAAAGCAGGAAGTTTATCACAAGATCTAATCATTGGGAGCATAACCGGAAATCTGGCCTAGTCGGTATTTTGATTAGCGTGGTCAATTGATTGAGCGTAAGGTTCGTAAGATATCATAAAAATGGCTAGAGTTTATTTTGATTGAAATAATGAGAAGATAACTGCAATGGATATCTTCTCTTCCAGCGAGAATATTTGTAACTGCTATTTCTATAAACTTCAGCAAAACAGTTACTATGTTGATCTTATTTTTATTGTGAGATAGCTGGGTCACAAATTTAAAACATAATAATAGAATGGCGACATAACATTATTTATTGAAAATTATTTGTTAAATATATTTAATTATGCATATGGGTTATTTTATTATAAATTATTTGTGTCGTTATAGAGCTGTAATTATTACGTTATTGTCAGGTGATAGCTGTAATTATTACGTTCTTGTCAGGTGATATAATTGCTAAATTAAATACTTTTTTTACACTGTTTTGGATCGTAAGATATGTACTTTTCTTTATAGGGGATTCACAGTTAGCAGAAGGAGGAATGACTTGCCCATTAGGAATGGGAGTTTCTTTTAGTGTAAGGCATTTACCTATGTAGTGCCATTTATCCATTTTATTTTTCCATTGTTCGTTATATTTTTCAGCAGGACAAACAATATTTGCCCAAGGATCACATATCCATAATTCTTTTGGTAGATTATGATATAACCTACCCAATGTAGGTTTAAACATATTATGATTAAAAGCACCTATTGTTATAAATACATGGTCATACATTCCTAAAGTACCAATTATTTGAATGTAGATATGATTAGGAGTTGCCGAACCAGTATTAAAAAATCTCAAAATATCATCAAGACAGTTATTTATTAAATAATTAAAAGCACAGTTACAGTAATCAGGGCAATTTCCGGTTAAGAGGTTTTCTTTATTATCCAATGTATAATTATATAATTCTTTATAAATAGTAGCTTCTCGTTCTGCTTTATGGATTTTATATAATCTTCTATATTCTTCTTGTTCACGAAAAGCAGATCTTATCTCATTTCTTTTTTTTATGTTTTGTTCATTTATTCTTCTTTCATACATAATGTTTTCATATAAATTTTTGTAAATTTTGTTTTTTATTGTTCTGTCTTTTTCAATATCAGATTCATTGGTTTTCCTTAATGTATCTGCAAAGTTTCTTGATT
This sequence comes from Xenorhabdus griffiniae, assembly GCF_037265215.1. NCBI lineage: Bacteria > Pseudomonadati > Pseudomonadota > Gammaproteobacteria > Enterobacterales > Morganellaceae > Xenorhabdus > Xenorhabdus griffiniae. The sequence continues at coordinate 731,413 of NZ_CP147737.1, read as the reverse complement.
TATTAAATTCGTTATGTTTATGCAAATTCATTTCGTAACCATATAAAAATTCCTTATGTTTTCCTTTTTCCTTTTTCCTTTTTCCTTTTTCCTTTTTCCTTAAGGAGATTATCATCAAAGTAATACTTATTTCCTGCTTTCGCCTTTAGTAACGCCCTGGAATGTTTTACTGCGTTATTTAAAATTGATTCTATCATAATAAAGTCTCATGAATAATTGAAAGATATTTTACTTCAGAAGTATTCTCCTACAGATATTAATTTCAGTAAAGAAAAATATGAGGTGAAGTTTAGGTATAACATAGTTAGAACCATTATTGATTGATATTGTTATATTATATATACCAATCTAACTTGAAGATGCAGGTTTTAAAGTCTGAAAATTATCAGTCAGTCGAGTCGTGAGCTCTTTCGCTTTTTCTGGCAAAGTGACATGAAAAAAGTGACGAAGGGTTTCACGGAAGGTCTTCGCATCCGGAAAATAGATATTGTTACGCACTTGCTCATTCATATACTTCCACAATCGCTCTATCGGATTGAGGTTTGGGCTGTAAGGCGGGAGATAATGCAATTCAATATTCAGGACATATGCAATATCTTTCACCAACTCGGCTCGGTGGTAACCCGCTCCATCCAGAATGAGGTGGATTTTTTGCGACAGCGGGTAAGTTTCTCGGAGCGCACCGAAGAAATAGGCGATATTTTCAGCATTAATGCTTGGATATTCACGGATCACGGTGTCTTCAATCCGTTGTAAATTCAGCGCACCCAGAATATTGAGACGGGTACGACTGCCGGTGGTTTCAACCTCTTTTACCTGATTTTTCCCTGCTTTCATCCAGCCATAACTGAGCTTTGTGGACTGTGAAGGATGCACCGCATCAATAAATAGGATCGGCTCATTCTGAGCCGCCCTGTCTTTCAGCATCTTGTAGTCATCAATAAATTGTTGCTGTTTATCCGCATCGAATTTATGAGGCACTCCCTTTGGCTTTTTATAGCTGAAACCCTGGCGGTGAAGCCATTTCGTCATCCCCCCCACGCTGAAAGACACCTGCCAACGTGCTTGGACATAGGCCACAATTTGGGTCGTGGTATGCATCAAATTGGCGGTCAAATATTCAATCAGGTCAGCGGCTTGTTCGGCAGAGAGATGGCTTTCAGAGCCCCCATTTTCCGGCGTCAGCTTTTCCTGAGCGATGAAGTCTTTTAGGTGACGGCTGACCGTACTTTCATGAATACGCAAGGCCTGGGCTATCATCTGAGCTGTCCAGCCTTCGGAGGCCAAAAGCACGGCCTTGATGCGATCACAGACTCGACTGTCACGCGTGGTATCATGCATCAATTCGAGGGCACGTTTTTGTTCTGGTGTCAGATGAATTTTCATGGTTGCAAGCATGATCTGATTTGGATAAGAAATCAAGCATCTTCAATGGCGATTGGTATAGATATAAACTACCTTGAAAATTGTAATTGATATGGATACATGAGATATTGTTCCTTGTATTGTCTATGCTTGGTCATGTATTCAATCCGTTGTTCTGCTTTAAAGATAGTATTCTCTTTCAATAAAAGTTCCGATAACTTTGTCATGCATCTCAGGGGATTTTGAATCGCCGAGTGTTTTACGGTTCAATCGTTTAATTCTGTTGAGAAGTGTAAGATTTTCACGCTCGATACGTTGCGTGAAACTTTTCCCAACGAGGTGTGTATTTTCAGGCAACATATTGTAAACTTTAAACTTATCGGTACACCAAAAAGCAACATTGAATCGCGATAATTTTTTCAGAAGCTTTTTAAGCGTTTTCTTGCTCCGCCTTCCAAACGTGTGAGCGATGATACGCTTTAGTCGAGGTTCCCAAGCATACCATAGCCAGCGTTGGCACTTTTTATTTCCAACGAATGACCACATTTCGTCAACTTCACAGATAAGCTGAACTTCTACTTTATCCAGCGAGAGCGTTGTTACGCCTCGGGGTTGGAGTTTTTTAACGTGCGAACAACGGCATTGATACTGATATGTAATGCGCGGGCAGTATCACGAATACCTGAGTTGTTCATAGCAAGAGCAACGAGTTGAAAGGTTCGTTTGCAGGATAAACAACGATAGCGTTGATGTCCCGCATCGCCTTTACCGTGCTTTTTGACGAATTCTGTTCGTTGGCAAAATCGACATTTTACTTCAATCATCGCCATTTAATTTCTCCGAAAAAAGGGGAATTATATACCATCATCTACGGGTTTAATACGTGACCAAATACCCGTTCCATCGGTGAATTATCATAGCAATTGCCTCTGCGGTTCATGCTTATGAAATAGCCATGAAGTAAAGGAATATTGATATCTATTCTTTGATGATCTTGGCTATTTCTTATAATTTTAGATTTATTTAAATGTTAATCATAAATTATTATTTCAGCAATTTGCATTAATATTGCTTTGAATTACTCTCTTTAGTTTTTCACTATGAGCTTTGGCTTTTTCTTTTATTTCGAGCTCAGTATGTCCATTAACAGTAGCTATATCATAAAGAATAACTGGCTCTATATATTTCATTTGTGAATATTCTGCTGATTTTTTGATGGATTTAAGAAAGCTATCTATAAGAAATTGGCTGTTATCTTGTTTGAAGTTTTTCTCTGGTTGCCCTATTGTAAGACTGGGCAGGAGTTTTTTGTTTTTTAATTTATTCCCTTTTGAACCATAAGCGAATTGATATGCGAAAACTTGATCAAACCAAGCTTTAAGAATTGCGGGCATATTAAACCAGTACATCGGATACTGTAAAATGATTAAATCATGTCTTAATAATGCTTCTTGTTCAGAATTAATATCAATGTTGTAATTTGGGTTTAATTGATGAATATTACGGATTTCAAGATCAATGCTACTATTTTTTAATTCTTCAACAATCGTTTTGTTAGCAATTGATTGTTCAAAATTTGGGTGGGCCAATATCATTAAAGACATGTTAAATTTCCTTAAGTTATATTTTTTTGAAAGCTATCAATTTGATAGTTGCTATAATTAGTTTATGATGATTTTTTTCTATTACAATAACTATCCAGTTAGATAGTAGGGAGGAGTTTATGGTTGAAGTTACGAAAGGCGAGGGCTGCCAAGTTTCATTGAATGGGAAGAGTTACCCTTGTCCTGTCAGTATGGCTATGGATTTGATAGGTGGTAAATGGAAAGGAGTCATCTTGTATTACCTGAAAGATAAAAGTAAAAGATTCAGTGAGTTAAAAAAGGATATCCCTCATATTACTGAGATGACTTTAAGCATACAACTCAAGAAATTAGAGAAAGATGGATTAGTTTTAAGGGAAGTATATGGAAATAAACCACCAATTAAGGTTATTTACTCTTTGACGGACTTTGGGGAGTCACTTAAACCCGTTTTGGAAGCTGTATCGGCATGGTCGTATGAAATATCTGGAGGTGTATAGGTTACCCTGAGATTTTCATTGCATTTTTAACAAAATTTATTTTATTGATGATATTTTTGCAATACAGAGGCTGTTGTCAATAGTACCGACCAGAAGGCAATAGGGTAAACAGAGGCAAAATAATACGGGAGTATGGTAGATAGTTGAACTAAATAAAATAATTTAAAAACAATAAAATAACTAATTTTATCAAATCCTGTAGGTGCTTAAATGGCGCATACCGTAACCCGATAACGGCTGTTTTCTGGGGCGATTCCCACGGATTGAGGATTTGTGGGCTGAAAATCAGCGCATCACGCTCGCTGCACTAGCCTGGGACGTGTAACCGGGTGCAGCCGCCACAGTGGTATCGACGGCAACGTTCGCCCTGAAAACTCCGGCAAGACGTGTTGCTCCAGCCACGTACGCAGTATGGCTCCCTGCGTAGCATCCTTACGTTCAATCGACAAAACGCCAAGCTCTATAATAATTAAATATACTAATTCAACTTCAAATTGCAGCTTGCAAATCAATGTGATTGTTTATATCTCCCCGCGAAGCGGGGAGATATAAGACGCATTTTGAAAGACGAGTGGTATAGGCGGTAATAATTTAGTTTAATTATTATATGTATGGTTATAATTTAGGAAAATGTTCTTAAATTTCTCAATGGCAGTTTCCTTTTTATCGAAATTTATAAAATATGAGGATTGCCATTTTTGTGTTTGGAGTGCTTGTCTTGACGTAGGAAATACCCATGTGGGATAAACTCGAATAGCTCTTTTACCCGTTTTAGTTTGACTTGAGAATATACCTTGTTTTATCAAAACATGTGAGTCAAACAGAAAAATACCTTTTTGATGCTCTGAAAAAGTCGCTATTAGACAAAAATCAATGTCATCCTTTTTTTCAAAAGGCATTATTTCTGAATCTGGAGTTGGCCTTTTCCAAAGAGTCACAAATTGCCCTTGTTTATTAGGTGTTGTTTTAGCTTGACGAAAAATTATCGATTTGCCAGCTAGTTGAAACCGCATGGCTCCGTAATCATGACTTTCTGTTTCGAGATAAGGAGTGGACGTTAATGGGAATGCAGAAGGGAGTAGAAGATACTTTTTTATTTCGATAAAGGCATTAGGTAAATTATTTATATTTTGTTTTAATGATACCAATTTGTATTTCCTCTTTCTTGATTCTAATTATCATTTTATTGTCAATGCAATAGTTCCCTGTCCCAAAGGCTAGGGAACTGTATATTGGAGAGGATAAACTCCCTTAATTAAGGTAAAGCGTTAACGCCATGCCAGGTTTTATCTCTTTGATTTTTATGCTTTTATTCCAGCTAATTAAATCATTAAGATTTATACCATGACGTTTTGCAATACTGAAAAATGAATCCCCTTTGCGCACTTGATAGGTGACGGGGCCGCTACTATCGATTTTCAGCACTTGGCCGATCTTAAGCCGATCAGCTGTTTTTAAGCTGTTTAGCCTTTGCAATTCTCGGTGAGTAGTCTTGAAACGCTTTGCAATCGCGGACAATGTATCTCCGGCGCGAACAGTATAGTGACTTTGTTGCTGTAACTTGTAGGTATTGTGTTTAACCGCCAGACGGATGTCACTCAAGACGTTTTTATTGGCCAAAGACGCCTTAAATTGGTTAACGTTCTTTCTGGGTAGCATGATGTAATGCGGTCCATAAGGAGACGTCATACCTTGTTTATAGCCAGGGTTATATGCCCTGATTGATGTCAATGATAGCCCGGATAGTTCAGCCGCTTGCGACAACATAATCTGTTGCCCCACTTCAACCTTTGCCAGAGCGTGTTGGCTGTTAGGCTTAGGAAGTTTGAAACCAAACTGTTCGTTATGGCGAATGATGTTACCCAATGCCAATATCTTGGGTACATAGTGCATTGTTTCCCGTGGCAATGACAACGACCAGAAGTCTGTTGGTTTCCCTTGTGCTTTATTGTCTTTGATGGCACGTATAACCCTGCCTTCGCCACTGTTGTAAGCAGCAATGGTCAAAAGCCAATCCCCATTGAATCGCGTGTTGAGGTATTCAAGCATATCAAGAGCGACGGTTGTTGATGCCGCAATGTCACGACGGGCATCGTACCATTTATCTTGTTTCAGGCCATAATGACGGCCAGTACTTGGGATAATCTGCCATAATCCTGCCGCTTTGGCGTAGGAAGTAGCATGGGGATCAAAAGCACTCTCCACTATGGGCAGCAATACCAGCTCCATTGGCATATGTCGATTATCAAGCTGCTCAACTATCCAGTAAATGTATGGTTCTGCACGCAATATTACATTTTGGATATGGCCCTTGTGCTTCAAATAGTAACTTTGTTGTTCGCTCACCCTGCTATTAGCAGGAACTTCCATCTTCAACTCATCGCGAATATGTCCCCACAAATCTTGTTGGGCTGTCGGACTCACCTTCCAGTTTGCAGGATCATCTGATGCTGCAATACCGTTTACTTTCTGATTCGTTGAAGACATCTTCTGTGCTTGTTGCTGGGAAGGCGCCTTTGTTTGCAGGCCCGATTGACACCCAGCAAGAAGAACAGAGGTGAACAAGATCGTTTTTGTCTTCATGTTCTTTTCTAATGCTTGCCTAAAAGGTGAGCAATGATACTGGCCTATTACGTAGAAGACAACCCAATAAAATTAAAATCGATCTTTATAGGCCCTTAATTGCTGAAAAATAGAAGAAAGTGGCATGGAATTAGGTTTGATACCGATATTTTTTTGTAAATCAATATCGTGGCAATTTAAGAAAACATTGATTTTTTTCTCTGTTTGTAAATCTGTTGGGACTGTTGCCTGGTTATTTTCACGTAATTTAAGCATTTTTTGATAATAATCGTGAATAATCTGATTGTCAGGTAATACTGCTTTTGCAAATTTCATATTTGCTACCGTGTATTCGTGAGCACAGCAGATCAATGTATCATCGGGTAATGATGAAATTTTCTCCAGAGAGGAAAACATTTGTTCGGCTGTACCTTCAAATAGTCGTCCACAACCCCCAGAAAACAAAGTATCTCCACAAAACAGATAGGGAGCCTGATAGAATGCAATGTGGCCAAGTGTATGTCCTGGCAGCGCGATGACTCGGAAAGAAAAATTTCCTATTTCAACGGTGTTATCTTCATAGACAATATGAGTTGTTCCTTTGTTTTGTGTCTCTTCAGGGCCGTATACGGGTAACTTAGGATATTGTTTGAGTAGTCCAGGAACCCCGCCAACATGATCATAATGGTGGTGTGTCAGCAGTATCGCAGCGGGAGTAAGTTGATTTGCTGCTAATATATGAATCACAGGTTGTGATTCAGCAGGATCGATAATGACGCAATGCTTGTTTTCATCACAAAGTAACCAAATGTAGTTATCTGAAAGGGCTGGTATCCTGATAAGCTCCATTATATGCCTCATTTTCATTGTAGGTTTATAAGTAGGTTGAAAGGAAGATGACATGCGATCAGCACGTTTAATCAAGCAAATAACCCTCCCTGCTTCTTGGGTCGAGTTACCATGGGGAGAATATTACCGTGTCGCTCTGGAACGTCAATTGGAACCATGGTGGCCCAAAATCTTTGGTTTTCATTTAGTGAAAATCGGTAACTTAAGTGCCGAAATTGATACTCGTTCCTGTTTGGTCAGCCATCAAGTCAATATAGGATTACAAGGGCAAAATATGGATGTCATTGCTGATCCCAATTATCTCCCTTTTGCAACTAAATCTGTTGATGCCTGCTTGTTGGCACATATGTTGACTTATAGTATTGATCCACATTGGCTTTTGAGAGAAGTTGATAGGATCATGATAGACGATGGTTGGTTGGTCATCAGTGGTTTTAATCCAATGAGTATATTAGGTTTCAGGGAAATGATTGCTCCGGTATATCGTCGGCAATCTTGCAAAGCTCAAATGTTTACAATGCTGCGCCAATTGGATTGGCTGCGTCTTCTTAATTATGAAGTTATCCATCACGCCAACTTCCATGTTTTACCGTGGCAAAACGGAAAGCGTTTTGATAACTCCTGTATGTCAATATTGGGTTGTCTGAATGTGATTATCGCCCGCAAACGGACGATACCGTTGACATTAAACCCCATGCGGGCAAGATTGATGAAACCAAGATTCAGTAACGCACTGGGAGCGGCGAAAAATATTCACCGACGCTCATGAGTTGGTGGGTTAATTTTCGCTTTCGATATAGCCATTATCCGCTTGAGTGGGGTTACTAGCGGCTGTGCGAGCCAGCTCGTCACACCGTTCATTCTCCCGATGTCCAGCGTGGCCTTTTACCCAGCGCCAATCAATGTCATGCCGCGAGATAGCCTTATCGAGCCGCTGCCAGAGATCGACATTGACGACGGGAGATTTATCCGCTTTTTTCCAGCCGCGTTTTTTCCAGTTATGGATCCATTGGGTGATCCCTTGACGTACATACTGGCTGTCTGTCGTTAAGATCACGGTACAGGGACGTTTGAGAGCTTCTAATCCTATTATGGCTGCCATTAATTCCATACGGTTATTGGTTGTGCGAAAATAACCGCCACTCAAGGTTTTTTCTTGCTGTTGGTAGCGGAGTAAAACGCCATATCCGCCAGGACCAGGATTGCCGAGGCAAGAACCATCGGTGAAAATTTCTACCTGTTTGTTCATTTTTGGTAGACTCTTCCTATATTGTCTTTAATCAAAAATCTAAGTCTGACACAAAAAAACATGATGAGCACTGCTATTACTCGCCAAATAGTCCTCGATACTGAAACAACCGGTATGAACAAACTAGGGGTTCACTATGAAGGACACAACATCATTGAAATTGGTGCCGTGGAGGTTATCAACCGTCGTCTGACTGGACGCCATTTTCATATTTATATCAAGCCAGAACGTTTAGTTGATCCAGAAGCGTTTGAAGTTCACGGTATTAGTGATGAATTTTTGCAGGATAAACCGAAATTTGCTGATATCGCTGATGAATTTATTGAGTTTATCCGTGGTGCTGAGTTGATTATTCATAACGCAACGTTTGATATCGGCTTTATGGATTATGAATTCAGTAAACTGAATCGCAATATTCCACCGACTGCTGAGTTTTGTACTATTACAGATACTTTGGCATTAGCGAGGAAACTTTTCCCCGGCAAACGTAATAATCTCGATGCGTTATGTGATCGTTACCATATCGATAACTCAAAACGTACCCTCCATGGGGCGTTGCTCGATGCCGAGATTCTGGCTGATGTTTATCTGTCAATGACGGGTGGTCAGACATCATTGGCTTTTTCGATGGAAGGGGAAACGTCAGGTAGTACGCAAGTTGCAGAAATCCAGAAGATTACTCGCCCACAGTCAGGGCTGAAAATTGTTTATGCTTCCGATGAAGAATTAATTCAGCATGAATCTCGTTTGGATTTGGTGGAAAAGAAGGGGGGAAGCTGTCTTTGGCGTATAAAACCTGAACAGATACATTGAAGAACAGCAGCAAAATAGGGGTAAATGCATAGTTGCGGCGAAATACTGTGCAAATAAACTATTTTGTTATAAAAAGCGATTGACGGATTTTATCGTAGCCCGTATTATCCACCCCGTTCTCAACCAGAACGCCATGCGGTGCGGTAGTTCAGTTGGTTAGAATACCGGCCTGTCACGCCGGGGGTCGCGGGTTCGAGTCCCGTCCGCACCGCCAGAATTTATAAGCCCTGAGTTTTTGACTCAGGGTTTTTTGTTTTTTTACAGAACATCTTCAATCCACTTATAAAAATACGTTGTCCCTGAAAATTCTCCGTTGGAATCGATGACAAAATTGGGGATCTGCCCGACTTCAATAAAACCACATTTTCGGTACAGTATAGACGCTGGATCGTGAGTGCGCGTATCCAATACCAGTAAATGACGTTGATATTGTTTCGCCAGGCGCTCAAGTTCATTCATCAACTTTCTACCAAGCCCACGCTGGCGGTAAGCGGTATGGACCATCAGTTTTTCCACGTCGGCACGGTGCAGTCCATTCTTTTTCTTGCAGAGGGAAAGTTGCACTGAACCTGCGATATTTTCACCTTCCAGCGCGACAAGGAGCACTCGATGACCTGATATAAGATCAGCTTCAACATCTTGCCAATATTGCTCTGCTTCGTTTTCTTCCAATGGCGCAATAAAGCCGATAGAGGCATTACTTTCGACACAGTTATGGAGTAAATGAATCAGCTCATCTTGCCGTGTATTGATGGAATCTAGTTGCATGATAGTGAATGTCGGTATTGGACTGAATGTGAGGTTAGATTTAATCATTTGTAGTTAGTTATGAAATAAAAAGTGATTTGTAATATATACGCATTAAATTTCAAGTTGCAATTTAAAATACTATATGAAATTACACGCATCTTGCAGTTAGATTGGTATAGTTAACTTAACATCTGGCATATTCAATTATCAATTGAATTTCTTTAGTGATAGTTCTTAATGGAATTGACTTTGGCCTTTAGGTTTATTTTCTGTTCTTTATTTTAGTTGTTAAATAAGTTTTCATAATACTGAGAGTATCAGATGTTGGCGTTCCTTACCCCGCGCGGAGCGCGGGGTAAGGAATACTCCTACCATTTTGAAACGCTATTTAATGATTTGATCCTCTTGATTATAAGTAAAAGTAGCATCTTGGCTATAATTATCGGGAAGAACTATCTTTATAATCGGCACTATTTTCCCCGTGACATCATAAAATTTCCTTTGATCATGTTGTGCACCATCAAGCCCTCCTGGAAGATAAAAAAAGGCTTCAATGGGTAATTCATTGGGAATATTTTGGGGCCAGGTAGCCAATATTAATTCATTATTTATTGCCAGCAAGAGCTGTAAACGTGCCTGAACGCCCTGTATGAAGGCATCAGCGTGATTTGCCCCTGGTTTAATGCTGACATCAAAACCACACTGACCCATTTCATCGCTTCCATTTTCTATCCACTCTTGAGCTGTAGTAATTCCAAGTTGTTGACAAGGCGCACTGCGGGGAAAACCAGGAATAGTACCACATCCTTTTTCATTTCTGTCGGCAGAGACTGCATTGATAGGGAAATAACAAAGAGCTTCAGGGTGTTTTTTATTAGCTGCTGAAGCGGATAAATAAGGAGAAAAAATGAAACCATTTGTGTAACCAGCATCTAATGTAATAAGTTTTGAATCAGTTCTCAAATAAGAAAATGAGACACCACCGCTACTTTGTGAGTGTGGACTTGGATTCCAAGAATAATAATAATCTGAAGGGACTGTTCCTCTTAACATAATTCCTGAACATAAAAATGCAGGATGGTCCCCATCGCCACAGTTATTTCTAGTGTCGTTATATCGTTGCGTTAATTCTGTCGCAAGATCGTAACCAGAGTTTGTATTTATTGAATTAACGTTGGAAAAAGCTATTTGTAATCCCAGTAAATATAATGAAATAAAAATAATTATTTTCTTCATGTTATTTCCTTAATTATTTTTGAATACGCTTAAATGATGGCGAATTTATAAACTCACCTTTTTGTTTCATTAATTCAAATTGCTTTTTTTTATCACCTAATAATTAAACTTTATTGAGTTGCTGGCATGTTTTTATGGGTTACTTTTATATTTGGTGATAATTTATTTAAAATAAAAAATGGAATAATGATAGCTGTCCATAAATGGTTTATTTATAAATTTTTATTTTGTTTTTCTATTTTTTATAGAGAAATTATCTTCTCCAATAGAGTGGCAAGCTATAGCATATAAGCAAGGGAATGTATCTCTGTAACAGGTGATATCACCAAAATTGCAGTTAACATCAAAATATATTACAAGTGAATTTTGTTCATTATCCTAATTTGACTGAAAAATGGGTTTTTGGGGTCTTGATTAACCTATTGGGTATCGTGTCTAATACGTGGTTTCCGATTGCGCAAGTCACGCTGGTAAATTATTCACTATTTGCGCAAGGATACCTTGAGTTGTCCGCATGATCGCGATAGGGCACCAAAACAACGAGGTAAATCAAAGAATTATTGTTAAGGAGAAATTAAGATAGCTCTCTTTATCATTTGGCATTAATTATCTGGTATTAATGATTGCGGTTTGTATGCCGCGCTGCGAAAATTAGTCCTTAGTTCACTAACGCTTTTATCCGACTTGGAGTAAAGAATGACCACTCGTAAAACCCTTGCTAATGCTATCCGCTTTTTGAGCATGGACGCGGTGCAGAAAGCAAAATCAGGGCATCCTGGCGCACCAATGGGAATGGCTGACATTGCCGAAGTGCTATGGCGTGATTATCTGAACCATAACCCCTCTAATCCTGGCTGGGTTGATCGTGACCGTTTCGTGTTATCCAATGGCCACGGCTCCATGCTGATATACAGCCTTCTGCACCTGACGGGTTATGATGTTTCGATTGACGATTTGAAAAATTTCCGTCAACTACACTCTAAAACTCCAGGCCATCCAGAATATGGCTATACTCCGGGCGTAGAAACCACAACTGGCCCATTGGGGCAGGGTATTGCCAATGCAGTCGGTTTTGCGATTGCAGAACGCACACTGGCTGCTCAGTTCAACCGTCCAGACCATGATATCGTCGATCACCACACTTATGTGTTCATGGGTGATGGCTGTATGATGGAAGGGATCTCCCATGAAGTTTGCTCTTTGGCGGGAACACTGAAACTAGGCAAATTGATCGCGTTCTATGATGACAACGGTATTTCTATCGATGGTGAGGTAGAAGGTTGGTTCACTGATGATACCGCAGCACGCTTTGAAGCCTATGGCTGGCATGTTATCCGTGGCGTAGATGGTCATGATCCTGATGCTATTGCAGCAGCCATCGACGCAGCACGTAAAGAAACAAACAAACCATCCCTGTTGATGTGCAAAACCATCATTGGTTTTGGTTCACCAAACAAAGCAGGCAAAGAAGAATGTCACGGTGCTCCATTGGGTGATGCTGAAATTGAAGCAACCCGTAAAGCGCTGGGGTGGGAACATCCTGCGTTTGAAATTCCTCAGGACATTTACGCTGGCTGGAACGCCCAGGAAGCAGGCAAGGTTAAAGAAGCCACTTGGGAAGAGAAATTTGCTGCATATGCGCAAGCTTATCCAGAACTGGCTGCTGAATTTAACCGTCGTACCAGCGGTGATCTGCCAGCAAACTGGGAAGCGGAGTCCAAGGCATTTATTGAAAAACTGCAACAGAACCCAGCTTCTATTGCCAGCCGTAAGGCATCACAAAATGCACTAGAAGCATTCGGTAAAGTTCTGCCAGAATTTATGGGTGGTTCTGCTGACTTAGCTCCAAGTAACCTGACCATGTGGTCTGGCTCTAAACCGCTAAACGAAGTTCAGGACGGTAACTACATTCACTACGGTGTGCGTGAATTCGGTATGTCTGCCATCATGAACGGTATCGCACTGCATGGTGGTTTTGTGCCTTATGGCGCAACATTCCTGATGTTCGTGGAATATGCCCGTAACGCTGTACGCATGGCAGCCCTGATGAAAGTGCGCAGCATCTTCGTTTATACCCACGATTCCATCGGGTTGGGTGAAGATGGTCCAACTCACCAGCCAGTCGAACAAATTGCCAGTCTGCGCGTAACGCCAAATATGAGCACATGGCGTCCATGTGACCAGGTTGAATCTGCGGTTGCGTGGAAATATGCTATTGAGCGCAAAGATGGCCCTACTTCGCTGATCTTCTCCCGTCAAAATCTGGCACAGCAAGAACGTACTGCTGAACAGTTGGCGAATATCGAGAAAGGGGCTTATATCCTGAAGGATTGTGCAGGTCAGCCTGAATTGATCCTGATTGCTACGGGTTCCGAAGTGGAATTGGCGGTGAAAGCGGCTGAGCAACTGACTGCTGAAGGTCGTCAGGTTCGCGTGGTTTCTATGCCATCTACTGATGCTTTCGATAAACAAGATGCTGCATATCGTGAAGCGGTATTGCCAGCGGCAGTTTCTGCCCGTGTTGCCATCGAAGCCGGTATCTCTGATTACTGGTTCAAATATGTTGGTATCAATGGTGCTATCGTTGGTATGAATACTTTCGGTGAATCTGCACCTGCTGATGTTCTGTTCAAAGAGTTTGGTTTCACGGTTGAAAATGTAGTAGCCAAGGCAACAGCTTTGCTGAAATAATCGGCAACTAATTCATATAAGCGCATTCGTATCAATTTTAGGGCGAATGCGCTCTTTTTTTGTTCAATCTTTCCTCCATAATGTGACGAATGGCGCTTGCCATCACTCCTTTTTTCTCGTAATCTGCATTTATAGTTGCTGAACCGTTTCAGTTTGATGCATAAATGAGATAATAAAATGTCTTGTCTGTCACAATCTGGTTAATTTTGTGAGGAATTATCAGTACAAGCAGACATTGCTCAGTTATTCTAAGCGGTTGCGTAACTACAGAGAAATTCAGGGAGTAACATGACTATCAGAGTAGCGATTAATGGTTTCGGAAGAATAGGGCGCAGTGTCTTGCGTGCTCTTTACGAATCAGGGCGTCAAGCTGAAATTTCAGTGATCGCTATCAATGAGTTGGCAGATGCACAAGGCATTGCTCACTTGTTGAAATACGATTCCAGTCATGGGCGTTTTGCATGGAATGTGCGCCTGAATAATGATTTATTGCAAGTAGGAAGTGACAGTATCCAGCTACTTCATCAACCGAATATCTCGGCTCTGCCGTGGAAAGCGTTGGACATTGATATTGTTCTTGACTGTACAGGTAGGTATGGTGAACGGGCAGACGGAGAGTCTCATATCGCCAGCGGAGCCAAGAAAGTCCTGTTTGCACATCCGGGAGGAAATAATCTGGATGCAACCGTCGTATATGGTGTTAATCATCATGCATTGGTTGCCGAAGATCGCATTGTTTCTAATGCATCCTGTACAACAAACTGCATCATTCCAATCATCCAAGTGTTGGATGATGCGTTCAATATTGAATCTGGTACGGTGACAACCATTCATGCATCGATGAATGATCAACCCGTGATTGATGCTTATCACGGTGATTTACGTCGAACTCGGGCGGCCAGTCAATCTATTATTCCTGTTGATACAAAACTGGCGGCGGGGATCACACGTATTTTCCCTAAATTCAATGATCGGTTTGAGGCGATTTCTGTTCGAGTACCCACTATCAATGTGACAGCCATTGACTTGAGCGTAACAGTCTGTTCGGCTGTGAGTGTGGAAGATGTGAACCGGCTCCTGCAAAAATCAGCGGCCAGGGAGTTTCATGGTATAGTGGATTATACTGATTTGCCGTTGGTTTCAACGGATTTTAACCACGATCCCCACAGTGCTATTGTGGATGGAACACAAACGAGGGTTAGCGGTAAGCACCTGATTAAAACCCTTGTGTGGTGTGACAATGAGTGGGGCTTTGCCAATCGTATGATTGATACGACGCTGGCAATGGCCGCAACCGGTTTCAAATAATCATTTGTTGTGTCACAAACGGCACACAGCAGAAGATTGAGTAATTTTATAAAGAATCAATGAGAGGATTCACCATGTCTGTAATTAAGATGACTGATTTAGATCTAGCGGGTAAACGTGTATTGATCCGTGCTGATCTGAATGTACCTGTAAAAGATGGTAAAGTTACCTCTGATGCACGTATCCGTGCGTCTTTGCCGACGATTGAGGCTGCGTTGAATCAGGGAGCCAAGGTCATGGTTACTTCTCACCTGGGACGCCCAACTGAGGGAGAATACAACGAAGAGTTCTCACTGCAACCTGTCGTTGATTATTTGAAAGAAGCACTTTCTTCTCCTGTTCGTCTGGAAAAAAGCTATTTGGATGGTGTTGAAGTGACGGAAGGCGAATTAGTTGTGCTGGAAAACGTTCGCTTCAATAAAGGTGAGAAAAAAGACGATGAAACGTTATCAAAGCAGTATGCTGCACTGTGTGATGTGTATGTCATGGATGCTTTTGGTACGGCGCACCGTGCGCAAGCGTCAACTCACGGCGTTGCTAAGTTTGCCCCAATTGCTTGTGCTGGCCCTCTGCTTTCTGGCGAGCTGGAAGCGTTGGGTAAAGCACTGCACAATCCTGCCCGTCCAATGGTAGCGATTGTAGGAGGCTCTAAGGTTTCAACTAAACTGACTGTTCTTGATTCACTGTCCAAAATTGCCGATCAGCTGATTGTAGGTGGTGGGATTGCTAATACGTTTGTTGCCGCAGAAGGGCATAACGTTGGCCGTTCGCTGTATGAAGATGATTTGATCTCGGAAGCGAAAAAATTGATGGAAAGCTGTGACATTCCGGTTCCTACCGATGTTCGTGTTGCAACAGAATTCTCTGAGACTGCGGAAGCAACGCTGAAATCCACCAGCGAAATTAAAGATGAAGAGCAGATCCTTGACCTGGGTGATGCTTCTGCCGAACGCCTGGCTGAAATCCTGAAAAGTGCCAAGACTATTTTGTGGAATGGTCCGGTAGGCGTTTTTGAATTCCCTAACTTCCGTAAAGGAACCGAAATTATTGCTCGCGCAATTGCTGAGAGCGATGCTTTCTCAATTGCCGGTGGCGGTGATACCTTGGCGGCAATCGATCTGTTTGAAATTGCCGATAAGATCTCTTACATCTCCACTGGTGGTGGTGCTTTCCTTGAATTCGTTGAAGGCAAAAAACTGCCAGCCGTTGTGATGCTGGAAGAACGTGCTAAAAGTAATTAAGTTGTAATAACAGGCAGCATTGGCTGCCTGTTCAATGTCAATACAGGACCACGTAACATGTCTAAAATTTTTGATTTCGTAAAACCGGGTGTCATCACTGGTGATGATGTTCAAAAAGTCTTTGCCGTCGCTAAAGAGAACAATTTCGCGTTACCAGCGGTTAACTGCGTCGGTACTGATTCCATCAACGCAGTGTTGGAAACGGCGGCAAAAGTACGTGCTCCGGTCATTATCCAGTTTTCTAACGGCGGTGCCTCTTTCATTGCGGGTAAAGGTCTGAAAGCAGAAGGTCAACAAGCCGCGATTATCGGTGCTATTTCTGGTGCTCACCATGTTCACCAAATGGCAGAGCATTATGGTGTGCCTGTTATCCTGCATACTGACCATTGTGCACGTAAACTGCTGCCATGGATCGACGGACTGTTGGAAGCAGGTGAGAAACACTACGCACAAACGGGTAAACCTCTGTTCTCCTCTCACATGATCGACCTGTCAGAAGAATCTCTGGAAGAAAATATCGAGATTTGCAGCCAATATCTGGCACGCATGGCGAAAATCGACATGACACTGGAAATCGAACTGGGTTGTACTGGTGGTGAAGAAGATGGTGTTGATAACTCCCATCTGGACAGCTCTTCCCTGTACACTCAGCCGGAAGATGTAGCTTATGCGTATGAGAAGCTGAACGCCATTAGCCCGCGTTTCACCATTGCAGCATCTTTCGGTAACGTCCACGGTGTATACAAACCAGGTAACGTAAAACTGACACCAAAAATTCTGCGCAATTCACAGGACTACGTTTCTGAAAAATTCAACCTGCCACACAACAGCCTGGACTTTGTTTTCCACGGTGGCTCAGGTTCTACCGCGGAAGAGATTCAGGAAGCTGTGAGCTATGGTGTAGTGAAAATGAATATCGATACCGATACTCAGTGGGCAACTTGGGAAGGTATTCTGAACTACTACAAAAAGAACGAAGGCTACTTGCAAGGCCAGTTGGGTAACCCAGAAGGTGCAGATAAGCCTAATAAGAAGTTCTACGATCCGCGTGTTTGGCTGCGTGCTGCTCAGGCTTCTATGGTTATTCGTCTGGAGCAGGCCTTTAAAGAACTGAATGCGATTGATGTGCTGTAATAAATTGTTATTTAGATAAAATTTATTATTTAGCACATGTAAAAGCTGGCTAAATTCTTTTTGAATTAGCCAGCTTTTAACTTGGTATTTCTCACCCGTTATTTGACTTATCAACGAGCGGAAAATCTGTTTAATCGAGCAGGTTACGCTTTCATAATCTTGTTCAGCCACGGCACCATAAAGGCCATAATCACGGCGACAATCAAGGTGGTAATCCCAATTTTACCAAATACATCAGTATAAATTGGCAGGGTTTGCAGTGGATTCGTCACGCCTTCTGGTGCGGCAGTAAAGGTTGCTACATAACTACCCAATACTGATGCTGCGGCTTGTGACAGGAACCACATGCCCAGGATAAAACCTGTCAGGTAGCTAGGAACAAACGTTGCCACCATTGCCAATCCTAATGCACTGATCATTAACTCCCCGACGCTCTGGAACAGATACACCAGTACGATAAACCATGGCGATGTAATACCATTCTGAGCGGTTCGCTAAGCTGCTCAGTGTCTTGCAGGTGAAAGTCCTGCCGCAGTAGTTGGTTGATTTGACTGCGTAGCTATGGCGTACGTGTGGATGGTGACTGAAACACGGGAGCAACGCCGGATAAACGTGACCCCTGACCCAGACTGTGGGTGCGCGCAAGTATGCAGCCCGTAACGCAAGTGAACCTGAACAAGCCTCGTAAATTTCAGCCATACCGTTATGCTGGGAGAGTGTGGTGTAGGGTGATCCTGCCGAGCCTTTAGAATGGGGGCGAAGGCCAGTGAATCATGATGGATTAACAACCATATGAAGTCATGACAGGGATCCGGGGTATTGAGGATGGGATGCATGTATAGCACTGAGTGGAACGAACGAGACCTCTCCCTGTCGTAGTCTAACCCACTGCGTAATCAAAGATATAAGGTAACCGCTGAAATTCTGAGAGATGCAGGATAGAGGAGTCGGAGGAGGTCATAGTACTGTTGATGGTAGGGACAACATAACCTGACCGTAGGGAAGGACCTCTACTTCTGTCATGCCTGTTGTTACAGGAGGTACTACGTGATTGCGAAAGCTCTAAACACGGCATTTGAAAAGGTACGAGTACTGCAACGCAAGCTATACCTGGCAGCCAAGGCGGATCCAAAACGTAAATTTGGTGTTCTGTATGACAAGGTATGTAGTGGTCGTGTGCTTGTTATGGCATGGACGCAGGTTAAAGCCAATAAAGGTTCTTCAGGAATTGACAGGTTAACAATCGATAAGATTGAAACTGAAATTGGTGTAGGTAACTTTCTGCAAGACATCCAGAAGAAGCTAGTTCAAAAGAAGTACTCTCCTCAACCGGTGCGTAGGGTTTACATTCCTAAACCGGATGGAAAGGAAAGACCACTGGGCATACCTGTTATTGAAGATCGTGTAGTTCAGGCAGCAGTAAAGATAGTCATAGAACCGCTTTTCGAAGCGAGTTTTAAAGATTTTTCATATGGCTTTCGGCCTCGCAGAAATGCGCAGCAGGCGCTGAGAGAAATCTATAAGTGGCTAAATTTTAAATGTTACTGGGTGGTAGATGCTGATTTGAAGTCTTATTTTGACACTATCCCCCATGATAAATTGTTGTTATCGGTGAGAACCAGAGTCATAGATCGCTCAGTTGTGAAACTGATTGAAATGTGGCTGAAAGCTGGAGTAATGGAAGAGGGAAACCTGAAAGCGGGGATAGCAGGAACTCCACAAGGAGGCGTGATATCTCCACTACTGGCTAATCTTTACCTGCACTGGCTGGATCATATCTGGGAAAAAGAGGGATTCAATCAGCGTGAGCATGACGCTCATCTTGTTCGTTATGCCGATGACTTTGTCATTTTGTGTAAGAAAGCACCGAGGTTTTATCTGGCTCAAGCCTGTAAGGTACTTGATCGGCTTGGATTGACGCTAAATACCGAAAAGACGAAAGTCGTTCATGCAATAAAGTCACCGTTTGACTTTCTGGGGCACAGGTTTGCAGTGCAGCCGTCCAAAAGGGATGGAAAATTGAGAACCTATTACTACCCCTCACCAGAAGCGATGAAAAGAGTAAAGCGAAAGATTCGTGAAGTGACACGAAAAGGTCAGCATCGGGATCTTCCGGAGCTAATCAGAACAGAAATAAACCCAATCCTTAGAGGGTGGGGTAATTATTTCAAGACGTGCAACTCCCGGATGCATTTCAAAAGCATCGCAAATTACACGATATGGACACTCTGTATTATGTTGAGGAAGAAGCACAAGAAGCGAACTAAAGGATGGAGGGACCATCCGCCGAGCTGGTTCTACAAGTATCACGGGTTATTTAAGTTGTATAGTCTGTCGATAAACGGAAACGAAGTCAGTCGGTATGCTCGCCTTGTAACGTCGTAATGCAGCAGGAAGAAGACAGTCGGAAAGCCGTGTGCGGGAAAACCGCACGCACGGTTTGACGAGGGGCCGCTGGGGAGATGACATCAAACTTGAGGCCTACTCTACCATCGGCAAATAAGCCAGAAGCTGCGGCGGTCAGGAAGCCCAGGGAGCACAAGAACATGCCGAAGGTGAATTTGGTTGGCATGGAAAAATCTTTACCTTTGTTACCCAGTTTGGTGTAAACCACGGCCAAAACAGGGCTGGCGACGATGATCCAGAAGGGGTTCAGTGCCTGAAAACTGATGGGATTGATATTAAAACCGAGGATCTGGTGGTGAACATTATTGATGGCGAAGAAATTGAGGGAAGTTGGCATCTGGTTATACAGGATAAAGAACACGATAGCCTGAAGCATCAGAATAAATGCCACAAACATTTTATTGCGGCCGACTCTGTCCTGTTTGAATGCCTGCCAGAAGAAAATCACCACCACAATGGCTGAGATCGCCATGAGGGCAATATTGGCAATTTTGATGTTGTGCAATAACCATGCACAGATGCCAATCATAGCTACTGTCCCCATCAAGACCAAAAACAAGGTGGCATAGTTTAAAGGGGCATGGTCTGGCTCTGAACCGATGCTATGTACCATACGACGGCAGGCGATATAAACCAGCAGGGCAATAATCAGGCCGATACCGCAGATATTATAGGTGATGGCATAACCATATTTTTCGGCAATGACGGGGGCAAGAGAGAGGGAAACCAGGGAGCCAAGGTTGATGGACATATAAAATAGCGTGAATGCGCCATCCAAACGTGGATCTTGCGGCTGGTAACATTTTGCCAGCAGACTGGCAGGGTTGGCTTTGAAAAGGCCATTACCGACAGCGACGGTTCCCAGGGCATAAAAAATCAGCTCAGGATTGATGATGGAAAGACCAATCATAAAATAACCTATTGCCAGTATGATAGCCCCCAAAACAATGGTACGTTTTG
This sequence comes from Xenorhabdus griffiniae, assembly GCF_037265215.1. Classification (NCBI taxonomy): domain Bacteria; kingdom Pseudomonadati; phylum Pseudomonadota; class Gammaproteobacteria; order Enterobacterales; family Morganellaceae; genus Xenorhabdus; species Xenorhabdus griffiniae. The sequence continues at coordinate 710,766 of NZ_CP147737.1, read as the reverse complement.
TCCCCAGTAAGTGATCACCGACATAACCACCAATAGAAATCAGGCCGTAGACCAACGCAGTAAATGCGCCAAAAGTGATAAATGATTGTGCTTCTGAAAAACCGAGCTGTTGAACGAAGTAAACAGCCAGAATGCCTTGAACACCGTAGTAGCCAAATCGTTCCCACAGTTCTACAAAAAATATCATGAAGAAAGGCTTAGGTTGATCCCATAAACCTACCGGAGCGGTTTTACTCATAGTGATGCCTCTGTTTGCTATCATTAGATGAGCAGTACACTCAAATAAAATATATTCAGATAATTATACTGTTGTTAATATATTTTTAACTTAAATGTATCGCACAAGTTATGCTTTTGTTAATTTATTCAAAGTGATCGTAAAGCGAGGGAGGTTAATATACTGGTATGGTATCTTCTCGATGGTTGATCACACGAACGAAAAAAAGTAATACCAGATCTGGCAGAATATTCACTAAATTAATATCAAAAATTGTTAATAAGTGGATTTTGCGCTCGCAAATAAATCAATTTGACTGTCATTTAATCTCTTCCGTTTGTTGTTTGTTGAAAAGTGGTGGATTAAATAAAAATAGGGATGAAATGGAATCACCTTAATCTATATGTGAATTTTTTCTTATGTATTTTAAGGTGGGTAGTGTGAAATTTCTGGCTGATATCCAATGCCAATTCTATTAAATACCAATTAAAAAGAGATTGATAAGAATTTAGAAATGAAGGCTCTTTATTAAGGAACCTTCATGTTAGAATATTTCTGCTTTGATGCGCTTTTTTTAAACAACGGTTGCCATATTTTTATCCATCACTGGATGAAAATTACGTTTAAAGTAAATAAGACCATGACCTTCTTCACGAACAATAATCTGTTTTATTTCTACCAGATATACAAAGTGAGTACCGACTTCTTGTATTTGCTTAATGCATCCCTCTAAATTGGCGAGTGTCCCTTGTAACAAGGGTTGTCCCAGTATCCCCGTTTTCCAGATATCCCAATTAAAGCGCTCTTCCATGCTGATACCTGTCATGCCCGCGAAATGGCGAGCCATCAATTCCTGTTCATGATTCAGGATATTGACACAAAGATGGCCATTTTCCTGAAATACCGGATTCATGGCGCTATTGCGATTAATACATACCATCAAAGTCGGAGGCGTATCTGTCACAGAACACACCGCCGTTGCAGTCATACCGCAACGCCCCGCAGGACCATCCGTGGTGATGATATTCACCGCAGCGGAAAGGCTTGCCATCGCATCCCTGAAACGCAAGCGATGTTTATTTTCTACAGACATAAATAGGCCTCCTGCTACTGATTTATTTCAGTAGCTTATCTAACAGGTTAATATCACGGTTATTGTGTAAGTGGGGACGGGTCCAGCCATTCACATCATAGTCAGAGAGACAACGATCAACCAATTCCGTCATTTTCTTCATATTGCCAGAGCCATAGGCGTGACGCAGACATTGCAGGCGAATTTCATCCTGACTGCCGGCATAATTAATTTCGTATAATTCATGGCGACCACCGAACTCACTGCCAATGGCATCCCACATTAATTTCAAGATCTTGATTCGTTCCACATGATCAATACCATTAGAGCCACGGACATATTTTTCAAGATATTTATTGATCTCAGGATTATTCATGTCACGCACACTGGATGGCAAATAAATCAGGCCGCTGGTGACATTGCTTTCAATAATATTCTTGATTTTTGTATAAGCCATGGGCGCCATCACGCGATAAGTCTGAATTGCTTGCGTATCAGGCAGATAAGCGCCATTTTCCCACGGCTTGGCTTCTGCCCACATCGCATCTGTCAGTGACCAGAACAGATTGCGCCACGCAACGACTTCTCCCAAATCGGCCTGAACACCGCGGAATTCCACCACGCCAGTGCATTCAAGGCTTTTTTGTAACAGTGCCGTTATGAAATCAAGCTTAACAGCAAGGCGTATACAGGCTTGCATGGGAAATAGCCGCGCAAAACCACTTTGCACCGCCCAATTACGGGCACGATCAAAATCGCGATAAATTAACACGTTTTCCCACGGAATTAATACCTTATCCATGACCAAAATGGCATCATTTTCATCAAACCGACTGGAAAGGGGGTAATCAAAAGGTGAGCCAGTAGCACCGGCCACTAATTCATAAGAAGCGCGGGAAATTAATTTCACACCCTCGGCATCCATTGGTGCAACAAACATGAGGGCAAAATCAGGGTTATCTCCCATAACTTGCGCAGAGCCAAAACCGATAAAATTATAGTGAGTCAGGGCTGAATTGGTCGCGACGACTTTGGCGCCACTGACAATAATTCCAGCATCTGTCTCTTTTTCTATCTTGATAAAAACATCTTTGACCTGATCGGCGGGCTTATGGCGATCAATCGGTGGATTAACAATCGCATGATTGAAATAGATGCAGCTTTCCTGAATACGCTTATACCATATGCGGGCATTATCAGCGAATTGCCCATAATATTCAGGATAAGCACCCAATGAGCAGCAAAATGCTGCTTTATAATCGGGTGAACGCCCCATCCAGCCATAATTTAGGCGTGACCATTCGGCAATGGCATCGCGCTGCTGGCGGATATCATCAGCGCTGGTGGCGAAACGGAAGAATTTGTGCGTGTAGCCACCACTTCCGGTATCGGTATCCCAGCAGAGTACATCGTGGGTTTCTGGGGCATGAAGGGCATCATACAGTTGACCGATTGAAGCAGCCGCATTGCGGAAAGCCGGATGTGTTGTGACATCTTTGACGCGTTCACCATAGATGTAAATTTCGCGGCTATCCTGAAGTGAACTCAGGTATTCTTTACTGGTAAATGGGCGTTTATGATCAGCACGCAAATTTTCTAGTCTCATAGCAACCTCATGCTCCAAAAATCCCCTTATTTTGACTTGTTATCTATATGGGGGGGATGGTTGTTAATTTTATGTTTCTTTCACTGTTTGATTGAAGCGGCTAAACGGCTCCTCTTGAAGAGACTTTCGGAGGGTTTACTGGTACTTTTCGATAAAAGTAGAGAGTTTGTTGCGTAAATGTGACCGACTTTGTGTTTTGGTAATCATGATTTTCTGCATGATTACGCCGTCCTGAAAAACTTAAACATGTCCCCCTGAATTCTTTTCCCGCCAAATACTCGGTGAGTACCCCACCAACCGATTAAAAAATCGGGTAAAGTAAGCAGGATCTTTAAACCCAAGTTGATACGCTATCTCAAATACGGGGCTATCACTAAACAGTAATAATCGCTTTGCTTCTCGCAGTAGTCGGTCAAAGATCAATTTTTTGGGTGGCCGATTGGCAAAGCGTCGGCACATATCCTTTAGCCGTGATTCCGTAATTCCCAATTTTTCTGCATATTCTGGTACGGCAAGGTGCTGGCAATAGTGTTGATCAATCAATTGATTAAAGCGCTGAAACAGTTTCAATTCTCCTCTGACACCACCGCAATGATGATCGTCAAGGGGAATACTGCGTAGTAAAAAGGTAAACAGAGATTGAGCCAGGAAAGTCAGCGATTGTTCTCGTCCGGTAAATTGGTTGGCAGACTCACGCCCAATCAGTGCCCAATAATGGTTGAATGTTTCCAATTCATCGTATTTATCTGCGACGGAAAGGCAGATAGCCGGAATCTCAACCAGTTCCCGATGGGTAGGATAAAGCGAACTGAGCAAGGGGGTGATTAGTTCCTGACGGACGGTTAATACATAACCATCCGTATCTTCCTGCGTAAAAAAAGCATGAGGCACGGAAGGTGGAATCAGGATAAACAGAGGGGCTTGTACGGAATAATGCTGTGCGTCTAATTGCAGTTCGATCCGCCCTGTCACCAGATAATGGAGTTGGAAAAAACCGTCATGGCGATGCGCCTGCATATTACGCCCGAAAAATGCCGCCATGCGACCAAAAGTTTGATAATGAACATCATCCGATCCCTGAATTTCATCATAGTCCTTGCTGATATCGATATTCGTGATGATGGGTTTATTGGCTTTGAGCGCATTGGATACAGTCATCAGTTTCCTCCTGTATCTTATTGTTGGCTAAGGTATATACGCATTAAACTTCAAGTTGCAATTTACAACACGATATGAAACCACACGCACCTTGAAGTTAGATTGGTATACCAATATATTGCTTGTTATTTACAATTTTGCCTGTGGCCGTGAATGTCTCATTGGGATCAGAAAAACAATTAATGCACCGATGATCAGTAATCCGGCTACGAAATAAAGTCCAGCGTTAAAATTTCCCGTTTGATCTTTTAACCAGCCGATCAGCAGAGGACTGACGGCAGATCCCACATTGCCGGTAGCGTTGATCACAGCGATCCCCACGGCACGGGCGCGCAAACTAATCGATTGATCTGGCGTTGTCCAGAATACCGCCATAGCTGTAAACGATCCGGTAGAAGCCATAATGATCCCCAGCAGTTGCACTATGCTGTTATCCGTCAGTGAAGTTAAAATCCAGCCTGCGGCAGCAAACAGATAAGGCAAAACCGTGTGCATTTTGCGTTCTTGCAGGCGGTCTGAGTGGCGGCTCCAGTAAACCATACCTAAAATCGTGCAGAATTGTGGAATGGCAGTCAAAATGCCAATGGTTACATGGCTACTGCCCTGATTGAAACTCTGCATAATCTGTGGCGTCCAGATATTAATAGCACTTAAGGTGTTGGTCAGGCAGAAATAAGCGCAGGTGTACATCAATACAATCGGGGTAAACACCTCGCGCCATAAGCGGGTTTTTTGCTGTTGAATCTGTTTATTGGGCTGGGTGATAGAAAGCTTATCGTTTTCTATCATCTCTTGAAGGCATTGCTTATCTTCACGAGTCAGCCATTTGGCCTTTTCTGGTGAGTCATCCAGATAAAACCAGACAGCAAAACCAAGCAAAACAGAAGGGAAGCCTTCCAGCAAAAACAACCACTGCCAACCGCGCAAATCCCAGATGCCATCCATTGCCAAAATGTAACCGGAAATCAGTGAACCAAACGCCATCGTTACGGGCATGGCAATCATAAACAACGCATTGGCGCGTGCGCGATAATAGGCTGGAAACCAATAAGTCAGGTAAACCAAAATACCCGGCAGAAAGCCGGCTTCCGCAATACCCACCAGCATCCGCAAGATATACAGGCTCGTGGGACCAGTGGCAAACATTGTAGCAGTGGAAGCGATCCCCCATAACACCATGATGGTCGCGATCCAGCGACGAGCTCCCACAATGCTCAACATCACATTGCTGGGAATACCGAAAATAACGTAAGTGGCGTAAAACAACGTTGCGGCTAAACCGAACATGGTGGATGTTAAACCGAGATCTTTTCCCATCGTCAAACCAGCAAATCCAATATTGATACGATCCAGAAAAGAGAAGACGAACAGGACAAAGAGAAAGAGGATCAGACGCCGGAATAATTTATTGATGACACTTTGCTGTTGAGTGGTCAGCTTTTTCAGCGGCTGGGGAGGATTTTCGGATTTTGGTATCGTGTCAGGTGAAATGCTCATCGGTGTTTCCTTGTTTTGTTAGTGGTTTGATTTTCCTTCGGCTGGGGATTTGAAATTTATTGGCTATATGTAGTTGTTTGCACAGAGATTAGGAACTAACTTCAATTGCTATGGCTGGTGTCGCGATCGACATCAGCCATTCTGGCATTGTTTATTGCCAATGATTGACTGCTTATTTGCCGAAATGCTGTGCCAAAGCATTGGCTGCTCCGGTCAGCAAGAGGGTATCAACCCCTACGGCAACAAACAGCGCACCCAAATTAAGATAATGTTTAGCGACATCGACATTGGTCATCAAAATACCAGCGGCCTTGCCGGAAGACTGGATCTGAACAATGGCTTGTTCAATGGCCGACTGAACTTCAGGATGTTGCGGGTTACCGAGGTGTCCCATATCCGCACTGAGATCGGCCGGGCCAATAAACACGCCATCAACGCCTTCGACAGCCGCTATCTCCGGTAGGTTTTGCAAAGCCTCACAGGTTTCTACCTGTACTAATACACATATTTCGTCATTAGCACGGGACAGATAGTCAGGAATACGATTCCAGCGAGAAGCGCGTGCCAGGGCACTGCCTACGCCACGCATACCCGCGGGAGGATAGCGAGTTGCCCTGACCGCTTCACGCGCTTGCGCGGCATTTTGAATCATCGGGAACAATAACGTTTGTGCACCAATATCCAGCAACTGTTTGACGATTACGGGATCATTCCATGCCGGACGAACAACAGGTTGGCTTGAATAAGGGGCGATCCCCTGTAATTGGGCAAGAATAGTGGAAATCTCATTGGGAGCATGTTCACTATCAATCAACAACCAATCAAACCCCGTTCCTGCCAGTATTTCCGCGCTATACCCGCTGCATAGCCCAAGCCACAATCCGATTTGTGGACGCCCTGCTTTCAGGGCATGTTTAAATTTATTTGTTAGCTGATCCATGGTGTTACCTCAATAGACTCAAACAAAATGACAGCTAATTGAACCTAACACGCCGTAATCCACATGAAAGGTATCGCCTTTACGCGCAGGAACAGGGCGGGTAAAAGATCCAGCCAGAATAATCTGGCCTGCTTCTAGTTGAACACCATGCGGTGCCAGTTTATTGGCAAGCCATGCCACACCGTTGGCGGGATGATTGAGAACCGCGGCGGCGACGCCGGATTCTTCAATCACGCCATTGCGGTAGAGCAGCGCACTGACCCAGCGCAGATCCAATTCATCTGGTTTAATCGGCCGCCCCCCAATAATCACACCGCCATTGGCGGCATTGTCAGAAATCGTATCGAATACCTTGCGTGGACGTTGGGTTTCGGGATCGATGTTGTGGCAACGGGCATCAATGAGTTCCAGTGCGGGAACGACGTAATCTGTTGCGTTATACACATCAAACAGCGTACAGTTCGGGCCTCGCAGGGGTTTTGCCAGCACAAAGGCCAGTTCAACTTCAATGCGGGGCACAATAAAGCGTTCGCAAGGAATATCACCGCCGTCTTGAAAAAACATATCATCCAGCAAGACACCATAATCCGGTTCATTAATCTGTGAACTGGCTTGCATGGCCTTGGATGTCAGGCCAATCTTATGTCCCTTGAGAATTCGGCCTTCCCTGATTTTTAAATCTACCCATTCACGTTGAATGGCGTAAGCATCCTCAATCGTTATCTCTGGATAATCCAGTGAGATTTGTCGGATTTGCTCACGGCTTTGCTCTGCCTGATGTAAACGGCGTGCGACTCGTGATACGATTTCTTGCTGTAGCATAGGGGTTAAGCTCCTTTCGCTTCCAACCCGCCAAAACAGAGGTATTTCACTTCCAGATAATCCTCAATACCGTAACGTGACCCCTCACGTCCCAGCCCCGATTGCTTAATGCCGCCAAATGGTGCGACTTCATTGGAAATCAAACCTTCATTGATACCTACCATGCCACTTTCCAACGCTTCCGCCACACGGTAAATTCGGCCAATGTCACGGGAATAGAAATAAGCAGCCAGGCCAAATTCAGTGCTGTTAGCAATACGGATAGCCTCTTCTTCATCACGGAATTTGAACAGTGGTGCCAGCGGGCCGAAGGTTTCTTCGTGGGCAACTAACATAGATTCGGTCACATTTGCCAGCACTGTTGGCTCAAAGAACAACCCACCCAGCGAGTGGGATTTTCCTCCTGCCAGCAGATGCGCACCGTTGGATACCGCGTCACGGATATGTGTTCGTACTTTTTCTACTGCCGCTTGATTAATCAGTGGACCTTGTTGTGATGAACTATCAGTGGCTGGCCCAACACGAAGCTGTTTTACCGCGTGTGCCAGACGTTCTGCAAAAGCCTCATAAATGCCTTCCTGTACCAGAATACGGTTGGCACAAACACAGGTTTGCCCGCTATTACGGAATTTCGCCGCCATGGCGCCCTCTACCGCAGCATCAAGATCGGCATCATCAAACACGATAAAAGGTGCATTGCCACCCAGTTCGAGGGAGAGTTTTTTCACAGTATCGGCGCTTTGTGCCATTAATAATTTGCCGACCCGCGTAGAGCCGGTGAACGAAAGTTTGCGCACGATAGGGCTTGAGGTCAGCACCTCACCAATCGCTTTAGCATCCATTCCCGTGACAATATTGAAAACGCCAGCCGGAATGCCCGCCTGTTCCGCCAGGACGACTAAGGCCAGCGCAGACAGGGGTGTTTCAGCAGCAGGTTTCAGGACAACTGTACATCCCGCCGCCAGCGCAGGTGCAACTTTGCGGGTGATCATCGCATTGGGGAAATTCCACGGTGTAATGGCTGCAACGACACCAATCGGTTGTTTGATCGTAGCGAGACGGCGGCCTGGTATTGGGGAAGGCAATGTTTCGCCATAAATACGTTTGCTTTCTTCTGCGAACCATTCGATAAAGCTGGCACCGTAAGCGATTTCCCCCATTGCTTCGGTGTGAGATTTACCTTGTTCTGTGCTCAGTATTTTCGCTAAGGCAGTTTGGTTTTCCATCACCAGATGGAACCATTGTTTAAGCCTTTGGCTACGCTGTTTTGCTGTCAATGATCGCCATGCAGGAAGGGCATTCTGGGCAGCTTCAATGGCAGATTGTGTCTCTTTGGCTCCCAAATCACTGACATTAGCAATGACTTTACCATTGGCAGGGTTAATAACTTCAAAAGTTGCTTTATTTTCCGCGTCAACCCATTGACCGTTGATATAGGCCTGGTAACGCAGCAAAGTTGTATCCAGATGATCTGTCATAGTTTCCTCTCAATAAATAAAGGCGAATAAATTTAGGGGCTGTTGACGTTTTGAGTTCACCATTTACTCAACCCACATCGGTAACCATATAATGACAAACGCCAGTGCCAACATACTGGCGTAATTTCGCGCCAATTTATCGTATCTTGTCGCAATAGCTCGAAAATGTTTTATTCTGGCAAACGCATTTTCGACCAAATGCCGATAACAGTATAAAACTTCATCAATACTTTTATCGGGTTTTCGGCTATTTTTTCGATAGGGAATGACCGTTTTTGAACCTTGTTTTTCAACGAAATCTCTGAAAGTACCGCTATCGTAACCTTTATCCGCGATCACAAAATCGGATGCGGGTGAATGGGTGACCAAACTTTCTGCATGTACAATGTCGTGCGTTTGACCCCCTGACAGCTCAAAATGGACAGGCAAACCATAACTGTCTACGGCCAAATGAATTTTAGTCGAACGTCCACCTCGACTTTTACCGATGGCTTCATCTTCTGTTGAAGCTGCCCCTGAGCTATGTTGATGAGCGCGGATAATACTCCCATCAATGAATAACCATTCGGTGTCTGTATTTTCAGATAACAATTTGAATAATAATTCAAAAACACCTTTCTTTGACCAGGCGTTAAAGCGCTTAAAAAGCGTATTCCATTTGCCAAATTCATCGGGTAAATCCCGCCACGGACATCCCGTTCTCATTCGATAAAGGATCCCTTCGAAAGTCAGGTAATGCGCGTCTTTGTGGTAAATACATCCATGTTGTTGCATTAATACAGCTAGCGTATTCCATAAAGATTTTGATAACATTGTTCTTGGCATGATGAGCTGGGGTAATGGTTTTTTCGCGAAGACAATGATACCAGATCATCATGCTGTTCAAACTTCCCTCCACGAAACGTCAACACGCCCTAGTGTCCTCCAATTATATCCCTCATCTTGCAAGCCATAACTTTGTTGACCGCGATTTGAAACTTCAAGTTGCAATTTACAACACGCTATGAAACCTGATTTCCCCCCGCTTAGCGGGGAGAAATCACACGCATCTTGAAGTTAGATTGGATAACATTGGAATGCTCTATCGCCGTTACTCTTTTGCTTTAAATAGGCTATGAACGTTATTGGATTTATAATTCAGCACCGGATCAAGTTCTTCCATGGTGAAAGAGAGGCCCAGATAACGCTGTGACATCAACTCACTAAAATGCGCCTTGATTAAGCCAAACAACATTTCTCCAACTTTTTGCCGATCTTCAAGGCTGCGTCCGGCACCAATTTTCAGTGTCATATGAACGAAGGCATAATCTTGCTTACCATCCGCCATTTGCCAGGTATCCAGCCAAATGGCACGGCTACGGATACCGCCCAGCGGAAAAATGCCCGTATCTGCCAGCGCCTGATTCACTTTGGTAAATAATTCCGGCAACCTGGCTTTTTCACGGATATTTTCAGTACACTCAGCGTAAAAATGTGGCACGGTCTTCTCCTGTCAGGCATCAGTTTTATTTTGATTCACAATATAATCCGGCAGCGGGAAAACCGCGTTAACCTGTCCTGTCCCTGAACTGGCGAACAATTCCGTCAAAAATTCCACCTTGCCGTCATACTTGTCCCATCCGAGTAGCCCTAGCAGCATCACGGTATCATGCATATTGCCTTCTCCTCGACAATATTGCGCATATTCCGGTAACATTTTGCAAAATTCCTCAAACTTGCCTTCTTTCCAAAGCTGCACGACACGGCGATCCATCTGCTCATCGAACTCACGGGTATAGCTGTTCATGCCCTCTTCGGCACGTTGATCGTCAATGAAACTGTGTGACAGCGAACCGCTTGCCAGCACCGCAACCGTACCATCGTATTTCTCAATTGCCCGTAAAATCGCAGCTCCCAGTTTGCGGCTGTCTTCAAACGCATGGACAGTACAAAAGGCCGAAATTGAAATCACCTTGAAATGGCGGTCGCTGTTCATATAACGCATGGGGACCAGCGTGCCATATTCCAGTTTCAGGCTTGGGATCTCGTGTGACTGGGCACGAACACCCATCTGGCGTGCTTCTTGTGCAATCATCTGGCCTAGCTCGGGGTTGCCGTCATACTCATAGGTCATATCGCGGATAAAATGTGGCAATTCATTACTGGTATAGATGCCGGAGAAATGGGCGGAGCAGTTAATATGATAGGCGCTGTTAACCAGCCAGTGCGTGTCGAAGACAACAATCGTATCCACACCCATTTCACGGCAGCGCCGGCTGATCTCTTTGTGTCCATCAATAGCGCTTTGGCGGCAACCGTGATGCTTGCCTGGCAATTCAGACAGGTACATAGAAGGGACATGTGTAATTTTCGCTGCTAACGCTAACTTTCCCATAAACCCTCACTTGGAATCAGGATGGCCGTTATTTAAACACCCCAACGAGGTATAGGGTGCTCTCCCATTGAGATACAGACGTTTTTCACTTCAGCAAACACTTCAAAACTGTATTCCCCGCCTTCACGCCCCACACCGGAAGCTTTTATGCCACCAAATGGCTGACGTAGATCGCGAACGTTTTGGGAATTAACAAACACCATGCCGGCTTCAATATGGCGAGCCAGACGCAAAACCTTGCTGACATCCTGTGTCCAGATATAAGAAGCAAGGCCATATTCCACATCATTAGCCATGCGTAGCCCATCCTCTTCACGCTTGAATGGCAGCAGACAAGCGACAGGGCCGAAGATCTCTTCCTGTGCTACGCGCATGTGGTTATCCACATCTGCCAGGACAGTAGGACGTAAGAAGTGGCCATTTTTTAGATGGGCAGGTAAATCGGCAGGTTTATCGGGGCCTCCGGCCAATAGTGTGGCGCCTTCTTCGATCCCTAACCGGATATAATTGGAGACTTTTTCCCAGTGTTGCCGGCTTATCAAGCTGCCAACTTGAGTTTGCGGATCTTGGGGATCACCGACACGTAACCGATTCGCGCGTTCAGCAAAGCGTTTAACGAATTCGGGGTAAATACTTTCTTGGATGAAAATGCGGGAACCTGCCGTACAACGTTCGCCATTAAGGGAAAAAATGGTAAACAGAGCGGCATCCAGTGCGCGTTCAATATCTGCATCTTCAAAAATGAGGACAGGGGATTTTCCGCCTAATTCCATAGAATATTTTTTCAGTCCGGCATTTTGCATGATCAGGCGACCCGTTGCAGTTCCACCGGTGAAAGAGACTGCACGCACATCATGATGTTTTACCAGTGCATCGCCTGCGGTGTTACCGTAGCCCTGTACCACATTCAATACCCCAGCCGGAATGCCGGCTTCCAACGCCAATTCGCCTAAGCGGTTGGCTGTCAATGGGGAAAGTTCGGACATCTTCAAAACAGCCGTATTTCCCAGAGCCAGACAAGGCGCAACCTTCCACGTCGCCGTCATAAAAGGCACATTCCATGGGGAAATCAATGCACAAACACCAACAGGCTGGATTAATGTGTAGTTGAGCATTGTGTCATCAACAGGATAAGTGCGCCCATTCATCTGCTGGCAAATTTCAGCGAAAAAATTGAAATTTTGCGAAGCCCGTGGGATCAGGACATTTTGTGTTTGATGGATGGGAAGACCCGTATCCTTGGTTTCCAGCGCAGAAATATCGGGAACATTTTGGTCGATTAATTCACCCAAACGGCGCATCAAACGAGCGCGTTCTTTCATTGGGGTATTTGCCCACTTGGGGAACGCTTCTTTGGCTGCCGCAACAGCTTGGGCGATCTCTTCCTGCCCGCCTGATGCAACCTCAGCCAGCACCTCGCCTGTTGCAGGATTAGTCGTTGTGAAATAGGTTTTGCTGCCGACATTCTTGCCGTTGATCCAATGGTTAATCATGGTCATGACAAACTCTCCTCATATTCTTGCTGGCTGACAATACGATTAACTAAGCGCCCAACACCTTCGACTTCTACGATGACTTCATCCCCAGGAACAACATTAGACAACCCCTTAGGTGTTCCGGTGGCGATCATGTCGCCTGGTTGCAATGTCATAAAATCGCTGAGGTAGGTGATTAAGAAAGGAATATCGAAGATCAAATCTGCGGTTGTACCTTGTTGACGGAGTTCACCGTTCACCCATGTTTGCAACGTTAGATTATGTGGATCAGCAATCTGTTGTTTATCTATGATCCACGGACCGATTGGAGTAAGCGTATCGCGGCTTTTTACCCGCAGGTTAGGCCGATAGTAATTTTCCAGATAATCACGAATGGCGTAATCGTTACAAACGGTATAACCCGCAACGTAATTCATGGCCTCTTCTCTGGCAACTTTGTGAGCGGGTTTACCCATCACGACAACCAATTCTGCTTCATAATGCATATATTCCACATTATCAGGACGGACAGAGACCTGACGGTGTCCGGTTAAGCTATTGGCTGCTTTGATAAATACCAGTGGTTCTTCTGGGGGCTTAAATTCCAGCTCTGTTGCGTGATCGGCATAATTTAGCCCTAATGCGAACAGTGTTCCGCTGGCAGGGGGAAGCCATACAACCTCTTCACCGCTGACCATATTTCCATCTGGTAAGAAGACATTTTCCTGTTCGTCAACGGTGACATTGAGATCTTGTCCCTGATAATGAATTTTGGCGTATCTCATGCCTGACCTCCTGCCAATACAACCGTATTTTCTAAGTTAGGGAAGCCCTTGGCCTTGATTGTGACTTTATCGGCAGGATGAAGGGTAACGCGCTGGTGGGGCGTTCCCAATAGAATGGCATCGCCCTCGTTTAAGGTGGCGAATTCGCTTAATGCTGCCAATAATTCAGCTGCTGAACGAATAAGGTCTTGGGTAGACCAGCGATCAACTTCCTGGTCGTTGATTTCAGTGACAATATCGAGTGATGCTACCGAGTTGGCTTTGATCATTTGACCTAGCGGGCAAAAACCGTCCCGACATTTTGCTTTAATGGCAGGACGGTAGAATGATGTTTCCGGCAGGCTAACTTCGTTTGCCAATGCGTAACCAGCAATATACTGTCCGGCATTCTGAACTGAAACTTTGCGTGCTGTTTTTCCAATTAACAGCGCCAGAGTCGCACCGCTCTGTACCGTTTCCCCGACAGGGTGAGGAATAACATCCCCTGAACCAATCACGGTATTACGGGGTTTTATAAACCAAATAGGTGTTTTGGGTGGTGTTTTATAAGGTTCTTTGTTAAATGCCTCATGCCAGAAATTGATCTGGCTGCTATGGTTGAGGGCAACGGCAAAAACAGTGCCTTTCATGGACAGCTCCTTGAAACTTGGATGACGTGTTGCAAGACCACTTATTAATATATTAATAAACTATGTGTTGGCAATCTTCAATATGTTAAAGAGATTGTTAATTTTAATTGTGATCTATGTAACAACACTTTATTGTTGATCGTTTTTACTACATAAAGATCAGCCTGTTATATTTTTAATCAAGGTCATTTGAGATTGAAATTAACTTTTATTTAACTTTTTGTTGGTGGGATAGTTTTATTTATTTGTTAATGTTGAAATCTTTCCCCTTTGTGGATGATTTTGAGCGTGTTAGGCTTTTTAGTGTTCATGTTGTCTATAATAAGCAGCATGGATGTTAAACTTATAGAGAATGACTAGCGATTAACTAAAGAGTCACTTTTACTTATGCATGAATCCTTGACAATTGCATTGCTTCAAGCGAGAGAAACCGCTATGGGTTTTTTTCGGCCTATTTTGAAGAGCTATAATTTAACTGAGCAGCAATGGCGGATTATTCGTGTACTTGCGAGTAGCCGTTCTATTGATTTTCATGACTTAGCTTGTCTCACTTGTATCTTGCGCCCAAGTCTGACAGGCATTTTGACACGTATGGAGCGTGATGGGCTTATATTCCGCCTGAAGCCTATGAATGATCAGCGTAAGCTGTATGTTTCTTTGACTCCGGCTGGACAGGAACTCTATGAGCAAGCAAAAGGGCAAATTGCTGAGGGATATAAGGCGATTGAGGACGCTTTTTCTCCAGAAAAATTGACCCAACTGTTAGGGTTATTGGATGAATTTATTGCTATAGGGAACCTTTCACAACAAGATTTGGATGAAGAAGACAAACTGTAAGTTGAAGGTTTATTAATTAGTTAATAAATTTAAAAATCAAGCGTAGTATCAAACACAACATAAAGGCCGCCGTAATGAATTGCATACGTGTATTGATGCAGTATATTGCGGCGGCTTTTCTGTATCAGTCGAAATGCATAACTCATAATTTAGCAGAAAGAGGAAGTCGGATTGCCCTCTTTCTGCTATACCGCACTAAGCGGACAAAACAATTTTCAATGCTTTCTCTTGAGCTGCATTACCAAATATTTCATAAGCGGTTTCTATTTCACTCAATGGATAATGATGAGTGACCAGCTTTTCAGGTGCAATTTTGCCGGATTGAACGCTTTTCAGCAGCATGGGAGTGCTGCTTGTGTTTACCAGTCCAGTAGTAATGGTAATGTTTTTGATCCAGAGACTTTCCAGATGCAGGTCAACAGATTTGCCATGGACACCAACATTGGCAATGAATCCACCTGCTGCAATGATGTCCTGACATATTTTGAAGGTTGCGGGGATACCCACACATTCAATAGCCACGTCCACCCCAATGCCGTCAGTCAGTTTATTGATAGCTTCTACGACGTTTTGTTTTGCCGGGTTGATAACCGTGTTAGCACCAAACTGCCGGGCGACGCTAAGGCGGTTATCATCAGTATCGATCATGATGATATGTGCCGGGGAGTAAAACTGTGATGCCAATAATGCTGATAGTCCGACTGGTCCCGCACCAATTAAGGCGATAGTCTGCCCCGGTTGGACCTTGCCATTGATAACACCAATTTCAAGACCAGTTGGCAGAATGTCACTGAGCATTAATGCCGCTTCTTCATCGACACCTTCTGGCAGACGATGCAGGCTGTTATCAGCATGGGGAATACGCACTTGTTCTGCCTGTGTACCATCAATTTTATGTCCCAGGATCCAGCCACCATCTTTACAGTGAGCATAAAGCTGGCGTTTACAATAACTGCAACTACCGCAAACGGTGATACAGGAAATAATTACCTTATCACCGACTTTGATATTGCGTACTGATTCCCCAATTGATTCAACGATCCCAATACCTTCATGGCCCAATGTGCGGCCTTGCTCGACAGTGGGAACATCCCCTTTAAGGATATGCAGATCTGTACCACAGATGGTGGTTTTGACGATGCGGACGATAGCATCTGTTGGTTCAATGAGTTGAGGTGGTGCCTTTTCTTCCCAGCGTTTTTTTCCGGCTCCATGATAAACAAGTGCTTTCATATAACCCCCTTCACAGGTAATGGTTGTGATTTATGGTGTTAAGAATGACAGTAATCCAGAGCACGATTGACGTTATCTGTTGCCCAAAGTTTAGCAGATGTAAACATTTTCGATTTTCAGCGTGCTTCCCAGAGTCAGTCGTAAAGTAGAATTTGTTTATTTTTACTTAAATGCGATCTTCTGCAATCAGAGCAATAAGCACAAAATAATAGAACCAGAGGGAAAACTCTCAAGTAAGATAGGCTTTCTATACCAATCTGACTTCAAGAGCTGTTTATTTCCAAGGCCCGACTTTTAAGGATTTTGAATAAGTGGTAGTGAATAAACTGTGGTCATGTAGTGTTTGATGCAGTAATAATTAGGCGTGATTCATAGGCTTGGTGAGCATCACGATCACGCCGTTGTTTTAACTTAACTCGCTTCTTTCAGAAAATCGTAGTCTTCTGTCCCCAGATATTCTAGCTCTCCATTTGGCAACCAGCGTACTTGTTCGCCTGTACGATAGAGCCACTTATCCTTGGTATATTGAACAAATGGATTGGCGATAAGTTGTTTGTCTGCCAATACTGAGTGATCCAAATATTTATGGCCCAATTCTGGCCCAGAGAGATAAAGTTCGCCCTTTAACCCCATTGGCACCATTTGCAATCGTTCATTCAACACATAAACTTGGATGCCTGATATTTCAGCAGATTGTGATTGCCCGATTGCCTGTTGATAATGTTTGTGGATCAAATCCATCACCAAAGGGGAGTGTCGTTCTGATTGGGTGTCGCTTAGTTGTTGTGGGCTACCGTATTCCAGTAATGTCTGTGTCTGCTCAGGTGTTAGCAAAGGAAATTGCGATATTGGCGTTTCGGGATAAGACAAGGCATTAACCAACAATTGCTGGAATTGTTCACCTAACGCTTTGATTTGTTTTGCATGGAAAAGGTTAGGATGATAGCGGATACGAAAAGCCCAATAACCCTCTTCCAGATGATATTCCAGTATCCACTCTGTAACGGCTAAATCGTTATTGAAACGACTACCGTAATGAACCTCACATCCGTCTAATTCCAGATTGAGATCCTTAAAACTGGCCTGATTGATACCGACATTGAGCTTATTGACAAGATCGGTGGGTACAGCTTGGAATATAGGCAAACTTGAAAAACGCAGATCAGGTTGAGCCTTCAATGATGTACTATAGTTTAACGTAGCCTGATAGAGAGAATTAAAGCTATCCGTCTCATTAAAATGCAAAGGGAAAACAACCGCATTGATTTGTGCACCAAGCGAAACAGATGCCCCGCCAGCGACTGCAATGGGATAGATAAGGTGAACACTATCAGTTGCAGTATATTGGGCTACGAGCGTTGCCCATAACGTCTTAAATACGAGGAACGGTTTGTAAGGGGATAAAGATATTGAGAGGTTCTTCCAATCTTCTAATGGCAAGTTGAAACGAAATTCATTCGGTAATTCCGGCTCACCTATCGCGTGTTGAGGCAAATAAGGTAATGGATTACTGGTAGTCATTCCTGACAAACATTTTTTCCAGTATTGCTCAGGGTTATATTTACCCAATAATTGTAGAAGTTGACGATCTTGTTCAAATTTCTCTGACGCTTGTTGCAGCGTCATGGGGGAATGACGCAGAGGACGTTGGTTGTACAGATCAGCGATATTGTGAAAAAACTCTTCTATACCCTGTCCATCACCGATGATATGGTGCAGTACAATAAATAAGTGAAATTGCTGTTCTGTCTCTTTGATTAAACCAAAACGAACGACTGGCCCTTTTCTGAGGTCAAATGGCCGCAGAGCAAACTGATTCAATTGTTCTTCATTATTAGAAAGGTATGTAAACTCAATATCATCTGAGCCAAATATCCAATATAACTCATCATTTTCTTCTTCAATTCGATATTTAAATAAAGGATAAAGATTAATAAATTCTTGCAAAGCCCATTTTAATCTACTTTCATCTAAACTCCCCCTAATATTTTGTTCTATAACGATATTATATTTAGGTGAGTGCGGCTCGAGAACCCATGATTTCCAAAAGAAATGAATAAATGGAGAAGCCAGAATCTTATCCATATGAATACTCCGCTATGATTCTAAATTATATTCAAGGCAGCCTGAGATCAGCTTGTTAAGTATACTCATGCTGTATTTTTGTTAGATGAAAAAACAGTGGATTAAATCCATTCCAATAATGAAATTAATCACTATTGCAGGAAGTAACCTATTGATATGTAATGTCGTTACTTTATGACATTATACATTCTATTAATTTAATTATTTTATCTGGCAAAGGAGGGGATTTTTTGTCAGTGTATTGATTTATAATAAACTTATTCATTGATGCGGTTGTGCCATTATTAGCTATTTGTTTGAAAAGGATACCTATAGATTGGAAGAGATTAAAGATTATTTTAAGTAAATCAATATCCATAAAATATTAAGAACTAAACTCTTATACCAATCTAACTTCAAGATGCGAGTGATTTCTCCCCGCGAAGCGGGGAGAAATCGGGTTTCATATCGTGTTGTAAATTGCAACTTGCAGTTTAATGCGTATAGGCGTGATCAATATGCTTTAATCTCATATGATCACGCTGACATTTATTTCCGGTTTTATCTGACTCTTGATTATCCCTGCCGATACGCCAGTGCTACGGTCAAAGATTGCACCAAACACAAAGTAGCAGACTGGGAGCGGAACGCATCAACCTGGGCTTCCTTCACCACAAAGCAAATATCGCTAAAACTTGCAAGCGGGCTAATCTGGCTATCAGTAATGACAATTTGCTTTGCACCCGCTTGTACCGCTTTTTCACTGATCATCACCGTTTCTTCGGCATACGGCGTAAAGCTGATAGATACCACGACATCTTGAGGGCCAATCATACCCATCTGCTCATGGAACATACCCCCTAAGCCATTAATAAGTAGCGGGCGGCATTCAAGATGGCTGAGGGCATAGGCAAAATATGAGGCAACACTGAAAGAGCGGCGCAGGCCGATAATGTGAATATTGTCGGCATTCGCCAGCAAACTCACTGCCTTATCCAAATCCTCTGCGGGAGTACGGGCTGCGAGTTGCTGCATGGCTTGAGCGTTGGAATGAGCAAACTCCTGCAAAATATGCTGAGGATCTTCTGGTATCTGATGATCATTATCCAGCTCTTTAAACAGCCGTGCCCGATCGGTATAGCTGGCGGTCTCTTCCACCAAATTCAGGCGAAATAGTTGCTTCATTTCATTGAATCCACTGAAATTAAAGGCATTGGCAAAGCGGATCAAAGTAGAAGGTGGAACATTGGCTTCTTTGGCAATAACGGCAACAGTATCAAATGCGACACTATTCGTATTATCCAGTACATATCTTGCAACTTGTTGTAACCGTTTACTCAACTCACCATAACGGGATCGAACTTGTTCTTGAAGTTCATTCAGATTAGACGCAGCAGACATCAGGCCCTCCATTTGCATATTGCATAAAAATAGCGTGTTGATCACATTAATTAAAGCGCATTTCAAATTCAATTGAAAATGAAATATATATTTCATATATCTGTAGCATCGTGATGAAACGCTTATATACCAATCTAACTTCAAGATGTGTGTGATGTTGTAAATTGTCACTTGAAGTTTAATGCGTGTAGTTCAATAGCAACTTGCCAGTTCAATCTTAATTGAATTTAGAGAGGCTCAGAATGGAACAGATTAAAAACTTTATTGGCGGGCAACTCGTTGATAGCCAAAGCGATCGCATTTCACTCATTTTCAATCCAGCCACAGGACAGGAGATTCGAATGGTTGCCTTGAGTGCAACCCATGAGGCTGAACATGCCATTGAATCTGCTCATCTGGCCTTTAAGGAGTGGTCAAAAACCTCGCCGTTGAAACGTGCACGGATTTTGTTCAAATTCAAATCATTGCTTGAAGAAAACCAGGACAGACTGGCAAGGTTGATTTCTGAAGAACATGGAAAAATTTATTCTGATGCGGTGGGGGAGTTAACTCGTGGCCTCGAAGTGGTCGAATTTGCTTGTGGTATCCCGCATCTGCAAAAAGGGGAACACTCTGCCAATGTAGGAGCGGGAGTTGACAGTCACTCCCTGATGCAACCCTTGGGTGTTTGTGCCGGTATCACGCCATTTAACTTTCCTGCCATGGTGCCAATGTGGATGTTTCCTATCGCACTAGCGACGGGAAATACCTTTGTCTTGAAACCTTCTGAAAAAGATCCCTCACTTTCGATTGAACTGGCGAAATTATTGCAACAGGCCGGTTTGCCGGATGGTGTGTTTAATGTTGTGCAAGGGGATAAAGAAGCTGTTGATGTGCTACTGACCGATCCGCGCATTCAGGCAGTGAGTTTTGTCGGCTCAACCCCGATAGCAGAGTATGTCTATGCCACTGCTTCAGCGCACGGCAAACGCTGTCAGGCATTAGGTGGAGCAAAGAACCACAGTGTCTTGATGCCAGATGCGGATATGGACATGGCTGCAAATGCCATCATGGGGGCGGCATTCGGTGCGGCAGGGGAACGCTGTATGGCATTGTCGGTTGTCGTCGCGGTTGGGGATGAAGTTGCAGATAGATTGGTAGAAAAACTCCGGCAACAAATAGCTCAAATGTCGGTTGGCCCTGGTATTTCCAATGGAAAAGAAAACGACATGGGGCCAGTGATTTCTCAGCAGCACAGGGCAAAAATCTGTGACTACATTTGCAGTGGAATAGAGCAGGGAGCAAAATTATTGGTTGATGGGCGAGGATATCCGGTGGCAGGCCATGAAAATGGCTATTTCGTGGGGCCAACGCTATTTGATTATGTCACGCCGGATATGAAAATCTATAAGGAAGAGATTTTCGGCCCGGTGCTTACCCTTGTCCGCGTACCGGATTATGACACAGCATTGAACTTGATTAACCAGCATGAATATGGCAACGGAGCGGCAATTTTTACCTGTGATGGTGAAACGGCGCGCCAGTTCAGTGAAGACGTTCAAGCGGGTATGGTTGGTGTGAATATTCCGATCCCAGTACCGATGGCATTTCATAGTTTTGGTGGCTGGAAGCGTTCCATTTTTGGGCCACTGAATGTACATGGTAATGACGGGGTGCGCTTCTATACCCGTATGAAAACTGTCACCAGCCGTTGGCCCGCCAGTGTGCGTTTAGAACATCACGATAGCCATTTTGTGATGCCAACGATGGAGTAGCCATGTCATGAAAAACGAAGCAATAAAGACCAAGAAAATGACGATGGCTCAAGCCTTGGTCAAATTTCTTAACCAGCAATATATCAATGTTGATGGGGAAGAATATCCTTTTCTTCGAGGTGTGTTCACCATATTTGGTCACGGTAATGTGGTGGGATTAGGGCAGGCATTGGAGCAGGAGCCTGGGCATCTTCGCGTTTATCAAGGCTGTAATGAACAGGGGATGGCACATATTGCGACGGGGTTTGCCAAACAGAAAAAACGTCGGCAGATTTTTGCCGTCACCTCCTCTGTTGGGCCTGGCGCGGCCAATATGGTGACGGCCGCCGCAACAGCAACAGCGAATCGTATCCCATTACTATTATTGCCGGGAGATACTTTTGCTTGTCGTCAGCCTGATCCTGTTTTACAGCAGATTGAACAATATGGCGATGGCACCATAAGTACCAATGATTGTTTCCGGCCAGTATCCCGTTATTGGGATCGCATTTCGCGACCGGAGCAATTGATGACAGCCATGCTCCACGCCATGCAGGTATTGACTGATCCGGCAGATACGGGGGCGGTCACGATCTGTCTTCCGCAAGATGTTCAGGGAGAAGTGTGGGATTATCCAGATGACTTCTTCCAGAAACGGGTTCATTTGATTGAACGTCGTCCTGCTTCTCAGGTGCGAATTCAACAGGCAATTGCATTGATTCAGCGCAAGAGAAAGCCGCTGTTGATTTGTGGTGGTGGCGTACGTTACTCCGAAGCTCATGACGCTTTACGCCATTTTGCTGAAACCTTCCATATCCCATTTGCTGAAACTCAGGCGGGAAAAAGTGCGATTGTGGCTGCCCATCCCCTAAATTGTGGCGGCATTGGCACGACAGGTTGTTTGGCGGCGAATCAGCTGGCTAAAGAAGCCGATTTGATTATTGGCGTTGGCACCCGTTTTACCGATTTTACGACGGCCTCAAA
Source organism: Xenorhabdus griffiniae (assembly GCF_037265215.1). Taxonomy (NCBI): domain Bacteria; kingdom Pseudomonadati; phylum Pseudomonadota; class Gammaproteobacteria; order Enterobacterales; family Morganellaceae; genus Xenorhabdus; species Xenorhabdus griffiniae. The sequence goes on along the minus strand of NZ_CP147737.1, from coordinate 688,461 downwards.
GTCACTGTTTCAACACCCAGAAGTGGAATTTCTTACCATCAATGTTGCAGAATTTGACGCCTGCAAACTGGATGCTGTAGGCGTTCTGGCGGATGCCAGAGAAGGACTCAATGCCATTGCACAGGCATTATCAAAAACAGCATGGCGTTCGGCGTGGCAGCAAGAAATTTTTCAGGCGAAGGCAGCTTGGCAGCAGGAATTGGAAAGATTGTTTTCCATTCAATATCAGGCCGGAATCAAGCCAGAGATTGCCGGGCATTTAGATGACAAATTGGAAGAGTACAGTGAAACGTTACAAACCAGTCTGACCCAAACCCGTGTACTTGGTTTGTTGGATCAGTATCTGGAACCCAATGCCATCATTGTGGGGGCTGCGGGTTCTCTGCCGGGCGATTTACAGCGCGTTTGGCAACCGAAAGTGCCTGATACTTATCATCTTGAATATGGCTATTCCTGTATGGGATATGAAATTGCTGCATCATTGGGGGCAAAACTCGCGTGTCCTGAACAGCCGGTTTACGCAATGGTTGGTGATGGTTCATATTTGATGTTGCACAGTGAATTACAAACGGCTATTCAGGAAAACATTAAGATCACTGTGCTGCTGTTTGATAACGCGGGATTTGGTTGCATCAATAACTTACAGATGAGCCAAGGTATGGGAAGTTTTGCCACGGAGAATCGTTATCGCAATCAGCAAAACGGCAGATTGGATGGCGCCTTAATACCGGTGGATTTTGCCAGGAATGCGGAAAGCTACGGCTGTAAAAGTTATCGGGTGCATGATGAACAACAATTAATTGCCGCTTTGCAGGATGCGCAGAAGCAGCCATGTGCAACGTTAATCGACATTAAAGTTTTACCAAAAACCATGACGCATGATTATGAATCATGGTGGAGGATAGGAACTGCGCAGGTTGCTGATAATCCAGACATTGCTGCATCAGCGGAAAAAATCAGGGAATATGTGGAGAAAAAAGTGCGTCAGTATTAAGTATTAGCCGATATTGGATAGCATTGATCAAGACTGAGCGCAAAATCCATGTGTTATATAGACCCAATGAATTTCAAGTTGCGGCTTGCAACTCAATGTGATTGTTTATATCTCCCCGCTACACGGGGAGATATAAGACGCACCTTGAAAGACGATTGGTATAAATGACAATTTGACCTTTTTAATTTATTAAAAAATTGAGGCTGGTTCTTACCAAAATCCACACTATAGATGTGGTTACAATTCTGAGTTTATGTCACTACATGCTTGCTGGTGATATCACACGTGATAACAGGCAGATTGTCCCGCGATTTTGCTCATAAGATATGGAAACGGTCAGGCAGCGTAGACATTGCCGGCAAGATACACGCCAGATGAAAGTTATGAGCCAGCTCTAAAAAATAAAATTTTCAAATAAAGAAAAATTGAAATAAATATTTTATTTGGTATGTTTTCATCCACACCAAAAAGCAGATACCAAGGTATCAAGGAGCATTTATGTTCAATATTGCATTATTTGGCGCTGGGCGAATTGGGCAGGTTCACGCTGCCAACATTGCCAACCATAAAGAAACTTGCCTCTATTCTGTGATAGATCCACATCTGACAAGTGCTAAGACATTGGCACACCAATATCAAGCAAAAATACAGGCCACTGAAGAAGCGATGTCAGATCCTGATGTTCATGGTGTCCTGATTGCATCAGCAACAGATACCCATGCCGATCTGATAGAACTGGCCGCCCGACACAATAAAATGATTTTCTGCGAGAAACCGGTTCACCTTGAGCTTGAACGGGTTCGCCAGTGCCTTGCTACGGTAAAAGCGTGTCAGGTTCCTCTGTTTGTCGGGTTTAATCGTCGCTACGATCCGCAGTTTCGTCGGCTGAAAAACCTGTTTGATGCCGGAACCATTGGCAAGGCAGAATCTCTGCTTATTATCTCCCGTGATCCGTCTCCCCCACCCGCTGAATATGTGTGTGTATCTGGTGGTATGTTCAGGGACATGACCATTCATGACTTAGATATGGCTCGTTTTATCATTGGTGAAGAGCCATGTGCTATTTATGCCCAGGGCAGCAATCTGGTTGACCCAGCTATCGGTACGGCGGGTGATATCGATACTGCGTTTATTGTCATGAAATTTCCATCGGGGGTAATGGCAACCATCACCAATAGCCGTCGTTCCGGTTATGGTTATGACCAACGGTTGGAACTGCATGGCGAAAAAGGGCTTCTGACTGCCGGAAATATAAAGGAAAACAGTGTGGAATTCTGGGGAGAAAACGGTTGTACCGCCGCGAAACCAGAACATTTCTTTTTGCAACGTTACCGTGACGCATACATCGCAGAATGGAGCCATTTTGTTGATGTCATGGCAGGCAGGGTAATGCCTGAGACAAGTGGTATTGATGGAGAACGGGCTTTATATCTCGCAGACAAGGCACTCGAATCCTTGCAATCCGGTAAAGAAATCAAACTATAACGATAATATTCAATAACAAACATTACTGGAACATTTATTTCATAAAAATCACATATCTGTTCCGGCAGCCATAACTACGGCAGGCCGTTTTGTACCCAATAGATTTCTGAGGGCGGTGGCAAAGGAAATAATCCTCAGCGGAGGTAACTATATGGCTCTAAACGGTTAATCAGGGGGGGAGGGTATATGTTAGCTTTTCTTTCTTTTATGGGTTTTACCTTATTGGTAGCCGGGTTTGCTTATTATAAAACGCACAACAAACACTTAAGTGATTCGACTGAAGGCTATTTTCTTGGCGGGCGTTCCTTGACAGGAATATATATCGGCAGCTCCATGTTGCTAATGAATCTGTCTACAGAACATTTGGTCGGCTTGAATGGGCTGGCGTTCAGGACTGGTTTTATTGTTATGGCCTGGGAAGTGATTGCGGCTTTAACTATTGTCCTATTTGCTATTTATTTCTTGCCGAAATATCTGAAATTAGGCATTTCAACCATCCCAGAATATCTTGAACGTCGGTTTGATAAAAACACGTTGTTAATTACATCAATCCTATTTTTAGCGATGTATGTGATCTCATTATTACCTATCGTTCTGTATACAGGAGCGATTGCTCTGGAAAGTCTGTTTCAGGTTTCCCAGGTTTTTCAAGTCGATAAAACCACGGCACTCTGGATCATGGTTTGGGGAGTGGGGGGATTGGGGGCAATTTACGCCATCTTTGGTGGGATCAAAGCGATTGCAGTTGCCGATACCATTAATGGCGTAGGCTTGATTGTGGGCGGCTTGATGGTAACGGTGTTTGCCCTGTTGTATGTGGGAGATGGCAGTATATGGAAAGGGTTAACTGATGTCTATCAAACCCATCCAGAGAAGTTTAATTCCATTGGCAGTGAAGATTCACTTGTGCCATTCTCGACCCTGTTCACAGGACTACTGATTTCCAACATGTTCTTTTGGTGTACTAACCAATCCATTGTGCAGAAATCATTGGGCGCTAAGAATCTGGCGGAAGGGCAAAAAGGCGTAATGTTATGTGCTTTATTTAAGCTCATTATTCCTACCATTATTATCTTACCAGGAATAATTGCATTCCATATTTTTAATGGCCAAATAGACAACCCAGATAATGCCTATCCTGCATTAGTGCAATTGGTATTGCCTAAAGTGTTGGTTGGTTTCTTTGCTGCGGTGGTTGTGGGAGCTGTATTTTCGACATTCAGCGGTGGTCTCAACTCTTCCGTGACATTATTTACCGTTAATATTTACAAGCCACGAATTAACCCGAATGCCACTGAAACACAGGCTGTGACAGTCGGTAAATATTTAGGCATTGGTCTTGCACTGGCAACGATGCTCATTGCCCCATTTGTCGCTAACGCGCCTGATGGCTTGTTCTACCTGATTCAACAGCTACAAGGGATCTTCAATGCTCCGATCCTCAGTGTCGTTCTGGTTGGGTTGATGACCAAACGGGTTCCCCCGATTGCAGCAAAGCTGGGGCTGTTGTTTGGTATGTCGGCTTACATCATTTGTCACTTTATCCTGAACTTCAATATTCATTTCTTCCATCTGGTTGGCATCCTGTTTGTCCTGAATATCATTTTCATGTTGACGATTGGGTATTTTTTCCCAGCTGAATCTTATCAGGAAGTGTATACAGAACAGGTGGATATTACCCCTTGGTCGATGGTTAAACCGGCAGGATGCTTAATTACACTGGCTGTTGTCTCCATGTATGTTTTCCTTGCTGAGAACGTGCCGGCTTATGTGATGGCGCTCTACTATCTCTTTGTCGCTAGTATATTGGGCTATGTTTTCTACCAGATAGGCAGGGTGCTATTTAAACGTCCGGTGGTGGTGAGTACATCAGAAAAAACAGGTATATCAGAAAAATAAGTGCGCAATTAGCAGAAAAGTCCTTACTGGATCACGATGTCAAATTTATGTTCCCAATTTTATTTAAAATAAATGTTTCTTGTGGAATCAGAAGGAATTGCAATCAATCTCAGTTGGTTAGCTGGAGAACAAAGCTAAGAACCCAGATAGTGAAACCAAAGATTAAAAGCGTAGAGGATCAATTGCATGAAAGAGATCCGTATCGGATTAATTGGCACAGGCTATATTGGCCGAACTCATGCCATTGCTTATGCCCAGGCGCCTACAGTATTTCCGCTAAAGGGGCGATTGATACGTGAAATGGTTGCTGATGTGACGGCAAAGCAGGCTGGTGAACAGGCAAAAGTCCTTGGATTTAAGCGCTCGACAGGCGACTGGCATGAATTAGTTTCTGATCCGAGAATTGATGTTGTTGATATCTGCACGCCTAATTTTTTGCATAAAGAAATGGCGTTGGAAGCTATCAGACACGGTAAGCATGTCTATTGTGAAAAACCATTGGCATTGAACTCTTATGATGCAAAACAGATGGTAGAAGCTGCCACTCAAGCAGGAGTTAAGACTCTGGTTGGCTTTAACTACATGAAAAACCCCACAGCACAGTTGGCGAAAGAGATTATTGCCAATGGTGAGATTGGTGAGATTGTGCATTTTTACGGTACTCATAATGAGGACTATATGGCTGATCCTCTTAGTCCAATCCACTGGCATTGTTTTAAAGAATATGCAGGATTGGGAGCCTTGGGAGATTTAGCAGCCCATATTATCAACATGGCGCACTATTTGGTGGGGGATATTGTGACTGTTTGTGGTGATCTGGAAACGGTAGTGAAAATGCGCCCTGAAAAAGCAGGCTCTTCTGTGATGCTCCCGGTTGAAAATGAAGATCAGGCACATGCAATGGTGCGTTTCGATACAGGAGCAATGGGAGTCATTGAAACATCCCGTATCGCGTGTGGCCGCAAAATGGGGTTGAGTTATGTAGTCACAGGCACTAAAGGCACACTGAGTTTTACGCAGGAAAGGATGGCAGAGTTGCAGCTTTATCGTCATGACGAGCCTGCAAATCGCCAGGGGTTCAAAACTCTTCTAGTGGGGCCTGAGCATCCCGATTATGCCCCTTTCTGCAATGGTGCAGGGCATGGCATCGGCTTCAATGACCAAAAAACCGTGGAAATTCGAGACCTGATAGATGGTATCGCTTTGGGAAAAGATATGTGGCCTGATTTTACTGAAGGTTGGAAAGTTTCACGCATTTTGGACGCTATCTTGTGCTCCCACCAAGAGAAACGCTGGGTTAATGTCACTGAAATTAACTAAAGTCCGGTTTCCGGTAGGTTCAAAGGGGGTAACGAAAGCGAACAATATAAGGCGTTCAGCAAAATAGCGTATCCGGTAAGAGGTGAATCAATGGAACAGCATAGAAAGTTGGATGTGATCTGCATGGGACGTATTGCGGTTGATCTGTACGGTCAACAAATTGGTTCCCGTCTGGAAGACATGACAAGCTTTGCAAAATACTTAGGTGGCTCTTCAGGTAATGTCGCCTATGGAACAGCACGTCAGGGATTAAAATCCTCAATGCTGGCAAGGGTTGGTGATGAACACATGGGCCGATTTTTGCGTGAAGAACTGGAGCGGGTGGGTTGTGATACCAGCCATTTGATCACCGACAAAGAGCGGCTAACGGCTTTGGTTTTACTCGGCATTAAAGATAACGAAACTTTTCCGCTGATCTTTTACCGTGATAATTGTGCTGATATGGCGATCTCCCGAGATGATTTCAACGAAGACTATATTGCATCTGCCCGTTGTCTGGCGATAACCGGAACTCATCTTTCCCATCCACAAACTCGTGATGCTGTTTTGACAGCTCTGACTTACGCCCGCCGCAATGGTGTCAGGACTGTTATTGATATCGATTATCGTCCGGTACTGTGGGGATTAACGTCATTAGGTGACGGTGAAACTCGTTATATCGCTTCTGAACCAGTGACAACACAATTGCAAGAAGTGTTTTCCCTGTTTGACTTGATTGTGGGAACCGAAGAGGAATTTCATATTGCGGGTGGCACTACGGATACTGTCGAAGCTTTGCGTCGAATACGGACACTAACGGCGGCAACATTGGTTTGTAAGCGCGGTGCATTAGGGTGTTCGGTATTTGCTGCCAATATTCCCGATACCTTAGACGAGGGGATCACTGTACGGGGTGTCAAGGTAGAAGTCTTGAACGTTTTGGGGGCTGGGGATGCCTTTATGTCTGGTTTATTGCGCGGCTACCTTAATAACGAAAGTTGGGAACAGGCTTGCACTTATGCCAATGCTTGTGGAGCGTTGGTTGTTTCCCGTCATGGGTGTGCGCCCGCTATGCCAGATAAGACGGAGTTAGATAACTATTTAAGGCGAGCAACAGAAGTACGATCCCCAGATTTAGATCCACATCTCAATCACCTGCATCGGGTTAGCAATCGTCATAAACAATGGGATGAATTATGTGTCATGGCATTTGATCATCGTATCCAGTTTGTCGAAATGGCGCGCGAGGTGAATGCTGGTCTTGAGCGAATTCCACAGTTGAAACAACTCCTGTTCCGTGCCAGTCAGGAAGTCAGCACAGAAGCTTATTTGGCAGGAAGAGCGGGGATATTATGTGACAGCAGTTTTGGTCAAGATGTACTGAATGCTGCAACAGGGAAAGGGTTATGGATTGGTCGTCCGATTGAACTGCCTGGCTCCCGACCACTTTGCCTCGAACATGGTGATATTGGTTCCCAGCTAGTTAGTTGGCCGCGGGAACATATTGTTAAATGTTTAGTGTTCTTTCATCCAGAAGATCGCCACCCATTGCGTCTGGAACAGGAAAAAACCGTACAAGAAGTTTATGCCGCCTGTTGTCAGTCTGGTCATGAATTGTTGCTGGAAGTGATTTTGCCAGTCGATATGCCCCATTCTGATGAGCTTTATCTACGGGCGCTCCAGCGTTTTTACAATCTTGGTATTAAACCGGACTGGTGGAAATTGCCACCGATGCAATCTGCAACCTGGGACCAAATCGCTGCATTAATTGAACAGCGTGACCCTTATTGTCATGGGGTTGTTATCCTTGGCCTTGATGCACCGGAGACGATCTTAAAAGCCAGTTTCAATGCAGCAGCGGGTAAATCTATCGTCAAAGGTTTTGCTGTTGGCAGAACGCTATTTGGTCAGCCGTCACTGCAATGGCTGGCGGAAGAAATAGATGATGAAACGCTTATCCAGAAAATAAAAACTAATTATCACAACCTGATTGACTACTGGAATCAGCGTAGCTAACTGAATAACAAAACAAATAGAACATCATTTTTTTCACCTTACAGGAGGAACCTCATGGCTGTTCAACTTGGCATCAACCCCCTGACCTGGACCAATGATGATTTGCCGTCCTTGGGGGCAGAAACACCGTTAGAAACTTGCCTGACAGAAGGGCGGCAAGCAGGGTTTGCAGGTTTTGAGTTGGGTAATAAATTCCCTCGCCAGGCACAGATTTTAGGCCCCATTTTGGCCGCTCATGATTTAAAACTCGTATCTGGCTGGTATTCTGCTGAACTATTAACACGCAGTGTTAAAGAAGAAATAGCTGCTGTTCAACCGCATTTAACCCTGTTGCGGGAATTGGGGGCTACTGTGATGGTGTTTGCCGAAGTGACTCATTGCATTCATGGCAATCAGGATAAGCCGGTGTATCTTCGTCCACTGTTTCCGGCAGAGCGTTGGCAGGAATATGGTGAAAAACTGACAGAATTTGCCCGTTATACGCAGTCACAAGGCATACAGATTGCGTATCATCACCACATGGGAACGGTGATTGAAAGTGCAAAAGACATCGATAACCTGATGGAAAATACGGGTGAGGAAGTGGGATTGTTATTGGATACCGGACATCTCACTTTTGCGGGGGATGATCCGTTAACGGTGGCAAGACGTTGGTGCACACGTATTAATCATGTGCATTGCAAAGACATTCGTCCAGACGTGTTAAAAGATGTCAAAAATCGCAAAACCAGTTTTCTGGATGCGGTATTGAGCGGTGTTTTTACCGTACCAGGAGATGGTTGCGTCGATTATCCGGCTATTTTTGCGATCTTGAAAGCGAATAACTATCACGGTTGGTTGGTGGTTGAAGCAGAGCAAGATCCTGCTGTTGCCCACCCATTGACTTATGCCACGCTGGGGTATCGTAATTTGCATAAATTTGCCAAAGAAGCGGGATTGATTTAAACGCGGAGATTGAGGGGAGGTTAAATGTCTAAACTACTGTCAAAATACCACGCATCAAATCAGGACAAACGAACGCAGCATATTACGCCGGAAACAGCAGACTGGGGATATGTCCATTTTGCGGTTTATGAACTGAATGTAGGGGAAATCATCACCTTACCCGCTTCAGAAAATGAGACGTGTTTGGTACTGGTGGCAGGAAAAGCCACGGTAGTAACACCTCAACAACGGTTTGAAAAAATTGGGGAGCGCATGGATCCATTTGAGCGCAAAAAGCCTTATGCCGTCTATGTGGCACCTAATGAAATGATGGAAATCGTTGCCGAGACTCAACTGGAACTGGCGGTATGTCAGGCGAAAGGAAAAGGCAGTTATCCCACCCGCTTAATCGCCCCACAAGACATTGGGGCTGAACAGCGCGGCAATGGTAATAATCGACGCTATGTTCATAATATTCTGCCAGATGATCAACCGGCGGATAGTCTGCTGGTTGTTGAAGTCTATACCGATGAAGGATGCACCAGTTCTTATCCTAGTCACAAGCACGATACTGACAACGAGCCGCAAGAAACTTACTTGGAAGAGACATACTACCATCGCCTGAATCCCCCCCAGGGTTTCTGTGTCCAGCGAGTCTATACCGACGACCGCTCGTTGGATGAAACAATGGCGGTTTATAACAAGGATGTGGTGATGGTGCCAAAAGGGTATCATCCTGTGGCTACCATCGCGGGTTATGACAGTTACTACCTCAATGTTATGGCTGGCCCGACACGCAAGTGGTTATTTACCTGGGAAAAAGATCATCAATGGGTTAATGGCAAAGAATATGCGGAGAAACATGCCAGCCGTTAGGTATTGCTCCCATTTAGGGGAGCAATATCATAGAGGCATTTGCTAAACGCGTTTACAAACTGACTTAAATAGCCCATAGGTTAAGCTCGCTAGCAATAATGAATTAATGGCTGGAACACCCCATTCTGCCACCAGGCCAATTACGCTGCCGATAACACTGGCAATAATGGCAGCCCAGCCGATAGTTGGTGTTTCATGCGGAAGTGTGCCTTGCTCTCGGCTCTCATCTAATATCTTGCGATGGGAACGCAGAATATAGTAATCAACCAACATAATCCCAATAATGGGTGGAAAAACAACACCCAACACAGTCAGGAAATCCACAAACCGTTCCAGGATACCCAGAATAGAAAGTAGCGTTCCAAGTATTCCAATAATTACGGTCGTTGGGGGATAACGGAGTTTTTTGCCAGTAATACCCTCTACGGCGTTGATAATACCTAATGATGAAGAATACAGATTTAAATCGTTGACCCTCAATGTGGAGAAAACGACAACCAAAAGACCTGCTCCTCCTGCCACTTGTGACATAATAGTGACCACATCTGACGTATTCAGGGCCTTTGCGATAAGGATCGCCAGGCCATTAATCACAAATTCTCCTGCAATAATGGTCAGCAAGGTGATCCCAAAAACATGCTTGCCTGATTTGGTGTAGCGAGTCAAATCAGGTGTCATTAAACTTGCAACAATTGCGCCACCCACGACGATCGTAATACCTGCACTAATGGTTAAGGTATCACCAGAATAAGGTAAGTTAATAATTTCATGTAGCTGCTGAGTGGTGTTACCGGACAGTACTATAGTGGAGATATAAGCAACCAACAAAATGAACAGAGGAACAGCGATTCTGGCGGTAAAACGCAATGCCTTAAAGCCAAAAGCGACCAGTGTTGTCAATAAAGTGCCGGAGAAAGCTGCTGACCAGCCAAACCCAAGTTTATCGCCGGAGGCAAAATTAAGGGAGTGGGCGAAAATTGCGTTTTGGATACCAAACCAGCCTAATAAGCTGATTGCAATCACGAGGCCTATTAATACAGATCCTATGCGACCAAAACCACACCACCGAGCCAATAGACTGCCGGATAAGCCTTCACGCATTCCCGCGAAACCGAGCCCAAATGTGACAATGCCAAAGATCAAGCTGCCGACGAAAATAGCAATAAAAGCATCGATTAAAGCCATAGAGTTGCCCAACACAGCTCCAAGCATAAATTGGTCCAATGCCGTCAACATGCCCATATGCACAATAGCCACGCTTAACAATGACACACGTTGTGTTTGTGGTACTCGGCTCAATGGATAATTTTCAATTTTGACCATGATATTTCGTGATTCCTTTGGAGTTTAGATAAAGAGAATACCTTTCTCAATTAGGCGTTCGGGGATGTAGTTATCCAGATGTAAATGCCTACAAAATTCCTCAAATTGTTGGAGAGAATGGACATTGGCTTTTTGGTAAATGTTATATATCCTGTTTTCTATGGTTTTGTTACTCACATTGTATATTTTGGCCATTTCCTTATTTGAAAATCGGTGAAGCATAAAAAAAATGATATCCATCTCGGCTCTGGTAAACAGTTTGGTATCAATTTCTGTAGTCAAAACGCTGGGTTTATGTTGATTGATATATTGTAAAGGGGACAATGTATTTAGAGGCTTAGCATTCCATACGATCCAAATACATTTTTTGTCGCTGTTGTATACTGGATACTTTTCACTAATGTATGGTGTTAAACTGTCCCGACCATACCAATAATGTGTTTCTATAACAGAAACTTTATCTTGGGATTCTTCGGTCATTTTATCATGATTTGTTAGATCTTCGGCCAATTCAGCCCAGTCAGCCGGAAACTCATTATCAAACTTTCCCTCTATATCAAAATTTATGGGGGTATTAGTGTAGAAATATGCAGCTTTGTTCATGTAGATATGGCGGGAGTTCAAATCTTTAATTCCCCAAGGTTCGCTCAGATGTTCCATCATGGCGATTAATCCCTTTAGATAGGAGTTGTTATTGTTGTAGGGCAACTTCATTTTTTATCTCATATGGTTGGACACACTGAATTTTTTCGCGAGATAAAAACGAGTGTACTTGTGGGCGTATTCTCCAAGCTCTCCATAGACTTTGTATCCTAACTTTTCATAAAAACCTCTGGCTTGAAAGCTAAAAGTATCAACATAAGCCATATGGCAGTGTCTTTTTAATGCTTCTTCCTCAGCTTGTAACATGAGTTGTCTTCCAAAGCCTTTTTTACGGTATTTCTCATCCACCCAGAGATATTGAATTTCAAGGCCTCCCCACCAGGTTTTAGCAACGAGGCCGGCAATAATTTGGTTATTATCATCAGTGATAGTGAGAAATAGAGGTCGGATATCAACATCACTATATTGTTGATTATGTGCCCAGAGATTTTGAATGACATATGTTTCATCTGAGGAATTTGGAGCGTCAGTAATATGTATTTTCATTTTGAAAGATACCTTTCCATTGTAATAATTTTGGATATAATTGTTTGTAAATGAAACTAAAACTCTCTCGAAGCAATCATTATCATCTTTTAAATTTAATTTCAAGGGTGTTTTCCACCCATTTAATTTACGATAAAAATGATTATCTTTAATTAGGGTGATGGAGACAGCAAAATGCGAAATTCACCGTTCCGTAGTAACTGTCTGCCACCCTTATTTATTACAAAAATGTAGCGTCCGATTAGGGCATCACCAGGGAAATTCACTTATATTTTTAAATTTGTTGTTGCTATTTAACAGAAAAAAATTAATCTGTCATCTAATTGGTATTCCTCTTAATACCATATTAAATGTGATAGGAATATCTATTCTGGATGGCGAATTTTCTGAACTAGTAACCAGTCTCTTAATCGAAGAGATCTGATTAAGAGACTGGAACTATCATCAAGCTAATATGCTACAAGCTAACGTAGCAATAACTTTACGCCAGAGGCAGGTAAATATCAGTGACAGCTTCGGCTTCAGTCACTGTTGGGAACAACTGTACTCGTTCAAAAAATAGTGGGAAATCCCGAACTTCCTGATTATGCTCTGATAACCAACTTGTATATCCATATGTGTATCGATATGTTCATCAATGTAATGAAGAAGGGCATCCAATCGTTGTTTAATCATCGTCATATATCCAACCTATCTGGTACAAGGCGATGTTATTTAGTTTCCTGTAGCAGAACATGATGATTATTGCTGACTTATACCAATCCAACTTCAAGATGCATGTAATTTCTCCCCGCGAAGCGGGGAGAAATCAGGTTTCATATCGTGTTGTAAATGCAACTTGAAGTTTAATGCGTATATATTTTTCATGGTTATTCCTGCCAATAAATAGCCTCTTTTTGAGATTTATTGAACCCTATTTATACCAATCTAACTTTAAGATGCGTGTGATTTTTCCCCGCGAAGCGGGGGGAGAAATCAGGTTTCATATCGTGTTGTCAATTGCAACTTATATAGATACAAAACAGGCAGAAATAAAAAACAATCCAATAACAAATATTGCTATTTTAAATTAATTCATTGATTTTAAAGGTAATTATTTTTCTGGATTGATGTTGGTAATAATTATAGTATTGATAATTATCATCAATGGTGATCATACCTTTTAGTTATCTTGACTATGAAAAAAATTTTTTCCACAGCTACATAGATATTGTTAGTTAATGTGGATTAACCATCTTACTAATATGTTTTTTCCAATAACATGAGAATGGAATCACATGATGGGTACTACGATTGATAAGGACAATATATCTGCCGATACGTTGTCTTCTGCCCTTAACTGTTGTCGATTATTGTTGCAGTTGATTAAAGGCGAAGCTCAAGAAACGCCTTCTTTGTCCTCTGATAGCAAGCTGAAATTTGCAGTAAAAGAATACGGTAAAGTACATAATGTTGATATGGCATTATGCCGTTTAAAATTCCATAAGCTAACACCAAAACAGTTACCTTTGGCTTTTCGGGACAAACAGGGAGGGTTTGTTGTATTAGTACGCCTCTCTCCTAATCAGGCGCTGATCCAGTCTCCTTATTCTGCTTCACCTGAAGTGCTTCCTATTGATGAACTTGAAGCCAGATGGAGTTGTGAAGTGATCCAGTTGCGGGAAGGTTGCCACAGGTTCGATGTTTCTTGGTTTATTCCTGCCTTTATTCATCACCGTCACCTCCTCGGTGAGGTGCTGATTTTCTCCCTGATGCTGCAACTACTCGCGCTTGTGGCTCCTTTGCTTTTCCAAGTAGTGATGGATAAGGTGTTGGTACACAGGGCATTGTCCACCCTGGATGTGCTGGTGATCGTGCTAATAGTGGTAGGGGTGTTCGAAGTGATACTTCGAGGGTTACGTGAATACCTGTTCGCGCATACCGCTAACCGTATCGATATTACCTTGGGCGTTAAACTCTTCCGGCATTTGCTGGATTTGCCTCTGCTCTACTTCAAACACCGTCAGGTAGGCTCTATTATCACTCGGGTGCAAGAGCTTGATAGTATTCGTGACTTTTTGACTGGCTCTATGCTGACCTTATGTGTAGATGTTGCCTTCACTTTTGTTTTCTTCGGAGTCATGGCCTGGCTGTCATGGCCTCTGACTTGCGTGGTACTGGCGTTATTGCCTCTCTATTTCTTGCTGGCCTGGTTGAGTTCAAAACCGCTGCAACAACGGATTGAACAGCAGTTCCAGACTGCGGCCTGCAATACTTCTTTTTTGAACGAATCCGTTAGCGGTGTCGAAACCATCAAGAGCCTGGCGGTGGAACCCAATATGCAGCGGCGTTGGGAGTCTCAAACCGCAAATATGGTTGAAGCCAGTTTCCGTACTCAGGTTCTTAATAGCTTTGTCAGCCACGGGGTGATGTTGCTACAGAAGGTAACGAGTGTCGGGATTATCTGGTTAGGAGCGAACAAGGTTATTGCTCTGGAGCTTACCATTGGTCAGCTAATTGCGTTCAATATGATGGTGTCACACATCAGCCAACCTATCGCTAAGATGATCGACCTGTGGCAGCAATTTGTCCTGACCAGAGTCGCTGTTGATAAACTTGGCGACATGCTCAATCTGCCTGTTGAGCAGGCGCAAGGGGATATTTATCCCCAGACGCCGTTCAACGGTGATTTACAGCTGCGTAATGTGGTGTTCCGTTATCAACCTGATCAAGAGCCTGTACTGAAAGGGATCACTCTGCATATCAAGGCCGGCGAGTCTTTGGGAATAGTTGGTCCTTCCGGCTCAGGGAAAAGCACTCTGGCCCGTCTGCTACAAAGACTTTATGCTCCAGATGGAGGAGAGATCTTGATCGATGGTATTCCCCTACATCAACTCAATCCTACCTGCCTGCGTAGCCAGATCGGTGTCGTATTGCAGGAGAATTACCTGTTCAACCGCAGTGTGCGCCATAACATTGCACTCAAGGAGCCTACTGCTTCGCTGGAGGACGTGATAGCTGCTGCCAAATTAGCAGGTGCTCATGATTTTGTCCTCCAGTTGCCTCTGGGTTATGACACTGTGCTGGCTGAAGCAGGTAGTTCTCTGTCTGGAGGGCAGCGCCAACGCATTGCTATCGCTCGAGCACTGATGGCTAATCCCAAGATTTTGATTTTTGACGAGGCGACAAGCGCCCTTGATGATGAGTCTCAAGCCTTAATCCAGGCTAACATGGCTGAGATTTCCCAGGGACGCACCGTTATCACCATTGCTCACCGTCTGTCTACGGTGCGTGATTGTGACCGCATCATCACGGTAGAACAGGGCCAGATCACTGAATCGGGCAGCCATCACCAGTTGCTGGCTAAGGGCGGTTGCTACGCCAGACTGTGGCAGTTGCAACAGGAATTGCGGCAGGAGGTGGTGTGATGTTGTTCAAGCATCTGAAAACCGCACTTTTGGCCTGGCGTCAGGAACGTTATGCACCCAAGGCACCAAAGCGTACCCGTGACGAATACGAGTTTCAGCCTGGCTATCTGGAGATCATTGAACGTCCTCCAGCACCTTGGGCAAGGCTCACTGCGGGGGCACTGACTCTGTTATTACTAATCGCTTTGATCTGGTCAATTGTTGGTCGGCTAGATATCCATGCCAATGCTGTGGGGAAATTACTTGTATCCAGCAATTCGAAGGTAATTCAGCCCCTTGAGACTGGTGAAATTGCAGAGATATTCGTTCGCGACGGCCAGAGAGTAAAAGCGGGAGATGTACTTATCAAACTCAACACCCTAGGCGTTGAAGCTGAGTTGAAGGAGTTGCAGGAGCAGCTTAACTTCAAACAGTTGGAACAGGCGAGATTACAGGCCTTGTTGACCGATGCTCCTATCGAAAATTTCGTGGTTCCGCAAAGTACGCCACCAGCACAGGCCATGCAAGCGAGAGAGCATTTGGCGAGTATCTGGAAAGAAGTGGTTGCCAATCTAAACAGTCTGGATGGCGAAATGAAGGTTAATCAGGCGAACCAGTACGCTCGTCGTGCCGATATCTCCGCATTGGCGGATCTTGCAGCCAATATCAAGGTACGTCTTGAAGCGCACCGGATCCTAGCTGCCAAAAATTTGCTATCAAAAGTTGAGCTACTGGGGCAAGAGAAAGAAAGGCTGGAGGTAGAACGTTCTCTTTCCCAACAACATGCCGAATTGGTTGTCCTTGAAGAGCAATATCAAGGATTGCAGGAAAGCCGAGAGCGCTATCTGGCGAAGATCAACCGCGAATATTATGACCAGTTGAACGCAGCACAGACCGCAATCGCTGTCATGGCGCAGCAGTTAATTAAAACTCGCGAAAAGTTGCGGTTGTATACCCTGCGGGCACCCGTTGATGGGATGGTGCAGCAATTGGCGATCCACACGTTGGGGGGCGTCGTGCAATCGGCTCAACAACTGATGGTGATCGTCCCTGATGATACTCTGTTTGAAGCTGAAGTGATGGTCTTGAACAAGGATGTGGGATTTGTGCACGCAGGTCAGTCGGTAGAAATTAAGGTCGATGCTTTCCCTTATACCCGTTACGGCACCGTACGGGGCAAGGTGGCTCATATCTCTAAGGATGCAGTTAAGGATGAGCAACTGGGGCTGGTATTCCCTGCTCGGGTTCGAATGGAGCGAACCTCTATTGCAGTGGATGAGAGTGAAGTCCCATTACAAGCAGGTATGAGTGTTACCGCCGAAATCCGTACCGGGGATAGACGGGTAATCGACTACCTGATCAGTCCGTTGCAACAGTACCAGTCCGAAGCATTGAAGGAACGCTAATGCCAGCTATCGAATCTACCCTATTAGAGCCATCTGGCGGAGACGAGTCCACCGTTGTAGATAGTGGTCTTTTGGCTCTGGCCTACGCCGCCCGCCATTTCAATGTGGCGGTGGAGCCGAAGTTATTGCGTCACCGTCTCGGACACACTCAAGGGCGCACGGACTACCAAGATCTTTGCCGTTGTGCCCGGTGGATCGGCTTAAAGGCTCGCTATATCACTACAGAGATGAGCCGTCTCGAATATCTTCCCCTGCCTGTCTTATTGGATACAGAACAGGGGTGGTTAGTACTGGAAAGGGTTGAAGGCGAGTTTGTTGTCTTGTATCAGCCAAACTTGGGTAAAGAGAAGCACTATTCCCGGACTCTTCTCGCCGACTATTGGCAAGGTAGGGTTGTGTTACTGGCGGAGGCGGCCGAGCAACCGAAACGACAGAAATTTGGTTTTGGCTGGTTTATACCTTCCATTCGTAAGCATGCCGCCCAGTTCAGAAACGTACTCTTCGTGTCTTTGATGCTACAGTTGATTGCCTTAGTCACCCCTATGTTGTTCGAGAGTGTGATCGATAGGGTGCTGGTCAGCCGCAGTCTGTCAAGTTTACAGGTGCTCGGATTTGCCATGCTTATTTTGGCCGTGTGCGAGCCTGTTTATAGTTTTCTCCGCTCCTGGCTGTTCGCGAACCTTGCCAGTAAAGTCAACGCTGAGCTTTCCAGTCGTCTCTATCAGCACTTAATTGCCCTGCCAATGGACTATTTCCGGCAGCGTCAGACGGGAGAAATCATCGCCAGAGTGCGTGAAATGAGCCAGATACAACAGTTTCTTACCGGTTCAGCACTGACGATGGTACTGGATTTGGCCTTTGTCGGCTTGTTTGTGGCGGTGATGTTCTTCTATGCCCCTGAGCTAACATGGCTAGTACTCGGCTCTCTGGTGCTCTATTTCCTGTTCTGGATGATCGTTGGACCTGTGCTGCGTGCCAGGGTGTTGCGGGAATATGAATTAAGGGCTGACAACACTGCTTTCCTGATCGAATCAGTGACCGGCATTGAAACGATTAAGACCAGTGCGACTGAGGCGGGTTTCGCGCGTCGTTGGGAGCGCCAGCTATCTGCGTTTGTTCGTTCCTCGTTTCGCGCCAAAGTGGTAGGACTCCTCGCCGGACAGGGGATAGGGTTGATCCAGAAACTGACCTCCGCCCTGCTACTGTGGTGGGGAGCTATTATGGTGATGGAGGGAAAACTCAGTCTGGGAGAGCTGGTGGCCTTTAATATGCTATCGGAGCACGTTACCCAACCGATCCTGCGTTTAGCCCAGGTCTGGCAGGACTTTCAACACACGTTAATCTCATTGAACCGGCTCGGTGACATCCTCGATGAAGAGGGAGAAAACGGTAGCGGAGGTCTGGCTTCAATCCCCAAATTACAAGGTGGGGTGAGCTTCAAAGGTGTGCGTTTTCGCTATAGCGAGGAAGGTCAGGAAGTATTACGTAACCTCAATATCGAAATTAGACCTGGTGAATTTGTGGGTATTACAGGGCCATCAGGTTCGGGCAAATCCACCCTGACGCGGTTGTTACAGCGCCTTTATATCCCCCAACACGGGCAAGTATTAGTGGATGGGATCGACCTGGCGATTGCAGATCCGGTGGAGCTGCGTCGCAACATGAGTGTCGTACCACAAGAGGGTTTACTGTTTTCAGGCTCGGTGGCAGAAAACATCCGCCAATGTCGGCCGCAAGCCAGTGATGCTGAAGTGATTCAGGTAGCGACTTTGGCTGGGGCAGACGAATTTATTCGCCACCTGCCACAGGGATACAGCACTCAGGTGGGTGAGAAGGGCGTGCTCCTGTCTGGTGGACAGCGTCAGCGCATTGCTCTGGCCAGAGCCTTGCTGACTAATCCAGGTATTCTGCTACTGGATGAGGCCACGAGTGCCTTGGATTATGAATCAGAAGCGGCGGTGATAGCCAACTTGCAACACATTGCTCAAGGTCGCACTGTGATCAGTGTTGCTCATCGCCTCAATACCTTGCGCCATGCTGATCGAATTTTGGTACTCGATCAGGGGCAAGTCGTTGAGCAGGGCAGCCATGAGCAATTGCTTACCATGGGCGGACTCTATGCCCGGTTGTGGGCCTTGCAGATGAAAGAAAAAGTAACCCCGTAAAGAGCATCAGTAGGATTTTTTTATAAGGAGAAGTGTTCATGCCCAATAACAGCTACCCGTCACTGCTTGCGCCTGCTCAGGCGGTATCCCGCCAGGGCAGTGCTGATATCCAGCAGTTTGCTATCAATCCTGAATTATTTGCAAAATCCAACACTATCAGTGCCGAGACTCTGGTTAGAGCAGGGCGACTTCCGACAGAGGGAAACGCCAAATTGGTGAAAGTTAAGTCAGGCTTATATGAGATTGAATATGCTGATCGAAGCCCGAATGAGATAGCCGGTAGTGATGCTAACAGCGTGCCAGCCTATTTCCTTGGCTATAACGGTGCAAACCAGGCTAATGCGTTGCCGGCCTATGTAGATATTCCTAAGCATCCCATTCCGGGAAGTTTTCTGTTCACGGGATCGTTGTCGGGATGTTCACTGGTGGTGACCGACCTTGATGCTGATACTTACCGAGTCTATCACGACGGACGCGTCAACAGTTCGCTGCTCTATGATAACGTGGTCATGGCAGTGGATTTTAAGGATTATCAGGTAGCAAACACCGCTGAAGGTCTCGCTGCGGCCTACATGCAATATGTTGAGGGTAAATGGCAATTGGTGTTCCAACGTCAGGAGTATCAGCGAGAAGGTCAGAATATTTGGCCGACATTGCGTCGTGGTGAGGAACCCATATTAATTCAGGAAGCTGACAGTCAAGCGACTGAGCGTAGCAAGGCCCAATTCGCCACTTATCGTGAGACGATCCATCAAAAACTGAAAAAGGCTGCTGAGCAGTTTGGTGTGTCAGTTGAAGGGATCTCGGATGGTGTATATGAACAAGGGGAATTTTCTCCTCATCATCCGGCAATTACTGGGTGGCTTAAGTTGCGTGACCAGGTTCAGGCTGCGATTGGAGCAGAAACCCAGCCGTTGGTGGATACCCGCAGTACACTCTATGAAAAGCGAAGAAAAACCAGAGACAGTTCTGAGATTTCTCTGATTGATGAAAAGATAAGGTATATCAATATCACGCTGGATCACTACAAGGAGAAATACGATTCAGTTTTGCGCGAAGTGTTTTCTGTGGAACAAAGCTGGTTGTGGCAGCAGATCAAGTCCAAAAATGGTACAGATGCAGTAGTGCGGATTGATGATACCGCTATTCAAGGTGGGCAGGAACACGATTATAACGTGGGTGAGCGTTATGCTATTGTCGAAGCTTATCAGCGAAGTGGGCCGAGAAGCACTGAATTTTCTGATGGATTACAGAACTTTCAGGATATCACTATTCCAGGTTTTAATGATGGAATGTCAATCCTGGAGATGAAAAAACTGTTTCTTGACAGCCCGCTTACCCCTAAACAACGAGGAGCTTTGAGCGGTCGTATTACCGAAGTTAGTCGGGCTGAATATATCGACAAGGTATTGAAACAGACAGCGGTGTTCAGTGAAGACTTTCAGCGGGCCGGTAGCAGCTTTAGTCGTCTGATACCACAAGATTTTTATCTGTCGTTGGTTGGGGACGCATCTGGTGGCCGCTGTTATCCCTTGGTCAGAGCTATGGCGGTAGCACTCGCCAATGGTGGTGAAACAAGTATCAATAGTCTGGTGGAAAAACTCTTCTTTGCCGCCGCTTCTCCCCAAGCGGGCAGTTCCACACTGCTCAAAAATAGTCTGGCAAGACTGCACTCTAATGTTGAGGCTAGCCAGGCGTCAAAAGTGCTGGAAGAGAAGGTTACCTTGTCTAAGGTGGTTTCTTTGTTGCAGGAAGCGACCGGAACTTCGACGTTCGCTCTCAATACCCAAAACCATGCCATGATGGTGGGGAGTACTGTCGGCGCTAAAGGGCGTCGTTACTATTTCTATGATCCAAATTTCGGGATATTTGCATTCGATAATTCAGCTAATTTTTTACGTGCGATGGAAAAACATTTAGTGAAGCGTGGCCTGGCTGTTCACTATAGCGCGTTTGGTAGCCAGTCTGCACCTACCTTCAATCTGGTGGAGATTGATCCCGTCAAAATGGCAAGTGTCCCCGTAGGCAATGGCTTAGATGTTGCCGATTTAACCCGCCCAGACGAACTTGCCACTGTGATAGAACAACGACAGTGGGTTAAGCAAGCAGTCAATGCTCAAGTGAAAATTGCCGAGGATGCTCAGTTACGCACCTCATTGGCTACTCTTGATACCGAACAGTGGGGCGCAAAATTTGATAAGGCCATTACAGCGCTGGCTCAGGAACATAAGCTTGATCATCGTTGGATGCCAGTAATTGGCAGCATTAAGGAACAGGAGGAAGGCCGTTATAGTGTCCAATTTATCAATCGCGATCAGCTTGAGGAGACGCTTTTGGTGAGCAGTAACGATGCCACTGTTTTCGAATTCCGCCGCTTTGTCGATGAACATATACTCACTTTGGGTAAACATTTTGATCTTGAACGCGGCAAGTTACAGTTTAATGGCGTTGTTGGTGAGGTAGCTCCGGTTGATGGGCTGAATGCTGGATTTGCAGTACAGACGCTAATCCAATGGTTTGCCGACAAAAATCGCAATGATGCGGCCCATGAGAATGTTTCGCCTGATCTGGCCACTGCACTCAAAATCCACAGTTACCTTAACTACGCCCAGATGATTCACGCTGGTGTGAACGATGCCACCAACGTTATCGAGTTGGTGCGCACGGCATTACGTGGTGAAGTGGTGGTTGCTGAAACCTCGCTCAATCAGTTTTCTTCAACTCTGGCTCATACCGCTAATGAAGGCATAGGTGTGCTTCTTGGTGGAGCTTTGGTTGGGTTGGATGCCTATGAACTCGCCCATGCCGAAACGGATACACAGAAGGCGGTGTTCGGAACTCAGCTCGCATTCGATTCGGCCAGCTTTGTTACAGGTACTGCCGGGGTGGGGGCGGGGCTGCTTGGTGCCTCAACGGCCTCCGCTGTATTGGGTGGCGCAGGAGTGCTCCTTGGTGGGCTTGCCGTGGGCTTTACCGCGCTGGCGCAAGCGTTTGGTGCCGTTGCTGACGATGTTAAAGAGGTGGGTCGTTACTTCGATATGCTCGACAAGGCTTACAAGGGCAATGGCTATCGGTATGACAGCGAAAATAAGGTGTTGATACCATTAGCTGGGGCGGTGATTAAGACGTTGGATCTACGCAATAATCAGATTGGCTTTGACAGTCAGTACATTTATCGCACCCATTCAGGCCCTACTGGTTCAGGAGAAATCAATTATTTCTTCTGGGTCGGCGACTTTCCCAAGATGGTTCATGACCGTAGCCAGGCGATCGAGATACGTAGCGGGATCGGCTACAAGGATGCCTCTCATAAACTCGATCACAGTGACAGTAGCGTATTAATCCTGCCGGGGACACCCAAATCCTTTATCAGGTACGAATATATGCAACTTCCTGGTGCAACTACGCGTCATGACACGGGTTTCGATGTCATTCGCAGACTCGAAAAGGATAAACGCTTTGATTATGATTTTTACATTTTCCCGGGTGAGGCGACGATCCGCAGGATCCATCAGGAATATGTAGCAACTCCGATTGAAGTGGTACTCGATCAACGCAACAGGAAACTGATCGTGCCGGAGCTTCCCAAAGAACTGCACGGCTATCTGCATTACGAGATCAAGGGGGCAGGTGGTGAATACCTGATCGGGTTGAATGAAGGCACCAGCGTGAAGCTTATAAGTGATGTCGTGGCTGGCAGTAACCCTGTACCGTCGCGCTGGATCATCGATAGCAGCCAACTCGCCAGTAATACTATCAGCGTCTCGAAGAACCGACTGGTAATTGGCGGTGTTGTGGTCGAACTCGATCCCACTCAGAACGGCCAGATATTGGTAGTCAACGGCAAAAATGAAGTGAGCGAAGTCGATTTTTCCAATTTGACAACTCAGGTGATAAGCGAAGATGCGAGTAAGTGGCAAGTGCCCGGCCAGCAAATTGAGCAACACTTAAATGACCTGGCCAAGGCACATCAGTTGCACGGGCAGTATGTGGTAGTGGAGAACTACAATCACAACGGGCATGATGTTGGCCGGGCTTTCTATGATGTCTCCAACAAACGAATGCTGTTCACCGATACGACTCACGAACAAGCTAAACATGCCCAATTGGGTGCAGTAATGGACGACCATGCTTATTTCTACGATGCCGATAATGCGGTGGCATGGCGGGTAGACATTGCCACTGGGCAAGTCAACGCGCAGTTTGAGCCATGGTTCAACCAGAATGCAGGCAAGATTAGTCGGTTATGGCAAGAAGGTGATGCGGTCTACCTGGCGCGCCGTTATCAGTTGAAGGAGAGAGAAGCTGAGTTGAGCTACCGGATCACCGGTGACCGCATGGAGTTAGTCAGTGCGGTGGGTGATGATGAGTTACTCCAGCTTTCGGCAAACAGAGATCGGCACGGTGATGCACTTAAGACTGTACTGCGAGGTTACGAGAGCAATAGCACGCAACGTGAGACTTCGGTGTATACACTGGGTGCGCGGCTTATCCAACCGACCAGTGCCGAGCTGGTCACTCTATTCGGGACGGATGCGGCCGGTGTAGCACATCGTTACTGGATACGTAGCGATGGAACACTGATTAAACCGAATCTGGCACCCCCGAAGGAACAGACCTTGTACTTTAACGAGGACGAACAGATCCGCAGTGCCTGGCAGCTCCCGGCTGACCTTGTACTAGCGGGAAGCATTTCCCGTCCCGCTGGTACGGAAGTGTTCTTCTTCTACAGTAAAGAGCAGAATGCTTTGTTCCGTCAAGAAGGCCCTGGTCAGGCTGTTCTTGACGCTAATCAACCCACTGCCTTGCGTATCAACACACCGCCGTTAGCCAATGTAGTCAACCTGAATGGTAGCCTGCTTGCCATCACTGAGGATGGGCGCGTAGCGCAACTTGATGCATTGGGGCAGCTTAACTACGAAGCAGTTAACGAGCATTGGCTCAAGGGGCGTACCCACTGGTGGCAGGATCTGGCGAGTGTCACAAATGGGGGAACCACTCTGGCGGTATTTGGCGTCAAGGGCAGCGATGGCAAAAGCGTGTTGCCCGTGTGGTACCACAATGGACAAGTGGTCGTGGCTTCAGCAACACTACAGGATAAGCCGCTGCAATTCCTGGGATTCGAAGCTGATGGCACCTCTGCGCGGCTCTTTGCACCTGAAAGTGGTAAATTATATCGCCAACCCGCTATGACCACGAATGCATTGGCTACTGCCTTTGGTTCTGATCTTGTACTTAATGCTTCGGCACAACTTCCCGTTGCCAGTGAATTGACACCTGATTTGTCTCTTAAGGCGGCACAACAGGTTGATACGGGAATACGTCTGATCACAGCCAAGGGTGAGATCCTGGTACGAGCTAATACGGGTGAATTGCGGTTAGTTGGCGTTGATAAAGATTGGCACCAGAACAATGCGGCTAATTTATCACAGGCACTCACTGAACTTGCTATCCAATGGCACGCCAAAGGGGTAATGACCTTGCAAAATAACAATATGCAAGACTGGTTTGATATTGGCAGCGGTCAGGTCTTTTCAGGTAATGGCATTCCCGTTTCAGGCAATCTGCGCTTTCTGGGAATCAATGCCAAAAATAAGGCGGCATATGTGTATAACCAGGTGACGCAGGAGTTATACCAGAGCGATAGCAGTGGGGTAAAAATACTCAATAAATCCATTGGAATGGAACGAATCCAGTCATCCTTATTACTTCAAGGAGGCGAAGCCAGTGATAATCTAACGCTACCGATCATCGATGGTGTCGATAGTCTGGTGCTGTATGGTGGAGCCAATCACGATACCTATCGATTCAGTAAAGAGATGTGGGCTCAATACCGTACAGTGATCATCGACAATAACGATCCGAGACAGTCTTTAGATCGTCTGATCTTACCGATAGCCAATCTGAAAAGTGTTCTTGTGAACCGACATGATGATGACTTGATGTTGACCGACTCTGGCACAGGAACAGCATTGGTGGTGCGTCAGGTATTTGGTAATCAGGCCAAATCTCATCAACATTTGCATATTAATTTGGAGGGAACTTCGTCGGCGATTGATGTGGCTCATCTAGTCGAGAACATGAGTAAGCAAGGAGATATGTTGATGGATTTATCCTGGGCCAGCAGGCAACCCAATATTGCCGCTCATGCCGTCACTACTGTTTCAGCGATAGAAAGCCCTAGTCTGGTGAAGTTGAGCGAAGCTATGGCTTCATTCCCTGATATGGGAGGGGCTTACGAGCACTTACGGCAAAATATACAACCGGCTAGGGCCGAACAACCACTTTTGTTACCTAACTCCAACTCTGTCATAGGGTAAGAACGAGAAATAACAGGAGGGGGTAAATGCCTCTCCTGTTTCTGGACTTACTCAACAAAACTGCTCATGATATTCGGCTCTAATATCCCAAACTTTCATTATTTGCGTAATGGATGACGCGAGAACCACCAGAGGAATTCCATCTTTAGCCAGAGTTGAAAAAGGTGATGCCATTTTCCTTTGAAAAACTCAAGCCCCTTTCAGCATATCAAACACCACTCGCGCAAACCCTTTTGCCAGCTCAGGGTTAGACAGGTACTGCATCATCATCTCTTGCTGAGCGTCATTACTGTCCATAACTGCATCATCAATGGCTTTAGGAAAATCACCTAACATGGCCTGCTCGCGTGTGTTATTAGCAATCTGCATCATCACCGCCTGATTTTCCGACAGTTTATCACGCACGGTAAAAGCATAATTGATCATGTCTTTGTCAGTGAGATTGTCAGTGATAAACAGGTCATTCAGGCGTGCCAGAATATTCGACAGAAACTCTTCTTTCTTATCCTTTGGCTTCGCTGTACCAATATCATTGCCCGGTTTGATTTTGTATTCTTCAGCATCTTCCTGAAGTTTGAGATGCTGCTCGTGGAGTTTTGACAAACGGTAATGGCTCATCTCCACATTACTTAAATCAATCTCATCTTCTTCAATACGCTGCTCATGGAGCAACGGGCGAAGGTGACGAGCAAACAGGCTCAACCTCTCTAAATCCTTGTCATCGTAGTCAACGATCTGCGATATAAATTCGTAGAAACGGACAAAGCTGCCGAGATCTTTTTTGAAGATATCCAGTTTATCTTTTTCCTGTTTGCACGCTTTAAAGTTGTTTTCCGCGTTAGTAATTAGCACCACATCACCGGTCTTTTTGGTGCGTTCAAACATCTCCTTTGCTAGCACATAGGCATCAATCGCGGAGGTATAGCGTTGTTTCCAGCGTTCAACAGCAGGTTTACAGATATTGCTAATCGCTGCGTTAGATTTGTTTTTAGTGAAGAATGCTTCGCAGAATTGCACAACTTCGCTCCACAGAAAAATGCCACTGGTGCGAAGTTTCTCGAACAACTCGAAGACTAACTGTGGATCGCTGACATCGGTCAGCTCCGCCGTTTGATAGTAAGGCTGGAAAGCGCCCAGAATGTCGTCCGGTTCATTATAGAAATCGAGCACAAATGTTCCCGATTCTGCTTTACCCGGATAAGTACGATTTAGCCGTGAAAGTGTTTGCACGCACTCCACTCCGCCCAAGGCTTTGTCGACATACATGGCGCACAGCTTAGGTTGGTCAAAACCGGTCTGGAATTTATTCGCTACCAGCATCACCTGATAGTCATCGCTATCAAAAGCTTTACGCATATCCCGGCCTTTCAGACCAGGATTCATACTCATTTCAGTAAACTTCTGGTTCATCAGTGCGAGGCTGTTGTGGTCGCTTTCAACGAATTCGACTTCGCCTGAAAACGCCACCATCGCGTTGATCTTCTGGTAACTGTTCTCAGCAATGTATTTATCAAACGCCAATTTATAACGTACTGCCGCTTTACGTGAACTGGTAACGACCATCGCTTTGGCCTGCCCACCCAGCAAATGCATCACATGCTTACGGTAGTGCTCAACAATGACTTTAACTTTCTGCGAGATGTTATATTCGTGCAGCGCTACCCACTGAGTCAGTTTGACCTTCGCTTTTTTGCTGTCGACTTCCCGGTCTGGATCGTCCAGCTTCTGCAAGAGCTTATAAGCCACCTTGTAATTGGTGTAGTTCTTCAGGACATCAAGAATAAAGCCTTCTTCAATAGCCTGACGCATGGAGTAGACATGGAACGCTTCGGGTTTATTGGTTTTTGACGCAGGTTCAAGCGGATTGGGACGACGACCAAACAGTTCCAGCGTTTTGGCCTTTGGCGTCGCGGTAAACGCATAGTAGTTAAGATTATTACTACTCTTACGAGCGGCGACGGTGGCATCCAGAATATCTTCAGAAGACAGCACTACATCGTCATCCGTTTCCTCGGTCATCAGCACTTCTTTAAGCTGACGTGCCGTAGAACCACTTTGTGAAGAGTGGGCTTCGTCGGCAATCACTGCATATTTGCGTTGTTTGAGACTGACACTGTTTTCAATCGCTTTCAGTACAAACGGGAAGGTCTGAATGGTGACGATAATTATCGGCTGCGAATTTTCCAGCGCGCTGGCGAGCTTTTCAGACTTCGAACCATCGCCTTCTTTATTGTTGATGCGCCCGACCACACCGTCCTGATGCTCAAACTGGTAAATGGTGTCCTGAAGCTGATCGTCCAGTACGGTACGGTCTGTCACCACAATCACCGAATGGAACTGCTTCTCGCCTTTCTTATCATACAATCGGGAAAGCTGGTGGGCGGTCCAGGCTATCGAGTTAGATTTACCGGAACCCGCGCTATGCTGAATCAAATACTTATTACCGGTACCTTCAATCGCAGCAGCACTAATCAGCTTGCTCACCACATCCCACTGGTGATAGCGCGGGAAGATCAGACTCTCTTTCTTGCCTTTCAGACCATTCCACTCTTCTTTCTCTTTGATTTGCAGATGTACAAAGCTGGCAAGAATTTTCAGCAGATTGTCAGGGAGCAGCACTTCGTTCCACAAGTAGCTGGTGGCGTATTCGTTTTCATCTTCCGGGATATCGTTCCCTGCGCCGCCATCTTTTGTACCTTTATTAAAGGGCAGGAATACGGTTTTATCGCCGTCGAGTTTGGTCGCCATAAACACTTCATACTGACTGACGGCGAAGTGCACCAATGCACCGCGCTTGAAGGTAAGTAGCGGTTCAGGCTTGTTGGTGGCAGGATCTTTCGGCAAACGCGTTTTCTTATATTGTGTGATCGCGTTTTGCACGGCCTGCTTAAATTCAGATTTCAGCTCAAGCGTCGCCACCGGCAGGCCGTTTACAAACAGTACCAGATCGATACGCCATTTCTTCGCTTTTACGCCGCTTTCTTCAAATGCTTCTTTCGAAGCATGTGGGCTATAAATCAGCTCCGGCACAATACGGCAGATGTTCTGTTTATAGCGCGCGAGGGTTTCCGGGTTGAGGTTATGTTCTGGTTTAAACTGACACAGAGAAAAACGGGCGTTATGGCTTTTGAGCCCGTGGCGCAATACACCCAGCGTACCGTAAGTGCGTGACAGCATATCGGTAGCGTTGATATCAGCTTTTTTCAGTTGTGCTACCAACGTATCGAGGAAATGACGTTCGGTATCGGTAGGATAAATCTTCGAAAACTTCTCCCACTCCTGCGGTTGCGTTGTCTGAACGAAGGCTAGTATATCTTGCGAGTATAAAGCGCGTTCGCGATCGTAGCCGTCACTCTTGCCAACAATCCAACCTTTTTCGACCATCTGAGCAATTATTTCATTCTGGAAAATCAGCTCGTTGGTGGTATCCATACTCATGCGGCGACCTCCTGTGACTTCTCAACTTTTTGTGAGTTAGGTGCAACCCAATTGCGAACGTCGATTTTTCCGGTGACGGCGGCGGAGATAAGGGCGGTACGGCGTTCTTGCATTAATCGGATTGATTCCTCTGCTTTCTCTAAGAGATTACTAAATTCTTTTCTTTTTTCTAAAATAAATGCCGAAATTTCTTCTTGCTCAGTTTTATCGGGATATGCAATTGGGAAGTTTTGAAGAATTGGTACACTGATATTTTTTTGTGCACTCCCCCATCCATTGAGTGAAAAATATTCTTTTCCCATTGCAGAATTTAAGTACTCAGCTAAATACTCTGAGTGTTGAGTACATAAAGGAGTCGAAATTAAATTTGTAAAACAGTGAGAGCCATTTAATTCGCTAGGTATCACAGCACTAATACCTGGATAACCAGTCCTAACAGTTACAATGTCATTCCCATATAAGTATTTAGATTCATTTTGTCTTGCGAACTCATCTTTGAGATATAATAAATCAGTGGTACTAAGCCCTTCTTCTTTAATATTTGTAGAACGAATAATGGGTGTTCCAGTATCCGAATAAGCATGCGTCGCTGCTTCAGCGATTCCAACGATTACTCTGGCTGTACAGAACTTATAGCGTGATATAATCCAATGCTTCGGCACTTTCCCCAACCACTCAACACCAGAATCTTTCATCAGCACATCAGGGTTTAACCCTTTGGTTACAGCATGGCTAATCACTGCCTGCCGTTTTTCTTTTAGCAGTTCAATCAGCTGTTGTTGCTTCTCGATCAGGTTATCGATTTTTGCGATTTCGTGATCGAGGAAGCAAGCTATCTTCTCAGATAAAAAGTACGAACATGTCGGCACAGGCAACAGTCTAATAAACTCCCAACTTGCACGAGGCATTTTCGAGCCATACGTGGAAGAATTAACCTGTTCAATAAATTCTTTTGTGAGTAAATAATAATTCAGGAATCGTGGGTGTAGTTTATTCGTACGAAGCACCAAAAACTCGGATGAACACACACCAGAGAAAGTGGCTAGCCAGGATTTAGCAAGATAGGGTCGCAACTTCCCGAAAAGAACATCATTGTTCTCAAATGATATTGATATTCCTTCTGCTATATTTTCTTCTTTAGCTATATATTTACCATCACCACTTGAAATATTCTCTAGCCCAACAAATAACTCACACGCCATGGAAGACCTGCCTGTTAATAAACCGGCTATATATTTTAGTTTAGTTATATGCCAATCGGTGGGAACCGCTCCCAACCACTCAATCCCAGAATCCTTATGCTCCGGATATGCTTGATATTTATTTAACCCAGCCATCAGGAATGCACCTCCTGCAACAGCTTCATAATCTCGGCACTTACCGCATCCAAATCAGCATCAATCTCTTCCAGCGGACGTGGCGGCTGGTAAACGTAGAAATGGCGGTTAAACGGAATCTCATAACCAACAATTCCCACCTCGCCGTCTTTCTCATCACGTTTATCGGCATTAATCCAGGCATCAGCCACGTGCGGCAACACTTCCGCTTTGAAGTAGTTTTCGATCAGAATGCTGGTGGCAACAGCCGGATTCAGCGGCACGTTTTCGTTATCACGCAGATCGCCATCCTGCTCAAACTCCACCACCTTGCCGTTATACTTAAAAGCTCCGTACAGCGGCTGCTCGTCTTCTTTCAGTACCTTTTTCACAACCGGCTCTGCGGCAGGATTTTTGCTGGTAATAGCGCTGATAAGCTGTTTATTTTCTTTGGCATCCAGTTTAACGTCTGCGGTTTTCATCGCACCTTTCAGAGTGAGCTGGAACTGGTTGAAGTCGTCGCTGACCTGCGTCTTACCACCCGCCTGCTCACCCAATGCGGTTTGAATCTGCTGCGCTTTCTCCATTAACGCTCGTTGCGCCAGCCATAGCTTGCTATCGAGCAAGTCTTTAATTTGCTTCTCTTTCAGCTCGGCAAATTCAGCTTTGATAATGGTGCGAGCTTCCGCTGCGATTTCAGAAAAATCGCCATAGTTATCGTCCTGCCACTGTGTGGCGAACTCTTCATACAGACGTTCCATCGGCGCGTTAAATGGCTTCGGTGCAAAACGCAGGGCTGCAATCGCCTCATCGGTTACTTGTGCAGACAGACGCAGCGGGCGTTCAATAGTCAGACGGCGATAGCCAAAGTCAGTGCTGTTAAAGATTTTGCTGGCGAAGGTTTTCGGTGTTTCGGTTTTTGTCGTAGCAGACTGACGACCACGGTTGGATTTTTGCTCTATGGCTTTTTCCAGCCCCAACTCTTCCAACGGCGTGGCATCCACCGCCTCAAAATTACCAAAGGTACGGGTGATGAGTTTAATATCATCTTCACCCATCAGGTTACGTTTAGAACCCAGCGACTTACGCATTTTGCCGCACAGGTTAGTAGCATCAATCAACTGTACTTTGCCTTTGCGCTCTGACGCTTTCTTATTCGACAGGATCCAGACATAGGTCGCAATGCCGGTGTTGTAGAACATATCGGTCGGCAGCGCAACAATACCTTCCAACAAATCGGCTTCCAGAATATAACGACGGATTTCACTCTCACCACTGCCCGCCCCACCGGTAAACAGCGGTGAGCCGTTGAGGATAATTCCGATGCGCCCACCATTAGTCACGGTGCCATCCTCATTGTGGCTATTGCGCATTTTGCTAATGAGATGCAGCAGGAACAGCAGCGAGCCATCAGACACACGCGGCAAGCCCGGACCAAAACGGCCGTTAAAGCCCTTTTGTTGATGCTCGGTGATAATCTCGCCCTCAATCTTCTTCCAGTCCACGCCAAACGGCGGATTAGATAGCATGTAGTCGAATTGATCCTGCGGTAACTGGTCGTTGGAAAGGGTGTTGCCCAGCTTGATGCGACTGACGTCCTGCCCTTTGATCAGCATATCGGCTTTACAGATAGCGTAGGATTCCGGGTTTAATTCCTGACCAAAAGCACGCATCACCGCATTAGGATTCAGTTCATGCACATATTCCATACCGGAAGAGAGGAACCCCCCCGTCCCTGCGGTTGGGTCGTAAATGGTGCGGATAATGCCGTCTTTCGATAAAGCTTCATCATCTTCCATAAATACCAGCGAGGTGGTTAAACGTACGATATCGCGCGGGGTAAAGTGCTCCCCCGCCGTCTCGTTTGAACTTTCCGCAAAACGGCGGATTAACTCTTCAAACACCAGGCCCATGTCATGGTTAGAGATTTTTTGTGGGCTAAGATCGGTGGTGGCGAATTTTTTCACCACTTTAAACAACAGGTTGGCATCCTGCAAAAGGCTGACAAACTCGCTGAAATTGAAATGTTCGAAGATTTCACGCGCATCTTTTGAGAAAGACTGGATATAGTTCTCCAGGTTGGCCTTGATATCGTTTTGCCCCATCTTTCCGAGGTCCATCGGAGAGGAGTTGAAGAATGTCAGGCCGCTGGCACGGAGCAGAAATTTCTCTTTTGCTTCTTCTGGCAGCGGGCTGTTTTTCAGTTTTCCAGCTTCTGCCACCACGGCGTCTTTAGTGGCGGCTAACACGCACTCAAGTCGACGCAGCAGTGTAAAAGGCAGGATCACACGCCCATACTGAGATTGCTTAAAATCACCGCGAAGCAGGTCAGCAACCGACCAGATAAAAGCAGCCGTTTGAGAAAAGTTAGTGTTAGACATGATTGATATCCGGAAAATGGCATAAAAAAGTGACATGATTATAACTTAAAAAAACAATATCACTATTTTCCTTTCGGTATCATCCGCTGCATCACCATCTGCCCGAATATGCTGGCCGAGCTTTTCTTTAGCCTGAATTTCGTCAAGCCAGATTTTGAACCCAACTATTGCCTGCATTTTGTATTTATCACGATAAATGTTACGAAAATTACGCGGCGTCAGTGTCCAGAGCGTATTCGGTCTGCCTTTACGACCGATTTGAACCCTGAATTACTCAGTGAAACCATTCAAAATAGACCATTAACAGACAGTTCGTTTGATTGACGAACGAATTCCAGATCTGGTTTTCAACCCACCGCCTTAAAATAGGCTGATGCAGTAAAAAAAGAGATATGACATACGTCAAGATAATGAGGCGTTCATCCTGAGTTGATCAGGTTCGCCATACCCTGGCAACGACACTGATGAAAGCGCCGGATCGGAATCTGTCGTTGGTGAAAAGACTACTGGGGCTGTATACCGATCGTTCTGATGATAAGGAATAACACGGATTAAAAAGAGCAGGGCGGGTTTGAGTCATTTAGGAGGATGGAATTGACTGAACTGCCCTGCATCAACAGTAGATGGTACGAAAAGATAATTGATACCGAACTGGCATCGGCATCCCGCGAAGTTTACACCCCACTTGACATCAGAATCAATTACTGAAATCATTACCTTAAACAAGAAAAGGGTGACTGTTTTTCAGTCACCCTTTTCTTGTTTTAAATGTTCCTAAACATCATAGCAGTGCAAATTGGACTGATTAGGCTTTAACATTTAATTAACCATTGATTCTTTTTTGCGCTTTTGTCAGGAAGTTTAACAAGTTGGGACAAAACCGCATGGAAACTTAGTGCGGAGGCGGAATCGAAAAGTATTATAATTTGTTGAATAATCAAAGTATATAACCTGACTTTCCTTTTATGCCCCTTTTAATGCCCTCACATTTTTTTGCTTGTTTTTTCTTTCCTATCTGACTGATTTAACTTATTTATATTGCTTATCAGACAGGGTTAGCAGACCGGCGCTTACTCCGGCGAGACGTGAGTCTCCTTTAACTAATTGTTTAATAATTAAACGACTAAGTTTAATGGCTATAATTCCTCTCAAGAGCGCACAAACTCAGAAGAAAATACGGACGGTTAAATCAATCTTTGTTGTTTGTTCTCGTTCGTGATCGCTTCACTATCCGTATTTCTCCTTTGTTTTTGATACTAATTTTACTCCTTCTGCCGCTAGCGCTGCAGCGCAAGCAAATCCTAAACCTTCGCTGGCTGCACATATGACAGCCCAGCGACCCGCGATCCCAAGATCCATATTCTCTCCGTTAGTGTGACAGTGAAAATAACATTATCAATGTTGGTTGCTCTATAAACGCCGGTTTTTTGTTTCGGATACCCTATACAGAGTAAACGTAATAAAAACAAAACAAATCAAGGCAAGAATGAAAAGCCCCCACATTAAACCCGCTGCTGTCGTTGTATGCCCACTAGAGAAAAACCATAATACAATGGCTGCTCCGGCCATTTTTAGTGCGCCTTGTAAGGCACTGCCTGTTCCTGACAATTCTGGATGTCCATGCAAACTTATCCCAAGTAATAATGGAGAAGACAATCCACATCCTAGCCCTACCGCAAAACTATAAATAATGATAAATTCAATCGACAATACCTGAGTAAAATAAATAAAAATGAGTGCCATCGCTGTAAACAATACTAATAGTGGGAGTGAAACTTTCAGAATTCTTTCAGGTGTGGAATGTGACAACCATTTTTTTGTCAGCAACGAACCTATTACGATCCCAGCAGAATAAACCATAAATAGATATCCATTCTGTGATGAAGATAATTCAAATTGTGTCTGGAATACGAAAGGGCTGGCAGTAAAATAACCAATGGTAATAGCAAACAAAACGGCGGAGACAACACTGTATATAACAAAATTAATGTCAGATAACAGAATTCGAAAACCTGTTATTCGGCCATTGTCTGTTGATTTCATCGGTGATGTTTCCGGCAACGTCATTTTTACAAAAAATGCACCTATCAGCATCATTATGGTAAGAGCGATAAAATTAAACTTCCACGGCAGATATTCTGTAATATACCCGCCAATAACAGGTGCAAAAGCAGGCGAAACTTGTGATGCCATCGAAAAAATAGCCAGAGATTTAGATAATTCCGTCTTATCCCGGAAAGTATCACTGAGTATAGCTCTGCTAATAACCGGACACCCACCAGCACCAATACCGGTCAGAAGCCGGAATAGAGATAGTGCGTAAAATGATTCAGCAGTAGAAGTCAGATAATTACCGATAGCGGAAAATAATAAAGAAAATACAATGACAGGAATGCGTCCGTGTTTATCGGAGAGAGGCCCATAAAAAAGTTGGGATATAGCGAAACCAACGAGATAATAAACAACAAGGCTTTGTGCCTGATTGTCAGTAACTGCGAGTGCGGTTTTTATTATAGGTAGTGCCGGATTATAAAGGTCTATAGAAAATAATCCCAATACCAGTATAACACACGAATTGATGATAATGAGTTTTGACTTCATGCCTTTTCACCTTTCATACGAGTGGGAACGCTTTTATGCGTTTGTTATATTCTTTATTTGGCGTTGTATGTTGGTTGTCACATTTGAGTTTCAGGTCTGCGGACGATCCAATGATGACCAAAAAATGAACGGTACTCACCGGAATCAACACTGACTATTCCATTTTCCGGAAAATGTTTCTGGAGGATATTGATATAGGATGCTGGGTGTCTTGTTGCATCGCCTGTTGCGCTAAAATCAATAGGGAAATACTTGGGAATGATACTGAGATACTGTAACCATTTCTCCCGTTTGAAGCGGCTTTGAATGATAATATTAGGGTAATGTTCATCAAGAGCTTTCAAGAATGCACTACTGTTTGCTGTGATCCCACAAGTGATATCAAGACCCGCGAGAATGATGCAATTATGGGTTTTACTCATGAAATTTTTAAATTCGGGTGAACGTATTTTATTGATATCGACCGGACGATCTTTCCAAGAATCAGAAATGCTTGAACTAATGTCGGGGCGATTTTCATCATATTCATTTAAAATTTCCTTACTAACGCCCAGATACACAGGACCCCTTTCAATTCCTTTCATTGCCCGGAATGATTCTCTCAGAAATCGGCTAATTGATTGACCCGCCTTAACTTCAAATGTTGCGCGAGTCACCGGAGAAAAAATGGCTTGTTGGTTAATTCCAGATTGGGTACTGTCCTGTAATACATTGTGCATTTCCATTCAATCAACTTATTTTTATTTATCATGTAAATTCTAATAATTCTACTTTGAAGATACTAAACAGCTTATATACAAATTTAAAATTTAATTAATTCAATTTTATTTGATTTATTTATCATTTTATAATCAAAGATTATAAAAACAAAAATATAAAATATTAATTTCTTTAATTATATAATTCACATAATAACTATATGATGGCGTTACCCTATAAAGGCAAGGCGTCGTGTGAAACCGTCAGCCGGGTGTTACTGATGCTGCGAATAACCGGCTGGTTGAGTTTATGTAAGCGCATCCGTGATGAACACGGACGAATGCGGGGCAATATCTATGCGCAACACGATGAGCCGCTGACCTGCCGTGATGCCGAAATTCTCGACTCGCACTGGCTGGATACCGTGGCGGAAGCCTGTCGCAGCAAAAACCGCACTATCAGTCAGACGGCCCGGGATATTTGACCGCGTTTTCGGGCAGATATCAGCGGATGGAGATCAATCACACGTATAATAAACATGTCAGAGAATATGATGTGGTACATAATTCCGCCATAACACAGCCCCGTTTCCTGTCCAGGGCGGGGATGTCAGTTCTCTGTTCAACCAGAATAATATTTTTCGTTGTACCTGTGGGTGGTCTTTGTTTCTGTAGATCCACCTTAACTCTCTGGCTGTCACGTTTGTTTCAAGATCCGGATTCCCCGGATAGGGTTTTTTATTCACGACATATTTCATATTGATACCATCGAGGAGGAAATGAATATGCATATTTTCAGTCAACGCATTATTACCCAGGGTAACCCATGATAATGCACCTTTACACTTTCTGCCTGAGATTCGGGAATTGTTTTCAATCGGGTATGTGAGCGCAGTATGATATTTAGGATGGTCTGCTAAATAAGAAATAAAATTCTGAAAATACGGTATATTTTTTGGTAACGTCATATTATAAAATCGACATCTCCCTGTTGTTGATAGTTCCACTTCCCGTGGAACGACATATTGATCAACGGTTGCTGCCTGAACATCAAATGCATCCAGATTTATTTTAAGGTGTAAAGAATCGGCGTATCTGGCTATTTCACGACGTAAGCCATAAATTAAATCACCGGGAGCAAACTCTTGATTGAAATAAACAGTGGGAGGTAACATTTTTCTTTCCTCATAGTTCTGATTAATTCAGATAGTGTACTCCTTTGCTTTATGCTCGTATAAATAAATATCCGCCATGTCAGCACTGCTAATGGCACATTCCTGAGCTGCGTGATCAATGCGTTAAATGGTCCGAGTGATAATCCGGTCTATGTGCGTTTTGATATTACCGTGGTCGGCAAGGAGACTACCAGTCTGGTCAGTCGTTGCCAGAAGGCTGTTGACGAGGACAAAAAAGTGTTGCTGGGGTTTACCTTAAGTAATCCTTCCACCGATATTTTTACCCTGAAGCGGGGGGATCGCTATTCAACGGAAGTGGTGGGGAGTGTCAATGGCACAATGCAGATGCTGGGAAGCCGTGGCGAGGCAAAACAGGCGGTGGCTCAGCAGACTGGGTATAAGCAGCATCGAAGCCACAGCCTTCTTTGTGGGTTTTGGTTTTAAACGTGGTGAGGGTCTTCGCGGCGGGTAAATCTAGCGGCGGACGGTTGACGGCGTTATAGACACTGCCGGTCACTATCGGTCGGTCAATATCGCCGTTAAGGTAAGAAACAATCACTTCCTGCCCGATACGCGGAATAGCCATAAAGCCAAAACCATTGCCGTTCCAGCCCTGAGCTACCCGAACCCAGCAAGACGCGCTGTCATCTGCCTTGTCGTAGCGGTTTCAATGGAAATGGACTTTAATCGCGCTGTCTTTATTGACGAAGATTTCTTTCCCTTCCGGCCCGACCATGGCGGCACTCTCATCCCATCCGCCAGGGGCTTGTATGAAATGGTGGTCGCCAGTCGGCATAGCTATCGATAAAGCTGAAGTCATTGCTGAGTGTGGTGCCCTCGCCGCCATTGTCACCCAGTGCCTGCGGGCAGCGACTCTGATGGCTGATCCCGACAATCTGCCAGCAGGTATTGAGCGGGGCATGAGGATGGGCGGCAATGTTGAAAATTTGCCCCGGCATCAGTTTGATGCAGTTACTTTGCCCGTTGCCGGTCTGTATCCTGGTTTTTTTCAAATCAGAATATAATGCTTTCTTCACGTATGGTTATAATACGTGTAGCATGTAGACACAGAAAAATAAGTGCGCGGGATTATAATTTTCATCGTCAACCTGACAGAATATTCAATTTTCATGTCAGCGTCTTGCATATATGACAAAATTATTAAAGGTGAGTAAAAATGGAAAAAAATATAGTGTCATTAATGATTGAACATGGTTTTACTTCAAAGGATATTAGCTTGATAAAAGCTGCTTCAGAACGCTCCGGTTATGAAATCATGCAAGAAATATATATTTTAAAAAGAAAGTTTCATGGTATTGTTTTTGTTTTTCTTATTGCTCTTTCTTTTTTTATTTGCATGTTGTTACTCGATCATGATATCGATAATTATATTAATACTGCGCTTACATTTTTTATTGCAATGCCAATAGTGTTATATTTTTCATCTGTAAGACTAACATATAAATCCTTTATGTTTATAAAAAAACATAAAGGGTAGATTAAATCATTACTTGTTGTAGTTTGGATTGTTGTATATGTCATAGGCCGATTTTATCGTGAGACCATTGGCCGTTATTTAGAAGCCTAGTGCGTATCCACTCATAAGTTTGTAACCATGTACATAATCTTCATTAATGTGATGAAATAATCGCCATGCATCAGGTTTTAAGGTACGCGATAATAATGCATGAGCAGACAGTGATAAATCTACTCCTGTATAAACTAGGCTTCCTGTTGTTTTACTAGAGCCCAAATATTCAAAGGTATTTTCATATCCTAATCTGACCAATCCTTTATTAGGCCTATTCCTGCAACTATTTGTGATAAACCTACGACTATGCCAACTCCTTTTAAATAGCGTTTCAAAATGATAGGAGTATTCCTTACCCCACGCTCCGCGCGGGGTAAGGAACTCCAACATCTGATACTCTCAGTGTTATGAAAACCTATTTATTATGTCTGACCGATTTATTTTTTACTTACGATTGGCCAACCAAGGCTTTTCTGGATTGGTTTTCTGCTTAGAATTAATATTGACCAACCAAGGTTTTTCAGCATTGGGAAAATATCCGAAGTTTCCATCATCTGGTTTCCAGGGGGTTTTCATTTTTGCACCAATGCTGTTATAAAATTGTTCTAGTTCATTAATGTTTTTGGCAATTGACCATTTGCCTTTACTGACTATAGCAAC
The DNA here is from genome assembly GCF_037265215.1 of Xenorhabdus griffiniae. Lineage (NCBI taxonomy): Bacteria > Pseudomonadati > Pseudomonadota > Gammaproteobacteria > Enterobacterales > Morganellaceae > Xenorhabdus > Xenorhabdus griffiniae. The sequence continues at coordinate 649,419 of NZ_CP147737.1, read as the reverse complement.
AGGAAATTCTCCGGGCTCAGCAACAGCTTTAAAAAGTCCTCCCCGATTTTTTGTCTCTTCTTTTTCTTTATCTAACGCAAAAGCAGGATAATTTACTTGAGGCCCATGCCTGATAACATTATGTTCCAGCTTGTTAAACGGCCTATTTGTGTCAGATTTTGCGATCTCTTCATTAATAAATTTGATTATTCTTTTTTCGTCTGGTGACTCTGATGGCACAGAATGGGGTCGCCCCGCGAAAAGAATCATGTCATGCATATCATAGTCACCAGTGAAAGGTAGTGCGGCCCAGTTTTCTTTTGCTTTCAAGGCCGATAAGCTGGCATCGAGATTGTTTAAATCTATGGGATAAATTTTCCCATTGACCTGATCATCTGATAAGCCGTGACCACTACTCATATAAATCCCCAGAAGCTCTCTTGATTCCTTATCCCAGTGACCAACATAACCTTCAATACCCGCATCCCTAACTTGCTTTATTATTTGCGGTGCTTTCTCTTCACCATAAGCATTCTTAATGGAACCAGGTTTAATGGTTTTTTCCAGAATATCATGTCCCTTAGCAGCGGCCCCTTGACTTAATGCTTTAAGTGTTGGCTCACCCGCTGCTCGGAAACTGACGGCAAACTGGCCTCTTCTGGATGCTCGTTCAATGGCTTTGATATGGCCTTGCCAAATAAATTGGTTAGCAACTTGCTGAAGAATATCTTCGTCATTTTGTCTATATTCATTGGTAGAGTGTGCTTGTACTGAAGAGGCTCTTTTTTTCGATTTTTTATTTAAATATTCAGATGTAGGCATATTATATTTCCTTCCTTATATATACGAATTAAACTTCAAGCTGCAATTTACAACACGATATGAAACCTGATTTCTCCCCGCTTCGCGGGGAGAAATTACATGCATCTTGAAGTGATATTGGTATAACTTATTTCTGTAATAAAGTATATTAAATATGATTCCATGGCTATTTGAAAGTCCACTATTAACTATCTATCTTAACGATTTTAATTCTATTAAATCGTTATGTTGTTTTTATAAATATCATAATAGGGTGACTTATGATTCTTGTAATCATTTTCAATATTCTTAAGTTGTTCATAAATTGATAACACTTTATTGTATAGGCGTTCTCCTTCTTCCGTTAGAACTAATCCTTGGTTTTTTCTGACAAAGAGTTTCACACCTAATGAGCACTCCAGTTTTTTTAAGCTTCGGCTAATTGGCGACTGTGTGATAAAAAGCTCCTTTGTTGCCTTATTTATTGATTTATTTTTGGCTACAACAATAAAATTTGCTAAGTCTTTTGAAATAAACACCTGAACTCCTTTTTGAATGTAATAGGGTTTATTCCTGGTGTTATAAAATTATTAATAAATTTATTGAATTTTTATTTTAATTACGTGATTTGACCAGAAGCTCATCACAGTAAAAATCATTAATTATGCAATAATCATATATATACATTGGTGTTTGTCAACAATTTAATATAAAAATCATTGCATTATTAAATATGCTGTTTAAATAAATCTTATTAAAAAATAATGGAATGTTCATGATATTTTATAAATTAACATTATTGTTAATAAGGTTAATTCAAATATCATTAGGCTAAGTTTGACTTATGAATGATATCATTATGTTAAAATCAGGTAAATTATTCTTGGTTGGCTAATATCTGCTATTCCATGATTTATGAAAATAACAATAAATTAAATTCCAAAAAGTTGGTTTTTTTCTATATTCTTAATCCTGATTCCATAATCATCAACTGTGGTAATAATCTTGTTATCATTTAACCAGCGATCAAAAATTGCATTGATGCCCTGTAGATATTTCTGATGGGTAATCCCTAATACAGACAGAGATATAGAAATTTCTGCTGAATTATCTGCGGTCATAGCCTCTTTCATTGTTAATAGTTCAACTTTGCTCAGTGCCAGCCTAATATTCTCTTCACTTTCTGATTCTGCAACAGGCTGTATCTGTAGTTCCGTAATCAATAATTCTCGCAAAGCATGGCTAATCTTTTCCTGACTGAGTGGTGCAATTTGTTCCACTGTAGAAGAAATGGTGCTTATCGGCTTCGACTCATCCTGCTTATCGGTGAGGCTAATCGGTATTGTCACTGAGTAATTTAAAGAAAGTCGTGGGCGATTCCCCAGTGATTGCCAAAAATTCCCTAAGCTGTTTAAACTTTCTTTCGGGGGTACAACCTGAGTATAAGCGCCGGGAATACCTGATAATTGGCGGTTATTAATTAAAGCATTCAAGACTTGTGACATGACTTGTATTGCCTGATTATCCGGTTGGCTATCCGGGCTGTTGGGATCGGTTGCGGGTTTGGTCGATTCCCAATAGGTAATCAGATAATTACATTTGATATTGACCCAACCCGGCAATAACCTCCCTGAACTGGCATTAAACACTCTGGATTCTGTTGAACGAAGCTGTAGATCCTCATAGATATCATAAAGAAAGACACTCACCATCGCATCAGATTGCACGGTATCTAACTCAGGCAGATCGAAACGGATCGCCACTTTTTTATCCAGATATTTTTCCAGAATCGCCTTCATTGCCTTATTGACATTAATAACGGTTTGCATTTCTAACATAAAAAAATCCTCTTAATTTATTATGGTGATAACAGCTAAATAGGTTTTTATAATACTGAGAGTATCAGATGTTGGAGTCCCTTACCCCGTGCGGAGCGCGGGGTAAGGAATACTCCTATCATTTTGAAACGCTATTTAGATCATCAGTGCATGTAATTTTTAGGTGTTTTTATTTCTATTAATTTTGAAAAGTCAATCTGCCCACTTTGTCTAATTCACGTGATAATGCTGTTTCAATATTTTTATTACTGACTTCGTTATGGTTATTCTCTGCGGCAAAAAGCGAAGACAATAAAGCAATGTTGCGAATATTCGCCCCTGTAACGCTTGTTCGTTGGGCTAATTTATCGAAATCCACATCTTGGGCGACTTTTATATTTTCAGGCCAGATTGCCTGCCACATTTTCTTGCGGATAGTTTCATCCGGGTAAGTAAAGCGAGTAATAAAGGTAAAACGGCGATTAAAAGCACTGTCCAAATGGCTACGATTATTGGTGGATAAAATAACTAACCCCGGATAATTCTCCAGCCGTTGCAGTAGATAAGAGACTTCAATATTGGCATGTCTGTCTTGTGCATCTTTGGTTTCACTGCGTTTACCAAATAGCGCATCCGCCTCATCAAAGAATAAAACTCCGGCATCCTGTTCTGCCAAATCGAAAATACGGGATAAATTTTTCTCGGTTTCACCAATGTATTTATTCACGACGGTGGATAAATCTACTTTGATTAAGTCAACACCAATACAGTTGGCAATCACCTCTGCTGCCATGGTTTTTCCCGTACCGGAATCACCATAGAACAGGGCACTGATACCCATACCATAACCAATCTTATCTTTAAAACCTCCCACCAGAACTTGTTCCCGATACTTAATGGCCGCGAGTATTTCTTGTATCTGCTGAGCGATATCATCGGATACCAATAAATCTTTTAATGAACGTGTAGGGGTAATCCGCTGCGCCAATTGACCAAAATTTTGCTGGGCGCGTAAATTGAGTGCCTTATGGATATCGCATTGCTGCAAGATATCCAAAGGATCTCGCTGCTGTTGGTAAAGCTGAGCCTCTTGTAAAATCAATGGCAGGGTTTCGGGATTAAAGGTATAACGCTGGCTTAAGGCTATTGCATCAATATTATTTGCACAGTGATTGGGGAGTTGGGCCGTCAATAGATTAGCTTTTTCCTTTGAGGTCAGAACGGGCATCTCTACCAGTAATACCGATAACTTTTTCAGCCAGACCAATGGGGAAAAGGGTTCAATTAAACAAACAACCCTTAATTCAGGTTGATGCAATAAAGCTGACAAAGGTTCCAGTAGCTGTTTATTCTGTTCGGCGAATAAACAAAAATTTCGCAATATTAAGCAGGCACCGCGCATGCGGGTTTCCCGCAAAATAGGTTTTATTTGGGAAAGTAGAGTTTGATCATTGTTGTCAGCTAATTTGGCAATATCCACCATTAGAGTTTGCCGCCCTTCGGACGCCATGATATTGGCAACCGCATAAGCTCTGGCACTGCTGGTAATGCCTTTTAATAAGATAATAGGGCGAATAGCATCGTGGTCAGATAATAATGCGTTATTGAGTGATTGCTTTAATTGGGTTGGGTAATAGCCATTTTCTACGGGAGTTAACCATTCAGAACAATGTTCCAAATCAGGCGTAATAGAGTGATGCCCAAGTAAAAAATGATACACGCTGTTGTCAGTGATAAAAGGTGTCTGAATCCAGGATGACGTTTTTTGACGCCTATCAATGGATAATAGTTGGCAACCAATCAGGGGGGATTGAAGCAGAAAACTGGCCTGTTGTGCCTGTTTTTCCAACACTGAGTGACAAAATAGTTCCAACGCCAGAGTAAAAGAGGGAAATCGGAATTGTTGTTCTCCCTGAATCAGCGCAAATAGTTGATAATAGCGGCTATCAAAATGGGGCAGTAAACCTAACAGCAAAACATCTCTTTCAAAATCAGTCAGTTCAAAACGTGCAATCAGATCAGCTAATCGGGATGCCACGGGCGTGACGATTTGTGGTATTGCCAGACAATCATCGTTGAGCCAATGAGGTTTACCCATTGGATTATCCAGTCTGGCGATAATATCTTCTTCGCTTAACAGAAACTCATCAAGATCACCTCGTTGGCCTGATATGCAGTGGAAATGGTATTGAAGAACGAGATCGATGCGTTCCAGTTGGCTAAATAAAAACGTTAAATTAGAGTTATTATTTTGCTGAAATAAATCAGGGAAAACAGGCGCTGTATTCATAAATTTTTACTCAGACTAATTTACTGTGTTTAATGGTTATAACCACGTTATGGTGATAGGTTGTTGCAACCAGCTAAAGCTCGCTATATTCATTGGCCACGGCCATTCGCTTATCAGTGCATCATAAACTTCGGGTTTAATATGGATATTTGTTATTCCATTTAACTCACTTAATTCCCCGGAACGTTGCAGGAATAAGTGCCGGACATCGTTTACTCCCATTTTTTTCCAGGCCGGAAGTTGCACGAGGATTTTTTCCAGCCATTGGTTGATTACGATTCGTTGTTCTGGCTCTGGTGTATGCCATGGCGAGTTATCATAAATGGGTAATCCACAAAGTACTTTATTGAGTGTCAACCGCCATGCAGGTATTTCCTCTTCTTCCCAAATCAGCCAATCAAGTAAACAGACTGCCTCTCTTTGTGCTTCAAGGCTGATAAATTGATTCTTTTCCAGTAAATCAAAGGTGCGGAAAAATGTGGGCAATAACGGCCATAAAATCATGCAGCCGGCATTGCTGATGGGTAAAACCGACTGTGCTGATGGAGATTGAATTCCATTATCAGGTTGTATGGATGATATCTGCGCTGATAAAGTTGATTCCGGTAATTCCTTGTGTTGTTGTCTGTTTTGTAAAGTTGCAGGGGGCTCCTTTATCAAACCATGATGCTGTTGTGTGGCCGCTGATTGAGGGGGTATTTGCGTGGGCTGGAGTGCAAATGGCGGTACTGCATCCATTGGCATGTCAGTTTTATTGTGATTCTGTTTTAATAGATGACTATCATTTTGAATAATATTTATCCTCGGTGTTTGCTTATTTTGAGTTTGTAACCCAAGTGCCTGTTGTGTGGCATGGGTATGTTTCATTTGATGTTGTAGGTAATATTCAGCCGCTAAACTTAATTTTTCTGGTGTCACCTTTTTATCTATAATTACCTGTGTTTGCGAATTAACAAATTCGGATGTTATTTCAGTAAATAACTGGCAAAGCATAGCAAGAACGTCTGGCTGGCAAATTCGCATTAAGCGACTTAGGCCTGTGGGTTGTAAGCAGTGTTTGGCTAACATAGGTAACCATTGTTGTGGTTGGTGGTTAACTTGCTGCCATAACTGATTGTCGATACGTACAATATTCGGGATATGATGCTTCTTGTCATCAAACAACCAGTTTCCCTTGCGTAAATAATGATCTACTTTTTCTATCAATAGAGTTTCAGTAGATATTTGGTAAGAAATATTGTTTTCTGATCTATCTATATATTTATCCACAGGTTTATGCATTGATAGTGGGTAAGATCTTTTTTCTTCCCACAGATTATATTCGCAAGAATGAAAATATTTTTTAAGATTTTTTCTTAACTCAGACTTTAATTTTATGGGAAATTCTGTTTCAAATGCATTAATATCAATATTGCCTAAATCCACAAGCATTCTTTCTAAGAGGATTTTTTTATTTCTGTTTAACTCTAATTCCTTAATATTTTCTTTTATAATTAAGGATAACTTCTTATTAAATAAAAATGAGCATTTATTCATTACCTTTTTACTATAACAATCTACGGATTCAATGGATATGATAACTCTGTAAATAGTGCTATTTGTTTCTTTGATCAATGAAATCATTAGATAACTTAACTCCATAAATAGAATTAGTTATGTAAACTAGCAATGTGCATTGGTAATGCCCATTACTAGTAATATAAGTTAAAGGAGCTTCATTAGAGCTTCATTAGAGCTTCATTAGAGCTTCATTAGAGCTTCATTAGAGCTTCATAATAAAGGATAGGATATAATATGGTACAGTGACATTATTATTATGATTATGTTGACCGCTGGTCAGACTTATATTATGGGAATGTGGTTTTCCTTTACCACTTTCAAATGTATATGGTCTATATTTAGGTGGTTTTCCCCCGGTAGATCCACCGTTAACCCAGTCACGTTGGCTCGTGTCTGTTGTATAACCATTATGACACATACCTTTTTCGTTTAATATTTCACCTTGTTCATGTTTGTGTTTACCATTTTCATCAGCGGTTAGAGCATGTCCCTCTGTTTGTCCTGATATACGAACGCTTTGGCTTTCTGATATAAAGGTAAATTTTTTATTATCTTTGTTGCCGGAAAATATATTTGAAGATTTACCATGTGTATTTTGTATGGTACCCCCCATAATAAATCTGTCAATAAGGTTAGGTGTACCCTTAGAGCCATCACATAATGCCCATCCTGTAGGAATACTACTACCAGAAAACATCACAATCATTCCTCTGGGAAGCACATTATTGGGATCAATACTAACACCATTTGAATTAACAGTAATACCATTGCCTGCTTTAACTGAAACACCATTACCATCGACGTTAATTCCATTATAAGGCTTTACTGCAACACCACTACTATTAGAGATAATGCCATTATAGGGTTTTACTGCAACCCCTTTAGCACTAACAGTAATACCATCACTGCCTACAATATCTAAGCCATCACCGCCTACAGTCACTCCCCAACCCATTCCTACCGATATTCCCGTAGGTTCAACTTTAATGGTTGAGTTTTTTGATTTTACAGCCACATTATTTGTATTTACAGTAATACCATTACCCTGACCGACAGATATTCCATTGCTCTTATTAATCAGGCCACTCCCCAGATCAACAGATAAAATATCTTTCTCTAATATTAATGGGGAAAAGTCCTGGTTGTCGATGGTACCTATTTTTAAATTAAGTGTACCGTTATCATCCAGCTTTAATCCTGTTCCCGGACCATCTTGGCCTGGTGCCTGACCACAAGCTTTGCGCCCAATATCCGCAATATCAATTAATTGATTGAAGTCGGTTTGTAAGGGAATACTGCCGTCTTTAAATTTATCTTTTAATTTATCAGTCTCAGGCCCAACACTTTTTTCATTAGATAAAGTTTGTTGACCTTGTTTTTTTTCAGAATAGCGAATCTCTTTCATGGTTAATTCCATAAACTATTTTTAATATAAAATTGTGACTGGTAGATGCTTGTTTTCTTATTCGTTCTCTCTCGGAACATAGAATAATTCATTCTGGATTATCTTATCGGTATTCCACTGATCGTTGTTTTTACCGACAACTTCCTCTCTTTGGTGCACAGTAGCAACACGCATTGTCCCTATTCCTTTTAAAGAGGAAGGTAATTTACCTAATGTCAGGCTTTCCAGAATCCAATAGGCAGAATCACCCAAAGGTGCACCATTATTTTGCCAGCGTTGGTAAGTAGTGCCGAAATTTGAAAATGCTTCCCGATCCATCCAGTGAATAATCATGGAAATATGGGCAGGGAACTCGGTAAGAATGGTTTCTTTAACCCACTCTTCTAATTTATAGGGATCAACACCGGGAACTTTAATTAAGTCACTGTTTACTACGACACTAATCACAAATGAGAAACGATCGGTTTTTTCATATTCCTCACCTGAAAAATGCCAACTGTATCGCCATGCTTCTTCTGGGGCCGGGAACTTCAATGTCGAATTATCCTGACGTTCAATAATCAAGGTGCCCTTGATGCGATCAAAACTGACGACTTTGGCATACAATTCTTCTGATTCACCAGCATAATCCTGTATTACACTGACGATCCCTACATTTTTGGTCAAGGTAATTTCATTACCTACCGCAATCAGGGATGGAAAGGGCGTTTGTGCTGTGCGGGTCAGGCGCCGTTGGTTTTCAGGCAACGGGTTCCCATTCTGGAATTGGTCACTATCGTAGGCTAAACGATAGTTCATATCTTCCATCCAGACCACGCTATTTTGCCAGACCAATTTTTTCGCTTTGGCAGCGGTCATGACCCGTTCCAGATTGTATTCCAGTTGGGCGCTATTACCTATGTCCAGCCAAAATTGATCCCCCTCGGATTTGGTTATCATTTGACCACGAACGGTAAATCGGTTTTCGTTTTGTTCACCTTCATAGAGGACTAAATTAATCACTTGCCCTTGTCTCAGCTTGCCATTAATACCGGCTTGCTTAATCACCAGATAATGCGGTTCGGTCTGGCTTTCTTTCTCCTCTGTTACCAAGTCTGGCTTCTGCTCTTTATCAAACTGGCTATTGGGCTTGATTGGCAGCAATGCCCGATGTTCCACCAGATAAAAAGGCAGTTTGCTCAGGTCAGGCTTCGGTTTAAACAGCTCATCGCCTAATCCCATGCGGGCAGCAATGCGCTTTTGTAGCGACGAGACCTGATCAATCCGAATATTGGCACGGTGATAAGTTAATGTTGGTTGCTGTGCCAGATAGCCCTGTTGCACAGCACGAAAGTCATTGATGTCGATGGTAAAGGTACGTGGTGCCCGCTCGGTGCCAAAGTATCCGAGCAGATAATTGACGATATCCAGCTCGTGATCGCTATCGAGTGCAATTTCTTTTAGTAATTTCTTTAATGCCGGAGCATAATCTTGATGGGCATCATCATTAACAGAACCTGGCTTAAATGGCCATTGATCGCCCCAGACTTCATAGCCTTCGCGCTTAAAAGCCAACAGTTTTGGCAGCATGGCAATTTGCTGACAGCCGCAAGCCAACAACTGTTCAAATGGCAGCATAAATTGGTGAAGTGACAACAGGCGCTGTGCATGTTCACTTTCAGATAAAGGTTGCTGTAACTCATAACAAGCGGGCAAGGTGTCGCTGACGGGATAATAACGATCCACATTGCGATGCCGCCCGTAAGCCAATACCACAGGTTTATTCTGAATCAAGGGAGAATCAGGTAAACTGTCCCGAATTTGGTCTTCATCAACCGTAATACTGATCCCACCTTTGGCAATCACCTTTAACGGGCCATCATGTTGCGCTAGTTGATAGATTGGATCTTGACCCCACAGGCGAGGGTAGTAGCCTTCTTTAATTGACCATGACCAGCTATCTTCGTTAATCGGTGCAATCAAGGTCTTGTCAAAGCAGTCAGCCAATTGAAGACGATTCACATTCTGAACGCCCTTAATCTCAAGCAGCTTATTAACCAAACGGCTAAGATTGAGCTTGAGCCGCTTGGTATAATCACGGGCTGCCGGCAATTCAGGTATCCAGCCATGCTCTAAGTGTGGCCCTTCAAAGATTTCATCATTACGCATTCCCGCATTTTGCAGTGTTTCAGTGTCGTAACGCTGCGCTTCGGGCATCAGGTACTGTTCTGCTGTGCTATAGACGGCAGCAAAAATACCCGCGACATCCTGCACATCGTCATCCAGTTCAATATCCAGTAATAGCGGAAAATCAACCGGTTTTGTCCAGATAATTTGGCTGACTGATTCACCAATATTGCGGTTTTGGATCAAAAAATCGGTGAGCTGTTGGGTGGCATTATCCAAATTCTCCTGAGTACAACGGGTCGGTTCCAAATAGAGCCAGTAATTTCCCCTCAGAGTAAACTTTTTCGCTTCTTTGCTCTCGACAAAGCTATATTCCCTTTTGGTGGCATCATACCAATAGGTATAACGTTGTGTTTCCGGTTCACGGACTAACTGCACATTGCGGAACAGAAAATCCCCTTGATCCTGTTTTGATTCTGACTTTTCTTCTCTCCGGTCACGGCTATGCAGATCCAGTAATGCTTTCCGGTAATCATCGGTGGTGATTGGCCCACAAGTCAGTGTATTGTGGGGGCCAAATTCAGCAGGAAAAATTCCGTCTGGTTTTTTCTGCTTATCGGGGGCAGGGGTCAGTAAGTCTGTTAAGGGAAGAGTATGACGGTAAGACAAATCTGACACACCGTAGCTGACTCCTTCCAGAAAGGTGATGCCGGGATCGTGTTCCGCTGTGTCGCTCCACAATTTTCCTGCCTGTTGCTCAACCACCTGATGAGCCTGCTCCAGCAAGGTATCAAAGTGAATATCGTCTTTCACTTTGTGAAACAGTACATCTTTATCACTCATAGTTATTTCCTCGGCATTGCAGCTTATCATCTGCTTCCCAGACCAAAATCAGAACTTCATTATCTTTGGCTTCCACTGATGCAGTGATGTCACTGTCTGTAGCGGCATTCGACCGACGCAGCGTCAGACAAGTGACTCGTTCAACCAGCGGCTGCTGTTGAATGGCCGCCAGCAACTGGTAATAATTAATGCTGTTATTCAACATAACGGGGCGTTGCTCATTGACGCTCCAGGGCATATAGGTTTCGCTGAGTTGCTGTCGTAGCTGGCGATAGCCAAAATCTTCGTTAACATCCGGCTTAAAAATCACCTTATAATTGATTTTTACATCAACGTATTTTGGATTGCTGATCTCATTCTCAGCCCACGGAGAGCCTTTTTGCTGTAACCATTCGGCCATTTCTTGCAGGCGGGCCGGGTTTAGCACCGGACGTAAAGGATCATCGCTGTCGTTGTATCGGTTAGCCGGAATGATCGTCAGTTGCTGTTTCTCCAGTGCGGGGACTCGCGTGAGCTCATCATTGCCGGGGTACTTAACATCAAAAATGCTGACATAACGCTCTGTTAACAGTGTCGCCATATTGCCCCAGGTTAAGGCTCGGTTACGGTGAGACAGGTGTTGGGCTCCCCGTTCAAAAAAGGCGCTGTAGGATTCCGGTACACGCCCATTCCATGATGCCCAGGGCTGGTTGATCGACGCCACCACAATGATGGGTTCAACCGGACGCTGAATAGTGCCTGCTGGTAATGGCGTTAAGAAGTGGCTGTCACTGATGCCATCGGTGTTCGCCAATGTTGCTGTCATCGCGTTATAGATCAGGCCGTACAACCAAGGCGTTTTTCCCCATGAACCTTCATGTGTGGGTATTGCCACGATGGCTTTTAGCCAATAGCGCCCCGTTGGCATTTGGGTAGCCTGAGCGGAAGCATCCGCAGGCAGTACAACTTGCCAAATGCCATCCTGATACAGATTTTGGGTTTCATCTTTAACCCACGCATCTAATGCAACCCATTGATTCTTATTATTCAGGTAATACCAGAAAACGTTTTCGGGTTGCTGCGGCGATTTTAATTTCCAATACAGCGATAAGGTCTGTCCCGGCTCGACGTCAGTAATACCAAGATATAAAGCGGGGTTTTCTTTCAATGGCTGAATTTCAAGGGAATAACCAAAAGGGGTTAGGTGATACGTTTCGAACGAGGTTTTATCGACATCTTTTCCCTGTACCTTAAGAGATTCCACTGTTGGCAATGCTTGACTGTCTTTACCCTGTAGTCTGAGTACTGGCTCACTGAAAACCAGATTATCCAAATCCTCTGGGGCACTGATTGCGGATTCTTTATCTGAAAGCTCTAGTGTAACTTCTTTTGTATTCACCTTGGGCGACAAGGTTAGCCATTGATTACCGCTGCTGATCTGGGCGATCAGATTTTGGCTGCTCATGTCTTTATCAAAGGTAACAGTTATCTTTCTTGTTCCTTCTTCCATTGCCAGTTTTTCGGAAGTGATCAACACCCCACCCAGTACCGATTTATCCAAATCAGTTTCACCGAATAACCGTACTCCATCAGATGGCAATGATAACTGCACCTGAGAATCCCACGGTATCGCGGTGATCCATTGCTGTTGTTCTTTTTTACGTAACCAGCGTAAGTCACTGATATATCCACGGTTCGCCAGCAAACTGGTATCCAGCGCATATTGCAGGGCATTGCCTTGTTCATCCTGTCCTGCTTCAAATAAGGTGCCTTTAGTGAGCGATTGTTCTGTTACTGTGGTATTCAGTTCTACAGATAAGGCAACTTGATCAGGTTGTGCCGGACGGGGAGATAATCCCAAAAGTTTCCGGTAATAGAGATTGCGATGCGCCGCCGGTAAGGTATTCAATAAGGATATTGGGGTTTCCAGTAATCGTAATATCGCTAACAGAAAAGCTTGATGAGGTAATAATTCCCCATTGGCTTCGATTTCCCCTTGATATAATTCGGCAAGTTCCTCTGGCGTATTATTTTCCATAAAGAAAAAATCATTCCAATGGTTATTTCCCTGATTGAAGGGAATTATTTTCGTGTACTCTTCAATATATTCGAGTAATTGCAAACTGGTTCGATTATCTAATTTAAAATCGCTCATCGGCACCAAGTCTGACAATTTATTATTTAACTCAGTTAATTCCATAATATCACCTGTGTGGTACAGCGATTTCTCTGTGAATAAAGGATTACTCACACTGTTTAATTTCAATTTGTTTCAGACAAGGCCTTAATTCACGGTGGCAAAATTTTGTTGAGTGATAAAACTTCCTTTGCCCGATGAAGGCGTTGTAACATCCGGTTGCGGCGGGTTCACGGTATTATTCATCGCTGGTGATTGAGGCGTAAACATAGCTGTAAACTTCTGCCCCTTGATAATTAAGGCCGCGCCACTGGTACATTGAAGGGCTTGCTGGCTGGAATCTAACGCGCTGATGGTAATAGTGCCGGTTCCCGGTGTTGTATGTGTTGCTGTGATATAGGTTGCAGAAACCTTGACTTGTTTCTCATCCCCCAGAATGCAGACTTTCTTGCCGTTTACCTGCGCATGTCCTTGACCGCTGATCTTACCCGGGCTGGAAACCATCACCTGTCGATTTCCAAAATTGGGATCAAACTGGAGCATGTCTCCGTCTGTCACAATGGCCTCACTCATACCACCTCCATCACCCGACCTTCACTCAATGCCAGTGTTCCTTGAATTTGCTGATTGATATCGCTGCCCCGCAGGCGATACATGACCTGCACTTGCAAGGTATTTTTGCTATTTGGCGACTGAAGGACTTGGATATCCGTAATATCCGCCCGTGATTCATAACGCAATACACTGTCATGAATATGGGATTCAATTTCAGCAAACAGTTCGTTGCGGATATTTTCAAACATAAAATCATTTAATCCGCAGCCATAATTTTCGCGCATCAGGCGCTCCCCCGGCTCAGTTTTGAACAGAATGTGCAAACTCTGGCGCACATCTTCTGCCCCTTCCGCCATTTCTACTCCCTTTTCAAGGGAAAAGGCAGGAGGAAAAGCCCAGCCACGACCATAAAGCTGTGTCAATATTTGGTTTTCCATTGTTCACCTTTCATTGGGTAAGATTAATTTTGCTGCCTTTGATCTCAACACTATTTTTGCCAGACATATTGAGCGATTTATCCATTTGGGCATTCATTGTCTGCGCTTTCAGTGTTAATTCTTTTTTCGTTGACAGAGAAATATCTTTATCCTGTTGGAGCGTTATTTGATTATCTCCCGCATTGATTCGGATGATTTTCTCTTTGCCATTGATGGCAATTTGTTGTTGGTTTTCACCTTGCTTAACCACCAAGACTTTTTCTTGATTATCTTGGGTGGGTTCTAAAGGTGCTTGGTTTTTCGGATTGTGCATTGCTCCCAGAATGACCGGATAGCGTGGATCATTTTCAAAAAAACCGACAATCACTTCGTCGCCGGGTTCTGGATAAAAACAGAAACCGCTTTCGTGGCTGGCGTAAGGTTTCCCCAATCGGGCCCATAAAAATTCATTCGGACGATTCAGTACCGGCAGAATAATCGGAATACGGTTCAGGGCGGCTTTGTCCTGCTGATACTTCGCGACTGTTGCAATATGGAGTTCGGTGGCATCGGGTAACATCGGCAGATATTCCTGTGGTAAGCCAATGCTCAACGTAGTTTCCCAATCAATTCGTCGGTTAAAACGATGGCGAACCGCAGTAATGCTTGCAGTGCCATCCAATTGTGAACCAAATCCCGTCAATTGAATGTTGTCCCCTAACTGATAACGTTCATTGCCTTTAAGCAGGAACTCACCTGTAACACCAGAAAGGCGCTGATTCAGCAACAGCCCCTGTGCCAGATAGCCACTCTCTTGGGTGGTTAATGGGCTGCTGTAGCGAATATCCCAGCTTGTTTTATTTAAAGACGCCAGCCTGTCAGGAGAGAGGGCGGCTTTGCCGACGGCAACACTGCTGTGGCGGCCACCTGATAATTCTTGCTGCTTACTGATATCCCAGCCACTGACTTCCAGTGAAGCGGGGTTAAGATGATTGTCAAACTGCCAGCTTGCATCTTTGACGACGATATCTTTTTTCTCATCTCCCCGGCTTTTCAGGATATGGATTGGCTTAGATTTCAGGGTGTTAGGCTGGACAAGCCGAACGCCTTCTGTTGTGGGTAACAGCCATACGCCGGTTGCCGATAGCCGGCACAACAGAAAACGCCAGTCTGAACAGCGAAATTGCACCATCTGTTCATGTTTTTGATCCAGCGCGTCTATCCGCTCAAAATGAGCCTTGATACCCGCCTGATTCAACAAGGTATTCAAAATAGTTTTTTCGTTACTGGCTTTAAACAGTTGTGAGTGCTGAGTATCTACCATCAGTTGCAATTGATGCCGGACGACCAAGGTAAGCAATAATTGCTTGTTTTTGATCTTCAATGAATTACGGGTGATCAAGCCATTAAACAGCATTGATTTTCTGCCGCTGTCAGTCAATTCCAGACGCAGGGTTTTCCCTGTCTGACAATGGGCCAGTTCAGCCTGTACATCCGGCTGGCTGAAAGAGGAAAGTGGCCTGTCCGGCAAGCTGAGTTTCAGCGTTGCGGAAGGGATGCTGTTAACGCGGTAGTAAGTATCGACATCAACGGCGGCCAGCAAAGACAGTTCCTTGCCATCGGCAATGATTTTCAGTTGATGGCTCATCAGGCATCTCCTCTGGTGGCCTGCAATATCTCACCCGGTACAAATCCGTTAAGATTATCCAGACCGTTTTGCCAGGCCAGTGTCAGGTAATCAACACCACCAGACAGCGTTGATGCTGTGCTTGTCGCCATCAGGGCCAGCGAAACACCATCCTGTACCCGTAAGGCAATTTTCGCCGGTGATTTCAGGTTTTGCTCTGTCTCCTGTAAGACCAGACTTTCATCCGCCACCAATGTCAGGATGACCCGCGCCCGCAAAGGCGTGGCATCACGATCAAACAAGGTGTAATTCACGGACAAACCTTTTGCCCTGCCGGCAAAATAGCCGCGGTTTTCCCAACGCATTTTTCCCCATTTGATTTGCAGGAAGCGCGTTTCATTACTGGTGGCATCCACGCTGCACAACTGTTTGAGTTGCATTAACTGAGCTTCAACAGAGGTTTTGTTGCCCGGCATTGTGGCGTCAAAAATCAGTTCAAGGGATAACCCGGCAGGCTTGGCTTGTACATAAATACTGCTCTGCTTTTCACTATTAATTGCCTGGGATTGTTGGTAATCCGTTTGGTAATCTAGTTGCAGGGAATCAGGGTTATACATGGCTTGAATGGTGCCTGCCCGTATTTTTCCTTCCCTGTCTTTATAAGCATTAATCGTCAGCTTCGCTAAACCACGTTCAATTAAACTCATGGGCGCCACCCTTCCTCATCGCGTAATGCAGCCAGCACTTCGCGTTTAATTTTTTCAACTAAAGCTGCCTCATCCAGACTTTCCTGAATCAAAGAATGGCTTTGTTGGGTTGAGCCAGTTGCTTGTGTTGGTAGTATTGGTGTTGAGGGAACCACTTTTGCCTGAATAATTAATTCTCTGATTTCGACGGTCATATTTTGACTCCCAGCCAGCACATATCCTGATAGCGTAGTTCAAGGGTATTCACCAGAATGGCATTACTGTTCGCGTCAAAATCGCTGGTCTGCCAGCGTACCGGTAAGGCGTTGCTCAACGTCCAACTGGACAAAGGCAGCGAATTTTCGTTTAACAGCATAATCACCACATCCGCATAGGCGATATTTTCTCCACGCAATACCCGGTCAAACATCCAGGTCAAAGGAGAAACTGTCATCACACCGCGCTCCAGCGCTAATGTGCCGTGTTGGATCTTTTCAGCCAGATAGTTATTGCGGGCGTTTTCACCGCCTTGGCTGTGCTGGGTGACCTGAAGTTCCCGGCTCAGGCCGGAAATACGTTGAAAACGGATATCCAGTGGATCAGGAATGCCATTAAAAATAAAACTCGCCATAAAACGGTGGGATACCACGGGAGTGTAATAATCGTTCATTGTGCTCTTTCCTTTTTAAGATAAAAGCGCGCCCGTTTGGGTATCAAATACCAAACTGATTTCGATAAATTCAGCGGGAGACAATACGGCTAAAGCGACTTTCATGATCATTTTTCCGGCACGGATATCTTCTGCGGTCATCGTTTCATTTACGCCTAACAGCACAGTAAATGCCTCATCTTCCCGTGAGCCGTACAAGCCACCTTGTAACCACAGTTGCCGTAACCAGTTGTAACTTTGCCCTTTGCATTTCATCCACGTCAGTTCGTTATTAGGCTCAAAGATGTACATACGGGCTAATTGCGCCAAATGCACGGTGACATAAGAAACCAAGCGTCGCGTTTGCAGGTAACGCCACTGCGTGTTATCCGTATTTTCCAGCGTGCGGCATCCCCATACGCGTATGCCTTTGCCGGGGAACGTGCGGATCACATTAAGAGAAGTGCCATTGGTGTTAAACAGTGTACTCCCTTGAAGATACGACTTAACCGGCCGGATAACCTGAGCCAGGGCAATATTGGCTGGCGCTTTCCATACACCAACTTCGTTATCCGTGTGTTGGATAAGTGCTGCGATAGCGGTGGTGGGGGAGAGCACCATATTTTTGGAGCTGGACATATCCTGATAAGTGGTTTCCAGACGGGGCCAATAGGCCGCTCCCCATTGGCGATACTCTGACGAGAGATCTTTCAGACATTGGTGAGCCTGTTCAACTTCATCCGGCGCATCCAACAGTACAAAGAGATTAGAGCGGATTTGGCTCAGTTTCAGCAGGGTACTCCAACCCTGAGACCATAAATTCACCAGAGTGTGTTGCTCATCAGTCACATTGTCATTCAGTCTGGCGATATCCGGTGCCAAAATCAGGGTAATCTGCGTTTCCCCACCAATAGCTTCTTGCACCGCGTCTGAACTTAATGCTGCCATCAGGGCTTCGGCTTCTGCTTGGGGCATGTTTACTGAAGGCATATTTCCTGGCAGCGGCAAAACAAAAGCCTGTTGCCCGCCATTATCGAAATAGTGCCTGACTGCTAATGCCATCAAATGATGGTCGCCAAATAGTCGGGTATATTCCGCCAGATTGTCGATACGAACTGCGGTTTTTGCTTGTTGTTGATTGCGGGCGGTATAGCCAATAAATACAGGCACTGCGCTGGGTATTTCCTGTTGCCCCGTGGTGGTGATACTTTCTGTTAAGGTCACGCCCGGTTGAATTCTTTTCATCATCATCTCCTTTAATTGGGTGAGATAGGCACTGTTGATACAGTGCCCGATGTTTAATCACGGAGATTACTGAGCGACATCCTGCGTAAATTGCAGAACGATAAATTCAGCCGGTCGTACTGCGGCCAGACCTACTTTCATGATCATTTTGCCTTGTTTGATATCTGCATCAGACATGGTGATATCCTGACCGATATGGACAAAATAAGCCTCTTCCGGGTTGTTCCCCATCAGGGCATTTTTTTGCCAGAGGGCATAAAGATATTGGTCAACGGCGGCCTTAGCGCGCATCCAGGTCGGTTGATTATTGGTTTCAAATAACACGGCACGTAGTGCCTGACGGATATCGCGTTCAACGGAATTGAACAGACGACGGACAGGAATGTAACGCCAGTTGATCTCACTATTATGAGCATAAGTACGAGCCCCCCAAACCATCAAGCCACGGCCGGTAAATGAACGGATGACATTGATGCCATTATCATTCATGGTACCTTGCCGTTCGTCATCGACTTTATCAGTCAGGCCTTTGATTCCGCTGAGTGCAACGTTGGCGGGGGCTTTCCAGACGCCATACTGGTTATCTGTTTGGCAATAAATTCCTGCGATGGCAGCACTGGGGGAAAGGATGAGATTATCTTGTTGTATTTCTTGCAACCTGATATCAATTTCCTGTGCCAGCGCTTTATCTGTTTCCCTAAGTTTATCCAGAGTTTTCAGCTTGTCCTTGCCTGATTCGTTCTCATAACCACTGATAACAATGTTCTGATCGTCGGGTAAGGTGGAGAATTTCAGGTTTGTTTCCAACTGAGGATAATAGGCGGCGATCTTGGTGCTATTTGCCACGCCAGACACCGAATTACCATCAAGGCTATCTGCAATCAGGAAATAGCCCACTTTTTTGTTATCACTATTCAACAGGGGGCTGACTGCACTTTAGACTTTGTTTTTATAACCCTGATCTTCTTCTGGACAAACCAGAAGAGTAATATCCCCTTTTTGTTCAATCAGTTCGGGAATGGCTGCCAGAGCCAAATCGTCATTAATATCGTTTAATGGGTAGATATAACAAGCCCCGCCCCCATTTTGAAAATAGAGCTTCAAGGCTTCTACGGCCAGAGATTGATTGACTCTCTCAATATTGTAGAGCCATTTTTTGAGATCTTCGTGGGCTTCCGTCTCTTTTTTTTCAACCTCTTCTTTTTTTACTTCATTTGTGGAAGAAGGCTGAATATCCGATTTAATGACAATCTCGGTCACTGGTGCCAGAGAAAAAGCAGAAGTAAATTCAAGCCAATTGTTGATACGAATGCAGGCTTGGGTTGGCTCTACGGTTTTTGGGGTAAATTTACCGATAAAAACAGGCACGGCAGTGGGACTGTTGCTGACCGATAATGCAAGGGAAGCATCTTCTTCAATATAAACGCCGGGCGTTTTTAGATTAGCAGGCATGATAATTCCTCATCAATCAATGTGATTAACGCTGTTCTACATCTTGCGTAAACTGGAGAATGATAAACTCCGCAGGTCGAACAGCAGCCAAGCCGACTTTTACAATCATCTGCCCTTGATTAATTTGTTCTGGCGTCATCGTAATGCCCTTGCCAATTTGTACGAAATAAGCTTCTTCTTCTTTGCTGCCCGCCAGTCCCCCTTGTTGCCACAGGCTATGAAGATAATTGCTGATTGCCGCTCTGACACGTTCCCAGGTCGGCTGGCTGTTAGGTTCAAACATGGCAAAACTCATGGCGCGCTTAACATCCCGCTCGACGGTATTAAACAGTCGGCGCACAGGGACATAACGCCAGTTGTCTGAGTCCTCCAGCGTTCTTGCCCCCCAAACGGTGGCACCGGTATTGCTGAAATTTCGGATCATATTAATGGCACGACCGAAGTTGTATTCTCCCTGCAATTCATCCGTGACCAAAAATTCAGGCTCCAGACCGCCTTTCAGGGCGATATTGGCAGGGGCCTTCCACACTCCGCGGGATAAATCGACGGAGGAATAAACCCCTGCCATAACAGCGCTTGGTGGAATGGCAATATTTGCCCAATCTGCTTTCAACCACGGGTAGTAAACTGCGGCGAACGCTGTGGCGTCATATTTGTTCTTGACTGTTTCTGCATTCGCGATGGTCAACGCTTCTTCAGGGCCATCAAAAATGGCAAATAATCCTTTTCCCGGCTGACATAAAGTTGCCGCTGCTGTTTTAATATCTTCACCCGCAGCAACCAGTAAAGTGACATCATCTAAGGTTGGAATGAGTTTTTCTAAATTCTGAGTTTGGATGAGATAGCAGTAGCTTCCGCCATTGGTAAAATAAGCCCGCAGAGAAACTGACAATTTATCCTCATTGTCAAAGTCACCCACCAGATTAAGATAATCCATCCAGGAATTAATTCGGAGTGCAGTATCTCCATTAAAATTTTTGTTTTCTTTATTCACGGCGAAAACAGGAATGGCTGTGGCACTATTTGATACAGATAAAGCCAGGCTATTTAATTCTTCAATATAAACGCCGGGATAACTGGTAACGGTTGTCATAAAAATTCCTTTATACAAAATGATTAACTATGTAATGCCTTAAACAGCCTGCATGGTGACGCGATCAGCTATCAGACTAATTTCCTGAACGGCGATATCATTGCTGGTGGCATCAAAGGAAGGCGACGTTAATGAAGTAGGGAAAGCATTGGCGACATTCCAGGTCATCAATAATTCAGTGCCTGCGTCATTGGTTAAGCTAATGGTAATATCTTTTTTCTCGACTTGATTAAGTTGGATAGAATTAATCCAATCAAACAGTTCAGTTTTGCCAGGGAAAACACCTTTACGCAGGGTAATATTGATTGATTGACGTTGGCCGGGCATTTTGAACCAATTACCCACACCATCGCGGTACTCAATGGTTTCATAGCCAATATCCAATCCTGAGACACTGTTGAATGGAATTTGTTCATCCCCAACAGAAACAATGAAACGATAAGAGGGAATAGGATACTCAACCGCAATTTGAGATGTACTTGTAGACATAATAGCCTCTTTAAAAATAAAAATGATTATGATTAATATCAATTAAAATAAGGTGTAAAAATATATTTAGATAAAGCTACCGCCACAAAATGACAGGTATATCATTCTGAAAATATTTTTGTGTGGCTATATCATGCTTATATCGATAGTCATCGTGCCGAAAAAGTGATAATGAGTACATTGCCAATAATGCAATTTGCTTTTTATGCAACTTTGTTTACATGTAGACAAAGACAAAGATATTATGTCTTGCCTGTTAAATATTATTTTTTTAAACATGATGTGGTGAATTAAATATGAATTAATAGATCATGCTCATTAAATCCCTGAATGATGAAGATATGATCATTCAGGACTAACGCACCAAAGATTACTTTATAAAAACGCCAAAATACTCAATGAGGTTTCCATTTTGTTATGACCGGGAATATCGAAACTTTGCGTGGTTGTTATGTGATGATTCTGCTCTTGGAAAATAGTAACAAAAACATTCATATAAAAAATATGATAAATATATTTATATACAAGAAGAGTCCTTCTATGCCCTGAAAAATATTTCGTCAACGTTATAAATGTTCATCGATTTGGAGAAGAAAATGACTGATAACAATCGTAATTCGGAAAGTTTGATTCCAGCTAAAACAAACGAAATACCGCTAGCAGATGCACTAAAAGAACGTTTTAAATCGGGCAGTATTCCATTGCAAAATGATTTTGCTGATTTAATTGATATGGCAAATGTCGGGCTACGTGCCACAGGACAAGCCTCAGATCAAAAAGGTTCTGGTGATGGATTCAAACTGGATGATAGTGGGACGCTGCAACTTAAATTAAATCCAGGCAGTACCGACACTGACTATGCACCGTTAATTAGCGTGAAGAATATGTTAGCAACCGACCTTGGTTCCGGGTTGGTGTATAAAACAAACGGTATCTGTGTTGGTGAGGGGAATGGTCTTGCTGTCGCCGCCAATAGTGTGTCGTTAAAACTGGCGAAAGGCTCACAATCCAATGGCGGCGGTGGTCAAGGTACTGATGGGCAAACTTCCGGCAGTGCCGGGGGCTTGGCGTTAAGCAGCAGCGGGTTATCTGTTGATGCCGGGGAAGGCATTCAAATTAATGGCAAAGGGGTGAGCGTTAAACTCGCGACCAACAGTGGATTAAGTGCGGATGAGAGTAATGGTTTAAAAGCCGTTGTCAGCAATGGTATTCAAATTAATGCCAAAGGGATGAGCGTTAAACTTGCGACCAACAGTGGATTAAGTGCGGATGAGAATAATGGTTTAAAAGTTGTTGTCAGCAATGGTATTCAAGTAAGTGGAAATGGTATTGGTCTCACTCCTGAGCAAACCTTCCAGAAAGGAATGGTGATGATGTTTGCTGGCACTGAGTCTGAAATGCCGAAGGGGTGGGCATTATGCGATGGACAAAATGGAAGGCCGGATTTACGGGATAGATTTGTACTTGGCTCTACCGGATTTACCAATGTTAAACAAACCAATAATAAAAAGGTGCAGGGGAATAATAATGCCAAGTATTTTGATGTAATTTCAGATGCGAAAACCCCCAGCATTAGAGTTAATGTTCAGGGACATACCCTAAAACTTTCTGAGATCCCATCGCACAGTCACTCTATTTACACTGCGGGAAAGGAAGGGAGTGGCGGGCAATGTCTATTCGAGAGGAATGGGCAGACGCCTAGTTATAAAAAGTCGTTTTCAGGGTCAGAAGGAGGGGGAGGATCGCATAGCCATGGAGCCTCTGCAACTCAAGACAGTCATTCTCATAGTGTTAATGTGGTACCCCCATATTATATTCTTGCTTTTATCATTAAGCTGTAGTTCATTTTTCTTTTTTTAGTCGTGATCGGGGGTAGGTTTTACCTGCCTCCTGAGTTGACATTGTAAAGCCTAAATAATTATTTAACGCGATGCTCAACTTTAGCCCCCTATGACGTTGGCTTGTTGAAGCCAGTCGCGTTGACTTTTACCTTGTTTAACATTGGCAACAATACCCAACGTGTGAAAAAGCAGTTTTCTGGCAATTCGATTACTCAAATGCCACACATCCCGTGCCCCGCACTTCTCGATAGCAAATTGTCCGGCGAGTTGACCAATCACGGTTTCAATTAAGCGCCGTTTGGCATTAATGCGCTCTTAAAGTTATAAAGGAGCGGCTATCCGTTCTTTCTTCAATCGCTTGTCGAAAGAGTGTGGTTTTGCCGTCTCCCCCCACCGTTTTCGTCATACTCTGGCAACGGAGCTGATGAAAGCTCCAGACCGTAACCTGCAACTGGTCAGAAGCCTGTTGGGGCACCGCAGTCTGGCGACCACGATGGAATACATTGACATTGATATGGAAATCGCGGGTAAAACGCTGGAAAGCGAGCTGGCGATATATCTGGATCTGTCGGTGTAAAGCAGGGGGCTCAGAAAAAAAACAGGGCGCGTTTCAATCAGGGTTTAGGAGGATGGAATGAATTGAACTGCCCTGCATCAACATTGATGGTAATAAAAAGATAATTGATACCGGACTGGTATCCCGCGAAGTTTACACCACACTTGACATCAGAATCAATTACTGAAATCATTACCTCGAACGAAAAAAGAGTGCTTGCAAATGCAGGCACCCTGTATTTTTTATTTGGCTTTTTAAACATTGGGTATGCAAATCAGGATACCAATTGTTTAACATTTTCTTAATAGCCATAAATTTTAACTTATTTGTTAATTATCTGATAATATTCAACAAATTAGCTTTAAAATCTTGGTGCTGGAGGCGGAATCGAAAAAAATTATAACTTGTTGAATTTATAAAATCTATTACCTTTCATTCTGTTTATGCCCCTTTTAATGCCCCTAAGTTTTTTTGCTTGCTTTTTCTTTACTATCTGACTGATTTTTATTATTTATATCACTAATTGTGCGCTTTTTAATCATATTAAAGTAAAAAAGCCGTGAGGGTGAAAAATGGTCAAATTTGACTGCCATTTCACGCTCAGGGCTTAAGATAAAAAATATTCATTTTTACAACATCGATCACAAATTATAGCGGGTTATTCCTGTGGTTTATTGCGAACTTTACGCTCAATCAGTTGACCACGTTTATCAAAATAGCGGCTGGGCCAGATCTCTGAGGGATGGATGCCGAGATAATTCGCGATAATCCACTCGCCTTTAGGCCACTGCCTGCTGAGTGCGTTTGCCAATGTTGATGAACTGAGTCCCGTCTCACGGGAGAGCGCCGCTAAGGTTGTACCCCGTTTACGTAATGCTGCGATGATATCGGCCTGATGCCAGTCATTTCTAACGTTGTTATTCATTCCTGCTACCCCTTCCATTAATTAAAATTGATGGTGGTGATTCAAGGCAGGGTTCGCGGACTGGAATCAAGAAACCAGCAAGGCCGAAGCCTTCCCCACCTGAACCACCATTGAAAGGGTGATAACAGGCGCACTGGTAGAAACATCCTACCAGTGTTCTTGATTTCAAGGCCGCGACGCCTCGACCATTAGATTTTGCTAATGGCGGGAATACTTTAACTGATTGTTTTAGCTTACTCAATAACTGAACGGCTAAGTTTAACGGTTATAACTCCTCTCAAGAGCACACAAACTCAGGGAAGAATACGGACGGCTAAATCAATCTTTGTTGTTTGTTCTCGTTCGTGATCGCTTCGCTATCCGTATTTTCCCTGTGATTTTCAGACTAATTTTACTCATTTTGAAACATTTCCCCTGCGTGTCGGTTAGGTTCACCGTTCCGTGGTACGTCAGATAATGTGTATACAGGGCGAGGGTTTCGGTAAGTTTTTGCAGGAGTTCGCTACGTGCTCAGCACGGCGGTGGTGTACTCCCCGTTCAGCGCCTGATCTCAGTCAGGATGAACGCCTCATTATTCGTGACGTGGTGTGATTTCTCCTTTTTTACAGCATCAGCCTGTTGTCAGGCGTGGGGTTAAAAACAAACGAATAAAGTGAATGAGAAGCAGAAAAATGCCCGTAATAACGGGTGACTTTGAGTAATGCGGGGTTCAAACCCGTCGTAAAGCCAGCCCGGACGTGCTCTGGACGTTGACGCTTGGCAGCGTCACTTGGTAATCGCTTCGCTTAAACGCAAGTGACGCCGCGAAGTTTTCGGGACGTCTATCGTGCGTGAATCAAAGCATGGGTAAAAATCGTGCAAGGTAAAATGATGATGGTGAACGTGGTAAGAATGTTGTTCAACGTGTGTAATAAGCCGGTGTAGAAAAAGACCGGGAAACTTTCATCGCCAGACAGTAGGTTAGGTGTCCGGCGATATCTGCTTCCAAAAGTGTGCAGATGTACCGCAAATCTTGCTATCCCTTTCAGGCTACGGGATTTTTCATTAGCCGTTCAATGCTGATCCTTGCAGGCTATGGATCATGGACAATAAAATTGTATCGATTAGTTTGAGCGGGGTCAAACTTTTGATTCTGCAATTTTCAATGAGAATAAGAAAATTAAATTTATAACATTATGAAATAAAAATTCACCCAGTTTGTAGTGATGCACAAATAGCACGAAAATTTTTTATTTTGTATTTATAAGGATAATTCAACTCTGAATCTATTATCTTGATTATCAAATTTTGATAGTATTGTTTTCATTATATTGATAGATAAGAATATTTCTTAATCCATATAGTGGACGATACTGATTATGCAAGTATTGAACAAACATACTATAGCTATATCTGTAATTGGTCACATAAATTTTATTAAATTATAAATGAATTGAGGAATATCAGATTGAAATAACCTCTAATATTTTTCTCACAAACTGTACAGTTATTATTTGAACCTACGTTTTATTTTGTGATGATTGTCACGGATAAATAAAGCTTTATATTAATTTAGAATTAACTTTAGGTTTATTAGTTTTTTGAATTTAACGATTCCGTTCATCATATAAGTTTTCGGGACACATGCGGCATTTATTGTGCAAGTCTAGATTTATTCTGGCGAAAAATGTGTAGTGGCTTACTTAACATGGGAGTTTTGTGTTTTTAAATCTAATTCGCAAAATAAATATTATTGTTTGTATTTGGTTTACGTATTGTTTATTTTTTTTGTTGTATTATCTGATGATATAAAATGTTTGTTCATTCATTATTCAGGAGATGTCTAAGTTGGCATGTCTTTAATATAAATGTTAGTTCATTATAAATTAATAATTTTTATTTTCTTCATTCAATGAGTTCTCATGTGTTGGTCTTGACTCATTTAATTCAAAAAGGAGATTGTTTTATGTTGAAGAAGTTACTAAAAGAAAAGAAATCGCTTACTTTTATTGAAGCACATAATCCGCTTTCAGCACTCATTATCAAAAATACAAATTATACAGATGATAATGGTTATACCCATAAATTTGATGGTATCTGGTCAAGTTCTTTAACTGACTCAGCTGTTAAAGGTATTCCTGACAATGAAACATTGGATATTAATAGTCGCTTGCAAAACATTAATGAAATAAAATTACTTACTAAAATGCCAGTTATTATGGATGCTGATACAGGAGGACGAATTGAGCATTTTGTTCATTATATCAGAAAAATGGAGCAGGTAGGAATTGATGCAGTAATTATTGAAGATAAGACGGGAAATAAAAGAAACTCTCTGTTTGGTACCAGTGTTAAACAAGAGCTGGCTGATATTAATGAATTTAGTAACAAAATAGCTAAAGGTAAAGCCGCACAACAAAATAGTCGATTGATGATCTTTGCACGACTAGAAAGTTTAATTGCGGGTTATGGGATGGAAGATGCGTTAGAGAGAGCAAATGCCTATGTTAGAGCAGGTGCTAATGGCATTATGATTCATAGTTGTCAGAATACATCGGATGAAGTTATTGATTTTAGTCATTCATTTAGAAGAAAATATCCCAAATTACCACTGATATGTGTGCCAACGACTTATTCAGAAACTTATCATAATGATCTGAGTGAAGCAGGTTTTAACATTATTATTTATGCCAATCATATGCTCAGAGCGGCTTATAAAGCAATGGAATATGTATCTCACGAAATATTAAAATATGGACGATCCGCAGAAGTAGAGAAAGATTGCATCAGTATAAAAAAAGTCATAAATCTTATTCCTCATATATCTTTATGTTTGATTTTTCATATTTTTCTATCAAGAGAATATATTGTTACATATAAAGGGAAATATAATGGAAAATAATCAGCAACAACTGGTGCTTGGTGCTTATCTTGCTTATGGTACTGGACATCATCCAGCTGCATGGCGCCATCCTGATGTTAATTCACAGGCTGCACAAGATATCGGGCATTATCTGAATATGGCTTGTATAGCGGAAAAAGGCTTATTCGATTTAATTTTTCTTTCTGATACTCCTTCGGTTTTTCAGGATGACCAGAATGGTTATGGCAGCCGGATTGTAGTGTTTGAACCCATGACATTATTGTCAGCATTAGCTATGGTGACACAGCACATCGGCCTGGTTGCTACCGCCTCTACCACCTACAAGCATCCGTTTAATATTGCCCGTGAATTTGCTTCGTTGGATCATATTAGCCGTGGGCGTGCTGGCTGGAATCTAGTGACATCTTCTAAATCCCATGCGGCCAAAAATTTCGGTCTCGCCCGACATCCTGAACATGATGAACGTTATCGTCAGGCAGCTGAATCTTGGGAAGTTGTTACTGGATTGTGGGATAGCTGGGATGATGATGCCCTGCCACGTGACAAACAAAGTGGTGTTTTTTATGACCCTTCAAAATGCCATGAGTTAAATTTCCAGGGACAATATTTTTCCGTAAAAGGGCCATTAAATATTTCTCGTCCTCCTCAGGGGCATCCCATTATTGTGCAGGCTGGTTCTTCAGAACCGGGAAAAGAATTGGCAGCCAGAACGGCTGAATTAGTTTTCACTGCACAGCCTGATATGAATTTAGCAAAAGCATTTTATAGCGATTTAAAATCCCGGCTCAGTCAATATGAAAGGCACTATAACAATATTTTAATTATGCCAGGGCTATGCTTTTTTATTGGCGCTGATGAAGATAGTGCCAAAAAGAAATTTAATGATTTGCAGGCGCTTATTCACCCTGAATTCGGTCTCAGCATGTTATCTGATTTGCTAGGTGGTATTAATTTATCAGGCTACGATATTAATCAGCCTCTTCCAGATCTTCCTGTTTCTAATGGAAATCAAAGTCGTCGAGCGATTATTGAAAAGATGGCAAGTTCGGAGTCTTTAACGATTAAACAGTTATATGAAAAAATCATTATTGCCAGAGGTCACTTAGTTCTTATTGGCTCTTATCAACAAGTTGCTGCTCAAATGGCACAGTGGTTACAGGAAAAAGCCTGTGACGGTTTTAATCTTATGCCTCCTTATATGCCCGGATGCTTAGAGGAATTTGTGACTCATGTTATACCTGAATTACAAAAACTGGGTGTGTTCAAGACGGATTATAAGGTAGGAACATTAAGAGAAAAGCTAAATATTCCTAAACCTCCCAGCAAATTTCATGTTTAGCTAAACTCATTAATAAAAAATAAGGTTATGACACTATGACTATTCAAAAAAATATTATTCTGGAAGACACAACGTTACGCGATGGTGAGCAAGCTCCAGGTGTTGCATTTTCAAAAGAAATAAAAGTGAGTATTTTTAATTCATTGGTAGATGCTGGTGTTCAATGGATAGAAGCCGGGATTCCAGCCATGAAAGGGGATGAAGTTCTGGCATTAAAAGAGATACTAGAACGCAAGAATGAAGTGAATATTATCGGCTGGAATCGGGGGGTACTGGAAGATATTAAATATACTCTCTCTCTGGGATTTAAGGCTATACATATCGGCCTTCCGACTTCCAATATTCATCTTAAACATAGTGTGAGCAAAGACAGAAATTGGTTGTTAACTACTGCTGGCGATATGATTAAATTCGCTAAAGATAAAGGCGCTTTTGTCTCAATCAGTGCAGAAGATGTCGGTCGGACGGAAATCAGTTTTTTGCAAGAATATGCGACCACCGTCGAGCATGCTGGTGCCGACCGGCTACGTCTTTCAGACACAATAGGTATTCTGAATAGCCAGCAATATGCACAGAGAGTTTCTGCCGTTCGTCAGGCATCAGCCATTGATTTGCAGTGTCACTGCCATAATGATTTCGGGCTAGCTGTAGCCAATACACTGGCGGGTCTTGAAGCGGGAGCACGTTATTTCCATGTCTGCGTTAATGCGATGGGGGAACGAGCAGGGATGCCGGATTTAGCCCAGATGGTAATGGCTCTGCAACATTTCCATCAGATAGATACTGGTGTTGATACCCGACAACTTACCCTCCTATCTCAGAAAGTTGCTCAGGCGAGTAAACATACCATTTCTCCCTGGCAGCCTATTGTTGGTGACAATGTTTTTGCCCATGAATCTGGCATTCATGTCAATGGAATGCTGAAAGACAACAAAACATTTGAACCTTTTGAGCCTGAGATAGTAGGCGGTCAGCGTCGTTTGGTTGTCGGCAAACATTCCGGTCGAGCTATCTTACAAAATATTTTAGAAGAAGATGGCATAAATACAGCTCCACAGGCACTGGAATACTGTCTGGCGTTGGTACGAAAAGCTGCCGGAAGTTATCCAGGCGGACTCCCAACACATGTACTGCATGAACTCTATCAGCAGGCAGAAGGAACATCAGCATGATGGCTCATGAACAGCCTATCGTTAATCAGATTATTGCTAAACACAGCCAGAAACCTCAGGTTATGGCTAAAGAGCTGATCACTGTTGATGTCGATAAAATTTATGTTCAGGATGGCAATTCACCGACTATCGCTAAACTCTTTCGTCAGCATAACCTGAAAC
Organism: Xenorhabdus griffiniae; assembly: GCF_037265215.1. Taxonomy (NCBI): domain Bacteria; kingdom Pseudomonadati; phylum Pseudomonadota; class Gammaproteobacteria; order Enterobacterales; family Morganellaceae; genus Xenorhabdus; species Xenorhabdus griffiniae. The sequence goes on along the minus strand of NZ_CP147737.1, from coordinate 619,432 downwards.
GGGTTCTGCACCCTGAAAAAATTGGTTTTTTCTTCGACCATTCAGTGATTGTGCCAGATAAGTTAATGGCAGAACGTGTTAATGAAGCAATGGAATTTGCCAAATCGATTGGTGTCAATATCTTCACCAGAGGTGAAGGTATCAGCCATTTAATTGCATTGGAGGAACAGTGGTTTCAACCCGGTAACATTGTAATTGGGGCTGATTCTCATACTTGTACGGGTGGCGCCGTACAGTCACTGGCCTTAGGAATGGGAGCTTCTGATGTGTTGGCCGCAATGCTGACCGGGCAGACCTGGCTGAAAGTACCAGAAACAGTCAGTTTGAGTATTTCCGGTCAGCCTCATCCGGCTACACGAGCTAAAGATGTGATGCTTGCCTTGCTGCGTCATTTCGGACAATCTCCTTTTTTATACCGTTCAGTGGAGCTATGTGGAGAATGGAGCCAGACACTTTCCTTCGATTCTGCTGCTAGTTTCGCCAGTATGGCAGTTGAACTTGGTGCCAAATGTGTCTTTATGCCGGATGGGCCAGGTAGGCCAACCAATATGCAGTTTATCAATCCAGAGGTCGCTGATCATCATCTGACATTTTCGCTGTCAGAACTGACGCCGCATATATCCCTGCCACATTCTCCCCGGCTCAAGCGGTGCCGTTGGAAACGCTGTCAGGGCAGAAGATAGATTATGTCTTTATCGGCAGTTGTACCAATAGCCGATTAGAGGATATTGCGGAAGTGGCGGCAATCCTTGATAAGCGCAGCGTACATCAGGATGTTCATTGTATCGTTACGCCTGGTTCAAAACGTGTATATCTGGAGGCTATGCGACGTGGCTATATTGAAAAAATTGTTTCTGCGGGCGCTCTGGTGACTCCTCCTGGGTGTGGAGCTTGTGTCGGCACACAAGGTACTATTCCCGCCAAAGGGGAACGGGTTCTTTCAACTATGAACCGGAATTTTCAAGGGCGTATGGGCAATGCTGAAGCGGATATTTACCTCTCATCGCCTTTAGTTGCAGCCAATGTGGCATTACACGGTAGGATACCACTGATTACGGAGCTTGAATGGCATGATTGATCAAAAAAACGATTTTGCAAAAAGCAATCATACCAAAAAGCAACGCGTCAGGATAATTACGGGGGATATTTCTACCGACGATATTATTCCTGCACGCTATAAACACATGTACACTGAATCGGCTCAACTGGCTCCTCATCTATTTGAAAATCGGTTTCCTAAGTTTGTCTCCACACTTCAACCCGGAGATATCATTGTCTGTAATGGTATTTTTGGCATTGGCAGCTCAAGAGAACAGGCGGTAAGTACTTTATTAGCAGCAGGTATACCTATGGTTGTTGCTCCTGCTTTCGGTCGGATTTTTTTCCGCAACGCATGGAATCTTGGCCTGTTAGCGATTGAGGCCGATATTGAAGGTTTTCGTGAAGGGCTAATGGTTGAATGCTTAATTAACAAAGGCCGTTTTATCGCTGAAACGCCATTAGCGGATTTTTATCCACCATCCGAACAAATGTTAGCTGTTGTCCGAGCAGGTGGGCGACTCAATTACATCCTTAATCAGTTGTCCGAAAAACAATCGTCCGAAAACCCGTCATCAAAAGAGAAAGAGCAGAGGATAATATGAAACAGTATAAAGAAAAATTTGATGGTTTGGCTAAGAGTTATGATCTCTATCGCCCACGTTATCCCCAGTCACTTTTCCGTGAAATTTGTCACTGGTTGCCTAAAGATAGAGCTCTGTCTATTGTTGATATTGGTGCTGGAACTGGCATTGCCCTCGAAGGGCTGGCAAATTTGCTTGGCCAGCACCACCACTACACTGCCATTGATATTTCGCAGGATATGATCGACACGGGTAAACAAAAACTACCATGGGTTAGTTGGTTACATGGCAGTGCTGAACAACATCTTGCCAATGTGTGTAACCCTGATCTGATCATGGCGGCACAATCTTTTCAATGGATGGATCGGGCAACAGTATTAAATTTGGTCAGAAGCAGCCTGGCAGATAATGGTATCATGGCTATCCTGCAAAATAACCGAGATTACCAACATAGTGAATTTCTAAATGAATATGAAAATCTACTGGAAGAATTAAGTCCTAACTATAGCCGTCACTATCGGGATTTTGATTATGTACAGGAATTAAATACCGCATTCCTGCATGAAAATTCTCTCCATATTACACTTAATACCCGCTGGAATATGCTTATTCCCAGCGAAGAATTTATCGAAATGAGTCGTTCATCGACTCAAGTACAGCGTGCTTTAGCTGCTCATGGTGAGTTATTTGTTGAAAGATTAAAAATGCTGGTGGATAAATATCAATCCGAAGGGAAATTGGTGATCTTATATGAAAGCCAACTTTTTATGGTTGTTAAAAAGATTAATTTCGGAAATGAGTAATGTCAGAAATAGCGATCAACTTCTCTATACCAACTGAGGAAGATATCAAGGGAATATTGTCACTTTTGCAAGAAGTCTATTTACCATTTGTGGCTGATTTTATGCCAACAGCACTGAATGAAACGCCTGCCAGTATTATGGAGAAGTTAACTAATTGGAGAGTTGCTAAATATGATAATCAGGTGATTGCGGCTGTATTAGTTGAGCAAGAATATGATAATTTAACATTCAGTTATTTATCTGTATTATCGGAATTCCGGTGCAGGGGGATTGCCAGCAAATTACTCAATATCATTTGCCAAGAAGCAGGTCAGCAGACGCAATTACCTATTATTATTGCATTACGTCGTTCACTGACGATGAATATTCATTTCTTTACCCAACGGGGATTTGAGTATTTAGGCCATTTTAATACCAATGAACACGATCTCTATATCTGGCGAGTAGGGGAAAATGAATGAACAATACGGTTATTGTATTAGGATATCGTGAAGGCATAGCGACAGCTTTAGCTCATCAGGGATATCAAATTATTCATGTAGTTGAAAGATTTAAACCTGCCCTTAATGGTACGGAGTATTATATGGTTAAAAATCTGGAAGATGCGCAGGAAGTTCTACGGTGCGTATTAAACTTTCCCTTACATACAATTATAGGCATTGTTACAGGCAACGAAGACGGTGTATTTACGGCAGCGGTATTACGCGATATGTTGCAATTACCTGGCCTTAAAGATTATCGTAATACTTTATATTTTCGGGATAAATGTTTACAAAAAAAGAGACTGGCACACCTTGTCCCTCATGCTTATTGCCGATATGTAACCTGTGATGATGATTATTCACAATTGGTTGCTGAGTTGGGTACTCCTTTTATTATAAAACCGGCTAATGGTATGGGTTCTTTCGCCACTACTGCCATCAGTTCAAAATCAGAGTATGAAACTTATTTCCAACAGTATGAAAAAAATCTGAGTAATGTGGCCTACGTTGCAGAAAATAAGATCACTGCCGCTGAATTTTGTGTTGATGGAATTTGGTCTGACGGTAAATTACATTGGTTTTCTATCAGCCAATATACAACCCCTGTGATGCAATGTAATGAAGGAAAAACACTGGCTTTACAAATATTATCACGCCAAGATTTTCCTGATATTTACCAACAAATTGATCAGTTTTGTCCACGTATTTTGGAACGTTTAAACGCCTCTAACGGGGTATTCCATCTTGAATTTTTTAAAAATGAGGAAGAGGTATTTTTTAGTGAATGTGCTTTAAGGCCTGCTGGTGCATGGGTACCTGAAATGATAAAACTGGGCTATGGTGTCGATCTATATAGTGCTCATGCCACACTTTCTTTAGGTCTACCTTATGAACACCACCTGCCTGAGTATCCTTTTCAACTTTTTGCTGTTGTTCTATTACGTGCTTTTGAAGGTGTTTCACTGACAAAACAGTCCTTTTACCAGAATTTTGATTTGGTTGAACTAAATTGGGCAGAGGATACACAGACGCAATCTCAAGGCATTTATGGTCGTGCTGGCTACGCGATTATCACGCATATGGATCACCACACACTAGCAGAAAATGTCAACAAACTTATTGCATTTACAGGAGCACGATAATGTCTGAACGAGCCCTTATTCTGGATACTCAAAAAATAATGCTAGAACAGTCGATTAATCAACATCATGATATTGATTATATTCGTATTTTTGAACCACAGGTGTGTTTTTCTCCACAAGAGGAAACACTAGTAAAAATAGATAACATAATGAATCAGACACCCTTTCATTATGTGGTTGCAAGCTCAGAAAGTAACATGGCATTTGCTGGATTTCTCCGTAGTCGCTATGGATTGCCAGGCTTAAATTATGAACAAGCGTTATGTGTAACCAATAAATGGCGTATGCGTAAATATTTTGAAGATGAATTACCTGCTCCAAGGTGTTGGCTTTCAGGCCATTTCTACAACAATTTTGCACAATACACCCAAGGGACAGCCACCCATTTTATTATTAAACCGCTATCTAGCTCTTCATGCCAGAATGTTGAACGCTTAGCCATTGATCAGCTATATCAAAAACTTACTCATCTGGATACATTGATGTTGGTTGAAGAAGAGATAGATATAGAAGAAGAATTCCATCTTGACGGTATCGTCAATTTGTCTGAGATCGCTGTAGCTTGCCTTTCTTGTTACAGCCTTCCTATCCTCAATGCCAAAGGCCAAACTAGGGCAAGTATTCATCTACCTTCATCCCATCCAATGTTTTCAATAGCCTATTCTATGGCTCAAAGAGCCATTGCCAAATTAGAGCTAAAACAAGGCGTTTTTCATATGGAAGTTTACAGACGGGGTGATCAATTAATTTTTGGTGAAATTGGCCTACGGCCACCGGGAGTTGGTGTTGCTGAGTCACTATTGCGTTTTACTGGAATAAATTTATGGCAGGCTTTTGTCAACAGCCAGTTACTGCGCTCGATTGATAGTACACCATCACAGAATTATCACGGTTATTCTGGGGTTATTGGTGTTTATCCAGAGGAGTACAGTGCATCAGATTTATTACATTTACAAAATATTGTTGCTGTATCTGAATCAGAAAAAACACGCCATAAAATGACACGTATTGGTGCTCACGATTTTCGCTATTTAGCATTCGCCTCATGTCAAAGTCTGGTTGAATTTCATAATTTGATTAATCAATTGTCAGAATCTTTCCCGTCAACGAATGTTAAGAGAGAAGCACAATGAAGAATCAACAGTTATTGTGGAAAAAATTTATAGGGTTCCAAACCTATATAACTTTTTCTGCCTTAGCTGAGGGGATGCAAAGTGTGATTATTCTCTGGTTGGTTTTCCAAATCACACACAGTCCGTTAGCTGTCAGTCTCACAATAGTAGCGGGGTATTTTCCCTCCGCAATTATGGGTTTTTTTCTTCTTTCATTTGCTGATTCTAAAAAACCTGCCGGGCAACTCACTGTCAGTAATGGCATCCTCACTCTGTCAGCACTCTGCCTGCCACTGTTTTTTTTATTTTCAGCAACACAACCAACATTACTCATGCTGGCAATAATGACCATACAAAGTATCTTATCTCTGGTGAAGATGTTCAATAAAACATCGGTTAATCGTATTGTTCGGGATAATTTCACGCCAGAGGATGGTAGTAAAATGTTGCAAATTTCGGCATCCAATATTCAGATTTCTCAAACATCAGGTGCAGCACTGGGGGGATTATTTCTCACATTGGATGCCGGTAATTCAGGCTTATTTATTTCTGGTTTTTTTTATGCCGCGAGTACAATGGCGACCGTGTTTTTTACCTCTTTTACTTTATCAATGATACCAACAACAGTTCATACCGATAAAAAGCAGAAACAGTTGCTGGATAAATCCTATCTCGCCCATGTATTTAACCGACAGGAATTAAGAACAATACTATTATTTTCCATTCCTTCCAGTGGTGCATTTCAATTTATTAATACCTCTTTGCCGTCACTGGCTAATACTCTTACTGAATTAGAGGGAAGCTTTTATGCGTCACTCAATATTAGCTGTATGATAGCGGGATTTATCTCTGGTTTACTTTTGTCGCGAAAAATAGTCGGAGAAAAATTAATTCTTAATAATGCACTGTTAGTTAGTGCAATCATCATTATATTTATGGTTGAGACAGAGAATAAGTATTTGGTGACTGCATTGTTATTTTTGGCAACACTATTTATAACCTTCCACATTATATGTATTCAGGTGAAATGTAATCAAATGCCTGAAAAACAGGATGTTGGAAAATTTATTATGCTAAGAACATCTATTGCTTCATTGTCTAAAATAACATTTTCATTAGGTGCTGGAGCATTATTATCACTCTTTTCTCTGAAAACAACTTATTACTTAATGGCGAGTGTCTTATTGTTATTTTCTTTGCAATGGTATTTATTTCAGAGAAATTTGCTTGGTAAAGGAACAAAAAATGAATAATATAGTTTATCGTTGGTTGGTTATTTCACGGATAAATGATCAAAAAACTCTACTTTTTCCAACCCTACCAAATACATTATCACACTATGTATGGTCTTTATTAGGTTGGAATAAAATAACATTGAGACGTTTTCTCTGCGCAAAAAAAATATTTGTTACTTTACCTCATGCTAGCCCTAACATATTTTTCCCACGTGCTGGTGTCAGCAAATTTGTTACTGACAAACAAAAGGAAGACTATGAAATTTTTCATCTCCGAGTGGTTCTGACCCATACAAATTTTAGTGATCTGGGCTGGCGTCCTTATGCTTGGTGGTATCTCAATGAGGAAGGTATATTAATAAAAAAATCCATATTCAGTCGTAATAAAAAGAAAAAACATTATATTATTGCCAGCCAATCTCCTTTATTACTAGATAAGCAATGTTATCCTCATTTTTTGGAGCAGGGAGCACAATTAGCGCAATGCGCCGATAATCTGGCTCTCTCATATCTTATTTTGCAGGCCTTTCAGGAACAGTTATCGGGTTTTACTCTTGCCGACAGAACTCTTTATCTTCCGCTGGATATATTAATTTTATTGATGCAGACACTCGCCAGGCAGCAACCTGACGTACACCCTTGGTTATTGAATTTATTAACCCATGCCCAAAGCCGCAAACTTAATGAATATCAACTTGAAAATACACATCGGTGGGAAAATGCATATATTTATGATAATTATACCAATATATCTCTGTTATTTCCGTTGGCACCGACCGCAATTGTTGGGGGAATAAAGATGCAACGGTATTGGTCGGATATTATTGATAATGCCATCAGAATGAATGAAAAAAGCACAATTTCTTGCCCTATACCGCAGTGCCTTACTTTCCCTCAGCGTCAGGAATATCTGTTACCTTATCTTCCTAAACAGGAAACATTGCGTCAAATTCAGGCTTCAGATGTTGAATATAGTCTTGCAATGGCAATAACAGAACATCAGCTTTATGTAACTCCATAAATTTGTTATTACACCCTTAGAATTGTTGTAGTAAGCACGGAAAATTGCTCTACCACTGTCATTCCGCAGCCATATCCGTAATGCGCTGATTATCAAAAGGTTGCGTAAATTTTATGCAATTTAATTATCAATTAAAAAAATGACTTATGAATAAGGTGCGGAATGTCGGTTACCACATTGCATTAGGGGAATGCACGCGAATGTGATGCCAAATTGATTGTCAGCCAAAAAAGTTCCTCGCTTAATATTGGTCTATTAGTATAGAACCACTGACGCGCTACGCTTGTCTTCTCCGGGTTACCGCAGGGCGAGAGCATACTTTGATTAATATTTGCACTTAAAATGTCAGCATTGTTCTTTAACTCTTTTGTTAACTATAAATGTCTAAAGAACTGTAATTTAGTTTAATTATTATCCGATATAAAACTGTGATAATCAAATATTGAAAATTATTAATCTTTAAAAAGCAGTAAAAATAGTGTGCTCGCGCCCTGGTCATACCCTGGCAACGGAGCTGATGAAAGCCCCCGACCGTAACCTGCAACTGGTCAGAAGCCTGTTGGGGCACCGCAGTCTGGCGACCACGATGGAATACATTGACATTGATATGGAAATCGCGGGTAAAACGCTGGAAAGCGAGCTGGCGATATATCTGGATCTGTCGGTGTAAAGCAGGGGGCTCAGAAAAAAAACAGGGCGCGTTTCAATCAGGGTTTAGGAGGATGGAATGGATTGAACTGCCCTGCATCAACATAGATGGTATAAAAAGATAATTGATACCGGACTGGTATCCCGCGAAGTTTACACCTCACTTGACATCAGAATCAATTACTGAACTCTTTACCTCGAACGAAAAAAGAGTGCTTGCAAACGCAGGCACCCTGTATTCTTTATTTGGCTTTTTAAACATTGAGTATGCAAATCAGGATACCAATTGTTTAACATTTTCTTAACAGCCATAAATTTTAACTTATTTGTTAATTATCTGATAATATTCAACAAATTAGCTTTAAAATCTTGGTGCCGGAGGCGGAATCGAACCACCGACACGGGGATTGAAAATCCCCGTGTCGGTGGTTCGATTCCGAGTCCGGGCACCACTTCAACTTCCAGTGAAGTCCAACCCAGTCAAACAATTTCTTTCAAACCCAACAAAATCAACACCCTTTCTTATTATTACGTCTAGTTTCGTCTGTTGCAATCAAGATGCAGCGAAGGGCATAATTCGGGGCACTTACCATTCGATTGAAAGAATGCCCTTAATAATGAAACTAAACGCACGACAAATCGAAACTGCAAAACCCAAAGAAAAAACCTACAAACTTGCCGATGGCGGAGGCCTTTATTTAACCTGAGCTCCGCTTAAGAAGGGAACTAAAGTGTCTGAGGCACGATCAAAGTTTTTGCTAAAGAAAACAAAATCGTGGAGCTCCTCAGGCATGTATAATTTAGAAGAACTTTACTGCGACGTCGATGACTTTTGCCCAAAATTTATCCCTCTCTGGCATCAGCAGCTCATGAAAAATGGATTACGTAAACGGTACCGAAACGCTTCCCTTTCTCTCAGTGAAGTCATGATGATCCTCATTTTATTCCCTATGAGCCATTATCGTGATTTTAAAACGTTTTATATTGAACATGTAAAACAATATGTTATGAATAATTTCCCCAGATTAGTCAGCTATAGTCACCCATGTCCGGAGTAACATGAAGGCCAAAGCGTTATCTCTCTGGGATAGGCTGATGTTAAGACGGCGATTTTTGATAAAAACGGTCGTCGACCAGCTCAAAAATATTTCCCAGATAGAGCATTCAAGGCATCGCAGTCAGCTCGGTTTTCTGCTGGAAATCGCCGCTGGTCTTATTCTTACACATTCCAGCCTAAAAAACCGAGCTTGAATTTACGAGATACTGAGGTCGCTATTCTTAAACGAAGCTGAGGTTGATTAAGTATTCGTAGATAAAACCAAGCACATCATAAGCATGCTTGCCTTTCATCGGAATATCATCAATCAGGTGAATGAGATCCATCGCTACCTGGGTTTGTGCAGCAGCACTTTCTCCCAATTTGCTTAGACCTGTCTCTAGGGTAGTGAAAATTCCGTCGAACAAGTCTTTGTGCGCTGGGTTAATTAAGCGGCTAAAGGCTGATATCGGCGCACGCAATATTATCACATTACGCATCAGCCAGCTTTTAGCCCCAATCAAAGCCATTGATGAACAGAGCAAACACGATAATGCTGAGAAGACAAACGCAGCGTGTCAGTGTTGTTTGAATCGTTATTCAACACTAATTTTAAGAATTATTTTGGTTAGATCTCGATATGAGCGCATCAGTTGGTACCATTTTCGTGAGTTTGTATTTTTTAGGATACTTTATGATAATCCTAGAAAAGAATGCTTCTTTACACTAAAACAACAGTTTTTATTTTTTAGTATATACAAGTTCACTCACTGATGAACCCAAGATTGCTAAATTATAAGCAATGAAATTATTTATTAAAATAACAATTAATAAATAGATTTGAGGTTATATTATTTCACATGAAAATATATCCTCTGAAGCAAAGATTCACCAGAGTGGTGAATATCAAAAGCATGATTATTATTACTATTTAAAAAACAAAAAAATGGATTTTGACATATACTCTAATTCTAACTTAAAATATTTTGATCTAGCTTATACTTTTTTAGTTAATAAATTGCTTGATGAATTTTTCATATGCTATCTTCACCTGCGTGGATTAATAATTACATATGATGGACGAATAGTTAATGAATACAAATATACAAGAAACTAATATCAGTATACTCGCTGGTAATTCACGTGTTTATCTTGATCAAAAGGATAAAATAGTTGTCGAAGCACAACTGAAAGCCTTTGAAGCAGCTCTTCTATTAGCTAAAAAAATCCAAGATAAATGTGGCCAATTACCAAGAATATCTATAGCCTTCGATCACCGTGGAATATTTCGTCTACAATTCTTGACGGATAATCTCTCCAATTCTCAAAAAAGAAATCCTCGTTTGAGCCAACTCCACGCCTCGATTGTAAATGTTTTTTTACCTGTAGCTGAAAAATATCAAATACCACTGAGTGAAATACGAGTTATTCACGAAGATTCAGCGAGACAGCACTTAGTTCACATTCTTGCCTCCGAGGAAATACCCGAAAAACTCAAGCAACGAATGGTTTCCAAAAGTACCTCAGATTCCAAACCATCAATGTCTGATGTTTCTTATGAAGAGCCAACTGAAAAACTCACTTGTGCAGCTATTACAAAAGAATATTTTGAGAAAGCAGCAGGTGGTAATACAGATACACTCCTGGAAGTGTTTTTTGAAGATTGTGTGTGGTCTAGAGCACTAGCATATGTTCGCGGGCTTCAACTTAGCCATATGTTAGGTGTTTCCAGTGCTATTCGTCTTAATCTCGTTAGCGAAACTGGTGATGTAAGCCAAGGTGATATAACAATTGCCTAATTATTTTAAAAATATAAGAAGATAATTCCATTTTTACATTACAAATGTAAGACATCATGAAAACATTAAAAAAATTAATATATTTAGATAATAATGCTACAACCGCATTAGATCCTGAGGTGCTTCAATCTATGATGCCTTATCTTACCCATGAGTATGGCAATGCATCTAGTATCAGCCACACTTTTGGCTGGAAAGCTAGAGAGGCTGTTGATCATGCAAGGAAATTAATTTCCTCATCAATCAATGCGGTAAGACCATCGGATATTATATTTACATCTGGCTCAACCGAGTCGATTAATCTTGCCATCACAACTCTTCAGCACAAAAATAAAAAAGGGCATATCATCACATCCATGATTGAGCACAAGGCCGTTCTTGACTGTTGCGCCAAACTTGAATCAATGGGAATAGACGTAACCTATGTACAACCACAAAGTGACGGTGTTGTCTCCCCTGCTTCAATATATAACGCATTGAGAGATGATACTTATCTTGTTTCTATTATGTCGGCAAATAATGAAATTGGTTCATTACAAAAAATTGAGGAAATAGGTGCCATCTGTAAAGAGCACGATATATTTTTTCATACCGATGCTACACAAGCGCTTGGAAAAATAGAGTTTGATGTACAACGTATGAATATTAGCCTGGCCTCATTTTCTGCACATAAAATATATGGTCCCAAAGGTATTGGTGCACTTTATATCAACTCACACGATAAGAATATTGCTTTATCTCCCCTCATAGTTGGTGGTGGACATGAACGGGGTCTGCGCTCTGGTACTCTAAATGTGCCAGGAATAGTGGGATTTGGCCGCGCAGTTGAGCTTTCTGTTCAAAGCTTACCTGATGAGTCACAAAGATTACGTCATTTAAGGAATTTACTGCGACAATATATTATCGAAAATATGGATGGTATTCGGATAAACAGTCATCTAACCGAATGTCTTCCGGGGTTACTGAATGTATCATTTGAGGGAATAGATGCAGACTCACTTTTGCTTGAGCTTTCTAATATTGCATTGTCTTCCGGATCTGCATGTACATCTGCTAATAGGGCTCCATCGCATGTTCTAAAAGCAATAGGCCTCAGTAATGAGCAAGCTCAATCCAGTGTCCGTTTCGGTTTGGGTAGATTTAACAATGAAGACGAAATACGCTATGTTTGCCTCCATTTGAAAGAAGCGATAAGTAAACTGAGATCTATGGTTCCAAAGGCATTCAATACTTAATGATATTGGTGATAGGATTTGATTCATGCGAACAACGTCAGCACTTTTTCTCCTCTTCGGCACCACATTTACTGCAGGTGGGTATGGAGCTACTTTCTTAATTTCTGAATATTTCCGGTCACAAGGAGGGAGTGATATTGACACAGGAATAACATTGAGTGTGGCTTTAATCGGCACGTTGATTGGTGTTCCTTTGGTTGGATGGTTTGCTGGGAGGCTGGAAGCATCGCGTTTCGCAGCCTTAGCGGCTTTATCAGTGTCGTGTGGTTATTTTCTTCTCAGTAGTTCCGGTAGTGATCTGAGTTACATGCCACGTATAGGAGCTTTTTTGATTGGTCTTGGTTGGGGTATATTCTATATTAGTGGACCAATGGCGTTGTCTGAACGTATTTCTGATGCAGATAGAGGATACTGGTTTACGCGTTTTAGTGCTTTCCAGATGGCAGGAATTTGTGGTAGCCCAATTGTACTCTCCATCATTGTTGAACAAGTAAAAATACCTATCCTAACAGCATTTCTTCTTGTTGGTATTGTAGCTATTGTTGCATCGCTATTTTTAATGACATTTGGGTTTAGAGAGCCGCAGAATCAACGGGAATTATCATTAAGACCTTGGATAAAGAATATATCGAAGATTGCGGTTACGAGTGCAATCCGTCCGATTATTATGGTAGGGTTAGGAGGCTGCGTGTTCTCTGGTATAATGTCATTTCAGAGTTCAATAGTGGAAGGAACAAACTCAAGTGCCAGTACATTTTTTGCTGTTCATGTGATAACTGTGGTTATATCACGGCTTCTGTTGGCCCACTATTTATCAACTGTGCCTCGTATTCCACTTGTCATCACACTTATGTCATTTTTAATTCTGGGCATTTTATCTTTGTTAGGTATACCTATTCATTCAACCTTTCAGATTGCAGCAGCTATTTTAACAGGTTTGGGGTATGGATTGGTATATCCTGTTATCCAAACTTGGGCTATAAACGAATCTTCCCTTGAGAATCGCCATGCAGCTCTTACTTGGTTCGTTGTTTCCTACTTTATAGGGATATTTGGATTTCCAATGATAGGCGGTTGGATATTAGTTGAAGCAGGGAAATCCCTATTTATCACTACGCTCGCCGCGATAGCCATTCTTGAGCTCGTCATGGCGTTACCAAGGCGACAAGCAGGTGATGTTTTCCTAGAGAAATAAAAAAGTTCTGTCGCATTAAGGAAGTGAGTAAAAACGGAAAGGCGCTGATTGTTTTTTGCGCAAAAAGTTAACAGTGAATAGAAAAAAAGAGACAGAACTCTTTAGATATTATCGTCATGAGATTTTCAGCCAAAGAACAAGGCAACAAATTTGTACTGCAGCAATCATAACCACCCGCATAGCGGGTGGTTTGCTCTAGCCCTATAAGGGCATGTTACCGACTGCGCCTAAATGACGCGGCTTTCTCTTCGTTCAAGCTAAGTGTCTTTGCTTCTTTGGCTTACCCCTTGAAGGGGTCGTTATACTCTCGTGTACTTAATTTATCTTGAAGTAAATCTGACTTTTCTTGCTCTCTGATATAGTTACGGATTGTGGCTTCATTCAGCCCCACTGTGCTGACCTAGTATCCTTCCGACCAAAACTTCCGCTTGCCAAATTTGTATTTTAAATTGGCATGTTTATCAAATATCATCAACGAGCTTTTACCTTTTAAGTACCCCATAAAACTGGAAACACTTATTTTCGGGGGGATACTCACCAGCATATGAACATGATCTGGCATTAAATGCCCTTCGATTATTTCGACTCCTTTGTACTTACAAAGGTTTCGTAGAATCTCACCTATACTTGAACGGATACTATTGAAGATGACTTTTCGTCTATATTTCGGCGAAAAGACGATATGGTATTTACACAGCCACTTTGTATGCGCTGAGCTTTGTGCTTTAATTCCCATAAACACCTTTCCTTATTTAAGTTACGGATATTAGCTTGAACATCTATATCGTAACGGAAAGGTGTTTTTCTTGGTATAACCCTTGAACTCCACCCGCATAGCGGGTGGTTTTATGTTTAAGAAGCTAACGCATCTTAAACTGGCTAAAGCCATAAGAAAAGACGCGCTATTTTTGGCATAGCGCGTCGCTATACCACGCCAGCGTTTAAGATGAAGAAAAACATTTTTAATCAAATGACAGAGTCGGTAAAGTTCACGGTCGTATTCTCTGACAACCTTTCGATTTTTCCGACTGGGGATCTGAACTTGCATGTCTTGTTGTTTCGCTTTTTCTACGATTGCGTCACTATTGAAGTTTAATGCGTATATATCAATTGATTAAATTTACACGAAAAATAAATTTTCCTCTATATTATTTATTTTGTTAATTTATTTTCTTTCTATGGGAGTGATTTCGTCAGATATATTCCACCCCACTTTCTTTGAGTAAAATGGAGGGTATTACAACATTAGTTAATACAACGTAAAAAGTGCAATAGTTATATTTTTATTTGCTATGGATTTTTATCAACTTATTTATGGGGTTGTCACATGGTTGATTTTAACTGATGGCATTACATTAATTCATTTTATTATCAATAAATTATCATGAAAAATAATAGTCCACAAACTCAGTTCGTTTCAGATCGGTACGTTCCTCGCGTCAATGGGGGCAACCTACGCATTATTCCAGTATTTCGTCGTCAGACACGTTGCCAAATTAGCTAAACCTGAAAATGTATTAGCCCAATAACACAGAGAAAACAAGCATAACACATTAATGTGATTTTAATCCGTTGTAATCCGTGAAATTTAAATGACGCAATTAATTGATTTTATTTAACAGTAGATATCAATCACAATTTTCCTGATGTATTTTTATCCGCGGTTGTATTTATAAATAGTTCTATTATATTCTGCTCCGTAATGTACCCAAAATATGCAATAGTAATTTTATTACTAAATTATTTTCACCAATATTAACTAAGGATTGATACACCAAAATATTATGGAGAGTACAAATGAGCAGGGTAATGGATAAAATCAATCAATTACGTGATCGCTCAGGTTTGCTATTCACATTGATTACGGAAAATTTACCTGAACAAACTTTCGCTGTTGTCGATTTTTCTCTGAATGAAGCGCTATCAACTCCCTTTCGGCTAGAAGCCACACTAACCTGTAAAACGCCTGAAATTAATTTTGCCGATGTCCTCGACAGAAATGCGGCTTTTGCCGTGCATCGCAACGGCCAGGTTGAACGGCAAATAACGGGGATGGTCACGCAGTTTTCGCAGCTTTCTAGCGGACGTCATACCAGCCATTACCATATCACTATTCAGTCTCCTTTATGGCGCGCCTCATTACGGGTGAATAGCCGGATTTTCCAAAATCAGTCCGTTATGGATATTGTGGAAACACTGCTCAGGGAAAATGGTATACGAAACTATTTCTTCGCATTGGGTTATAAACATCCGCCACGGGAATTTTGTGTTCAGTACGATGAAAGCGATCTCGCTTTTATCCAGCGCTTACTGGCCGATGAAGGTATTTTTTACTATTTTATTTTCGATCAGGTTCAGCACGAACAGCGCATCATGTTTCACGATTCCTGTCTGTCTCTTAATCAGGTCATCACGGTTCCTTACCGCCCGGAAGCCGATGTGACTGGCGCAACAACCTGTATCCAGCAACTTAGCTGGTCAGAACAGGTTGGCGTCGCCAATATCACCACTAAAGATAGAACGTTTAAGAACCCACGCTGGAATCGGGAATTCTGGTATGAAGGGCGTAATCTTTCAAATCAGCGCATACTGAACAGCTACCACTATTACGATTTTCCCAGCCGCTATAAAGATGATGACCTGGGGCAACGGGCAAGTCAGTATCGTCTGGAATACCTGCGCCGGGATACGCAACTTGGTTACGGGCGCGGTGACTGTTTTGCTATGTGGCCGGGGCAATTGGTTGACGTGACGGATCACCCCAAAGAGGCTTTCAATGATCAATGGCAGCTCATTCAAATTACCCATTCCGGCCGTCAGCCACAAGCAGATGAAACCCATTCCGGTGATAGCGGTACATGGTTATCTAATCAATTTACTTTCACCACCCGGAAAAATTCTTATCGCCCTTCGCCCTACCCCAAACCCAAAATGGAAGGCCCGCATATTGCCACGGTCGTCGGGCCAGAAGGCGAAGAAATATTTTGTGATGAGCACGGACGTGTACGGATCCAGTTTGACTGGGACAGATACGGTGCATTTAACGATCAGAGCTCCTGCTGGGTGCGTGTCAGTCAGGCATGGGCCGGTCAACTCATGGGAGTGATTGCCATTCCTCGTATTGGTCATGAGGTTTTAGTGGATTTTATTCATGGTGATCCTGATCAGCCAATTATTGTCGGTCGGGCTTATCATGCCAACAACATTCCACCAAACCGTTTGCCGATGGCGAAAACCCAGATGTCGATCCGTTCGAAAACCCACAAAGGCGAAGGGTTTAATGAATTGCGCTTTGAGGATGAAAAAGATCGCGAAGAGGTCTTTATTCACGCTCAGAAAAACCTCGCCATTCAGGTGCGCAATTCACGCGGAGAACGCATTAACTATGACCGCACAACCAGTATTGGTCATGACGATGAACTGGTGATAGCCAATAACCGCAAGGTGACCGTAGAAGGTCAACAGGATCATAAAACTACGGGTAACTATATTGAGCAGATTGACGGTGACCGTTCGTTACAGCTCAAAGGCGATCTGGCGGAAAAAATTCAGGGGGTTGTCAGTATGGATGCGCAGGGCGATCTCACTTTGCAAAGTGGCAGCAAAATCACATTAAATGTCGGCGGGAACTTTATTGTGCTTCATGCAGGCGGTATTGATATCAAAGGCGCGGCTATTAACCTGAACTCTGGCGGTAGCCCCGGCGATTTACTGGCACCTGCTAATCCTGCCATCCTGCTGGCCGCAGCAAGCGAAGGTTCAATGTTTGTCGCCCATTGTCCCATGAAAGAAAAGGAGAAGCAGGAATGAGTCAGGAAAAACTCTACGCCATTATTGATGGTGCGGCAGAACACGATCTGTTTTTGATGCTGGAACGTTATGATCCCCCTTCCGCCTGTCTTTATGGCGAGCCACTCCAGCCTGAACTGGTTGAAATCGCCCCTTATCTGGTACAGGTCACTGAGGAGGTCAAAATCTGGTTGGAGTGTCGTCAAACCCCGTGGGGGATTTTCGTCCACAGCGACGCGGATATGAAAACCGTGCGCCAGCATTTACGCAAATACCTGCAAGTGCTGCTTCCCCAACAGGAAAAACCGGTCTTTTTCCGCTTTTATGATCCGCGCAATATCTGGGATTTTATCGGTGTCCTGAGTGACTGGGAACTGCATTGCTTTTTGGGGCCAATCACGCGGATCACGACACTTTATCTTGAAGAAGAGCGCACCGATAACTTTGCCAAAATCAGGGCGCCTTTTCCGATTGGCGCAACCAGCAAGCGCAAAATGTTAGCTATCACAGACATTCAGTTGGAAAAGATACAGGCTATTTTCACAGCGCGTTATATCGAAAAATTAGCCGGATTGATCCCTGAATGGCTGGATAAAGCGCCTTTTGATTTTATTCCACATATCGATACGAAGGAATGCGCCCGGCAATTTTTTGACTGGTTCAGTCAAAACGGCATCACGGATGATCGCAATGTCCGTGGATTACTCCAGCTCTTTATCACCCGACATTATTTAACCATCGATGACCTGCCAGCAGCTATATATGCCCAATTAACCGAATACAGTCAGCCGGGGCATATGCGGGCGGAAAGTCTATTAATTCAAGAGTTGGGCCAAGTACCTCTTTAATCAACAGGGGAAAAACAAGATGGGTAATGCAGTTAAAATTGGCGATATCGGCACAGAGCACGGTGATTGTTCAGCCACTCCCGTTATTACCGGAGCCAGGACAGTGAAAGTTGATGGGGCTTATCTTGCCCGACAGGGAGATGCATTAGCTTCTCATTCGTCACACTCACGGGCAATTGCTGGGGGTTCCGGTTCCGTGTTTATTGAAGGAAAACCGGCCGCCAGAACGGGGGATGCGGTTGATTGTGGCGGTGTCGTGATTGGTGGTGGCAGCGTCACTATTGGATAAGGAGATAAAAAATGACGTCAACAAAGGCAGGTTCGGCAGTATGTGGTTGTGACAACCCGGATGATTGTACCCACAAAATTGATATCAAATTAGGCGATAAGACTATCAGTTATAAACAGTCTTGGTTTCCACAACATTTTTTCTATGTACTTGATGCGCCACTAACAACCTTTGAATATGTAAATGAATTACCGAAGGAAGAAAAACCGAAGGTATCAGTTGAATTAAGTTCAATCAGTAAAGGCTGTATTTCACATAACCCAGATTGCCCAATTGGCAATTTATTTGATGAAAAACACCACTCCATTGCGCAATTTTCGCCTAAAAAGCCTTATAAAGGAAAACTAATTTACCACAAATCAAATCAAGACTTCTTAGAGATTGAACAAGGACCATTCTCAGTTCTAGCACGTTTTCTAAAAAAAGATTTTCATACCAATATCAAAAAACAGCATTATGCTATCAGAGTCGATGAATGCTCAGGAAAACCATTAGTAAAGAAGGAATATTCTGGCATAGAAAAAATGCTATTCATGGTATTGGGCGAGAAAACGGTTCTTAATTCCAATATTTATTTAGTGACTAAAGAAAAACAGGAAATCGATCTAATTTTTAAAGCTAAAAAAGATATTGAAGAATTCACTGATCAACAAAGGAGAAGACAACAAACTCAGGTTAACAGAGAACAAGGATTAGGGCATAGAAGGCATCGTGGCTGGACTCAAAACACGACGCGCTATCAAGTAACAAATGCATTAACTGTAGAAGGAACAATTAAACTTCAAAAGGGGTCAGCCAGTCGTACGTGGACACAGACTCTACAAAAAGAATTTAAGAAGAATAAAAATGAGATAAAGCCAATAGAATCATTTGTACAAGGCGTTGGCAAAATAACGAATGTTTTGTCAGTCGGGCATGATAGTGATAAGTTCAAAATATTAAAAATGGATCTTATCTACCCTTCGATTAAGATTCATGGTGAACATGAACTTTCTCACGATAATAACTTTCAACTATATTCCAAATTTGGAGCGGAAATAGTGGCAGCTCCTTTAATTGGCCTGGAACTACGCGTTGATGTCCTTCAAATAGTAGCGGCTTATTTTAAGGTTGAAAGAGTACTTTCCTCACTTCGTGAAGCAGGACAACTCCACGAAGAAAAAGTCAAAAAAGGTGAGAATGGAGCATATATAGGTGCACAATTGGATCTCATCTTAACCGGAGAGTTGAATGTTAAATTTGGCTGGGAATCAGATAAAAAAGGAGACTGGTCTTTCAAAAAAGATAGTGTATTAGAAACTGGATTCGGTATTAAAGCTGAAACTAATATTCGCGGTGGAGTAAGCTACTATGCTATCTATGGTTATGTCGATGCGACGGCTAAGGCAGAAGCAAAATTACTGGCAGCGCTAGAATCAAAACCCAAGAGCCTGGATTTGGTGTTTTATCATGACGGAATTAAGGCAATGGTAGATTTGAGTTTTGCTTTTGGTGTGGGAAAGAAAAAGTCTCGTAATGGCGAATTTAAATCAACTACAAATATAGAAAGAAAAAAAGGAGTAGGAAATGAATGGGTATTTCAAAAACCACTTTCTAAAGATAAATCGTCCTATCGGATTTCTTTGGGGTAGTATTTTTTTTCTAACGTGTTATTCAGCACATCTGTACTAGGAAAAACAGATATGGAATATAAATATTTACTTTCATTCAATACAAACCAAAGCCTCTGTGTGGTACGTATTAATGGTATGATTGCCATGGAAAATTCAGATGCTCCCTATGGAATTCAATCCAGCGGCATAAATTCAACCGCTTTTTTAGAAAATGGATCTAATACTATAGAGTTACTATTTGGCAGTCGATCTTTTGAAGAAGAACTTATGCCTGAATCTCGATGTGAAGCAACATTAAAAAAAGTGTCAGCTTATGGGGAAAATGATGACGTTATTAGTCGCATTAAATTAGTCGTTGATAAAGATGGCAATCCAGTCACTGAAGAATCACTCAAGAATATATCTAATGAGAAGGCGGGCTTTGATTTTACTGGTATGTCCTCACTCCCATTAGAAAAAGGTTTATTTTCTGCCAAGAAAATCTATTCGATTAATGGCTTGCCAGAGTGGATGTGGACAAAAGCTCAACCAGTGACAGAAAAAGATTTGCCAATTATAAAATCTTTTTATCAGGAAATAATTCTCTCATTTGTTCAAAAGGATTTGGATAAAATATGGCGCATGAGTAAACCTGCCTGGGAAGAATGGGCTATTGCAGATAATAGTAGCAATCCAAGAATGTTCTTTGATTCAATGGATTTTGAAGAAATGCTTAATAGCGGTGATTACACTGTAAGAATAAAACCTGAATGGAAAAATTTTAAATTAGTCAGCTATAAAGATGGTCGTTTATTCCGTCTTGAAGAAGGAGCTTTCGGTCGCTCACCTATATTGTTAGACAATAAAATCACCGGTGATACTGCAACTTATAGCCCTTATTTATCCATTATTAATGGTAAGATTGTGATAGCAAGGTAATTAATTTAACTTGGCTAATTAGTTATTATTATCTTGATTAGTCAGACATTCATTATATAAATCTATACCAACCTAACTTCAAGATGCGTGTGATTTCTCCCCGATTCGCGGGGGAGAAATCACGTTTCATATGGTGTTGTAGTTTAATACGTATAAACTCCATATGAAATTTCCCATCAAACATTTGAGTGCGTTAAGGGATTAAAATTGATTCGAGGCATTTTGACGATAACTAACGGGCGGTTTTGGTAGATAAACTCGCCCGTTTAAATTTTTACCTAAATTGTAACAATGTTACAATATAGCAGCATCATTCGCTACCCAACTCACTTCAAAATGGATATTGTTTCTCCCCGCGTGGCGGGGAGAAACAATGAGTTATGTTGTCTTATAATGAGCAACTTGAAAGGTAATGCGTATCTATCAAATAAATGAATATGATACTTAATATAATCAAATCAGTCCGTGTACCAAAATTACCCCGATACATAAAGGTCCGACATATCGCCATATAAACCGCAAACACTGACGTTTCCGCAATGACATATTATCCGGTATTAATGCATTGACCTTACTTGACCAGCCAAATACGAGGCAAATAATAATTCCAAATAATGGCATGAGAACATTGGAAGTAATAAAGTCCAGCATGTCGAAGATGGTTTTTCCACCTAATGTAATATCACTTAGAGGTCCAAAAGATAAGGAAACAGGGATACCCATTAACATAATCGATGCCGTCACTCTTAAACTTGCTTTACGTCGTGACCATTTAAAGCGCGATTGACAATAGGCAACAATGTGCTCAAGTAATGAAATTGCTGAGGTCAGTGCCGCCATTAATAACAATAAAAAGAAAGTCACTGCCAAGATTGAGCCACCCGGAAGGCTGGCAAAATAAATCGGCATTGTCATAAACGTTAAGCCAGGCCCTGCATTGGGTTTTAAGCCAGCAGCTGCTAAAGCCGGAAAAATCATCAGGCCAGCCAATACGCAAACCAGGCAGGAGAGGCTGACAACCCAGATACTCGATTTACCGATGCCTTTGTTATTAGGCAAATAAGAGCTGTACGTAATGTGGATACCTAACCCAATAGACAACGAAAAAAATGCCAATCCCAATGCATCTAAAACACCTTTTCCGGTCAAGCTATTGAAGTCTGGATATAAGAATAGTTTTAGACCTTCTGATGAGCCTGGTAAACGGATGCCAACAATAATTAACACTATCATGATCAAGAATAACAGTGGCATCATGACCTTAACTGATTTTTCTAAACCTTTTTGCACGCCAGATAATACCACGAAGCAGGTTAACCCTGAAAATGCCAGATGCGCGATTATCGGCCACCATGGATTGCTGATGAAATTGGTGAAAATAGATGTCAGTTGAGAGACTTCTGTAATGTTCAATTTTCCTGTACTTGCCATCACCGTGTAGCCTATGGTCCAACCACCGACAACACTGTAAAAGCTATAGATACACCATGAACTGAATACACCGATAAGGCCAACCCATCCCCAATGTTTACCAAGTAATTTTTTAAACGCATTAACGGCCACTTCACCCGTACTGCTTCCCAGCATGTTTTCAGCTAACAGAACGGCTAATCCAATAACAAAGCTAAACAATAAAAATACAACCAGAAATGCTCCGCCACCATTTGTTGCTGAAACATACGAGAATTTCCAGATGGCACCAATGCCAACCGCAGATCCGGTTGCTGCTAATATGTGCCCCAGACGGGATGTCCATTGTTGACTCATGCTAACCCCCGAATAAATACAGTGTTAGCATATGTATCTGGCTCCATAGCTGTATGCAAAAAACCAGCAACAGCACCCCAAACATGCTCACCCGCCTGCAGGTCAACCATTGGCAGGATGATATTTCCTGTCCCGACGAATAGGGCAAAGGTCATCAAGCCCAATGCCCAAATATCTTTAGATGATAAACGGTATGTCATAATAATTGTTAACTTATTGTTGTAAAAATAATTGCAAATGTAATAGTAACTATCACAACCTCTTGAATTTCCATTGGCGAAACTGGATTCTGATTTAACAGTCAGTGATAAGCATCATATTCACTGATATTCGCAAGATACAGAATGATAGTGGCAACATCAAAGATATTATCTTCGTTATAACCTGAAGCAATAGCAGATAAGAGTTCGTTGAGCATATTTAACGCCCTATCGCAAGACGCTAATCTTAGCTCGGCCATTTTTTAGAAGCCGCTTGAATCGCCAGCCACACAACTTCAGCAATCGAGCTGACAGGCCGTGTGCTGCCTTTTGAAAACAACAACCCTATTTTGGGGGGATCTTTTTGCACCAATACCTATACCAATCTAACTTCAAAATACGTGTGATTTCTCCCCGCTTCGCGGGGAGAAATCAGGTTTCGTATCGTAAATTGCAACTTGAAGTTTAATGCGTATACATTCCAGCTGTCATCAGAATTGCCATCTAAAACCGATATTCATACTATTGTCCTGATGACGGCTGGAGAGCAACCCACTATAGCCAAGAGTGAATGAAACGTTATTACTTGCACTCACCTCCGCATTCGCTTTCAGCACCATGCCATCACGAGAAGCAGGTACACTGCGAGTCACAAAGGTTGTGTTGCTGTCACGGAACGCTAAACCGGTTGCTCGTTCACGCTCACCGTATTGATGCTGCCAGCCTAATTCTCCATTTAGGGTAATTGCAGAACCCCATGCAGCCTGCCAGCTATGATTGGCACGCAATCCCAATGTAGAGAGCGTTGCTTCAGTATGTTGGCTGTTACCGTGAAGTGCAGCAGCAACCCCATCTTCGTTAATACCTTCATTGCGGAAATTGACGTAAGCCAGGTTAATGAACGGCTCCAAATTCACAACCCCTGTCGGCAGAAGGTAAGCAAGTTCAGCGGATAATTGTGTTGTTCGCCCACTGTACTTGGCATTCTCACTATCACGCTGACTGCCATAACTGATAAAGCGTTTGGTATCAATACGGTGCCACGTGAACCCGCTATTGGCGCGCAACACAAAGTCACCAAATTGGCGGTCACCATAAAGAGCAAGGTGATAGTTATTACTGTCAGCAGTCGCATTGTTAGCGCCATCAAGGGAAGTACGGGTGTAACCCGTTGCGATACCAAAACGGCTATATTCATCAATAAGCGCATCCGCACCAAGGAATAAACCATAGTTTGAAGCCTGATAGCCCGTCGCATTCGCTGTTCCAGAAGCGTGGCTCCATGCACCAAGCAGCCGAACCCACGCACCGTTATTGTCTCCATGAATATCGGGCGAAGATGAACGGCCTTCAGCCTGACTCAAACGAGAATTCAAGGTATCACGTAAATAACGGCTGTCATTAACCAACTGAGACGCGATATCAGCGTGAATTTGCCCATCAAGCTGACGGAACGCAGAGCGGGCTTGCTCCGCAGAACGACTGGTTAAGATACTTTCGTAAACCGGATTCCCCATCCCAAGTGTATCCGCGGCAGCAGCCACTGCACGTTCATTTTGTGTCTTAGCAAAATCGACAAAAGCCGTCTCATTACGTCCAACATGGAGATTGATTTCACCAGGTTGATAAGACAATCCAGTGCCAAGGAAGAGATAAATCGGGACAACACCATCAAAGCGACCATTGATATTCTGCTTCGCACTAAGAATAGTATATTGCTGACCACTCAGGCTTCGCACATCTTCAAACGAAAGTAAGTTGGCCGTATTCTCAAGGGAAACACTAACCTTTCCGCCATTGAGCTGTGCACTTTCTTCAACCTGAATTTTGTCACTGCGCCCATCGGAAGCGATTTCAACAGCGTAATAAGAACCAGGTTCAAAGGTAATTTTTTTAGCAACCTTAAGCGTCCC
This sequence comes from Xenorhabdus griffiniae, assembly GCF_037265215.1. Lineage (NCBI taxonomy): Bacteria > Pseudomonadati > Pseudomonadota > Gammaproteobacteria > Enterobacterales > Morganellaceae > Xenorhabdus > Xenorhabdus griffiniae. The sequence continues at coordinate 594,765 of NZ_CP147737.1, read as the reverse complement.
TATAGAGTTACCTGGTGCTACCGTACCGCCACGCTGCACATTGAGCGCTCCCACCGTACCATTCCCACCAAGTGTGCCACTTTCCATTACTGCAACGCTGGAAGAGACACTACCGCTAACGTCCAGTAATCCCTGTTTGACCAGTGTTGGGCCAGAATAGGTATTCTGACCACTGAGAGTCAGTGCACCTCTGCCTTGTTTGGTTAATCCACCATGACCACTGATATCATTGCTCCATTGATCCTGGGCGCACTGACCAGCATCACAGACGCGTTCAGTCGGTTTACCCTTATCGAGCACGGCACCAACACCCGGAATATCAGCAATAAACTGTCCCTTACCGTAAGCGACTCCGTCAGGATCTGGAATGCGGAATTTTTCAGGAATATCTTCTGCGGTATAGAACATGCCAGGACCATTTATTGCTTTACCGAGGTTGATCAATCCCCAGCCGTAAAGCTCGTCAATGCCCTTTTCCCCTAGATCAGTAGCCGTCGTACGAAGCACAGAAGCGACTTGATCGCCGGTCATATAGGGGAAACGTTCCATCAATACCGCAATACTACCACCAGCATGTGGCGCGGCCATTGAGGTCCCTCTATAGCTGTCATAGCCCGTGGTAATATTGTCTATCCCTGTTCCCTTAATAACTGAGCTATATATCCAACTACCCGGTGCGCTGACACAAAAACTGGCAGTATAGCCACAGCGGGAGGAAAAATCGCTGATGGTATAAGGCACGCTATTGGAACTATTTGGATTTTGTTGCAAGCTCGCGACGGTCAACCAGTTTGGTGCAATCTCAGGCACAAACCAAGCCAAGCCCGCAATAGCATCTGGATTACTGTAGTTATTACTGTTGCCAGCAGCAAAAATTGTCACAATGCCGCTACGGGCAGCATCAATTGCCCCCTGATATGCCCCACCAGGTTTTGTACCCAAAATCGGTTTGATTTCATCAAACTGCATCTGAGCTTCAGCCAGGGTAAAATGGGCTGCGTTTGGATCTTTCCCACCCCTCTCAAGCTCCCGATCAATACCAATCCCCCAGCTATTGTTAATGATACGAGCGCCGCTGTCTCTCAGTGCATTCCAACCCGCCAGGTAAACACCACCATCATTGCCCAAGATAATGCCATCTTCAGGGCCAGGATCACCGTTATCCGCAGTGAGTATTTGGGCGTTATAGGCCACGCCATGCATCTCTCTGCCATCTCGGTTAGCCGCCGCTATGCCAGCCACATGGACACCATGTGTTCCTAGCCTCCCGTACCTATCCACGGACGGCGTGCCATCATAAGTAAATGAATCACCTTTCTTCACCGGAATATAGGGATCAGTATATTCACGTATCCCAGAAGTCTTTAAGTTGATGACTTTATCTTTTCCCATAAACTCAGGATGCTTGGCATAAACTGCCTGATCAAATATGCCTAATTTAATCCCTTTACCGGTATAGCCTCTGGCATAGGCTTCATCAGCGTGAATCGCACCAAGCCCCCATTGGCCGGAAAACTCACTGGAACGCCAACTGGCAGGATCGCCAATCCGTCCTTTTTCAACATAATTTTCGGCATAGGCGCCTGCGCTGGCCGCAGCCAAACAGCAAGCTATAGCGTGATAAAGCACTCGTGGTTGGGTTTTGACTGATAAACGTGTGGAAGTCAGCGTGTTCCAAGGTCTTCTGTCGCTTTTATTCATTTTAGTCACCATCCATTGTTGATTTGCAAAGATGCCAGCTCTTCTGTTTTTTATTGTGTAGGCAGCTTGAAACCATCAAAGTGATAGTTGTCTAAAAAGCAGGGAAAGACTAAAAAAGGCGTGCTGATTTTTAGATTGTTATCAAAAGAAAGCAGGTTTAATCAAAGCTATTACCTACACGATTTATACCACCAACACTCATCATAAAATGCCATATTTAATTAACCTTTATATTAATAAACTTTAACCTAACCATAACCTTCTTTGTTATGGTGTTATTTTGATACATTGAAATAGTTCTGCATTTCCGTTATACCAATCTAACTTCAAGATGCGTGTGATTTCTCCCCGCTTAGCGGGGAGAAATCAGGTTTCATATCGTGTCGTAAATTGCAACTCAATGTAATTGTTTATATCTCCCCGCATTGCGGGGAGATATAAGACGCATCTTGAAAGGCGATTGGTATAACCCTGGTTTCAATTAATTATCATCTTGCTGCAGCCTTTGTTCTAAGGTGCTTGTTTCTCTGTCACGCAGGGTAGAATGACGTAAAGGTTTTACTACTGCTGCAAGCAACAAGCAGGTAATTGCAGCAAAAGTTCCAAACGAAAAAACAGTGATTACCGGAGATAACAAACGGCCCATAAAACCTAATCCCAATGCTCCCAAAGAATCGCCGGTAACATCTTGAGCAGTGACAAAACTGTTCACTCGCCCCAGTAAATGATCCGGTGTATGACTCTGAACAAGGGTAAATTGCAGTAAGGATGCAAATGCATTCAAATATCCATAACAAACCAACACAAGTAATGCCAGAATGATATTGGTCACGATCCCTAGCAGGGATAACGTGATAAAGGAACACAGGGCACATATAACAAGCAGAACACCAGGTCGGGTACTGCGTCCTATCCAGCCGCTGGTAAAGGCGCCGAGCATGGCTCCCAAGGGAACAGCGGAATACATCAACCCCGTTGCTGACGGCCCTTGGTGGTAAACTTCCTGAGATAAGGCAGGAAACAGGATACGCACGGCTCCCGCGATACTGATCATCATCCCTACCAATATGACACTGCCCACAATTTTATGCTGACAAACAAATTTCACTCCGCTTATCAATGCACTGATTGGATGCTCCTGCTTACTTGGTTGAGGCTTCATTTCAGGGAGCCTCATCAGGGGTAACAACGTGGCTAATGTACCGATGGCTGCCACGGCAAAGTTCCATCCTGGTCCACCAACAACAATAATAATCCCTGCCAATGCCGGTGAAATAATGGCACCGATGCGAACAGTAATCATGCTCAAGGCCCCTGCCGCCGCCAGATTCTCCCGCCCGACTAAATTGGGGATGGCTGCCATTAATGCCGTCATCCCCAATGCACCAAAAAAACCATCCCAAACAGAAAGAAAATAGAGCATATACAGGGACGGAGAGTCTAGAAATGCGTTAACACTCAGAGCGACAAAACCGAGACCACAGGTGCCACGGGCAAACAAAATAAGTTTACGTCTATCATAACGATCAGCCAGTATTCCACCCAAGATTAACCCGATGAACATACCAACGCCATCCAGTGCCACCACAATCCCGACCTGTAAGGTAGATCCTGTCAGAAACTGCATTTGGACAGGCACACCAACCGTCAGCATCCCTAATGCAAAGACAGATAACATACGGGCAATAAAGATAGCGCGAAAATGGGCATTATTTTTAAGTAAACTAAAATCCAAAAAAATTGATGAAGTAGCCATAATGTTCCATACGGTGCGTTAAATACGATAAAATCAATTGCTGCAAGCTTAATTACGGCGTTTTTTCAACAAGTTATTGAGCAGTGGCCCCCACTGTTTCAATGAATCTGGAGAAAGAATATCTGCATGTTCACAATCTTGCCGATAAACCCGTAAATGGCGAATCCAAGGTGCCCATGTCTCCTCGACATCCAATTCAGGCGGCAATGTTCGGGTAGCCACAAACAACGTAGCTTCGCCATCATATTTCTGGTTAACAGCGGATAATAAACTGCGGACAGCATCTCGATAGTTAGCCACGATATCCTCAAACATAGTCTGCTTTTCCTTACGCAGTTGCGGATCATGCTCATCTTCTGTGGCCGCCATAAACTCTGCCTGTTCACGGGCAATTTCCTGTTTGGCTTCTTCTTCGCTTAACCCTCCCCAATCCTGACCTTCTGGAGGATAAGCATCCAATAATCCCAAGAAAGCAACTTCCTCGCCTTCTTGCTGTAAACGGATAGCCATTCCTTGAGCCAACATTCCTCCCAGAGAATAACCCAGCAAGTAATAAGGCCCATGAGGTTGGATATTTCGTAAGGTCGCCAAATGGCGTGTACACATTGCGTCGAGACTGTCGCAGTCAGCAATGACACCATGAGGACGAGGAGATTGTAAGCCGATAATCGGCCAGTCTCCCTCCAGATAACGCAAAAGCCCACTGTATTGCCAGGCAAAACCTGACGCTGGATGCACACAGAAGAGTGCTGGCCCCGCTCCTTCCCTCAACGGTAAGACTTCACCTATTCCGCCGTTTTCGGCCGAATTTTTCTTCTGTTCATCTACCAGTAGTGCACTCAATTTTTCTACACTTCGCGCGACCATAATATGACCGACTGAAACACGGAGATTAAGGCGTCGATGTATTTCGGCTGCCAAACGCATTGCCAGCAACGAATGCCCACCCAAAGCAAAGAAATCATCATCAGCCCAAACAATGTCGCACGCTAAAATCTCTGCAAACAACTTAGCTAGCTGACTTTCCAAACCCGCCTGCGGTAACCTGCCTGTTGTTAATTTCTCTGGCATCGGAAGTGCCTTGCGATTCAATTTTCCATTAGCACTCAGTGGGAATTTTTCCTGTATTACATAGCTGACCGGCAGCATATAAGCAGGCAATCGTTTCATCATTGTTTGTTGCAGCGCTTGAATATCCAATGTCACATCTGATTGCGGGATCACCCAGGCAATTAGCTGACGCGCATCAACATTCTCAATTGCCTGACTTGGCTTACCTAACTCACGTGCAGCAACCGCAGCCTGGGCGATTTCAGGCTGTTCTAGTAAAACTTGTTCAATTTCACCCAGTTCAATACGCTGACCACGTATTTTTAATTGATCGTCACTGCGTCCAAGGTATTCAACCTCACCGTTTTCTGACCAGCAGGCAATATCCCCCGTTCGGTACATCCGCTCACCCGATGCAAACGGATCGGCCACAAAACGGCTGGCTGTCAAATCAGCTCGGTTCAGGTAGTTTGTGGCTAACTGGATCCCACTGAGATAAAGATCACCCGCCACCCCAATGGGAACAGGGCGCAACCAAGGATCTAAAATACGCAATTGGGTATTCCATACCGGCCGACCGATAGGGACACCAGAGCTACTGCAACGCTGCAAGGCCTCACCAAACGCAGGTTGCCATGTCACATCTACCGCCGCCTCTGTTGGCCCATAAAGATTATGCAAAGGTGCAGTAATCAGCATTTGATAGCGATGCGCCAGTTCACAGGACAAGGCTTCTCCACTACAGAAAACACGTCTCAAGCTACGGCAGAAAGGTGCTTCTTGTTCTTGTAACGCGAAAGAATCAATGAAAGTTGCCAGCATTGATGGCACAAAATGCAATGTCGTGACGTGATAATCATCAATCAGTTGCCGAAGGAGTGTGGGATCACGATGCGCTTCCGGTGGTGCCATCATTAACTGAGCACCGGTCATCAATGGCCAGAAAAACTCCCATACAGAAACATCAAAACTACAGGGAGTTTTCTGCAATACCACATCATCTGTCGTCAATGAATAAGCATCCTGCATCCACAATAAACGGTTAACAATGGCTTGGTGACTCACCACCACTCCTTTTGGCCGCCCTGTAGAGCCAGAGGTATAAATAATGTATGCAGCCTGTTCAGGCGTCACATTGGCGGCTGGATGGATAGGCTGTTGTGTTTCATCTGCCAGTGTATCCAGCAACAACAACGGTGCCTGATTGGCAAAACGTGCCTGATATTCATTTTCTGTAATCACTACTCGAGGTTGCGCATCTTCCAGCATGATGGTTAAGCGTTCGTCAGGATAGCCGATATCAAGAGGCAACCATGTCGCCCCTGCTTCCAAAATCGCCTGTAACGCCAGACTTAGCCGAACTGAACGCGATAATGCAACCCCAACAATGTCCCCTGCCTGTACACCCGCATCAATTAGACGATCAACCAATAACCGAGTTTGAAGACGCATTTGCTGGTAAGTCAGACGATGATGACAATCCAACAACGCCAAAGCGTCAGGTGTTTTGCTTGCCTGCTCAATCACAGTCTGATGAAGTGTTTTGGAAGGAATATCATGATAAGTGTGATTAACTTCCTCAATTAGTGCGGCTTCATCGGCGAATTGTAACCCCCATTCCCGCAGTGCAACTTCTGGCCGTTCGATTAATTGTTGGAACAAGAACAGTATGCGTTGAGCCAAATACTCAGGCTGTTTAACGCTTTCACGATATTCCATTAATAAACGCAGACGCTTACCCGGCAATACCAGTAATGTCAAAGGGTAATGGGTATAACCACGGTTATTGATGCTTTGGCAGATGATGCCTGCAATATTTTCTTTATTCCCTTTGTCCTGTTCCACATCAGGATAATTTTCAACCACCAATAAAGTATCAAAAAGTGTACCCGTACCTGCAATTCGCTGGATCTCGCCCAGACCAATATTGTCATGCTCAATCAATTGGATCTGCTGTACCTGTAGCTGTTTTAGTTGAGGTAATAGCGGTTGTTCCATATCCAAAATAACGCGAACGGGTAAGGTGTTACTGAACAATCCGATATGCTGATCCAACCCGTCAATCTGCCCAAACCGCCCCGATACCGGAGAGCCGAAAACAACATCAGATGAGCCACTTTGTATACTCAATAGCAGCGCCCAAATGCCTTGCATCAAAGTATTGAGCGTTAAACCACGTTGCTGACACAAGTCCGTCAATGCCTGCTCCATCTCTGGTGCGAGTAATATCTCAAGCTCTTTAACCTCACCAGTACGGCGTTGTTCGCCGAATAAACACGTTGGTTGAACATCTTGCAATACCTGTTGCCAACATTGACGAGAAGGCTCCGTCTCACGCGTCAATAATTGCTGAACTACGTCTTGATAACGTATCTCAGGTTTATGCAAGGCTTGCTCTCCTTGATTCAACAAGGTCAAAAGGTTTTGAACCAGAATAGGTGTTGACCAGCCATCAACGATCAGATGATGAACATTTAGCAATAGCGTATGGCGTAAGCTTTTACCGTGGCGTACCAGCAATGCATGTAACATCGCTGCTGGCTGCTGAAAGAGGTTTCGCGTGAGTTCTGCTTTTTCCAGTTCCCGTAATGCAGCTTCCTCCTCTTCCGCTGTCAACTCAGGCAGTTGATGGAAATCAAGTGTCCAATAATCCTTGTCATCAGAAATAATGGGGATCAATTGCAGTGGAGAGAGGTATTGTTCAGTATCAAATTTCGCAACTATCTGCGGATGATGCCGAACTAAAACTGACAATGCCCGTCGTAACTCAGCCACAGGCAATGCCCCGAGCAGGGAAAGACGTGTCAACGAGTTATAGCTTCCCTGTTCGGTCGCTGTCTGTGCATGGAATAATAACCCTTGTTGCAGTGGCAGTAACGGTAATACAGCAGATAGTGGACCGTAACGCTCAGTCAACTGAGTGAGATCGTTTTCTTCAATATCTGATAGCCCAGTTTCTGCGGCGACTAAAGTAGCCATGGCCCGTAAAGGCTGCTGTCTGGCGAATTGGATTAAGCAATCAGCCGCCCATGCCATACCGCGATGTAATTCCGCAATATCTTGCTGGCTAAAAATACCATCAATCCATTGCCAATTAATCACCAACTGTGGTGTGTTGCCCTGCTCATCCACAAACAAATTGATTTCTAAGCTATGGCTTAGGGACATTTCGGGATCTTGATAAACCGCAAAAGCATCCTGGAAAAGATGTTTAGTTCGTCGTGGTGACCATAAGTGATCTGTCTCGACAAAACGCCCCAGATAATTAAATAAGATCTCTGGTGTCTCTTGCGTTGCCAGTATTTCCCGCCCTGTTTGATCAAGGTAGCGCAGCAAGCCATAACCGACGCCACGATCCGGCACTGCACGTAGAACGCTTTTCACCGCTCTGACGATGTCAGAAATAGCGCTATCAGAACTCATGATCGCAGCAGGTTGGTGTTCTCCTGTCAGCGGTAAATTGACCACTATTGGATATTCAGCGGTTAACCAGCCAACAGTCCGGGCTAAATCGCCGGTTTGATCGAATTCAATACGGCCATGAGACTCTAACTGGAAACGTAACTTATTGACGTTAAAACGACGATAACAAGCCATTGCCAACATTGTTAATAAAATTTCTTCAATATTCGCGTGGTATTGCTTTGGCAAGCTCCCTAATAATGCGGCCGTTTGTTCGCCACTCAATAATGTTCGCTGGTTGCAGGAGGTTATTTGGCGATCCCGCTGTATATCCAGCGGACGCTGCCCTAAAAGGGGCGTTTTTTCATTTAACATTTGTTGCCAAAAAGGCAATTCAGCTGCACGTTGTGGCAGATTTTGGCGTAGATAGTCATTCCAATCGTACAACGTGTACTCTTCTGCCGGCAAAACTACGGGCTGACCGGCGATTGCTGCTTCTACTCCTTGACGTAACTCATCCAATACTATTCGCCACGAAACACCATCTGTTGCCAGATGGTGAATAACAAGCACTAATCCTTTAGACACACCGTTATGTTGTAATAAACAAGCATGGAATAATTGACCATTCGCAGGTTCCAAACGCATAACGGCATCGTGGAAAGCTTGCTCAGCACAAGCTTCAATATCTTCGCAATCTTGCCATAGGCTGTAATGAGCGGTTTTGGATAACGGAATAGACTCACCTACAATCAGCCGACCATCACGAGTCAATGCGCGCAGTACAGGGTGCGCTTGTTCTAAGGCAACCAATGCTTGTGATAAGTGTTGCGGCTGCAATTCTGCCGGAACATGTATAAATACACCGTGGACAAAACGGGTATTAATGCCATGAGTCTCAGCAAACCACTGTAAAATAGGCAGGCTATCGATCGCCCCTTCCTGAAGGCGTGTAGGAGCAGGTTTAACAATGGCAATAGGCGTCATCTTCAATGCCATACGCACAGGTGTACGTTCACTGAAAATATCCCGCGGACGCAACTGCCAACCAAGGCGACGCAATTGCGTCCCCAGCGCCATCGCAGAAATACTGTCTCCTCCCAGCGCAAAAAAGTCATCATCTGCACTGACTTCTTGCACACCTAACAAGCTGGAGAAAGCTTCACAAATGGATTTTTCCTGCTCACTTTCCGCTTTTCTGCCTACTGGCAATGGAAGTTGTTGTGGTTTAGGTAATGAATGACGGTCTATTTTGCCATTGATCGAAATAGGTAAGGTTGCCAATACCATCAAGAGGGAAGGAACCATGTAATCAGGCAGTTTCTTTGCCAATGCCGCCAGCAGCAGAGCAGAGATATTAGGTAAAGCACGTTGTTGCTCATCAGGTACAGCACAATACCCCACCAACCGATATGTTGCGCCGATAGGTTCAGCAATCACGACCGCGGAACTGACCTCCGGCAAATCAACCAGAGCATTTTCTACTTCGCCTAATTCAACGCGAAAACCTCGTACTTTAACCTGATGATCCACGCGGCCAATAAATTCAAGTAATCCATCAGGGCGCCAACGCATAAGATCACCACTGCGATACATTACTTCGCCATGACGGAATGGATTAGCGACAAAACGTGTTGCCGTCATCCCTGGGCGATGCAAATACCCACGGGCGATACCCGCGCCAGAGAGATACAATTCTCCCGCTGCACCTATTGGCACAGGTTGTAAGTAACGGTCTAAAAGCCAGATATCGGTATTAGCAACTGGACGTCCAATCACCGGTTGATCGGCCAGCCGAATACTGCTTCCCAGCGTATCAATCGTATATTCGGAAGGGCCATAATAGTTGTGGATATCCATTTGCGGCTGCTGTTTGAGTAATTCCCACAACCGCGGTGTCGCCGCTTCACCACCAATCATAATAAACGCAGGTTGGTGATTACCTTTTTCCAACAACCCACTATCGATAAGTTGGATCAAGAAGGAAGGCGTAATATCCATGATATCAATCGGTAGCAGATTCATCTGCTGTACCACGCCCCACGCATCCCGCCTCAGTTCCTCATCAAAAATATAGAGTTCACTGCCTAAGATCATACAAAACAGTGGCTCCCAAGAGGAATCAAAGGAGAAAGAGGCAGTATGTCCTGCACGCGCTCGTCGGCCATATTGCCGGTAAAAATTCTCAATGGCAGGCCCAAATAAATGCGTTGCATGGGAGATTAATAAATTCAACAATCCACCATGTGTACTCATCACCCCTTTTGGCTTACCGGTAGATCCTGAAGTGTAGATCATGTAAGCCAAGTGTTCCCCGCGCAGTTTTTCGCGGCGTTCTTCGTCTGTGACGGGTAACGGGGATAAACGGGAACACTGCGTCGCTATCTGCGGATCATCCAGACAGATAGCTTTAAACGTTTCGGGCATTTGTCCCAATGTAGTCAAGTGAGTGATCAGCAAGGCTGGCTGAACATCGTCACACATTAACTGCAAACGTTCCTGCGGATAATCGAGATCAAGGGGAATATAAGCTGCACCGCTGGCCAAGACGCCTAAAATAGCAATAATTGAATCCACTGAACGAGGAATGCCAATGGCAACCACATCTTCAGCCCCCATTCCCTGTAATAGCAAGAAACGTGCAAGTTGCATCACTTTTACCATCAATTGATGGTAAGTCAGCTGTTCATTATGACAACGTATCGCGATAGCATCAGGCTGCTGTTCGACCTGTTGCAAAAAAAGATCCAGTACAGAAACACTCTCTACAGGCGGTTGAGTTTTCGGCCCGCATGACCAGCTATCAAGCCGTTGTTGTTCTTGTGGCGGAATCAGAGGGATGAACGCAATGGATTGCTGCGGCTGCATAAGCAATTGATTCAACAAATAGCTGATCCGTTCACCGTGCCACTGTAGCGTTTGTTCACTGTACTTATTTCGATTCGCAATCAGTGTCAGATGAAGCTGATCATCATAACAACATAATTCAAACTCTAAATCATCCACTGGCCCCATCGCGAGTGTATGCGTCTTGATGGGTTTTCCGTCTAGTTTCAATGCCTCATTATAGATTTTGTAATTGAAAACAGGCCCATAAAGCGCATTGTTGCTACCGGATAATCCCAGATCACAACGCAGTTGTTCGGCTTCATATCGCTGGTAACGACGCACTTGCTTCATTTCATCCACAAACGCCTTTGCTACTTCTGCCAGGGACATCCTGTCTTGCAATTTTATTTGCAGCGGCAAGAGATTGACCACGGGGCCGAGCGCACAAAGCGCTTGTGATCCCAAACGCCGCATAAAAGGAAAACCAATCGACAGATGTTTTTCTCCACTCATGCGATAGAAATAGATGCAGAGTGTAGCCATCACAATTTCAGCTGGCTGGAATGGCCGCAGTAAATCATCGTCCCTTACTGAAACAAACTGGGTAAGCGGAAAATGACAATGATAATTAAGAGGTAATGCATTGTTATTATTATCAATATTCTCAGTAGAAAGTGAAACAGCAACACCTCGTTCACGGGTATGCTTTTGCCAGAACGTAGCTGACTCTGCTTTCGCAGCAGATTGCTCCCAACTCAGGTACTCTTTGACGACTAATTCAAAGGAACAGAAAGGATTTTCAGTTGGCTGGCGACCTGCTCTGAATGCATTATAGATATCAATAATGCGTCGAGTCAGAGCATCAAAACTGAAGCCATCCAACATTAGATGGTGAAAACGCTGATACCAGTACCAGCGCTCTGGTTGAGCATCAACCTGCATGATCACTTGTCGATATAGAGGACGTTCTCCATCGGCAGGTAACTCAGCAGCCAGATCTGTTCGCATTAATTCCTGTGATAGACGTTCTCCCTCTTCGCTTTGTCCATGAGAGAAATCAAACCACTCAGGAGCAATTACTTGCTGTGCATTACAGAAGGCTGGAATTTGCTGTACAGGCTCTCCCTCTTCATTAACAAAATATCGCGCGTGAATGGTATCGGCTTCAGCCAATCCCTGACGAATAGCGGCGTCAAATAGGGTGCGATCCAGTCTCCCATTAATTTCAATATAATGCGCAATGGTGAACACATTACGGCGGTTGGCAAGCTGATCAGCCACCCAAATTCCAGGCTGAGCAGCGACAAGTGGCAACGTTAAATCGACTGACTTAATTTCAGTACATGGCAATACATTGAGCACGTTTAATTTCCTTTCTTATCGACAGGTTAAACCATCAGCATTATCAGTTTGATTTATCTGTGGTTCGCGCAGATGGTTGACGCAGATCGAAATTGCGCAGACTAGCCGGACGCATATCCACCCAATGCTCTTCTATGTATGCGATACAAGCGGCCCGTGAATCTGGGCCAATAACCCGCTCCCAGCCGGCGGGTTGTGCGGCAAAAGTCGGCCAAAGGCTATATTGTTGTTGATTATTTATCAGTACATAAAAAGTGGCTTCGTCATCATCAAAAGGATTCTTTTGTTCCAAATTCATTTTTAATTCTCATCAATTCTTGGATTACAATAATCGGTTTTTCATATCATTTTTTAGCCAGTAACCAACCAAGGCCATCAAATAACCCACCACGCCAGCACAACACATCGTGTCCACCATTAAACACGCGATAATTCACGTTGTGCCCCGCCCCTTGCAACGCGGCATACATTTGATCATTGACAAAATGGATATCTGCTTCACGGGAACCCGCTTCCTGAAAAATTTTTAACGACGAAGGAATAACTTTTTGCCCAAGAACCTGCTGTGTCAGCCAACCTGGTTTATGGTCAGAAGATGGCATAAACTGCCGAACAATTTTGCTATCAGGCCACCAGAAAGATCCTGACTGTGTGAGAACACAACCAAAACGTTGTGGCCAATGGAGCGCGGCATACAATGCCGCCAGCCCTCCGTAACTCTGTCCTGCTATCACTGTTTGTGCAGGATCATCGCTAAAAGCTACATACTGTGCGACAAGCGGCAGCAATTCATCCTGAATCGCTTGCCAAAAATCGGGATTGCAGGGAAGTTCCCGCTCTCGATGCGGCATATCAATAACATCAATCAACAGCCAAACCGCCTCTGGTATCTGCTGTTTTTCAGTTGCTACCTCAATCACCGGAAAAACTGGAGTTCTTTCCGCCCAAGTCAACCCATCCAGCAGAATGATAAGAGGACGGGAGGGGGCGGTTTCTTCCCCTGTGGAATAAAGCCAAACACGCCTTTGATTGTTAAGCCGATCACTGTGCCAGTGCAAAAGCAAAGGCTCACGTTTATCCGGCTGCGCAGTATGATGTGGACGGCTCCCATCAATTAATGACCATGCGGTCTGTGCAGGTGCATGGGGCATATGGATCGCCGATAAAGGCAAACCAAGCCCATTACGATGACATTCCTGTAGATTCAAAGGATCTGAAATAGATAATGGAAAGAGTGAAATCCACCATTCACGTTGCTGTTGATTACGTTGCTTGATTTCGTCTGAAAATTGAGGGGGCAAATGTGCGTCAGTCACGGGTATAAATCGATAACTTCCTCTCCAGTTATCTTCAAGATTCACTGACCAATACCAGATATCCGTTTCAGGCAATCGTTGTAGACTCTGAGGTTGCGGACAGTGATGATCAGTGATGCCATTGATATCGATGTAGACTTGGCGAAAAGGTGAATTTTGTTCGTCCCCATTAGGATCTCGCCAAAAGAAGGTTGTTTTAACTTGATGATTATTCGTAATTTCTATAATGGGTGTTCCCAAAATAGCAATATTTTTCCACCACAACTCACTGCCAACATGACGCGCAGCTAATAAATGAGCTGCCGTACCTGGTGGCTGAAAAACTAATGTCATCCCTTTATCCCCTTCAAAAAAATCCGCTCACAAATGACATATCCATTTGATACACCACACCAGCAACGATCCTAGAAAATAAAAACGATTATCATTCACCAATGATATTGATAATGATTTTTGTTTGCAATATTATCCAATTTATTTTATTAATCTTAATCACTGGCTAACAGAGTTAATGGAGCATTATCAGGAGTAACGAGGCAGGAGGCCCTCACTATTCAGCTTAGCCATAGTGGTGTCGCCTTAATTATCAATTTGATTTTTATCAATTATTTTAAAAGTATCTATATTGAGAGATGAAATCCATGGTATTGCCTAGCAAGAATAAGATATTGAAAACCGCAAAAAGAACAAATAGAAACTATAACTATAATAAATTATTCTTATCGCTTACTTCTGTCTTACTGTTATCTCCCTATGCCTCAGCCAATAATGGGACTTCCAATAACAGCGAAGATACCTTAATCGTCACAAGCAAGACGGAAGGGTATTCTGGAAAAAACATTGTAGAATCAGACAGTGCCGCAGGCACCAAAAGCCTCACTCCGCTTATCAAGACTCCCCAGTCAATCAGTGTCATCAATCGCGCACAAATAGAAGCACAAGGCGCAACGAGCGTTGCCGATGCCCTGAATTATTCAAGTGGCGTTGTGACTAACTACCGCGGCTCTTCTAACCGTAATGACGAAGTGATTACCCGTGGTTTTCGTTACGCGCCTAAATTCCTTGATGGCTTGAGTTATGGTAATCAGCTCGATCCTTGGCTATTGGAACGTGTAGAGTTAGTGCATGGGCCGGCATCTGTGCTATATGGTCAGGTCAGCCCTGGCGGCTTGATTAATATGACAAGCAAAAGGCCCACAGCAGAGGCCATTCGTAAAGTCCAGATGAAAGCAGGTAACCGGAGCCTGGGTGAATTAGCCTTTGATTTTGGTGGGGCATTGGGTGATGACATTCCCGTTCTTTATCGTTTAAATGGTATCGTCAGCACCCAAAAACAATTTGTCAAAGATTATAAAAAAGAGCGAATTGCCATTGCTCCAGCTCTGACATGGATACCAAACGACAATACGACCTTCACGTTGCTGAGCAGTTATCAGTACGATCCCAAAGCGGGATTCCGTAATTTCTATCCTAAAAAAGGCACCGTAACATCTGTTCCCAATGCGGGCTATATTCCCTACAAGATGAATCTCAGTGAGCCTTCTTTTAATCAGTCCAGACGGGAACAATCCTCTATCGGCTATATTCTTGAGCATGACATTAATGATGTTTTCTCTTTCCAACAAAACCTGCGTTATTCAAGAGCAAATGAACGTTTTAAGCTTTTCGTTTATGTATCGGATGTAAAAGACCTACCAACCAGTATCCAACGCCGTCCACAGAGGGAATACAACAAAACGCAATCATTTAATGTGGATAATCAGCTGAAGGCACTATTCTCAACCAGTAACATTGATCATAACGTTATTAGTGGAATCGATTACAAATGGGCGGATAGCCTTAGCAAAAGATGGTATAAAAGCGGTAGTCAATACAACTTTGATTGGTCAAATCCAGTTTGGGGTATCCCCGTCAATGAAAATGAGTTATCTCTTTCTTTAAATGACAAAAAGAAACTTTACCAGTTAGGTGCTTACGTACAAGACCAACTCAGTTGGGAAAACTGGAATTTAGTTCTGTCCGGCCGTTATGACTGGACTGAAACCAAGCAACAAAACCTGCTCAAAAACACCTCAACAACACAAAAAGACCGTGCATTCACAGGACGTGCGGGTTTGTTGTATGCCTTTGATAACGGCATTTCGCCTTATATCAGTTACAGCACCTCCTTTGAACCTAACTTGTCTCAAGGAGCACCTGGTACACCGGCATTCAAACCTACAACCGGTGAACAAACTGAAATCGGGATTAAATTCCAACCCAAAGATAGTGATACGCTGTTAACACTTTCTCTGTTCGATATCACCCAGAAAAACGTAACCACCCGTAACCCAGTTACCCGTTTTAGCGAGCAAATTGGCAAAATTGGTTCAAAAGGAGCAGAGGCTGAAATTCATTCCCAAATCACACCAGAAATTAACCTGATAGCAAGTTATACCTATACAGACACTAAAACTAAAGACGATAGCAATACTTCACGTATTGGCAAAAGAATCCCTTCAGTGCCTGAACATGCAGCTTCTGCCTGGGGGAGTTATAGCTTCACGCAAACCGCTCTGAAAGGATTCACTCTGGGAGCCGGGATACGCTATACAGGATCGACTTCCGGTGATTATACAGAAACATTCCACGTCAAGCCCTATACCCTCTATGACTTGATGGCGAAATACAATCTTGGTGAAGCTTCCCCACAGTTAAAAGGCGCGAATGTACAACTAAACGTGAATAACCTGACCAATAAACGTTATGTTGCTTCATGCTCAAATGTAGAAGCCTGCTTCTACGGTAGCGGGCGCAGCATCGTTGCCACAGTGGAATATACTTGGTAAGACAAAACTTTACTCCAGTGGCATAAAGCAAACGCTTTTGCCGCTGTGAATTGCGTCTATACCAATCTAACTTCAAGGTGAACATGTGATTTCTCCCCGCGAAACGGGGAGAAATCAGGTTTCATAGCGTGTTGTAAATTGCAAGTTGAAGTTTAATGCGTCTATCAACATTAATACGTATTAAATTGACTTTTTTTATTAAATAGTAACAGGGAAATATCGTGCTTAAGTTAATGACTGAATATCACACATCCGAATTATCGGATTTTAGTTGTGATGATTTTGTGTTCCTATCTTCAAATAAAAGCCTACATGCACGAGGACGTTTTGCCAAAGTAACCACTCCCGCCAATCATTATGATGATATTGATAATCTATTAAGTGACCATCTATCTCAATTATTCCTTCAAGCTCAACAGGCTGGAATTAAAAATCCTATTGCAGTCGGGGCAATCCCTTTTGATAAACGCCAACCTTCTGCCCTCTATATACCTTATGAATACCGTTGGCTGGAACAGGAAACCGCGCATTTTTCCACTCGATCCTCTATGCCACCGTTAAAAATGCAACAGTGGTATTTATGGCCAGAAAAAGAAGAATTTTGCCAGATGGTTTCGCAAGCTGTTGACGCCATCCATCATGGCTTGCTTGATAAGGTCGTCCTTTCGCGTCTACTGGATATTGAATTTGCTCGAAAACCTGACTCTATTCAGCTTTTTACGCAGCTTAATGCCCAAAACCCTTATAGCTACAACTTTCATATTCCACTAGAAAACAGCACGTTAATTGGTGCTAGCCCAGAACTTCTACTACGTAAACAGGGTAATACCCTTATTTCTCAACCACTGGCAGGCTCGTCACGCCGAAGCCACAATATTCTGGAAGACAGTGCGTTGCGTCAATCACTACTCCATTCAGCTAAAGATCACCATGAACATCAATTCGTGATTGATGCAATCCGAACGGCGCTCACTAAACACTGTACTGAATTGATGATCCCAGACTCTCCGTCAATATTCAGCACGCCTTTGCTTTGGCACCTCGCGACAGAAATACGCAGTGAATTGCGCAATAAACACACTAATGTCCTCTCCGTTGCTGGCTTACTTCATCCAACTCCAGCACTTTGTGGAACACCGAGAGAACGAGCATACGAACTCATCGCTCAGCTCGAACCCTTCGAGCGCAACTATTTTGGCGGTATTGTCGGTTGGTGTGATGCTAAGGGCAATGGTGAATGGGTTGTTACCATTCGCTGTGGTGAATTATTCGAAAACCATATTCGACTCTTTGCCGGAGCCGGCATCGTTGCTGACTCACAACCCCATGCTGAATGGCAGGAAACAGGGGTGAAACTGGGCACCATGCTACAAGCTCTAGGATTATCTGACAGTAAGGAACGTGTGTTATGAGTATTGAGTTTAATCGCTGGCCTGAAACCTTATCACAACGCTATCGCCAGCGCGGTTATTGGCTTGATCTTCCCCTTTGCGACATACTCAGGCGTCATGCTGACAACGAAAATATTGCTCTGATTTGCTCATCTCAACAATATACTTATCGCCAACTCAATCAACTCGCGGATAATCTGGCCGCTGCCCTCAAGCGCCGCGGTGTTCAGCATGGACAAACCGCATTAGTGCAATTAGGGAATATTGCAGAATTTTATATCACCTTTTTTGCTTTGCTGCGTTTAGGCGTGGTTCCCGTCAATGCCCTATTCAGCCACCAACGGAGTGAACTATTCGCTTATGCCGAGCAAATTAAACCATCACTATTGATCGCAGACCGTAGCCATACACTCTTTTCTGACAATGCTTTTATTCATGAACTGCATAGACATTACTCTTCACTGACACACATATTCCTGCGGGGAGATAGCGACCGTTCGATAGATTTAACGACATTGATTAATGAAAAAGAAAACACTTTTATCGCGACGCCCACTCCAGCCGATGAAGTCGCTTTTTTCCAACTATCGGGCGGGAGTACAGGTATGCCAAAACTGATCCCCCGAACTCACAATGATTACTACTACAGCATTCGAGCCAGCGTTGATATCTGCCATTTCAATCCTCAAACATGCTACTTATGTGCTCTTCCTGCCGCACATAATTATCCGATGAGTTCACCAGGCGCATTAGGGGTTTTTTATGCTGGAGGTCAAGTGATTATGGCCAATGATCCCAGTGCATCAAGTTGCTTCCCGTTGATTGAACAATATCGGATTAACGTTGCTGCTTTAGTTCCTCCTGCGGTAAGCCTGTGGCTGGAAGCTATTGCTCTGACAGGAGATAAATCACCTCTGGACAGTCTGGCGTTATTGCAAGTAGGAGGTGCCCGCCTGAGTGAATCGCTGGCACGAAGGATACCTTCAGAATTAGGTTGTCAACTGCAACAGGTATTTGGCATGGCCGAAGGATTAGTTAACTACACACGTTTGGATGATGACCAACAAACTATTTTCACTACTCAAGGTCGCCCGATAAGTGATGATGATGAAGTGTGGATCTCCGACAGCCTGGGTAATCCACTACCTCTCGGTGTTCCTGGTTTGCTGATGACTCGTGGACCTTATACGTTCCGTGGATACTACCAAAGCCCTCAATATAATAATCAAGTGTTTGATAAAAATGGTTTTTACTGTTCGGGTGATTTAGTCATTCAAACAGAGAAAGGTTATCTAAAAGTTGTAGGCAGGGAAAAAGATCAAATTAACCGTGGTGGCGAAAAGATTGCGGCAGAAGAAATAGAGAATTTACTGTTACGCCATCCACTGGTGATCCATGCAGCACTGATCGCCATCCCTGATTCAATCATGGGAGAAAAGAGCTGTGCCTATGTCGTCACCCGCAAAGAGGTAAAATCAGCCGTATTACGTCGCTTTTTACGCGAGCAGGGTATCGCGGATTACAAACTTCCCGACCGCTTTGAAAATATGCCTTCCCTTCCCATGACGCCAGTCGGAAAAATCGATAAACAAAAATTACGTCACATCGCACACAGCACGTTAATTCATACAGCACCTTAAACGTATCACAGAGGGACAAAATGAGTATTCCAACACTGAATGATTACCTTCTTCCCACTTCTCAAGCATTACCAACCAATAAAGTGAATTGGCCATTTGATAGCGAGCGTGCCGCCCTACTCATTCATGACATGCAAAATTATTTCCTCAATTTCTGGCAAGCTGACAGTCTGCTCGTCAAGCAGGTTGTCAATAACATTGTGCATCTAAAAGCAATGTGCAAAAAACAGGGAATACCGGTTTTTTACACCGCCCAACCTAAACATCAGGACGATGCAGAACGTGGTTTGCTGAATGATATATGGGGTGCGGGGATAAATCGGTATCCTGAGCAGCAAAGCATTACTCCTGTGTTGACGCCCGAAAGCGATGACACTGTATTAATAAAATGGCGTTACAGTGCCTTTCAACGTTCAGATTTGGAACAACAGCTGAAAGACATGGGGCGTGATCAATTAATTATTTGCGGTATCTATGCTCATATTGGTTGCATGATAACGGCGACAGATGCTTTTATGCGTGATATCCAGCCTTTTTTTGTCGCTGATGCACTGGCAGATTTCAGCTACGATGAGCACATCATGGCATTACATTATATTGCCGGCCGCTGTGGTCGTGTACTAACGACAGAAACATTACTCAATGAAATATCTCCGCAACCTGAATGGACTCGCGAACGTCTCCGCGCTGAAATTTTACCGCTGTTGGATGATGACTGTGGTGATATTGATGATCATGAAAACATGCTGGATTACGGTCTTGACTCAGTAAACATAATGTCACTGGCAGCACGCTGGCGCTATGAAAACCATAATATTGATTTTATCTCACTAATGAAAACCCCAACGCTGGCAAATTGGCTCAGTTTGCTGACGGCTAACTCAGGATCAAAACTATGAATATAGCTTTTGATTTCAGCAATAAACATGTTTGGGTGACAGGCGCCGGCAGTGGTATTGGTTATCACATTGCCAGCCGATTTAGTCAGGCCGGAGCGAAAGTCATCGGATTAGATCTGGCATTTCCCGCTTCTGCTCTTCCTTTTACTGCTTATAAGTTAGATATCAGTGATCCTATCGCCGTAAGTCAGCTTTGCCGTAAATTACTCGTAGCAGAACCTCACCTGGATGTATTGATCAATGGTGCTGGTATTTTGCGAACAGGACGAACAGAAAACCTGAGTTGGGAAGATTGGCAACAATGTTTCAATGTCAATGCTGGTGGCGCTTTTAACCTCTTTCAAGCCGTAATTCCACAATTTCAACAACAACGCAGTGGAAACATCGTTTCTATTTGCTCTAACGCTGCTCATGTTCCTCGAGTTGAAATGTCGGCTTATGGTGCTTCTAAAGCGGCAATGCGTAGCCTGTGCCAAAGCGTTGGGCTTGAATTGGCCCCCTACGGTGTGCGTTGTAATCTGGTTTCTCCTGGTTCAACGGATACGCCTATGCTACGCAATATGTGGCAAGGCGCTGCAACTACAGCCAGGCAAAATATCATTAATGGTTTTCCTGACCAATTTAAGTTAGGTATTCCTTTGAAAAAAATTGCCCTACCGGAAGAAATTGCAGATACAGTTCTTTTTCTTGCCTCAGATCTCGCCAGCCATATTACCTTGCAGGATATTGTTGTTGATGGTGGAGCAACGTTGGGTTGTTAATAATTGGGTTGTTAATAAATAGCAAGATATATACCCATCTCACTTCAAGATGCATATTGTTTCTCCCCGCGAAGCGGGGAGAAATCAGGTTTCATAGCGTGTTGTAAATTGCACCTTGAAGTTTAATACGAATAGAAATATACCCACCTCATTTCAAGAAACAATGAGTTATGCTGTCTGACTAATGAGCAACTTGAAAGGTAACGCGTATATATCTGCTATTTAAGTGCAATAATCTTGCCCTGAATTCACTGATTACCTTAATAAAATCAATCAATAACGTCGGCTTGATAGTCTGGTAGCTGGTGAATAATTCACAATAAAAATAAGAATAAAAACCATCAATATTTCTTGATATAGTACAGATGATTTTAGTCACTAAGACGCTCTTTGTCGTAAAGACCATCCCGATCATAAGATTTTTCAGCCCGAAGGAATCCTAATGTCTTTATATCAAGATAATCATGCACTTTCCCAACTCACATTGGGTAAACCAACCCCCTACCGCGATAACTACGATCCGACTTTATTACAAGCGGTTCCCCGCAGTATGAACCGAGAACCACTTGGGCTGTTTCCTGATAATCTTCCTTTTCATGGTGCAGATATCTGGACAATGTACGAACTCTCCTGGCTCAACGCACGTGGCGTTCCTCAAGTTGCCATCGGTCACGTCAGCTTGGATGCGGCCAGTGAAAACCTTATCGAATCAAAAAGCTTTAAACTTTATCTCAACAGCTTTAACCAAACTCGCTTTGCTGATTGGGAAACGGTACAAAAAACGTTGCAACAAGATTTATCTGCCTGCGCCAATGGCAATATTGAAGTGGTTCTGCATCCCCTGCACGATTTCAGCCAACAGCCAATTGCCGAATTTGCTGGAAAATGCATCGATAATCAGGACATTGAAATTGATGATTATCAATTCAGTCGCGATTATCTTAACAACGCAGCCACTGGCCCTGTCGTTGAAGAAACCCTGGTTAGCCATTTGCTAAAATCAAATTGCCTGATCACCAACCAACCCGATTGGGGATCGGTTATGATCCGCTATCAAGGCCCAAAAATCGATCAGGAAAAGTTATTGCGCTACTTAGTTTCTTTCCGGCATCACAATGAATTTCACGAACAATGTGTTGAGCGTATTTTCAATGACTTAATGACATTATGTGCACCTGAAAAACTCACCGTTTATGCGCGCTATACCCGTCGGGGAGGATTGGATATCAATCCGTGGCGCAGTAACGAAGTGTTTATTCCAGCAAGAGAAAGGTTAGCCCGTCAATAATCGAAATAACTTGGATGAGTGACCGCTAGCTAAACTGTGAATAAAGTCAGTTATACCCAATAGGGTATAAATCATTACTGAGGAATCCCCACAAGGGGTAAAAGGAGTCATTCTTGATTACACATGTCAATCCATTAGGATCAATGGATTTACTCTCTCAGCTTGAAGTAGATATGCTCAAGCGTACCGCAAGCAGTGATTTATACCGCCTTTTCCGTAATTGTTCACTGGCGGTTCTTAATTCAGGTAGTCAAACAGATAACAGTAAGGAATTACTCTCAAAATATCAAAATTTTGATATCAACGTACTGCGTAGAGAACGTGGCGTAAAACTGAAACTGATTAATCCCCCCGAAGAAGCCTTTGTCGATGGTAAAATCATCCGTTCCCTGCAAGCCAATCTTTTTGCAGTGCTGCGCGATATTTTGTTTGTCCACGCGCAAATTACCGATGCACAAAAAAGACATCATTTGGATATGGGAAATGGTATGCACATTACCAATACCATTTTCTCCATCCTACGCAACGCCAAGGCACTGCATATCTCAGAAGATCCTAATATGATTGTTTGTTGGGGCGGCCATTCCATTAATGAGAAAGAATACTTGTATGGACGCAAGGTAGGCAATGAGCTTGGATTACGTGAACTGAATATCTGTACGGGTTGTGGTCCTGGTGCAATGGAAGCACCGATGAAAGGCGCCGCAGTGGGACATGCCCAGCAGAATTACAAAAAAAGTCGTTTCATCGGCATCACCGAACCTTCAATTATTGCGGCAGAGCCACCTAATCCGCTGGTGAATGAACTCATTATCATGCCTGATATTGAAAAACGTCTGGAAGCCTTTGTCCGTATTGCCCATGGCATCATTATCTTCCCTGGCGGAGTGGGAACGGCAGAAGAATTGCTGTATTTGTTGTCTATCCTGATGCATCCTGAAAACAAAGCTCAAGTTCTGCCGCTGGTTCTGACTGGGCCCAAAGAGAGTGCCAATTACTTCCAGGTGCTGGATGAATTTATCGTTAATACCCTAGGGGAGCAGGCTCGCCATTACTATCGCATTATTGTCGATGCCCCTTCAGAAGTCGCACGTATAATGAAAAAAGCCATGCCGAAAGTCAAAGAAAAGCGCCGCGCAACTGGAGATGCCTATAGCTTCAACTGGTCACTGAAAATCAGCTCTGATCTACAATCGCCATTCATACCAACCCATGAAAACATGGCTGACTTGAATTTATACCCAAACCAGCCAGCGGAAAAACTTGCCTCAGCGCTACGGCGCGCATTTTCTGGTATTGTGGCAGGTAATGTTAAAGAAGTGGGTATCCACGCTATAGAAAAACATGGGGTATTCAAGCTCCACGGCGATGCAGATATCATGCATCGCATGGATAACCTCCTGCAAGATTTTGTCGAGCAAGATCGCATGAAACTTCCCGGAGGCGCTGCTTATGAACCCTGTTATGAGATAATCAAATAAATCGCGGGTCCTTTTTCTCAAATGATACATCTTTTAATTGTGGACGCCTTAAACCTGATTCGACGCATCCATGCAGTGCAGGGAAGCCCTTGCGTTCCTGCCTGTGAACATGCGTTAAAGCAGTTAATCGTCCACGCATCACCTACCCACGCGGTTGCGGTATTCGATGAAGATGGCCGCAACCATAGCTGGCGTCACCATCTTTTCCCTGATTACAAATCAGGTCGCCCTGCCATGCCGGACAACTTGCAGCAAGAATTGCCCTTAATTAAGCAGGCATTCAATGCGCTAGGGGTAACTTGCTGGCACGCAGAAGGGCATGAAGCGGATGATTTAGCCGCAACACTGGCAACCAAAGTCGCCAATAGCGGGCATAATGTCACTATCGTTTCAACGGATAAAGGCTATTGCCAGCTCCTTTCACCCAATATCCAAATTCGTGATTATTTCCAAAAACGTTGGCTGGATCTGCCTTTTGTCTTGCAAGAGTTTGGTGTTGAACCTGGCCAACTTCCCGATTACTGGGGGCTTGCAGGCATCAGTAGCAGTAAAATTCCTGGCATTCAGGGAATTGGCTCCAAAACAGCCGCCACACTGCTGCAACAAGCGGGTTCGCTGGATAATCTATTCCAAAATCTGGATACCCAGCCGGATAAATGGCGCAAGAAATTAGCGTCTCATAAAGAAATAGCTTATATCAGCCGTGAAATTGCTTCGCTAAGAACGGATTTATCTCTACAGGGGAATTTGCAGCAACTGAGACTGACTGATACCAGATAGGTGAATTCTTAATACAATAAATAGATAAACCCCAATCACGAATACATTATGGGATTGGGGATATAAATAGGTTCTTATAATCTATATTCTTTTAAAATGCTCGATTAACAATATACTCAACAAATGTTTTTTTCGAAGCTAGATAACTCTCCGAGCAGAGTACACCGTATACTACCAAAACTCAGTCTATATTTTTTATTAAAGGCACCCAGTTTATTAGTTTTCATCATTTCATCCAGCCAAAAGTCAATAGGTGAACGATTATTTAGATTTTTTTCCATATCTTTCATTACAGCCCATAACGGTATTCCCCTTGATAAACAGTCGGGGCAAGATCACGAATATTTTTTCGCCAAAAATAAAATAGGTTGCTTCGAATAAAGCACTGTGATCTTATACTCCCTTTTGAGAGTGAAAACCTATACCATGTGCCTTGAGAACTTTACCCTGCATTTTTCGGCGATCCAAGACCCTCGCCAGAGTGCGAAAGTCACCTATCCTTTTTTGACATCCTGTTTGCGTCACTGTGCGCCGTGATTGCGGGTGCAGAAGGCTGAGTGATATTCAGGAATATACCGAAGGGCATCATGATTGGTTCCTGAAACAAGGCATGTTTAAAGACTGTGTCCCTGTTGATGATACGTTTGCTCGCCTTATTTCGCGTATTAACCCGGAACAATTTAACCTCTGTTTTATCAACTGGATGCGTGCTGTTCATGAACTCACCCAGGGCGAATGAGTGGCCATTGACGGTAAAATATTGCGGGGCGCTTATTCACCGGAAGAACGCCTTTCCACGCTGCATTTGGTGAGCGCTTATGCCACCACGAATAAACTGGTGATGGGACAGGTTAGGACACAAAAGAAGTCCAATGAAATCACGGCTATTCCTGAGCTGATTAAATTGTTAGACCTGAAAGGCGCGTTGGTTTCCGTTGATGCGATGGGATGTCAGACCCAGATAGCCTAGGCACTCCTTGATGCCGGTGCGGATTATTTGTTCAGTGTTAAGGATAACCAAAAACATCTCCACAGGGCGGTTCAAAAGGCGTTAGAAGCCCAGCGTATCGCGCCTTCGGTAAGAGAAACAGCCATGTTGGAACAGTCTCATGGACGTATTGAAATCCGGGAAAGCCATGTCATCAGTGCCGATACACTCAAAGCGGAATTCCCCGCCTGGCCGGAATAAAAACCCTCGGTGTTGTCATGAGTTACCGGCAGAAAAAGGCCAATCGCCGAGTCTGGCGTATCGTTATAGCTAAATCACATAACTTGACGCAATCTATATACATCATAAGCAATGCTGCGTTGCCATTTGAATTCAGATGCTATGTCACATTATTTTGGTTCTGCTATATTGCATCAGTTCAGCCCCCCTGACAGAAGAAAGCTTAGCCCAGGCAGTGCGCAGCCATTGGCGTATTGAGAACAATCTCCATTGGGTATTGGATGCGACATTTCATGAGGATGATTGTCAGATTTATCGAGCAAATGCGGCAGAAAATATTGCGATCTTGAGGCGAATTGCCTTGAATATGTTGAAACAAGAAGGCAGCAAATTAAGTATAAGAAAAAAACGAATGCGAGCCTGAATGAAAACGCAATTTCTGGAACAAGTACTACAAGCAGAATTTTCTAATCTGAATAATATTTAAGTATTCATGCGGTTGCCCTGGATAAACAGTGAAGATCAATATTGGTAAACCGTGAACTCCATGAAAGTAGCATGTTGGTTAGATCATCTTCAAATATCCCCTGTTTGTTTTGTCGGTGATACCATGCCTGTAATTCACTTGGTGTAACATAAGCTATATAACTTTTCATAATTATGAGAGTTTCATATTTCCTGTTCCTTTCCAACAGGTTGCTGAAGCGGTATTCAAGAAAATCTTAACTCTTTTGATGCGCTGCCACATATATTGGCAACAATGATTTCGTGTCACCGTTTCATGCAATGATTGCCATAACCATTCTATTTTATTCAGCCATGGAGAATAAACGGGGAGAAATAACAGGGTTACTGTTGGATTTTGCTTCAACCAAGCCTTGACTCGTTGGCTGGTATGAATGCTGTAATTGTCTAAAATGACTGTTAACGTTTTCGCATGACGGTAGTGGCGTTTTAATTCTTCTAACATATTGATGAATAATTAAGAGTTTTTTCTACCGGAACCCGTATAGAAAATTTTTCCGGTTTGAATATCAAAACAACCTGCAAGGTAATATTTTTGATTTTTTCCCGGTGTAAGAATCCTTTTTTGCTGCCCTTTGAAATACCAATCTGAACCTATTTTAGGGTTGAAATTAATATCCACTTCATCCTCATAAAATACGGGATTTTCTTTTGATACCTGCGTTAATGCTTGATTAATACGTGCCATTTTTTCTTCATATTGAGGGTCTGGCTTATGTACCGTGGGGGCTGAGCGTCGCCAGACGATCTTGTTTTTACAGAGAAAACGGTAAAGTGTACTGAGCGAAAATTTTACATGCATTATTTCATTGATTTGAATAATGAAAAGTTCAAGACTCCAGCGAGAACGGACATGATTGAACTGTTGTGGTGAAAGTTCGAGTAAATAATGAATAAAAGGTAAAAGAACGGTCAAATTCTATTGCCGAGGGCGGCCCGCGGGCTGGCTTTTTAATCCTATCCAACCATATGTTCTAAAACGTTTGATCCAACGCCAGACAGAAGACGGCGCGACACAAAATTCTTCAGAAACGAAAGGAACTGATTCATTCCATAAAAGAGCATGGCCATAACCCGGATAGCATATCCTTTATCTTGCGTTTTTTGGGCAATTTTTTTCATCAGGCGGCGTTCAATGCGGAAAGTGGGTGGTAAGATAAGCATAACTCAGTCCTCTTTTTTGCATTTTTGTTTGTGGAAAATCAAAGTTTGCAAAATTTGGACTGAGTTTCTTTGATACTCCTACCATTTTGAAAAGTTATATAGATCTACCTTAGCTTGCGCTATTTTTCTTTGATACCGCAATAACATTCAATTCAATTATTTATATAATTATAAACAATTGAATTGAATGTTATTAATGCTGTTAGTTTTATTTATTGATTATTTTTTTATGAATAAATATATTATTCATTATTTTTTATGCACTTCATGAATATTTATGTTGAAAGTTTAATTCACTTAATTTATATTCTATTTCGTGATGTTTGTTAATGTCACATCATTTATAATGAATAATGTTTATTTATGTGGCTATATATAATTTTAACTCTGTATTATATACACAACTATAGATCTATTGTTCCTAAGTGCATCACTATTTTAGGGTATTATTTATATTTAACCAATAATAAACCAACTTAGGGCGAGAGCAAAAAGAAGCTATATTTTGAACAAATCACTTAAATAAAGCGCTACTTAATACTTGAATAATGTAGAATTGAGTTCTTTTTATTCATTAGTTGAATGTATTATGCGCAGTTTAAGTTCAAAAAACGTTCACGCTCTCACCCTGTAAACTAACCTCTATTTTTCAATTTAATTAAATGGATAACTCATGAAAAAGACATCTTTATTTTTAAGTAGTTCATTGGTAGCTGTTTCCTTACTTTCAATTGCTCCAATAACCTCAGCAGAAACCACTTTTCCTCAAAATCAATTTAATTTAGAAGAACAGAATTCGACAAGTTTAAATTTTGATATGAAGTTGTATAGTTCAAATGGTGGTAATGGAGGACCTGGAGGTAACGGCGGAAGTGGTAATGGGGCTAGTGGTGGTAATGGTGGTAATGGTGGTAATGGTAGTGGTAATGGAAATGGTAATGGAAATGGAAATGGAAATGGAAATGGTACTGGAAATGGAAATGGAAGTGGAAATAAAGGAAAATAGTAGTAAAGATTAAAACTAACTTTAATATCCTTTGCTTTTTTAAGGTTGATGCTTTTCTAAGCAAAGGATTGTTAATAAATAACGTTTCAAAATGATAGGAGTATTCCTTACCCCGCGCTCCGCGCGGGGTAAGGAACTCCAACATCTGATACTCTCAGTATTATGAAAACCTATTTATAAGGTAATTTAGGGTAATTATATGATTAATAAAAATTTGTTTTTTTTGTTTAGCTTAACTATACCTCTACTATTTTCTACATCAAGCTATTCAGCACAAATAAATGAAACTGTTAACTGCTCTGTCCTTGACGGGGAAAAAGGTGAAAATGGTAAGAATGGTACTCCTAATTGTAAAAATGGAGGTAACGGCGGCAATGGTGTAACTGGCAAAAATAATGGAAGAGGTGGGGATGGTGGCAATGGTGTAAATGGAGGCAATGGAGGCAATGGTGTAAATGGAGGTGATGGTGGTGATGGTGGTGATGGTGGTGATGGTGGTGATGGTGGGCGTGGAACTGATGAGGTATAAAATATAATGGTAAGACTATTTATAGCTATTTTATTTTTCTCTTTTCATGCTCAGTCGGAAACATTCGATAATTTAAAAACCTCCACAACTATTATTTCTATAGCCAGCAACGGCAGCGATGGTGGGAATGGAGGTAGTGGACCAAGCGGTGGCAACGGCGGCGATGGTGGGAATGGAGGTAGTGGGCCAAACGGTGGCAACGGTGGGCATGGTGGTAACGCCGGAGCAGGAAGCGGTTCACATGGTGGAAATGGTGGGCACGGTGGTGACTCCGGTGGCAACGGTGCCCGTGGTGGCGATGGCGGAAATGGTGGCCACGGTGGCAGTGGCAGTGGTTCCCACGGTGGACGTGGTGGCAATGGCGGACATGGCGGTAATAAAAATACTTAATATGTATGTACAGAGGTTTTTATGAAAAAAAAATTTTTTGCCTTATTGTTAACTTTTTCGTCTTTTTGCGTATCTCCGATCATATCTACAGCGTTATTAGCTATCCCTAGTATTGCACATGCAGGGAAAGGGGATGGTGGGAATGGCGGTCATGGTTCAGGAAGTGGGAATGGCGGCAATGGTGGACATGCTGGCGCTGGGAGTAACGGAAACGGCGGAGATGGTGGGAATGGCGGTCCTAATGGTGGAAATGGTGGGAAGGGAGGTAATGGTTCAGGAAGTGGGAATGGCGGCAATGGTGGCGATGGTGGGAAAGGAGGAAAAGGTGGTGCAGGAGGAAAAGGAGGTCCTAATGGTGGACAAAACGGTAGAAACGGAAGAGATGGCTAGAATTTCGTGATAATTTGTTTACGATTTTGTGTACCGGACTATTTACCTAAACTAGGGCCAATAGTTGCGACCAGAGAAGTAGGAAGCCTCGCCGTTTACGGCGGGGAGCTGCTACCCATATGATATTTATATGTATTAGTTCAGACTAGATCTGACACTTCGGTTTGAAAAGAAGAGAGTTACCGACTTTGATTAAAGGTGATGAATCCATAATCAAAGACTAAGAGGTAACTCTCATGCTTTATACTAGTAATCCAATCATCAAACAGGCGGGTCTGCTTAATCTCGCTGAAGAACTCAGTAATGTCTCAAGAGCCTGTAAAGTGATGGGTGTATCCAGAGATACGTTTTATCGTTATCAGGAACTCGTTGAAACAGGCGGGATTGATGCGTTAATCAACCAAAGCAGAAAAAACCCTAATTTGAAGAACCGTGTGGATGCGGAGACTGAACACGCCGTTATCAACTCGGCCATCGAATTCCCGGCCTATGGGCAAGCCAGAACAAGTAATGAACTCAGAAAAGCAGGCATCTTTGTGTCTGCCAGTGGTGTCCGTTCTATCTGGCTCAGACATCATCTTGAGAACTTCAAAAAGCGTCTGGCAGCCCTTGAAAAGAAAGTGGCTGACGAAGGCATTATCCTGACTGACGAGCAGGTTGCCGCCCTTGAACGTAAGCAGCATGATGACGAAGCTTGTGGCGAAAGTGAAACCGCTCATCCTGGCTATTTAGGGTCGCAAGATACCTTTTATGTCGGTAATCTTAAAGGCGTGGGACGCTTGTACCAACAAACTTTCGTCGAGACTTACAGTAAAGTGGCTTTCGCGAAACTCTATACGAGTAAAACGCCCATTACGGCGGCGGATTTACTGAATGACCGTGTGCTGCCGTTCTTCAGCGCTCATAGATTGCCGATGTTACGTATTCTGACAGACAGAGGCACCGAATATTGCGGGCGTGTTGAGCACCATGATGACCAACTGTATCTGGCTGTCAATGATATCGACCATACCAAGACAAAGGCGATGACACCGCAAACCCATGGCATCTGTGAACGGTTTCACAAAACCATCCTGAATGAATTTTACCAAGTGACGTTCAGAAAGAAATTGTATAGCTCATTGGATGAGTGACAAAAAGATCTGGACAAATGGATGGACAATTACAACAATCACCGCACTCATCAAGGAAAAATGTGTTGCGGCCGGACACCAATAGAAACCCTTCAGGATGGGAAATCTATTTGGGCAGAAAAAAATCTGACCCAAATATAATCTGACAGTCGCCGATAACAAAGTGGGTAACTGTCATATATGGACGTCCCATAATATTCAACTTTTTTAGTGACTCAGTGTATTGCTAATTTCGGTTCACGGTCATATATCCGGCGTCTGGCAATCATTTAAATTTGCTGCGCCATGGTGAAGTCCGAACCTTGCCTCCTCATCAGATCAACGGATTAAAAATCCTCGACAGTCTCAGGTTTTTGCAAGGCCGGATAACCGTTTAGCTCATCAACTGTAGTCAACTCTATTGAAAATGAAACCGGTTTATTTAAGCAAAGGCTTTGCTCATCTGGAACGCATCTTTATTAACCATAATTGACCAGCATATCCTGGCACATTTATTGGCATAAGCGACACACGCCTTATTAAATCCCCGTCGGTTAACCAAAGACTGCATCCAATCACCGAGGGCATCATGCCGTAACGCTCTGCGTTGTATAGCAGCTCTGGCGCCATGAATTAAAATCCCGCGTAGGTACCGATTACCCTTTTTAGTGATTTTGCCTAATTGTGTTTTCCCACCACTGCTGGCCTGTCGAGGAACGAGTCCTAACCAAGCGGCCATTTGCCTGCCGTTATTAAATTGTTTTCCATCACCAATATACGCGACCATTGCGGAGGCAATCAGGGGGCCAATACCGGGAATAGATTGGAGTTGCTGCCACTGAGCCGTTTGCGATGATAGCGACTTGAGGGTTTCTTCTATTTCTTCTGTCTGCTGGATCAGCTTCAGCCATTCTTCATAGAGTTGTTTCAGAACCCTGCGTGCAATCATCGTTAATCCATTATCGGCATCTTCAAGTGCCTCGTACAGTGACTCTCTAAGAGCCGCAGAGCGTTGCGGAAAAATAATGCCATATTCTGCTGCCAGTCCTCTGATTTGATTAGAGAGAGCAACGCGTTTTTGAACTAATGACTGCCGGACATTATGGAGAACACAGAGGTCTTGTTGATACAGATTTTTGACCGGAACAAAATGCATACCCGGCCGATTCGCAGCTTCACATGTTGCCAACGCATCATTGGCATCATTTTTATGGTGTTTAACGAAAGCTTTCACATGCTGAGGGGGAATAAGGCAAACTTTAAAACCTAGATTTTCAATCGTTCGTGCCCAATAGTGGGCGGTACTACAAGCCTCCATAGCAATCAAAGTCCCGGATTCCATTTGTCTAACAGCATCCAGTAATCGACTTCGGGTCATTTTTTTATTAAATATAATGTGATTATCGTTAAGCAAACAAAGCTGAAAAACAGATTTAGCGAGATCAATACCGAGAATTTTATGATACATGATGGACGCTCCCATAAAATGAATATGCTTATTTCATTTTGGTACAATTGACGCCATACGGGACGTCCATCTCATCAGATCAAGTCGCGACTAGTACAATTTTATACCGTAAATCACTTGGCAATTTGTGTATGTTCTCTTTATTGTGCAGCCCAAATAACAATAACCATATACTCATGCCCATGATCCCAATTCTATCAGAATCATCGTATGAATCTACAATCTTATCAATTTCACCAATTAGGGTCCCTATTGAAACTGATTGCCACGGCAACCTTTCTAATCGAGCACTTAGTAATTCAATCATTATCTTCGTCCCAATGTTTCTTACTCTACTCCCTCGTTCTTTTTATAAAAAAAGAGGAGTAGGTTATTGTTATAATAACTAATTAAAAATATTACATATATATAAATCCCTAGCTAAAAAATCACTATAAGGTAGCTACACACAGGGATGTGATACGGTTCTGTCGCATTAAAGGGAGATCAGGTAATATGTGACCTTTTGCAGAGTGAGCCGTGTCTTTAATTCGAAAAGCCTTCAAGCGTTTACATTATCCCGTTGATATCATCGCTCAGCGTGTCCGCTGGTACCTATCTTATGCGCTAAGCCTGCGCAATCTCGAAGAGATGATGACTGAACGCGGTATTGAGGTCGATCACTCCACTCTGTATCGCTGGGTTATAGCCAAATCATATTTATAACGCGATGCTCGACTTTTATGATGAGTTGAAATGACATAGCCAGTCCTTTATAACTTTAAGTCGCCAAACTGAGAGAAATAAAGGAACAAAGGCTATGTCACAGCAAGATTTTATCATTTGGGTGTTTTGTTGGGTAGATGACAATTTAACGCAGTTACAGCAAGGTATACGATTCAGAAGCCGGGGATATCCACCTAAACTGAGCGATGCAGAAGCCATCACGATGGAAGTAATGGGCGAATTTTTAGGATTTTCAACAGATAAAGGCATTTGGACGTACTTTAATGACCACTGGCGCGAGGGGTTCCCGGGACTGGGTTCACGCGCCAATTTCGCTAAACAGATTTCGAATCTTTGGGTTGTTAAACAACAACTGCAAGAAAAGCTGGCGAGGCTATTGGGCGCGCTCGACAGGTCGGTACATATTATCGACGGATTTCCGCTACCCGTCTGTGGATTCAAAAAAGCAAAAGGTAGTGCCAACTTTAAAGAACAAGCCGATTATGGGTACTGCGCCGCCAAAAACGAAACTGACTACGGCTTCAAAGGGCATCTGATGATAAACGAAATCGGCGTGGTAACCGGGTTTACGCTGACGCCCGCCAATGTCAGTGAGCGTGAAGCAAGCTGGGATGTGATCGGTTCGATAAAAGGCTATTTGCTGGGTGATAAAGGGTATTTAGGCGTTGAATTTAAACAGGAAATGAAGGAAGAGGGTATTGAAATGATTACCGCAGTGCGTGCCAATATGGATGACCCCATCCCCAGAGAGACGAGAAAGCGCATTAACGCCAAACGCCGTTTAACTGAAACCGTGATTGGTCAACTCGCCGGACAATTTACTATTGAGAAGTGCTGGGCACGGGATCTGTGGCATTTGAGTAATCGAATTGCCAGAAAACTGCTTTCTCACACGTTGGGTATTTTTGCCAATTTTAAACAAGGGAAAAGTCAACGCGACTGGCTTCAACAAGCCAACGTTATAGGATGTTAAAGTCAAGCATCGCGTTATTTATATGACATAATATTCAAATCCAAGATAACAAGGCATAAGGTGAGATGGGCTACAGTCTAGATTTTCGAAAGCGAGTCCTGGCATACAAAGACAAGCATTCGTTGACTTTCGAACAAACGAGTGCACATTTTGAGGTCTCCATACGGACTTTGTTTCGGTGGTGCAATAAAATAGAACCTTGTATGACCCGCGCTAAACCCGCCACGAAAATTCCTGATGAGGAGCTCATCGCAGATGTTCAAAATTTTCCCGATGACTATCAGTGGGAAAGGGCAAAGCATTTGGGTGTCTCGCAGTCGGCTATTCATTACGCGTTGAAACGACTGCGGCTCAGCCGTAAAAAAACGTTAAAACACCCTCGCGCTAACCCTCAGCTCCGTTAGGCGTTTATTGAGCGCCTCAGCGACTATGAACAGGCAGGTAAACCGATTATTTATCTAGATGAAAGTGGTTTTGCGCAATCGATGCCACGCCTACATGACTATTCGGAAAAAGGGCGGCGCTATTTGGGTACACACGACAGGCATGCTAAAGGCCGTCTTAACGTCATGGGAGCTATTTGCGACAATACCTTTGTCACCCTGAGCTTGTTTGCCGGAAACATTAATGCGGATGTCTTTCATGCCTGGGTGACGCAAGATTTACTGCCAAAGCGCCCATCCGGTGCTGTGATCGTCATGGACAATGCCTCTTTCCATAAATGCCTGACACGATACAAGCGATAGCAGACAGCCGATGTCAGTGAGAATGGCTTCCGCCTTACAGTCCAGGGTAAACGGGTCTAAATTGAACAGTAAGGTCATCGGGGTGTTTTTAGCACAGACAGGGGCATTGATGGCAGTTTGTGATCTACAATCGCTTTTTTGTCAATGATAACCGTAGAAGCCACCATGAAAGCAACCACTCTCAGTAATACCTTTGGACAACTCACCGATCCCCTGCTTAATCGCACTAAACTACACTCACTTATCGACATTCTGACCATCTCGATTTGTGCCGTTATCTGTGGTTATGAGAGTTTCAATGCGATTGAGGAATACGGGAAATCCAAGGAGGATTGGTTCAGACAATTTCTGGATCTTCCCAATGGCATCCCCAGCCATGATACCTTTAACGATGTGATAAACCGGCTTGATCCCCAAGAATTTGGACACGCTTTTGCCCAATGGGTGAAGAGCTTAACCAAAATCTCCGATGACATTATTGCGTTGGATGGTAAAACTCTGCGGAGAACGCTCGACAAAGCCAATGGGATTCCGGCTCTCCATCTCGTCAGCGCTTGGTCCGTCGCGAATCAGCTCTGCTTTGGTCAGGTGAAAGTCGCTGATAAATCGAACGAAATCAATGCGCTCTCTAAGCTACTGACTCTGCTGGATATTGAAGGCTCCACCATCACGATTGACGCCATGGGATGTCAACACGCAATCGCTAACCAGATTGTCACGGGAAAGGCCGATTATGTGTTGGCCTTGAAAGGAAATCAGAGGGAATTTTACGACGATATTAAACTCTTTTTGGATACTCAGTTGGCAACAGATTTTACGGGCGTCTCCCCGGCTCACTACCGAAGTACGGATGGCGATCATGGTCGTATAGAGCAACGTCAGTTGTGGTTGATTAACGATGTGAATTGGTTGCAGGCGCGCCATCCTCAATGGGACACATTGGGCAGCATAGCCGTAGTGGAGTCATGGCGGGAAGAGCGCGGGAAAACAGAAAGTTACGAAAGACGCTATTATATTACCAGCCATTGTGATACCTCGGCAGAATTTATCGCTTGTGCCATACGTAACCACTGGCATATTGAAAATAAACTGCACTGGCAATTGGATGTCAGTTTTGGTGAGGATAGCCAGCGCCTGAGAAGCGGTCATGCGGCTGAAAATGTGGCGTTAATCAATAAAATAGCGCTTAACCTACTGAAAAATGAGAAGTCAGTTAAAGTGGGTGTAAAGACCAAGCGCCAGAAGGCAGGCTGGGATAATGATTATATGATGAAGGTGCTTACAGTGGGATTTTCATCTGTATAAATTAGACCCGTTTGCCCTACCTTACAGTCCGGATTTGAACCCTATCGAACACAAGTGGGCCGACGCAAAAGCGAAAAGAAGACGAGAAAGATGTTCAGTGGATCAGCGGCTTATGGAACATATGGAGTATGTCAATCTATGTTGATTTAGCTATATCAAAATCAAAGGACAATGGAAATATTTGTACCGAGCAGTCGATACGGCCGGGCAAACTATCGACTTTCTGCTGACGGCCAAGCGGGATGCTCCCACCGCGTTGCGCTTCTTTCGCAAGGCGATCCGCCATCACGGTGAGCCTGAGGTCGTGACCCTTGATACAAGTGGAGCAAGATCACCGCAATATCAAACGTCGGATACGACCGATGTTAGGTTTTAAATCGTTTCGCCGGACCCAAACGATTTTAGCGGGGATAGAGCTCGTTTCGATGCTGCGTAAAGGACAATACTCACAATCAGAAGATAAGGCATTGTCACCGGCAGAGATGTTTTATCGATTAGCTGCATAAAATACAACCAACCCCACATTGACTCAGATTTTCTCTGTTAATACGACAGAACCATCAAAAACATTAATTTTAGTTATTAAATTTTAAATATAAAAAACCAGCATAACCTGGTAACAGGATATGCTGATTATTCTTCCCTATGACTTAATAGAAAATTATCACGGCGTTATTTAATAACGATGTCTTACATGAAATAACTCAATCAAAATAATCAGAAATTAACTGAATATGTTCACCCTGTAATTGGCCGGATTCATCTAATAACCCAATCCACGCTTTCATATAGTCATATTTTGCCTGAGAGAGTTCACGACGGGCGGTATAAAGCTGTTGCTCGGCATTCAATATATCGACATTTACCCGCTGCCCCAACGCCACACTTTTTTGCGTCGCTTTTACTTGTAATGCAGCCGCTTCCACCGCCGTTTCATAGGCACGTATCCGTTTTTCACCATTCACGCACGCGTTATAGTTGCGCCGCAGTGCATTCAGGGTTTCCCCCGTCTGCGCATCCATTTCGAATTTAGTCTTGCCATAATTTGCGGCTGATTGGCGCACCGCTGCCGCAGTGCCTCCGCCATTATAGAGATTCATGGACAGTCGTAAGCCAATGGAATCCGTCCGGTATTTTTGGTCGATACTGTTATCGCTACTGGATTTATTTTCACTATGGGAAGCATAGAGTTCCAGTTTCGGCAGATATCCCGCTCGGTTACGCTCAATATCATGGTACGCCACATCCACTTTCTGGCGGGCAGCAGCCAGTTGTGGATTCTGACGTAATGCCCGTTGTTCCCAATCAGCGTAGTGTTCTAAATCCAATTTAATGGTTTTAAACCGTGGGGAATTAGATAAACGCTTAACCGGTACATCTGCGGGCAACGGTACACCAACTAATAACTGCAAGCCACGAATAGCAGCATCCAGTTCATCTTGCACCGCTAATTCATCAGCCAAGACCTGACTGTAACGCGCCTGAGTTTCCGCTACATCGGTACGGGTGCCTTCACCGGAAGCAAACAATTTCTGGTTGCGTTCCAGTTGCTCCTCATAAGCCGCCCGCTGTTGCACAACCTGTGCCAATCGATCCTGCGCATAAGCTACGGCCACATAACTGTTCACTACCCTGACCGCCAATTGCTGGCTATCCGCCCGAAAGCGACTATCACTCATCAAAGCATAAGCCTGACGAGTTCGATAACGCGCCCATACCTCGAAATCGATCACAGGTTGAGTCAAAATAATCGCACCACTATAGCTGTCATACTGTCGATCACGGCTCTCTTTGATGCTTCTTCCCCGCTGATCTAAAGATTGCGAATCCATCCTCTGCCAATTTTTTGGGGCATTCTGGTAACTAAAAGATAACTTGGGCAACAGTTCCGCCAGCCCAAGATTTTTCTCCTCCTGTCCCGCTTCCTGCTCTTTAATCGCAGCCTGAAACGTTGGATCATGCTGCAATGCCAACGCATAAGCCTCCGTTAAGGAAAGCGCGCTGGCGAAACGGGGAAATATCAATATCGACATCAGCAACACTGATGCTGGCAAGAATTTCCTGAAAAATAGGGGGGATAAAGAAACCCGTCTATTGGCAAAACTGTGATACATCAACATTCCCTATTACTCCTCAATCAGTGAGGTAGACGCCCTGTCCATTAATGGTTTGAACAGATAACTCAACAACGAACGCGAACCTGTTTTGACGAATACCTCAACCGGCATCCCCGGTTTGATATTCAATCCTGCCAGTTTCTCCATGCCTTCAGGACTGACTTTCAATCGCATCTGATAGTAAGGCTCTCTTGTCCGCTCATCCACCAAACGGTCAGCCGAAACCACCATCACCTTGCCCGTGACTTTCGGTGTCCGGTTCTGGTTAAACGCAGTAAACATCAAATCAACATCTTGCCCCACGGTCACTTTATCAATCAGGTTCACCATCAAACGCGCCTCAACTTCCAGCGCACGCTGAGTTGGCAAGATCTCCATTAATTTCTCACCCGCCGCCACGACGCCACCTTGGGTAAACACGGTTAACCCAACCACTGAACCATCCACTGGCGCAATAATAGAAGTATGTGACCGATCAAATTGTGCCGTTTCCAGCTTATTTCCCAGCTCATTTGCCAGAACCTGTACATCGGCCAATTGGCTGCGCACTTCACGTTGATAATCTGCCTGACGCTGGATAATCCGCTGCTGCGTTTCCTGCCGCTGCTTTTCAAGCTGACCAACTTTTCCTGTCATTTCCGCGATACTGCCACTTAATTCACTTTGGCTACGCAGTAATTCCAGATAACGGTTGCGGGGGAAATAACCCTCTTCCGTCAGGGGACGCAAATTCGTCACCTGTTCCTTAAGCGAAACTTGCTGCTGCTGTTTACTCACCAAAGCTTCCCGTAACCCCTTGATTTGAAAATTCAGTCCCTCTTCGGCTTGCTGCATTCCCGCCAAATCACTGCGCAACATTTCACGACGTGATAAAAAAAGCTGTCTTTGCAAGGCCAGAGTCTCGTTAATGCGTGGCTCCGACGACTGATCCAATAACATCGGCGGAAAAATAATAGCGTCCTGTCCTTGCTGCTCGGCCAAAAGTCGGGCTTCTGTTGCCCGTGTGGTATAAAACTGCTGCTTCAGGGAGTCAATTTGTGCATTAACCTGCACCTGACTGAGCTGAACCAAAACCTGACCGGCCTTTACGTGTTCCCCCTCTTTCACCTGAATTTGACTGATAATGCCATTAAGCGGAGACTGTATTGTTTTGCGATTACCATCAACGACGACAGTACCAGAAGAAGCCACCCCTTTATCGAGTGGCGCAAATGCCGCCCAGATGGAAAATCCCACAATACCGAGCCCAATAATCAACCAACCTATTCGCAGGTAACGATTTGCATCCAGCGGCAATAATTCCGACACCTCATTTTGGGTATCCTTTGCGTTAGTCTGATAAGACATCTTTACTCCCAGATCGAAATATCCCAAGGATTAAAATATGGCTGAATCATGTTATGAGGCACGTTCGACCGCTTTTAACTGTGACGAAGATTGAGACAGCGCCGCCATCACTTGCTGGGAAGAGCCAAACATTTTCATTTTCCCCTGTACCAACAGCAAAATTTTGGTTGTTTGCGAGAGCAATGAAGGCCGGTGAGTGATAACGACCACCGTTTTCCCCTGTTCCCGTAATTGGGCGATCGCATGGCTTAAGGCTTTTTCGCCAATATCATCCAGATTCGAGTTAGGTTCATCCAACACCACCAGCGATGGGTTGCCATACAAGGCACGGGCCAAACCTATTCGTTGTTTCTGTCCACCGGATAACCCCATGCCACCCGCACCAATGACCGTGTCATAACCCTGTTCAAGATTGAGCACCAATTCATGGACACCAGCTTTTTTCGCCGCTTCGATGACTTTTTCCGGTTCAACATCATTAAAACGCGCGATATTCTCCGCAATTGTGCCGCCAAACAGTTCAATATCCTGCGGCAGATAACCAATGGATGCCCCTAACTCATCTTTATTCCATTGGTAGATATCCGCATCATCAAGCCGTACAACGCCTTCTTGCGCTGGCCATATCCCTACCAGCAAGCGGGCTAATGTCGATTTCCCTGACGCACTGGGGCCAATCACACCCAGCACTTCACCGGCATTCAAGGCTAAATTGATATCCTGCAAAACATATTGGTTATTGGATGATGATCCGTTTTGCGAAGCCTGAAGTACCCGTGTTTTACGCGGTGGCATTGCTGATACTTTTTCCATCAGCAACACACCTTTAGGCTGCGGCAACGACATACCACTTTTGCGTTCTGGTTGGGCTTTCAGCAGCTTGTCCAGCCGTTGCCAGGACAAGCGGGCAGCGCTCCAGCTCTTCCAAGCCTGTATCAACTGTTCAATCGGCGACAACGCTCTTCCCATCAAAATGGAACCGGCAATCATCATTCCGGGTGTGATACTCCCTTCAATCGCCAACCAGCCACCTAAGCCAAGGATCAACGACTGCAAGGCCATACGTACTGTTTTGGTCAACGCCGTGATAGCGGCTGAACGTTCACTGGCAATACGCTGAAAATTAAGAAAACGCTGATGCAGGCTAAACCAACGACGGCGCAATGCGGGCAACATACCGAGCGCTTCGATCACTTCGGCATTACGCAGGTTGGTACTGGCTAAGTTGGCAGATCGTAAAGAAAGATGACTGGCTTCCGCCAATGGCGCTTGAGATAACCACTGGTTCAATACCGCCAGCATGATCAATATGATCGCCCCAAGTAGCGCCAACAATCCCAAATAGGGGCTGAACAAAAAGATGACGCCAAGATAGACCGGAAACCAAGGGGCATCAAAAAAGGCAAACAGGGCATTGCCGGTCAGAAACTGGCGGATAGTCGCCAGATCATTCAGCATTTGCCCTGCATCGGTGGAACCATTTTTCAGATTGGATTCATAGGAAGCGGTATAAACCCGCTGGTTCAGGCACATATCAAACTGACTGCCGATACGGATCACTACCTGGCTGCGGATATATTCCAGCCCGCCCATCATGGCGAACATCCCCAATGTGATCAACGTCAGCATCAGCAAGGTTATTTCATTACTGGATGGCAGTACGCGATCATAGACTTGAAGCATATAAATGGAGGGAACCAGCATCAGCAAGTTTATGAATGCCGTAAATAGTCCAATAGTCCAGAAGACCTTGCTGCGTGCACGGATAACCTCCGTGATTTCATCCTTCGGAAAACGTAATTTCACTGCGATCCCTTCATCGTTAACGGAGCAAAACAAATCGTTATTTATATGCACCACTGAATGTCATGACCAGTTCCCTGCCATCAACAAAATAAGCAATCCACTGTTCTGACTCAGGACTGAAAAAGGCCAAACTATTGCCATTATTATCGGTCAATGTGATGCCATCTGGAGATGGATACCATCCTGCAACAGGCTGCCCAATCAACTCAGTGACACACGCATTCCCTTTCAAAGCCCAAAGCGAACTTTCGGGTAAACGGGTATCAGTCAGTTCAATATTGCACAGCTTATTTCCATCGGAGAGTTGCCATAATCCTTTCAACTCACCCGCGGTTTGAAGCCTCAAACTACTCGCCATACATCCTCCTGCCCAAAAGAGAGAGAAAATTATCGATAAGAGCAATTTCGATCTATAAAACCGACCGCCACAAAACAAGAAGTTCACCATTTCCACCTTTCCATCATGTCCATAATACTGCCGTATCCTGTGGGGAATACGGCAATATTTTATTAATTAGACGATGAAATCCGCTTCAGTTAACGGTTGACCGACAACTTTCACCAGAAAATCGTTGCCAGCCAGATCACCACCCAGGCTGATTTCCAGATTAGTGACCTCATCCACTTCGTCATAAGTGAACAACACTTCGCCCGCCTTACCTGAGAACGAATCGACAAATTTGATATCGCCAGTACCTCCGAAATTGAATTCAGACAGATCGATCTTGTCTTCACCCGAGACGAAATCGTGGATCCAGTCTGGATTGTCTTTCAGAGATTCTTTGCCATCCAGGTAAACAAAGGTATCGTTACCTTCACCGCCCCACAGATGATCACCGCCCAGGCCGCCATAAATAATGTCATTGCCGGCGCCACCTTTCAGGATGTTATCTGCACTGTTACCCACCAGAATATCGTCGCCGCT
The DNA here is from genome assembly GCF_037265215.1 of Xenorhabdus griffiniae. Classification (NCBI taxonomy): domain Bacteria; kingdom Pseudomonadati; phylum Pseudomonadota; class Gammaproteobacteria; order Enterobacterales; family Morganellaceae; genus Xenorhabdus; species Xenorhabdus griffiniae. The sequence continues at coordinate 552,584 of NZ_CP147737.1, read as the reverse complement.
GCCACCAATCGCATTCTCAATAACAACACCACGGGCGATAGAAACGTTGCCTTTCAGGCCGCCAACATCAGAGAAAGCACCTTCATTCAGGTTGATACGCTGATTTTGAGTAAAACCAGAGAAATCAAAAGTATCTTCACCACCCGCATCCCAGACACTGAACACCAGTTTGCTGTTCGCATCAGTTGCGGTCATGAAGTCGCGGCCAGTATTGGAATTGAAACCATATATGGTGTCTCCCGTTCGGGTTTCCATATTCGCACCATACAGCTCCTGAATGGCAGAGATATCATTCAACAGAGGTGCCGATGAATATTCATATTTAAAATCTTGGCCTGTATATTTTTCACTGAAATAACTCATGACTGTATAGGCACGAGAATCTTCGAAATATTCGGCTTTAGTGATATAACCTGGGCGCACTTTATCAGAAGCATCGTAATCGGCAGGGTGCTCCAATCCTAGTGCATGGCCAATTTCATGGGTGAAAGTCTGGCGAGCATATCCATTCACATCAATATCATTGTCTGTAAAAGTATGGCTTGTCGCGTCATACCATGTAAAAGCGGTTTTTTGTCCTTGCGGCAGAGTGGCAAACGCATAATCACCGTCGTCACTATGATCAAAGAAACCAAAAGTAATATTCGCTTTTCTAACACTACTGACTTCGGTAAATTTAATATTGGCAACGTCAGACCAGGATTGCAAAGAAAGTTTCGCAGCTTCTTTTTGTTCTTCATTAAAAGCACTGAAACCAGAAATTTTAAACAACGGCATGATAGCCGGTTTCGATTCCATGAAATGGTACGATAATTCCAAGGTGCCAGAAGAATCAACATACTTATTGGACCACTTATAGTGACCTCGCAGAAGCTTATCAGGTGCATTGTCTCCTAATGGATCATGCGCAACCCGAATAGAGGCATCGTAATTTGGAACATAGGCTTTAAGAAATGAATTAACTTCCTGGACGGAATTGGAATCAGATAACCCCGTATAGGTATACTTTTTCTTTGAGGCCATATCAATCTCCTGTAGAAACAAGACAAATATCCTAATAACCCGAAATTTTGATAATAACGGAGGTAAGAGTTTTAAATTCTTTCTAAGCCCCACTTAGAAATAAAACTCCAGAATAAAATAGCGTTAGTTACTGTCTGTGTAAAAATAATTCATATACTTTTTTAGAATACATATTAAACAAATTTAATTTATGTAATTAATTATTAATTTCTCACTGTAATTTTTTTGATAGTAAAAAAACAACATGATTTAGTAATAAATAATGTTGTTTTTATCTGCTGAAAATTGATTTTAAGAAAGGATTATCTCTTTACCTGTTTTTTTCCTGCCTTTTTAAATATGGATCATTTTTTATTCAACTTGAAATTAATTCTATACTAATCTAACTTCAAGAACCGTGTGATTTCTCCCCGCTTCGCAGGGGAGAAATCAATTTTCATATCGTGTTGTAAATTGCAACTTGAAGTTTAATGTGTATATACCAATCTCACTTCAAGATGCGTCTTATATCTCCCCCGCTTCGCGGGGGAGATATAAACCACACATTGATTTATAAGCCACAACTTGAAAGGTAACGCGTATATATCCCTGGGTTTCACACTTGTATTTGAGATAAGGGTAACTGAAATCGTTAAATTAAGTGGTATTACAACAAATAAATAGAATAATAATAAAGAATTGTATTAATAATCTCGATTAGTGGCATACACAGACCAAATACGACGGATGTGTACAGTGATCTCTTCACGATCGTGATACAGGTGTTTCGCCTGAATCTGCGCATTCACACCATTCTCTTTCAATTGCTGTTCTATTTTTTGCAACAGATGAGCGACTTCCTCATAGCGCTTTTTCATCGGCAACTTAAGATTGAATATCGCCTCACGGCACCAGCTTTTTACCAGCCAATCCGTCATCAATTGGGCGACTTTGGCAGGTTTTTCAACCATGTCACAAACCAGCCAATAAATGTTTTTCACTGATGGTTCAAATTTAAAACCATCCACACGATGATGCTTTACCTGACCTGTGTCCATTAAGCTATCAGCCATCGGCCCATTATCTACCGCATGAACCATCATACTGCGTTTTACGAGTTGGTAAGTCCATCCTCCCGGGCAAGCACCGAGATCGACGGCATGAAGGCCGCTACCCAGACGCTCTTCCCATTCGTCATAAGGAATGAATATATGAAAGGCTTCTTCCAGCTTCAGCGTTGAACGGCTTGGGGCATCCGAAGGGAATTTAAGACGAGGAATACCCATATAAAAACGGGAATTATTATTGCTGTAGGAATACCCAACATAGCAACAGCCCGAAGCAATGAAAAAGACATGAATAACAGGACGACTATAATTTTCCTTTACCAGCAGAAGTTTTTCCTGACGCATCGCATTACGCAGCGGAACAGTAAACTTACGGCAAAACTTCATCAACTCCTTGCCTTCATTGGTATCCGGTACCTCGACACGCAGCTCGCCCGCCCTCTCAATGACACCGCTCAACATGCCAACAATCGGGGTAATGCGATCTTCCTGCGGCAAATCTTTCAGTAATTCGCCCACAACCAACATTTGACGAGCAAAAACCAATTCACCAAACGGTATTTCACGGATCAGGCGATCCGCATCATCGGGTTGATAACACTCAAACAGCACATATCCACTGTTTTCTTTCACACGGGCAAAACCGTAAATTTCTCTTTTACCCGCCCGATCGGTAATCTCTGCCGCACACTCTTTTTCAAAACCAGGGCGGCAATATAAAGCAACTTTATTCATGGCTAAGCGCCGATTTCCTTAGACGCAGAGCGCCAATTAATACACATAACCAACCAATGAGAAAACTGAACCCACCAATTGGTGTCAAATAAACCAAAAATTTTAGCGGTAAAAAGGCCAGACAATAAAGGCTGCCACTAAACAGCACAATTCCCGCCGTAAAAAAAATTCCACTCCAACCAAACAGCGTTACAGGCTGGCGCATCAACAAAGCAGCCAAAATCATCATGGCGAGTGTATGTAGTCCTTGATATTGCAGGCCGGTATGAATCCATTCCATCTGACGTGGTGTCAGGATAGGCGCTAACATATGTGCTCCCATCGCGCCCAATGCCACGTAGAAAAAACCACTGATCCCAACAAAAATAAGCATCGTTCGACTGCTCATCACAGGCTCCTGTCTCTGTTTGTCAGCTATTAGATTATTGGGTAATAAATCCTAACCTTTCTTGCTCAGTTGCTGCCTGGGTTAGTATCCATTTGCGGAAAGCCGCAATCTTGCCCAATTCTGCCTGATTATCGTGGCAAACCAAATAAAATGCATTCTTACTGACCAAAACATCATTAAATGGGCAGACAAGGCGCCCTGCATCAATTTCATTTTGTGCCATCACATTATTGGCTAGCGCAACACCTTGACCATGCACCGCCGCCTGGATCACCATCGCACTATGGCTGAATATTGGCCCTTGCTGGACATTAATCTGTTGCTGCATATCAAGCTGGCGAATATAGGCTTGCCAATCCCGTCGGGATGAATCATGCAACAGCGTATGCTTGGCAAGATCGGCGGGCGTTTTCAATGGGCGATCCCCCGTCAGCAGCGCAGGAGAACAGACAGGCAGCAGATATTCGGGATAAAGGCGATCGGTGCGCAACCCTGGCCAGTTGCCTCTGCCATAAAAGATCGCGACATCAACATCATCAGCCAGTTTATCTTCTTCCCGATCCACTGCCTGAATGCGAACATCAATCCCCGGAAAGCTCTGATTAAAACCGGAAAGCCGAGGTACTAACCACTGAATCGCAAAACTGGGGGATAAACTAACCGTTAACGCGCCCTTGGCACTGCGAGCCTGAAGTTTGCGAGTCGCGTCATTGATAGCAGTAAAAATCTCCTTGATATCGAGATAGTAACTCTGCCCCTCTTCCGTCAACAATAACGAACGATTGCGACGACGAAAAAGCTTTAATCCCAGGAAATCTTCCAGACTTTTCATTTGATGGCTAACAGCGGCCTGAGTCACAAATAATTCTTCTGCTGCTTTAGTAAAACTTAAATGACGGGCCGCGGCATCAAAAACGCGTAACGCATTGAGTGGAGGTAAACGTTTAGACATGTTCGTTTCTTATGTGTTCTTTTCCTATATAGGGGTGACGATACCGGTAACTCTTTTCATTCAGTTATTAGTTTTTGTAATCCGAAGCATTATAATTTGTCCATTGATGATATACCAGCAAATCCCTATAGTGTGCGCACTTCCTAAGCCGGAACGAAAAGTCTCTTTGTAGCGATACATTGAAGCTTTTGGCTTTGTGGTTGTGATGTTGTGTTTGCAAGTTGTCTGGGAAACCAGGCTTTGTAGCATAAGCTACTGTTTTTTTTCACTTCCTGTACATTTACCCTGTCTGTCCATAGTGATTTTTTATTGCACCGCAGTTGCGGTGCTTTTTTTCCCTGCTTTCTCCTGTAGAATTCCCTGTCTCTTGATTAAAGAAAATCTTATTCTTTATCACACAACGATTAAATTAGCAGCGTTTATGAAAGCCTTTGACTCAGAAAAATTCCGCCAGCAGTTTCCTGCCCTGCAACAATCCACCACATTTCTGGACAGTGCCGCCACAGCATTAAAACCGGCATGTATGATTGAGGCGACCGAACACTATTACCAAAACCACAGTGCAACAGTACACCGCAGTCAACATGCCACTGCGCAGGCTATGACTGCTCGTTATGAGCAGGCTCGTTCACTGGTGGCGGAATTGATCAATGCGCCATTGCCTGAAAATATTATCTGGACAAAAGGAACTACTGAGTCCATCAATCTGGTTGCCCAAAGTTACTTTCGCCCTCGTCTGAATGTCGGTGATGAAATCATTGTCAGCGAGCAGGAACACCATGCTAACCTGTTACCGTGGCTGATTCTGGCAGAACAAACCGGCGCTAAAATCGTTAAATGGCCGATTGGCAATCGACGCCAACCAGAAATTGATACCCTGGCAGCACTCTTGAATGAAAAAAGCCGCTTAGTTGCCATCAGCCAGATGTCTAACGTTACCGGCGCCGCAGTAGATTTGGCACAAGTTACCGCACTCGCCCATCAATATGATTGCCGTGTTTTGGTCGATGGTGCTCAGGGTATCGTTCACGCACCGGTCAATGTACAACAACTGAATATCGACTTTTATGCCTTCTCTGCACATAAACTGTATGGCCCAAATGGATTGGGGGTGTTGTATGGCAAAAATGAATGGTTGAATGCGATGTCACCGTGGCATGGCGGCGGAAAAATGCTGACTCAAGTTTCGTTCGATGGTTTCACACCGGAAGCCGTGCCTTATCGTTTTGAAGCGGGGACACCCAATGTTGCCGGTGTGGTCGGGTTTGCAACGACGCTGGAATGGTTGAAAACGCTTGATATCCAGCTCGCAGAATCCCATGCGATTGCCCTGACGGATTACACCGAACAGCAACTCAGTATGCTGGCGGGATTTAACAGTTACCGTGTAGCGGGTTCCAGCTTACTGGCGTTCAATATCGCCGGAATACACCACAATGATTTAGCAACGCTGATTGCCGAACAAAATATCTCTCTGCGTTCAGGCCAACACTGTGCTCAGCCATTGCTGGATGCCCTTGGGATCAGCGGCTGTCTGCGTGCTTCGTTCATGCCTTATAATAACCAGCAAGATGCGGATAGATTGATAAGTGCCGTAAAGTCTGCGCTAGCGTTGCTGCTGGATGATTGATATTGCTTGGATTCGCCTAATAAGTGCAATTTACAACACGATATGAAGCCTGATTTCTCCCCGCTTCGCGGGGAGAAATCGCACGCATCTTGAAGTTAGATTGGTATATAAAAACCTATCAAATATATTTTGGTGGGTTTTCAGCTTAATGGCGGATCACTATCTAACTTTAAATCCCCATTTTGTTGATCAATATTTAATTAAATTATTTTAACTTGATAAATTCGGTTAATATAATAAATACAACATCATTAACCTGTGAATAAAGTAAAAATCCGTACTCCTTTAAATAATCCATAATAATAGCCCTTGCTGTATAAAATATTACACAGCAAGGACATATTAGATTTAACTTAAATTATATATACGCATTAAACTTCAAGTTGCAATTGATAACACGATATGAAACCCGATTTCTCCCCGCTTCGCGGGGAGAAATCACACGCATCTTGAAGTTAGATGGGTATATGATAAAGAATTTAACTCCATGAACCTGATCCACCACCAATGCCTGATATAGTGGAAATAGCGGCGCTTTGGAAGTGACCAAGCAGATGACTGTGTGAGTCAAAGAAAAGTAAACTAAGGTATGCAAATGTTGAATTAAACTCGAAACTTACCGTATCAGAATAAAGTTTACCCAAATCGTCTGTATAAATATAGCCTTCCATCCAAGCAAAACCAGCAGAAGTCAGCCCACCAGCCTTCCCGCTAAAAGACTTTTTATCAATATCTGTTTCCAGGCTAAACATGATGAAAAAGATGAAGCTTTGTGCATCACCTGTAGCGTAATATTTCTCGCTCTTTGGAGAAGCTATTTTTTTTACGGCCTCACCGATAATATCAGGTTCCAATTTACCCTTTGCATCTCGTTTAAAATCTTCAATGATTTTAAGTTTTATTTCATTGTGTTCTATTTCGTTCATAACATTATCCTCTTTTATATTCCATGAAATGGAGAAAAAAACAGATAAGATATATGATTTTATTATTTAATTTAATAACTCATCACAATAGACTTTCCTATATACGCATTCAAATTCAAGTTGCAATTGATAACACTCTACGAAATCTGATATCTCTCCGCTTCGCGGGGGATATCACACGCATCTTGAAGTTAGATTGGTATATTAGAGTAATTAATAATGAAACAATACATCTATATAATTATATAGTATGGTTAGTTATTTATAATAGACTAAATAATATTTTATTATATTTACAATATTCTTATGCATAATGATAATAGATAAATATTTCCATTGGGAAATATTCATAAAGATCAATAAATAATATCTATTAAAAATGTGACTGCTCCTCATCCTATCGAGCAAGCAACTGTCTTAAGCGATATTTTTACATCAAAACTTGCATATCCACCATCGGTTGGATATATAAAACTGTATCATCAGCCTATGAAAGACTATACCAACCTGACTTTAAGATGCGCGTGATTTCTCCCCGCTTCGTGGGGAAACATCAGGTTTCATAGAGTGTTATCAATTGCAACTTGAAGTTTAATGCGTATAAATGAAGAATAAAGCGCTTCGTATGATATTGATGTAATTTGATTTTATTCACATTTTTCCTTTCCCAAAAGTAAGATAAATAACCCATGACACAACTCTCAGATACTATCTTGGCTCCGCATCCATTCGGAACAGAAATTACACAGCAGCAACTTATTGAAAACTTTCAGCAATGCAAATTGTGGGAAGATCGTTATCGGCAGCTCATCGGCCTGGCTAAAAAACTGCCTCCTTTAGCGGATGAACTAAAACAGCAAAATATCGAAAGATCCGGCTGTGAAAATCGCGTCTGGTTGGGGTATCAACCACTTGCAGACGGCCGATTGCATTTTTATGGCGATAGCGAAGGCCGTATCGTCAAAGGGTTATTGGCAATCCTGCTGACTGCCGTAGAAGGCAAAACCCCAGAGCAGGTTGTACAAATACCTTTGGCCGAGCTATTCCAACAACTCGGCCTGGAACAACAACTCAGTGGCTCAAGGCTCAATGGCGTGAAATCCCTGATAAATACCGTTCAGGAAATAGCAAGCACTTACATTCATTAGGTTCGCTTAAAGCCTATTTTCCCGTTCAGCTTTCGCCACCATCTTCTTCAATGCGTGGGATACCGCAACAAAACCAAAAGTCGCCGTAACCATCGTTGCGGCACCAAAACCAGAAGCGCAATCCATTCGCTTGGAACCCTCCGCAGTGCTTTTGGCAGCGCAAACTGTACCGTCAGATTGCGGATAAACTAACTGTTCGGTTGAAAAAACGCAGTCAATACCTAATTTACCTTTGCCATTTTTCACTACGCGGTAATCCGACTTCAAGCGCTCCTTCAATTTCGCCGCTAATGGATCTTGTACCGTTTTTGCTAAATCCACCACCTGGATCTGGGTAGGATCAAGTTGCCCACCCGCTCCACCCGTTGTCACAAGTGGGATCTTATAGCGGCGACAATAGGCCAGTAACGCCGCTTTCGGCCGTACGCTATCAATGGCATCAATAACATAACTAAACTCTGTGGATATCAATTCAGCCACATTATCAGGGGTGACAAAATCATCAATGCAAGTCACCCGACATTCAGGATTAATCGCTTGTATCCGCTGTGCGATGACTTCCGTTTTAGGTAAGCCCACATTCTGTACCAACGTGTGCAACTGACGGTTGGTATTGGTGATGCAGACGTCATCCATATCAATCAACGTAATAGCACCAATACCGGTACGCGCCAGCGCTTCTGCCGCCCATGAACCCACACCGCCAATTCCGACAACACAGACATGAGAACGGGCAAATAATGAAAGCGCTTTCTGGCCATATAACCGCGCCGTACCAGCGAAACGCTGAAGATAAGCATCAGAGAGAAACTTGCATTGCTAAATAAATCCTGCATAAAACCTACCTCTATTGAGATAGGTTATCGATTGATCGTTTAAACTGGAGGGGATCTTACTGGTTTGCCGCCAAAAAACCAGATGATGCTTTCTTCAATACCCAAACACGGCCATAGTGATTATAAAAACCCGCCATTTCACCCGCTTTTTCTCCAACACCGTGATAAATATCGAAATGATTTCCTTTGATGGCACCACCAACATCCAACGCTACCATCAGGCGCATCCGATACTGGCCGGTAAATTTGCCCTTTTCATCCAGCACAGGCACTTCCGCCAGCAAAACTGTTCCGGGAGGGATTAATGATTTATCAGATGCTACCGACGCTTTTGCAATAAGAGGCACGGCACTGGCCCCCCTCACAAGCGTATAAGATTCAGGCTTAAAGAAAACGAATGAAGGATTCTGCTCCAGCACTTCTCTCACTTCGGCTTCACTATGCTGTTCTCCCCATTGCCGGATAGCTTTCATCGACATTTTTTCGCTCGGTACTTCTCCACGGTCGATCAGCACCTTGCCAATACTGCGATAGGGATGTCCATTCTTTCCTCCATAGCCAAAAAAGGTCAACGGACGCCCATCGCCAAAATCGACATAACCACTCCCCTGGACTTCCATCATGAAATTATCCATCAGGGAGTTACTGTACCCGATAATAAATTTCTTGCTCAGTGCGCCTCTGTATATCTCAGCGCGACTTGGTAAGCGGGAACGTAAATGAGTTGGCATCCGATACAGTGGATATTTAAACTCACCTTGCTGAGTATGTCGTGCTTGCAAAACAGGTGTGTAATAGCCGGTAAACTTCACGTTGCCGTATTTATCTTCACCTTCCATCTGATAAGCCAGTAAACCGAATTCATTTAAATCACGGGTATCACCACCAGACAGCATCCAGTGTTCAATTGCATTAAATAATTCACGGTTATTGTCATAAAGGCGAGGAGAAGCTTTGCTGATATATTCAACTTGAGTAGCAAAATCCTTGGCATTAACCGGAAAACCTTCGGCATTAGGGATATTAACCAACTGGAGGCTTCGGGTAATTCGCCCATCCTTATACTGCTGCGCCTGATCAGTAGGTCGAAAATGGCATCCCGATAATAACGAAATGACAAATCCAAATAAAAGATATTTGCCCCAAATTCTCATATTACTGCCTTATCTCTAAATGGTTTTCATAATACTGAGAGTATCAGATATTGGAGTTCCTTACCCCGCGCGCCACGCGCCACGCGGGGTAAGGAATACTCCTATTATTTTGAAACTCTATTTAGCCATCACTTATTCAGATCACGAACAATATCAAACAGTAATAAATAATGAAATGTAGTTAGATTAAATAGCTTACCGTTTCCGCCCCCCTATCGAGTAAAAACAAAACAATCAGACTATTTTTAAGCCAAAAAACAAACAAATTTAGTAAAAATCAATAAAAAAACTTGCAACCGTGTCGTTCCAGAGTATAGTGTGCCGACATCGGACGCGGGGTGGAGCAGCTTGGTAGCTCGTCGGGCTCATAACCCGAAGGTCGTCGGTTCAAATCCGGCCCCCGCAACCAATTCGATTGCATATCATATCGGTATGATGTTGCGTCGATTTGCTCTGGTAGCAAAGACAATTTGACAGTAAAAAATGTCATCATTTAGTATTTGCATTCGTGGTTTCTAATCAAGATTTGCAAATAGACGGACGCGGGGTGGAGCAGCCTGGTAGCTCGTCGGGCTCATAACCCGAAGGTCGTCGGTTCAAATCCGGCCCCCGCAACCAACACTATATGATGTCATTACTCAGTGTTTGCATTCATGGTTTCTAATCAAAATTTGCAGACAGACGGACGCGGGGTAGAGCAGCCTGGTAGCTCGTCGGGCTCATAACCCGAAGGTCGTCGGTTCAAATCCGGCCCCCGCAACCAAATATTCCTTTTCATTTTTTCCTCCAATTTTCATCTGATCCTTATTACGGTTCGATCACCTAATATCCACTGATTTTAAAATTAATATTTAAATCCGATTTAAATACGCATTAAACTTCAAGTTGCAATTGATAACACGCTATGAAACCTGATTTATCCCCGTTTAGCAGAGATAAATCAAAAGCATCTTGAAGTTAGATTGGCATAAACATAAAGTAAATAACCATCCTTGGCATCATAGGCAATAGGCTTTAAGCGGATATTTCACCGTCGTGCCAATTCAGCCCCATTCTTGAAATACGCCTTAATGCCAGCAAAAATAGATTCTGCCACTTGTTGTTGGAATTTTGCTGTCTTAAGTTTACGTTCTTCTTCCAAATTACTGATAAAGGCAGTTTCTACTAAAATGGAAGGGATATCTGGCGCTTTCAATACCGCAAATCCCGCCTGATCGACGCTATTTTTATGTAATTTGTTGATTTTTCCCATCCGCTTGAGCACTTCGTTACCAAATTTCAAGCTATCATTGATAGTCGCGGTTTGCACCAAATCCAACATGGTATGATCCAAATATTTATCGCCACTTTTACTGACGCCACCAATTAAGTCTGCTTCGTTCTGAGTTTGGGCGAGAAAACGCGCCGTATTGCTGGTAGCGCCCCTAGTTGACAGCGCAAACACGGATGATCCCCGTGCAGAGCGACTTGTAAAGGCATCTGCATGAATAGAAACAAAGAGATCCGCCCGCATCTTACGGGCTTTTGCCACCCTCACCGTCAAGGGAATAAACACATCTTCATTTCGCGTCATGTAAACTTTCATGCCCGGCTCACGTTTGATGAGCGCCCGTAAACGACGGGCAATTTGCAACACGACATCTTTTTCACGGGTTTTATATTTCCCAATCGCTCCAGAGTCTTCACCACCATGACCAGGATCGAGCATAATCACAATCGGCCTGTCTTTGCCTGCCTTGCCAGGTTTGCGTGTCTGTGCAGGCAAATTCTGTTCCAGGTTCCCACTGTTGTACTCTTCAAGCAGGGCCAGTAAAGGATCATTAGCCACATCAACCGCCTTTTTGGGATACAGATCGAGCACCAGACGATGTTTAAACTTTGCAATTGGCGGCAATGTGAAAATATGCGGAGAGACGGGTTGTTTGATTTCAAAGACTAAACGCACCGTTTTAGGATTAAATTGCCCTGCTCGCACTAATTTTAAGTAAGGATCACGCCGCTGAACCTGTGCCCCCATGCTGCTCAAAATGCTATTAAGTTGAATACCCTGCAAATCAATAACAATACGATTAGGGTTTGTAAGCGAAAATTGGCGATACTTAAGTGGAATATTAGACTCCAGCGTTACTCTGGTATAACTTGATGCAGGCCAAATACGCACAGCAATAACTTTTGAAGTCGCTGCATAACCTATTGGGCTGATGCTTAATAACCATACAGCGGCTGCGCCTTTCAGCAGGCGACGACGTGAAGTATTATGGTCTGAATGACTCATTATTTATTCCGCTTAAAAACAACCAAACGCAGTAATCTTTACCAAACATAATAGTTAGGCAGGAACTCTAATTAATTAGCAAACGTCTGTCATCAAAAAACGTATTTTCTGATCCTCTCATTTATTTATACCAATATAAATAATAACGTTATTTTTATCCATATTTCCGCTTGCCATTTCCCTTCAAAAAGAATAAAAATACAAAAAATACGAATAAAAATTCAATCAGAGAGGGTTTCATGAACGAACGCAGTACCGAATTGGTTGAAGTCTTACGTCACTCGGTTCCGTATATCAATGCACATCGAGGTAAAACCTTTGTCATTATGCTGGGAGGTGAAGCCATCGCCCATGAGAATTTTTCTAATATCGTCAACGATATTGGATTACTGCATAATCTGGGCATCCGTTTAATCGTTGTTTATGGCGCCCGTCCACAAATCGAACAAAACATTGCCGAACACCATTGCCAATCGGTTTACCACAAACACACCAGAGTAACCGATGCCACGACACTGGATTTGGTCAAACAGGCAGCAGGCTTATTACAGCTAGAAATCACAGCACGCCTTTCCATGGGATTAAACAATACCCCATTACAAGGCGCTAATATCAGTGTCGTCAGCGGAAACTTCGTTATCGCCCAACCGCTAGGAATCGATGACGGCGTCGATTATTGCCATAGTGGTAGGGTTCGTCGTATTGATGAGAAAGCAATCAACCAGCAACTGGATAACGGTGCTATTGTGCTGATTGGGCCAGTTGCCGTTTCCGTTACAGGAGAAAGTTTTAACCTCACTTCCGAAGAAATTGCAACCCAACTGGCGATCAAATTAAAAGCAGAAAAATTAATTGGATTTTGCTCATCTCAGGGCGCACTTGACGCTAACGGCCACACTGTATCAGAAATGTTTCTTAATGAAGGAGAAACTCACCTGCACAAATTGGAAAACGCGGGTGACTATCATTCAGGCACCGTGCGTTTCTTAAGGGGAGCGATTAAGGCTTGCCGCCGTGGTGTTCGCCGCAGCCATTTGATCAGTTACCAAGAAAATGGCTCATTGGTTCAGGAACTATTTTCCCGCGAAGGTATCGGCACTCAAATTGTTATGGAACGTTCCGAACAGATACGCCGCGCCAATATTAATGATATTGGTGGCATTCTTGAGCTTATTCGCCCATTGGAGCAACAAGGTATTTTGGTACGCCGTTCACGTGAACAACTGGAAATGGAAATTGATAACTTCACCCTGATTGAACTCGATAATATCACTATCGCCTGCGCAGCCTTATATTCTTATCCCAATGAAAAAATTGGGGAAATGGCCTGTGTTGCCGTACATCCAGACTATCGAAACTCTTCCAGAGGTGAAATTCTGTTAGATGCCATTTCCAGTCAGGCGAAACAAAAAGGGTTGGAAAAACTTTTCGTACTCACAACCCGCAGTATTCACTGGTTTCAGGAGAAAGGCTTTAAGCCCGCAGAAATAGATATGTTGCCTGTGGAAAAACAAGCGCTGTATAACTATCAGCGCCGTTCCAAAATCTTGCTGCTGGATTTACAGGCTTGCTGACGTCCGACTAACCCAATGATCCTTAACCATAGCGCTTTTTATTGCGGGTTGAACCAATCTGCCAACCCGCTCCGCCGCTGTGTTGCTGTAGCCACCGCTCTATCCAAAACGGGCTTATTGGCATAAATCGTCAATTTTTCCCTCGCCCGCGTCAGGGCGGTATATACTAATTCCCGACTGACTATGGGTGAATGTTGGGTCGGCAACACCAAAGCCGTATGCTCAAATTCAGATCCTTGAGATTTATGCACTGTCATCACATAAGCCGTTTCATGTTGGGGCAACCGGCTTGGCTGAAATCCTTTAATCTGTCCATCAGATAGCTGGAAATAGGCTTTCAGCTCATTATCCTGATTTTTGAGCATAATGCCGATATCTCCGTTAAACAGCCCAAGCGTGCTGTCATTACGCAATATCATGATAGGACGCCCGACATAACCACGGCTCTCCACATTTTTGGGGAGGGTAATGACGCCTTTCCTGTGCAGTAGTTGTTCCACTCGTTGGTTCAGCCCTGTCACACCAAAGGGACCTTCCCTTAACGCGCACAATAATCGAAAACGATTAAACGTCGCCAAAATAGCTTCTTCCGCCATCCGTTCATTTGCCATGGCTAAATATTGAGAATAACCCGCCGCGGTTTCCGTCAACAGACGCTGATAATCTTCATCCGCTGCAAGCGGGTAAAAATCAACATCGGGAAAAGATTGATCCAGCACTGCCGCGACGCCTCTGCGATCCCCTTGATTCACAGCTGATGCTAATCGCCCAATGCCGGAAGCCGAGTTGAAGCGATAACTTTTGCGCAGCAAACACAGGCTATCCCGCACGGCGGGCATATTTTTATCGGAATGTAAGGTGGAATAAGAGGTTAACTGACATCCCGTCAAGCGCGCCAATTGCTCAGTACGTTTGGCGCTATAACCTTGTTCAGCAAAACGGCAAATATCTCCCAATACCGCTCCGGCTTCAACCGATGCAAGCTGGTCTTTATCCCCCAAGAAAATCACTTTCGCCCGCGGCGGCAAAGCATCGACCAAGTGAGCCATCATCGGTAAATCCACCATTGAAGCCTCATCAACGATCAAAATATCAAGGGACAGCGGATTATCACGCCCATAACGCAGTTTTTGGCTATCAGGTTGCGCCCCCAGTAAACGATGGAGAGTTTGCGCCTGTTCTGGAACGCTATGCCACTGTTCTGGCGTCAAATCGAGTTTCTTGACCGCTTCCCTCAGTGATTCAGTTAATCTGGCCGCTGCCTTGCCGGTTGGTGCAGCCAATTGGATGCTTAATTTTTTCCCTTCATGCAACTTGATCAAGGCGGCCAGCAACTTAGCCACTGTCGTGGTTTTGCCAGTTCCTGGCCCACCAGAGATCACCGAAATACGGCTCGTTACCGCCACGGCAGCGGCAACTTTTTGCCAATCAATGTCTCCTTCAGCAGTGACACCAAAAAGCGCATCCAAAATGCGACGTAACTGGAGTTCATCAAGCGCCGTTTGATCATGGGAGGGTTGAGCAAAAGTGTCGGTCAACTCCACAGCAGCAAAAAAATCCGCAACCCGCCGTTCACTTTGCCACATACGTTGTAAATACAGGCGATAATCACGCTCTTTTTGACAGGAAAGGATCATCGGTGCCGGCGTTTCCCCCATACTGACCGCCGGACATGCCTGCAAAACAGCCAGGATTTGCTGTTGATCGGGTTCTCCGGCCAAAGACCAAAGCGATGCAGCTAACTCCGGCTGCCTGCCTTCAAAAAAATATTTTGGCGAAATCCGCTCCAGTGGCAAACAGACATGCCCCGCACCTGATTCGGCACTTAACAGAGCCGTAATCAACAGTAGTAGTGGATTTTCAGCCTCAATCACCGCATAAGCAAACTGCACATCCAAAGGACGCAGCAGCTTCTGGCTCACCGCCTGTTGCAAGAGTGACATCATGGAATTCATCCGCTTTTTTCCTCACCGACAGCACTAAAAAGCGTATCCAGTTCGTCAATAAATTCAAAGGGAGGCAGATAGGAGTAAATACCATGCCCTGGGTTATCCTTATCAATACCCCGCAGAAACAGATAAATCACGCCACCAAAATGGCGGCGATAATCATAATGAGCTAACCGATGACGCAAATAACGGTGCAGCGCTAAGGTATAAAGCTGATACTGAAAATCGTAACGGTGCTCTATCATGGCATTTGCCATTGCTTCTTGCGTATACGACGGGCTGTTCTCACCTAACCAGTTTGATTTGTAATCCACAACGTAAAACTTATCTTGCCAGCAAAAAACCAAATCAATAAAACCTTTTAACATGCCTTTAACTTGATGAAAGGATAACGGAGCACATTGCGCAGACAGCGGATCATAACGACGAATCAATACATCAATTTCATTTGAATACAATAAATTATCCACTGGCAGGTAAAACTGCATTTCACTTTGTTGGTAATGTCGAGGCACATCAGCAAGTTTTATTCCCTGCTCATTCAGTTCTGCGCCCAGAATATCCTCTATCCACTGTTGCAATACCGGTGCCCAGTTTTCATCAAATCCTGATGCTGTCAGTTTTTCCACCAACCACACCTGATCCGGAGGATTGCCGAAATCCAGCTCTTCTAAAATACTGTGCAGGAATGTGCCGGCAGACGCTCCACGTGGAAAAGTATGCGGAGTCATCTGTAACGACTGTTCTCCCTGCTTTTCACCACTCGCTTCAATATCCAGCTTAGGCGAAATGGATTGCACGATCACATCAACTGATTCCCCAAATGCCCCCGTATAAGTGGGAGAGGTGGCATGGGAAGCAGAATATTGTAACCCCGAATAACTCGTTACCCGCCAATCGTCCCGAATGGAACGTTGCAGTTTTTTGGCTTCCAGCGACAGAGTATTTTCACTTTGCGGGCACCACGGCAAGTCAGTGGTATTTCCCACTTGCCTTATCTCAATGCCGTTATCACGAAGTTCATTCAAGCTGTTAATCAAGAGTTCTGCATCACCTTTCTGGCCCTTTTGCAGCAAGTACCCAAGAGCAGATAAATGCAGATCAGTATCGCCTGTTTTGCCTCTATTTCCTTTAATCAAAGGGGCTACCCCGACGCTACAGTGATAAACCGAACGTGTTAATGCAACGTAGAGCAAGCGTAAATCCTCAGCCAGACGTTCTTCATCAGCCAGCTCCAACGCTTCTTTCAACGCTTCATCATCATGAGAAATATTAAGATGAGCCTCAAAGTTATGGCGATCATGATAAATCGCCTGCTTCTGCTTCCTGTAACCACAAACAAAAGGCAAGCAAACCAACGGATATTCCAAGCCCTTAGATTTATGTATGGTACAGATCTGCACCAGATGCCGATCACTCTCCAGCCTCAGTTGCTGGTTTTCTGATTGCGGATTAGGCCGTGAGATCTGTTGTGCCAGCCAGCGGGCAACAGCATGTTCGCTGTCTAACTGTTGAGATTCCTCCTGCAACAGCTCACCAATGTGCATAATATCGGTAAGCCGGCGCTCACCGTCATCACCTGCCAGCAGATTTTCGGCTATCCGGTATTTCACCATTACTGCCCGCAACATGGGTAATACGCCACGAGTACGCCATAAACGGGCATAGCCATCAAATTCATCAACCAGACGATCCCACGCCTTTTCGTCGTTATTCAACTGGTCAATTTGTTGTGCACTTAAGCCAAATAGACTGCTGGCTAATGCACTTCGTAATTCGCGCGCTTTTTCCGGTGCTAATACTGCCTGTAACAACCACAGCAAATCTTTCGCTTCTGGTGTATCAAACACACTTTCTCGGTTGGAAAGATAAACCGACGGTATCTTTAGCGCATTTAATTCATTACGGATCAATGCTGCTTCTCGGCGATCACGTACCAACACCGTAATATCTGCTGCCATCACCGGACGGCTTGTTTCTGTTGGTTGATTTTTTGCCCGATATAAAAGCGCTTTTCCTTCTTGACCAGCCTGCAACCAATCCCGTATTTGAGCAGCACATTGTCGGGCCATGGTTTGCTCATATTCCCCTTTGGAAACACCATCACCCGACTGTAACCAAAAGCGCAAAGCGGTTTGATCTTCACCATACAAGGAAAATCTCAAACCCTGATTTTTCTCTGCGGCATTAACGTCAATAAAAGGGATTTGTGCAAACAAAAATGGGCGTTCTGGGCGGGAAAACAGTGTATTGACAGCCTGCACCATTGGTGTGGAAGAACGCCAGTTCGTTTCCAGCGTGTAATGGGCCTTAACGTGAGAACGCGCACGAATGTAGGTAAAAATATCTGCCCCACGAAATGCATAAATCGCTTGTTTGGGGTCGCCAATAAACAATAAACCCGTTTCGTTTTCAGCCCGTTCATTTTCTGATTGATGGCAATATATAGCCTGAAAAATGCGATATTGTTGTGGATCGGTATCCTGAAATTCATCAATCATTGCAACGGGATAACGCTGCCGAATGGTTGCTGCAAGCTGTTCTCCTCCTGCACGTTGCAAGGCACTGTCCAGACGAGTCAGCAAATCATCAAATCCCATGTAACCACGGTTAAGTTTCTCCTGATTAACCGATTGGCGAACTTCAACAATTGCTTTGGAGAGGAGAATATCTTTCAACGTCAATGGATGCTGATATAAACCATCAATTGCTGCAAACAACGCATGTTGCGGAGCTTCCCCTTTTTTCGTTTTTTCTAACAAGCGTGACTGACAAAATTTATCCAACTCTTTGGGCAACAGGTAATCTTCGGTAGGTGATTTAGCCCACTCAGAAACACTATTCAGCCAATTAGGTAAATATTTTTTGCTGTAACTGCGCTTATCAACACCTGAATGAGTAATCAGCTCCTCTAACCCAGAAGCGGCGCTATTCCACTGCTGCTTTATCGCCTCAATCTGCTCAATGATTTTCTGATGACGGCTAAACAGCGTTTCATCACCCTCAGGGGCATTGACGATATACGGCATATCTCCATGCAAGTAGTCTGAAATATCTTTCAATAATGCTTCCGGCCCATTCCATATCCGGCTGACTTCCGCAGCGATTGGCAATGGCAGGGGATAACAGTGACGGCGCCAAAAATCAGCGCAGCCTTGTTTACGTAGCTGGTTTTCATCCTGAATTAAGGTTTGATCAAACAGAACACCAGACTCAAACGCATTGTGGACCAACATACGCTGGCAAAAGCCGTGGATGGTATAAATCGCCGCCTCATCCATCTGGCGTTCAGCAGCCAATAACCAGCTGGCCGCACTTTCCCTATCAGGAATTTCAGCCAGTAATTGCTGATAGACTGGATCGCTGGCCGCTGTTTCTTGCCGTATACAAGCCAAACGGAGCTGATGGATATTTTCACGGATACGGCCACGCAATTCATCCGTCGCCGCTTGCGTAAAGGTCACAACCAGGATCTCTTCGACATTCAGCGGACGGGAAAAGGCAGCAGAGCCGCCTAATCCGAGTAACAGCCGGAGATACAACAAGCCTATCGTGTAAGTCTTTCCCGTTCCTGCTGACGCTTCGATCAGCCGCTGACCATACAGCGGCAATGTTAACGGGTTAAGCTTATGAGAGGGTAATTCTTTGCTCACTGAGCATTCACCTTAACCGGTAATTGTTTCTGGAAATCTGACACATAGTCGTAAGTTTTCCAGCCTTTCAGTTCGGCATATTGATGAGCTGTACCTTTTTTCCCAGTAATTTGGGAAACCAGTGCCAATCCCTGACGTTTAAGCACGGCTTTTTCATAAAACGCAATCACCTGCGCTTTGGTGGCTTTTTCCATCGCTGCAATGATTTTCTCACGGGTATCAAATTTGAAATTATTGCGCCCAAAATCTGCATCAAAGCGAGCCACTTCTAAATAGAAAGTCTGTGGCGGCTCACGCATTTCTGTTAGCAGCGATTTTTTATACTGTTCAAACTCAGCATCAGACATCGCTTTCAGTTTTTTATCAGCCTGTTGATAAAAGCTCTGATAGCGTTGATGCAGGTAATCCGGTTGCTTGCTGTTACTTTGCAGCAAGAAGCCCAATCCCCACTGTTTACCTATATTTCCGTTGAAAGCAAAAACGGCATAACCGAGCTGTTCTTTCGTCCTCAATTGATCATAGAACCAGGGCGACAAAATGCTACTCAGCAAATTGGAATAGACCGATCCTTGGATACGGTCATACCCCGTTGGAATAAAGATTTCTTCCAGAGCGTTATCCGTGCTATTTGCCGTTCCATTGAAATTAACCGCATAATTACGATCAATAACAATACTTTTGCCAGTCCACCATACCGTTCCCTGGTTAGCGAGCTGCTTCTGTGCTGACTGAACGAGGTTAATACTCTGCTGTTCAGTGAAATTACCGAACACCAAAGCCTGTAATGCCGAGTGTTGGATCATGCTTTGACGGTAGTTGACAATATCGTCAACCGTGATGGTATCCAGCACTTTCAATTTTTCGGCCTGTTCAAAATAAGGCACACCAGAGAGACGGGAAACCGGTTGCATCGCCATTTGAAAAGCCTTGCCATTATTGGCGACTTCCATTTGTTCCCGATACCACGATTTCGCCTGATCCAGTTCTTCTTGAGTCGGTATAAACGAAATATATTGATCAATTGCTGAAGTTAACAACTCTGGTAAGTGCTGTGTATAACCATTGACGCTGATTTTCAAACCATCAACATAACCGATATTAACGCCCATTCCCCCAACCGATGCCTGATAACCTAGTTGATCAAGTGCAAGCCCAGACAAATAGTTTAATAAGGTATCTGAAACCTGATCTTTGATGTTTTGCAATCCATTTGGATTGCGCATCTCCAGTGCAATACTGCCCTTAGGTTCATCGGCAAAATATTGGCTCGGCATATACAGCAAGCGGACATTGGGTTTTTCCAAAATCATTTTAGGATGTTCTTGGCTACCCGATGTTTTAACCAGGGATAAATCATCAGGTATATAAGGATTCAACTCAGGCAAAGAGAATAAATCTCCCTGTTCGAGTTTTTTCCATTTCGCCAACTGGCTTGACGTCATTTTATTGACTTGATACGGAGCCTGCACAAAGTAAGCTTCTTTATTATGTGGCTCTGTTGGGCTGATAAACCAGATACGCGCATTTTCCGGCGTTAATTCATCCAGACGGCTCGCTATTGCTTGTGGATTAAACTCATCTGTAACATAACCTGCATCCAGCACATGGGATATAGGCAATACCAGCATGGCATCGGACAGCCCTTCGATATAGTTCATATTGCGTACGATTGACGCATACTGGAATGACAAATTCAGGACCTTAGCCATTTCATCGAAATAGCTTTTGTTGATTCCCTGCTGTTTTAGCAGATTAATGTAGGAAAAGATGGCTGCGATAACTTGATCACGCTGTTCAAGCCCCTTATCCGTGAGTGAAACATAAATATTAAACGTCCCTGAATTACCATCAGTTTTGGGATGTGCCCCAGCATCGATACTTTCGATTAATCCCTGCTTTTGTAACCAATCAGACAAGGTATTTTGGCTGCGATTACCAATCAAATACCCGACATAAGCGTCAGTCTTACTGCGAAAATCGGCACTGTTGTCGGCAATGCTAAACTCCAGTCGCAACGCTTTGTAAGGTTGTGCGGGCACATAATGGATAATGATGCCTTTTTCTTTATCTGTCATTGCCGGTACGGTAATGGCAGGCACCGAAGCATGTCGGTTCGGAATACGGCCAAAGGTTTCTGTCGCAATCTGAGCCAGTTTATCGATGGATTGATTGCCATACACAACCCCTTTCATCAGATTAGCGGAGTAATAACGTTGGTAAAAATCAATCAGGGCCGTCTGTAATTTACTGTCAGGTTTATCTTTCAGTGTTTCTAGATTTCCACCCGCAAAGCGGGCATTAGGGTGAGCCGGATTGAGGGTTTCGGAACGAATTTGCCATAAGCGATGCCCTTCACCCGCACGAGCGATGGTCATTTCATTATCAACGGCATGACGTTCACGATCCGCATTGACTGGCTCCAGCAAAGGTTCAGCCAGCGCATCCGCCAGGCGATCAACCGCTCCTGTTAAAGCGTCATTTTCAACTTCCAGATAGAATGCCGTACGGTTGGCATTGGTACTGGCGTTACGGCTTCCTCCATGTTTTTGCAAGAATTCAGCAAATCCGCCGGATTGTGGGTAACGCTTGGAACCCATCAATACCATGTGCTCAAGATAGTGAGCCAGACCAAGCTGATTATCTGGATTTTCCATATGGCCAACCGGAAGAGAGACGGCAGCCAATGATTTAATCGCTTTTTCATCAGAAACCAGCAAAACGGTCATGCCATTTTGCAATTTAATCGCTTTATATTGACGAGGATCGCGATCACTTTTGTGGATCGTATCTGGCAATGGCTGCCAGGGCGATTGTGCATATACAGTAACCCCAAAAAATAGCAGAAAGAGCACCGTCATGATGCGGATAAGACATTTAGGCATAACCTAATATTCTCCCTAATTATTTAAATAATGATCCATTGGAATAGCGTGCCATCGGCAGTAAATAGCGCTGAGTTTCACGCTTTATTCGCTCCAAAAGTGATTGATCAACTCGCCGGAAAGCCCTTTGTACGTAGTGATCAGCGCTTTCCCCTTTCCTGTCATGTGTTCCTAACCAGTGTTCCATTAATTTATTTTCCGCGCTTTGTTGAACTTCTTCGCGAAAATCGATTTCACCCGTTTCCTTATCAAAACAGTCAACTAGCCATGCCCAACCGCTTCGGCAAAACAAAGGAAGAGGTTCAGACATACCTTGAAAATACCCCTCTATCATCTGGTTCAAATAGTGTTTCGCCTCCTCCGGTTTTAACGCTAAGAAGCGATATTCTGACACCTTCTTATCTTCCTTCTCTTTTTTGCCCTTTTTACCTGTTCCATATATGCGGCTTTCACTACTTCCACCTGAAAGACAATAGGCAAGATGTTCAATCCATAATTGGATACCATCATTGGCCGTTAAGTTCGCTGGTCGCCAACGTAAAATTCCATCAGGCTGTATTTGATTGATTCTGCCAGTCAATACCACCGTGTCTAATGGCTCATATAGGTCAATAGAAGACGAGGCCGTTCTCTCTTCACGCACCCTGGCGGCCAAAGGCTGCATGGATTCCAGTTGATCCATCCAATAAACTTCACCAAAGGAACCATAGGGCAACCCTCCCGACGCACGAAGATGGTAAAACAGAGATTCAGGTGCCCCTTGTTCAATCAGGATGCTTAGCAGTAGTTGGTTAAATTGGTAACGTTGCAGGTTATCCAGCACAAAAGGTTCTTCTTCAGGTAACTCCATCTCTTCAATAACAAAATGCACCTTCAACCTTTGCTGAAAAAATGCCCGGACAGGGTGTCGATAAAAACGGATCAGCTCATCTAATGCAATTTCTTTTACCCCACTGCGATCAAAAGCAATCGGCTGGCAAAAATCAGTTGCTGAAACCCCCTGTTGTGTCGCAGCTGGCAACCATTCTGTAGCATAACTTTGTAAGTGATGGTCAGGTAAGAAATTTTCTGTCGCAAAAGGCACACGGGTATGCTGTGACAGCAGATGTTTTCTGACATTTTTGGCGCTGTCATCAACATTCAACATTTCATCGCCGGCTAAGCAGAAACTCTGACAAATATAATCCAGTAATTCGTTGACCAATACAGAGGGGTTGCACTCAGTATCATCACGAATCGATTTGCCAATATAGCTAATGTAAAGAAATTGTTCCGCCGAAACCAACGCTTCCAGAAAGAGATAACGGTCATCGTCGCGCCGTTTCCTATCTCCTCGCTGAGTCTTTTCTGCCATCAGATCAAACCCAAGTGGTGGGATAGTACGTGGATAAACGCCATCGTTCATTCCCAACAAGCAAACCACTTTAAAAGGAATGGAGCGCATAGGCATCAGAGTGCAAAAATTGAGTGCTCCGGCGAGGAAACGCTGGCTAATCTTTTCATCATCAAAACGAAGCGCCAACTCATCACGCAACAACACCAAAGGAATACGTTCTTCGTAATGGGCATTCAGGCCATCATCAATCACTTTTTGCCATTGCTGAGTAATAAGTGCCAGAACCAGTTCAATTTCATCATCCATCTCGAAAAAAGTTTCCAGCAGTTGCGGACATATCGCCAACCAATCCGTCAATCGCTGTTCTTCGCTCAAAATTTTACGCCAGCGATTCAATGCCATTAAAAACTCAGCTAATTGCCCTGCCAGTTCAGCAGCAAGCCCACTGGATTCATCATAAGGCAAAACATCGTTCCATGGCCCGGCATGGCTATCCATCGCATAACCCAGTAGCATACGCGTCAAGCCAAAGCGCCAGGTATTCTGCCCTGTGGCAGGCAACGATAATGCTTCAATATTGTCATCATCCAACCCCCAGCAAATTCCCGATTCTTTGACCCAGCGTCGCAATAAACGCAATCCTTCCTCCTGAATCGCGAATTTGTTAGCTAAAGCAGGAACTTCCAATAATGCCAACACCTGTTCTGCCGTAAACCGACTCTGCGGCAGCTCCAACAGAGTAATGAATGCCTGCAAGACAGGATGTGCCTGACGAGCTTTACGGTCAGAGATGGCAAAGGGGATATAACGATCATCAGGCGCATTGCCAAAAACAGCCTGAATGTAGGGAGCATAGCTATCGATATCCGCCATCATCACAATGATGTCCCTCGGTGTCAGTGAAGGGTCATCATCCAATAAACGCAGGATTTGATCCTGCAATACTTCGACTTCCCTCTGTGGGCTATGACATGAATGAAAAGTCAGTGAGCGATCAGCACTATTAATCGGGCGCTTTTTCAGACTGTTTTTGAAGGAATTTTCGGTAGAACCAATCTGAGCATGATCTTCAAGGTTAAGAATATCTTGTTGGATTTGGTGCAAGACAGAATCTGGTTCTGATTCAACAAAAGCATGAACATCGGAATCTGGCTCCAATTGTGACAGCAAATAGAGGTGATCCCTTCCCAATTTCCCCCAAGATGCCAGCAATGGGTTATTCAACTCCTGCTCCCCTTCAGCATTAAACAGCGATGGCGCCTCTTCGGGATTTTTGAATCTTTCCAGCAATTGCCTGCTTTTATAATGTGTTGGCTTACGGCTAGTTAGCCTGGCGAGAAAGGCATAACTCTGGATATCGCCCCAATAATATTGGCATGGATTCGTGAACATAAGATGAATATCAATGTGCTTACCCAATGCCTTCAATACTTGCAGATAAGCGGGAGGTAATACAGATATGCCGCAGATGAAAATACGCGAGGGAAGATCTTCCAATGGAAAACTCCCTTCTTCCAACGCCAAGATAAATCGTTGGTATAAATTAGCTCGGTGCCACAAAGATTGTTGTAGCTGGCGGGTATAAGCTGTCAGTTCAAACCATAACCTTTTTTGCCATAACTGGTTACTACCCAAGCCATCAATTAATTGACCATCTTCCCAGCTTTCTAACCAATGTGGACGATAAACCAAATATTGGTCAAACAGATCAGCAATTCTGCCAGCCAACTGGTGAATTTTCCGTTTATCAATATCTTGATCAAGATAATGCCTGAGCGCTGAAAATTCTGGCTCCATCAACAAATCGGGCAGTAAGGTCATCAGCTTCCACTTCATGGCATCTTTACTGAAAGCGTTGTCTTTGGGAACATCAGGCAACACTTGGGTAAACATCTGCCAGATAAAGGTAGCCGGCAGCGGAAACTCCATGTTCGCAGCAATACCCAGTTTTTCTGCTAACTGAATTTGCAACCACTGTGACATCCCCGGGCTTTGAACCAAAATCACTTCTTTGCGAAATGGGTCAGGAAGGGGATCTTCCCCAATCAATATCGCCATCAATTCCTTGAGAATATCGAGCTGATTCGAATGATAAACGCTAAACATCAATGCTCCCACTGGAATAGAAACCACCCATTAAAACATCCCAAAATAACCCTCTCTGTAAACTATCCGCTATTTTGTCACGCCTCCGTTTCAAACAATATCGTGTTTTTCACTACTGCGATTTGAGATATCAGTAAGTGGTTATTCAGCTCGCTTCAAACGTAATAATAGCAACCGGAAAATATTTTTCATCTGACAAACGGCCTCTTAAAGAGGGCTGGTTACTTTGTGGGTATCGTGCATTATTCAAAGTGATCCTGACAGGCAAGGGAGCATGTTCGTAGAAAAAGATATTAACGTCAGACAGGAGGGAGCTAAACCGTTAACGATTCCTGCCAGCCTAATTTTTGCCTAAATTACCGTGCTTATTCCGATAATCCCCCGATATCCTGCCAAAACCAGCCAAAAATCGAATTTAATTCGTTAATTAATTTGATTGATTAATGTGTAGAATAAATGTGCTTTGCTGTTCAATTACGCATTTTATCTCGCTGGCATTCAGCGTAATACCGAAACCCTATTGATAAAACATAAGTCAAATTCAATGAATAACAACAAGGAATCGCTTTATCTAAAAGAGCGCGCTTACCTGCGAGAGCTGGCTGAGCACATTGCGAAAGAGTCGCCGCATCTGGCTGAATTTCTGGTTTCCTCTCATGATCCCGATATTGTCCGTGTTTTCGAAACCTTTGCGTTTTTGATTGCCAACCTGCGGGACAAGCTGGAGGATAATTTTCCCGAAATTGTTCACGGTATTCTCTCCCGTATCTGGCCGTTAGCCCTGTCTCCAATCCCACCGACAACGATAGTGCAATTTACACCCACGGATGATGAACATCAGGGTACGGCTGAGATCCCTATCGGTACATCGGTGTCTGCCAGCCTTTACGGGCAGTTGCTTGACTTTAAAACCTGCCGTTCTTTGCATATTGAACCCTTGATTGTGCAGGAACGCGCCGTCAGGAAAACGGGTACCCACAGTGAAATTATCCTGACACTATGCCAAACCGGTTCGGCGTCTTCTTTCTGGCAAAGCGGAGCCTTATCTTTTTTCCTTGGCACCGATACGAAACGCGCCGCCCAGCTCAGCCTGTGGCTGGATCAGCATATCTGTGATATCAGCCTGAACACACAGGGCGAGCGGCGAACAATTAAACATTTCCCTTATGGCTGGCATGGACTGCTTGACGAACCGTTGCTGCCCACCGCCAAAAGTCCCTATTCCGGCCTGCAACCGTTGGTGGAATATTATGCGTTGCCGGCGCTTTATAACTTTGTCACGCTGGATATCAGCCGCAGTTGCTCAAAAGTTTCGCTGAATGACGAGGGCACGTTTGAGCTGATTTTGCGTTTCGAGGGCGAATTGCCGCTGGATGATGTCGAGGGGGCATTTTTGTTGGGTTGTGTTCCGGCGATTCATCTGGAAAACCAGACCAGCCCGCCTGTCCGGTTGGAAGCCGGTAATCACCGCTATCCGCTGCCATTGGGGGGATCGGTGTACCTGTACCGGCTGCGGGAGGTTCAGGTGGTGGTGCAGCCCGAAGACAGCGAGCAACGAGGCACACCTTATCACTGGCTGCCGATTGAGCAGTTTGTTCCCGCCGGCCGTGTTTTCGATGACGATGAGCAGCCCGCCACGTTTTACTACCAGCTTCAGACTGAGTCTGATTTTCTGGGCAGAATCCGGCACTGGCTGTGCTTTTTTGATTTGACCGGCAACCCGGCAAACAACCTGCCGGAGATTGCTGTCTCGTGCTCTTTCATCGGCTACCATAAGCAGGCACTGACGCTGGAACAAGGCGCCATTACCGTGACGCCGGAAAGTGCACCGTCTCATCTTAATGTGCAGAATATTATTCCGGTGATGGCCGATTATCCGCCCTTGTTACAGGAAAATAACAGCTGGCCGCTGCTCTCCTGCCTCTCCAGCCCGCCGATGATGTTATTTACCACCCACAGCCTGAAACAGTTTCTCCGTCTGTTTGACCCACATAGCGAGACCAACCGTCCGCTGAGCCGCCAGTTCCAGCAACACATTGACGGCATTGTGCAGGTAAAAGAGCGCCTGACTGACCGCTTAAGGCGTGGGCAACCGGTTCGGGGGTATGTGTTATCGCTCACACTGAATCCCGATTGTTACCGCACGCCCGGCGAAATGTACCGCTTCAGCCGGTTAATCAATCAGGCGATGGCCTGTTTTATCAGCCAATCCACGTTCGTCATGCTGGAAATTTTTACCCCGGACAACAGTGAAGTGCTGTGGCAGTTCTGGCACGTCGATGGATTACGCCCGGCCCTGTAAGGTATTCATGTCATAACCGATAAGGAATAAAAATGAAAAGTGGATTACGTTTTACCTGCCGTATCGCGGGTGTGCCGGAAGACACCTTTGCGGTCGGCGACTTTACTTTGCAAGAACACCTCTCTGAGCTGTTTACCCTCAACCTGACATTGGTCAGGGCCGGTAACGCGAACCCCTTTAAGCCGCAGGCGGAGATTGATTTGGCCTCGCTGCTGATGCAGGAAGCGGTGTTGCAGGTTTTTTATGGTGAAACAGAGCAGCGCAAAATCACCGGGATTGTCTCTCACGCTAATTGGGTAGGCACCGATGGTAACAAGACGCTTTATACTATGACAGTTCGCCCTGCCTGCTGGCGGTTGACACTGAATCAGGACAGCCGGATTTACCATCAGCAAAATGCCCCGACGATATTAAACCGCCTGCTGAAAAAACACCGGGTAAAAGCCGATTCAAAACTCTACGATGCGCATCAGGACCGGGAATATGTGACCCAGAAGCGCGAATCCGATTATGGTTTTTTCAGCCGGTTAGCCGCGGAAGAGGGGATCAGTTTCTGGTTTGAGGATGAAACGCTGTTTTTCAGTGACAGCCATCTCGGTATGACCGCCGGTCTGCCATTACAATACCAGCCCCAGCCGGAAACGGCACACGGAATCGATACGCTTTATCAGGTGCAGTTGGGCGTCGGCATGAGCCCGCAACGCAGTTTCCACAAAGATTTCAACCCGGAAAAACCGCGCTATCACCTCTCCCACATGCACAGCAGCGAAGGCTTCCGCGACTTCGGCAGCCAGACCCCTTACACCGTGTTTGAGAGTTACGGGCGATTCCAGAAAGATGCGGCCGCCATCCCGTTTTTGAAATACCGGCAGGAAGCGCTGGATAACCAGAAACAGACCGGCAGTGGCAGTAGCAATTGCATCAAACTGATGCCGGGCAAAATCTTTGAGATAAAAAATCACCCGCACAAGCCGCTGAATGTGCGCTGGCAGATTGTCGGTATCAGCCACCACGGGCACTGCCCGCAGGCACTGGGTGACAGCAGTGGCACCGGCACGACACTCAGCAACACGTTCAGTTTTATCGACGGCCTTGCCGACTGGCGTCCGCCATTCCACTACAAACCGTTAGCCGATGGCGATGAAACGGCGATAGTCGTTGGCCCGGAAGGGGAAGAAATTTTCGTTAACAAAGACGGCGCAATTAAAGTGCATTTTCACTGGAACCGCTATGACGAGCCGGATGACAGCGCTTCATGCTGGGTGCGGGTGGCACAGGGCTGGAATGGCAACGGCTATGGCTTTATGGCGATACCGCGCATCGGGCAGGAAGTGATTATTTCTTACCTCAATGGGGATATTGACCG
The DNA here is from genome assembly GCF_037265215.1 of Xenorhabdus griffiniae. Taxonomy (NCBI): domain Bacteria; kingdom Pseudomonadati; phylum Pseudomonadota; class Gammaproteobacteria; order Enterobacterales; family Morganellaceae; genus Xenorhabdus; species Xenorhabdus griffiniae. Next base: position 523,303 of record NZ_CP147737.1, on the reverse strand, counting down.
TCCGATTGTCACCGGTTGTGTTTACAACGGCCTGAACCGTCCGCCGCTGGATTTGCCGGCAGCCAAAACCCGAACTACGTTCAAGACCAAAACCCATAAAGGTAAAGGCTTTAACGAACTGCGCTTTGAGGATGCGAAAGGCAGTGAAGAAATCTATTTTCACGGCCAGAAAGATTTTACTGCGCATATCGAAAACGATGCGTACTGGCATATCAAACATGACCAGAAGAGCCGCATCGATAACAACCGTTACCACGATATTCGCGCCGATGACCATCATCAGGTTGCCGGTTCGCGCAAAATCACCACCGAAGGGGATGTTTCCCACCGGATTGCCGGCAGCCAGCATACCCAGACCGGCGATGCCACCGTGATTGACAGCGGGCAGGAAATCCACCTGAAAAGCGGCGGCAAAGTGGTGTTGGAAGCCGCAGCAGAAATCACATTGAAAGTAGGCGGCAGTTTTCTCAAAGTCACACCGGCTGGCATTTTGTCTTCCATGATTAATGTCGGGCAGGGTTCAGGTGGTAGTGGGCGTGGGGTTTCACTGCAATTACCGGAAGGCGTGGCGCCATTGCCAATGGTGGAATTTCCGGCGAAACCGCCTTGCGCCATTCTTGCGCAGCAAGAAGAAAACTGGATTATCACTGGAGCAGAAGAAGCATGATGGAACCGACCGATTGGAAAAACTGGCTATCACATCAGGACAGAGGCAATTGCTATTTTTTGGTTAACAGCCTAGCTGAGCCGAATCCCGTCCAAACCTTTTACCTTAACGGCTGGACAGCGCAGGCGTTTCCGCTCTACAGCGGTACACCAATGAATGCCATGCTGGAACAAAGCCCGTGGCTGATCCAACCTAAAGCCAATAGCCTGCCAGAACTGGCTTTGCTGCTGGATAAACACGAACTCAGCGATACCAGTTGGGGCTGGGGATATCGCAGCACCTTACCGTGGTCATTTCAGTTAGAGCACTGGCGGTTGCATCAACAGGTGTTGCTGCGGGGTCAGGTTGTGGTGTTGCGGCTGATGGATAACCGTATTTTCGCACCGTTGTTGCCCGCTCTAAAACCGGGGGACTGGCGTGAACTGTTAACACCGGTTAATGAGCTGATGATCGATACACCTGACCCGATTTGCTATTACCGACCAGAAAATTGCCCTCAGGAACTGAGTACGAGTTTGTTTGTGTTGGGTGATCATCTGATTGAAGCTCGTTACTCAACTAATACGACTCTCAAGAATCTAGCTTACGCATTAAGTTGCCAACTTTGGGAAGAAGCCCCCGAATTGGCGTTGAAACTGGATGAGCCGGAAGGGAAATTGCAACACAGCCTTATAGCATGGCTGAAACAGGCGAGAGATGAAAAACAGAACCTGAATAAACTGACTGTTGAACGTTTTATTACAAATAGCCAACAAACTGCAATTAACGAAGATAGCTCAGATTAATCAACTACCATCTATGATAAAAGGAAGAAAAGAATGAGTCAGCTAAAACCGACGGATTGCATTGATTGCCAAAAAATACTGAAACACTGGATTGAATTTCAGCTTGTGGATGAAGAAGGTAAGCCATTGGTGGGAATGTCTTATAAATTGAAAAGTCGGGGGAATCAAAACATTAAACGAACCGGTACTACCGATGGGGATGGTTTATTACGTGAAGAAGATCTTCCACCCATGCCTGTCACCTTATCCATATCAGCACAACCACTGGCGGATGAAATTGTCAAACGAACACCTCGTGGGCAAGCTGGAAAGGACAACTCCCAAGTTAGGCCAACGGCTTTAACGAATGGATATGAATACCAATACATCACATTGGGTATGGTCAGTGACGCATACCCTAGGATTAGCGAATGGCAGGAGCAGGAATTACAGAATTCAGAGCATTTCCGTGGTTCAACGTTAAAGGGACTTTCAACTCATCAGCTCAATCGGCGGCATGTGTTGGAAATACAAGTGATTAAAAACAAATGTGCATGTTATAGAGATATTACACTAAGTGAACTGCAAGAAATATTACCCAATGTACCACAAAGAAGACTTGAATACTATTTAAACGCATTTAATCAGGGGTTTAATAAGTTTGATATTACTACATGCCGAGGAAAAGCCCACTTCTTAGCACAAGTATTCCATGAAAGTGGTAAATTGCGATACACGAAAGAAATTGGGGGGGAAAATGAATCATATAGCCCTTGGTATGGCAGGGGTTTAATACAATTGACACACCAACGTGCATATAGACAATATGGTAATTATATTGGTGAAGATGTAACTTCTTCTAACGAAAATAGGGATAAACTATTATCTTCACCGCATAGTGTACTATCCGCATTTTGGTTTTATAAAGTAAAAAACCCATCAGTTTTTAACTCGGCGGCAAATGATGACTTTAACAAAGTGACTGCGCTTATCAACGGGGGATTCAATGGCTATGATGATAGATTATTTCATCTAAAAAAAGCAATTAATGCATTGAAAGCGGAACATCTTAATCAATTGTTAAGCAATGACGAATTCGAATTTGCTAGTAGCTCTATCTATAATAATAAAATTAATTCTTTCGCATGGGGACTCTGGCATGATCCCAGTACAAAAAAACAGGGAACAGCGAAGGATAGTGATAAAGCTTTGAGAGGATATGAAAGAGTACAGGAATTAATTACTGCGAATCCTTTTAGAAGAAATGAATTGGAACAAAAAATGTATGGAATAAAAAAAAGTGATGTCTCCAATTATATAAACAGGAGAATTGCTGCCTTGAGAGGAAGAGGAAATTAAAATGAATAAAAAAAATATTTTTTTTATTTTAACCCTATTGTCTTTTAATGTTTTTTCTTCTGAATGGACTAGTGAATTTAGGTGCTTTACTTCTGATAGTAAAAAATTAATAAATGTAAAGATGGTTAACATTCACTCAAAAGAAGATAATGCCAGCCTTAGCTATGTTAAGTATGAGAAGTCTCATATTTCTATACCGATTCTTCTCGTTAAAGATGAGTCTGAAATATTAAGTGAGAATAGGCCATATATGAGTACAACGGTATGGAATGAAATGATTCAAGGGAAAGTCAATGGGACCTATACTGTTATTTCACAGGGAGCAAGAGTCTATGGTTTCACATATATAAATAAAAAAGGAAAACAAGTGGATTTTGAGGAAAATTTGGAGGCTTATGACGCAGAAAAAAAAGACTGTATTTGGAAATAACTTATGGAAAATCTATCGCCGTAAAAAGTATGCTCACAGCATGGAGTGCCAAACTGATTGACAGCCAGAGAGCCTGTACGTAGATTTATGTAATTGCCCAATTTTGATATGTTTAATTAACCATCAAAAGAAGGTGCACTTATGGACGACAAACAGTTACAGGCTCTTGCGACAAAATTGGCTAAAAATCTAAAAACCCCTGATGATCTCCGTTTTCTCAAAAAATTAACGGTTGAAACCACCCTTAATGCTGAACTGACTGAACATCTCGGCCACGGGAAAAATAACGCTAAAACAGGCACCAACACCCGTAATGGTTATTCATCAAGAAGGTCATGAGCAATGATGGCACTTTGGGATTAGCCTGTATTAATAAACCAAAAGCCGCCTGCATCAACGCAAGCGGCTTAAAGAACCTCAAACAGAAGAGACAATTCAACCTATCACATTAAACCGCAATTCCCCTTCCAGCTCTTCTTCGGCTTCTTCTAATAACAATATTAACGCCGCAAAGCGCGTTCTTTTTTGCCCAGTCACGTGGATAAAATTAATCTCAACGGGTAACTGAATATAGCCAGTCACTGCATCCCACAGTGCATCCAAGTTGCTACCAAAATCATCCCCAAGATCGAAGCGCTGTTTGAATTCATCATAGAAAGCGCTCAAATCAGGGAGTTGGCTAAAGTCGAATTCCACCTTTTTCATGCCATTACTCCAGTCGGGTAAAACTGTTGTAGTGATCAACCGTTAGATAAATAAAGCCATCGTTAGAATAAAGTAACCTGTCACTTCCTCTGTGCCCACACCGATAATTGACATCCGCTTCAAACCAGTGGCGGCCGGATTTTGTCGGTAATTTATTCTCACGGTTGGAAAATTTATCACCACCAATCGCTTTGCCCGGCAATACTTCACATAAATTACCTGCACGAGCGTTCCAGCCAAGGCGACGGGCTTGCTTCTTCGTAATGTAATAGTCTGGCAATGTGTGATGCTGACGCAGATAGTCCGCCACACGGTTTTGTTCAGTCAGAACATCAATCTGTTCTTCCTCTGAGTTGGCAAAGGCGGTATACATGACAGCCAGAGCCAATAGTACCGCCGCCAGGATGCTCTTTTTCATGATGACCTCAAGCCATTCGTTCCAATACTCAAGAAAATGATCAGGCTGTTCCACCTACAGTCAAGTTATCCAGTTTCAACGTTGGTTGACCAACACCCACTGGTACACTTTGGCCTTCTTTACCGCAAACACCTACACCTTTGTCGAGAGCCAAATCATTGCCAACCATTGAAATTTGCTGCATGGCTTCAATCCCCGAACCAATCAAGGTCGCCCCTTTTACTGGCTTAGTGATTTTGCCGTTTTCAATCAAATAAGCTTCAGAAGTTGAGAAAACAAATTTACCCGATGTGATATCCACCTGACCACCACCGAAATTCGGTGCGTATAGCCCACGATCTACACTGGCGATAATTTCTTCTGGTGTGGAATTCCCCGCCAGCATGTAGGTATTAGTCATACGTGGCATCGGCAAGTGAGCATAGGATTCACGGCGGCCGTTACCTGTCGGAGCTACGCCCATCAAGCGAGCGTTGAGTTTATCCTGCATGTAGCCTTTCAAGATGCCATTTTCGATCAGGACATTGTATTGCCCTGGAACGCCTTCATCATCAATCGCCAATGAACCACGCCGCCCTTCAAGTGTCCCGTCATCCACTACGGTACAGAGTTCTGAAGCCACTTTTTGCCCAATCTGACCAGAGAAAACAGAAGTTCCGCGGCGGTTAAAGTCCCCTTCCAGACCGTGCCCCACCGCTTCATGCAACAGAACGCCCGGCCATCCAGCACCCAATACAACTGGCATAGTGCCCGCAGGCGCGGCAACCGCTGACAAGTTGATCAGTGCCATGCGAACCGCTTCACGCGCAAATTGCTCTGCCAGAATCTGACCATCTTCGGTACGCAGGAAATATTCGTAACCATAACGAGCACCACCACCACTGCCGCCACGCTCACGCTTACCGTCTTCTTCCACCAAGACACTGACAGAAAGGCGTACCAATGGGCGAATATCTGCTGCCAATGTACCGTCTGTCGCCGCCACCAACACTTGTTCATAAACACCGGTCAGGCTGGCATTGACTTCTTGTACACGGGGATCTTCCGCCCGTGCAATTTGATCAACGCGATGCAACAAAGCAATTTTTTCTTCCCGACTCATGCTCTGCAAAGGATCAATTGTTGGATAAAGTGCCTTATGCGTCCCTGCACCTAACGTGTGCGAAATACCATTACCTGCTTCCCGCACGATACTGCGCGCAGCCTGAGCGCTTTGCTGTAACGCATTCAATGTGATTTGATCTGCGTAAGCAAAACCCGTTTTTTCTCCACTGATCGCACGAACGCCCACGCCTTGATCAATATTATAGGAGCCTTCTTTGATGATGCGGTCTTCCAATACCCATGTTTCGTGATAACTGGATTGGAAATAGAGATCGGCATAGTCCAGACGACGCTCCGCCAATTGCCCCAGTACAGAAAATAAGTCTTGATGATTCAAATTATTAGCAGCCAGTAAATGTTCACTGACATAAGTTAAACTCATATTAATTACTCTTTTATCTTAGTTTGTATTCTTTTTTATCAAAGAAGTCAGTTGTGGACGGAAGCGATTGTGTTTCACCACTTTTATCTGCTCACGCATGTGAGTCAAACTATCCCGACGGATATTAAGCTGTAACGCGCTGACAGTCAGAGGATTTTTCTTGATAATCTCTCCCCAGCCACTGATCGCCATGGTATGTCCCCACGTCCTGCGAGTGCCATGTACACCAACCTGTGCGGGTGCCAAAATAATACATTGATTCTCGATAGCACGGGCTCTCAGCAAGGGTTCCCAATGTGCTTTACCCGTCAAGCGGGTGAAAGCAGCAGGGACGGAAATAAGCTCTGCACCCTGTTCACGCAATGCCTGAAAAAGTCCTGGAAAACGCAGATCATAACAGATAGTCATTCCCAGACGACCAACAGGTGTATCAACAACGGTAATATGCTCCCCACGCTGATAAATAGTGGATTCATTATAGGCACCATGTTCATCGTTGATATTGACATCAAACATGTGGATTTTGTCGTAACGTGCCCGAATTTCGCCTTGATCATCAAACAGCAAACTACTGCTTGTGATACGAGTAGGATCTTCCCGACTGATAAGCGGCATAGAACCAATCAGCAGCCAAACACCGTAACGTTGTGCCAGTTCGCTCACGGCCTGCTGTAATGGCCCACATCCCTGCGTTTCTGCATGTGCGCGGTAGGTATCAGCATCAGCGAATAACAGGGCATTTTCTGGTGTCAGTACCAGTTTTACTGTCTCTGGTACTTGCCTGATCTGCTGTTCAATTTGCGCTAAATTGTGTTTGACATTCGTACCACTGCATAATTGTAAAAGTGCAACATTGGCGTTTTTCATGGCCCTTTATTCTCCTTAAGCTGACGTATAACTTCATCAATTTTAGGTTGTTCGAGGCTGCCCGTTAACCGATAGCGAATCACCGATATCTTACTCCATAAGGGCCTTAGTGCTTTTGTTGCGGCAAAAATTGCCGCGCCAGCCACAGGATTGACGGCAAAAGCCGTTGCAACTCCCACCGTTGTCGAAATTTCTGGCGTAATGACCAGTGCCATATTGATCTGACGATGAACTAAATCTGTCCGCCCTGTCGCATTGATGTCTGCTGCCAATCCATCGATAAGAAAGTTATCGGTATATATGACGCCATTTTTTAGCGTCGCGTCACCACGAATGGAATCAAAGTTGAAATCATTACTGAATGTGTCACTAAAATCCAATTGTAATTTACGCAACAACGCATCAAAACTAATAAGCCTGAATAATTGCCCGGCTCTGCCGCCGCCTAATTTGGCGATGGCCCCTTTTTTCATGTCGCCAGTCAGCGTGCCATTCAGCGTTTTGAGATCTGGCTGCCACGGGACATTTTGCCAATTCAAATTGAAATCAAATTTGAAAGGCGCATCCACAATCGGTACGATAAAGCCCAAATAAGCAGCCATATCATCGAATTTTTCTCCTGATAACTGCCCTTTGATATGACTATAACTTCCGGTATGGTTTTCATACCAACGCCCAGATAATGTCAGGTTTCCAGCACTGTTCTCCATTTGCCCATTGGTCAAAATCAGGGAATCACCTTCTGGCCTGATCGATCCAGATATTTTGCCAAGTTTTAATCCACCCACCCAGCATTCCGCGCATTTAACATCCAATGCAGGCCAATTGTTCAAAGCATAATGGGGCACTGGCGCCTTATCTGACATTAACCTTTTACCATCAACCGATGAATCTGTCGCAAACAAAGGATCATAATAAAGGTAATTGATTGATGCCTGCATAGGCTTATGCTTTGCAATCAGAAGGTTGCCATTAATTTCTTTCCCTTGTGCACTCACGGTTACTTCACCGTTTTGTTGCACGACATTGAATATAAGTTGATTCCAGCGCTGTCCAGCAAGATCCAGCGCTGGCAATGAAATTTCAAATAAGCTTGGCCATAGCGAACCGTTATCTTTCGAGGGCTGCCAATGCAGAAGTTCAAGCAACGCCAATAATTTTTCACCATCAATGGCAGGCAATTTTAAGGCCAGCAATGATTTTTTCGGCAGAGCAGGAATACCTATATTATCGGTCTGAAAAATACCTCGCTGCAATTTGGTATGGGCTTCTTCCAGCCTCCACTGGGTGTTGAAAGCATATCGCTTGCCCAGTAATCCTTTGATCTGGAGCTGGTCCATATCACCTTCAGCATGGAGGTTAACTTTATTCCATTCCCGCAGAGATTCTGTGTCCAATATGGGTAATTGGCTATGCAAATGTGACAAATCTGCATTAACTGCCACACGGTATTTCACGTCACTTTTTGTCTCACCAGAAGGTATCGTAACATTGACATTTCCCTGCCAATTCAACGCCCCAGAGAGCTTGTTGCGGATCTCCGCTGGAAGTTCCGGTAATGCCTTCGCCGCCCAATGTGAATCCAGTTTCACATCAACCTGATAATGTTTTGGCAAGTCTTGGGTGGAAAACTGTAGGGATAAGGGATTTCCTAACCAATGAGCAGTTAATGTCTCACTTTTTAACTTACCATTGTCAAAGCGGAATTTGCCATTGAGATGCGCCATCTCGCTATTCAATGGCTTAATGAACAGATGAGTATCTTTCAGCGCCACTTCCCCGCTCGCTGTAACTTTCCCACGCTGTAAGGGAATATCCATATGGAGTTTTCCATCCACCCGACCACTTAGCTGTAAGTTCTCTAGTGCGCTGCCAATCGTGTCTGCCATCGGGCTATGGTTGAAATAATCATGAATACTCTTCCCATCCCCAGAGAGTGCCGCATCAATCAACAGTTTATGCTTACCGTAATCAGGGATCACTGCCGAAACGTGAGTCGCCTCCACTTTTCCCAACTGTGCTTTCTGTGCCAGCATCCACAATCCATTGTTCTGGAAGTTAAGATCAATATTCAAATCAAACAGTGCCGGCCAATCGGGTTGGTATTGAAAAGTGGCATGGCGCAGCGGCACAACTACCTGAAATTGACCGTTGTTCTGCTTAAACGGAAAATCATGAGGATCACCATGAAAAATCAGGGTCGCATTATCGACCTTTCCTTTAATCAAGGAAGCAGTCAAATAGTCTGTCAGAGATTCCCCCATCAGTGGCTTGGGAAAATAGCGCCAAGCCTCACCCAAGTCATTAACTCGAATCCCCGCTAACATGGCTAAAACAGGTGGTTTACTGTGAGGTTTTCGGTAATGGAAATTTCCATTAAGCCATAGCGATTTGGCCTGCAAATCCAGCCCCTGGCTCCATACTTCCATGCCATCTTGACCATTTTTCCAGAATACTTGCCCTTCGCTGCGGGTAATCTCAAGTGGAGCCTGAAACATATTACCATAATCAATGGTGCTGTTTTTCAGTGCAAGGTTGAGCTTTCCCCAATGCTTATTTCCCGCTAAGCTGCCACTAAAATGGTTAACTGAAGGCAGTTCCTTCCAACGTAACCAGCTGACATCCTGCCATTTCAGGCGAATGCCCATATCATCGGGAAGTGCTGGTGTGATATCGAGGGCAAAATTGTCAATCACCCCTTTTGGCTGGCGCTGCTGCCAATCCTTGACGATATCCGGTGTCACAAAAGAGAGTATCGGTAATATCCCGTTTAAATATTCAAGCTGGATATTTTCAGCACGAATACGCCAGTGATCATTACCCTGATATTGCTGTGACTGCTTAACATACAGTGTTGCGAGCTTCCCTTCAGGCCACTGTTGTTCGTCAGTTTTCAGGCTTGCCAGATTTGGCACGTCAAACAACCACCCTTCACCCTGGCGACGCATCTGCACCAGAAAGTCACGCACTTCAAGCCGATGGTTTTCAGTTTCGACATGCCAATTGGCGCCACCATGCCTGAGCTGCAAACGTCCACTTTCAATCCGCCCATTTTGCAAGGTAATCCAACTAGCCAGACTGAAATGAGCATTATCCAATCCTGTGTTATCCCTTAACCAACGGCTTAACCACAGTCGCATGTCGATATCATCGGCCTGCAAATAAACGGTGCCATTATCCAAGATCCCAGCGCTATCTTTCAGGTCAAGTTTCACCTGGACAATACCTTCTTGCCCATTAAGCGAAGAGAGGCTTACGCTGCCTTGTGCCCGATGGCGGTTATCTTGATTCAGCCAGGTTAGCTGCGGTAATAGCAAATCGGCTTTTTCACCCGATGGCGTCAAAAAAGTCAAACGGCTGTCATGCAAATCAAAATGATTGAATTGCTCAAGAAACAGGGTAGAGAGGCTATCCGGCTGAGAAAACCTGTTTTCGCCCTCTGCGCCAAACAGCGCTTTATCGTAATTTACCTGAAGCTGGTAAAAGGACAGATCACGAAAATGCCAGCGCCGTTGTAACAGTGAGCGCCAGACATCCAAAGAAAGTATGACCTTTTGGGCATGAATATCGGCATCTGCCGTTTTCGCGCTGATATCATGGATTTCCAGACTAGGGCCAAAAGGTTCCCAGTGACCTGTTATGTAGCCAATATTGACAGGAATGTTTGTCACGTCAGCAATTTTTTCGACTAATTGCTGACGATATTCATTGATGTGTGGCAGGAAGAAACGCAACCCGCTGACAAGCAAAGCCACAATGATAATGACTATTGCGGCTGTCGCTAATAGTATCCCCGGCAGTCGCTTCACGCATTTCTCCTTGGTTGCCAGCGCTATTTCTCTGCAAGCTAGTTTTCTAACCTTCTTCTACAGACTCGTTCTTACAAATGAACTGATGGTGTTACATCATGATAACGTCAAATTGCTCCTGGCTGTAACGCTGTTCTGTCTGCACTTTGACCTGTTTACCGACAAAAATTTCCACCTCAGCCAATGCGTGGGACTCATCCCCTTTTAGGGCTTCACTGACGGCTGGCGAGGCATAAACCAGAAAACGCGCAGCATCAATTGCACGGTTGACACGTACAATTTCACGCAAGATTTCATAACAGACAGTTTCGACGGATTTTACCGTGCCACGCCCCTGACACGTTGGACAATTATCACACAAGATATGTTCGATACTTTCCCGTGTACGTTTGCGCGTCATCTCAACCAAACCCAATTGTGAAAAACCATTGATGGTAGTTTTCACCCTATCTTTACTTAGTGCTTGTTCCAGAGAAGCTAATACACGGCGCCGGTGCTCTTCATTACCCATGTCAATAAAATCAATGATAATGATACCGCCCAAATTACGGAGCCTTAATTGTCGGGCAATGGCCTGTGTTGCTTCGATATTAGTATTAAAGATAGTCTCATCTAAGTTGCGATGCCCAACAAAAGCTCCCGTATTAATATCAATTGTTGTCATGGCTTCTGTCTGATCAATGATCAGATAACCACCTGACTTTAATTCAACCTTACGTTCCAGCGCCCGTTGAATTTCATTTTCCACATCGTACAGATCAAATATCGGCTGGTTTCCCTGATAATGTTCCAATTTAGCGTTCATTTCAGGGATATATTCATCAATAAATTCCTGCAATTGGATAAATGTCTGGCGGGAATCAACCCGAATGCGATCGAGGGAGGCTCTAACAAAATCACGTAAAACACGCTGCGCCAGTGCTAATTCACCATAGACCTTGTTTTTGGTGATATTGCGTTTCTTACGTTCAATCACTTTACTCCACAGGCGCTTCAAAAATGCGGCATCCTGTGCCAGTTCTTCTTTTCCCACACCTTCGGCGGCCGTGCGGATAATAAACCCTCCATGCTCATCACAATACTCCATGACAATGCTTTTCAGGCGATCACGCTCTGCTTCGCTCTCTATGCGCTGTGAAACACCAACATGCGATGCACCTGGCATAAACACCAGGTAACGTGATGGTAAGGTGATATCCGTTGTCAAACGGGCACCTTTTGTCCCCAGAGGATCTTTCACTACCTGAACAAGTAAATCCTGCCCCTGACGCACTAATTCAGCAATGTCCCTGACATGGAAATTCTTCCGTTCTTCGCCGGCAATACATTCAGTATGGGGCACAATATCCGAAGCATGTAAAAAAGCCGCTTTCTCCAGCCCAATATCGACAAAAGCCGCCTGCATACCCGGTAAAACCCGGCTCACGCGCCCTTTATAAATGTTTCCGACAATGCCCCTTTTGGCTTCTCGCTCAATATGAATTTCTTGTAAGATACCGCCATCAATATAAGCAACCCGCGTTTCGGATGGTGTTATATTGACTAATAACTCTGCTGTCATGAATAGTCCTTCCCATCAGCTAACGCTAAAAATCGTGTGATTAATTCATACGTTTCCACCAGTGGTAAGCCGACAACAGCGTGGTAACTGCCATTAATTTTTCTGACAAAACAACCACCTTTACCTTGAATGCCATAAGCGCCGGCTTTATCCATTGGCTCCCCAGTGGCAATATATTCCTGTATTTCCCGTTGGGACAACTGGCGGAATATCACATCTGTAATGACTATCTCACTCAAGGTATGTTGATTGTTCGATAAAGCAACAGCCGTCATGACCTGATGGCGTTGACCAGACAAACCGTTAAGCATTTCCATAGCGTGTTGCTGATTTCGCGGTTTTTCCAAAATTTGGTTATTCAATACAACAAGGGTATCCGCCCCCAGAACGGGGTAATCATGTGAGGCAATGGCTACGCCAGCCTGTGCTTTCTCTCTGGCTAATCGAGTAACATATTGCTGTGGAGACTCTCCTTCACGCCATTTTTCTTCGACCTGAGATGCCAGGATTTCAAAATTAAAATCCAATAATTCCACCAGCTCACGCCGTCTTGGGGAGCCAGAAGCTAAGTAAATGGTTTTCATCGCGAATAATCCTTAGGAGTCTATCCCATCAGCTATTTTTTGTTATATGCCTTTGCCTTTTAAATACAGAAACCCACTTTAACGGACTGAAAATTGACGACGGATTTTCCGCATTAATAAGAATAGCCAAGGCCAGAGAATACCATTGACTACCCCATTCCAGAACACTTCTGGATGAAAGATAGTCTTGAGTAACAGAGCATGGATCAGAAAAACGCAGAAGTTCATCAATGTCGAAAGCCCGACGACAACCAAGGCTTGCTGCCAAAGCGCCATATTGCGAAGAAGCTGAAATTTGAATGCGACCAGAAAACTGATAATGCTCAATGCCAGAGCATGTGCTCCCAAAATACTGCCGTGCAACAGATCAGTAATAATCCCCAAAACAAAGCCAGTACCAACGCTGACACGATGGGGAAGCGCAAGCAACCAATAAACTAAGCACAGCATCAGTAAGGTAGGCCGAAACATAAAAAACTGCTCCGGCCACGGCATAATCTGTAGCACGATAGCAATCAGGAAAGATAACCAAATAACCCAAAGTCCTTGGCTATGATATTGACTCATTGACGATTTCCTGTAGCTGGTAATGTCGGTTTTTCCACTGACTTTGGTGTCAACAACTGTGGTGACTCATTTGATGGATTTGGCAACACTTGCGGTAACATCTGCATCAAACGTTCATTGGCAGCGCGGTATACTTCCGAAGGTGGCAATGGTTCAGACGGATCGTTATCTCCTCCCCACAATAGGAGTAAATAGCGCAAGCGTCGCAATTCGGCCAACGGACGGGCACGAATTACCGCATGAGCCCGCTGGTTATCAATTTTGACAGAAGAGACGACAGCCACAGGATAACCTTCAGGAAAACGCCCTCCCAGCCCCGATGTCACCAATACATCACCTACGCGGATATCTGTATCACTTGGTAAAGGTTCCAACAGGAGATCATCCGTACACCCTGCTCCCCCAGCGATAACACGAATGTCGTTTCGCAGTACCTGCACCGGAATGGCATGAGAGGTATCGCAAATCAACAATATCCGGCTGCTCAACTGGCTCACGGCAGTCACTTGCCCTACGACACCACGATCACTGATCACCGGTTGCCCTTCGTACACGCCATCCTTCGCCCCTTTATCAATGACAATTTGATCGCGGTATGGATCCATCCCCCCAGAAATCACCTGCGATACCATCATGTGTTCATCATGACGCAGTGGCGATCCCAGTAATTCACGTAAACGGGAATTTTCTTGTTTCAGTTGCCCTAACAGCAGCAATTTACTGTCCTGTAAACGCAATTCATTACGCAGGGCTCTATTTTCCAGCTCCAGATGATTACGGCTAACGAAAGATTCTGAGAGGCCGTCCAAAAACTGACGCGGCCCGTTGGCAAGAAAATAAAAAGGACTCACAGCCGTATCCATGTAGCTACGGACTTTATTGAAAATACCAAGGCGACTGTCTACCACCATCAAAATAATGGCAACAATGATAGCAAAAAAGAGTCGTAGTTGCAGAGAAGGCCCTCTGCTGAAAATCGGCTTCATAAATGGCGTATTGTCGAGCTGTGTTGTCTCATAAATGATAAAACTCCGGTACAATCAGCAAGGAGGCCCCAATAAAACACGTCCACCTCCCAGCTCGCAGAGTTACTTTCAGTCTTCGCTGAACAGATCGCCACCATGCATGTCGATCATCTCCAGTGCCTTGCCACCACCACGGGCAACACAGGTCAGTGGATCTTCCGCAACAATGACAGGAATGCCGGTTTCTTCCATCAGCAAACGATCAAGATTACGCAACAACGCACCACCGCCAGTCAACACCATGCCTCGTTCAGAAATATCGGAGGCCAATTCTGGTGGGCACTGTTCCAGAGCGACCATCACGGCACTCACAATACCCGTTAATGGTTCTTGCAGAGCTTCAAGGATTTCATTGGAATTCAGGGTAAAACTGCGAGGTACACCTTCCGCAAGGTTACGGCCACGCACTTCGATTTCTCGTACTTCATCCGTTGGATAAGCAGAACCAATTCCATGTTTAATGCGCTCTGCCGTTGCTTCCCCAATCAGGGAGCCATAATTACGACGAACGTAGTTGATGATAGCTTCATCAAAACGGTCACCACCAATACGTACAGAAGAAGAATAAACCACCCCATTAAGGGAAATAACCGCAACTTCAGTGGTGCCCCCACCAATATCAACGACCATTGAACCCGTTGCTTCGGAAACCGGTAAACCAGCACCGATAGCCGCCGCCATAGGTTCTTCAATTAAAAATACCTCCCGCGCTCCTGCACTTTGGGCGGATTCACGGATGGCACGACGCTCAACTTGAGTCGCACCGACAGGTACACAGACCAACACGCGCGGGCTTGGACGCATGAAACTGTTATTGTGAACCTGCTTGATAAAATGCTGTAGCATCTTTTCAGTAATATAAAAATCAGCAATCACCCCATCCTTCATGGGACGGATAGCGGCAATATTACCCGGAGTACGTCCCAGCATCTGTTTTGCTTCCAGCCCTACTGCTGCAACGCTTTTTGGTGAACCGGCTCTGTCCTGGCGAATAGCAACGACAGAGGGTTGATCCAATACTATTCCTTGGCCTTTGACATAAATAAGGGTATTGGCAGTACCCAAGTCAATGGACAAATCGTTGGAAAACATGCCACGAAATTTCTTTAACATAACGAAAGGATAATCCTGCAAGCTGGGGACGGAGATTTTCCGTCTACTCTACCAACCACATGAAGCAGCGACAAGGCGCATAATTAACTACTTTTACTACTTCAATAAAAGTGGCCACGTTATTCACATCAGAAACACGGTATTCTACGTTACTTTTCTCTAACGGAGCAGAAAAAAACTGCATAAAAATGGGTTAATTCAGCTAATACACCAAAAAATAACATGACAAAGAAAGTCCCAAGACGAAATGGTTCATGAATTATAAAAACAATAGATGAATTTGGTGAGATATCACAACATTGCTGCTCCCCCATTTAAGTGCATCAGGTTTTAGCTATACCAATCGTCTTTCAAGATGCGCCTTATACCTCCCCGCGACGCGGGGAGGTATAAGTTCTATCTATATTGTAGTAACGCAAAACTGTAATGATGCAAAATTGTGGTAATACCAGAATCGTGGTAATGCTAAGCAAGTAATAATGTCAGATAGATACCTATCAAGAGAGGATGATCATGAAAGCTTTATTACTGGAACAACACGAAACATTATCAGCATCCATTCAAAATATTGATATATCTCAATTGCCATCGGGTAATGTGGTCGTTGATATCCATTGGTCCACACTCAATTACAAAGATGCCCTTGCCATCACCGGCAAGGGGAAGATTATCCGTCAATTTCCGATGGTGCCGGGGATTGATTTTTCTGGTGTTGTCCATCATTCCGAAGATCCCCGTTTTCACGTCGGACAACATGTTTTGCTGACTGGCTGGGGTGTGGGAGAAACGCACTGGGGCGGGCTGGCAGAACAAGCAAGAGTATCAGGGGAGTGGCTGACTCCTTTGCCACCTGCATTAAGTACCCGACAAGCAATGATCATCGGCACGGCGGGTTTTACTGCCATGTTATGTGTCATGGCGTTGGAACAAGGAGGCATCACACCGGAAAGCGGAGAAATCGCTGTGACAGGAGCCAGTGGTGGGGTTGGCAGTACGGCGATTACCTTACTGTCACAACTGGGCTATTCCGTCACTGCGATTAGCAGCAAACCCGACAGCCAAGATTATCTGCTCTCGCTGGGAGCGCAAGCGGTTTTACCGGCGAATGATTTCAACCAACTATCACGTCCATTAGAAAAACAACGTTGGGCCGGTGTAATAGATACCGTTGGTGGCACGATATTGGCTACCTTGCTGGCACAAGTGCGTTACAACGGTACAGTAGCCGCTTGTGGCATGGCAAGTGACAGTCAACTCCCCACGAGCGTAATGCCGTTTATTCTGCGTAATGTTCGTTTACAGGGTGTAGAATCTGTCACTGTCCCTGCGGTGAAACGCCCTGCCATTTGGCAACGTTTGCAAGCGCTACTACCAGATTCCTTTTATCAGCAAGCAGCGCATGAAATTACATTAGAACAGGTGATCGAACACGCCAATAAGTTGATAAACAATCAAATTACGGGCAGAACAGTAGTGAAAGTGCGCTGATAAGACCAGTATTTAGCTGCTAAATGCCACGATATGTTTATAATGTCGGGCTTTATCGTCAAATTTACAATTCTAGCTATCAGAAAGAGATGACAAACCGTTGACATCGAGTTATCTTGGTCGATTGTTGACAGATTGCCGGAGATACCCGCACAATGGCAGACAAGTTTCGCATTTTACTCTTGAATGGCCCTAACCTGAACCTGTTGGGAACACGAGAGCCAGAGACCTACGGCAAGTTAACGCTGGATGACATCGTTAACAGACTGTCAAAAGAAGCTCAACAATCGGGGGCTGAATTATCCCATCTGCAATCCAACGCAGAATCTGAACTAATTGAGAGAATTCATTCTGCGCGGGGCAATACAGATTTTATTTTAATCAACCCTGCAGCATACACGCACACCAGCGTGGCATTGCGCGACGCACTTCTGGCGGTAGATATCCCATTTATTGAGATTCACCTTTCCAACGTGCATTCCCGCGAGCCATTCCGCCACCACTCATATCTTTCCGATATTGCAGTCGGTGTCATCTGTGGATTGGGGGCGGATGGTTATAGTTTCGCATTACAGGCAGCGGTCAACCGCTTGTCAACATCCAACTAATTGACTTAAAAGTACGGAACCACACTCATGGATATTCGTAAGATAAAAAAACTGATCGAGCTGGTTGAAGAATCTGGCATTTCTGAACTGGAAATTTCTGAAGGTGAAGAGTCAGTACGCATCAGCCGGGCAACGACAGCCGCGGCAATACCTGTGACCCAGCAATATATTTCTGCGCCAGCTCAACAGCCAGTGCAGGCCGCTGCACCAGCGCCAGCCGCCGCTGACAAACCCGCGGAAATCAGTGGTCACACAGTTCGCTCGCCGATGGTTGGTACGTTCTACCGTTCACCAAGCCCAGATGCGAAACCTTTCATTGAAGTCGGCCAGCATGTTAATCAGGGCGAAACCCTGTGCATCGTGGAAGCGATGAAAATGATGAACCAGATCGAAGCTGACAAAACAGGCGTAGTAAAAGCGATTCTGGTCCAAGACGGTCAACCTGTTGAATTCGACGAGCCATTGGTCGTCATCGAATAACGAGGCGCACCCCATGCTTGAAAAAATTGTCATTGCTAACCGCGGTGAAATTGCACTGCGTATCCTGAGAGCCTGTAAGGAACTTGGGATCAAAACCGTGGCTGTGCACTCTGCGGCAGACCGTGATCTGAAGCACGTCCTGCTGGCGGATGAAACCGTCTGCATTGGCCCGGCTGCCTCAGCTAAAAGTTATCTAAATATTCCTGCCATTATCTCTGCGGCGGAAATCACTTGTGCACAGGCAATCCACCCGGGTTATGGCTTCCTGTCTGAAAATGCTGACTTTGCCGAGCAGGTCGAGCGTTCTGGCTTTATTTTCATTGGCCCGAAAGCGGACACTATCCGTTTGATGGGGGATAAAGTTTCCGCTATCAACGCAATGAAAAAAGCGGGTGTCCCTTGCGTTCCTGGCTCTGATGGCCCATTGGGTGACGATACTGAGAAAAACAAGGCCATTGCAAACCGCATCGGCTATCCGGTGATCATCAAGGCATCGGGCGGCGGCGGCGGCCGTGGTATGCGCGTCGTACGCAGCGACAAAGATCTGGCACAATCCATCGCTATGACTCGCGCAGAAGCTAAAGCCGCTTTCAACAACGACATGGTATACATGGAGAAATTCCTTGAAAACCCACGTCACGTTGAAATCCAGGTCTTAGCTGATGGTCAGGGCAATGCACTCTATCTGGCTGAACGTGACTGCTCCATGCAGCGCCGCCACCAGAAAGTGGTGGAAGAAGCGCCAGCACCAGGTATCTCACCAGAACTGCGCCGCAGTATCGGTGAGCGTTGTGCCAATGCCTGCATCGAAATTGGCTATCGCGGAGCAGGTACATTTGAGTTCCTGTACGAAAACGGCGAATTCTACTTTATTGAGATGAATACCCGTATTCAGGTTGAACATCCAGTGACTGAAATGATCACTGGCGTTGACTTGATTAAGGAACAGTTGCGTATCGCCTCTGGTATGCCACTATCCATCAAACAGGAAGATGTTGAAATCAAAGGCCATGCGATCGAATGCCGTATCAATGCCGAAGATCCGAAAACCTTCCTGCCAAGTCCAGGCAAAATCACCCATTTCCACTCACCAGGTGGGTTTGGTGTGCGTTGGGAATCCCACATCTATGCGGGATATACCGTACCGCCTTACTATGATTCCATGATTGGTAAGCTCATCACTTACGGCGAAACCCGCGAAGTGGCCATTGCGCGTATGAAGAACGCACTGGCCGAGTTGATCATTGATGGCATTAAGACCAATATCGATCTGCAACTGGCAATCATGAATGACGAGAACTTCCAGAAAGGTGGAACCAATATCCACTATCTGGAGAAGAAATTAGGCTTACATGATAAGTAAGGTTTCTTTGACGCTTATTTAGCGTTTGTTGCTTTGAATAAAATCCCATCTTTTATCGGTGGGATTTTTTATATTCCCCCATATTGTTTCATGTAAATTACCCGGAGAACGAATGGACGGACGATTTGTTCAATCCAATAAAGAAGCACGCTGGGCGATATTCCTGACATTGGCCTATCTTGTTGGTTGGCTGCTGTGTGCTTATTTACCCAGTGATGCCATCGGCTTAACTGGGTTGCCTCGCTGGTTTGAACTGGCTTGCCTGCTGCTACCTGCCTTATTTATCATCCTTTGCTATTTGATGGTGAAGTTTATATTCAAGGACATTCCACTGGAGGATAGTGATGCAAAGTGAAGTCATTCTGCCTCTCGTGGGATATCTGGCATTAGTGTTCATACTCTCAATCTATGCTTATCGCCGCCGACAAACAGGTGAATTCCTCAGTGAGTATTTTCTCGGCAACCGCTCAATGGGGGGTTTTGTACTGGCAATGACCATTACCGCAACTTATATCAGTGCCAGTTCCTTTATTGGTGGTCCTGGTGCCGCTTATAAGTATGGTATCGGTTGGGTGTTATTATCATTGATCCAATTGCCGGCGATATGGCTCTCACTGAGCGTATTGGGAAAAAAATTTGCGATCCTCGCCCGCCGTTATAATGCGGTCACCCTCAACGATATGCTATATGCACGCTACCAAAGCCGCTTTCTGGTCTGGTTTGCCAGTATAAGCCTGCTGGTGGCCTTTATCGGTGCTATGACAGTGCAATTCATTGGCGGTGCTCGTTTACTGGAAACCGCCGCCGGTATCCCTTACGATACAGGATTATTGATTTTTGGCGTTTCCATCGCCCTCTATACGGCTTTTGGCGGTTTTAGAGCCAGCGTCCTTAATGATGCCCTACAAGGATTAGTGATGTTGCTGGGAACCGCGTTATTACTGGCTGGCATTATCTATAAAGCCGGTGGATTATCAGCAGCAGTGACAACACTGCGCACTATTGACCCTAATCTGGTTTCTCCTTATGGCGTCGATAATATCCTCACAGAGCCATTTATGGCGTCTTTCTGGGTACTGGTTTGCTTTGGTGTTGTTGGGCTGCCACACACCGCAGTGCGCTGTATCTCTTATAAAGACAGTAAAGCCGTTCACCGTGGTATTGTGCTTGGCACACTCGTAATGGCATTCCTGATGTTCGGTATGCACCTTGCTGGTGCCCTTGGCCGAGCCATCATTCCTGATCTGACGATCCCCGATCAAGTGATCCCAACGTTAATGATCACGGTACTGCCTCCTGTTGCTGCCGGTATTTTTCTGGCTGCACCAATGGCGGCGATTATGTCCACCATTAACGCCCAATTACTGCAATCTTCGGCCACTATCGTCAAAGATCTCTATTTAAACCTGTTTCCACACCAGATCAGCCAGGAGAAAAAACTGTCACGCATCTCCAGTTATTCCACCCTATTTTTAGGAGCATTACTGCTACTGGCAGCCTGGCGCCCACCTGAGATGATTATCTGGCTGAACTTGCTGGCATTTGGTGGACTGCAAGCCGTTTTCCTCTGGCCACTGGTGCTGGGATTATATTGGGAAAAAGCCAATGCCCAGGGAGCAATCAGCTCAATGCTGACAGGAGCCGCAAGCTATACTTTGCTGGCAACGTTCAATATCCAGCTGCTTGGTTTCCACCCTATCGTGCCATCGCTATTGCTGAGTTTACTGGCATTTTGGCTAGGAAATAAATTTGGTGCGGCTTGCTCTAACCGGTTACATTTCACACAATAACGTGATCCACAAAACGAGAATTTTTTATGCCTTGGATACAATTAAGATTAAACACCACGGGACAACAAGCGGAAGCATTAGGCGATGAGCTGATGGAAAGTGGCGCAGTATCAGTCACCTTTCAGGATAGCCACGATACCCCTATTTTTGAGCCTCTGCCGGGCGAGACGCGTTTATGGGGTGATACCGATGTTATCGGCCTGTATGACGCTGAAATGGATATGAAAGCGGTTGTCAGCCAATTGGAACAACTTCCACAACTGGGTAAAGGTTTTATCCACAAAATTGAACAACTGGAAGATAAAGATTGGGAACGAGAGTGGATGGATAACTTCCACCCTATGCGCTTCGGGAAGCGTCTGTGGATCTGCCCTAGCTGGCGCGAAGTGCCTGAACCAGAGGCCGTCAACGTTATGCTTGACCCTGGTCTGGCCTTCGGCACGGGTACTCATCCAACCACCTCCCTTTGCCTGCAATGGCTGGATGGCCATGACCTGACAGGTAAAACCGTGATCGACTTTGGTTGCGGCTCAGGCATATTGGCTATCGCAGCGCTAAAACTGGGCGCAAAACACGCCATCGGTATTGATATCGATCCACAAGCCATTCAAGCCAGCCGAGATAACGCCGAACGCAATGGGGTATCTGACCAATTAACCCTCTACCTGTCCAAAGATCAACCTAAAGACCTTGAATGCGATATCGTGATTGCCAATATTCTGGCAGGTCCTCTGCGTGAACTTGCTCCTGTCATTGGCTCCCTGCCTAAATCTGGTGGATTATTAGGCTTATCCGGTGTTCTGGCCAGTCAGGCTGACGGGGTAGCTCAGGCCTATGACAATGAATTCATTATTGATCCAATAGCTGAACAAGAAGAATGGTGTCGTATCACGGGGATTAAAAAATAATCAACTGATACCTATTGAAAAGCGTGATTATCCACTAAAATGATCCCCCAGGAGGTCAATTAGTGGTAATCCGCTCTGTTTATGATTAGAAATATAAGTAATAACAAATTTCAGCAATAAAATGTAACTATTTGTTATTTAACAGTAATCAACCAATTTTAAAAAAATCAACTGGAAAAAATCCGTTATAAATGTCGATTCGCTCAAAGTTTGGCCTTTCATATCTTGTGAAAAATGCGTAATATACGCGCCCTTAGTCACAGTTGACCACTCTTTCTTCGTCTATGCGTATCGGACAATACCAGTTGAAAAACTGTCTTATTGCGGCTCCTATGGCAGGCATAACAGATCGCCCGTTTCGATCTCTTTGCTACCAGATGGGAGCAGGAATGACAGTCTCAGAAATGCTTTCTTCCAATCCCCAGGTTTGGAAGACGGATAAATCACGGCTGCGTATGGTTCATAGCGACGAACCCGGAGTGCGTTCTGTACAAATAGCCGGTAGTGATCCCGATGAAATGGCGGCGGCAGCGAAAATTAACGTCGCTAATGGTGCCCAAATCATCGATATCAATATGGGGTGCCCAGCTAAGAAGGTGAATCGTAAGCTGGCAGGCTCTGCATTACTGCGTTATCCAGAACTGGTTGAAAAAATCCTTTCTGCGGTAGTCAATGCAGTTGATGTGCCTGTCACTTTGAAGATCCGCACAGGTTGGTCACCGGAAGAACGTAACTGTGTAGAAATTGCCAAATTGGCCGAACGTTGTGGTATTCAGGCTCTTACGATACATGGCAGGACGCGATCTTGCCTGTTTAATGGTGAAGCCGAGTACGACAATATTCGGACAGTTAAGCAGACTGTTGCCATTCCAATTATTGCCAATGGCGACATTACTGACCCGCTAAAAGCCAGAGCAGTGCTTGAATACACTGGGGCTGATGCCCTGATGATAGGCCGTGCTGCTCAGGGAAGACCCTGGATCTTTCGGGAAATCCAGCATTATCTGGAAACAGGAGAATTGCTGCCACCGATGCCCCTTGGCGAAGTGCAGCGTTTAATGAGCGAGCATGTACGAGAACTGCATGACTTTTACGGTCAAGGCAAAGGAGTTCGTATTGCACGCAAGCATGTATCTTGGTATCTCAAGGAACATGCCCCTGATGACCAGTTTCGGCGCACATTCAACGCCATAGAGGATGCCAGCGAACAGCTGGAGGTGTTGAAGGCATACTTCGAAAATTTTTGCGTAAATAAAGAAAAGAGCTGACAGAACTATGTTCGAACAACGCGTAAATTCTGATGTACTAACCGTTGCTACTGTAAATTCACAAGATCAGGTAACTCAAAAACCTCTGCGTGATTCGGTTAAACAAGCACTGAAGAACTATTTTGCTCAATTGAACGGTCAAGACGTTAATGACCTGTATGAGCTGGTACTGGCTGAAGTAGAACAGCCACTGTTGGACATGGTGATGCAATACACCCGTGGCAACCAGACTCGCGCAGCACTGATGATGGGAATCAACCGTGGCACTCTGCGTAAGAAACTGAAAAAATACGGCATGAACTGATCCTAGTCTAGTAACATGTTGTTAAATCGGCACTTTTTACTATGTAGAAAGTGCTTTTTACTTAGAATTACCCCACCGATTACCCCACAAAAAAATCCTCAGCACAAAAACTCACAGAACAACATGAGTACCAAAGAAAAATAAGAATTAGATGTGTTATAGAGGTCAGTACACCAAACGTTCCAACCTTGTGAAAAGTTACGACGTATTTCGTCTGGAAGCATTGAGATGAAAGTTACAGATGTTTCTACCAGTGAGAAGATACCCCGTTACGGCTATCTTCCCGATGATTTTTAAATGGAACTGATTATTTTTTATGATTTATCCCGAACCTTGCGTTCGATCAATTCACCATACGAATCAAAATAGCGGCTGGGCCAGATTTCAGAGGGATGTATTTCAAGATAGTTAGCAATGATCCATTCGCCTTTCGGCCACGGTCTACTGAGAGTATTTGCTAGTGTAGATGAGCTGAGTCCAGATTCACGAGAAACAGCCGCTAAGGTTGTACCGCGCTTACGTAATGCAGCGATGATATCGGCTTGATGCCAGTCGTTTTTGGTATTGAACATTCCTGCTACCCCTTCCATTAATTGAAAAAATTGATGGTGGCGATTCAGACAGGGTTTGCAGACCGGATGTATCCAACCGGTGAGGCCGAAACCTCCCCTGCCTGAACCACCATTGAAAAGGCGATAGCAGACACACTGGTAGAAATTTCCTACCAGTGGGATACATTCAAGGCTGCAAAACCTTGACCATTGGATTTTGCCAATGGCGGGGCTACTTTAACTGATTGGTTTATCGGACTCAATAAGCGAACCAGTAAAAACCGCTTACATTTTTGCGTTATGTGCTGTCCAGATGAGATCTGATACCCTTGCTACTTTGAGTTCAAGCAAATATGACAGTCAACTCAAAAGCGGACGTTGTATTTACACAAAAAATAGCATCTCGCTCTTGGTCGGAATGAATCCCACTTACTGGGCAGGTAAGTGTAAAAATTGTCGTTCGGACTGGCATCCAAGGAATACAAAACATGTGAAAATGCACATATCTAGTACTGAAACACTTATCTACTTAGTTAGACTGTTTTTTACACTTTATTGGTAAAATAGGATCCTTCGAGACATAACCCACTGTAAATAAATAGCAAAAATTCAACATTGATACATTGAACTTACAAAAGTAACCAAATTCGTGTTTAAATATAGGATGGATAATTAGACAGTCGTTAACCACTGGAATCGACAGAAAAGAGGGGTGGCTACAGAATAAAATGGGAAAGAGAAAGAATAAAAGCAGAAACGGCCCACGACATGCTCAGATAAGAAGTAGAACGACGGTTGAAAATGTAGTACGTAAACCTCTACACAAAAGAATTAGTAATTGTTTACTATGGTTAGCTACAATAGGGATTCTACCCATAATTGGTAGCTTCACCCTAGGTCTTCTAACTGGGGATGTGCAGATTAAGAGTATTAAACCTTCAGGAAGAGGTTACGAATTTACTCTTATTAACAATAACTCTACTGATCAAATCATAGAGAAATTTAGAATATCCCCTGATTTTGAACAAGATTTTATTTTTAATATCAACCAGTCAATTTATGCTGAATTTACTGAAAATGGGGTTAGGATACCTGGAGGTAACTCTACTTACATGCCTGCATATGAATACAAGGACATGAATGGCTATGTATTACCAGCCAAAACTGAAGTGAAATTTCGCATCCCCCCACTTGTTGCAAGAAATTATATGACGCCCAAATCCATGATAGTATTTGCAGACTATAGTACTAAATCAAACAATATATATTTGAGAAGATTAGAATATATTTTCTCAGCACTTAAATTCAGAGACACCAATAAAAAACCAAAATATTTGGTCACTGATAATTATTGGACACCACTTAGCCACGGTAACAAAGTCAACGCAATAAAGAATGCATGTCGAGATGATGATATATTTGCAAAATCAGTAACATGCAAGAAATATCTTAAAGATTAACAAATTATTGCAAACAAAACTACATTCCAACTTACAGTGAAGAATTTATTAAATCCGCTTCTCACCCCTGACGTCAAATTTAGTCGCACTTTTCTACAGAACGCTGGTAGGTTCAGATAAAGTAGCGACTAATCCAAAAAAGTGTGATTTTTAGCCTTCCTAGAGTTTGATTTCATCAATTCCCATTCTGCACAAGCATTAAAAAAATCAATCTGTTATCTAAATTCCATCAAAACTATTCAATCGATGCCACTGTTCCTCACTTAAGCTAAATGCAAACTCTTCATGCTCGGCTTGCCATGTGCCAAAACTCATCAGGAACGCAATCGCAGGATCGACTTTATTCGCGGATTTCTTCTTATTCGGTTTGATATTGGCGTTCGCGTCTGTTTCCATCACCACATTGGCTATCGCCCATGCCAGCACCGGATCACCGTTGTGACGAATGATTTTGCGGTTAACAAACACCTCAGCCGATTTA
This sequence comes from Xenorhabdus griffiniae, assembly GCF_037265215.1. Classification (NCBI taxonomy): domain Bacteria; kingdom Pseudomonadati; phylum Pseudomonadota; class Gammaproteobacteria; order Enterobacterales; family Morganellaceae; genus Xenorhabdus; species Xenorhabdus griffiniae. Next base: position 497,247 of record NZ_CP147737.1, on the reverse strand, counting down.
GTCACGGGGCTAAAGCGCATATAGGTTTGCGAGAATGGCTCAACATCCAGCCCCGCACCCTGTAATTGCGTTCGTAAATGCGTGGCGTTCCATGTATCAAAGCCCACCAGCTTGATATCAAAATTCTGGCTGTCTTTGAGAATATCATCACGGATACGGTCGTAATCAATGCAATCGCCTACGGTAGTGCGTATCCAACCTGCCTGTACCCACTGGCGATAAACAGCCCGATTTTTGTTGGCGGGGTTCTGTAGCTGGGCTTCGGGCAGATAATGACGGGTCAGTAATAACAGTTCGTTATCCACGGGGAAGGTGTAGCAGACACTGGTGATATCGCCTGTGGAAGAGAGATCCAGTCCGGCGTAGCACTCCAAACCTTTCAGGTCGCTTTCATCATAATCTGTCCGGCAGGCTTTCCATACCCCTTCGCCCATCCACGGCGTTTCCCCCTGACACCAGATATTAAAGCGTTTGGTCATCATCTCTGTCCATTGGGAGGGAATGCCCCGCGCTTTTTGGATGATGTCATGTAATGTGGCACTGTCCACGGAGATATTCAGATTGGGATTCGCCTTTCTCCAAAGGGTTTCATTATCAATCTCATGCTCATCGTCCAGCTCGTAAATCAGGGCAAACAGGGATTCGTTTTTCTCTTCGCCGTCCAGTATCTGAGAGCAATAATCATAGTGTTGCTTACAGGCTGAAATAACGTTACTGCCAGCCGTGGTGATGGCAAACAGGATACCTTCGGGACGGGCGCCCATTCCCAATTCAAGGGCAGAGTACACCGCGTTATCAGGGTGCAAATGGTACTCGTCAACAATGGCGAGGCTGGGGTTAGTACCCTCAATCGTGGCGGCTTTGGCTGCCAGCGGTTTTAGCAGGCTATTGCTCTTCGGATAGGTTATTTTGTGTTGCTGAATCGCTACCCGTTTTTTGAGCGGTTTTGATAACAGGCACATCTGGCGGGCATCATCGAATACAATACGCGCCTGATCACGGCTGACAGCGGCGGTGTAAATATCCTGCTGGCCTTGCTCCATCACGAGAAACCAATTCGTCAGTATTGCGGCAACGGTAGATTTGGCATTTTTGCGCGGTACTTGAATATACGCACTGCGATATTTTCGCCGTCCGGTTGCCTTCACTTTGAAGCCGAACAGGTTGGCAAAAGCGAATTGCTGCCACGGCTCCAGCATAATCGGTTTGCCCCGCAAGTGGCCTTTGACGTGCGGACAGTAGCGGGAGAATGCAATAAATCGCGTCACCACCTCCGAATCAAACAGATAAAGCGGGTTATTCAGGTCGTTAAAGTAGCGTTTTACCGCCTGTTTTACCCGCTTACAGGCCGGAATTGTGCCATTTTCGATATCAAAAGCGTATTGTTCCCATGCGTTCATAGTCGGTCTAGCTCGTCCTCTTCTTCTGTTTCCACCGGATTTTTCCGTCGTGATACGGGGTCAAAACCCAACAACGAGGACATTTTTATCATGATTTTTTCGGCGTCCGCTTTGGCACTCAATGACGGATTACGGCTTTCGCTGCCCTGACTATTCACGATGCTAAAGCCTCGGATATCAAGGTCTGCCACCGCTTTTCGGTAAATGGCATAGTTGACGCAATACAGCTCTAAGTTGTTCCAGTCGGCGGCGTTCAGATCTTCCCGCTCGCTTAAGATTTTGCCTTTGGCTTTCCATTGACTGGCGGCAATCTCATTTAAATAAATGGGCGGTTTGGGTGCTCTTGCCATAATGTTCTCTGTTCCTTGTGATTTATTTTCAAAAAAAATTGCCGTGCATAAAAATTGAAGGAGGGGGCGGTTCTGCTCAGAGGAGCATTTGTCATTTTTGATACCCCTACCCCGTTATTTCATTTTGTTATTATTCCAAAGCTAACCAATCGTGCGGCTTCTGCTTCCTGCTCGCGATAAGCACCTTGTTTGCGCCTCGCTTTAATGAGTGGGTCTGCCTGTACCGTCTTACGGTTGTGGCAAGCATGACATAGTGCTTGATGATTGGATGCAGGCCAGAACAGCACATCTGCTTCACCTTGTATCGGGATGATATGATCCACAATGGTTGCAGGCATGTAGCAGTTCAGCTTGAGGCAATGCACACATAAGGGATGCGTTTTGAGATACATCAATCTGTATCTGCTCCACCGGTTACTGTAGCCACGTTCGGTACGTGTACCGCGCTGCCTGTTCTGTTCCCGCCGATGTTCCTCACAGCGACCGGACTTTACCCGTTGCTTACAACTGGGATAGCTACAACGTCTTAACGGTTGCCACGGCATCAGTAGATCCCCACATCACGATAGACAGACCACAGTGATTTGATGGTGAAAGGCACTTCTTTCAGCTCAACATCGGTTGCCATTTCCCGATTTTCATACAGCAAGCCGATATAGAGCAGGCAACCGACTTTAATCGCTGGGGTGAAAACCAACCCTTTATCAAAGCGCTTACCGATATGTTGCTGGCAGACTTCCAACGCAGCATCGGCATAACCCGTTAATAGAACATCATCAAGGGTGTAATCTTCCTCCAGTCGACAATGCTGTTTGATTTCACTCAGGGGAATTTCAATTCGGCTCATCGGAATATCCCTCCCTTGCAAAGTAACTCTAGACGGGTGTATTTCGCATCGGGAATAACCGCCATAATGCTAAAAGCTGTGCCCGTCGTGTTCGCTCCGTGAAAGGTAATGCTGTTCGCTGTGGTCACATCAGCACGATAACGCAGCCAGATACGCACGGTGGCTTCTGAGAACACGGCGCCGGATGCCACCAGCTCCCGTCCACTAATCGCTTTCACTTCTGCCCAGACCGTGGCTAAATCTACCCAGTTGTTGAGTACTTCACCGAATTTACCCCGACTGGCTTCATTTTTTCGGATTGTCACCCGATGCCTTAATCTGCCTGCTCTCATTCGTTACTCTCCTTGTCTTGTTTGATTTCCACGGTTTGCTTCCATGCCTGACTGAATTCATCGCCACCGGCACGGGGCGATAAGCCTTCCCGCTCACGGGCTTCATTCGGACACATCACACCGGATTTAATCGCTGTCTCATAGCTCTGGAAACGTTCTTTCGGATTAGCGCGAAGCAGATCAGCTGTGTCGAATTCGACTTGGTAGCGAATGCCTTTTGTTGGTGAATTCATCAGCAAGGCGGATTTGATTTGCTGCTCAAAATTGGCAAGCCACGGGCGCATGGTGATCGTCAGAAAAGCACGGGAAGCCTCACTAAAGTTGCTGTAGGTACTGTTCGAATATTCTTGCAGAAAGATAGGACTGACATTGAACATACGCGCAATATCTTCAATGGTGAAACGGCGGGAGGCCAACCACTCCGCATCCTGATTGCTCATCCCCAATTGCTGGTATTCCATCCCGCCCTCAAGAATAGGCGTTTTGCCTGCATTGCGAGCGCCTTTATAACGTTCAAGCGCTTCCAGTGCCTTATTACCCTTGATGCCATCCAGCCAGTCAGCGGCTTTAATCACGCCTGCTGCCATCATACCCTCTTTCATAATGCTGGCACCGTGGCGCTGTTGCGCCAACCCCAAACCCAGCGTTTCCCGGCAAATCGTGACAGGCGAGCGCCCCAAAAAGCCATCTTCGGTGGCATAACGCAAATGCAACACTTCTTCCTGTAGATAGGTTTTGACCTTGCCGCTATAGGGTTCGGTAATGGTATAAGCAAAGCGGTGATCCGATAATCGTTGCGGCACAACCGCTGACGGTGGGTAAGGGTGCAACGATTGTGGCTGTCCGTCTTTTCCCCAGACTATGACTGCATACGCATTACCATTGAGTAAGCAATGACGCATTAAAGTTCGTTTAAACTGAAACGGAGTCTGGCAGTCATTTGGGTATTCATTAAGCAAATAATCTACCGGATGATCACTCAACCATTCGCGGGATTCTTTCCCGTTCTGGTGCTGAACCCGATAAAGATAACAGGGCATGGTGGCAATGGCTTCACTAATCACTGTGACGGCATTCATTACTGCGGGTAAACCCTCGGCGGTCGAAGGTGAAACATGCTCGCCCGATTTAGTGTTAGTTATGCCTGCCAGAGAAAAAAATTCATCTACCGTCATGCTACGTCGTTCTGGAGAATTTCGCTTAAAAGGCCACATCATCACACCTCAGATAGTCGCAGCCAGTAATGATACAAATCCGCATTGCAGGGCTTCACCGCATTTAGCGAACGTTTGGCAATCTCTACGCCGCTTTCAGGATAAGCAGGTAAGCTAGTGATCGTGATTTCTCGTAGTTCCGCTTCCAATACCGTTCTGATATACGGCTCTTGACTTGTATCCCATTGATCTTTGATTGCTCTGAATCCAAAACTCATTCCGGTAATATCACCCCGCTCAACCAGTGCCAGTACATCACGCCCTAATTGCGTATCAGGCGGGGTGAATTCGAAGCGTAACCCGGTGGTATCTTCACTCAATTGCAACGTGCCGGACGTGGTTCGCCCTAACAGATTCATATGATCATGTTCATACAGTGCCCTGATATCAGCACTTGCCGCTAGACTGGCGCTAAAGGCATTCGGGGCGAACTGTTCGACAAACTCATCCCACAAGATATGTGATCGGCTGTTCCACTTAATCACATAGCCTGTCAGTTTCTTATCATTGGCAGATAATGAAGCGGTACGGATTTCAAAATCATTCTTCATCGATAAACTCCAAGATTATCAAGAGGCTTTGATTTCCAGCACCTTGATTGCGTTGGAGTCCACCAGCCCACCGCCCAAATATTTATCGGTGTGTACCTTATAGAATCCCGGCTCAGTGATATTGTCGGGGCGAGTACGAATGCCCGTTTGATGGTCAACAATGAAGTAACCGCGTTTGAAGTCACCTAGCGCAATGATGTTATCCGGCATAAATTCGAGATAGTGGACAGGTAAGCCCAGCAACATATCAGGATCAGCCGCTTGCAGACGCTCCCTCCAGATGTAATCCCCGTTGCTATTTTTCAGCTTCTGCACGTTGGCGGCGGTCGTGGAGTTCATCACCCAAACAGCGTTTTTGCGGTATTTGTTTTTGAGCAAGAATTTCAGGTCAATCAGGCTATCAGCTTCAAGGCTGGTAACTTCCAGCTTTTGCAGCGTACCAAATGCGCGTACCTTGTCAGCTTGGGTGTCACGGGGATAAGACAGAAAGCCTTTCGCTTTTTTGCTACCGTCACCGCTAACCAGATCTGTTTCTTCGGTATCCACAAACGTATCTGCAATCTCAGACGTCAGCCAGCCTAAGATATCGACATCGCTAAAATCGATAATTTCCTGTGTGGTTTTGGGATAGGCATAGATAGGAAACAGCTTGATACTGACTTCTTCCATCTTCGGTGTCGCCGTCTCACTGCGTACCTTGCCTTCTTCCCCATGAGCAACCGCTGCGCCACCGACCGAAACAAGTTGTTTATATTCGTTGCTGCGTGTGGTTTTAATCGTACAGATTCGACGCATGACCGACCCATCAGCCAGTTGCTGCATGATCTGCTTATTCAGCTCAGGGATAACGGTATAACCGCCGTCTGCGGGGACGCCTGTAGACAGGGAACGGGCTTCGCCAGTCAGGATATAGTGGCGTAGTTCATCATTATTGAGTGTTTTACTGGTTGTCTGGTTCTTTGCTTGATTGCGTTCTTCATCAGATAAAGACTCATAACGGGCAATTTCCGTATTCAGGTTATCGGATTGGCTGCGCAGCTCGTCGAACTGTTTGGCTTCATCGGGATTCAGTGAGCGCTTTTCGTTTTCGGCTTGAGTAAGCAGCGAACGCATTTGATGGATTAAATCGGCTTTTTGCTGGCGTAATTCGAGTAGTTTTTTCATGGTGTTTTTGCGTTATTTGTTTATTTAAATATTATTTAACACGATGAAAAATAATAAAGAAGCCTCTGAAATTCAGAGGCTAAACAAGAATAAACATGAAGACAAAATATTTACAAAAATTATTTCAATTTATTTACATAGATGACTTCATATCCGTCATTTGTTGGATAGATAAAAGCGTCATCATCAGTGGATGGAAAACCAAATGAAGCAGAAAATGCCCCATATGATATTGATGTAAACGGAGAACTCTTCCAGATAAGTCTATTTTTATTGTCATATAAAACAATAAAATAGTCATCATCCATAATAACATACTTAAACATTGCGTATGGCGATATGGGTAATTTTTTATATACTACTGCGGTATATTGACCATTTTCATCCTTTACTTCAAATTTCTTATTCCAATTACCGAAGAAAAAAGTTGATGGAAATGCAATCCATACGATAAAAATAGTAATTACTGCCAAAACCAATAATGGTTTTTTAGAAAAAAATTTACATTGAGTTTTCATAATTGAATGATTTTATGTTGTGGTAACGGATCCATCCATAAAATATCAGAAAAAACCATAAAGTCGCCGCCTTCATTATGCTTTTTCTGCCATTTTCTAAAACTATCATTAATGACAGGAACATATCCATTGTATTTAATCCATAGAACCATCCAGCTTCCACTGGCATAAAGAGCAGCATAATCAACGGAGCTAACTTTATCTAAGATACCGTTTTTACTCCAAATTCCCAAAGGTTCGTTAGAGCCAACGAAATCATAGGTGTCTTTTAAATACATACCAATCTGTTCGGTGACAAAAACATCTTTACTGTCTAATTTATCCACATGGCCTTTAACAGCTACCTTCATATTGGAATTGCCCATAGCACCATACCAATCGTCAATCGTATCAAATTTAGAGCCAAATTGCCTAACATTGACTGCTGAAAATGTATCTAATTCTCGTATATCTTTTTCATATCCTAGTGTTTTATTACTACTTTCTTTTAATTTCTTTTTTAATTGCCTAATACCCGCATCACTTGCCCAACCATTGATTAATACATCCATTACATCTTGAGGTTGTTTATATTGCAATGCCCATTCCATTTTTATGATAGAATCATTTAATCTTTCATCTGGAATATCTATTGCACTACCTGCAACATACTTGCTTTTTACTTCTTCAGTAAATGTATAGGCAGGCTTTGTATTGAACCAATGGCGCATTAATTTTGGTGCCATCTCCCAGCCCATTTTTTCCATTGCATCCGGGATTTGGTTTAAATAAAAAATATCCGTTTCAATTTCTGTTGTTTTTCCGCCTTTAACGGTTTTAGTTTTAAAAATCGACATTATCAAATCCCTATTTTCGTCTGAAATAAATATTTAACTTCAATATTTTCTTCTTTTTTGGCATCAAACTGTTTTGTCATTCCAGACGTTTGACATATTCCCTCAATTAGTCCCTTATCCGTTTCCACGCCATACGCAATATCTTGGCAGGCATCTCCTTGATGTTTCAGTATGAACTTATGGCTAAATAGAGCCGCAACAGCTTCTTCCACTAATGGCTTCACATTTGAGAACCCAGACAACAACGGCTTGCCTTCTTCACGCCCGGCTAATTGTGTGATGCTGTAGCCCGAAGTCCCCGCTGCAATGTGGTTACACGCGATAGATTTGTAATCGAGCATCACCACTTCATGGGGGATTGCGCCGTTATCATTAATGGAATGGGGATAATTATAGGCAAGATCAACGATTGTCGCGCCTGTCAGTTTAATTTCGTAAAAGAGTTCCAGATGACCCATCGGGCTTGTCCGGTAGTGCATAAAGCGCGCTTCCAGCAATTCGTTTCCATCGATTGCCATTGCTAACAGCGGTGAGGATTTATCAATGGGCTTGGTAAAGCTGACAGGGTGATGATGTGCACTCTGATCGCGGCTTACTGAATGATTGACACCCAGTACCTGTATTTCGTCTTCCCGGCCTGTCTGATAGCGATTTCCGATGGATTCGGGCGTTGAACAGCCCGCTGAAATTAATCCCTGCTTCTTGCCTTTTAGTGATAAGTAGATAACGTGTGACATCTTGTCTCCTGTGATCTGACTTTCGATAAAATCGAATGAATGAAACAGGATACAGCAGGAATATTTATCTATTCTAGCATGAAGAAAAATTCAGCAGTAAATTTGTGATTAATCTCTGTTCTTAAATAAAATCAGAATATTACATCGTTTAAATTTCTGGTAATACCAAATCAGGCTGATACCTTATTTTACTGTCTCCTATCATCCGACTTTTATTTACCTGCCAAAGATAGCCCCCTATAAATCTTTTTCACCCTCTCAGTTATGCACCCTCTGCACATTCTTCTCAAAGCCTTGCTACATCTGGGTTTGCAGTAATTAATATGATATTCACTGACTGTATCCCCTGTTCACCCTTTTTTATCCTAATGAAGAGAATGTATATTGGATATATAGCTAAGAAATAACTATACATCTATTATTTTCTTTTAAATACAGATAGATATTTAAAATGATGTATGGAATGCAGACTTAAGCCCAAAAAGTTTATAGTGGGGATTTAAAGCCTCGGCATTCAGGCAATGACGGCAACCACTCTTCGGCTTCTTCCGATAACTCAACGTTATAAGAGTAACCTTTCTTGGTTCGTACTTTCCGATACTCCTTTTTGTATTCCAGCATAATTTTGGGGAGCGATTCGCCGAACTTGGTCAGTGTTAACGGGCGTTCAAAGCCATGTGCTTCCATAAAGGAAAGATAAGCATGATACAGATACAACCTCGGCGCTCGTGGGCTAATGTTCTTAGTGCCCATCTTCATCCCAGTTGCATCATTGACGGTTACCAGATAACCACAAAATCGATACAACGGATCGGAATTGCTTTTCACCGTTAATGCTTCGTTAGAATCGCGTTGTGCCTGTAGCAGCTTTTTAGCTTTGTTCTGGTCGGCAAATTCGTTTAATAAATGGCGGATTATGACGGGCAGTTCCCGACTGATTTTCTCCGGTAAGTGTGGATCTTTCTCTGACTCTTTGACCGGAATGTTAAACGGGAATATCACCCGCCGCCGTGCAATACCGCCATTACGCTCTGTAAAACTCATTGGTTCGTTATTGGTGGCTAATACCACGGCCTTAATGACCGTAGAAAATTGCTTCTCATATTTCCCGTCAACTTCGATTAAATCACCGCCAGTAATTGCCTTAATGCCAGCGCCTTCACCGACATATTTAACCTGATCGGGCAGCGTAATCAGGCTTTTCCCGACAAACTGATAACGCCCTCTCGCTTCGTCCAATGCTCTCATATTGCCACTGGCGGTATTGTGCTCACCTGCCAATAAAGCCGCAAGGTAAGTAAACACACTTTTACCGCTGCCACCTTCACCTGTGACTTCAATAAATAACTGCCAGTCATAACGATTAGCCAGAATCATGAACAAAGCGGCTTTAATGCGGTTCATCTTGTTTTCATTGCTCCCCGCTGCATGAGACAGCCAGCGATAAAAATCTGGAGCATGATCCGGCAAATTTTCACCAATAGCAGGCGGAGTGAATTCGATGCCGTTATGGTTCATTAGCCAGTGTTCTTGCTGATGTGGGATAAATTGTTGTTCTGATAAATCATACACACCATTACTGAACCCGATTAAATCCTGCCGTGGTTCACCAATAACAGGAATTTGTAATTTCATCGCACTAATCGCGTTATTAATGCCGTTCGGGCTGTAAGGGGTTTCGTGCTGGTCGAAGATTGCCACCATTGCGCGGCGCAGCTCATTATCCGACACGGTTTCCCATGTTGTACCGTTATAGTGGTAAACCATTTCGCTATCAGGATTAACCGCCACTTTACCGTAACGTTCAACCAATAGTGCCCCGCGCTGACTGGCTGCCATTTGTGCTAGATTGTTATTGGTCTTTTTGGGCTTCGCTTCTTGGAGCACAACCGCTTCTGTTTCCATTTGTTTTTTCTCTCCCACCTGATATAACCCGTTGCTGAATGCCTGTTTTGCTGCCTCAATACCGTGGTGCTGGCGATAATCGTCCCAGTCAGATTTCAATGCCGTAGGCGGTAATGTTACCCAACCGTTAATCGCTATAGCGGCTTTTTCTGCCGCTATCTTGCCAACATTCTTTTTTAGCCTGCCGTTTTTGTCTCGCTCTCCCGATTCGTGCCAGTCATTATCAGCAGCAAGGATGATTTTTGTGTCTGGCCATTGCGCTCTGATCTGCTCGGCAACATTCAGTAAATTGCTTTCATCAATCGCCGCCAGCACAACACCCTCATATAGCTGGCTGACGGTTAACGCGGTGGCGTAACCCTCGGTAATGATGAACGTGTCCGACATTCCGGTAATCTCGGATACGGAGATAAAACTCCCTTTTTTTTGAGTACCTGCAACAAGGCGTTTTTCACCGTTTGGCTTGATGGTTTGCCCGCCTGTGATCGTGCCGTCCAGTGCCTGAGTCACCAGTAATAAAGAGCCATCTTTCAATAACCGTTGATTAGGGCATTGAAGCCCCTTTTTCACCAGATATTGAGATTCACCCGTAATAGCCGTAGCGAGCATTGTTACGATACGTTCAGCAATAGGTTTCGCTGTTCGGGGCTGTTCTTTGGTGGACTTGGGTTCAGGTAAAGGAAGTGCCAGCGCGTCAGCTACCAACTTAGCGGCGGCAACGACTGTGATCCCGTTGGTTCTTGCCACTAAATCCAGCCCATCACCATGATTCGGCGCATCACATTGGCGACAATGCCAGTCACCATGATGGTTATCATCGATAAAGTGAAAGCGGTCAGTACCGCCGCAAATCGGGCAAGCGCCGTGTTTGCCTTTTGCCGGAATATCAACACCACAGGCTGGCAACAAGTTTTGCCAGTGATTGATGGCTGATGTTTTAACTGTTCGAATAACATCCAGTGGGCGGCTTTTCTGATTATTATTTCCCTGACTCATGATCACTCGTCCTCGCCATTAACCGCTGCATAGAGCGAATAGTAAACTTCCTGATTAATATCACAGGCTAGCGACAGCAAATCGTGTAACTCTTCCGAACAGTGTTGGCTGGCCTGTTCAAGAATGACCTCATATAAAGAGGTACATAATCCCGCACGAAATGAAGCCTGACCTAACGGATCGGATTTTCTGTATACAATGCAATTAACTAATTTATTCACTGGATTTTGTGGGGCATGTTTCGACAGGTCGCGATAAACCTCCTGATGAATGCCGTGTGCCAATGCAATCAGGTTATTTAAATTGATTTCACAGCGTTCATCTTTGGCTTTTTGGGTAATGAACGTGAAAAGTGAAATACCCAGACCTGCACGATATAGCGCCTGTTTTAGTGAGATAGGTTTATTACTCATAGTATGCCCCCTGACGTAATGCGAAGATCAAGGAGGACATATCAGCCAGCCGCTGAGTGTCGGATGTAATAAGGAATGTAAATTTAAGGCGAGTTTGGTTAGACTGTGTATCAGCCATAGCATTAGCTCCGATAATGTTGTGGTCAGACGCCCTACATGTGTTGCGATCACTGTGGGGCGTTGTTCTATTAGGCTCTGCCGTGATAAGGTGTGTACCTAATGTAGATGATACTATTCCGATAGGTACACACATGTCAACGGTCAAAAGAGATAAAAGCCCTAAAGGTGAAGGCAAAGCGCCAGCTTTCCAAATACGTATGCAGCCTGAATTTAAGAAACAATTATCAGAATTAGCCAAAAATGAAGGCATGAGTCTGGGAAATTGGTTTAAGGAATTAGCCCGTAAGGAATTACAATCACAGGGAATTGAACCCAAAGGTTGAGCCGCCCAGCAATAAATCCAGTTATTAATTAATACTCTCAAAGAAATAACTATCTCAAATTGGTGACTCCTTAAACAAAAGGAGTCTTTATAGTTAATAACCGCCATCACATCCCTTATCCCAAAAAAAATCAGACTATTTTTAGAGTGAGTTTGTCCACTGCCAATTAAGGCAATTAATTTTTCTATTACGTTATTATTTAATTTTCGGGTTTTCGGCTATACGGGTTATTTATATTTTCTACTGTAGGCGGATTTCGTACCCAATGGAGAAGATCACTAAGCAACCAAGCGCAAGAATTACGACCTAATGGCTTACGGGCAGGGAAGCGGCCTTCATTTTCCAGCTTCCATGCTGACGTTCTGGAAATAGAGGTGATATGCTGGCGTTCTTTTTCACGAATAAGACGATCATAAGGTTCGCCATATTCGGAAAGTATAATGCGACGTTCTTCAGGTGTAGGAGTGTTATATTGAATGGTCATGCTACCCTCACTGTTTCATTGTTTTTGTGAGGGTATTTTACTTAATGGAAATTATTACGAAAGAAAGCAACTTTGTTGTGTATATATTACAATTGTGCTGCTTTTAATATAACCACATTCTCATAATTACCCGCTAATACATCCAATCGCTCACACCACTTGTTTAAAGCGTCTAATTTCTCTGGTAGGTATTGACTCTTATTATATATCGCCATAACACCCGGCAAAGCATGGCCTATAAGCTGCTCTACTACATGTGGGGCAACCCCTAAGTTATTAAGTTTAGTTGAAAAGGTTCGTCTTAAATCATGCAAAGACCACTCTCTATCATGCCCTAATCTTTTCCATATATTCCTGCCGCACTGTGAAACTGTTTCAGGATTTTTAATTTCTCCTAACAAATAATCACTTCTATGATTCTGGTGCTTAAGTTCATTTAAAAATGGCCTCATGTATGCTGGTATTGGGCGAATGATTTCCGCACCTGTTTTACTATTTTCCTTTGGAACAATCCACAGCATAGAATCAAAATCCCATTCTGACCATTTAGATAATCTGGCTTCCTGTGAACGGCAACCAAAAACAATTAAAATCCTCAACAAGTTGCTATAGTAAGGTAAATACAGGTTTGTATTAAGAGACTGCCAAAGTTGACCAATTTCATTATCTTTTAAATATCTCTGCCCTTTGTTTTGCTTTTTTCCGACATCAATAATGGTCAAATCATCCAATACATTACTGATCACATATCTTCTTACTCGGCAGAATTTTAACGCTTGTTTACACATTTGGAATATATAACCAGCAGCCACTGGTGCTTTCTTTTTAATTCGATCAAAACATTGCAGCCAATAACGAGTTTCACAATCTGTTAATGCCATATTTCCAATATAAGGGTATATATGCTTCTCCAATTGAGATATATGTTTGTCTATATTTTTCCTATTATCTTTAGCGTAATTATCAATCCAATATTCTATAGCTTGCTTTACAGTGACTGGATTCAAAGATTCCTGCATGGTCAGATTCAGTTGGAGCTTTGGATCTTTACCCAATGAGAGCCAGTTCCTACACTTATCACGAATTGCACGGGCTTCTTTAAGGCTCATATCAGGATAGCGCCCAAGTGTGATGATATCGGCTTCTGTATCACGCCCTCCAGTTCTATACTTAAAAAACCAACTGATAGCGCCTTTTTTAGTAACACGAATCATTAACCCTGCACCATCAGCAAGTTTTACTAATTTATCTCTTTCCGTTCCATGTAACGCTCTGAGTTTTTTATCAGTTAATTTATTTAGCTCAGCCATGTATATATCCATAAAGAATGAGTTCACGCTGTCTCGGATTACCCCACCGATTACCCCACAGTTTGATGTAAGAGTGGATAAACGTCAATAAGCACTGGAACAACATACAGTATAATGATTGTGTAATTTATTGATTTATATTAATTTAATAAAATCATAGAAAAACACGTAAACATAAATTCTTCTGATACGGCATGAACTGATCCTAGTCAGTCAACATGTTGTTGAAGAAGCACTTTCTCTTTTGAGGAAGTGCTTTTTTTGTTTGTGGTTATACAAATATTTATACATGGAAAAAGGTTTATACCCACTGGGTAGTTGCGAGTAAGCAAAGGAAAAACTTGGGAACAAATAAAAAGCCATGAGAACAAGAAACACATCTTTGTTATCTCAGGGCTTAAAATTTCAGAGGGTGGCTTTTTGTCTGATTAAGATGCTAACGGCTCTTTCTGACAGTTCTTTCAATAAGCTGGCCATCACGATCAAAATAGCGGCTAGGCCAGATTTCTGAAGGGTGTATTCCGAGGTAATTTGCAATAATCCACTCGCCTTTAGGCCACGGGCGTGACAGCGTGTTTGCTAATGTAGAAGAACTCAATCCTGCTTCACGGGAAACTGCCGCCAAGGTTGTACCACGCTTACGCAATGCAGCGATAATATCGGCTTGATGCCAATCATTTCTAATATTATTCATTCCTGCTACCCCTTCCATTAATTAAAAAATTGATGGTGGTGATAGCGGGCACTGGCAGAAAATTCCTACCAGTGATTCGTGATACAGGGATGCGAAGCCCTGACCACTGGATTTTGCCAACGGCGGGGACACTTTAGCTGATTGGTTTATCTGGTTCAATAAGCGAACCAGTACAAACGTTTAACTTTTTGCGGTAATGACTCAACATTCAAATCATTAATACATATAATAACTACTAGAAAGCAAAATTAACTTTCTTTAAATAGTTAACGTTATGATGAGTTATTTTCAAACAAAATATCTATTGAAAACATTCAAACCGGAATTAAGCACTATGAGAAAAATGTGGAAATTATTACCCATTATATTGATTTTATTTTTGCCATTTAAAACACTCGCTAAAGTCAGTTTGGAACGACACCAAGTTACAAACCATGCACTCTCTATTACAATCCCAAAGGGGTTTACTTTGATGGACGAAAAATCCAAAAGATTAAAGTACCCATCAATGAGAGATACTAATGAAAAAATCATTTTTACCGATGAAAGTGGAAAAGTTAACATCATAATTAGCGTTGGAATGGTATCTATGCTTCCAGAACAATTAGATATGTTTACAAATTCATTAGTAAAATTAATGCCAAACTATCAACCATCACTCAAAAAAGTAATTGTTGATGGAAAAAATGCGAGGATAATAGATTTTATATCAAGTGCAATGGATACAAACATTCATAATAAAATGTTAACTACATCATTTAATGGTAAAGCAGTAATTGTTTCATTTAATACAACTGTTGATGAGTGGGAACAGTACAAAGATGTGAGCACTGATATATTGTTATCTCTAAAATTTGAATAAATTAACTTTTTATCACTCAATTAGATAACAGAATTAAAGGAGCGATCTGAATTCGTTTTGCTCCTTTTGTTTTTTAAATTTACTAAATCCCACCAAAACTATTCAATCACCGCTGTTGTTCTGAACTCAAAGTAAATGCAAAATCCTCATGCTCTGCCTGCCATGTACCAAAACTCATCAGAAACGCGATTACCGGATCTATCTTATTGGCAAATTTCTTTTTATTCGGTTTGATATTGGCAGTGGTGTCTGTTTCCATCACGACATTATCGAGCGCCCATGCAAGCACTGGATCGCATTTGCTGAATTAAATCCGCTTTTTGTTGGCGTAATTCGAGAAGTTTTTTCATGGTGTTTTTCAGAATAGTTATTTTCTTTAAAACACTATTTAACACCATTAAAAATAATAAAAAAGCCTCTGTTATTTATAAGTAACACAAAGGAAAACATGAAGAAAAAATATTTACAAAAAAAATAATTTTAAATGGCGAATTAAATCGCCATTTTTCATTAATACTTATTCACTCACTTTTATAATGTATATCTTTTCAAAATCATTTGCCCCATTTATCATTGTTCCGTAAATCACCCCTGCTACCTTTATTTGTATTTCTCCAGCATGTGTAGGAGTACCTTGTATTTTTATACGGCTGTAATCCTTTGCTGTTACTGGTTTTACAGGGACAGTATAATCACTAGGACTCCATGTTAATCCCGAGTTTTCAGGTGTTATTTCTGCGCCAAAACTCTTATCTATAACACCAGGTATTCTTATTAACTCATTATATGGTGTATCAATCCTAGCATCTTTTAGATAATTTCCATCAGGATAGATATGAATAGCTTGCTTTGAACAAGCGGAAATAAACAAAAAAGATATAATTAAAAGAATTCTACTCATATTTATTTTATTGGCTTGAAAACCAACCCTCCAAATGTATGTTTAAGAAAATAATTCAAATTATTACCCTCTTTAACTTGTTGATAAATCTTACCCCAAGAAAACATATTTAAATTAACCGTATTTTCATTATTTATATCATTTAAATTTATTGGCATCCCTTTTGAACTAACTTCGCCTTCCCATACAACCCAATGATTTTTCATTGAAGTGTCACCAGTGATCCTGTCTAGCATTCCGGCTGATATTAAACTTACAACTCGATATCCTTTTTTTATATATTGATTTAAATTTATTATATCGTTCACATTACTATGTGAGAATATACTTATGTTGTCAAAAACCTTTTCATATCCAGCCTTTTCAAACCACTCTGTTAATTTTTCCCACATGGTAATACCCGCTACTTGATCTGAAATTTCATCGTAGTTCATAATCGTATTTTCTGAATCTCTTAAACTGGCTAATGTCAACCAATCTAATCCTGAGATTCTTTCACCATACTGATTATAAAAAGATCCTTTAGGATGGCGACAACCATCACCTGGCTTAATCTCTAATTGACCAATTTTAGTTCTGCCATGTTCCCATAACTCACGCGCAGCTTGCTCATAGATATCTGGTCTGTCCATTTGTAAACAATAAAAAAATGCTGCAGGCCCACATAAACTTGCTCCATTTTGATCCGGATAAGTTCTTTTCGATAACCTATCCTGAATTTGTGATTCGACTTTATTCTTCTCAAATGGATCATCAGGATGACCAATTGGATATTCTTCTGCAATAAACGCCCTTTCAGGAATAGTCAATTTTAATTAAACGGTATTATCCCCATCGCTAACAGGTTTTGTTTCAATCGTGCTTTCAAAATAACAGGCATTTTCTCTTTTTTTATCCGAACAGGCTTTACCTTCTACAAATTCCCCCAGTGTATACATCTTTTTAAAAGGGGCTTGCAATGCCTGAATCGTATTTGAACCATGTTTGCGATAAAGCATGATTTGCATAATATATGTCACGGAAAGATCATCGTCTGTTTCTTTAGTGACATGCTGTTGAGTTTCATAATTGCTCTGTAATTGTGCCTGAAAAATATCAAGCAATATGTGATGATTTCCTTTTGCGTCCTTACGATAAATGATTAAATCATACAGCAAGTTTTCGGCAGGTACATTTGATTCTATTTTTGTGTAGACGGTATAAATCGGCATGGGATTAGTCCTTTAAAATATGAAAACTCAGGTTCTTTTTGTCATCAGTGAGATGCCATTGGGTATAACCTTGTTTATCAGTTTTTCCTTCTTTTACCTGACCATCCGGCAGGCAAACACGATATTTGCGTTCGGTTAGAAGATTGCCATCATCATCCACACAACGATAACGGGCATGATGTTTAGCGGGTTTTATCGGAGTTTCTTCAACCAGCGGCTTCTTAAGCGGCTTAATATCCGAAAACTCGGATAAAAGCGGCTTGCCTTCTTCACGCCCGGCTAATTGTGTAATGCTGTAGCCCGAAGTCCCCGCAGCAATATGCTGACATGAGATAGATTTATAATCGAACATCACCACTTCATGGGGGATTACGCCGTTATCATCAATGGAATGAGGATAATTATAGGCAAGATCAACGATTGTCGCGCCTGTCAGTTTGATTTCGTAAAAGAGTTCCAGTTGTCCCATCGGACTTGTCCGGTAGTGCATAAAGCGCGCTTCCAGCAATTCGTTTCCGTCGATTGCCATCGCTAACAACGGCGAGGATTTATCAATGAGTTTAGTAAAGCTAACAGGGTGATGATGTGCACTCTGGTTACGGCTCACTGAATGGATGACACTCAGTACTTGTATTTCGTCTTCCCTGCCTATTTGATAGCGGTTTCCAATAGATTCGGGCGTTGAACAACCCGCTGAAATTAATCCCTGTTTCTTGCCTTTTAGTGATAAGTAGATAACGTGTGACATCTTGTCTCCTGTGATCTGACTTCCGATAAATATCAAATGGACGAAACAGGGTACAACAGGAATATTTATGGATTCCAGTATGAATAAAAGTCCATCAATGAAATTGTGATTAACGTCTATTCTTAAACAAAATCAGATAATTACATCATTTAAATTTCAGGTAATACCAAATCAGCTCAATACCTTATTTTACTACCTCCCATTTATCCGGCTTTTATTTACCTACCAGAGATACCCCTATTGTTGTGCTTTAATAAATTCGGACAAGAATGACGTTAATTAACCCCTTAATGCAGTTGGAAAATGGTTTTCTGTAGCAGCAATAGCAGAACGGTATGCCGTTAATCCATTCATACATGCAGGTACTCCTGCATAAACTGCCATCTGTATAACAACCTCAAGTAACTCTTCAGGTGTTACCCCAACATTAAGCGCCCCTCGCATGTGTAACTCCAACTGTTGCGGAGCATTACCAAGACTCACTAAAGCAGCAACAGTGAGCATTTCACGGGTCTTAAGATCAAGACCTGGGCGACCGACCACTGAACCAAATGCATAATCAGTAACCAGATAGGGTAAGTTTTCATCTAATTCTTTGAGGCGATTGATTACTTTATCGGCGAGACCTTTTTCTAACTGATTCATAATGTCCCGACCATGATTTGTCAGTTCAGTACCTTGTTTCATATAGCTTTCTCCGTAAGAGTGTTACTGGTGGAAATGTTAGAAGGGATCGTAGAGATAATAAGTAT
This sequence comes from Xenorhabdus griffiniae, assembly GCF_037265215.1. Lineage (NCBI taxonomy): Bacteria > Pseudomonadati > Pseudomonadota > Gammaproteobacteria > Enterobacterales > Morganellaceae > Xenorhabdus > Xenorhabdus griffiniae. The sequence goes on along the minus strand of NZ_CP147737.1, from coordinate 478,579 downwards.
GGACAGAGCGATTACAGCACCTGCGGTCACAAAGAGTGCATGAAGTGACAACGCTGAGACCATCCAGGCTCCCACTAAAGCCCCCATTCCGATTGCTCCGTTAAAAAACGAAACATAAACCGCAGATGCTGGAAACGTTTTATCGCCGGCCAGACGGAGAACCCAGGTTTGGAAGCCCACGAAAATCCCAGAAATTGCGACGCCCCATAAAACTATCGCTATCAGGATATCTGTACGGGATAGTGATTCTGCTCTGATACCTAAGATCAGAAGAACAATCCCGATAAGTAAAGCAGACAGTGTGACCGTAGTTTTAAGGTGTTTATCAATGACAATGCCGGTCAGGAAATTACCGCCTAAACCTGCAATACCATAAATGAATAAGATTGTAGGGATGAAATCCTTCGAAAATATTGGTTGCGCATTGAGCCAGGGTTCGATGAAAGTAAACGCAGCAAAGTGTGCTGTAATAGCAAGTAATGTGGCCGCATAAATTTTCCATTGTATGGCTGAACTCAACACACTTTTTAAGGCGTTAATACCAATTGTACTTTTAGTTGTAACTTTAGGAACAAGAAGCATGATGCCAAAGAATGCAACCACACTCAGTAGTGCCATCAACCAAAACGCTTGGCGCCAACCAAAGTGCAAACCGATATAGTTAGACAAAGGGACACCCAATACGCTGGCGGCTGAAACTCCACCAAAGACAATTGATGTTGCTGTACCCAGATACTTTATCGGAACCATTGCTACCGTCGTCGCACCTATCATCGCCCAAAAAGCACCATGGGCTACAGATCCAATAACACGGGCAACCAAGAGCACTTCAAATGAATCAATGGTTGCAGACAAGATATTTGATACAGCCAAGATGATTGTCAGCGTTAACAACAGGATCTTTTTGGGGAAATTTCCCAAAAAAACAGACGCAAAAAGCGCACTTAATGCCCCACCCCATGCGTACAGTGATACCGTCATCCCAATGCTGGACTCTGAAGTATTAAGGCCATCTGCTATCGGTGTCAGCAGGCCAACAGGAGCCAGTTCAGTCGTCACAATAGTAAACGTTGATATTGAAAGAATAAACAAAGCTAACCATGTCCTAAACGACATTTCAGGACTTTTAATTTTTGATGTCATGAATTACAACCTTTGAATAGATGTTAAATGTTGCCCCATTCTTTCATCTTCACATAATCAAAGAAATTTTCATTGGAGCTTACATATACTGGTTTTATGAGCGTAATTCGAGAAGTTCATGAACTGTACGCCACAAAAGTATTATTTTTTAGAACGCTTATTTAGCTCTTCAAATATCAAAATACTACGATGAATTTTCATGAGAATTGTTAATTTTGTAATTCATTTTTGATATCACTAAATAGGTTTTCATCATACTGATGAGTATCAGATGTTGGAGTTCCTTACCTCGCACGGGGTAGGAAATACGCCTATCATTTTGAAACGCTATTTAGCCTTATTATTCGCACTCAATAATTTACAAATTATTTGCATAAGATTTAAATTGACATAATGTGAAAAAATGAGCGGATAATGTGTTTGTCATTCAATATGCCACTCAATTAATGGAATGGAGAATTTGTGGACAACATTAATAATAAGCTACCCAGCATAAAACAGTTACAATGTTTTTTAGCCGTTGCTCAAGAGCTTAATTTTAGAAGGGCAGCAGAAAGGCTACATATGACACAGCCTCCCCTGACTCGTCATATCAAATGCCTCGAAGAAACTCTCGGTTGTGATCTTTTTACCCGGAATACTCATGAAGTTCATCTGACAAACAACGGGCTGGCACTGGTTGAAAAAGCAACACATCTCATCAATGAATTCACTCTGTTCATGCGTGAAATTAAAAATGAGGTAGTTTATTTACGTATTGGACTTACTTGTACGCTAAATTTTAACAATATATCGGAGCTCCATAATAAGATTAAAGCTCTTATGACAGGAGATGAAATTGACACACCACATCTGGTTTCTAGCCAGCTCTTACATTTTCTTGCAAAAGGTAAAATGGATATTGTTATTATAGGAGAGAAGAGTCTACATAATGAACATGATCTTAAATTTTACTGGCTCTACCGTGAACCCCTTTTGCTTGCAATGCCGTCTTCTCATCCCGCTAGTCTGAAAGAAAAAGTTTCTCTTACAGAGGTTTCAGATCTCCCCCTTTTTTGGTTTTCAAGAAATGCAAATCCTCTTTTTTATGACAAATGTGAAAATTATTTTCAACAATTACCGTTCTTATTAAAGAGATGTAAGGAACCTGATGATTCACTGATCATGCTTTCTGATATTTCAAGAGGAAAAGGAATGGCGCTCATGCCCCGTTCTATATGTATTTCTAATCAAAAAGGACTTTGTTACAGAGAATTAGATGACGTTGCTGCTCAATCTTTGAATATTGATGTCTATGCAGTCATACGTAAGAGTGAAACCAGAGAAATAGTCATTAATAGTTTAAACAGTTTACTTAATAATAAAGAGAACTAAAACAGTATTATTGAAGTGATCAATAAAAATTGGTTACTTCAAATTGAGCGATATACTCCCTTGAATTGAGAATGAAGACTGTTTATTTTTAGTCCATTTTCTCACTCTCCTTGATCCCAAAATTATCACTATTTTTCTTGCTCACATAACCAGGTTTTCTAATAGATAATCTATAAAAAGACGATTCTTACGTTGAAGTTGCACATTATTTGGAAATACAATCGATATTTCCTGCTTTGGTAGATAATATTCAGGGAAAAGTTCTACCAAAGTACCAGATGCTATATCCTCATTGATAAACCATTCTGGTAGTATGGATACGCCTAAACCAGACAAGGTTAGGGAGCGAATTGCAGAAATGTTATTTGAGGCATATTTCACTTTCCCACGGACATTGATCTTGGGATAAATAGGATGATTTAATTCCCATTGAGTTGGGTTTTGTAAGTTAGTGTTGGCAATCCAGTTAACTTTATTCAGATCTATTGGTTCAATAACGGAGTTTTGTTCGATCCAATCTGGGGCAGCCACTAGTTTAATTTTATAAGTAGCCAGATGCCTGCTTTTCAGTGTTGAATCATTTAATATCCCCAGTCGAATCGCAAGATCAATTCTTTCTGTAATTAAATCATTTAAAGTTGAGTCAGCAAAATAACCAACTTCTAATTGAGGATAAATTTTACAGAATTGACTGATTAAAGGAAGAAGAAATTTTTCACCAAACTCAACGGTGGAAGTAATACGTAATTTCCCAGCCAGGGAGTGATGTCGTTCCGCAACATTATCAAAAGCATCCTGAATGTTATTAAATATCTTTTTAAAATCCTCATAAAACTCTCTTCCTGCTTCTGTTAATGCAATGCCTCGAGTATTACGCACTAACAATGGTATGTTTAAATCTTCTTCGAGTGTTTTCACATGAATGCTAGCTACGGCTTTGCTAATAAATAAGGTTTCCGCTGCACGAGTAAAAGATCCGCATTCTACTACGGTAATAAATGTTTGTATCCGGTTGAGATGAGGTTGCATTTTCATTGTTAAATCTAATTAAATTAAATGTTTAAATTAAATTAATAGACTAAATAAGTCAATGGTTATTAAACTTCCCGAACGGAGGTAAAATAATGAGTTATCGCTATCGTATTGCATTAATATTTTTGCTTGGTTTCTTTATTGATTGCATCAATATTTTTATGTCGTCAATTGCTTTGCCCAATATTGCCGATCAAATGTCTGTTTCTGAATCTAGTGTAGCTTGGGTATCCAATAGTTATATTCTGGGTTTGACACTTATTATACCTATTAGTAGCTGGTTAGCTGAACGATTTGGCACACGGCAAATCATGGCAGCTTCGATGCTACTTTTCTCTATAGCTGCTCTGTTTTCTGGTCTGGCGGAACATTTCTATGATTTAGTATTGTGGCGCTTTATTCAAGGACTAGGAGGCGGTTTGTTGATTCCGGTCGGGCAAGCGTTAACCTTTGGGTTGTTTAAAAAACATGAACGGGCAAAAATCTCGACATTGGTTATGACTGTTGCACTCATTGCACCGGCTATTTCCCCGAGTGTTGGAGGGGCTATTGTTGATCACTATAGCTGGAATTGGGTGTTTCTTAGCAATATACCTTTCAGCTTGCTAGCATCCATTCTTTCATTTATTTGGATGCGTAATGAAACAATTTCTGCTCAAAAACCTGATTTAAAGGGGTTGTTATTAGTTAGCTTAGCATTGGTATTTTTGTTATTAGGGCTTTCTATGTACGCTAATGCAACCTCAAAATGGCTGCCAGTTATTTTCTTGACCAGTGGCGCTTTTTTTACTTTGTTTTATATACGACATTACCATCGTGTGCAAAATGCTATTCTGGATCTGTCTGTAATAAAAAATACTCGCATGGGTATTTCAGTATGGATTTATCACTCAATTCCAGGTGTATTTACTGGAGTTAATCTGCTGAATATTTTTTACCTGCAACAACAACTAGGATGGTCAGCGGAAAAAACCGGATCTCTCATGATCTTATATGCTATCGGTGCATTTGGTGCCATATTAATATGTGGACGAATGTATAACCGTTTGGGCGCCTATCGTCTATTTTTATGTGGGATTGTACTTCATGCTATTGGTATTGCTTTCTTAGCTACCATTAATCATGCAAACGATGTATCTGGCTTGATTGTCGCGTATTTGCTGATGGGAATTGGTGGAGGCATTGGTGCTAACACGGCACAGACAACTGCGCTAATGGATTTTACCAATGAAAAATTATCTCGTGCCAGTGTGATTTGGAATATCAATCGTCAAATGTCATTTAGTATTGGCACGGCGTTATTCACCATGATTTTTAATTTATTACAGCAAGGATCTATTTCTACTAATGCGTATCACTTAACTTTTATCCTTGCAGCGATAATCGGTTTATTACCTTTAACCATTCTGCATAATTTAAAAAAACACGCGGAGAAAATATGCGAAAACAAAAAGAGTTAATTGCCTGCCAAAGTGTTATTGATATTCATCAATGGATTGAAAATGTTTTTACCAATAAACAGGAAGATAATTCTGACTCATTGAATAAACTACTAAATAGTTTTACCCCTGATTTTACTATGATCACTTTGGCTGGTCAGCATGTCTCATTAAATCAAGTAAAAGAAATGTTTGTTAACAGTATGGGTTCCAGACCAAATTTTAAAATTGAAGTTGATAACTGTACTGTGATCGCATTCAGTAAAGAATATGTTGCCGTGCGTTATCGTGAAAAACAGACCAAAGATGGCAATACGAATTACCGTTGGTCATTGGCAGTTATCTCATTCCATAATGATCACCCTCAATGGCGTTATTTACACGAAACAGCGATTTCAGAATAAAATTTTACTCAGGCATGGCTAAATATCCAATTATTCAAGTAAATAGGTTTTCATAATACTGAGAGTATCAGATGTTGGCGTTTCTTACCCCGCGCTCCGTGCGGGGTAAGAAATACGCCTATCATTTTGAAACGCTATTTACATTAATCCAAAAAAATAGGCGAGACCAACCATGCTGGTCTCGCGCACAATAATCAGGCTAATTTATATTGATATTATCACTGACATTACACCGCCTCCGCTTCACACGTCGTTGCCAACGCCATACTTAAGGTTTTAGCCAAAATGACTTTATTTTTACTCTCCTCCATCAGGCTAAAGTGATCACCTGGTACAGAGATTAGCTGGAGCAAATAATCAGGCATGATCTGCTTCCAGCCTAACGACGGTTCCATACTCAAAGAAGGTAATGCGGATCCCGTAACGAAAGGAAGTTGCGGATAAGGTTCTGTCGCATAGAACTGGTGGAGCGTTATCGCCAATGTTTGTGGTTCATACTCTTTGACCATTTGCACATAATTTCCCATCTGTTCCCAACGTCTTGCGATCAAGTCAGGATGCAGGTTTGCCGGGTATAGTCCCAATTCCTGCGCTGCGGCAATAAATTGCACCAAATTCAGTTTATCAATTCTCTGATGCAATACAGCAATCTCCTCTTCATGTTCCCCGCCCGACTGTTTTGCCAGTTCAACAAGAAAGTGGAGTTTTGGTTGAATAACCTGCTGCTTGAAGCAGTGAGGAGCCGGCGTATCAATCAAACCCAGAAAATCGACGGTCTCACCGGCATTTAAAAGTTGCTGGGCAATGGCATAGGCCAGTACGCCACCAGAAGAGTAACCGTAGATCCGGTATCGGCCTTCCGGTTGAACAGCCTTCATAAAGGTGATCATTTTGGCAGCCAACTCCTCAAGAGCCGATATTGCCTCGTCATTGATGGACGGCCAGGGCAGGGCATAAATCGGATAGTCCGACTGAATATGTTTTGCTAATCCAAAGACATAGGAGTAATCGTACATACCACTAGGCACAAAGAATAACGGCGGCTCCGTTCCGAAGGGTCGCACAGGTATCGCGCTGCTTTGCGGCTGGGACAGTGGATCTAATGTGATTTTTGATACCAGTTCAGCCAGCACAGGGAATTGGAATAGGTTATTCAATGTACACATCAAACCACGACCTGCGGCAAGGTTTATCATCCGCATAGCAAGCAGCGAGTGTCCCCCCAACGCAAAGAAATTGTCATATCGGCCTATTTGCTCAACCTCCAACAATTCACGCCAGATAGCAGCCATTGCGATCTCAACCTCCCCCAGCGGCGCTTCATAGGCTTGATGAACAAAGGCATTCTGATCAGGCTCCGGCAGTGCCTGACGATCCAACTTACCGTTAGGACTTAGCGGAAATGCATCCAGACGGACAAAAGCAGCCGGCACCATGTAGTCAGGCAACAGTGCTCTCAAATGGCTATACAAACAGGTTGTCAGGCCATCATCCGCCGGTGCCACCACATAAGCTACCAGACGTTTATCCTGCCCCTCACCCAAAGCCAGGACGATAGCTTCACGCACGGTCGGGTACTCCATCAGCCGAGCTTCGATTTCACCCGGCTCAACACGGAATCCCCGAATTTTCACTTGCTGGTCATTACGGCCAATAAATACTAAGTTACCATCCGGCAAGTAACGGGCCAAATCACCGGTGCGGTACATCCGTGCATCCGGTATCTGACTAAAAGGATCCGTCAGAAAACGTTCAGCCGTCAGATCAGGGCGATTGAGATAGCCACGTGCTACACCATCACCACCAATATACAACTCGCCGACCGCTCCCAGTGGAACCGGCTGGCCGCAATCATCCAGCAGATAAGCACAGGTGTTGGCTGTCGGACGTCCGATAGGCGTTAATGTATCGATATAATCTGCCGGACAACGCCAGGTGGTGGCACATACCGTGATTTCTGTCGGACCGTAGGCATTGAACAGCGTGGCACGGCCACACAGTGACTGAAGTAGCGCCGCACCAGGAGCTTCTCCGCCCAGTATCAACGTTGGTCTTATGTTTATCTCTGGTAAATCTGCGCCATCCCTGAGCAAAGCCGGTGGCAGGCAGGCATGAGTCACCGCCTGTTCTTCCAGATAATGCCAAAGGCGGAGTGGATCCTGACGAACCGCGTCGACAGGAATATCCAAGGTGGCACCACCACACAATGCCATCATGATTTCCCAGACGCTGGCATCGAAACCAAATGAGGCGAATTGCAACATCCGGCTATGAGAATGAATGTCAAACTGGCTGATTTTATCTCGGATAAGGTTGACCAACCCACGATGTTCAACCATCACTCCTTTCGGCATACCGGTCGAGCCAGAAGTATAAATCACATAGGCCAGATGCCGTGGAGTTAACGCTGGGATCTGCGGATTGTTATCCGGTTGGTCAGACAGAGTGTTCGGGTCAAGTACGGTTAATTTCGCCAGTGCTTCTTCACCCAATGCAGCACGCCCGATATTATCCGCCAGTACTACCAACGGAGCAGCATCATTCAGCATATACGCCAGACGATCACCCGGATAGGCGGGATCCAGTGGTACGTAGGCGCCACCCGCTTTCAGTACTGCCAATAGCGCCACCACCATCGCTGGCGAACGGGTCACACAAATCGCCACCCGCTGATCCGGTACTACCCCCAGAGAGATAAGCTGATGAGCGAGTCGGTTGGCCTGAACATTCAGTTTCGCATAGCTGAAGATCTGCTCCCGATGTCTCATCGCTGTAGCATTTGGGGTTTTCTCCACCTGTTGCTCAACCCACTGATGGATACACATTTGCTCGGAATAGGCTATTTCCGTCGCATTCCGCGTTTCCAGCAACAACTTACGTTCCGCCGGCGACAAAATATCAATTTCCCTGACGGGTTGTTGTGGATTAGCCACCATGACTTGCAATACGGTGTGCAGATAACCCACATACCGCTCGATTGTCTGTTGATCAAACAAGGCCGTTGCATAATTCAGAGTACCTGCAATTCTGCCTTCTTCCTCAAACAGGTTAAGTTCAAGATCAAACTTAACCACATCAAAACCCTGATCAACCGGCAAGACTTCCAGCTCTGGCAATTTCCACTCTATTCTCTCATTGTTCTGCCAGGCAAACATCACCTGAAACAGCGGGGTATGCGCCAGTCTGCGCGGTGGTTGCACAATTTCCAGCACCTGTTCAAACGGCAGATCCTGATTATCCTGTGCTGCCAACGCAGTTTGCCGTACACGCGCAAGTAATTCCGCCACATCCGGCGTGCCCGATAAGTCGATACGTAAAGCCAATACATTGACAAAGAAACCCACCAAGGATTCAATTTCCTGACGACCACGGCCAGCAAAAGGTGTGCCGATAACGAGATCACTCTGGCCTGACAGACGTGACAGAACCATCGCCCAAGCTGACAGAATGGTTATGAATAACGTTGTCCCTTGCTGTTCACTCAGGCGCTTGAGGGATTTCGTTAACACTTCATCCAGATTGATAGGCAATGAACTCCCTATAAACGATTGCTGGGGGGGACGTGGCCGATCGGTTGGTAAATCAAGCAGTACCGGTGTACCAGCCAACATGGTACGCCAACAGTCAGATTGGGACTGTAAGCGCTCACCCGAAAGCCACTGACGCTGCCATGCCGCATAATCAGGATACTGAATCATCAACGGCGGTAGTGGATCAGGTTGACCGGTCACAAAAGCTGTATAGAGGGCACTTAGCTCTGTGTTCAGTATTCCCAAAGACCAGCCATCAAAAATAATATGATGTAAGATCAACAGAAATACATAATCATTGTCCGCCAGCTGTATCAAACTGGAGCGGATTAATGGCCCCTGTGCAAGATCAAACGATCGCCCAAACTCCTCCATACACAAACGTTTAAGTTGTCCATCCGCATCAGGTACGCCACGCAGATCATATTGCTTCATGGATAGACCGGGTTCAGGCGGTAATAGCTTGACTTGGGGTTGGCCGTCAACCGTCACAATGACAGAACGCAAGGCTTCGTGGCGGGCAAACAACGCATTCAGCGCCTGCTGCCAGGCAGCGATATCAAACTGACCACGCACACGCTGTATTACAGGAATATGGTAAGTATCACTCACCCTTTCAAACTGCGAAATGAACCACAAATGATGCTGGCTAAACGACAGTGGCAGAGCACTCTCGCGAGATACCGGAGTAATCTCAGGCAACCTGTCACTATCCTCATTACATTGTGCGTAAATTCTCTCCGCAAAAGCAGCCAGAGTAGGTGCCATAAACAAGGTAACAAGCGGAAGCTCAGCACCGAAAGCGGCTACACGATTCATCACTCGCGCAGCCATCAATGAATGCCCTCCCAACGCGAAGAAATTATCATGTCGACTAATCTGCTCAACCCCTAACACCTCACGCCAGATAGCCGCTAATGCCGTTTCTACTTCCCCTTGTGGCGCTTCATACACCTGACGGGCAAAGTCTTCCTCTCCCGGAGCTGGCAATGCCCGACGATCCAACTTGCCGTTAGAAGTTAGCGGGAAAGCGCTCAAACAGACGAAAGCCGCCGGCACCATATAATCAGGTAACAGGGCACTCAAATGCTCACGCAGGCTCGCTGCCAATCCGCCATGCGATTCTGCTAACACATAAGCGACCAAACGTTTATCCTGCCCATCACCCAGCGCTAATACCTGCGCTTCACGTACCGCAAAATGTTCTGTCAGCCGAGCTTCAATTTCCCCCGGTTCAATTCGAAAACCACGGATTTTAATTTGCTGATCATTACGCCCCACAAATTCCAGATTGCCATCCGGCAGATAGCGGGCTAAATCGCCGGTTCGATACATGCGCGCCGCCGGTTTATCACTAAAAGGATCCGCCAGGAAGCGTTCAGCTGTAAGTTCAGGCCGATTAAGATAACCACAGGCAACACCGTCTCCACCAACATAAATCTCACCGATCGCCCCCAGTGGCACTGGCTGACCATAAGTGTTCAATAAATAGAGGCGTGTGTTAGCGATGGGTCGGCCAATGGGAAGTTTTGTCATCCCTTCCGGCAATTCAGTGATACGGTATGTCGTGGTAAACGTCGTTCCTTCACTCGGCCCATAGCCATTCAATAACTGCTGAGGTGGGCTATTACGCAGGACCTGAGCGATCACATGCGGATTTAGAACATCCCCTCCGACAATCAAGATATTGATCTGTGGGAGAACCGCAGACAACTCCGCTGCCAGTCGGTTAAACAATCCAACCGTCAACCACAGGACAGTGATCCGGTGAACCTGTAAACTCTGAACAAACGCCTGTGGCGTCAATAAGGTCGCGTGGTCGATGACCACCAGCGCGCCACCATTGAGCAAAGGCGTCCAGACTTCGAAGGTACTGGCGTCGAAAGCCGGGTTAGCGGTAAAGGCCACTCGGTCAGCCTGTCCGGTTTCAGCATAACCATTATTGATAACCAACCGAACCACCGCCCGATGAGGCACTACCACGCCCTTTGGTGTACCAGTAGAGCCAGAGGTATACATGATATACGCCGCTCCCGTGCTGGAAGCGGGTAAATCAAGATTGAGGCGATCTTCTTCCCTGATGGTGCTCATCTCACCAGAGAAACGAAATATCGGCACAGTCAGGAGATCAGCCGAAATATCAGCCCACATATCGGTGAGCAGCAATTTGGCTGAACAATCTTTTATCAACCAACTCTTCCGCTCGTCCGGTACACCCGGATCAATCGGGACATACACCGCACCCGCCTTGAGAATAGCTAACTGAGCCACGACCAGCTCAATAGATCGCTCTAACAAGAGCGCAACATGTTCCCGCGGATAAACCCCTTGCTCAATTAACTGACGAGCCAGCCGGTTAGCACGGATATTTAATTCCGCATAGCTAATGGCTTGGTTTTCATAGACCAATGCCGTGGCATCCGGGGCATTCTCCACCTGTTGTTCAAACAATTGATGAATGCACAGTTGATCAGGATAGGGTGTTTCGGTCGCATTCCAGGTTTTCAGCAATAATGTGCGCTCTGTTTCCGGCAAAATTTCCAACATCTGTACCGGCGTTTCTGGCGTCTGTTCAAGTGCTTCTACCAGACTCTCCAGAGCCTGCTGCATGTAACCGCATATCCTTTCTGGATCAAAAGGTTGCACTACCTGAGTCGTCAGCCCCAAATCGGAACCACCATCTTCTACCGACAATACAAACGGGTAGTTAGTCCGTTCTTGTGCCCCAAGGAATTCAATTCCGCTGATGATTTCATCTGATGTGATTGGCTGGGTATTATGCCGATAATTTAACAGCGCATTGAACAGCGGTGTCCCACTCGCTACCCCACTGCAACGTTGAGCCAGCGCCAGTGATGCATGTTCATGCGCTAATAGCCCTGCCAATCGGTTATGGGCAGCCTGTACGCTCTCTCGCACCGGAGTTTCATCTATATCCAACCGTAACGGCAAGGTATTAATAAACAGCCCCATGCCATTGTCGGCACCTTCGCCAGCCTGCATACGCCCAAACAGCACTGTGCCAAATACCACTTGCCTCTGACCACTGGTACGCGACAATACCTGCGCCCAGGCCAAATGGCACAGCGCCGCCACACTGACGCCCAAACGCCGAGCCAAATTACGCAGGCGGTTATTCAGTGCAGGCGGCAGCATTCTGTGCGATTCTGTCACCTGTGAGCCGTCATGGTGTACTTCCGTCAATCCGAATGGCAGCGTAGGCTCATCCACCGCCGCCAGCATATTGGTAAAGAAGCGGGTATGTTCTTCCTGACTGATCCCCAACCGCGACTGAGCGACCAAAGTACGAAAAGGTACTGGCGCAGGCAAACTGTCTCCCCATCCGGTAAGATACGCCTGCACTTCGCTGTTCATCACTTCCAGCGTGGTATGGTCACCAATGAGGTGATGTAACAGTTGCAACAAGATCCAGCGGCCATCAATATCCTGTGCAATAACAAAGCGCAACAACGGTGCCTGACTCAGATCAATACGATACTGGCACGGATCAAAGCGTTGGAATAGTTGGTCACTGATCGCGCCGTCAGCCGGATTGAGTGTCAATTCTGTGATGAATAAGGGAACTTGACGACAAACCACCTGAGCCGGAGCGGATAATCCTTCCCAGATAAAAGCGGTTCGCAGGATATCATGGCGATCAACCACCTGTTGAACGGCGGCCAGATAACGATCCAGCAAAGACCGATCGGCAAACATCTGTTGGGTTAACAGAAGATAAGGATCGCCTTCATTTGCCAGCAAATGGTGGAATAAAATGCCATCCTGTAACGGAGACAAGGCATAGATATCCTGAATGTTAGCCATCCCACCCGATATCTGATCAACAATACAGTCAATTTCACCCTGACTGAGGTTAATCAGCGGCAACATCTCCGGTGTTAACACGGACGTATCCGGTGTAATACGGTTCTCAGGCACCTTGATCTCACAATGCTGAGACAAAGACTGAGCCAGCACACTCAATGTCGGATGCTGGAATAGCGCTTGTACCGAGATACCCAACCCCATACACCGCAAACGCTCAATCATCCGCACTGCCAACAGGGAGTGCCCCCCCAGAGCAAAGAAGCTGTCGTGCCGGCTGATCTTCTCAACTTCCAGCAATTCACACCAAATGGCCGCTAATGCTATTTCTATCTCCCCTTGCGGGGCTTCATAGACCTGACGGGCAAAGGCTTTCTCGCCTGGTGCGGGCAGCGCCTGGCGATCCAGCTTACCGTTTGGCGTCAGCGGAAACGCATCCAGACGTACAAAAGCCGTCGGCACCATATAATCCGGCAACCGCGCACTCAAATGTTCACGCAGACTGGCGGCCAATCCATCATCAGTTTGTGCCACCACATAAGCCACCAAGCGTTTATTCTGTCCATCACCCAACGCCACGACCAATGCTTCACTCACCAACGGGTGTTCAGTCAACCGAGTTTCAATTTCTCCCAATTCAATTCGGAAGCCACGGATTTTAACCTGTTGGTCATTACGGCCAACAAATACCAAATTGCCATCCGGCAGGTAACGAGCCAAATCGCCGGTGCGGTACATCCGTGCATCCGGTATCTGGCTAAAAGGGTCCGTCAGGAAACGTTCAGCCGTCAGATCAGGGCGATTGAGATAGCCTCGGGCTATACCAACACCGCCAATATGTAATTCACCTACGGCGCCCAGCGGCACCGGCTGACCATGTTTGTCCAATAGATAGACGCGTTTGTTCACTGTCGGTCTACCGATGGGAATTAATCCCCCTGTATAGTCTGACGGGCAATTCCAGGTGGTAGCGCAAACGGTGATTTCCGTCGGGCCATAGGCATTGAATAGCGTGGCCTGACAGTTTAATGTCTGGATTAGCGTCGGACTAGGTGCTTCACCGCCCAGTATCACGGTCGGCTTTATCGTCAGCATGGGTAAATCCGCACCATCCCGCAGCAGCGCAGGTGTCAAACAAGCGTGCGTCACCGATTGCTCTTCCAAATAATGCCAGAGAAGGTGCGGGTCTTGCCGGATTGTTTCCGTCGGAATAACCAGCATAGCCCCACTGCCCAACGTCATCATGATTTCCCAGACGCTGGCATCGAAGCCAAATGAGGCAAACTGCAACATCCGGCTGGTGACACCAATATCAAACTGAGCAATGTGTTCCAGCGTCAGGTTAACCAGACTCTGATGTTCAATCATCACCCCTTTCGGTCTGCCAGTGGAGCCGGATGTGTAGATCACATACGCCAGATGCCGTGAGGTGAGATTAGGGATCTGTGGGTTATTGTCTGACTGATCCGGCAGAGTATTTGGATCGAGTACAGTTAACGTCGTCAGTGCTTCTTCACCCAATGCAGCCCGTCCAATATGATCCGCCAGCAAAACTGTTGGCGCAGCATCAGTCAGCAGGTAAGCCAGACGTTCGCCCGGATAAGCCGGATCTAATGGCACATATGCCCCGCCCGCTTTCAACACCGCCAGCAATCCCACGATCCTCTCCAGTGATCGGGTCACACAAATGGCTACGGGTTGATCGGGGATGACACCTAATGCCATCAGTTGATGTGCTAATCGGTTGGCACGGGCATTCAATTCAGCATAGCTGAGCGCCTGGTTTTCATACCTTACCGCTATCGCATCTGGGGTTCGCTCTACCTGTTGTTCAATCAACTGATGAATACACAATTGTTCAGGATATGGTGCTACGGTTGCATTCCAGGTTTCCAGCAACAACTGGCGCTCTACGGGTGCCAGAATATTCATTTCCCCGACTGGCTGCTGAATATCCGCGACCATCGCTTGCAGTATTGTGTGCAAATATTCAACGTGTCGTTCGATTGTCGATTGATCAAACAAAGCGGTTGAGTAACCAAGATAACCGACAATCCGCTCTTCCTCTTCAAACAAGTTAAGTTCAAGATCAAATTTAACGACATCAAGGGCCTGCTCGAACGGTGAAATTGTCAGCCCCGGCAATCGCCATTCCACAATCTCATTGCTCTGCCAGGCAAACATCACCTGAAACAACGGGGTATGTGCCAGCCTACGCGGTGGTTGTACGATTTCTACCACTTGTTCAAACGGCAAATCTTGATGCTCCTGTGCCGCCAGCGCGGTTTTCCGCACACGCGCCAGTAACTCCGCCACATTAGGCTCACCCGATAAGTCAATACGCAAGGCCAAGGTATTAACAAAGAAACCAATCAAGGATTCTACTTCCCAACGACTGCGACCGGCACAAGGTGTACCAATAACCACATCATCCTGACCTGACAGACGCGACAGAACTATTGACCAGGCTGATAGCAAGGTCATAAATAACGTGGCTCCCTGTTGTTCACTCAGACGCTTAAGAGATGCTGTTAACTCTGCGTCCAGATTGATAGGCCACAGGTTCCCGGCAAACAACTGTTCAGGCGGACGTGGTCGATCAGTTGGCAAATCCAGCAAAACTGGCGCGTCAGCCAATACCCTGCGCCAATAATCGGATTGAACCTGAATCCTTTCTGCAGAAAGCCACTGACGCTGCCATGCCGCATAATCAGGGTATTGGATCATCAACGGCGGCAATGGATTAGGTTGTTGGTTTAAACAGGCTGAATAAAGTGCATTTAGTTCTGATTTCAATATTCCTAAAGACCAGCCATCAGACACAATATGGTGTTGGGTCAGCAGGAAGACATACTCATCGTCAGCCAGTTGTATCAGAACAGAACGAATTAAGGGATCACAGGCAAGATTAAACGGCATTTTAGCTTCCTGCTCACACAAACGTTTAAGCTGTTCATCCACCTCAAGCACTTTACGTAAATCGTATTTTTTCATCGGCAAACCAAAGTCCGCCGGCAGGAGTTCAACCTGTGGCTGCTCATTTACCGTGATAAAAATGGAACGTAATGCTTCATGGCGCGCAAACAGGTGATTCAACGCCTGCTGCCAGGCATGAATATCAAGCTGGCCCCGTAAACGCAGTGCTAACGGAATATGGTAGGTATCACTCATCCCCTCAAACTGTGCCAAGAACCACAGACGCTGTTGTGCGAACGACAGGGGCAGCGCTCTATCATGGGGTGTCGGAGTGATGGCAGGCAATGCCCCACTTTGTTCATAAAGATGCTCATCAACCACCTTAGCAAAAGCCAGCAAGACAGGCGATTTAAACAATGTAGTCAGCGGCAGTTCGGCACCTAAAGCCGCGACACGGTTCATCACCCGCATCGCCAACAGCGAATGGCCCCCCAGAGCAAAGAAATTGTCATGCCGACTAATCTGTTCAACCCCTAACACCTCACGCCAGATAGTCGCTAATGCCGTTTCTACTTCCCCTTGTGGCGCTTCATAAACCTGACGGGCAAAGTCTTCCTCCCCCGGCATCGGTAATGCCCGACGATCCAACTTACCGTTTGGCGTCAACGGGAATTCATCCAGACGTACAAAAGCCGCCGGCACCATATAATCAGGTAAGATTGCGCTTAAGTGGGCACGCAGGTTGTTGATTAATCCATCATCTGCTTGCGCTATGATATAGGCGACCAGCCGTTTGTCCTGCCCGTCACCTAACACCAGCACCGCAGCCTCACGCACCGCAGTGTACTCCTTCAAGCGCGCTTCAATTTCCCCTGGTTCAATCCGAAAACCACGGATTTTGACCTGCTGATCATTACGGCCAAAAAATTCCAGATTGCCATCCGGCAGATAGCGGGCTAAATCGCCGGTTCGATACATGCGCGCCGCCGGTTTATCACTAAAAGGATCAACCAGGAAGCGTTCAGCTGTGAGTTCAGGTCGATTCAAATAACCACAGGCAACACCGTCTCCACCAATATAAATCTCACCGATCGCCCCCAGTGGTACTGGTTGGCCATAAGCGTTCAATAAATAGAGGCGTGTGTTAGCGATGGGTCGGCCAATGGGAAGTTTTGTCATCCCTTCCGGCAATTCAGTGATACGGTATGTCGTGGTAAACGTCGTTCCCTCACTCGGTCCATAGCCATTCAATAACTGCTGAGGCGGGCTATTACGCAGGACCTGAGCGATCACATGCGGATTTAGAACATCCCCTCCGACAATCAAGATATTGATCTGTGGGAGAACCGCAGACAACTCCGCTGCCAGTCGGTTAAACAATCCAACCGTCAGCCACAGGACAGTGATCCGGTGAACCTGTAAACTCTGAACAAACGCCTGTGGCGTCAATAAGGTCGCGTGGTCGATGACCACCAGCGCGCCACCATTGAGCAAAGGCGTCCAGACTTCGAAGGTACTGGCGTCGAAAGCCGGGTTAGCGGTAAAGGCTACTCGGTCAGCCTGTCCGGTTTCAGCATAACCATTATTGATAACCAACCGAACCACCGCCCGATGAGGCACTACCACGCCCTTTGGTGTACCAGTAGAGCCAGAGGTATACATGATATACGCCGCTCCCGTGCTGGAAGCGGGTAAATCAAGATTGAGGCGATCTTCTTCCCTGATGGTACTCATCTCACCAGAGAAACGAAATATCGGCACAGTCAGGAGGTCAGCCGAAATATCAGTCCACATATCGGTGAGCAGCAATTTGGCTGAACAATCTTTTATCAACCAACTCTTCCGCTCGTCCGGTACACCCGGATCTATCGGGACATACACCGCACCCGCCTTGAGAATAGCTAACTGAGCCACGACCAGCTCAATAGATCGCTCTAACAAGAGCGCAACATGTTCCCCCGGATAAATCCCTTGCTCAATTAACTGACGAGCCAGCCGGTTAGCACGGATATTCAGTTCCATATAACTGAGGGTTTGATCTCCCGCTATCAGCGCTGTAGCAACCGGCGTTTTCTCTGCTTGTTGTTCAAACAACTGATGAATGCATAACTGCCCAGGATACGGTGTTTCAGTTGCGTTCCAGGTTTCCAGCAATAACGTACGTTCCGTTGCAGGCAAAATGTTCAGTTCCCGTACCGGTGTTTCTGGTGCTTGCTCTAGCGCTTCTGCCAGACTGGTCAGCGCCTGTTGCATATAACCACATACCCGATCCGGCTCAAATGGCTGTACTACCTGGGCAGTCAGCCCCAGAGTAGAACCGCCATCCTCTACCGACAGCACTAACGGATAGTTGGTTCGCTCCTGTTCACCCAGAAATTCGATACCCGGTACAACCTCATGTGGTATCAGCGGCTGCTCATTATGTCGGTAGTTCAACAGGGCGCTAAATAGTGGCGTGCCACCCGCTACACCACTGCAACGTTGGGCCTGCGCCAGTGAAGTATGCTCATAATCCAGCAATCCGGCCAACCGAGACTGTGCCAGCCGTACACTGTCGTGCACCGGTGTATCATCCATATCCAGTCGCAACGGCAAGGTATTGATAAACAGCCCCATGCCGCTATCAACCCCTTCCCCCGCCGCCATACGCCCAAACAGCACCGTGCCAAACACCACTTTTTCCTGACCACTGGTCTGCGACAACACCTGCGCCCAAGCTAAATGACACAATGTTGCTACACTGACGCCCAGACGTTTTGCCTGTTGACGAAGACGGTTGTTTAATTCCGGCGATAACATCCGGTGTGATTGTGTAACCTGCGAACCATCACAATGCACTTCGGTGAGACCAAACGGCAGCGTCGGCTCATCCACGTCAGCCAACATATCAGTAAAGAAACGGGTATGTTCTGCTTGATTGGCATTCAATCGAGCCTGCGCCACCAGATTGCGGAAAGGCACCGGTACTGGCAAGTTGTCATCTTGCCCGGCAAGACAAACTTGCACTTCGCGGTGCATCACTTCCATTGTCGTATGATCGCCAATCAGATGATGCTGCAATTGCAGCACATGCCAGCGGCCATCCGTTTCTTGTGCTGCTGTTTCTTGTGCTACTGTTTCTTGTGCTACTACAAAGCGCAACAATGGAGCCTGACTCAGATCAAAACGGTACTGACGTGGGTCAAAGCGGTGAGCCAATTGCTCACCCACTGGCCCATCAGCCGGATCCAGAGTCAGTTCAGTGACCGATAAAGGCGCTTGACGCCAAACCACCTGCGCCGGTGCAGGTAATCCCTGCCAGATAAATGCGGTTCGCAAGATATCATGGCGATCAACCACCTGTTGCACGGCTGCCAGATAGCGATCCAGCAGCGTCCGGTCAGAAAAAATCATCGGGTAGGCCAACAGATAAGGGTCACCTTCCTTCGCCAGCAGATGGTGAAATAAGATACCGTCCTGCAACGGCGACAGGGCATAAATATCCTGAATATTAGCGATCCCATCCGGCACCTGTTCAACAATGTTGTCAATCTCAGACTGGGACAGATCAATCAGTGGCAACATTGCGGGTGTCAGCACGGTGGTCGCTGGGGTAATGACATTCGGCGGTACGACTACAGCCTGATGTTGTTCCAATGCCTGGGCCAGTTCTGACAACACCGGACATTGAAACAGGTTACGGGCGGCCAGTGTCAATCCCAGGTTATGCAGGCGTTCAATCATCCGGATACCGAGCAAAGAGTGACCGCCCAGCGCAAAGAAACTATCATGTCGGCTTATTCGTTCAATACCCAGTAATTCGCGCCAAAGGGTCGCCAGAATAATTTCCTTTTCTCCTAACGGTGCGGCATAAACCTGACGGGCGAAGGCATCCTCCCCTGGTGCTGGCAACGCTCGGCGATCCAATTTACCATTCGGCGTCAATGGGAATTCATCCAGACGCACAAAGGCCGCCGGTAGCATATAATCCGGCAACCGCGCACTCAGGTGTTCACGCAGGCGAACAGCCAAACCGTCACTCTCTTGGGTCAGCACATAGGCAACCAGTTGTTTGTCTTGTCCCTCTCCTAACGCCAGCACCACCGCTTCACGTATTGCCGGATACTCCACCAGTCGAGCTTCAATTTCTCCCGGTTCAATCCTGAAACCGCGGATTTTCACCTGTTGGTCGTTACGGCCCAAAAATTCAAGATTGCCGTCCGGCAGATAGCGGGCTAAATCGCCGGTGCGATACATACGTGCATTCGGTTTATTGCTAAATGGATCGGGGAGAAAGCGTTCAGCAGTCAGTTCAGGGCGATTGAGATAACCGCAGGCCACTCCGTCACCCCCGATATAAATCTCACCGGTCATCCCCAATGGCACCGGCTGGCCGTCAGTATCCAGCAAATAAATTCGGGTGTTGGCAATAGGCCGACCAATAGGAATTGAAGTTGTACCCGATGTTAAGCCGTGAATAGGGTAAGTCGTGGTAAACGTGGTTCCCTCACTCGGACCGTAGGCATTCAATAACTTTTGTGGCGGGTTTTTACGCAGCACTTGAGCAATGATATGCGGATCGAGGACATCCCCTCCCACCAGCAGTATTTTAAGCTGAGGCCACACTGGGGATAGTTCCTCCGCCAGCCGGTTAAACAGCCCGACACTCATCCACAGAACCGTAATGCGATGCGCCTGTAACGCCTGAACAAAATCCCGCGGTGTCAGCAACGTAGTATGATCAATAACCACCAGCGCAGCACCGTTAAGCAACGGCGCCCAAACTTCAAAGGTACTGGCATCGAAAGCGGGATTAGCGGCGAAGGCAATCCGGTCATTAGGTTCGATATCAGCATAGCCATTATTGATAACCAACCGGACCACAGCCCGATGAGGCACGATGACGCCTTTTGGTGTCCCCGTCGAACCAGAGGTGTACATGATATACGCGGGTTCGGCACTGGCTCCCGATAAATCAAGATTGCAGTGATCTTCTGCCTGAATCGGCTCTGTCTCGCCGGTAAGACGGAACCGCGGGACAAGCAATTCAGCGGGGATCGCCGTCTGCATATCCGTTAGCAGTAATTTGGCGGCACAATCGTTTATCAGCCAGTTTTTCCGCTCATCCGGTACATTGGGATCGACAGGGACATAAACCGCCCCCGCCTTAAAGATAGCTAACTGAGCCACCACCAGTTCAATTGAGCGTTCTAACAAGATCGCTACGTGGTCACCCAGGCAAACCCCTTGTTCAATCAGTTGGCAAGCCAATCTGTTGGCTCTGGCGTTCAGGTCCGCATAGCTCAGAGTCTGATCGCCAGCGATTAATGCGGTGGCAATCGGGGTTTTCTCTGCTTGTTGTTCAAACAACTGATGAATGCATACATGGTCAGGATAGGGAGTTTCCGTGGCGTTCCAAGTTTCCAGCAACCCCGCTTTAAGGGTATTTTCCGTGCTGGTAATACTGTCTTTCATTTACTTACTACCTCAACGAATCTATCGGATATTTGAAAACTGTTATTCCCAGCCGCCGTCACAAATATTTTTCTTTTACTTTTAGGAGAAATAACAACGGGCATACCAAGCATCGAAAGATACTCAGACAATATTTTTCTCAGGCGCTGGATGTCATAGTCCGGTTAATAACCGCACAGCAAAAAATGATGTGGCAATTATTTCCCAGACAACGGAATAAATGATTCATTTGATGAACCATAAAAAGGCATTCCATTTTTCCCTGTTTTTTAGATAAGCGTTTTTGATCTACATCAATTTTTTATTACGCTGAATTCCATAACTAAATAAAAATGGATCTATTGAATATATCTATTGGCATGAACACTAAGTCCCTGCAGTATTTCTCCATTTAACATTAGTATTCAAATGAAATTATTTCAGATAAAATAAAGTGCTTATGTTTATAAATAACCACTAACAACCAAGGAAAAGCAAAATAAAAAAATCATTATTTATCATTTTGTTATAATAAAAACATGTATATTTCTCCATGTAAAAAATAAACTAACTCAACTACATATTATTTTATAGTAATCAAATTACACAACTAATGTAAATGTAAACAATCATTATATTTAATAACAAAATAAAACAATTTCAAATAAATATTAATTTTCACGTAAGTGCTCAGTGAAATAGTCGATAAATTTGAGGTTATCTTCGGTTTTATTCCATAAATCAGCCCATCCATTTAATTTCATGTTTCCGTTTATGATACGGAATGCGATAACTTAACCATGAAGATAAATAAGTCACTACGCCATTTGAAAAAACAAGCTTGACAAAGTTAGGCGTTATTCCACTATAACTCTTCAGGTGTATACCAATCTAACTTCAAGATACGTGTGATATCTCCCCACTTCGCGGGGAGATATCAAGTTTCATATAGTGTTGTAAATTACAACCAGAGACTTCGGATAAATAGCGTTTCAAAATGATAGGAATATTCCTTACCCCCTCGCGCCGCGCGGGGGTAAGGAACGTTGCTGAAAAAGCAACAGGCTGAACATAAGTGACAGGTGCAACAATGTGCTGAGCAGGAAAGGAAATCACAACAACGTCATTCCTTGGGGTGAGGTTTTAGTCAGTTTTTGCTAGCTTATCGGCTGCGATGTTTCCAGCCACAATGGTATTTCTGGGAACCTTGTACAACAGCTGTTTTTTTCAATTTTAATGCGATATGCCGAAAAAACACTTCAATGCCGTTATTTTCCATAGAAAGATCCTCAAAGAAAAACAGAATACCACTTGATAAAGCCATAATCCACCGAGAAAATTTATATCGTATTGTTTTTATTAGAAAAATAAAAAATATCTCAATATCCCATAAGAGATACTCTTGCCATTTTCAAAAAATGCAAAAATGCGAGTAAACCTCATTTTTAGGCGAATTAAAAGTCAATTTAGTGGAAAAGGTAATGGTAAATAATATTTTTAATAAAAATAAGGTAAAACAGCCGAAATAATCCACTAAAACATCAAAATACCTTTACATAATCCAAATAAATAAAATTATATTAAAAAACAAAACAATTTATACCAAACTGTAAACATAATCCTACATAATTTAACCTAAGTCAAATTTCATTACATACTACAAATCATTCCATTTAAGCAATTATAATATATGAATTTTTTTTGTTATTCACATATTTTGTTGCATCATCATAATATTAATGGTGAAAAAATATTACTTGATGCCGGTCAAATATTGTCAGATCATCCAGAATTAATGTTTTAAAAGCATTACATATCCAAAATTTAATTCTTTTTAGAGATACCAATACGAATTATAAATCTAAACTAGACAGTTTGGTATATTTTGTCCAGTTTATAACCTCAAGAAAATCATCAACAAGAATGATATATGTCAATAAACATGAGGTTAGACAAAAATTCACTACTTTTTGCAGGTTTACCTTAATCAATCGACTAAAAATCATTAAAAATCAATTAAATAAATTTATTTAAATAGACAAAATCCCATAAAATAAAAATCAGGAACATATTGGTTATCTTTCATGCAAGGAGAATCGGACCTCTGTTTAAGCCGCATCGGTAACTCAACCGAAAAAATATGCAGAGGTAGCCATAAGGCAAGGATGACAAAAACAAGACGCATGTTAGAAAACAAAAACGGCGAATCAGGTGGTAACAATAGGCATACCGTGAACGATAATCCGTCAAGGCAGGCCCTATTTTACGGGCAACTAGCGGGGCAAAAATCGAACTCATTTTAAGCTTCAGCAATTCTCCTTGATGACGCCATAACTTACTAATGAAAAAAGGATGAGATATGGAAGATGCAAACCTATTAGTCGGAAAACGTATTCAGATCAAAAGGAAAGAGCTAGGTATCACTGCTACAGCATTGGCAAATCGACTCGGCCTCAGTCAACAGCAACTTTCACGTTACGAAACGGGAGTGAATCGAATCAATCTCTCCCATCTCGTTGTTATTGCCTGTATATTTAATACGCCAATTCAGTGGTTTTTCGAAGACTGCAAACCCGTCAAGAAAGAGGACAATGTTGTTAATAAAATTACAGATCAATATATCCCCATTGCCGAGACAATTATAGGCAAGAATGGTTGCTGAATGAGGCAAGATAACTTCGTCAGAAGCCTGTTGTTTACTGATTTTAATTATCCCAGTCAGGCTTCTGATTCTTGTCATGCCACGATACATGGCGGCAATTCATTATCGAGAGTGTCCCACTATATTCGATATGTCAGCAATAAATCGCTTAATGGTCATCAATTCTTCCGGCGAATAGCTTTCCAATATTTGCAACCATCTTGCTTCTATTTGCCGATGCAGTTTTTCATGCGCAAAAAATATCTGTTTCCCTTCGTCAGTGAGGCTGAAATAGGTCTCTTTTTGGTTATCTACCATTTTCAGTTTTTCAACGATAGAGCGCTGAAGAAGTTTTGCACAGATCTTTGAGATAGCCCCCTTAGTCATTCCCAGCGTCTGGCTGATACTTGTGATATTTAATAATACCGATTCTCCTATACACTGGATCACATGTAGTTCAGATAATGAATAGCCACTGAGCCCATATTCGCGGAGTGTCTCTTCATTATGCCCTCTCTTAATACCATCTTTTAGCTGTATCAAGTGATTAACGGCGGCAAGGATCTCACGTTGGTAAACTGTACTGTTACTCATTTACAACTTTTCCAAAATAATGTTTCTGAGGAAAATATTATTTGCATCATAACAAAAAAAGAAGAAAAAGATCTTTACAAAATCTCCCCGTTTATTAATCTTCATATTGTTTCCTTGGAAACAAAAATGGAGAAAAAAATGAATCGATATAACTCAATTCGTCATGTAAAGGTGATTTTCTACCTGGTATGCTTTAGTGCCCTATTAGGATCTCTTGCTCAAAATATCTATGTTCCCGTGATCCCTACCATACAGGCGCTATTCAATGCGTCCCTACCTTTAGTAAACCTGACGGTATCAGCATTCACATTTGTTTTAGCTATTATGCAAATCGTGTATGGTCCACTAGCGGACAATAAAGGCCGTAAAGCTATTTTACTTCCTGCTCTGACTATTTCCGTCATTGGCTCTGTTGGTTGTGCGATGGCTTCCGATATTTATTGGCTGATTGCCTTTCGAATAGTTCAAGCTATTGGGATTGCCGCTATTCCTGTTATTGCAGCGACAATTATTGGTGATCTGTATGAAGAGCAACATCGTGCCAAAGCCATCAGTACTTATCAGATGTTGTTAACGCTGACTCCTGCTTTGGGACCACTGCTCGGTGGCTATTTAGCCGAATTAAACGGATATGTTGCGATTTTCCAATTTATTGCTGTTATCGGTGGGCTAATACTGATCAGCAATTTGCTTTGGTTACCAGAGACTAAACCTGAAACCATACCCGAAAATATGCCAAAACCGTCAGCAAGTGCCAAAAAGGTGTTTTGGCAGTTCGGCCAGATTTTGTCAGATCGCATCACGCAATCCGTTTTCTGTATTGGTTTTATGTTGTCCTATTGTTATTTCTGTTTTTTGACTTTTTTACCCATCATCTTAAACCATGAATATGATTTCAGCCCTGCCGATATCGGTTGGATGTACATTCCCATATCACTGGCAATGATTGGTGGCAGCTATAGCTATCGTTTACTCCATCATCGGTTTTCTGAGATAAATGGCCTGATTGTCAGTAGTTTGCTAAATCTGGCTTTAATCCTGTTGTTTTCCATCACATATCGGTTCGGCGTTCCCACATTGATTATTGTCACCGCTTTATACGGTTTCACTCTAGGGCTATCAACACCTACACATGCCACTTTACTGTTAAAAACCTTTGTGGAAGAACGGGCAACTGTGATTGGGCTTTATAATTTTATTCGATATATGGGAATGGCTATTGGCCCAATGGTTGGCAGTGTCTTGTTATTCAATAACCACTATGAATGGGTATTTTTAACGGGGGCGTTGTTATTTGCTGCATCTATCGGTTTCACTGCCATCATGACTCAACGGCACAGTAAACGGCGATAGCAGCGCTTATAAGGCAATTTAGTGGGAAATAGCCCAAATCGCGGCAATATTCCGGGCCGTTATCTGCAAATTATCGGCACCATTGGCAAGGGCATCAGCAAGGGAACAAACCTCCGGTATGATGGAAAAGACCGCATCCAGCCCGTGCTGATGCACAACATGATAGTCTCGGCTCATTCCCCCAACTAACGCAATGGTGGGAATGCCAAACTTTTTCGCAACACGGGCAACACCAATAGGGGTTTTACCGTATATGGTCTGGCTATCCAGACGCCCTTCCCCCGTAATGACCAGATCTGCCCCCTGAATCGCTTTTTCCAGTTGCAAGGTTTCGATAACAATGGCAATACCAGGCTGTAATCTTGCTCCCAAGCACCCCAATAAGGATGCGCCCATCCCTCCAGCCGCACCTGCACCAGCAGCATCAATCACGCTTTTTCCCATTAGGGATTCTATTTTCATGCCATAATGACGCAATGCAGAATCTAACGATTTCACCATCTCCGGTGTCGCGCCTTTTTGTGGACCAAATACCGCTGATGCTCCCTGTTCACCACATAATGGGTTATTCACATCACAAGCCACGATAAATTCAATTTGCCTGAGACGTGGATCAAGGTTCGTTAAGTCAATCCCTTCCAGCCGAGTTAATGCCGCGCCGCCGAATGGCAGAATACGACTGTCCCCATCCAATAAAGTCGCACCAAGTGCCTGCATCATGCCTGCGCCACCATCATTGGTTGCACTGCCACCAATGCCTAAAATCAGTTTGTGTATCCCCTGTTCCAATGCAGCCAGAATCAATTCTCCCGTTCCATAACTCGTCGTTATCAGAGGGTTACGCTGCTTCATCGGCACCAAGTGCAAACCAGAAGCGGCAGCCATTTCAATCACTGCGGTTTTTCCATCGCCAAGCAAACCAAAAAATGCCTCAACAGGTTGCCCCAAAGGATCAGTAACAGTACACACGATACGTTTTCCTCCGGTTGCAGCCACCAGTGATTCGACTGTCCCTTCGCCGCCATCCGCCATAGGTAACTTGATATAGTCTGCTTGCGGATAAATCTCCTTAAATCCCCGCTCTATTGCCTGTGCCACCTGCAAGGCACTCAAACTTTCCTTAAATGAATCAGGGGCAATCACAATTTTCATCATGGAATTTCCTCAGTTCTTTGGTGCTGTTTGTTTTACACGCATAAAAAAAGCGATAAACAAATTATCGCTTTTTAATCCAGAAAATTTTGCTCAGCTATGAGATTACGCTTCAATAGCCAGTCGCAATTTCTTCATGGCATTTTTTTCTAGCTGCCGAACACGTTCAGCAGATACACCATACTTATCCGCTAATTCTTGCAAGGTAGTTTTGTTGTCATCATCCAACCAACGAGAACGAATGATGTCCTGGCTACGTTCGTCCAGCCCTTCCATCGCCACAGAAAGCTTATCCGCAGCGTGAGTTTCCCAGTTATCTTCTTCAATGCCATCGGCAAAGTCAGAAGCCTTATCTTGCAAATACAGCACCGGAGCCACTGGCTGGCTATCATGATTGTCATCATCAGAAGACATATCAAATGCCATATCCTGCGCTGACATGCGGGATTCCATCTCTCGGACATCTTTGCTGGTCACGCCCAATTCTTTGGCAACCAGTTCAATTTCATCCTGATTGAACCACCCCAGACGCTGTTTAGCCTTGCGCAAATTAAAGAACAGCTTTCGCTGAGCTTTTGTTGTTGCGACCTTCACAATACGCCAATTACGCAATACATATTCATGGATTTCTGCCTTAATCCAGTGAACAGCGAAAGAAACCAGACGTACGCCCACTTCTGGATTAAAACGACGAACCGCTTTCATCAGGCCAATATTACCTTCCTGAATTAAATCCGCTTGCGGCAGACCATAACCGGCATAACTGCGGGCAATATGAACAACGAAGCGCAGGTGAGAAAGAATCAGCTTTTTCGCTGCATCCAGATCTCCCTGGTAATGCAGCCTTTCTGCCAGTTCCTTCTCTTCCTCGGCAGAAAGCATAGGATAAGCATTGGAGGCACGGATGTACCCTTCCAAACTACCTTGTGGAACTAACGCCAAAGTTTGCATTTCTTTTGTCATTCAAATTCTCTCAAAATTAGATCCAAATTGATGGCCTTCAAATTTGCCTGAGTTCACCAGTATGGTTTATTCAAGCCAAAGATGCGTCTATTTTACCACCATAGAGATCATATTCAAATCGCCTCAGTTGTGTGAATAGCAGGACAAAACCATAACTGTGATTTTGACAACAATTATGCCCAACAGTTCAGTAAGCCCTGCAACACCTTTATTCTGGCCTAAAACGACGTAAATGCTGAATTGTCGCAAACCATGCAGCTATCCAACCAATCATACCTGAAATAAGCACTAACAAGAGTGATTCATCCCACTCCAAACCATGCAGTATAAAGCTAGTACCGAAAACACTCGCCACTTCTGTGACCACATTGGAAAGTTTCCACACCAGCAGGGAAGAGAGGATTAAGGAGAATATTGCGCCCAAAATCCCCAATAAAGCTCCACCATTGAGGAAAGGACGCAAAATAAAACCATCCGTTGCCCCAATCAACTTCATGACATTAATCGTCTCACGACGGCTAAAGATGCTCAGCCGGACACTATTACCGATGACCAAGAGCAGTGCAACCACCATCAAAATACCTATCACCGCTGCAATTCTGCCTACAAGGTCAGCCAACGCGGTCAAACGGGCAAACCAGCTATCATCCATCCTGACTTCTTCAATGCCTTTAATCTGCGCAACTTGATCGCGCAATGTTGTTAGCGCCTGAGAATCCTGGAAATTCAATTTAGGAGAAACGATGGCAACCGCCGGCAAAGGATTTTCTTCCAGCAAATCGAGCGCGCTGGCAAAACCTGACCACGCACGAAATTCGTTTACGGCTTCGTCACGGGAAAGGTAATTGACCGATTTCACCCCATCCATATTTTTCAACTGATCAATAACCTGTTTGACGCTATTGTCATTCAGTGACTTATCCAAATAGACCGTGAGTTGTGGAATGGGATACCACTGCATCACTGCTTGATTGACGTTTTTCCAAACAATATAGAACACACTCGGCAAGGTCAGGGAAATCGCTATCACCATAACTGTCAGCAACGTTGCCAACGGTTGGCGGAACATATCGGACAGCGTACTTTTCCACGCATAACGCCACTGTACACGCCATCCCCCTTTTAATGATTTGGATTTTGGGGAGTGTGTTTTTTTCGCTGAATGACGGACATACTTAGCCATGATGTCCTCCTTGCATACGTCCCTGATTCAGAGTCAAGATACGATATTTTCTTCGTTCAATGAGGGCTGTATCATGGGTAGCCATCAGAACCGTCACGCCGACTCGGTTAAATTCTTCAAACAGACGCATGATCCCCTCTGATAATGCCCCATCCAAATTTCCCGTCGGTTCATCTGCCAGCAACACGGTTGGCTTATTCACCACCGCACGAGCGATACCAACACGCTGTTGTTCTCCACCGGAAAGCTGAATGGGGAAGTTTTTCGCTTTGTCCAGTAAGCCGACCTTATCCAACGCTGCAGATACCCGTCGCCGAATGTCTTCAGCACTTGCCCCTGAGATGATCAGCGGCATAGCGACATTCTCGTATACGGTACGATCCAAAAGCAGGTGATGATCCTGAAAAATCATGCCGATCTGACGGCGCAGAAAAGGGATCTCACGGGATTTTAATCGGCTAATGTCATGACCAGAAAACCAAATATGGCCTGCGCTAGGGCGTTCAATACCACAGATAAGTTTCAAAAGTGTACTTTTACCGGCCCCTGAATGACCGGTTAAGAATGCCATTTCTCCTGGAAGTAGATGAAAATCCACCCCTTGCAGCGCCTGCCGCCCTCCCAGATAGGCTTTACTGACCTGTTCAAAGCGAATCATTGATAGTTAATCCTCTCGGGCAAAAAGAGCCTCAATAAAATCGTCTGCCTTAAATGGACGGAGATCTTCAATGCCTTCACCCACACCAATGTAGCGGATTGGGATCTCAAATTGGTCGGCAATAGCGAAGATAACTCCCCCTTTCGCAGTACCATCCAGTTTGGTCAGTGAAATACCCGTCAATCCCACAGCTTCATGAAATAGTTTAGCCTGACTTACTGCATTTTGACCTGTGCTGGCATCCAGAGTCAGCATAATTTCATGAGGTGCGTCTTCGTCCAGTTTTTTCATCACGCGAACGATTTTTTTCAGTTCTTCCATCAAATGGGATTTGTTCTGCAAGCGCCCAGCGGTATCTGCAATCAGGACATCAATACCTTTAGCCTTGGCTGACTGGATGGCGTCAAAAATCACTGAGGCGGAATCTGCTCCTGTATGTTGGGAAATCACTGGGATTTTGTTGCGTTCTCCCCAAACTTGTAACTGCTCTACCGCAGCCGCACGGAAAGTATCTCCAGCTGCCAGCATGACGGATTTGCCTTGTGAATGATATTGACGCGCCAACTTTCCAATCGTGGTCGTTTTACCAACCCCATTTACTCCCACCATCAAAATGACATAAGGTGATTTGCTTTCTATCTCTAGCGGCTTATCAACTTTCGCCAGAATGGTTGACATCTCTTCTTTCAGTTTAGAGTAAAGTGCTTCCGCATCTTTCAACTCTTTACGGCTAGCGTGGTCTGTCAGATTAGTAATAATCTTACGAGTCGTTTCAACGCCCACATCTGCAATCAATAATTGCTCTTCCAACTCTTCAAACAGATCATCATCAATTTTCTTGCCACGGAATAATCCCAAGAAGCCGGAACCAAGATTTTGACGAGTTTTAACTAAACTGCGTTTCAGACGAGCAAAAAATCCCTCTTTAGTCGGTCGTTCTTGTTCCTTAGGTAAGGCCGCCTCTTCCGCTAAACGCTGCTGTTCTGCCTCTTCCGCTGCGCGACGGGCGGCTTCTTCCGCTAAACGTTGCTGTTCTGCCTCTGCTGCTGCTCGACGGGCTGCTTCTTCTACTAAACGTTGCTGTTCTGCCTCTTCTGCCGCACGACGGGCGGCTTCTTCCGCTAAACGTTGCTGTTCTGCTTCTTCTGCGGCGCGACGGGCTGCTTCCTCCGCTAAACGTTGCTGTTCTGCTTCTTCTGCCGCGCGACGGGCGGCTTCTTCCGCTAAACGTTGCTGTTCTGCTTCTTCTGCCGCGCGATGGGCGGCTTCTTCCGCTAAACGTTGCTGTTCTGCTTCTTCTGCCGCGCGACGGGCGGCTTCTTCCGCTAAACGTTGCTGTTCTGCTTCTTCTGCCGCGCGATGGGCTGCTTCTTCTGCTAAACGTTGCTGTTCTGCCTCTTCTGCTGCGCGACGGGCGGCTTCTTCCGCAGCAACTCTTTCTTGTTCAGCTTGTTCTTCTTGCTGTTTGTTATCTTGACGACCAAGTCCAAACCAAGAGAAGAAACCTCTTTTTTTCTCTTTTGCCATCGGCCACTACACTCCTCGCGGTTAAGTTAGATATATGCTGTTATATCCACTGAGATAGGTTCTAACGGTAATGAATCCAGTCTAACATTTTCATCACACCACAACACATATCTATAGAGGATTTCGTGGTAAATTAATCAATGGATATCTTCGTTTTCACTCACTTTTTGTCTCCGCCAGATATTATTGAGTCGCGGCGGATGGCAAATATTTAAGTTATGTAAATTATGACTAAAAAACCACAGCGTCTGTCTTTGGGACAAATCCGCATTATTGGCGGAAAATGGCGCGGAAGAAAATTGCCGGTTCCTGATAGTGACGGCCTGCGTCCAACAACAGATCGCGTTCGCGAGACACTTTTTAACTGGCTTATGCCAGTGATTCAGGGTGCTCGTTGCCTGGATTGTTTTTCAGGTAGCGGAGCGCTTGGATTTGAAGCTTTGTCTCGTTATGCCAGCCACACGACCTTAATTGAATATGATCGTAATGTGGCGAAACAACTATCGGCTAACCTGGCCTTACTGAAAGCTGAAAATGCCGATGTGGTGCAAGGCAATGCACTACAATACCTTAACAACACCGGAACACCGTTTGATGTGGTTTTCCTCGATCCACCATTCCGTAAGGGAATGCTGGCTGAAACAATCAATTTATTGGAAGCCAATAACTGGCTGGCAGAAGAAAGCTGGATTTATGTTGAGGCAGAAGCAGAATCTGCTGCGACAGAAGTTCCCCCAAACTGGCAACTGCATCGGCAAAAAACGGCCGGACAAGTTGCTTATCGTTTATATATTCGCCACCCGTAATCGGGAGTTTGAACGGTTTACACACGATTTTGGAGTCGATGATGTTTATTCAATTAGGCAGAGGGATCATGATCTTAGTGTGGGGTATCATGATCTTCAATTTGTTTCACCCATTCCCTAAACCATTGAGATATTTCATGGATATTGCAATGGTATTTACGGTAATCATGCACTCCTTTCAGTTGCTGCTACTGAAAAACTCCCAGCCGAAAGATCAAAAACTGTCTGGTTTTCTCCAGACTAAGATCTTCTTTTTTGGCGTCTTTGAATTATTAGCCTGGCAGAAGAAACAACAAAAAGGGAAGCAACAGGAAAAAAAATAACTTCACATACCGTGTGACTCATCTTACCTTTTTCCTTCGTCAATAAGTCATTCTTGTAATAACTTATTGACGCCCTTTGTTTTTGATAATAAAACGTTATTTGTTCGTTAATAATGAATTAATATTGATAAATCAAGATACTCTCCGTACCAAACCCATCATAAATAAAATTGCCTGACAAAACGGGCACTGAACTTTGAGGAAAGGAAAAATATGAGTTGGCCATTTCTTGCTGTGTTTTTCTCTGGGTGGTTATATATTGATGCTGCTTATCGTGGCACCAACTGGCAGCAATGGGTTTTCCGCCCCGTCACTATGTTACTTTTATTGTTATGGGCTTGCCAGGCGCCCAATCTTGAGGTTTCAGGCTACCTTATTATTGCGGGCCTTTTGACTGCTTTGCTCTCTGATACACTCCGCATGCTCCCTGGTAAGTATTTACTCTTCTCATTCATCGCACTATTCCTGAGTTACCTGTTATACACCATCAGTTTTGCCTTACATATGGATTTCAGTTTCTTCTTCCCGCTGCCTTTGATCTTGTTGGTCGTTGGTATTGTGGTCATGCTGACAGTCTGGAATCGTCTGGATAATATGCGTTGGCGAGTAGTAGATAGTTTCGTTATGGCACTACTGATGGCTTGGGTTGCCGGAGAACAATATTTTTCGCTCAGCAACGACAGCCGGTTTTCTGTCATCGCGGGGGCTATCCTGCTATTCCTTTCATACAGTATCAATATCATTGCTCAATATCGTTTCCCTTTTAAATTGTCAAAAGCGATGGTTGCTACCTGTGGTTTTATCGGCCATTTTTTGATTATTCGTTCACTATACCTATGATAGTTTGCCCTTACTAACTAAGGGTTAAAAAGCAAACAACATCAAGAGGAAGAACATTGACGATGAGAACTTATCTGAATTAGCACAAATCATCAAAAGAATTCCTCTTATTGGATTTGACTCTGGAGTTTACTCCAACGTGTAGAGTTAATGCTAATGTCTAAAATTAACTCTATTTTAAGAGGTCGCCTATGTTATCCACGACTAAAAAACATAAGCAATCACCGCACGATTCTCTATCTTTGCAAAAAGATGAATATCAGAATATCGCCAATAATGTAAGTGAGCATTCACATCATAATCACAGCCACGAACATTTGCATCATTCTCACACACAAGACCATAACTCTTCTTGTTGCTCTACTGGCACAGTGCACTCCCATGAACATAATGGTGCACACTGTTCACACGATCATGCCCATACTATGCAGGATAACGTTCTCACCGAATTAACCGCGAGACAGCGTTTTAATTGGACTATCCAAGGCATGGATTGTCCAAGCTGTGCAGGCAAAATCGAAAATGCTGTCAAAAAACTGCCAGAAGCCAGACAGGTCAAGGTCCTGTTTACAACAGAGAAACTGGTGGTCGATGCTGATATTGATATTCGTGCTGCCGTTGAACAAGCAGTAAAACAGGCCGGCTTTACCATCAAAGAGGCAAGTTCGGCATCTAAATTGCCTCCGGCAGTCAGTTACTGGAAGACTTTTTCCCCCATTTTGATTCTGGCCGCCTTGATGTTCGTCAGTTGGGGAATAGCAAAAGCGAATGCCCCCGCAGGGCAAATTGCTTTCATTATCACTACACTCATTGGGTTATATCCGGTAGCGACCAAGGCCATCAAACTGATCCGTTCTGGCACACCTTTCGCCATTGAAACGTTGATGAGCGTTGCTGCCATCGGTGCTTTGTTTATTGATGCTACCGCAGAAGCGGCAATGGTTATTCTTCTGTTCAAGTTAGGGGAAATAATGGAATCCTATGCCGCCGGACGCGCACGTCGTGGCGTCAGTGCCTTGATGGCATTAGTTCCTGAACAAGCCTTACTCATTAAGGATGGAAAAAAGAAAACCGTGCCAGCGGCGGATCTGCGTCCGGGGGATATCATCGAAATCGCCCCAGGTGCACGCTTACCTACCGATGCCGAACTGCTCAGTCCCTTTGCCAGTTTCGATGAAAGTGCCCTGACCGGTGAATCAGTTCCGGTTGAACGGCAGCAAGGAGAAAAAGTCGCCGCGGGTTGCCTTTCTGTTGATAGTGCCGTGCAGATGAAGGTGATCTCTGAACCGGGTCACAACGCCATTGACCGCATTCTGCAACTGATTGAAGAAGCGGAAGAGCGTCGTGCACCGATTGAGCGCTTTATCGACCGTTTCAGTCGTATCTATACTCCGCTGATTATCTTGTTCTCTGCATTGGTGGTAGTCGTCCCACCCCTGTTTTTTGCTGGCTCATGGGAAACCTGGATCTACCGTGGCCTGACGCTGCTGTTAATTGGTTGCCCTTGCGCATTGGTCATCTCGACGCCTGCTGCCATTACTTCCGCGCTGGCCGCAGCAACCCGTCGTGGCTCCCTAATCAAGGGTGGAGCAGCCTTGGAACAACTTGGTTCAGTGCGCACCATTGCACTGGATAAAACCGGAACCTTGACCGAAGGAAAACCCCAGATCACTGAAATTGAACCGGTGGAAAATATCAGTGCAGAAACCTTACTGGCACTGGCGGGTGCTGTAGAAAGTGGCTCCCATCACCCACTGGCAAAAGCTATCCTGAATGCCGCAGAAAACAGAGGTGTGACAATTGTTGAAGCTGAACAACGCAAGGCACTGGCTGGTATAGGGGTTGAAGGGCAATTATCGGGGCAAAAAATTCTCGTCGCAGCCCCCGGAAGATTGCCGGAAAATACCTTGTCCGAGCAATGGAAACAGAGAGTCACTGAACTGGAAGACAATGGAAAAACAGCCGTTGCTGTCATGCAAAATGGACAACTTATGGGGCTGATAGCAATGCAAGATACCTTGCGTCAGGATGCCATAGAGACTATCCGTATCCTGAAAAAACAAGGTGTCGACGCAGTCATGCTGACAGGAGATAATCCCCGTGCCGCGGCAGCTATTGCGAATCGACTGGGCATTGATTATCGTGCAGGGTTGCTGCCTGAAGATAAAGTGAAAGCAGTCATTGAGTTGAACCAAAAACACCGCACCATGATGGTTGGTGATGGCATCAACGATGCGCCAGCCATGAAAGCGGCCACGATAGGTGTTGCTATGGGAAGCGGTACTGATGTTGCACTGGAAACAGCTGATGCCGCTTTGACGCATAACCGACTGACGGGTTTACCTGAAATTATTTCCTTGTCCCGAACAACCCATTATAACATCCGTCAAAATATCACCATTGCATTAGGACTAAAGGCGATATTTCTTATCACAAGTCTATTGGGTATTACCGGACTATGGATGGCCGTTCTGGCCGATTCAGGGGCCACAGCTTTAGTAACAGCAAACGCAGTCCGGCTGCTTAGGAACAAGCCTCTGAAATAATACACGGAATATTCAACCTACATTGCCACAAGCAGACGGATGGAAAAGTGGCAAAGGTAAATAACAAACTGAAAAGGTGCATAGCAATACTATTAACATGCACCTTTTCAAAATCATAATTAATTACAAAAGGTTGCTATTAAGGAAAAAGAAAATGTGGCATCCAGCGAGGTGATAGATAAGAAACCAAATGCCATAGTTAAAGCTTAGCACGGCTCCCTTTTTTCGCCAGTTAATTATATAGATGTTTCTCAATTAAACAGCATTTTCGCTTTTTCTGAGCAGATATCGATACGGAGTTTGCTCTGTCTCTTGAGCGATTAGTGCATGATCCATAAAACGACAGAATCCCGGAATATCACGGGTTGTTGCCGGATCATCCGCAATGACCAACAACGTCTGACCGGCAGCCATGTGGCGGACAGTCTTGCGCACCATCATTACTGGCTCTGGACAACGTAATCCCAACGTATCAAGTGTCTTGTCAGGGTTGGCAAAAATATCGGACATAACAATCTCTGTAGGTTCAAAAAATCTATGGCAATGGATTATATACCAATCTAACTTCAAGATGCGTGTGATTTCTCCCCTTGAAGCGAGGAGAAAGCAGGTTTCATATCGTGTTGTAAATGGCAACTTGAAGTTTAATGCGTATATTACAAAATATCGTCAACTGCCATACTTTACTTTTATTGCGCAACACACGTATGATCCCACCGCCTGATCGTCAGGTAAATCGATTTATTGGGTTCCCTCACCCCATCCACCAAAAAGGTACAATATGCTGCAATTAACTACGCAACAGCGGGCTACGGCCTTGATCTGGCTGTCGCTTTTTCACATTTTGATCATTACTTCCAGTAACTATCTGGTGCAATTACCCATCTCAATTTTGGGTTTTCATACCACTTGGGGAGCATTTACATTTCCCTTTATCTTTTTGGCAACTGATCTGACCGTGCGTATTTATGGTGCGCCATTGGCGCGCCGGATCATTATTTCCGTTATGCTGCCGGCATTGCTGATCTCCTATCTGATTTCGGCTCTGTTTTTCCAGGGAGTCTGGCAAGGATTCGAGACGTTGGGAACCTTTAATGTGTTTGTCGCTCGCATTGCCGCCGCTAGTTTTATGGCCTATGTACTCGGCCAGATATTAGATGTTGGTGTTTTTAATCGTCTTCGCCAAAAAAGCCGCTGGTGGATAGCGCCGGCTGCCGCCATGTTTTTCGGTAATATGCTTGATACACTGGCCTTTTTCTTTATCGCGTTTTACCGCAGCACGGATGCATTTATGGCAACCCACTGGGTAGAAATTGCGCTAGTAGATTATGCTTTCAAGCTGTTTATCTGCATGCTGTTCTTCCTGCCTGCTTATGGCATTCTGTTAAACTTAATCCTGAAATACTTTTTCGCCCAAACAGAAGAAAAAATCCTGGCCAAAGCCAACTAAAAACATCCTCCCTGAGTCAATCAGGGGGACAAACGTTCCGCCAGTGTTTCCCCTCATATCACTCATTTCCTGCTTTTACTCATAACTTCTCTGCATATTTTGCCGTATAGTGTGGATGGGCAATGCGTAACTTGCCCTACGCCAGTATTGTGACACTCTATGCCTAGTTTCCGGTAAAGAAGGAATATTTCTTATGCTGAAAGTGATCCAGTCTCCATCCAAATATATTCAAGGGCCAGGTGCGTTATCTCACATTGGTCGATACACCAAAATACTTGCTGACCACGTCTTCGTGATTGCTGATAATTTCGTGATGAGCCTTATTGGGGATACCGTCAGCCAGAGTCTCGAAGAACACGAAGTGACTAGCCATTTCGAACTTTTCAATGGTGAGTGCAGCCGTAATGAGATCTATCGCTTGTCTGCCATTTTGTTGAAACAACAATGTCAGGCTGTTATCGGGATCGGGGGAGGAAAGACGATTGATACTGCCAAGGCGGTTGCATACGAAGCCAAAATACCCGTCATTATTTCTCCTACCCTTGCTTCAACAGATGCACCGACCAGTGCCCTTTCCGTTCTTTATACTGAACTCGGTGAATTCGACAGCTACCTGTTCTATCCACAAAATCCAAACATCGTGCTAATGGATACCAATATCATTGCTAAGGCACCGGTTCGCCTGCTTGTCGCAGGTATGGGAGATGCACTCGCCACCTATTTTGAGGCACGCGCCAGCAGTACAGCCCACAAACCAACCATGGCTGGCGGTGCAACATCCACTACAGGTTTGGCATTGGCAAAACTGTGTTATGAAACCTTGCTGGCGGAAGGTTATAAAGCAAAACTGGCGGTAGAAGCCGGTGTCAGTACACCAGCCGTTGAAAATATTGTGGAAGCAAATACCTACTTGAGTGGCATTGGTTTTGAAAGTGCAGGATTAGCAGCAGCTCACGCCATCCACAATGGCTTTACCGTGCTGGAAGAGTGTCATCATCTCTATCATGGCGAAAAAGTTGCGTTTGGAACTCTGACACAATTGATCTTAGAAAATAGCCCAAGTGAAGAATTGGAAACCGTGCTCGATTTCTGTGTACAGGTCGGGTTACCCGTCACATTGGAGCAATTGGGCTTACGTGATAATGAGAAACTGCATCAGAAAATCATGCAAGTCGCTATCGCAAGTTGTGCCGAAGGTGAAACCATTCACAATATGCCATTTGTTGTGACACCAGAACAAGTTTACGCCGCAATTTTGGCCGCAGATCAAGTGGGTAAAGATTGGTTGTATTAAGTGATTGCGAAATTAATTCGATTGCTCTTAGTGCGGGAATTCCCGCCCTAAGAGTTTGACCAAAATAGATTCAAATATGATGAATAATATAACGTGTGCTACGGCCCCCAGCCTCAGTTTTTTCCAAACAACCGAGTTCTGTTAGATGATTTAAATGTCGGGTCGCGGTTGCACGACTCACTTTAGCCACTTTTTGATATTGGCTGCTATTAATACCTTGTTGAAAATCAGCATCTAACATTCTGTTCAATACTTTTATTTGTTCCTGATTGAGCTGGCTTTGATCAACACGACGCCAGAATCGAGTCTTTTTCACTAGGTCATCAATTTGCTTCAATTTAGCAATAAGGGTGCTATTGAGTGTTTGCAGAAACCACACCATCCAATCGGTAATATCCAGATCACCACGTTGAGTCTGTTCCAGTATTTCGTAATATTGCTTACGGCGTTCACAAATACTTACTGACATGGCATAAAATCGAATCGAACGGCTTTCACCTTGCGCCAATACTAAATCAGTCAAAAAACGGGCAATGCGCCCATTACCATCTTCCATTGGATGCAACGTGACAAACCATAAATGTACGATTGCTGCCCGCAAAATCGGATCAAGATAGAGTTCATGACGAGATTGATTAAACCAGGTAATAAACTGTGTCATTTCTCCCTGCAATTTTTCGGCAGGTGGTGCTTCAAAATGAACAATAGGATTATCTATTCTACCAGAGATGACTTGCATCCCCCCGTGCCGCAGTTGACCACCTTTAATGGGACTAAACAAAGTATAATCCGCAGGAAACATCAATTCGTGCCATTTCAAAAGGCGATTTAGCGTCAGAGATTCGTTATATCTCACCACCACATCAAAGGCAATTTCTGCCATACCATCGGTCTGCTCACTGGTTGGATAGGGCTTAGCTTCACTGATCCCGAATCGATTTGCCAATGAAGAGCGTACTGATGCTGCATTCAACTTTTCACCTTCTATTTCACAGGAATAGAGGATACTGGCAAGAAGATTATCCAGTGTTGCTTGCTCTGTACTTTCAACGTCAGATTTTCCTAATAGCATCCCCTGATTAAAGTGAATTTCCCGCAAAATAGGATTCAGTACATGCTCATCCCATTGGAAATTAGGCCAATTTTTTTGTTCCCAGATCCACATTGAATTCCACCTTATGACGCCAATAGTCTAATCATTCTACTCATAGAATGAGGCAAATAACAACGCTATTTGCCTCACAAAATGAGGCGAATAGCATAATTAATTGACTCACTGACCGAAACTTACTGGCGAAATAAAACGGGCATGAACCCGCAGGAACATGCCCATAACTTGGTTAACAATGTCTATCTTGTCGGCTCCTGCCAAATTTTAGTAATATAACTCAAACATTCTTCTTTCGTCCCTGTTCTGCCTATGACCATCCATCCCTGCGGGATCTCATACTCAATAGGCCAGACTGAATAATGCTGTTTACCATTGGTAACGATCATCCAATTCATGATTTCTTTTCTGATTAATCGTTCCATGATACAGCCTCCATATTGCAACTTTTTGAAAGCGCTGCCGGTAAGAATCCAATACCAATCAGATAGTGTAATATTTGGTGGACATATCCGGTCACCCCCGTCAGTGATACTGTAGCAAGCGCTCGAATTCGGGAAAAATCACGACTCCCCGAAGGAGCGTTCTTAAAGCACGGTTCAAATTCTGCTGTCATATGACTGATATTACGATGAAATTCAGCTTCAACAACGGAAGATTTTTTTTGCCCAGTAGTAAATGCTGTGTGTAATATTGCCTTGTGTGTGTAAGTATTCATAATGATGCTCTCATTCTGAGCCTCATTGGTTTCATCATTTTTCATGATGAGTAGAGGCATCAATGCTGGTAGTCGTTATCTTCCAATTTTTGCCTACATTCAGTATTTTCAAATACCTTATGTTGACGCTAATTGGATAAAAAAAATAAATTAAAAAAATTTTCTTAGAATTTAATAAGTATATTAATTAGTATAAATTTGTAATCTTTTATTCATTAAACAATCAATTTATATAAAACCCATTATTATTTGGAAGACAGAGTGTATCACGCCTATACAACCCGCAACCAAAATCAATTAACACATTGATATTATTAAAATTTATACCACAAAATGGTTATCCAGCCCTGCATGTAAACTGTTATCAGCAGCATGAATAACTATTTGTAGTAATATCCATTATTTTGAATTTTAATTTCAAACATTTTATTTATAACTGCGTTACAAAAAACGCAACGCATGTAAATAAAAATAAATTGCATATGCAAATGAGAATATTATTTAAATAACACCATCAGGAAAATAGTACCACTTATAAAAAAAGCAAGCAGAAAAAACCAACAGTTATTTATTAAATAATTTTTATAATAGGAACGTTTGTGTGGGTTATATTTATCTAACTTTTCTATGGTTACTACATCAGGCACATTTCCCTAATAATAATGAGCTTTTATTTGGTCGAGAATATACCAATCTAACTTCAAGTTGCAGCTTGCAAATCAATGTGATTGTTTATATCTCCCCGCTACGCGGGGAGATAAATGGCGTTTCAAAATAATAGGAGTATTCCTTACCCCGCGCGGCGCGCGGGGTAAGGAACTCCAACATCTGATACTCTCAGTATTATGAAAACCATTTATAAGACGCATCTTGAAAGGAGATTGGTATATATACAAACTTTAAACGTACAAAAATAAAAAATAGCCCAAAAGTCCCGTTTATTGTGACTGCTGTCACACTAATATAAATAATTTGTATTCAAAAAAAGCGCTAAATCACTCAAAATTATCGACTTTGCGAAATTATATCTATATGTTAGCGATACCTCACAGTCATATAAGGTTGTTTTCAGCTAATATTAGCTTCGATATAGAAAATAAATAGCTAAAATTTTTCGTTTAACGCCATCATTGCTTGATGGTGGTGATTCGCTCATACAAAAGTCATGTGGAGACAAAAAATATGTTAAGTATTTTCAAGCCGGCGCCTCATAAGGCTCGGTTGCCTGCGCAGGAAATAGATCCACTCTATCGTCGCTTGCGCTGGCAAATTTTTATGGGGATCTTCTTCGGATATGCGGCTTACTATCTGGTAAGAAAAAACTTTGCTCTCGCCATACCTTCCTTGATCGAACAAGGCTTTTCTAAGGGGGATCTTGGTTTTGCATTATCAGGGATTTCAATTGCATACGGCTTCTCAAAATTCATCATGGGCTCCGTTTCCGACCGCTCGAATCCACGTGTTTTCTTACCTGCGGGTTTGATACTGGCGGCGGCAGTGATGCTGATTATGGGCTTCGTGCCATGGGCGACTTCCAGCATTGCTATCATGTTTTCTCTGCTGTTCCTCTGCGGCTGGTTCCAGGGTATGGGTTGGCCTCCTTGCGGGCGTACCATGGTTCACTGGTGGTCACAGAAAGAGCGTGGTGGAATTGTTTCTGTCTGGAACTGTGCACATAA
The DNA here is from genome assembly GCF_037265215.1 of Xenorhabdus griffiniae. Taxonomy (NCBI): domain Bacteria; kingdom Pseudomonadati; phylum Pseudomonadota; class Gammaproteobacteria; order Enterobacterales; family Morganellaceae; genus Xenorhabdus; species Xenorhabdus griffiniae. The sequence continues at coordinate 436,648 of NZ_CP147737.1, read as the reverse complement.
CGTTGGCGGCGGCGTGCCACCATTACTGTTCATGTTGGGAATGGCCTGGTTCAATGACTGGAAAGCCGCGTTCTACATGCCAGCCTTTGCAGCTATCATCGTGGCACTCATTGTTTTCGCTTTAATGCGCGATACTCCACAATCCTGTGGTTTACCCCCTATCGAAGAGTATAAAAACGATTATCCACCTGACTATACGGAAAAAAACGAAAAAGAACTGACTGCAAAAGAAATTTTCATGCAGTACGTTTTGCCGAATAAATTACTGTGGATGATCGCAGTTGCCAACGTATTCGTATACTTACTGCGCTACGGTATTCTTGACTGGTCACCGACTTACTTGAAGGAAGTGAAAGACTTTACCATGGATAAGTCTTCCTGGGCTTACTTCCTGTATGAGTATGCGGGTATTCCGGGTACGCTGCTGTGTGGTTGGATGTCGGACAAAGTATTTAAAGGCAACCGTGGTGCCACAGGCGTATTCTTCATGATCCTTGTCACCATCGCCACTATCGTATTCTGGCTGAACCCAGAGGGTAATCCTGATATCGATATGATCTGTATGCTGGTTATCGGCTTCCTGATTTACGGTCCGGTGATGCTAATCGGCCTACATGCCCTGGAATTAGCACCGAAAAAAGCAGCAGGCACAGCCGCGGGCTTTACCGGTTTGTTTGGCTACCTGGGCGGTTCGGTTGCGGCCAGTATCATCGTCGGCTATACCGTTGACTACTTCGGTTGGGACGGTGGCTTTATGGTCATGATCGGCGGTTGTATCCTCTCGGTTATTCTGCTGCTGTTTGTTATGTTGAGTGAAAATAAGCATAAGCAGGAAATTGCCCGTCAAGGTCAGTGATGTCATTGTAATACGCTGATTAATAACCATATCAATCGCAGTACAACTCTCTTGTACTGCGATCTCATGGGTTATCATGTTATACAGCGTTAAATATATTGCTTACTTTTACTTATGGATATCTTCTTTATATCCATACTGTATTAACAGTTTTTTGATTTAACACTTTCAAGATGTTCTATTGTAATCGTAACTCTATATTTTACATGTGTTATTTTCATATTATATACGCATTAAATTTCAAGTTGCCATTGACAACATTATATGAAACCTGATATCTCCCCGCTTCGCGGGGAGATATCACACGCATCTTGAAGTTAGATTGGTATATAAGCCAATGCTTTTCTATTACATCTTTCATTAGTAATAAAAAAGCCATCTTATAAATAGGTTTTCATAATACTGAGAGTATCAGATGTTGGAGTTCCTTACCCCGCGCGGAGCGCGGGGTAAGGAATACTCCTATCATTTTGAAACGCTATTTATAGTGATTTTGTTAATTTAATAACAGCCAGAATGAAACGGGATATAAACAGAGCTTAGAGAAAATTTTTATGTCATAAAACTGTGACATACTGCTGATAAAATTAATATTCAGGATTGTGTTATACGCATTAAACTTCAATTTGCAATTTACGACACGATATGAAACCTGACTTCTCCCCGCTTCGCGGGGAAAAGTCACACGCATCTTGAAGTTAGATGGGTATATGTCATTATTTTCTATAAAAATCGACTCGAATGATCACCCTATTTTTCTGGCGACTCACGAAAAATCAGCAAGACAGTAAGTAACCTAATTTTTTGTTTAAGACTTTTATTAGAATAAATGGAGAACCTCAATGCAGACACCTATTAAGGCTATTATGGCGGGTATTTTGTTAGCATCATCTATGTCAGGTATTGCACATGCAGCAGATAAGATTGTTATCGCCCATCGTGGCGCTAGCGGTTATTTACCCGAACACACATTACCCGCTAAAGCAATGGCCTATGCACAAGGCGCAGATTATCTTGAGCAAGATCTGGTTATGACCAAAGATGACCAGCTCATTGTACTGCACGATCACTATCTTGATCGCGTAACGGATGTCGCAGAACGTTTCCCAAACCGCGCCCGTGCTGACGGTCGCTATTATGCGATCGACTTTACCCTGCCAGAAATTAAGTCACTGAAATTTACGGAAGGTTTTGATATCAAGGATGGCAAAAAAGTCCAAAGCTATCCCGGACGTTTCCCGATGGGTAAGTCAGATTTCCACATTCATACCTTTCAGGAAGAACTGGAGTTTATTCAGGGCCTGAATAAATCCACGGGTAAAGATATTGGCATCTACCCTGAAATCAAGGCGCCGTGGTTCCATCGTCAGGAAGGCAAAGATATCACCCGCAAGGTGCTGGAAGTTCTGAAACAGTATGGTTACACCAAAAAGAGCGATAAAGTTTATCTGCAATGTTTTGATGCCAATGAACTTAAACGCATCAAGAATGAACTAGAGCCGAAATTGGGGATGGATCTGAAACTGATTCAGCTTATCGCTTACACTGACTGGAACGAAACCTACGAACAAAAGTCAGATGGTACATGGCAGAATTATAGCTATGACTGGATGTTTAAACCTGGCGCGATGAAAGAAGTCGCAAAATATGCTGATGGAATTGGTCCTGATTACCATATGCTTATCGCCAGTGACTCTACGCCAAACCACATTAAATTAACTGGCATGGTAAAAGAGGCTCACGCCAGCCATCTGGCGGTACACCCGTATACCATCCGTATCGATCAATTGCCAAAATATGCCACCAGCGGCAACCAGTTGTTTGATATCGTTTTCGACAAGGCTAATGTCGATGGGGCATTCACAGATTTCCCTGATTTGGCAGTGAAGTTCCTGAGAAAACACCACGAACATAAATAATCAGTGCAAATAATGTAGAAAAACCGAGGAGCAGTCTCGGACTGCCCCTCGGCTAATGACGTAAATGATTTTGCTACGAGATCCCCACAGGAAAAGCAATAACCTCACTAATCCGTTCAGCACCCAGTGCCAGCATAATCAAACGATCAACCCCTAATGCTACACCTGCACATTCAGGCATTCCGTGAGCAAGGGCAGCAAGCAGGTATTCATCAATTGGCTGAATCGGCAAGCCCATCACTTCACGCTTACGGTTATCCTGTTCAAAACGAAGACGTTGTTCATTGCTATCGGTCAGTTCGCGAAACCCATTCGCCAACTCCATACCTTTAAAATAGACTTCAAAACGCTCCGCAACACGGTGATCTTCCTTGCTGATTTCTGCCAATGCCGCTTGAGAGGCTGGGAAGTGATAAATAAACGTCGGTTTTTCAATGCCGATCTGAGTTTCTACCCCCATGACAAAAAGTAACTGCAATAAGGTATCCCGATCTTCTTCCTGATCAGCGATATTGCTGAGATCGAGTTTCGCCGCAACTTCACGCAATTTTTCTTTGCTTGCGGTAAGGGGATCAATATCCAGATATCGCATAAAAGCCTGCTGGTAAGACAGCGATTCAGCACTTTCACAATCCAGGATCTGCTGCAACAGATCATCGACTTCGTTCATTAAGCGATACATATCGTAGTGTGGGCGATACCACTCCAGCATGGTGAACTCTGGATTATGATGACGACCCGCTTCCTCATTGCGGAAACTTCTCCCCATCTGATAAATGGAACCACTGCCAGCTGCCAGCAGACGCTTCATGTGGTATTCAGGGCTAGTCATCAAGTACAGAGTCAAGCCATCTGCCGCTCCCGGTCCAACGAACTGTGTCTGGAAAGGGACCAGATGAACGTCGGTGACAGTCGCCTGACTCATAGCAGGTGTTTCAACTTCCAACACCCCACGATCTGCGAAAAAGCGCCGTATTTCTGCTAAAATCTCTGCCCTTTTCAATAAATTGGCGATAGGGGCACTTGGCTGCCAATTCGCGTTTTCGTTCATATTTCTATGACTCCAAAATAAAGCAAAACGCGCAGTTTACCTTCATCAAGCTTACCAGACAATTCATTGTCCTCAATTTCTTTATATCTTTATTCTTTATTCCCAATGAATTTCAAGTTGCAGCTTACAAATCAATGTGATTGTTTATATCTCCCCACTACGCGGGGAGATATAAGACGCATCTTGAAAGGCAATTGGTATACACTTAATTTTTTAATTTGCGGAACGATTAACTCTATTTGTTATTCATTTATTTATAAATAAAAAAACTTAATTAAAATTATTTTTGCTCTCTTAATAGATATACACATGCAACTTCAAGTTACAATCCGCAAGACAAGGCGAGACCTTATATTTCCCCGCTACGTGGGGAAATATAACACGCATCTTGAAGTTAGATTGGTATATAACCCATCTCGGTATAATGATGAATTGATTAACCACAATATTTAGATCAGTAAAAACATGCGTTAGATCACGTTTTACTGGCAAAATCCAGCAAAACCCGCATCCATATCAAAATTACTTCCGACACTCTTCGCTATAATTAAGCCATAAAAAAATAGTAGATTGACGCTCACTTGAACAATGGAGAAGAGCAGTGCAAACCTTCAATGTCGACCTCGCGATTATCGGAGCCGGTGGTGCAGGGCTACGAGCTGCCATCGCTGCTGCTGAAGCCAATCCTCAACTCAAAATCGCCTTGCTCTCAAAAGTGTATCCTATGCGTAGCCATACTGTGGCCGCAGAAGGCGGATCCGCCGCTGTCACTCAGGCACACGATTCCTATGATTTTCACTTCAATGACACGGTATCCGGTGGGGACTGGCTATGCGAACAAGATGTAGTTGAGTATTTCGTCAAGCATTGCCCGACAGAAATGATCCAACTAGAGCAGTGGGGCTGCCCGTGGAGCCGCAAGGATGATGGCTCTGTGAACGTGCGTCGTTTCGGAGGCATGAAAATTGAGCGCACATGGTTCGCCGCCGATAAGACGGGTTTCCATATGCTCCATACACTGTTCCAGACTTCGCTCAAGTATCCACAAATCCAGCGCTTTGATGAACATTTTGTCCTCGATATTTTGGTGGATGAAGGGCAAGTACGCGGATTGGTTGCGCTGAATATGATGGAAGGGACGAAAGTTCAGCTCCGCGCTAATGCAGTCATTATGGCAACTGGCGGGGCCGGACGTGTGTACCGTTATAACACGAATGGCGGCATTGTCACGGGTGATGGTATGGGAATCGCATTCCGTCACGGTATCCCATTACGCGATATGGAATTTGTGCAATATCACCCAACCGGCCTGCCTGGTTCCGGTATTTTGATGACCGAAGGCTGCCGTGGTGAAGGCGGGATTCTGGTGAACAAGGAGGGTTATCGTTATCTACAGGATTATGGTCTGGGGCCAGAAACGCCTCTTGGACACCCTGAAAACAAATATATGGAATTAGGCCCGCGTGACAAAGTGTCGCAGGCGTTCTGGCATGAATGGCAGGCAGGCCGCACTATCGCAACACCGCGTGGCGATGTAGTGCATCTGGATCTGCGTCATTTAGGTGAGAAAAAGCTGCTCGAACGCCTGCCTTTTATCTGTGAACTGGCAAAAGCCTATGTCGGCGTTGATCCGGTCAAAGAGCCAATCCCTGTTCGTCCAACGGCACATTACACTATGGGCGGAATCGAAACGAATCAACAGTGTGAAACTCGCATCAAGGGATTATTCGCTATCGGTGAATGCTCTTCTGTTGGTTTGCATGGTGCAAACCGCCTCGGCTCTAACTCGCTGGCTGAATTAGTTGTCTTTGGCCGCCTGGCCGGTGAAGAAGCAGTCAAACATATCCAGGAAGTGAAACCCGCCAATAATAGCGTATTGGATGCTCAATCTCGTGATGTTGAAGATAAACTCAATCAATTGCTGAACCAGAAAGGTGGTGAAAACTGGGCGAAAATCCGCGATGAACTGGGAACCGCCATGGAAGAAGGCTGCGGAATTTATCGTACACCAGAATTAATGCAAAAAACCATTGATAAAATTGCCGAACTGAAAGAGCGTTTCAAACATATCGGAATTAGCGACCGTTCCAGTGTATTCAATACCGATCTGCTTTACACCATTGAATTAGGATTTGGTTTGGACGTTGCTGAATGTATGGCGCATTCTGCCATGAATCGCAAAGAGTCCCGCGGAGCCCACCAGCGTCTTGATGAAGGCTGTACCGAACGTGATGATACGAATTTCCTGAAACATACACTGGCGTTCTATAACCCAGAAGGTGCCCCACGTCTGGAATACAGTGATGTGAAGATCACCAAATCTCAACCTGCGAAACGTGTCTATGGGGGGGAGGCGGCTGCACAAGAGAAAAAACAGAAGGAGCAAGCGAATGGCTGAGATGAACAATTTGAAAATGGAAGTCATGCGCTATAACCCGGAAATTGACAGTGAGCCCCATTTCGTCACTTATGAAGTGCCTTATGATGAACAAACTTCACTACTGGATGCATTGGGTTATATCAAGGACAATCTGGCGCCTGACCTCTCCTACCGCTGGTCCTGCCGCATGGCAATCTGTGGCTCCTGCGGCATGATGGTAAACCGTGTACCAAAACTGGCCTGTAAAACATTCCTGCGCGATTATGCTCAAGGAATGAAAGTCGAAGCACTAGGTAATTTCCCCATTGAGCGGGATCTGGTTGTGGATATGACTCACTTTATTGAGAGCCTGGAAGCTATCAAGCCTTATATCATTGGCAATAGTCGCAAACCTGCCGATGGCCCAAATGTGCAAACACCTGCTCAGATGGCAAAATATCATCAATTTTCTGGTTGTATCAATTGCGGCCTGTGCTATGCCGCCTGTCCTCAATTTGGCCTGAATCCTGAATTCATTGGGCCTGCCGCAGTCACGCTGGCACATCGCTATAATCTTGATAGCCGCGATCACGGCAAGAAAGAACGTATGCCGCAAATCAACAGCGATAATGGCGTCTGGTCTTGCACTTTTGTCGGTTACTGCTCTGAAGTGTGCCCGAAACATGTTGATCCAGCCGGTGCGATCCAACAGAGCAAAGCAGAAAGCGCCAAAGATTTTCTTATCTCCATGCTGAAACCACAATAAGGGAGGAGAGAGTAATGACAACAAAACGTAAGCCTTATGTGCGTGGTATGGAAGCTAACTGGTGGCGTAAACTCGGTTTTTATCGCTTTTATATGTTGCGTGAAGGAACGTCCATCCCCACCGTTTGGTTCAGTGTCCTGGTACTTTACGGCTTGTTTGCCCTGAAAGGTGGCCCTGAAAGCTGGGCAGGATTTGTCTCTTTTCTGCAAAATCCACTGGTATTGCTGATTAATATCATTACCCTGCTGGCTACTTTGCTGCATACCAAAACCTGGTTTGAGCTGGCGCCCAAGGCACTCAATATTATCGTTAAGAATGAGAAAATGCCGCCAGAGCCGATTGTCAAGCTGCTATGGACAATCACGATTATTGCTACTGTCGTGATCCTCGGCGTAGCCCTGTTTTTCTAACCCCAAGGAGGAGCTGATGAATCAAGTACCTAAACGTTCCGATGAACCGATTTTCTGGGGGCTATTTGGTGCTGGCGGTATGTGGAGCGCGATTGTTGGACCAGCAATCATTCTACTGCTGGGTATTTTGCTGCCACTGGGATTGGCGCCAGAAGCGCTTTCTTATGAACGTATCCTGACCTTTTGCCAGAGTTTTATTGGCCGCATCTTTTTACTGTTGATGATTAGCTTGCCTTTATGGTGCGGTTTGCACCGCCTGCATCATGGTATGCATGATCTGCAAATCCCTATTCCCGCCAGTAAATGGGTGTTTTATGGCGCCGCCGCAATTTTGACTGTTATTGCTTTAATCGGGATTTTTACGCTGTAATTGAGAATCAGGAAAAAGTCTGCGGATCAACCGCAGACTTGTTATAAAAGGTATTTGAAACCTTTAAGATATGTTGATTAGAACTTATAAGAAATTGTCGCTTTATATGTGCGCCCTTTCTCTTCTTGTCCTGGTGTTGTACCCAAGTAGTAAGAATGTTCTCTGTAGCGCTTATCGAACATATTATCGATACCAAACAGGAGTTCAGTATTTTTAAATGCTCCTGTTTTTGGCGCCCAAGAGACATACATATTACTTACGCCATATCCTTGTTTATGTACATCAACAATAATGGCTTCTTTCTTATCATTTGTGTCTTTACCTTTTGAGTTCTTTGACAGAACAAAGCGGGTATTCCAGCCGAGTTCAATGTCAGTGGTATCAAATAAGTAACTACCGCCTACGGTAATAGAGTCACCCACTGATGGCCCAAACTCTAATCCTCTGGTAAAAGCCTTATCAAACAGTCCATTACCTTCAATAATCTTATTGTTGACTTTGGCATAAGTGGCTTTTAAAGATAAATTATCCAGTTTATAGCTCGTCGCTAATTCAAACCCTTGCAGTCTGGCTTTCGGGATATTATGCAGCTCATTTTTGGCTAAAGTTGTAGACAGGTTTTTAAAGTTTGTTTGGAATACTTTACCTAATACAACCAGCGAGTCATTGTCAGTAAAGATACCAGAATAAGTACCTGCCACACCCGTTTCCAAGTTATAACCCGTTGTTGCTTTCAGGTTATTACTATGGTTGCTTATGCCCCTACCCAGCTCTTTACCTAATGGCCCTCTAAATAATTCGGTATAGTTGGCAAATAATGTTGTGGACGCCCCAAACTCGTATTTTAATCCGAGTGCTTTTGAAAAGTAAGCATAAGTTCGGTCAAAAGATTCATGATTATTAATGGTATGATATTTGTAGTGATCCCATCTAACACCCGGTATGATGTGGAAATCAGCTAATTGAATATCATCCTCTAAATAAACAGCTGATGCATTTCCTCTTTCTGTTTCTTTTTTATATGCATTCTCTTTTACATCCGTATATCCCATTCTGGTATCAAAATATTCATATCCATAAGTTAAAGCATGAGCTAACTTTTGGGTATCAAAACTAGAAATATTACGAACTTTAATACCTTGAGTTTTAACAAAACTATCGAATCCTTTCCCATTTCCGCTTACAGACTTCATATGGGTAGAGGTCTGTTCTGTATGATAAGCGGTTAGTTTTAAATCAATCAGATCATTATCAACTGGCGCATATCCATAAATGATACTGTGGGTATCACGATCAATAGCGTACTTCGCTTTATTTCCGTTATTTACTTTAGGGCTGACATCATTACCAAAATTTAACCTATGATTGGTTACCGCATCATTTTTATAATGTTCTTTTGATACATTAATATACTGTTCATCTGTCAGATTAAATTTCGCTTTTAATAAGTAATTTAATAACCTTCCATCTGTCGGGATTGGATCTCGCCCGCTATTATCTCTGCCAGATTTAGAGTCGTGCATATTGCGATGGGTAAAGTAACCTAATAAATCAGCAGCACCCAATCGACCATAGGTTGCTAAAGATTGTTGGAATTCAGAACCATTGCTTGAGTAGTTTAATTTTCCTTTAGCGCCAAAAAGTTGTCCAGGCTCTAACAGATCACCGGCATCAACAGTCTCAAATTTTAATGCACCACCAAGAGCACCGATATCGTGGGTAATACTGTTACTACCGACCTTGATATCAACTTGCTTCAACATTTCAGGATCGATGCCATAATTTCCTGCATGGTGGAAGTGATACCCTTCTTGCCTTGCGCCATCAATCGTCACGTTGATGAATTGATCATCCATACCACGGATTTTAAAACGTTGTCCTAAAGCGCTGGGGTGACCGGCTTGTACGCCCGGTACATTCTTTAAAATTTCACCGACACTTTGTGCTTGTTTAACTCTGATTTCATTACGGCTAACTTTTCTATCTTCTGGGGCATCTTGGCCATTGTTATCCGCAATAACAACCAATGTATCGCTAGTATTAGTCGATTTCTTAGTCGTATTTTCAGCATTTGCAAATGCGTTGGTAGAGATAGCGACTGTCAGCATAGATGCGGACATCAAAGGAACACACAGGCCACTTTTCGCCAGGCTAGCGTAAATTTTGGTAATTTTAGACATTTATTTTCAAGCAAAAATACTATTGAGAAGCATTATTATTTACATTTCTAAGAGAAATGTAAATAACTTTAAAGACGAACATAGGGTATATTAATTACTCACTTATGTTAGCCAAAACACTTCCTGCATCCTGATAATCCCCTGCCTGAGAACAGAATGTGATTTTTCCTGAACGATGAGCATTGATTTGTATTTCCATTTTCATCGCTTCCATCACTGCAATTACATCGCCTTCACTAACTTTCTCACCTTCTTTAACCATCCAAGAATGCAAGATACCGGAAATAGGCGCTTTTACCTGACAAGGATCTTCCAGCAATTTTTCCTTTATCACAGACGACGAAAGCGGCTGTTCACCCACAGGGGCTAAATGCGCCAATAAATCCAATGGCAATCCCAATTCATGCCTGCGGCCATCAATCTCAATAAAAGTACGGGTAATATTTTTATCTGCAAGTGGAAACTGACGTAATGAAGCCTCTAGTTCATTTACGAAATCTGTTTCAATCCAGCGGGTATGGACATTGAATTTATCACCAGAAATAAAATCAAGATGCTCCATTACTGCTTGGTGGAAAGGTAAAACAGAGGCTATCCCACGGATCTTAAACTCATTCAATGCCCGACGTGCCCGAACAATGGCCTGTTCTCTACTTGCTCCTGTGACAATTAATTTTGCCATTAGTGAATCAAAAGTTGCCGGAATTGTAGAACCATTAATCACTCCAGAGTCCAGACGAATACCAGGGCCAGCCGGCGGAATAAATTCGGTGATTGTGCCTGATGTTGGCAAGAAACCTTTAGCCGCATCTTCCGCATTAATACGAAATTCAAACGAATGCCCTCTTGGGATCGGTGTTTCTTGAATACTTAATGGATAACCTTCCGCTACTCGCAACTGCTCGATAACCAGATCAATACCTGTTGTTTCTTCTGTTACTGGGTGTTCTACTTGTAAGCGAGTATTTACTTCCAGAAAAGAAAGCGTGCCATCTGCGCTCAGTAAAAATTCTACTGTACCCGCTCCCACATAATTGGCTTCCTCACAAATGGCTTTTGCCGACTGATGAATACGTTCTCGTTGTTCCTGAGTTAAAAATGGCGCGGGCGCTTCTTCCACTAACTTTTGATTACGGCGTTGTAAAGAGCAGTCACGGGTGCCAAGTACCACAACATTACCCTGCTTATCCGCAATAACCTGTGCTTCGATATGGCGTGGCTTGTCCAAAAATCGCTCAATAAAGCATTCACCACGGCCAAAAGCCGCTGTCGCCTCACGTACCGCTGAGTGATAAAGTTCTGCCACTTCATCCATGCGCCAGGCAACTTTCAAGCCTCGTCCACCACCACCAAAAGCCGCTTTGATGGCAATCGGCAAGCCATGTTGCTCCGCAAAAGCAACAACCTCCTGTACATTTTTGACTGGCTCGGATGTCCCAACAACCAGCGGCGCTCCCACTTTCTGGGCTATCTTACGCGCCTTAACTTTGTCTCCCAGCTCATCAATCGTTTCAGGATTAGGGCCAATCCAAGTTAAGCCAGCTTCAATCACTGCCTGAGCAAATTCCGCTCGCTCAGACAGAAAACCGTAACCTGGATGCACCAGGGTTGCACCAGCTCTCTTCGCTATTTCCAACAAACGAGGAATATTGAGGTAAGTGTCTGTAGGGCTATTCCCTCCTAAAGAATAAGCCTCATCAGCCAGTTGGACGTGTTGTGCGTTGATATCGGCATCCGCATAAACAGCGACTGTCTGTACTCCATAATCGCGGCAAGCTCGAATGATCCGAACAGCAATTTCACCACGGTTGGCAATCAACACTTTCTTATTCATTTTGTTATTTAAAGGGTTCACAGTGGTGTTCATGGCAAATCATTACTCCCTTGAATTTCATGGAATTGGCTAATGGGGTTGAACCGAATTTTGGCATTAACGGGGATCTGGCCAGCAAGATCGAGGTGATAATCAGCGACTGAAGCGATAACTGGATATCCTCCGGTCAATGGATGGTCAGCCAAAAATAGTACCGGTTGCCCACTGGCTGGAATTTGTATCGCCCCTATGCATGTTCCTTCGCTGGGTAGTTCTTGTAACTTAATTCGCGATAGTGAGCATTTACCATTTAGCCTCAAACCAATCCGATTGGATTGAGGTGTTACCTGCCAAATCTGCTTGCTCAATAAGTCAATGGATTCTTGCGTAAACCAATCTGTACGAGGACCAAATAGGATATCCAATACGACGATTTTATCTCTATTTGGCATGTCAAAAGCCGGAGTCTCAGAGATGGATATCGCTGCACAGCGAGATGTTTCTCCGACAACTAATTTATCATTCATTTTTAATGGAGCCGGCCCAATATTGGACAACGTATCAAATGAACGACTGGATAAGATGGCTGGAACCGTAAAGCCTCCACGTACCGATAAATAAGAACGTATGCCAGCGACAGGAACACCCAACGAAATTTCGTCACCATCGTTTAAATCAATGGGTTGGTAAGTATTTACATGGAATATTTCACCCGATGGCGTTTTGATCTCTATTGGACATGAAGCTCCCGTAATTGCAACCAGCATCTGTCCATATGCGATTGCCTTAAACCCGCCCGAAACGATTTCCAGACAAGCCTGGTCAGAGGAATTGCCAACAATACGGTTTGCGCTGCGCAAGGCGCTTTTATCCATTGCACCCGATTCTGAGATCCCCGATTTTGCCTGTCCAACCCGCCCCAGATCTTGCAATAAGGTTAGTAATCCCACCGACAAAATTTCCAAATGGCAGGAATCCCCTGGAGTAAGAACCATGTTATGGTCCGATGTTTCAGGCAGGCTAATTTCTGTTTCACCAGTTTCAGGTAAACTGATTGTTGCAGGGTGACGCCCAACATCTCGAAAGTTAACACGATAACCCGGTTGCAATAAGGCCGGAGATGGGCGGGAAAGATCCCACATACGTTCAGTCGTAATACCGATAAGCTGCCATCCTCCGGGGCTTGTCTGCGGATAAATGCTGCTGAATTCCCCTGCCAATGCAACAGCACCTGCCGGAATGCGCGTTCTGGGGGTTTTGCGGCGAGGTATATTCCATTGTGAGGTTTTCGATACCATATAGGCAAACCCAGGGGCAAAGCCTGTGAAGGCAACGGTATATTCATTTTCGGTATGTTGCTGGATAACCTCTTGAACAGTACATCCCAATATTTCCGCAACCAGTGCGAGATCATCACCGTTGTAATGCACAGGAATTTCTATGCTTTTTCCCGTCGTATGACTGCGCTCTTGCAAATCCCGGCTACTGATTGCGGCTGCCAATTGTTGGATTGATATTTTTGTCGGTCGAAAACGAACCATCAGCGTTCTCGCTGCCGAAATAATTTCTTCAATCCCCAAAATAGGTGCCATGTTCAGTGAATCAAGCAGAGCCAATGTTTCTGCCAATCCACTCAATTCAACCATGATGGTATTGCTATTAACAGGTAAAAAACGCAAGGCGATCTCCTCAAATGATTAACCATATTAATGTGATCCATTCTTATGAATGAATAAATGGCTGAATAGTTATTCCTGCCTGCTGCAAAACGGTCTTAACCTGTTTTGCCATCGCTACCGCGCCAGGAGTATCACCATGCACACAAATTGAATCCGCCTGAATAGGGGTAAATTTGCCATCAATTGACTCAACTCCCCCTTCTGTCACCAATTGCAACATACGTTGAGCAACGAGATCCGCATCATGCAAAACAGATCCTGTTTCACGACGGGAGACTAATTCTCCTTGTGAGGTATAAGCACGATCAGCAAACGCTTCTGCTATGGTTCTCACACCTCTTTCCTGAGCTAATTTGAGAATGTTTGATCCCGCCAGACCAACTAACACAAGGTTAGGATCTATCGCCAGAATTCCTTCAATAACAGCAATTGCCTGATATTCGTCATTTGCAATCGTGTTATAAAGCGCGCCATGCGGTTTGACATAACTCACTTTAGTACCTGCCGCCGTGGCCAATCCTTGCAAAGCACCAATCTGGTAAATAACGTCAGCGGTAAGTTCATGACTGGTTATATCCATTTTACGCCGCCCAAAGCCAACCAAATCGGGATAAGAAACATGAGCACCTATCGTTACATTGTTTTTCTGCGCAGATTTCAATGTTTGCAAAATTCCAACCGGATCACCCGCATGAAAACCACAAGCAACGTTAGCACTACTAACGATACCCAGTATTTCTTCATCATGTCCCATGCGCCATTGACCAAAACTTTCGCCAAGATCACTATTTAAATCGATCGTTTTTATCATGATGATTTCCCTCAGCTGATTTCAAAAAACTCAAAGATTGAGCCGATAGACACGGCGCTCATGCACTATGTCAAAACATAATCTATTGTTTTTTAACAAAACCTACGTCTTTGTAAGACTAAAGAAACAGATTGTTTGATTAAAGTGAATATATTGTTGAACAATAAATAAGATCTGATGAGGAAATAAGCAAACAAATTTGTATTATCGATCTTCAAAATCCAATAGAGATCACTTTATTAACATTTTTCGTTGGATTTATCGTCAAGACGTACAAATTAGGTGCAATAGACACAATAATATTGCTCTATATTGGCTCTATAGTTGTAACTTGCTGGTTATCGGGGAATATGTGAAGATTCACTTTCGTATATGCTTTGAAGGTGCTTGTTATCAGCCATTAAATCTAACGGATAACTATGAAAAAAAACCATTCTCCCCAAATTTTGAGCAAAAGAATCGCTGAAACCATCAGAAATAAACTGGTTGTTGGGGAGTTATTACCTGGACAACGACTATCGGAAGCTGCGTTGAGTGAACAGCTTGAAATTTCACGGAATACATTACGTGAAGTGTTCCGCCTTCTCACGCAAGAAGGGCTGCTGAAACATGAACCTAATCGTGGCGTGTTTGTTGCAACGCCCGATATCGCATCTATTATTGATATCTATCGAGTACGGCAGTTAATTGAATGTCAGGCGCTTGCTCAGGCTTATCCAATGCATCCCAGTGTTGCCAAAATGAAACAAGCTGTTGAAGCCGCCCAACAATGTCGCGAGCAACAAGATTGGATTAGCGCCGGAACAGAAAATATGCACTTTCATGCCGCAATCGTAGAATTAACTGATAGTGATAGGGTGATCGCTTTCTATCACAATATTTCCGCAGAACTGCGTTTGGCTTTTGGTATTTTGAATGATCCTGAGCTTTTGTATGCACCTTATATCGATAAAAATGCACATATTCTGGAATTACTCAATTCAGGAAAAAATGATCAAGCAGCCAGAGCAATGAAAGAGTATCTGGAATTATCAGAAAGGGCGATATTGGCCGCTTATACACGCAAAAATAATCGAACATCCTAAAAAATTAAACGCAAAAAAGCCATCCGGTGACGGATGGCTTCTCTGACTAATTGATGTCTGGCAGTGCCCTACTCTCACATGGGGAGACCCCACACTACCATCGGCGCTACGGCGTTTCACTGCTGAGTTCGGCATGGGGTCAGGTGGGACCACCGCGCTATTGCCGCCAGACAAATCCTGTTTTCAATCCCGAACAAGCTGCTTTTCTACGCTGAAACCCGTCTCTCTCTTTCCACTCCCGAAAACCCCTTCGGTGTTGTCAGGTTAAGCCGCACGGTTCATTAGTACCGGTTAGCTCAACGTCTCGCAACGCTTACACACCCGGCCTATCCACGTCCTCGTCTCGAACGTTCCTTCAGTACCCTCAAGGAGTAAGGGAAGACTCATCTTAAGGCAAGTTTCCCGCTTAGATGCTTTCAGCGGTTATCTCTTCCGCACTTAGCTACCGGGCAGTGCCATTGGCATGACAACCCGAACACCAGTGGTGCGTCCACTCCGGTCCTCTCGTACTAGGAGCAGCCCCTTGCAATCTTCCAACGCCCACGGCAGATAGGGACCGAACTGTCTCACGACGTTCTAAACCCAGCTCGCGTACCACTTTAAATGGCGAACAGCCATACCCTTGGGACCTACTTCAGCCCCAGGATGTGATGAGCCGACATCGAGGTGCCAAACACCGCCGTCGATATGAACTCTTGGGCGGTATCAGCCTGTTATCCCCGGAGTACCTTTTATCCGTTGAGCGATGGCCCTTCCATGCAGAACCACCGGATCACTAAGACCTACTTTCGTACCTGCTCGAGCCGTCACTCTCGCAGTCAAGCTAGCTTATGCCTTTGCACTAACCTCACGATGTCCGACCGTGATTAGCTAACCTTCGTGCTCCTCCGTTACACTTTGGGAGGAGACCGCCCCAGTCAAACTACCCACCAGACACTGTCCGCAACCCGGATAACGGGCCGGCGTTAGAACATCAAACATTCAAGGGTGGTATTTCAAGGATGGCTCCATGCAGACTGGCGTCCACACTTCACAGCCTCCCACCTATCCTACACATCAAGGCTCCATGTTCAGTGTCAAGCTATAGTAAAGGTTCACGGGGTCTTTCCGTCTTGCCGCGGGTACACTGCATCTTCACAGCGAGTTCAATTTCACTGAGTCTCGGGTGGAGACAGCCTGGCCATCATTACGCCATTCGTGCAGGTCGGAACTTACCCGACAAGGAATTTCGCTACCTTAGGACCGTTATAGTTACGGCCGCCGTTTACTGGGGCTTCGATCAAGAGCTTCTCGCCGAGGCGATAACCCCATCAATTAACCTTCCAGCACCGGGCAGGCGTCACACCGTATACGTCCACTTTCGTGTTTGCACAGTGCTGTGTTTTTATTAAACAGTTGCAGCCAGCTGGTATCTGCGACTGGCCTCGGCTCCGGAAGCAGGTTCCTTCACCTAACGCCAGCGTGCCTTCTCCCGAAGTTACGGCACCATTTTGCCTAGTTCCTTCACCCGAGTTCTCTCAAGCGCCTGAGTATTCTCTACCTGACCACCTGTGTCGGTTTGGGGTACGATGGACCCGAATCTGAAGCTTAGGGGCTTTTCCTGGAAGCGGGGCATCAGCAACTTCAGCACCGTAGTGCCTCGTCATCGTGCCTCAGTGTTGTGGCTCACCGGATTTGCCTGGTCAGCCCACCTACACACTTAAACCGGGACGACCGTCGCCCGGCTTGCCTAGCCTTCTCCGTCCCCCCATCGCAATTCGGGCCCGTACAGGAATATTAACCTGTTTCCCATCGACTACGCTTTTCAGCCTCGCCTTAGGGGTCGACTCACCCTGCCCCGATTAACGTTGGACAGGAACCCTTGGTCTTCCGGCGAGCGGGTTTTTCACCCGCTTTATCGTTACTTATGTCAGCATTCGCACTTCTGATACCTCCAGCCCACCTCACAGTGGACCTTCAACGGCTTACAGAACGCTCCCCTACCCAACGACACGTTGTGTCGCTGCCGCAGCTTCGGTGCATGGTTTAGCCCCGTTACATCTTCCGCGCAGGCCGACTCGACCAGTGAGCTATTACGCTTTCTTTAAATGATGGCTGCTTCTAAGCCAACATCCTGGCTGTCTGAGCCTTCCCACTTCGTTTCCCACTTAACCATGACTTGGGGACCTTAGCTGGCGGTCTGGGTTGTTTCCCTCTTCACGACGGACGTTAGCACCCGCCGTGTGTCTCCCGTGATAACATTCTTCGGTATTCGCAGTTTGCATCGGGTTGGTAAGTCGGGATGACCCCCTAGCCGAAACAGTGCTCTACCCCCGAAGATGAATTCACGAGGCGCTACCTAAATAGCTTTCGGGGAGAACCAGCTATCTCCCGGTTTGATTGGCCTTTCACCCCCAGCCACAAGTCATCCGCTAATTTTTCAACATTAGTCGGTTCGGTCCTCCAGTTAGTGTTACCCAACCTTCAACCTGCCCATGGCTAGATCACCGGGTTTCGGGTCTATACCCTGCAACTTAACGCCCCGTTAAGACTCGGTTTCCCTGCGGCTCCCCTATACGGTTAACCTTGCTACAGAATATAAGTCGCTGACCCATTATACAAAAGGTACGCAGTCACCCTGATAAATCAAGGCTCCCACTGCTTGTACGTACACGGTTTCAGGTTCTTTTTCACTCCCCTCGCCGGGGTTCTTTTCGCCTTTCCCTCACGGTACTGGTTCACTATCGGTCAGTCAGGAGTATTTAGCCTTGGAGGATGGTCCCCCCACATTCAGACAGGATAACACGTGTCCCGCCCTACTCATCGAACTCACAGCCTGTGTCTCTTCGTGTACGGGACTATCACCCTTTACTGTGCGCCTTTCCAGACGCTTCCACTGACACACACACTGATGCTGGTTCTGGGCTCCTCCCCGTTCGCTCGCCGCTACTGGGGGAATCTCGGTTGATTTCTTTTCCTCGGGGTACTGAGATGTTTCAGTTCCCCCGGTTCGCCTCATTAACCTATGGATTCAGTTAATGATGGTGCAACGGATTGCACCGGGTTTCCCCATTCGGACATCGCCGGCTGATAGCGCTTCATATCAGCTCACCGGCGCTTTTCGCAGATTAGCACGTCCTTCATCGCCTCTGACTGCCTAGGCATCCACCGTGTACGCTTAGTCGCTTAACCTCACAACCCGAAGAAGTCTTCCGGTCGGAGTGTTGAGAGTTTCATCAATGTTAATTCCATAACATTGACGGTTTCAAATTTTCAGCTTGTTCCAGATTGTTAAAGAGCCATAATTTCACAACACACCACGTTTGATGCGTTCTGAAATCATTCAAGTCAAGAAGAGTCATGGTGGAGCTAAGCGGGATCGAACCGCTGACCTCCTGCGTGCAAGGCAGGCGCTCTCCCAGCTGAGCTATAGCCCCATGTCACCGGACAGCAAAATTGGTAGGCCTGAGTGGACTTGAACCACCGACCTCACCCTTATCAGGGGTGCGCTCTAACCACCTGAGCTACAAGCCTATTTCGTTTCCGTCTCTTCTTTTATCAGACAATCTGTGTGAGCACTGCACAATCACTATCGTTTGGTAAGGAGGTGATCCAACCGCAGGTTCCCCTACGGTTACCTTGTTACGACTTCACCCCAGTCATGAATCACAAAGTGGCAAGCGCCCTCCAAAAGGTTAAGCTACCTGCTTCTTTTGCAACCCACTCCCATGGTGTGACGGGCGGTGTGTACAAGGCCCGGGAACGTATTCACCGCAGCATGCTGATCTGCGATTACTAGCGATTCCGACTTCATGGAGTCGAGTTGCAGACTCCAATCCGGACTACGACAGACTTTATGAGGTCCGCTTGCTCTCGCGAGGTCGCTTCTCTTTGTATCTGCCATTGTAGCACGTGTGTAGCCCTACTCGTAAGGGCCATGATGACTTGACGTCATCCCCACCTTCCTCCGGTTTATCACCGGCAGTCTCCCTTGAGTTCCCACCCGAAGTGCTGGCAACAAAGGATAAGGGTTGCGCTCGTTGCGGGACTTAACCCAACATTTCACAACACGAGCTGACGACAGCCATGCAGCACCTGTCTCACGGTGCCCGAAGGCACTTCCGCATCTCTGCAGAATTCCGTGGATGTCAAGAGTAGGTAAGGTTCTTCGCGTTGCATCGAATTAAACCACATGCTCCACCGCTTGTGCGGGCCCCCGTCAATTCATTTGAGTTTTAATCTTGCGACCGTACTCCCCAGGCGGTCGATTTAACGCGTTAGCTCCGGAAGCCACAGCTCAAGGCCACAACCTCCAAATCGACATCGTTTACAGCGTGGACTACCAGGGTATCTAATCCTGTTTGCTCCCCACGCTTTCGCACCTGAGCGTCAGTCTTCGTCCAGGGGGCCGCCTTCGCCACCGGTATTCCTCCACATCTCTACGCATTTCACCGCTACACGTGGAATTCTACCCCCCTCTACGAGACTCTAGCCAACCAGTCTTAGATGCCATTCCCAGGTTAAGCCCGGGGATTTCACATCTAACTTAATTGACCGCCTGCGTGCGCTTTACGCCCAGTAATTCCGATTAACGCTTGCACCCTCCGTATTACCGCGGCTGCTGGCACGGAGTTAGCCGGTGCTTCTTCTGTGGGTAACGTCAATCACAGGGTGTATTCGACCCTGTGCCTTCCTCCCCACTGAAAGTACTTTACAACCCGAAGGCCTTCTTCATACACGCGGCATGGCTGCATCAGGCTTGCGCCCATTGTGCAATATTCCCCACTGCTGCCTCCCGTAGGAGTCTGGGCCGTGTCTCAGTCCCAGTGTGGCTGGTCATCCTCTCAGACCAGCTAGGGATCGTCGCCTAGGTGAGCCATTACCCCACCTACTAGCTAATCCCATCTGGGTTCATCCGAAGGCGTGAGGCCCGAAGGTCCCCCACTTTGCTCCTTAGAGATTATGCGGTATTAGCCACCGTTTCCAGTGGTTATCCCCCGCCCTCGGGCAGATCCCCAGACATTACTCACCCGTCCGCCGCTCGCCGGCAGGAAAGCAAGCTCTCCCCCGCTGCCGCTCGACTTGCATGTGTTAGGCCTGCCGCCAGCGTTCAATCTGAGCCATGATCAAACTCTTCAATTAAAAGTTTGATGCTCAAAGAATTTCACTGTTAGTTCATAATGAATTAACTGCTTAGTCACTCTTTAAGACTTGAATCTTTTTTGCCTTGCGGCAATTCGATAGTCTCTTGCGAGTGCCCACACAGATTGTCTGATTAACTTGTTAAAGAGCATTGGCAACCGGAAGCGTCTTCCGGGTTGCGAGGCTGCGTATCTTACGCTTTTCGCCTTGAGAGTCAAGCGATTATTTTCCCTTTTCTCTCACCGGCCTTCGCGGCTTGTTTCAGCTCAGCGTCGGTCAGTGGTGGCGCATTATAGGGAGTTTTTCGGCGCTGGCAATAGTTTTTTTTGAAATAATTATCGCTTGATGAATTACACAGCAAAACACTGCTTTATACCTACATATGCACAGATTTATCCACAAAGTGATATTTTGATAAAATTTATCGAGCATCACGCAAACGTTTTCGTTACAATCTGCGAAGGAAAAATCACCAAGTGTTTTTTCAGATTGTTTTGAAATGTTATTGCAGAAATCATTTTTTTCTCTCAATCAGTGGATTTTCCCCAATAGCACATTCTTGTTTTATGAAATTCAAGGGATCACACCAATGCAACAGCTTCGTCCAATCCGCCGTGCCCTGCTAAGTGTTTCTGACAAAGCGGGGGTTGTTGAATTTGCCAAAGCCTTATCCAATCGCAGTGTCGAACTGCTTTCAACGGGAGGCACTGCTCGTCTGCTGGCCGAAGCAGGATTGAATGTCACCGAGGTTTCTGACTATACAGGCTTTCCCGAAATGATGGATGGGCGTGTCAAAACACTCCATCCTAAAATTCATGGCGGCATTTTGGGTCGGCGTGGATTAGATGATGAAGTGATGGGACAACACCAGATTTCACAGATTGATATGGTGGTTGTTAACCTTTATCCCTTTGCTCAAACCGTAGCGAAACCCGATTGCTCTCTGGAAGACGCAGTAGAGAATATTGATATTGGCGGCCCAACAATGGTTCGCTCCGCGGCTAAAAACCACAAAGATGTGGCGATTGTTGTCAATAGCCAGGATTACGACAAAATTATTGAGGAGATGGACAACAATCAAAATTCACTGACACACTCCACTCGCTTTAATCTAGCCATCAAGGCGTTTGAACATACCTCCGCTTATGACAGCATGATTGCCAATTATTTTGGCAAGTTGGTTCCGCCATATTATGGCGAAACTGATCAGCCATCAGGACGTTTCCCCCGCACGCTGAATCTCAACTTCATTAAAAAGCAGGATATGCGTTATGGTGAAAACAGCCACCAAGATGCCGCTTTCTATATAGAAGACCAAATCGCAGAAGCTTCAATTGCTACGGCAGCCCAGTTACAAGGTAAGGCACTTTCTTATAACAATATCGCAGATACCGATGCCGCACTGGAATGTGTAAAAAGCTTTTCCGAACCAGCTTGTGTCATTGTCAAACATGCCAATCCTTGTGGCGTTGCGATTGGTTCTGATATCCATACCGCCTACGATCGCGCCTTTAAAACCGATCCTACTTCCGCATTCGGTGGCATTATAGCCTTCAACCGTGAACTCGATATCAACACCGCTCAGGCCATTATTGAACGTCAATTTGTTGAGGTCATCATTGCGCCTTCCGTTAGTGAAGCAGCACTGCCAATTCTGGCAACAAAACAAAATGTCCGCGTTTTGGCGTGTGGTGAATGGCATTCTCCGGTTGCCGGCTTGGATTTCAAACGTGTCAACGGCGGTTTGCTGGTCCAAGATCGCGATTTAGGTATGGTGACAAACGATGATCTGGTTGTTGTCTCCCAACGTCAGCCAACGGAACAAGAAATGCAGGATGCTCTGTTTTGCTGGAAAGTTGCTAAGTTCGTCAAATCCAATGCGATTGTTTATGCCAAGGATAATATGACCGTTGGTATTGGAGCCGGACAAATGAGCCGTGTTTACTCTGCCAAAATCGCCGGCATTAAGGCAGCAGATGAAGGATTGGAAGTTCAGGGCTGTGCCATGGCTTCAGATGCATTTTTTCCATTCCGTGATGGTATTGATGCCGCAGCCGCTGTAAGTGTGAGCTGTATTATCCAACCTGGTGGCTCCATTCGTGATGATGAGGTGATTGCCGCTGCCAATGAACACGGCATCGCCATGATTTTCACTGGCATGCGCCATTTTCGCCATTAACAACTTATGTCTTATTAATAGGAGCTCCAGATGAACATATTAGTTATTGGCAGTGGCGGAAGAGAACATGCATTAGCCTGGAAAGCAGCACAATCGCCTCTGGCAAACAAGGTATATGTCGCACCAGGTAACGCAGGTACTGCGTTGGAAGCTAATTTAGAAAATGTGGACATTGCCGCGACTGATATTGAAGGGTTACTGGCATTTGCCCAAGATAATGATATTGGCCTAACCATTGTGGGGCCTGAAGCGCCACTGGTTATCGGTGTAGTTGATGCTTTCCAACAGGCAGGGCTGACTATTTTCGGCCCGACAAAAGCGGCCGCGCAATTGGAAGGTTCCAAAGCCTTTACTAAAGATTTTCTTGCCCGCCATCATATACCTACAGCGGCCTACCAAAATTTCACAGAAATTGAACCCGCACTGGCTTATCTGGAAAAAGTAGGCGCGCCAATCGTTATCAAAGCCGATGGTTTAGCTGCCGGTAAAGGTGTAGTCGTTGCTACAACCCTGGAAGAAGCACAAAACGCGATCAAAGATATGCTGGCAGGTAATGCATTTGGTGATGCTGGGCATCGTATTGTCATTGAAGAATTTCTGGCAGGAGAAGAAGCCAGTTTTATTGTTATGGTGGATGGCAAAAACGTGGTTCCGATGGCAACCAGTCAAGATCACAAGCGCGTAGGTGACGGTGATACAGGGCCAAATACCGGAGGAATGGGGGCTTACTCCCCCGCTCCGGTAGTCACAGATGAGATCCATCAGCGAGTGATGGAAAAAATCATTTACCCCACAGTGGAAGGAATGGCGGCTGAAGGCCATACCTACGTTGGATTTCTGTATGCGGGATTGATGATTGATAACCAAGGTGAACCGAAAGTGATCGAATTTAACTGTCGCTTTGGTGATCCCGAAACCCAACCTATCATGATGCGTCTACGTTCTGATTTGGTCGAACTGTGTCTTGCCGGAGCTAAAGGTCAGTTAGGTGAAAAAACCTCTGAATGGGACGCCCGTCCTGCTTTGGGCGTTGTACTGGCGGCGGGCGGTTATCCGGCCAGTTATACCAAAGGTGACGTTATCAGTGGGTTAGAGAAGTCTGATGCCGATGAATCTGACACCAATGAAAAAGTCTTCCACGCAGGGACAGCCCTTAAAGATGAAAATATTATCACCGCGGGCGGGCGTGTCTTATGTGTTACTGCCTTAGGTTGCGATATCGCAGAGGCCCAGAAAAAAGCCTATCTGAGAGCCGGACAAATCGACTGGGAAGGGTGCTTTTATCGTAAAGATATTGGCTACCGAGCCATTGCCCGTTTGAAATAGCTCAACCTCAACCGACGAAAATAACAGAATTACAGCTTATCTTTCGTCGGTTCCCAACGACAAAAATCATCATTGGCGACCAACAATAGCTTTTTACCTTCAGGCGAATCCAACCATGCAATAGTCAGTAAACCGGAGCTATTGCTTTGCCTTTCTTCGAGCCATTTTTGCGCATGAGGCCCAAATTCAATGAATAATTGTTTTCCTAAGCAGGTGGTCACTCGTCCATTCTGCCAATGCCCTTGCAGCAACTTAACCTTATCAGCAATTAAAGCGTCACTGATTTTTTCTATCTGCTTAGCGTCAAATTTCAGACGAGTCACATCATCATCGGACAACGGTTCATTGCGTTTTTGTAATTGCCGTAGCTTGAAAATGACAGAATTATCCTGAGAAATACGTAATGTCTCTACAATGGGTGGATTATCAAACACATTGCGGCGAATTTGCCACAAGCTGCCATGACGATATTCGTAGAAAGTCACAATCGTATCTTTATTATGGGGAGCTTTATTGTGGTAGGGGCTGTAAACACTCATGATAACCTGAGGCTTACTGTCTTGATCGTTTAAACGCCATAAACGAATCACGCCGTTATCGGTCACAAAACCACTGGCGCTGAAAAGCGGGGTTGTTGGCTGAATCGAACAGGCGCTGAGCAAAGAGATGAACCCTAATGCTAACAGCCCCTGTAGAATCAACAAAAGGGGTTTATTTCCCCCTCTTATTTTTTTTGCAATTCGATTACTTAACTGCGTCTTTCAGTGCTTTACCAGCGGAGAAAGCAGGTACGTTTGCTGCTGCGATTTTAATTTCTTTACCAGTCTGTGGGTTACGACCAGTACGCTCTGCACGATGATTAACTTTGAAAGTACCAAAGCCTACCAACTGCACTGCATCACCGTTTTTCAGAGATTCAGTGATTGCATTCAGAGTTGATTCCAGAGCAGCTTTAGCCTGGGTTTTGGTCAGGTCTGCACCTGCTGCAATTGCATCAACTAATTCAGTCTTATTCATAGATTATCCTTACAGTGTGTTTATCGTTTGCAAAGCATCGAGTGCGACGGATATGCCGATTTGACAGCACCCCTGCATACACGCACCGATAGCCACTTCTTTTCGCCCCCCAATGTAGAACAGAGTGAGGGCAAATGTGAAGCCTTTAAATACGGCAAATCAAGCACTAAGTCACGTTTTATAAGTTATTGCGCCAAATTTATACCGATATTGCTAACCCCCGCCTCACGGAGATCAGCCTTTAATCCTTTAATCAATTCGATGTCCCGTTCTTCGCAATTTGCCAACAAACGGTAAATCTCCCATTGAATGTCCCACTCTTCCTCAATGGCAGGTAATACTTTTAACTCATCCTCAGTCATTTCCCTACCGGCCTGCGTCATTTCTAGCATCGCAACAGTACGGACGGATGTTTCACTGACGGTTATTGCATACTCTAACGTCGAGCCATTCAGACGAGAATGAATTACTTCACTCAATGCAATGCACGCATCAATCGCTGGATACACACCATAAATATCATAATCTTCTGATGATGGGATAATGGTTTCCAATTTTTCCAGCTGATTATCAAAATTCACTTTTACATCTTTAACGACCAAAATTTCCCACACAAGATCCAAAATGCGTCGATATTGTACAGGGTCTGCAAATCCGCTTTGGAGACAAAATGCCTGATAATTTGGATACATCCGCTCACATAGACTAGCCATAAAAGTCAAATGTTGCCAACTTTCGAGTTTCTCCAACCGCAGGTGGATCGGGTTTCTTAACATTGGTCGTTACTCATAATGCCTAATTTGCGTCGAAGTTTACCTGAAAATCAAGAATATCCACACTTTTCCGCCACAATTATAGATTTTTCTGCATTGTTTGCTCAAAAAACGCCCTATTTGAAGCAATCCCGTCCGCCCAACGGGTGGGTTCAGGCAGTTTATATCCCCTTATACACTGCTCAACCCAGAATACCGCACTATCAATACTGATCTTATGTCCAAGAGAAATATAGAGCGGATTGCATCTTTTTTTGCTCCTCAATACGACACCAATCTGTTCACCGTGATCTATTAATGGCTGACGATCACCCAGAACCTCACCTACCGGTATATGTTCACCACACAAACGACTTTTTGCCACCCCAATGGTGGGAACATCCACTAAGACACCAAAATGGCTGGCGATACCAAAACGCCGAGGATGGGCAATACCCTGACCATCCACCATGACCAAATCAGGCCGCAAACTTAATTTTTGCCATGCAGCTATCAGTGCAGGATATTCACGAAATGAGAGCAAACCGGGGATATAGGGAAGTACTGTATCAATTCTGGCAATTTGGTACTCGACCAATTCTAGTGAGGGATATTGCAATACCGCAATAGCGGCACGCGTCACCGTACCGCTTTTTTCAAATCCAACATCAGCACCCGCAATGAACCTTGGCGTAAAAGATGCGGAAAAAACATCATGGCGGATAACCAGCTGTGATTTCTCTCTCTGTTCTTGACGTAATGCCTTTGTATCAATCATAAAATCATTGGTGGTATTTTACTGAAAGTCTATGTACAGCTTCGACAAATGCACCTGCGTGCTCTGGCGGAACATCCTGATGAATACCGTGCCCCAAATTGAAAACATGCCCACTACCCACACCAAAATCCTGCAAAATTGTCGAAACTTCTTCTTCAATTCGCGCTGGCGGGGCATATAGCATGGACGGATCCATATTACCCTGCAAAGCGACCTTATCTCCAACACGCCGACGCGCATCAGCCATATTCGTTGTCCAATCCAAACCCAGCGCATCACATCCTGTCGCCGCCATCGCTTCAAGCCACTGCCCTCCCCCTTTGGTAAACAGGGTAACCGGCACACGACGTCCTTCATGTTCGCGGATCAAACCATCAACAATTTTATGCATATATTGCAGGGAAAACGCCAGATAATCGCGATGGGACAAAACCCCACCCCAAGTATCGAAAATCATGACAGATTGAGCACCGGCTTTTATTTGCGCATTCAGATATAGAATAACGCTGTTTGCCAATTTATCCAGTAACATATGCAAGGTAGCAGGCTCTGTATACATCATGGCCTTAATTTTGGTGAAAGCCTTGCTGCTACCGCCTTCAACCATATAAGTGGCCAATGTCCACGGGCTACCAGAAAAACCGATCAAAGGGACTTGCCCTGCCAATGCCTTACGAATAGCCCGCACGGCATCCATAACATAGCCTAACTCCAGTTCGGGATCAGGCACAGGCAATTTTTCTACATCAGCATGATTCTGAATCGGAGAATGAAAACGTGGCCCTTCTCCAGTTTCAAAATACAGCCCTAATCCCATCGCATCAGGAATAGTCAAAATATCAGAAAACAGGATAGCTGCATCCAGCGGAAAGCGACGTAAGGGCTGGAGAGTGACTTCACAAGCCAATTCGGTGTTTTTACATAACGAGATGAAATCTCCCGCCGCCTGACGCGTAGCTTTATATTCAGGTAAATATCGACCAGCCTGACGCATCATCCATACCGGTGTGATATCGACGGGCTGACGCAATAAGGCACGCAGATAGCGGTCGTTTTTCAACTCATTCATGACAAGCTCCCTTGATTAATTTATGCACGACAAACACACGAGAAAACCGGTGCAGTTTAACATGCCTAAATTTGAACTTCTGACATAACCGCCAATAACGTGATGATTATTGATGTCGGCATAACGCAACTGTATCTTCAATTAAACGGCGGGCAATCGTATCAGGGGGAGGAATCAAGGGAAGGTGATCATAACGGTGCCAATCTGCACTAATAAGTTCGACGGGATCAATATTGATTTCACCGCTCTCATAATCGGCCAGAAAACCCACCATCAATGAATTTGGAAAAGGCCACGGCTGGGAGGCGACATAACGCAAGTTACGGATCTTAATTCCGCTCTCTTCCATCACTTCACGATGCACAGCTTCCTCCAGAGTTTCCCCCACTTCAACAAACCCGGCCAGCACGGTATGGATCCCATTACGGTGACGCTGGTGTTGTGCCAGCAAGATATGGTCATCACGGCGAATACCGACAATGATGCTGGGCGCAATTTGTGGATAGTAATGTTCATGGCAGTGGTTGCACAAACAGGCCCATTCATGCTGACTATGCTGCATCTCATGACCACAGTAACCACAATAATGATGTGAACGATAAAATTCAGCCAGTTGAACACCGCGCCCAACCAACTGAAATAACTTAGCATCCCGATCAGCAATTAAACGGGGAGAGGACATATCTGAAGCCATTTTATGACGCACCAGCCAGACCGTTTCCCCCAACCACTCACCAATCGGTTTTGCCATATGGCCTTGTAAGGACCATTGACTGGCCGTACCTAAAGGTAACTCTCCTTGCGGGAGCCAAACGCGATTTTCGAGACTGACAATCCACCAGCCTTGTTCTCCACCTGTCAGTTTTTGTTGCATAATCTGTTCCATCATGGGTTATGTGATTTATACGCTTTACCTTTCAAGTTGCTCATTATAAGACAACATAACTCATTGTTTCTCCCCGCGAAGCGGGGAGAAACAATATGCATCTTGAAGTGAGATGGGTATATAACGTCTTCAATCTCATTATATTAACCGCACTGGCAAATACTCTTCTTAAATGGGCGTCACAGTAATAAACACATGCTCCCAAAAACGGGGTTGTAGTTTTCACAATCCCCTTTATACTTTGGGGTGTTTTTTTCTTGTCGGAGTGCCTAGCGTTCAACGTATATCACGATGGACACAGGCTGAGACCGTTAATTCGGGATCCGCAGAACCTGATCGGGCTAATACCCGCGAAGGGAACAAGAGTAATCCCCCGCTGCCAACAATCGTACATCTATACATTACATGTACAGATATTAATCAGCACCAACCATTACTCCCTGCGAGCTCCAGACAAGCAATTTTCTCAACTTAAGCCTGATCAACAATGAGACAGGCGATAACACGGTCAGGAATTTGCTATGTCTAAGTCCAACAATATCGTTATTTCGAATACTGTTATTCCAACGGCTGATATCTCGCCTAAAGCCCATCCAGCACGGCCACGTAAGGCTCAACGAGATGCGGCACAAGCGTTTATCCATTCCATTCAAGGGGTTACTTTTCCCAACTCAAAACGCATTTACCTTGAAGGCTCACGTCAAGATATTCAGGTTCCTATGCGTGAGATCCAACTTTCTCCCACATTTATTGGGGGCACGAAAGAAAATCCCCAATTTGAGGCAAACGAACCGGTTCCCGTTTATGACACTTCCGGCTCTTATGGCGATCCTGCTGCCATACTGGATGTAAGGAAGGGGTTGTCTAAGATCCGCCAACCGTGGATTGATGAACGCAATGATACCGAACCTGTTTCAATCCTCAGTTCCGATTTTACCCAACAACGCCTTGCCGATGCCGGATTAGATCACCTGCGTTTTCACTATCGCCCGCATCCACTGAAAGCTAGGCATGGCAAGCGAGTCACCCAATTGCACTATGCACGCCAGGGGATCGTGACACCCGAAATGGAATTTATCGCATTGCGTGAAAATATGGGGCGCGAACGCATTCGTAGTGAAGTCTTGCGCCAGCAACATGCAGGGCAAAGTTTCGGTGCCAACTTACCGGAAAACATTACCCCCGAATTCGTCCGCCAGGAAGTTGCTGCCGGCCGCGCGATTATTCCCGCCAATATTAATCATCCTGAATCTGAGCCGATGATTATTGGTCGCAATTTTCTGGTAAAAGTCAATGCTAATATCGGTAACTCCTCCGTCACATCCTCCATTGAAGAAGAGGTGGAAAAGCTGATTTGGTCTACCCGCTGGGGTGCAGATACCGTGATGGATCTCTCCACCGGACGCTACATTCACGAAACCCGCGAGTGGATCTTGCGCAATAGTCCGGTTCCCATTGGGACTGTGCCGATTTATCAGGCACTGGAAAAGGTCAACGGCATTGCAGAAAACCTGACATGGGAAATGTTCCGCGATACCTTACTGGAACAGGCCGAGCAAGGGGTGGATTATTTCACTATCCATGCTGGTGTACTGCTGCGTTATGTACCGATGACCGCCAAACGTCTGACTGGCATTGTTTCCCGTGGCGGCTCAATTATGGCGAAATGGTGCCTTTCCCATCATCAAGAAAATTTCCTCTATACCCACTTTCGTGGAATTTGTGAAATTTGCGCGGCCTATGATGTTTCCCTCTCTTTAGGGGATGGATTGCGTCCTGGCTCAATTCAGGATGCCAATGACGAAGCCCAATTTGCCGAACTGCATACCCTTGGTGAACTAACCAAGATCGCATGGGAATACGATGTTCAGGTCATGATTGAAGGTCCTGGGCATATCCCAATGCAACTTATCCGCCGTAATATGACGGAAGAGCTGGAACATTGCCACGAAGCCCCATTTTATACTTTAGGGCCATTGACGACCGATATTGCCCCAGGTTATGACCATTTCACCTCTGGCATTGGCGCCGCCATGATTGGCTGGTTTGGCTGTGCCATGTTGTGTTATGTCACCCCCAAAGAGCACCTCGGCCTGCCCAACAAGGAAGATGTCAAACAGGGCCTGATTACTTACAAAATCGCAGCCCATGCGGCAGATCTTGCCAAAGGCCATCCGGGTGCACAAATCCGTGACAATGCTATGTCGAAGGCGCGATTTGAATTCCGCTGGGAAGATCAATTTAATCTGGCACTTGATCCTGATACCGCCCGCGCCTATCACGATGAAACTTTACCGCAGGAATCCGGCAAAGTTGCCCACTTCTGTTCCATGTGTGGGCCAAAGTTCTGCTCAATGAAAATCACACAAGATGTGCGCGACTATGCAGCAAAACTGGAACAGGAAGCCGGTATGGAACAGATGTCAGAAGCCTTCCGTTCGCGTGGCAGCGAACTCTATCACAGTGCTGAGGAGGTGACGCGTGAAAAATCAGCCTGATATCTCAACGCTGCCACAACTCCCCTTTGCCCCCACAGTGCACCGCTTGGGGCTTTATCCGGTAGTGGATTCCCTCATGTGGATTGAGCGGTTACTGGAAGCTGGAGTCAAAACCCTGCAATTGCGCATCAAAGATCAGCCGGAAGAACAGGTAGAGAAAGCTATTCAATCTGCCATTGCCCTCGGTCACCAATATAATGCCCGATTATTCATTAATGATTACTGGCGTCTGGCGATCAAGCATCATGCCTATGGCGTTCATTTGGGACAGGAAGACCTTGATATCGCCGATCTCAATGCCATCCAGCACGCTGGGTTGCGTCTGGGCATTTCGACCCACGATCAACAAGAACTGGCGCGGGCAAAATCCCTGCGCCCCTCTTATATCGCACTAGGGCATATTTTTCCCACTACCACGAAAGAGATGCCCTCGTCACCACAAGGACTTGCCGCACTCAAACATCAGGTCGAGATCACCCCAGAATATCCTACCGTCGCCATTGGCGGTATTTCTCTGGAAAGAGTGCCTGATGTGGTGGCAACGGGAGTCGGTGGTGTGGCACTGGTCAGTGCCATTACAAAAGCGAAAGATTGGCGACAGGCAACAGCCAGGCTACTTCATCTGGTTGAAGGGCAAGATCGGAGGCTTTTATGTTAAACGATCAAGAATTTATGCGTTACAGTCGCCAATTACTGCTGGAAGACATTGGTTCTGAAGGGCAAGAGAAATTAAAAGCCAGCAAGGTATTGGTTGTCGGTTTGGGTGGATTAGGATCACCGGCTGCGCTCTATCTCGCGGCAGCAGGGGTGGGAAACCTTTATCTGGCAGATGATGACAAGTTGCATATCTCAAACCTGCAACGCCAGATTATCTATCGCACCGCAGATATTCCGGCCAACAAAGCCCAATTAGCCGCAAAACAACTGGCTGAGTTAAACCCGCAAATCAATATCACAGCCCTCGCTGAGCGGCAAGATCGTGAATCTTTGGTTAATGCTGTCAGTCAAGTCGATCTGGTATTAGATTGCTGTGACAACATGGCAACTCGCCATGCCATCAATGCCGCCTGTATTGCAGAAAACAAACCACTTATCAGCGGCAGTGCCGTCGGCTTTAGTGGACAATTAATGGTATTGACTCCCCCTTACCAGCACGGTTGCTATGCCTGCCTCTATCCTAACCAAGAAGAACCCCACCGAAATTGTCGGACAGCCGGTATCTTAGGCCCTATTGTTGGAGTCATCGGCACCTTGCAATCACTGGAAGCCATAAAAATGCTGGCGGGTCTTTCTTCTCCCTTAAACGGAAAACTCCGGCTGTTTGATGGCAAACAGCAAAGCTGGAGCACATTACAGCTTACCCGTTCATCACAGTGCCCAATTTGTAGCACTACCAGACAAACCGATAAAAAACGGTTAGGAAAAGAAGTCGCATGAACATTATCGTCAACGATCAACCAGTGACACTGAACGCGCCCATGACGGTGCAACAATTTCTGGAACATCAATTGCTGGAACATATAGAACGCCCGCAATCAGGCACTGCGTTGGCTATCAATCAAACCATTATTCCGCGTTCAGAATGGCAAACCCATCAGATTAATGACGGGGATACTATCTTGCTGTTTCAGGCCATTGCGGGTGGCTGATATTGCCGGAGGTTAATTTATGTTAAAAATTGCAGATACCATCTTCCAATCCCGTTTATTTACCGGAACAGGCAAATTTGCCAATGCAGGATTAATGATCGACGCGATCCGCGCCTCTGGCAGCCAACTGGTCACAATGGCAATGAAACGCCTCGATCTCCACGGCAATAATGACGATGGCATTCTTGCCCCATTGCAACAGTTGGGTGTCAAACTGCTACCCAATACCTCTGGCGCCAAAACAGCGGAAGAAGCTATTTTCGCCGCTCGCCTGGCACGGGAAGCATTGGGAACTCACTGGATAAAATTGGAGATCCACCCCGATGTAAAATACCTGCTGCCCGATCCCGTTGAGACATTAAAAGGGGCGGAACAGCTAGTTAAAGAAGGATTTATTGTTCTGCCCTATTGCGGCGCTGATCCTGTCCTGTGCCGCCGCTTGGAAGAAGTCGGCTGCGCTGCCGTGATGCCATTGGGCGCCCCTATTGGCTCCAATAAGGGATTACTGACTCGCGATTTTTTACAAATCATCATCGAACAGGCTAACGTGCCCGTTGTTGTAGATGCCGGGATCGGCGCACCGAGCCATGCGCTGGCCGCTATCGAAATGGGGGCGGATGCTGTGCTGGTTAATACCGCCATCGCTGTTGCCCGCAATCCCGTTAAGATGGCGCAGGCATTCAAAGCTGCCATTGAAGCCGGCGAACTTTCACATCAGGCAGGCGTTGCCAGCCAGAAATCCCATGCTGAGGCTTCCAGCCCACTGACCGATTTTCTGGGGGTACTATGACAAACCGAACATTCAGCCAACACTGGCAACAACTGGATTGGGATGACATCACCCTACGCATCAACAGTAAAACATCACGGGACATTGAACGTGCAATAAACAATGTGCGCTTGACGCTGGATGACTTTATGGCCCTGCTCTCTCCGGCTGCACTGCCTTATCTTGAACCGCTCGCCCAACGTGCACAACAACTGACTCGCCAGCGTTTTGGTAATACCGTGGGATTTTTTATCCCACTCTACCTTTCCAATCTATGTGCCAACGACTGTACTTATTGTGGTTTCTCCATGAGCAATCACATTAAGCGCAAGACACTCAATGAACAGGAGATTGAGACGGAATGCCTCGCGCTGAAAAAACGGGGATTTGAGCATATTCTGTTGGTCACAGGGGAACACCAAAACAAAGTTGGCATGGATTATTTTCGTCGCTACCTTCCCCTGATCCGCCGCCATTTCAGCTCTGTCTCAATGGAGGTCCAGCCACTGGCACAAGAGGAATATGCTGAACTGAAAACATTGGGATTGGATGGCGTGATGGTCTATCAGGAAACCTATCATCAACCCAGTTATCAACTGCATCATTTGAAAGGCAAAAAACAGGATTTTCATTGGCGATTAGAAACGCCGGAACGCCTTGGTCGGGCGGGAATTGACAAGATTGGGCTAGGCGCCTTGATTGGGTTATCCCACAATTGGCGAGCAGATTGTTATATGGTGGCTGAGCACCTTTTTTTCCTGCAAAAACAGTTCTGGAAAAGCCGTTACTCCATCTCTTTTCCACGCCTGCGCCCCTGTACAGGTGGCATAGAACCCGCTTCTTTAATGAATGAAGCTGAACTGGTACAACTGATTTGCGCTTTTCGCCTATTGGCACCGGATGTAGAGCTGTCCCTGTCCACTCGTGAATCCCCCTTTTTCCGTGATCACGTTGTCCCTCTCGCGATCAACAATATCAGTGCAGGTTCAAAAACCCAGCCAGGCGGTTATGCCGATGAGCACCACGAGTTGGAACAATTCGCACCCCACGACAATCGTTCTGTTTTTCAGGTTGCTGAATCTTTGATTAAATCGGGTTTACAGCCCGTCTGGAAAGACTGGGACAATTATCTAGGTCGATAATTTTAGGTATTTGGGTATGCTGCAATCGCGGCATACCTTCTTATAAGATGCAAAAATATGACCATATATAGGCAAAAGAACCATTAATGTGCAGGAAAATGCACATTATGGTTATAACGAATAGAAAGCTAACTTAAATCATGCAGGTGTTTTTTCAACGATGACGTGAGACTAAAATCGGAAAACCTCACCTGCAATCCTTCACGTTCTGGTGAGCAACACATCGCCCCGACAAAAATCCGCTGACTGTCAACGGTAAAAGGAGACAATCTCAGTAACGGCCATGTCGCCCCATCTGTAGAATACTGCAACCTGATAGCCCCATCATGGTAAGTCAGCCGTAGCCAAAACTTTTCTGGATTACCGGGAAAGATCCCCATAGCCCAGTCAGAACAGCCATTTGTCAATACACTGCCGATAGTTGCCTGTCCATCAGAATGTTCAACGCCCGCTTTTAGCCAATGTTGCTCATCCACCAACAACATAACACCAGCCTGATCATATAATTGTTCAAACTGGCCTTCGATACAAAACTGGAAAGTAAAACCTTCTTCAAGTTTAAAATCATCAACATAGCCACCAAATACATGACCACTATGACGCTGAAAACCATACCATGTATCACGCCAGAAATCGGTTTTATTGTCTGTCGTGACATGAAGTTCATTATCCTGACACCGCCATAAAGCAGGTTCATTCAACCAATGGCATTGCTGCAAATTCATCAATATTTACCCTGTTATTTTCTGGTGGGATTAATCAAACCATATCCCGCTAACAATGAAAGGGAAAGCACAGCAATACAGGCAAAAGCACCATGTAATGTTACCTGATGTGCCAAACCACCAATAATTGCCGGCCCAAGCAAAATCCCTGAATATCCCATCGTAGAAACGGCAGAAACTGCCAACGCATCAGGCATCACCTTCTGCTGGCCTGAAGCAGTGAAAAACATTGGCGCCAAATTGGATAATCCCGCCCCAATCATCAGGAAAGAAATTCCCAATTGGATCGTGTTGGTTGCCAGATAGATCAGGACAAAACCTGACGTCGCCAAAATCGCGCTGCCTAAAAATACGCGCCGATATCCACATGCTGCAATAATTTTATCACCCAAAAATCGCCCCGCAGTCATGGTGATGGCAAACAGCGTATAACCAAAACCCGCCTGATGGCTACTCATATTATGCACACTACTTAATAAGATCCCGCTCCAATCCAGCATGGAGCCTTCCATCAAGTAAACCACAAAACAGAGAGAGCCAATCAGAATAACAATGCCACGAGGCAAAGCGAAAAATGGCGTTTCCTCCGTTTCGGCGTTATCCAACATGCCATTCCATGTTGGCAACAATAACAGGATAACGAATACCCCTACGGCAAGGGTAACCTGAAAGGGTGAGATCCCCAAAAACAACAATAGGCTGACAGTACCGGCTCCCGCAATTCCCCCCAGGCTGAATAATGCGTGAAAACCCGACATAATCGGTTGATGTACTCTTTTCTCAATATTGACCGCATGGATATTGATCACCACATCTGTCGCCCCAATTCCCATCCCAAAGACAAACAAAGCACAAGCCAATGTCAGCGGGGCTGAGAACACACTTAGCCCTGGTAATATCAAAACAGCTAACAAGGCAAAAAAGGTAAAAACTTTCCGGCAACCAAAGCGAGTAGCCAACATTCCCGCTATTGGCATCATAATGAAAGAACCAATACCAAACACCAGTATCAGAAGCCCCATTGAACCATCATCCAGACCCAGTCGTTCCTTCACCAATGGGATCAACGGCGCCCAGCTCGCAATACTGAATCCTGCAATAAAAAACGAAATTCGCGTTGCCATGATAGGCTGCTTTATTGAAGAGACTGCATATTCTTCAGACAATTTGACTCCTCCAAACTATTCCTTCAAACCACACCCTTTAAAACAACGCTTTCCACCCGTTCTGGCGGAAAGCGCCAAATAGTGGTCTTCAATAAAAAATCACTTTATATTTGTTCCTGAAAACTGGGGAATATCCATTAATTTCTCAATAACACAGGAAGCCTGTTCATACTGCTCTGCTACTGACAATGCATGGGGCCAGGCATATATCCACGGAATACCCGCCTGCTTTGCCGCCGCGATCCCCAAATCGGTATCTTCAATCACCAACGTTTGCTGAACATCCATCTTTTTCAATTTCAGCATAGCCAAATAAGGATCAGGGAAGGGTTTAGTTCTTTCCACATCATCGCCAGAAATCAAAGCCGGTGGTTCATGGAGATCCAACAAACTAAGATTGGCCAGACACACATTACGTGGCGCGGTAGAAACAAATCCAAATTTAGTGCCATCTTGTTGTAAGGCGGCAATTAAATCAGTAACTCCGGGACGCAAATAGCGTATAGACAATTTTTCCTGGTAACGCGAAATAATTTTCTCGGTAATATCTTGATGCATTGCGGGAGGAACACCAACTTTATCTAAGGTTTCCACCAAACTTAGTCCAATTAATTGCTGAGGTTGGATATTACTTATTTGAGTAGGTGCCTGTTCTCCTAATTCATTACTTAAGACATCAAGCAATACATCAAAATGCAGTTGTTCACTATCGACAATAACTCCGTCGATATCAAAAATAACATTGCATCTATTCATCGAAGTCGTCCTTCAAAATAATCCATTATTTTAGATCAGAAATACGAATTAATACCTTGCAGTTTGGTGCACTGAGAGGAACTTGTGTTTTCGATGCAATATCACAACCGACAGTCAGAAAAGCTTGCTGGTAATCTTTGAAATCAAAAATCTGGCTGATAAAACGCTTAACAGGGATTACACCATCCCGGATCATGGCATAGGCACGTTCAAAACTATTATTCAGGGAATCAATGGAACCTATTATTGAAAGACTTTTATCTGCAATTCTCATAATATCCAAATTGGCATGTTTATCTTTCAGCGCAACATTTAATAATTTTCCACCCGGTGCCAGATGATCAAAAATATATTCAGTCAATTGCCCCGTCGTATCCACACATAAATCAATCAGGGCTGACGTATCACCATATTCCTGCATTAATGCTTCATTAAAGTCAGAATACAACCGGCATTCCGGCGGCAAATTATCTCTTGCAAACTGAATTCGGTTTTCATTCTTTTCGACCATAAAGGCTTTTACACCCCGCTCATGCAACGCCCAAATGTACAGCATCCCCATCGGGCCAGCACCTGCCACTGCCGCACGAATATTAGTATGAGAGATCCCCAGCTTATCCACGCCAGTTATTGTGCAGCTTAGTGGTTCAGTCAGTGAGGCTTCCTCCATACTGACATGATCATCCAGCTTGATAAGCAAATTTTCTTTTGCCAAATATTGCTCTGCGAACGCGCCATCATAAGAAACTCCGGCTTCTGTTCCCAGTTTTCTCTCACAATGGTTAGGACTACCCGTCTGACACATGCGGCAATGCCCACAAAAGTAAGTTGGGTTAACAACAACACGATCACCCACCTGAAATTGAGTAACACCACTGCCAATTTGGGATACCACGCCAGTGGTTTCATGCCCCAAAGTGGTTCCTGAAATTGCAACAGGATAAGCACCCGTGATAATGCCCACATCCGTGCCACAAATACCACACACTGCAATATCAACGACAACATCATCGGGTTCAGTGCAAGATAAAGGTTCAACTCGCTGGATTTCAACATCCCAGGTTTGATGATATTTAAGTGCTAACATGATACCGCCTCCTTATGTACCTGTGCGAGAGTGGTTAATTCTGAGAAAGTCAGTTCCAGTTTATGGAGAATTTCTGCCAAATGCTCCTGTGTACAAATCAGTGGTGGGCGAACTTTGATTGCCTTGCCTTTACCATAACGAGAGCCACGCAAGATCAAGTGATGACGGTTAGCAGTAGCAATCACCTGCGCTGCAAAATCTGGGTTTGGTGTATCAAAACCATACATATATCCCACACCTCTCACTCCCGTGATTTCGGGATATTGCTCCTGTAATTTCAATAAACCATCACGCAGATAGGCTTCATTTTGCTGCACATTTTCCAAAACGTGATCATCTTCAATAATGTCGATGATTTCATTGAGGGCAACTAAAGAGAGCGGGTTAGCACCAGAGGTACTGGAATGTTCGAATGATTCCAGGATATCCAGTGAATGACGCATCAATACCCCCCCTGTTGGAATACCGACACCCCCTGCACCTTTGGCAAAGACGATGATATCTGGTTCCAATTCTTTGGCATAACCCGTCGATGCGAAGAACGTACCTGTACGGCCAAAACCTGTTTGTACTTCATCCGCAATAATGATAATGCCATGCTGGTGACAGATTTCTCTAAGCTTCCGGTAGAAAGCCACAGGGAAAACCATGTTGCCACCATTCCCCTGAATCGGTTCAATAATCAGACATGCAATATTGTCATTAGAGCCTAATTGAATAAACTGTTCTAAATCGACAAATTGTTCTTCGCTCGGCTGCGATTGCCCTGCCAGGACACTGGCTGGCGTAGGAATTTTTATTGAACCATCAATATTTATATGGAAGTCTTTAATTCTGAATGCATTGCCAGAAATTTGAGCTGTAGCAAGAGATTGCCCATGATGAGCAAGGAAAAGTGAAATAACGCCTGAGCGTCCCGTTGATTTTTGCGCTATGCGGATAGCACATTCAACGGCCCCCGATCCAGAAACATCTCGCAGCCAGATGCGATCAACACCTTTAGGTGTATATTTAATTAATTTACTTAAAATATATTGCGACATTTCACGTGTATAAGCCGAGCTTAAATGTGTACATCTATCAATCTGTTGTTTCAGTTTTTCTGCAATCCGATGATTTGTATAGCCGAGCGGCAAATTAAAAGTTCCCGATGCCGCGTCAATATATTTTTCACCATCAATGATCAAATAAGGGCCATGACCGATAAAACGAGAAAGCATGCTTTCAAGATGGTTTTTGTTTTCCATAATGCCTCACCACTATTAGTTACATTAAACGACTCGTTATATAAAACAACGAAAAACCCTACTTACTGTGATGAGACTAGATTAAGCACATCCAAATTTTATTTCGATCACGAAAATACCATAAAAAATATTAAGCAAATTTAAAATTTAATTTAAATTTGAAAAATCATATAGTTATTCATTAATATCTATTGATTATATTAAATGCAGGACAAATTACATTTAGAAATTAATAATTAAACCCCTAATCCCATCATTCGCATTAATTTCTGGGCCTGCTGAATCGCCTCTTGTCGATGAGCAATTCCCATTTTTTGATATAAATTACGTATATGCGTTTTTATCGTGGTCGCTGCGACATCCAGTTCTGTAGCAATTTGATCATTGCTGTAACCAGAATAAATTAACCCTAGCACCTGCCATTCACG
Organism: Xenorhabdus griffiniae; assembly: GCF_037265215.1. Lineage (NCBI taxonomy): Bacteria > Pseudomonadati > Pseudomonadota > Gammaproteobacteria > Enterobacterales > Morganellaceae > Xenorhabdus > Xenorhabdus griffiniae. The sequence continues at coordinate 396,754 of NZ_CP147737.1, read as the reverse complement.
CTGAGTAAGTGGACTATTACGAATAAGCTCAGGTACGTCAGGATGAGTGAGCAATTGTTCTACAAACGTTTCATCAAAATGGGCAAATTTATGCCGATGCTGTCGATTGATTTCCCGAAGAATACGCTGTGCTCTATGTTGTTCCATTTCAGGCAAGATATTCAGTTGAATAAGCTGGCGCAATTGCAACGCCATCAACTCACCTTCAATAACAAAATGGCTGATGAAGCCTGTACAGTTAGCCAAATTCAAGGCTTCCATCAAAACATCCTGAGCCTCTGCCTTACGTCCAAGCTGCCAATAAAGCAAATTACACAACAGCAGATTACGATTCAAATCGCTGACCAATGCCAATTTTCTGGCATATTCATTTAGTTTCACCAGAATAGATTCAGCTTCCTCATGCTGATCCAGTAAGATTTTAGCCCGTGCAATGTTGCGCCATTGATTTTGATTGAAATGGTTACAAAAGCTCTCTGGTCGTTCTGCCTGTACCAACCATTGAGTCAAGGAATCACTATCTTCCAGAATCTGCCAAATAATGACACGCAACTCGTCAGTATTTGTTCGCCAATCGCGGTGATACTGTCCATTACTCAGTAAATTTTCACAACGGGTTAAGTAACGGCGAGCGTTATCAATATCACCCCGAACTAAAGAGCATTTCGCCAGTTGGGTAAGACATTGTAATTGCTGCTGTGGCTGGTAATTGGCCAACACTTCCAACCCTTGACGCGCGGCCTCTTCTGAGTCATCAATACGAGCCCAACACCATAAAAGTTGTGAACGGATCCTCAATAGAAACTCATGCATCGGCAACTGCTCCAGGTGCTGTTCACGGATTAAATCAAAAGCATGGGACTGGGTATCATAAGCCGCTTGCAAATAACCTTGTGCCAGTAAAATTTCACTTTGTTGCAATAACGCCCATAAAGCATAGTGATAAACATGACAAAGGCGGGCAAGCTGCTCCGTTTGCTTCATTAATGCCAATGCGCTGACCAACTGACCATGGCAATGCAAAACCTCTCCTTTTACTGACATCGCCACAATACGGCCATATTGATTATTTGGAAGTAAGTTCGCTAACGCTTTTTCGGCCAAAACATCGGCATCTGCGGGGCGCCCATCATTCATCGCCACTTGCGCTCTCAGAGCATCAAACTCTGCCAATAATTCCGGCTCTATGGCGATTTGCTTCTGCCTTAGTGATTGCTCTGCCTGATTCAATAATGCATTTACCTCATAGTAACGATGCTGGCTTTGCGCCAACCACGCTTGCAACAGTACCAGGCGAGGGCTTTCCAGTAATTGTTCATACGGCAGTGCATTCATACACTCCCCCAATAGGGAAAGTTGACTGTGGTTAAATAACTCCCAGGCATGTTGCAACAAAATATCCCGTAACAAGATAGTATCTCCTGCTGCCAGGGCGTGATGAATCGCCTCCCCTGGATATCCCTGCATCAGCCATCCTTGCACGGCTGCTCTATGTAATTCGGGCAATTTTGCTGCCATTTCCCATTGGCAACGTTGGCGCAAAAATGAAGCAAACAAGGGATGAAAACAAAACCACTCACCAGAATCATCCATTCGCTGAATAAATAACCCCTGCCGTTCAATGTCTTCCAGACGTTGCTGACCATTTTCCTCTCCCGTCAGGCAATTAATCAGCCCATCATTCATGGAACGCAGAATAGAACTATGCAACAAGAAATTCCGTGTCTTCTGATCCACTCGGTTTAACACTTCATCCACAAGGTAATCAGCAAGATGACTGGCATTAATTCCCGCCAGTCGCTTTGCTGAACTTTCAGTCGTATTACCGGATTGACGGGCAGAAAGGGCAATCAGTTGCAAGGCCGTTGCCCACCCAGCAACGTCATTACATAACTGTTCGCAGTGTTCAGGCGCCAATGGATTGGCTAACCGCTTGGCAAAAAATTGCTGGGTTTCCTGATAATCAAAAGCCAACTGCTGGCTATCAATCTCCAATAACTGTTCACGCACGCGTAAGTTGGCAATTCCCAACGAGGGCAAATGGCGTGACAGAACCACTAATGTTAAATTTTCGGGTTGGTGGCGGAGAAAAAAGCGCATTGCTTCATGAATAATCCCATTCACGATCAGATGATAATCATCGATCACCAGAAAAATCGGTTGCTGCCATTCGCTAAGTTCAATAAATAATTGCGCAAACAGTGCAGATAAGCTGGCATATTGATGTTTCTGGGCCAATATCTCACTTTTCACACAGTGTCCCTGCGTTGCCTGCTGAATGGCTGCAATCAGATAGCTAGCGAAACGTTCTGGCTGATTATCACTATCATCAAGAGAATACCATCCTAGATGTTCCTGTCCGGCAGCCCATTGTGACATCAAGGTCGTTTTGCCATACCCTGCGGGACTGGTTATCAATACCAGTCGATGATCCTGAATTTCATTGAACTTTTCCAACAGGCGCTCCCGCATAACCATATTATTGAGTCGAAGAGGGCGACTGAGTTTCGATGGGATAAGCATTAAATTTCTCCCCTCACACGTAATGCATAAAAGCAACGAATATACCAATCTCACTTCAAGATGCATGTGATATCTCCCCCGCGAAGCGGGGAGATATCAGGCTTCATAGCGTGTTGTAAATTGCAACTTGAAGCTTTATACGTATAAAACTGATACCTGAATTCTGTTTGACACTATTAAGTCACTTACACATTAACATTCCTTTACGACCAACAAATGTAGAGAAACGCCCATCTTTTGCAAACAAGTTGATTAATTTCATTGTGTTAAATTGCACCTTGTCACATTCTTTGCTTGCAACCTTGCTATTTTTCTATGAAATTGCGAAAAAGCTCGAAAGAAATAGCTACGCCCTTGCGCTCCTCCCCCGCGAATATTTTCACGGGATGATGTTTCCCAAGCCACTAACCTTCAGCATATCCCTGTAAATAATTCACCAAACTTTCCTCAGTTAGTGACAGGATGCAACGCCATGCAACTATCTACATTGAAAACATCTGCATTAGATAAAAACCCGAAACTCGATAAAGCCTTATTTCAGGCCGCGCTCACACGCCAATGGCAATATTTCGGTCTCAACTCAGCTCAGGAAATGACGCCACATCAGTGGTGGCAGGCTATCAGTGCCGCCGTCTCTGAATTACTCCCCCTATCCACTCAGCAAAGCCATGCTAATCCATCCTGTGACAACCAACGCCACGTGAACTATATCTCGATGGAATTTCTGATAGGCCGACTGACAGCCAACAACTTATTGAATCTTGGTTGGTATGACGATATTCAGTCTTATCTGGCAGAATATGGCATCATTTTGAGTGACGTGCTGGAAGAAGAAACCGATCCCGCATTGGGTAATGGTGGACTAGGAAGATTAGCTGCCTGTTTTCTCGATTCAATGGCGACACTCAACCAACCTGCTATTGGGTATGGTCTTAATTATCAGTATGGTCTTTTCCGCCAATCCTTTAAAAAAGGGCAACAAATTGAAATGCCTGATGATTGGGAACGTAGCTCCTATCCGTGGCTTCGCCATAACACGCAATTAAAAGTGAGCGTCAATTTTGGTGGCGAGATCGTGACAACGGCCGATGGCGATGAAAAGTGGCTCCCCGCATTTACTTTCATTGGTGAAGCCTGGAATTTACCCGTGATTGGGTATAACAACGGCGTAACCCAGCCACTTCGTTTGTGGCAGGCCACATACGATAACCCCTTTGATCTGTCACTCTTCAATGATGGGCAGTTCCTACATGCCGAACAGCAAGGCATTGAAGCCGCCAGCCTGACCAAAGTTCTCTACCCAAATGATAATCATCAGGCAGGTAAGCGACTGCGCCTGATGCAACAATATTTTCAGTGTGCTTGTGCCGTGGCAGATATTCTGCGCCGCCACCAACAGGCAGGGAGAAAAATAGAAGCACTAGCACAATACGAAGTTATCCAACTGAATGATACCCACCCCACTATCGCAATCCCTGAAATGATGCGTCTTCTGCTTGATGAATACCAATTAAGTTGGGAAACCGCATGGGAAATCACAGGAAAAACTTTCGCCTATACCAACCATACTTTGCTACCAGAGGGCTTGGAACGTTGGGATGAACAATTGATGAGTGATCTTCTGCCACGCCATCATCGCATCATCCAGGAAATTAACCGACGCTTTAAAACAACCGTAGAGCAAATTTGGCCTGATAACCAACAAGTCTGGGAAAAATTGGCAGTTATCCATGACAATCAAGTCAGAATGGCTAACCTGTGTGTTGTCGCTTGCTTTGCCGTCAACGGAGTTGCAGCCCTGCATTCATCTTTGATCGTGACCGATCTGTTCCCTGAATATCATCAATTGTGGCCAACTAAATTCCACAATGTGACTAATGGGGTAACTCCACGTCGTTGGTTAAAACAGTGCAACCCTGCACTCTCTTCATTAATTGACCAAACATTAAGTCAGGAATGGGTAAATAATCTTGCCGCCTTAAAACAGCTCGAACCTTATGCCGATGATGCTGCCTTCCGTGACACCTATCGAACCGTTAAGCAAAACAATAAAATTCGCCTATCCAACTATGTCAACAAGGTCATGGGACTCAAAATTGATCCCCATGCCATTTTCGATATACAGATAAAACGACTGCATGAATACAAACGTCAGCATCTGAACCTACTCCATATCTTGTCACTTTATCGACAAATCCAGGAAAATCCGGCCTTGGATATTCATCCTCGTGTTTTCCTGTTTGGTGCCAAAGCGGCTCCCGGTTACTATCTGGCGAAAAATATTATCTCTGCCATCAATCATGCCGCCGAAAAAATCAACCATGATCCGCTTGTCCGTGATCGCATCAAAATTGCCTTTATCCCCGATTACAATGTTTCCGCTGCGGAATTGATGATCCCGGCAGCCGATGTGTCAGAACAAATCTCTACAGCAGGCAAAGAAGCCTCTGGTACAGGTAACATGAAATTGGCCTTAAACGGCGCACTGACCATTGGGACACTGGACGGCGCGAATGTCGAAATAGCCGAACAAGTTGGAAACGACCATATCTTTATTTTCGGTAAGACCGTAGAAGAGGCTAAGGCTTTACTAAACAGTGGCTACAATCCGCAAGATATACTTCAACAGGATCAGCATCTGAAAGATATCCTTGGTTCCCTTGCTAAGGGTGAATTCAGCCACGGAGATACGCACGCATTTGATCTTATGTTACATAGCCTGACTGACGGTGGTGACCCTTATTTAGTTCTGGCTGATTTTGCCTCTTATTGCCACGCTCACAAGCAAATTGATGCTCGATATCGCGATACCCAAGGCTGGACGTACAGTACTGTACTCAATACCGCTCGAATGGGTAACTTTAGTTCTGATCGCGCTATTCAGGATTATCAACAACGTATCTGGCAAACCAAATAAGGGTTTAGTATGGAAAAAAACTGCCTCAATGAATTGGCAACTGAGGCCGGCATTGTCAGCGAATATATTAATGCCTATGGAAAACCCCAGGCGATCCCCGCTGAAATCAGGCATCAAATATTGGAAGCCATGAGTACAGATATACCGGTCGGGAGGCCGGTTTCTCATTTACATGCTTCTCCCCTACCTAATGTTAAGGTGGTTATTCAGGCACAAAGGATAACCTTGCCTCTGGAAGATACAAATAATTACCAGTGGCAAATACATACTGAACAAGGGGAGATATTTCATGGCCACTGCCAACATCAACTCACGTTGCCCGCCAATCTCCCTTTGGGATACCACACGCTGAACCTGATATTGGAGGAAAAACCAGAAACTGACTGTCGGCAATACGTTATACAACTTATTGTTGCCCCTGAACGTTGTTACGAACCCGATGCCATAACACGTGGGGAAAAACTTTGGGGTGCTTGTGTCCAGCTTTATACCCTGCGATCGGAAAATAACTGGGGAATTGGTGATTTTGGTGATCTGAGATATATGCTGCAAGAACTGGCACAGCGTGGTGGTGCCTTTGTTGGCCTAAATCCTCTTCATGCCATATATCCCGCAATGCCGGAAAATGCCAGCCCTTACAGTCCATCTTCTCGCCACTGGCTCAATATCATCTATATTGCCGTGCACCAAGTAGAAGATTTTAGTTATAGCATCGAAGCACAAAAGTGGTGGCATTCAACGGAAACACAATCCAAACTCCAGCAAGCCCGCCAGGCGGAATGGGTTGATTACACCACAGTCATGTCTCTAAAAATGGCTGCATTGCGTCTGACTTATCCGCAATTTAAGCACCGTTCTGGCGATGATCCCCAACAGATCGCTTTCCAACAGTTTGTAACCAAAGGAGGCAAGAATCTTTATTATCAAGCTGCTTACGATGCCCTACACCATAAGTTATATGGGGAAAATAATGTTTATTGGGGCTGGCCTGTATGGCCGGACGAATACCGTGAACCAGAAAATGACGCAGTTAAGGCATTCTGCCATTCATATCCACAGGAGATAGAGTTTTTCCTTTGGCTGCAATGGCTGGCTGATACTCAGCTTGCCGAGTGCTTCACTACCAGCCAAACCCACCACATGCCAATTGGCATTTACCGTGATCTTGCCGTTGGAGTAGCGCAAGGGGGTTCAGAAACCTGGTGTAACCGAAGCATCTATTGCACTAAGGCATCCGTCGGAGCACCACCCGATATTCTGGGACCTCTGGGACAAAACTGGGGGCTACCGCCAATGAATCCCCATGTATTAAAAGCGCAAGCCTATCAACCTTTCATTGAATTATTGCGTAGCAATATGCGTCATTGCGGTGCATTGCGTATCGATCATGTGATGTCATTGCTCAGACTCTGGTGGATACCACAAGGAGAAACTGCCGATAAAGGCGTTTATGTCCATTATCCAGTTGACGATCTGCTGGCAATATTGGCATTAGAAAGCCAGCGCAATCATTGCCTGGTGATAGGCGAAGATTTGGGGATCGTACCGGCAGAAATTGTCGATAAGTTACGGGACAGAGGTGTTTATTCCTATAAGGTATTTTATTTCGAACGCAATGAGCAAGGTGAATACCGTTCCCCCGATGAATATCCCGTGCAAGCAATGGCAACTATTACAACCCATGATTTACCTACCTTACGTGGATTCTGGCAAAATGAAGATCTCACTTTAGGAGACTCCATCGGTTTATACCCTGATAAAGCTCTTCTTGCTGATTTATATTCGGAACGCAAACGCTGCAAGCAAGCGTTATTAACCAGTTTAAATCGTCACGGCTATTTATCGCCCAAAACAGATACCCTCTTCCCATTGCAGGGAGCGATATCACAGGCACCAGCTGAACATCCGATGTCACATGCTATAAATCAAAGCATACACCGCTATATAGCCCATAGCGCCTGTGCCTTGTTAGGATTACAACCTGAAGATTGGCTGGATATGGAACGTCCCGTTAATATCCCTGGCACAACAGAGGAGTATCCCAACTGGCGACGAAAACTGACTTCCACGTTGGAAACGATGTTTGCGGATGCTCATATCAATGACTTGTTAAAAACAATTGGAGAGTGCCGAAAACAGGGTTAATAACTGACTCAGCGCACAGTTATATGTAGCCAAGTAGCAAGAAACACCCCCAATCATATCTATACCAATCTAATTTCAATATGCGTGTGATTTCTCCCCGCTTCGCGGGGAGAAATCAGATTTAATAAAGTGTTGTAAATTACAATTTGAAGTTTAATGCGTATAGATAAATATGATTGGGGAAGAGGATTAGCCTTTCACACCTCCCGACGTTAATCCACCGACTAACCAACGTTGGGCAAGTAAGAAAACTGCCGTGATAGGGATAGCAGAAAGCACAGCCGCCGCAGCAAAATCCCCCCAGAGATAGTTCTGTGGGTGAAGGTATTGCTGCATTCCCACCGCCAGCGTGTAATTGTCCACATCACGTAATAACAGAGATGCAACAGGTACTTCGGTGATCACGCCAATAAACGACAAAATAAATACCACCGCCAATATAGGTACAGAAAGTGGCAACAGTATCAAACGGAAAATTTGCCACGATGTCGCTCCATCCAACATAGCGGCTTCTTCCAGAGAACGATCTATCGTTTCGAAATAACCTTTTATCGTCCATACATGCAAAGCAATTCCACCCAAATAGGCAAAAATCACACCACCGTGGGTATTGAGACCAAGGAAAGGAATATATTCTCCTAATCGATCAAACAATGCATATAGTGCCACCAAAGAAAGTACCGCCGGAAACATTTGAAAAATTAACATCGCTTTGAGTAAGGTACTTTTTCCACGAAAGCGCATTCGAGCAAATGCATAAGCGCACGTCGTTGATAATGCCACAATACCAGTGGCAGTAATCAAGGCAACCTTGACAGAATTCCAAAGCCATTGCATGACCGGAAATGGGGGGAGCATAACGTGTCCATCAGCAGATTCCACGCTATAACCAAATGCCAGCTTCCAGTGTTCCCATGAAATGGTATCTGGGATCAGGTTACCCGTAGCAAAATTACCCGGACGTAAAGAAATTGCAATGACCATCAGCAAGGGGAACAAAATCAGGGCAATAAAAGCCAGCATCAATATATGTGTCCCCCATACCCGCCATCGTTGCGATTTTGGTTGTACCATCGCCATTTTCTTTCCTCCTTAATCAAATTTCATGCGGGCAGTTTTCAAATTGATGATGGCTAATGCACCCACCAATAAGAAGATCAATGTTGCAATTGCGGCAGCCAGACCAAAATCCTGTCCACCACCACCTTCAAATGCGATACGGTAGGTGTAATTCACCAAAAGATCGGTATAACCCGCCGGTGTCGATGTACCAATATGATCAGGTTTACCAGTAGTTAGCAGTTGAACCAGAACAAAGTTATTAAAATTAAAAGCAAAGCTGGCAATCATTAATGGAGTCAATGGCTTAATCAATAATGGAAAGGTAATTTTGGTGAAATTCTGCCATGGCCCTGCACCATCAAGCGCCGATGCTTCATAAAGATCATCAGGGATAGATTTCAGCAACCCCATGCAAAGAATCATCATATAGGGATAGCCCAACCACATGTTTACAATAATCAACATAGTTCGAGCTAGTGTCGGATCTGTGAACCAGTCCGGTTTAAGACCAAACAATCCGTTTAGCACCAAATTAATTTCACCAAAACTCTGGTTAAATAATCCTTTAAAAATCAGAATGGAAATAAACGAGGGAACAGCATAGGGCAAAATAAGCAGTACACGGTAAATTGCTCGTCCTTTAAGCGCTTCCCACTGCACAATACAAGCGAGAATCATCCCCAATGTTACCGTCAATACCACTGTCAATAGGGAGAAAACCACGGTCCAAACAAAAATGGACAGGAAAGGTTTTTGGATACCTTCATCCTGTATCACCCGTAAGAAGTTTTTCCAACCAATAGAAACAGTAAATCCAGGGCTTAACGTTTCCTTATCCCATTCTCCTTTAGCATTAATGGATTGGTAGAACCCCGTCTCCATATTCGGCTGGTATCTTATACCCGTTTGGTTATTGATCAGCGTAACGCCATCTTCATCAAGGGAATAAAGAGGATTTATAGCAGAGAACTGACGTAAGGAACTCATTCTCAGTTTACTACCATCAGGAAGAACAACGACCAGTTGGTTCAATGCCTGCCGATACTGAGTAATAGTACGCAACGTCGCAGCATTGCCTTCCAATTTTTGCTCCTGTTCATGGAGAGGCAGAATAATTTCTTCCGTTCCCGCAAGAGAAAAAGGCTCAGAGATCAATGAATGAGTGCTATCGGGGACGCTCAACGCCAAAACCCACTGTTCAGATACCGGATAGAGTTTGAAATTAAATGGCTCTCCTGTCTGATAATGGCGGCTCATTAATACCGTTTGGGCGCGTTCAAACGTCAATTGGTTGGTACTGCTATAATTTGTAAAAGCAATAGCAATCGTACAAATAAGCGGAAACAGTATAAATATCCCTATTCCAGCAATTCCAGGGTAGGTATAACGCCAAACATACGCCTTCCGGTTGGAAAAAACATAGATACCGCTTCCCAACAATACCAGTGTCACCATAGCAAACAGGTATTCTCCCTGTGCATACATCAGCACAACCAGATAACCTGTAAAAAGTAGGCAAAAACCTACAGCAAACCATTTCAGGGCAGGATGCTGCCACCATACTGTTTTTTCTAATGTCGCTGACATCTTGCACTTCCTGTTACCAACAATTGTGATTATCCAACACCTATCACAATAAGGGCGAAGGCTCCTTAAACTTAGGAGCCTGTCATTCGTTTATTTTGTCATTCTCGCTTCAGCATCATTGAGAGCAGCCTCTACTGTCTGGCGCCCACTGACTGTGTTAAGCACAGCACTACGCATTGCGTACCAGAAACTACTCATTTGGGAGATATTCGGCATAATTTCGCCGTTTTGGGCATTTGCCATCGTGGCAGCAATACGCGGATCTTTCGCCAGGATCTCCTGATAGGATTTCAAAGCCACTGCTCCCAACGGCTTATCTTTATCCATCGTTGCCAATCCTTCATTGGTAAGCAGGTAATTTTCCAAAAATTCTTTCGCTAACTCTTTATTAGGACTGGCCGCATTAATTCCCGCCGTTAAAATGCCAACAAAAGGTTTAGAGGGCTTTCCTTTAAAAGTTGGTAATAGTGCAACACCGTAATTGATCTTACTTTTATCGACATTCGCCCATGACCAGGGACCATTAATCGTCATTGCTGCTTTGCCCTTATTAAAGGCAGCTTCGGCAATGGAGTAATCGATATCCGCATTGAGGTGTTTATTTTTGACTAAATCAACCAAAAATGTCAGCCCCGCTTTAGAGCCAGTATTATTCACTCCGCTGTCTTTAACATTATAAGTCCCGTTTTCTGCCTTGTAGGCATATCCACCATCAGCAGCAATCAGCGGCCAAGTAAAATACGGTTCCTGCAAATTGAACATAATTGCGCTTTTATTTTGCTTTTTCAGCTCATTATCTAAGGCAGGGATTTCTTCCCAGGTTTTGGGCGGAGATTTAATTAAGTCTTTATTGTAGATAAGAGAAAGAGCTTCAACTGCGACAGGGTATCCTACCAATTTTCCGTCATAACGAACGGCATCCCATGTAAAAGGAAATAGCTTATCAATAAATGACTTATCAGGCGTGATTTCAGCCACTAATCCTGACTGGGCATAGCCACCAAAACGATCATGTGCCCAGAAAATAATATCCGGCCCATCTCCACTGGCTGCAATCTGGGTATATTTCTCTTCCAGCTTGTCAGGATGCTCAACAGTGACAGGAATTCCCGTTTCTTTTGCAAATTTCTCACCAACCTGTGCCAGTCCATTATAACCTTTATCACCATTGATCCAAATGACCAACTTCCCTTCTTCCGGCTTTGCAAAAGCCGAAGCAGACAATACACATGTTGTTAGAACGGAAAGCATCAGGGTACGAGTCCCTACTTTTAAAATTTTCTTGGTCATCATTCCGCCTTTTTCATTTGTTAGTTTAAGATAATTATCTTTGTTACATCGTGATAAAATGGCACCAGTGTGCAATCAATGTAAAAAAGACTCATCCTCCCCTGTTCTACGCCTCATACTGTATGAGTGTGAACTTGCTTACAAAAACAATTGAAATCAGAACCTTAATACCAAGACGGTGCCCTTTTTTGCGATTTAAATCACATCTTATCTGACAATTTTCTTCTTCCTTTCTCAATCACATTAAGCTCGTCCTCCTGACTCCTCCACCATCAAAAATTATGGAATGGAGGATTTTCGCGCTTGGTGTTTTATACACAATCCAGCCATCAGTTTTCCATTAAGTTTCTCGCTGCGATAAATAGAAAACGAAGACTCATAAGAAACGAACAGAAAACTGAGGCGGTAAATCCGAGGGAGGGAACAAATGTCTAGCATCACATTCCGCAATGTATCTAAATCATATGGTGAAACAGTCATCTCCAAAAATCTTAATCTTGATATTCAGGAAGGAGAATTCGTCGTTTTTGTCGGCCCATCAGGATGTGGGAAATCGACGCTGCTAAGGATGATCGCGGGGTTGGAAGACGTTACGTCTGGTGATTTGCTGATAGACGGAAAGCGAATGAATGATGTTCCACCCGCCAAACGCAGTGTCGGCATGGTTTTTCAATCTTATGCGTTATATCCCCATCTCTCTGTTGCAGACAATATGTCATTCGGTATGAAGCTGGCAGGTGTCAAAAAAAGCGATATCCAAAAGCGAGTGCAACAAGTTGCAGAAACTCTCCAGCTTGCCCATCTACTGGATCGCCGCCCCAAGGCATTATCTGGCGGTCAACGCCAGCGAGTTGCCATTGGCCGAACACTTGTTGCTGAACCCAATATCTTTCTGCTAGATGAACCGCTTTCTAATCTGGATGCGGCTCTGCGTGTACAGATGAGAATTGAAATTTCACGTCTACACAAGCGACTACAACGTACGATGGTCTATGTCACTCATGACCAAACCGAAGCCATGACTCTGGCAGATAAAATTGTGGTTCTGGATGGGGGCAATATTGCTCAGGTTGGTAAGCCACTTGAAATTTATCACTATCCCGCCAACCGCTTTGTCGCAGGTTTCATTGGTTCACCGAAAATGAATTTCCTGCCAGTCAAAGTCTCAGCGATGGCTGTTGATCAGGTACAGATCATCCTGCCTAACGGTCAGCCCGTTTGGTTACCTGTTGAAAGCAAAGGGCTAACTGTCGGGAGTAATGTATCTTTGGGAATTCGCCCCGAACATCTTTTGCCTAATGATGTAGCCGATGTTACGTTAGAGGGGACAGTACAGATCGTGGAACAACTGGGGAACGAAACTCAGATTCACATCCGCATACCAGCCATTCATCAAAACTTGGTTTACCGCCAACCTGATATTGTTCTCGTTAAAGAAGGTGCAGATTTCTCTATCGGACTCGCTCCCCACCGATGTCATCTTTTCCGTGAAGATGGAACTGCATGTCAGCGTTTACATAAAGAACCCGGAATCTAGATCCGCGGCCATAAAAATAACAGGAGAATCATTATGCGTATATTGTCTCTCTCATTGGCTATGCTAACGACTGGTTTATTATCCACGCAAGCTATTGCTATTGACTTCCATGGCTATGCCCGTTCAGGAATTGGCTGGACTGGTAATGGCGGTGAACAGAAATGTGCCAAAGTCACTGGTGCGCCAAGTAAATACCGTCTCGGTAACGAATGTGAAACCTACGCCGAACTTAAGTTAGGACAAGAGTTATGGAAAGAAGGGAATAAAAGTTTCTATTTTGATACCAATTTAGCCTATTCCGTCAGCCAACAAAAAGACTGGGAAGATACCAAACCTGGTTTTCGTGAAGTCAACGTGAAAGCAACCAATATTATTGATTGGTTGCCTGGTTCAACACTGTGGGCGGGTAAACGTTTCTACCAGCGTCACGATGTACATATGATCGACTTCTATTACTGGGATATTTCCGGTCCTGGTGCAGGATTGGAAAATATTGACCTTGGGTTTGGTAAGCTTTCCTTCGCCGTAACCCGCAATACAGAAGAAGGCGGTTCATATGGGTGGATTGATGATAAACGCAAGGAAGCCCCAAACACTTCAAATGACATTTTTGATATACGGTTAGCCAACTTACCCGTTAATGCTGGCGGTACACTGGAACTTGGTATTGATTATGGACGTGCGAATACACGTAAGGAATACCATCTTGATAAACAAGCACCTAAAGACGGTGTGATGCTGACTGCCGAACATACCCAAAGCCTGTTAGGTGGTTTCAACAAATTTGTCTTACAGTACGCAACCGACGCTATGACATCTAGCGGCAATGGCCGTGCCGAAGGTGCTAATGTGAATAATGACGGGCATATGCTGCGCGTTCTGAATCATGGTGCTATTAGTATCACCAAGAAATGGGATCTCATGTATGCCGCCATGTATCAAAACATTGACCTCGACAATAACAATGGCAACACATGGTACACCGTGGGTGTCCGCCCAATGTATAAATGGACGCCAATAATGAGTACCTTAATGGAAGTAGGTTATGATCATGTGAAGTCACAACGAACCAAAGCAAATAACGATCAGTTCAAGATTACTTTGGCTCAACAGTGGCAAGCGGGTGATAGCATCTGGTCACGTCCGGCTATCCGTTTATTTACTTCTTACTCCAAATGGAATGAAAAATGGGGTTATGACGGTGGCATTGCCGCCAAAGATACAGCAGCCCATCAATTCAGTCGTGGGAACAGCGATGAGTTTACCTTTGGCGCCCAATTTGAGGCTTGGTGGTAATGAAAAAGCAATTACTCTCACTTTGTCTCAGTGCCCTGCTCTGCAACTTAATTCCGGCGGGTTATGCTACATCAGATGCTGCACTGTCTGACACAGCTAAATCTGGCATAGAGACAACCAACTCTGCCCCAACGTTGTCCTTGCCAACCTTGCAGAAATTACAGTGGCAGCCCATTAATACTCATAGCACACAGACTATTATTCTTGATAGCACATCACAGCAGCTTAATGATGGCCATATTCAGGGTGCGGTAGCTACATTTGCTTTACCAGCCAATCAGGGTTCATTGGAAATTACTCTGAACAGTCTGATAAAAGATAAGCAGGTATACTCACCGAATGTTTTAGTTCTTGATGAACAACTCCACCCTGCGGCTTTCTATCCAAGCCACTACTTCCGCTATCAACAACCCAGTATTATGTCCACCGATAGGCTTGAAGGGGTGTTAAAGCTGACACCAGCATTGGGACAACAACGCATCTATTTGCTGATTTACACTACTCGTTCTGATGTACAAGCTTCGACACAAATGGTTGATCCTGCTAAGGCTTATGCCAAAGGTGTCGGTAATTCTGTGCCGGATATTCCAGATCCGATCGCTCGCCATACAGCAACAGGGATACTGACGCTGAAAGTGCAATCAGAAAGCAATGCAGGTAATATCCTGATAGGCCAGGTATTTTCTTCTCCTTCACCTAAACCCGTCACAGTTGGTTCCACACAAACAGTATCTGCATCGCCGATAAGGACAACCCCGCCTGATGCCCCAGTAGTTAAACCTGTACTGAACGATACCGAACGGTATTTCAATGACGCTATCAAAAGCGCTATTAACAATGGTGATGTTGATAAGGCATTGAAACTGTTAGATGAAGCAGAACGACTTGGTTCTCCAACTGCGCGGGAAACTTTTATTAAGGCGATAAAAAACAAAAAATAAATTCATCAAATCATTATAGCGAGATATTAAACTTAAGAGCCTAAAGGAATAGGCTCTTAAAAAATACGTTCATTATCCTTATTGGATAAATTTTCATTACATAGTATTACCAACATCATACTTACTTAAAGTAACCCATAATCCCTTTCTTACTCAGATAATTATTTATTTTTCCACGAAATTTATAAATCAAATAGATAAACATGAGTAACAGTAAAATACCAAAAATAAATCTAGGTATTATGAATGAAAATATAATACAAAATAAAATCCCTATGGAAAGTAATGAAATTACTCTTTCCTTCATGGTAATCTTAAATATCCATGCAAAAAACTTAATAGTGCACTTTATGATCCTATAAAAGATTTCCAATATTAATCCCAAGAAATCCATCACTTCTATCCTCAATGAAAAATATCATATTAAAACATTCTCTTGCTATTTAGCAATTACATGATCTTACAATCCTTCCTATAGGCATTAAACTTCAAGTTGCAATTTACAACACTATATCAAATGTGATTTCTCCTCGCTTTGCGGGGGAGAAATCACACGCATCTTGAAGTTAGATTGGTATACATTCAATTACTAAGCGATAGTGGAGGCGTTAAATAGGTTTATTAGCAATCATTTTTGCCATTTTCTCAATCGGATCTGTGCGCAATATATATAACCGTTTCAAAGAAAAGGGATTATCTCCCAATTTAACTTTTCCCTTTACCGTGGTAACGGCCAAATGAAATCCAGCTTGTTTAGCCGCTTTCATTGCCTTTAAATTATATCTACCAAAAGGATAAGAGAGATAAAACACATGCGGATTGAATTGCGATAATACCCGTTTGGAACGTTTGAAATCATACAGGATATTATGATATGACCGACTTAATAGTATGGGTTTTTGATTCTTCTTGCTAAAACGATGCAAGAAATGGGTATGAGATTGAAAATCAAATACATCTTGCATGGCATACAATTCTGGGAGGCTCAAGAATTGCAAGGTATCCGGATCCCATTTTTGCGGGTGGCGTTTAATTCTGGATGAAATAATAAAGAGTGTAGCTTTCTGACCATTTTCTTTCAAAATGGGATAGGCATAACGATAAACGGATTTCAACCCATCATCAAAGGTTAAACCAACCACTTTTGCCGGCAAGTTAATGGAGCCATTTAGGTAGCCTTCTAATTCATAGAATGAAATTGTGATATAACCTGCTCGCTTCAAATACGCCATCTGCTCACGAAAAGCAGTCAAGGATGTTGTTGTTGAGCTATGTAAAAAACGTTTAATATCTTTAAGAATATGATGATAGGTTAATAAAGGAATACCATTATCCAGTTCAGCATCCCGATCACTAATGTAACCTAATCGATCACCCAAATTAATTTCGTACCAAGTATGATGGAAAGGATCTTGTAATTTATCTAAAACCGGATAGCGGAGATTTTCCCTCAAAACGGCAATTGGTTGGCTATCCGTATCAGGTGTGCTATAAACTTGAGCTGCCTTAATTATCATCAAGTTTTGGGCTGCTTTTTTGTGAAAGGGATCAATGCTAAAGGGATCACTGGGGAATGCAGATTGCTTAATTTCCTTTAAATTTTCTTTATCTATATAACCTCTTCCATTTCCGAAATGAAGCACATAGTGACCATTTTCTTCCCCTTCTTCTTCAGCAACTTTAAGGACTTGCCCTTTCTTGAATAAACCAACCTTAATGATATGCTCACCTACCCAAGAATAAATTTCACTCTCTTTAGTCACTTCCATGTAATGATAATGTGGGAAATCGTGGTATTGCGATAAAGCCTGATTAGAAAAACATATCAAAAGTGCTAAGAGACCTTTTGTAAGAACATAAATAATTCGTCTCATTTTAATTTTCCATCCAATAAAAAATGCCCTCTACCAGGAGAGGGCATTTTACGACTAGCTATACTATATAGGGTATGCTATGCATCACGATTACTCGTTATCGCTGCTGCTACCAAAACCTGCATTCAACAATTCAGCAAGGTTTGCAGTGGCTTCGTCAACGCTAAACTGTGGCGCTTCAACCACTTCATTTTCTTGACGACGACGGATGCGATCCTGATGGTAAGCATAACCTGTACCCGCAGGGATCAAGCGACCAACGATGACGTTCTCTTTCAGGCCACGCAGTTCATCACGTTTACCAGCAACAGCTGCTTCAGTCAGAACGCGGGTTGTTTCCTGGAACGATGCCGCAGAGATGAAGGATTCTGTTGCCAATGATGCCTTGGTGATACCCAACAGGTCACGCTGGAAAAGAGCTGGTACTTTGCCATCCTGCTCCAGTTTGCGGTTCGAAACCTTAACGCGTGCGTATTCAACCTGCTCACCCTCAAGGAATTCGGAACTACCCGCATTCGCAATGGTTGCTTTACGCAGCATCTGACGAACGATAACTTCAATGTGTTTATCGTTAATCTTAACGCCTTGCAGACGGTAAACTTCCTGTACTTCGTTAGTGATATAACGAGCAACAGCATGAACACCACGCAAGCGCAGAATGTCATGTGGAGATTCTGGACCATCGGAGATCACGTCACCACGTTCAACAACCTCACCTTCGAACACGTTGAGCTGACGCCATTTAGGGATCATCTCTTCGTAAGGTTCACCACCATCCAGCGGAGTGATAACCAGACGGCGCTTACCTTTGGTTTCTTTACCGAAGGAAACAATACCGCTGATTTCTGCCAGGATAGCAGGCTCTTTCGGACGACGAGCTTCGAACAAGTCCGCAACGCGTGGCAGACCACCGGTGATATCTTTAGTACCGCCAGATTCCTGAGGAATACGCGCCAATGTATCACCCGCAGAGATGGACATACCATCTTCCAGCTGAACGATCGCTTTACCCGGCAGGAAGTACTGAGCAGGCATATCTGTACCTGGGATCAGAACGTCGTTACCCTGAGCGTCTACGATTTTCAGTGCCGGACGCAGGTCTTTACCGCTACCAGTACGCTCTGCACTATCCAGAACCACCAGTGAAGACAGGCCAGTCAGTTCATCCGTCTGACGGGTAATGGTTTGACCATCAACCATGTCGTAGAACTGGATAATACCGGATACTTCACTCACGATTGGCATGGTGTGTGGATCCCAGTTTGCAACGGTTTCACCGCCAGCTACTGTCTCACCATCACCTTTCGTCAATACCGAGCCGTAAGGAACTTTATAGCTCTCTTTGGTACGACCGAAATCGTCGATCAGGCGCAATTCGGTATTACGAGAGGTAATAACCAGTTTGCTTGCTGAGTTCGTAACGAATTTCGCGTTGATCAGTTTCAGATGACCTTTGTTACGTACCTGAATGCTGGATTCTGCTGCCGCACGAGATGCCGCACCACCGATGTGGAACGTACGCATCGTCAACTGTGTACCTGGTTCACCGATTGACTGTGCTGCGATAACACCGATCGCTTCACCTTTGTTGATCAGGTGACCACGAGCAAGGTCACGGCCGTAACAGTTCGCACAAACACCAAAGTCAGTTTCACAACTTACTACGGAGCGTACTTTCACGCTGTCAACGGAGTTCTCTTCTAACAGATCACACCATTTTTCGTTCAGCAGCGTGTTACGTGGAACCAGAATGTCCGCTGTGCCTGGCTTCAGGATGTCTTCCGCCGCTACACGTCCCAATACACGCTCACGCAGTGGTTCTTTAACATCACCACCTTCGATAACTGGGGTCATCAGGATACCGTCGTGAGTACCACAGTCATCTTCAGTTACAACCAAGTCTTGGGCAACGTCAACCAGACGACGGGTCAGGTAACCGGAGTTCGCCGTTTTCAATGCGGTATCCGCAAGACCTTTACGAGCACCGTGGGTTGAGATGAAGTACTGGAGTACGTTCAGACCTTCACGGAAGTTCGCAGTAATTGGGGTTTCGATGATGGAGCCATCTGGCGTTGCCATCAGGCCACGCATACCCGCCAACTGACGGATCTGAGCAGCAGAACCACGCGCACCGGAGTCGGCCATCATAAAGATGTTGTTGAAGGAAACCTGTTGTTCTTCTTCACCGTTACGGTTAATCACTGTTTCAGAAGACAGGTTTTCCATCATCGCCTTAGCAACACGTTCGTTCGCCGCAGCCCAAATATCGATAACTTTGTTATAACGTTCGCCAGCAGTTACCAGACCTGACTGGAACTGTTCCTGAATTTCGGCCACTTCCGCTTCTGCTTCCGCGATGATGCCTTCTTTCTTCTCAGGAATAACCATGTCGTCAATACCTACGGATACCCCTGAACGAGCAGCGTAAGCAAAACCGGTATACATGGTCTGGTCAGCCAAAATAACGGTTGGCTTCAAACCCAGTATGCGGTAACAGGTATTTAGCATCTTGGAGATAGCTTTTTTACCCAGTGGCTGGTTAATCAATGAGTATGGCAAGCCACGCGGTACAATCATCCACAGGATGGCACGGCCAATGGTCGTATCAACCAATCCTGTATTGACAGTGACATTACCTTCACCGTCTTTCACTTCTTCTGTGATACGAACTTTGACACGGGCGTGCAGAGAAGCCAGACCTGCGCGGTATACGCGTTCTGCTTCTTTAGGACCAGTCAGAACCATGCCTTCGCCTTTCGCGTTAACACAGTCACGGGTCATGTAGTACAAACCCAATACAACGTCCTGAGATGGAACGATGATAGGTTCACCGCTCGCTGGAGACAGGATGTTGTTGGTAGACATCATCAACGCACGCGCTTCCAACTGAGCTTCCAGTGTCAACGGTACGTGAACAGCCATCTGGTCACCGTCGAAGTCGGCGTTATATGCCGCACACACGAGTGGGTGCAACTGAATAGCTTTACCTTCGATCAGAACGGGTTCAAATGCCTGAATACCCAAACGGTGGAGGGTAGGTGCACGGTTCAACAGAACAGGGTGCTCACGGATGACTTCATCCAGGATATCCCATACCACCGCTTCTTCACGCTCAACCATTTTCTTGGCGGCTTTGATAGTCGTCGCCAGGCCACGCAGTTCCAGTTTGCCGTAAATAAATGGCTTAAACAGCTCCAGTGCCATCTTCTTAGGCAGACCACACTGATGCAGACGCAGGTATGGACCTACGGTAATAACCGAACGACCTGAGTAGTCAACACGTTTACCCAGCAAGTTCTGACGGAAACGGCCCTGTTTACCCTTGATCATGTCTGCCAGGGATTTCAGTGGACGCTTATTGGAACCGGTAATTGCCCGACCGCGACGGCCATTGTCCAGCAGCGCATCAACCGCTTCCTGCAACATACGTTTTTCGTTACGTACGATGATATCTGGCGCTGCCAGATCCAACAGGCGCTTCAAACGGTTGTTACGGTTAATCACGCGACGATACAGATCGTTCAGGTCTGAAGTTGCGAAACGGCCGCCATCCAGTGGAACCAGTGGACGCAAATCCGGTGGCAGAACTGGCAGAACGGTCAGAACCATCCACTCTGGTTTGTTGCCAGACTGAATGAACGCTTCCAGCAGTTTAATACGCTTGGTCAGCTTCTTACGCTTGGTTTCAGAGTTGGTTTCGTTCAGTTCTTCGCGCAAGGTTTCACATTCGTTTTCCAGATCGATGCTTTTCAGCAAAGCCTGGATGGCTTCTGCACCCATTTTTGCGTCAAATTCATCACCGAACTCTTCCAGTGCATCCAGATACTGTTCTTCAGTCAGGATTTGTCCACGCTCAAGGCTGGTCATCCCCCCTTCAACAACCACATAGGATTCGAAGTACAGTACGCGTTCAATATCGCGCAGAGGCATATCCAGCAATAAGCCGATGCGGGATGGCAGAGATTTCAGGAACCAAATGTGAGCGGTTGGAGATGCCAGTTCAATGTGACCCATACGATCACGACGAACTTTAGTCTGGGTTACTTCAACGCCACATTTCTCACAAATCACACCACGGTGTTTCAAACGCTTGTATTTACCACACAAGCATTCGTAATCTTTTACTGGCCCGAAAATACGCGCACAGAAAAGACCGTCACGCTCAGGCTTGAACGTACGGTAGTTAATAGTTTCCGGCTTTTTTACTTCCCCGAATGACCACGAACGGATCATATCTGGAGAGGCCAGAGCAATTTTGATCGCATCAAACTCTTCGGTCTTGGTTTGCGCTTTCAGAAACTTCAATAAGTCTTTCACGAAATGGCTCCTGTCGGAGTTAGACCTGTTAGGTGAGTGGCCCATGCCACTCCCCTCTATAACCAGTATAACCACTGGCCGGTAAGCCGCCCGACATTCTTATATCGGGCAGTACCAGCGGAAAAACGATTTATTCGTCTTCCAGCTCGATGTTGATACCCAACGAACGGATTTCTTTCAGCAATACGTTGAAAGATTCCGGCATGCCAGGTTCCATCTGGTGGTTACCATCCACGATGTTTTTATACATCTTGGTTCGACCGTTAACATCGTCGGATTTAACGGTGAGCATTTCTTGCAGGGTGTACGCCGCACCGTATGCTTCCAATGCCCACACTTCCATCTCACCGAAACGCTGTCCACCGAACTGTGCCTTACCACCCAGCGGTTGCTGAGTCACCAGGCTGTAAGAGCCGGTAGAACGGGCGTGCATCTTGTCATCAACCAAGTGGTTCAATTTCAGCATGTACATGTAACCAACGGTTACCTGACGCTCGAATTGTTCACCTGTACGGCCGTCGAACAGCGTGATCTGACCGGAAGTCGGCAAGCCACCCAGTTTCAACAACTCTTTGATTTCGGTCTCTTTTGCACCGTCAAAGACAGGTGTTGCGATCGGCATACCTTTTCTCAAGTTTTCTGCCAGACGCATCACTTCTTCATCGGTGAAGGTACTCAAGTCAACTTTCTGACGGGTATCATCACCCAGATCATACGCTTTCTGGATAAATTCACGCAGCTTGGCAACTTCTTGTTGCTGTTTCAGCATTGCATTGATCTTGTCACCAATGCCTTTCGCCGCCATACCTAAGTGAGTTTCCAGAATCTGACCGATGTTCATACGTGATGGTACGCCCAGCGGGTTCAGGACGATGTCCACTGGTGTGCCGTTTTCATCGTAAGGCATGTCTTCGATCGGGTTGATCTTGGAGATAACACCTTTGTTACCGTGACGACCTGCCATCTTGTCACCAGGCTGGATCTGACGTTTCACCGCCAGGTACACTTTGACAATTTTCAGCACACCTGGTGCCAGATCGTCACCCTGAGTGATCTTACGGCGTTTAGCATCCAGTTTTTTCTCGAACTCTACTTTCAGTTCGTCATACTGTTCTGCCAACTGCTCCAGCTGATTTTGTTTTTCTTCATCAGCCAGACCCAGCTCCAACCAACGCGCACGAGGAAGTTTGCTGAGTTTTTCCGCTTCAACACCACCGGCAACCAATACAGAGTGGATACGCGCAAACAGGCCAGCTTCGAAAATTTGCAGTTCTTCGGTCAGGTCTTTCTTAGCCTCACGCAACTGCATCTCTTCGATTTCTAACGCACGCTTGTCTTTTTCTACGCCATCACGGGTAAAGACTTGTACGTCGATAACAGTACCAGAAACACCGTTTGGTACGCGCAGTGAGGAATCTTTCACATCAGACGCTTTCTCACCGAAGATCGCACGCAGCAGTTTTTCTTCTGGAGTCAGCTGAGTTTCACCTTTCGGTGTCACTTTACCAACCAGAATGTCGCCACCTTTCACTTCCGCACCGATATAAACGATACCGGATTCGTCCAGTTTAGACAGCGCAGCTTCACCCACGTTAGGGATGTCAGCCGTAATCTCTTCAGGCCCCAGTTTAGTGTCACGAGACACACAAGCCAGTTCTTGAATGTGAATAGTGGTGAAACGGTCCTCCTGAACAACACGCTCAGAGACGAGGATGGAGTCCTCGAAGTTATAACCATTCCAAGGCATGAACGCCACACGCATGTTCTGGCCCAGAGCCAGTTCACCCAAGTCAGTGGATGGACCATCAGCCAGCACGTCACCGCGTTCTACCAGTTCACCCAAAGAAACACATGGTGTCTGGTTGATACAGGTGTTTTGGTTTGAACGGGTATACTTGGTCAGGTTATAGATATCAATGCCCGCTTCACCTGCGTACATTTCATCTTCGTTAACCTTGATAACGATACGAGATGCATCAACGTACTGAACCACACCGCCGCGTTTAGCCACAGAGGTTACACCGGAGTCAACCGCTACCGCACGCTCCATACCTGTTCCAACCAGCGGCTTATCAGCGCGCAGAGTTGGAACCGCCTGACGTTGCATGTTCGCACCCATCAATGCACGGTTGGCGTCATCGTGTTCAAGGAATGGGATCAGAGAAGCACCGACGGACACGATCTGTTGTGTCGAAACGTCCATGTACTGAACCTGATCACGGTTGAACAAGCTGGATTCATCGTAATGACGGCAAGTAACCAATTCTTCAACGAAATGGCCTTCTTCATCCAATACGGTGTTCGCCTGAGCAATAACGTAGTTACCTTCTTCGATTGCAGACAGGTAGTGGATTTCATCAGTCACCACGCCGTCACGAACTAAGCGGTAAGGGGTTTCCAGGAAACCATACTCATTGGTACGCGCATAAACGGACAATGAGTTAATCAAACCGATGTTTGGACCTTCAGGCGTTTCGATTGGACATACACGGCCGTAGTGAGTTGGGTGTACGTCTCGAACTTCAAAGCCTGCACGCTCACGGGTCAGACCGCCTGGACCTAACGCAGAAATACGGCGTTTATGGGTGATTTCAGACAGTGGGTTGTTCTGGTCCATGAACTGAGATAACTGGCTCGAACCAAAGAACTCTTTCACCGCCGCAGAAATTGGTTTGGCGTTAATCATGTCCTGTGGCATCAGGGTATCCAGATCGCCCAGAGACAAACGCTCTTTCACTGCACGTTCTACACGAACCAGGCCGACACGGAACTGGTTTTCAGCCATTTCACCAACGGAACGGATACGACGGTTGCCCAAGTGGTCGATATCGTCGACTTCACCTTTACCGTTACGGATATCGATGAGCTTCTTCATCACGTCAATGATGTCTTCTTTGCTCAGGATACCGGAACCTTCAACCTCTTCACGATCCAGTGAACGGTTGAACTTCATACGCCCAACCGCAGACAGATCATAACGATCTTCAGAGAAGAACAAGTTCTCAAACAGGTTTTCTGCGGCTTCACGTGTTGGTGGTTCACCCGGACGCATCATGCGATAGATTTCAACCAATGCGCTCAGGCGATCATTGGTTGGGTCAACACGCAGAGTTTCGGAAATATAAGCACCGTGGTCCAGATCATTGGTGAACAGGGTCTCGATAGATTTGTAACCAGCCTGACTTAAACGCGCCAGCAGATCCAAAGAGAGTTCCATGTTAGCCGCACAGATGATTTCACCTGTGTTCTGGTCGATGTAATCTTTTGCTACAACTTTACCCGCGATATATTCAACAGGCACCTCAATACGGTCTACCTGCTCTTTTTCTAACTGGCGGATATGACGAGCAGTGATACGGCGGCCTTTTTCAACATAAACCTTGCCGTTTGCTTCAATATCAAATGAAGCTGTCTCGCCACGCAGACGTTCTGGAATCAGGATCATCTGCAATTTATTGTCGCGAATTTCGAAAACGGTTTTTTTGAAGAACAGATTTAGGATGTCTTCAGAAGAATAATCCATCGCACGCAGAATAATCGAAGCCGGCAATTTACGGCGGCGGTCGATACGCACAAACAGGTTATCTTTTGGATCAAATTCGAAATCTAACCACGAACCGCGGTAAGGAATGATACGTGCATTATACAGTACCTTACCGGATGAATGGGTTTTACCCTTATCGCTGTCAAAGAAAACGCCTGGGCTACGATGCAACTGAGATACGATAACGCGCTCAGTACCGTTGATAACGAAAGTCCCGTTATCAGTCATGAGTGGAATTTCACCCATGTAGACTTCTTGTTCTTTGATGTCCTTAACTGTACCTTCTGGCGCTTCGCGCTCATAGATCACCAGACGCAACTTAACACGCAGAGGTGCGGAGAAAGTCACGCCACGGATCTGACACTCTTTGACATCAAAGACAGGTTCGCCAAGACGATAGCTTACATATTGCAGCTCTGAATTGCCGCTGTAGCTCTGAATTGGAAACACTGAACGGAAGGCCGCTTCCAGTCCATTTTGGCCTTCAGGATCTTGCTCGATAAACTTCTGGAACGAGTCAAGTTGGATAGAAAGAAGGTATGGAACATCCAAAACTTGTGGACGTTTACCAAAATCCTTACGAATACGTTTTTTCTCGGTATAGGAGTAAACCATAGGGTTCCTCAGCTCGCTGATAAGTGACCCACTCTGTCCGCCCTTAAGGACAGCACTCTGCAACACTATTTTTTCGAACAGAAAACAGAATATTTTCCGTAATACCCATTACTATTACTCTTAAATCATTTCATTGCGTTACCTTTACTACCGAGCTACCCGAGTGGATCGTAGCTGAGAACGCAGTATATTAAGTCGTCAATAGGAAGAAGTATTTTGGGTTTATTAGCAGCCAAACAGTGTGAAATGCTACTAACTCCCTATTAATGCCTTTCAGGCAAATCTGGTTTTCAGATAATGCCCTTACAGCGCAAAAAGGCTGGCGATTAAAAAACCGCCAGCCGCCAGCCTTAAAAAATCAGGCTGCGAACTTCAAACAGATCTTACTTGATCTCAACAGAAGCACCTGCTTCTTCCAGAGATTTTTTCAGAGCTTCAGCGTCTTCTTTGCTGATGCCTTCTTTCAGAGCTGCTGGTGCGCTTTCAACCAGGTCTTTCGCTTCTTTCAGACCCAGGCCAGTTGCGCCACGTACTGCTTTGATTACAGCAACTTTGTTAGCGCCAGCGCCAGTCAGGATTACGTCGAATTCAGTTTTTTCTTCAACGGCTTCAGCAGCACCACCAACTACAGCTACAGCTGCAGCAGCAGAAACGCCGAATTTTTCTTCCATCATGCTGATCAGTTCAACAACGTCCATTACAGACATTTCTGCAACTGCGTCCAGAATTTGTTCTTTAGTGATAGACATAACAAGTGTTCCTAAAATTCAGAAAAAATTTATACGTTAAAAAGCAACGAAGGAAATAAGCAATTAAGCAGCTTCTTTCTGATCGCGTAGCGCAGCCAGAGTGCGAACCAGTTTGCCTGCAGCGGCTTCTTTCATGGTTGACATCAGGCGTGCGATTGCTTCTTCGTAAGTTGGGAGTGTTGCCAGGCGATCGATGTTGCTCGCTGGGATAAACTCACCTTCAAAGGCTGCTGCTTTAATCTCGAATGCTGGGTTCGCTTTCGCGAAATCTTTGAACAGACGAGCAGCTGCGCCCGGATGTTCGTTAGAAAAAGCAATCAAGGTTGGACCAACAAACGCTTCTTTCAGGCACTCAAATTCAGTACCTTCAACAGCACGGCGCATCAGAGTGTTACGAACAACACGCATATAAACGCCAGCTTCGCGACCTGCTTTACGCAGTTCAGTCATTTTATCTACGGTAACGCCGCGAGAATCCGCAACAACCGCAGACAGCGCGCCTTTGGCTACTTCGCTGACTTCAGCAACAATCGCTTGTTTGTCTTGAAGATTTAGTGCCATTAGCTTCTTGCTCCTGGATTAACCGGGCAAACCCGGGACTCACTTCACTCAAAACACCAAATGTGCCTGAGCGCTGAAACACGGTGAGCAGAATCCAGAAAATAAATTTCATTTGGCTCTGTCACCGTCTACGCAGGATATTAAGTAATTACTTACGCCTGCGGTCTTGGACGGGGCTTGGATGAGGCCAAGCTCCAACCGAAAACTTGTTATTTGCCGATACTGCCTTATTTTTCAAAAGCTGTGTGTTATAAAACACACTGATCAGGCAAATTTGAAGCGTCAGATTTTAGACAAATCTGACGCTAAGGTAAAGCGTTATTCTCAGCTTAAATCATTAAGCTGATGCGTTCAGACTAGACTGGTCGATCGCAACACCTGCACCCATGGTAGTAGACAGGCTAACTTTCTTAACGTAAACGCCTTTAGCAGAAGATGGTTTTGCTTTTTTCAGCGCAACCAGCAGAGCTTCCAGGTTTTCTTTCAGTTTGTCAGCGTCGAAGTCAACTTTACCGATAGTGGTGTGGATGATACCGTTCTTGTCGTTACGGTAACGAACCTGACCCGCTTTAGCGTTCTGTACAGCTTCAGCAACGTTAGGAGTTACAGTACCTACTTTCGGGTTTGGCATCAGACCGCGTGGACCCAGGATTTGACCCAGTTGGCCAACAACGCGCATTGCATCTGGAGATGCGATAACAACGTCGAAGTCCATCTCGCCTTTCTTAACCAGTTCAGCCAGATCTTCCATACCTACCAGTTCTGCGCCAGCAGCTTTAGCCGCTTCAGCGTTTGCACCCTGAGTAAATACAGCAACACGTACTGAACGGCCAGTACCGTGTGGCAATACAGTTGCACCACGAACGTTCTGGTCAGATTTACGAGCATCAATGCCAAGATTAACAGCTACGTCAACGCTTTCTACGAATTTGGCAGTCGCCAGTTCTTTCAGCAGAGTAACAGCTTCGTTGATGTCATATTGTTTAGTTGCATCAACTTTTTCACGGATAGTGCGCATGCGCTTGGTCAGTTTAGCCATTGATTAACCCTCCACTACCAGGCCCATGGAACGAGCAGTACCTTCGATTGAACGCATCATCGCGTCAACGTCAGCACCAGTCATGTCCGCAGCTTTAGTTTCAGCAATTTCACGAATCTGAGCGCTGGTTACTTTACCAACTTTATCTTTGTTCGGTTTGCCAGAACCAGATTTAATGCCTGCTGCTTTTTTCAGCAGAACAGCCGCTGGTGGGGTTTTGGTAACGAAAGTGAAAGAACGGTCTGCGTAAACAGTAATAACAACTGGAATTGGCAAGCCTTTCTCAATGCTTTCAGTTTTAGCATTGAATGCTTTACAGAATTCCATGATGTTAACACCCTGCTGACCCAGAGCTGGACCAACTGGTGGGCTTGGGTTAGCCATACCCGCTGCAACTTGCAGCTTAACGTAGGCTTGTACTTTCTTAGCCATTTATTTTTCCTCTATGCGGGTCTTATCGCCTCAAAATGAGGCTCCCCTGACGATTTGAACCCCGTCTATTAAAGACCAGGTCACTAAAACTTTAACTAACCTAATATTATCTAAGTATCATCTAAAAATGATGCTTGGATAAAAAACAAAAGGCGCGAAATTGTATGCTAATTTCACACCCTTTGCAAGCATAAAAGCTTACTTAATCACCAGATTAGACTTTCTCTACCTGGCTGAAATCCAGCTCAACAGGCGTAGCACGACCAAAGATAGAAACCGATACTTTCAAGCGGCTCTTCTCGTAATCGACTTCTTCTACCACACCATTGAAGTCTGCAAACGGGCCATCGCTGACTCGAACCATTTCGCCTGGTTCGAACAGAGTTTTTGGCCGTGGTTTATCACCAACCTGTTGAAGACGATTCATAATCGCATCAACTTCTTTATCGCTGATTGGTGCTGGGCGGTCAGAGGTGCCACCGATAAAACCCATTACGCGAGGTACACTACGAACCAAATGCCAAGTCGCATCGTTCATTACCATTTGTACCAAGACATAGCCAGGGAAGAATTTACGCTCGCTTTTACGGCGCTGACCACTGCGGATCTCAACAACTTCTTCTGTCGGCACCATCACTTCGCCAAAAAAATCTTCCATCTCTTGTAATTTGATATGTTCACGCAGAGATTGAGCGACGCGACCTTCAAACCCAGAAAATGCCTGGATGACATACCAACGCTTTTTTGGGGATTCAGACATTTTTTAAAACCTCAGGCCTGTAATAAATGAAACTAAACGCACCAGAATACCATCAAGCCCCCACAAAATAAGAGACATGACAGCCGTCACAGCTGCAACAATTAAAGTCGTATGCAGTGCTTCCTGGCGAGTTGGCCAAATGACTTTACGCATTTCAATGCGGGCTTCACGGGCAAAGGCTAATGCAGCTTTACCTTTTACAGTCCACAATGCAACTGCTCCTGCAAGGGCAACAATAGCAACCACGGCTATCGCGCGCAGAGGCAGGTTATACTCTCGGTAATAGTAATTACCCACAATAGCAACCACCAGTAGCACTGCCACCAATAGCCATTTTGCTATATCAAGACCACGCCCGCTTTCTTGAGCATCGCTATTCGCACTCATAAACCAACCTGTAACTATATGTAAGTAACTATGATGTAAATAGATAGCCAGCTTGCCTCGCAAGAGCAAAACAAATCAGACCGAACCCAAAGATAATTGTAATTGTATCTGACTCGGCACCTTAATTCAGCAGGACTTTTGTATCTTAATGATATTTAAGCCCATCCGTTGTATCAGAGCCTATCTCACCAATAATTAAGGATAGCAATCAAATAGCAATTTATCTGCTTTTAATTGGCCAACAATGAACAACTATTGATGAGATAGGTTCTTCTTAAGACAACGTATAAAAAGGGCATCTATCGATGCCCTTCCAAAATGAACACATTAAAAAAATTATGCGATCACTTTAGCAACAACACCGGCGCCTACAGTACGGCCACCTTCACGGATTGCGAAACGCAGACCTTCGTCCATTGCGATTGGCGCAATCAGAGTCACTTTCATGTTGATGTTGTCGCCTGGCATTACCATCTCTACGCCTTCTGGCAGTTCGATAGTACCGGTTACGTCAGTTGTACGGAAGTAGAACTGTGGACGGTAACCTTTGAAGAATGGCGTATGACGACCACCTTCATCTTTGCTCAGGATATACACTTCAGATTCGAACTGAGTGTGTGGGTGGATAGAGCCTGGCTTCGCCAGAACCTGACCACGCTCAACGTCATCACGCTTAGTACCACGCAGCAGAACACCCACGTTCTCACCCGCACGGCCTTCGTCCAGCAGTTTGCGGAACATTTCAACGCCGGTACAAGTGGTTTTAGTCGTCTCTTTGATACCTACGATTTCAACTTCGTCACCAACTTTAACGATACCACGCTCTACACGACCGGTAACTACAGTACCACGACCAGAGATAGAGAATACGTCTTCGATTGGCAGCAGGAATGGCTTGTCAATGTCACGCTCTGGTTCTGGGATGTAAGAATCCAGTGCTTCAGCCAGTTCGATAACTTTCGCTTCCCACTCAGCATCGCCTTCCAGCGCTTTCAGCGCAGAACCACGGATGATTGGGGTGTCGTCGCCTGGGAAATCGTACTGAGACAGCAGCTCACGGACTTCCATTTCCACCAGTTCCAGCAGCTCTTCATCATCAACCATGTCACATTTGTTCAGGAACACGATGATGTAAGGAACGCCAACCTGACGACCCAGCAGGATGTGCTCACGAGTCTGTGGCATTGGGCCATCAGTTGCAGCAACTACCAGGATCGCGCCGTCCATCTGAGCAGCACCGGTGATCATGTTTTTCACGTAGTCGGCGTGGCCTGGGCAGTCAACGTGTGCGTAGTGGCGAGTTGGGGTATCGTACTCTACGTGAGAAGTAGAGATGGTGATACCACGCGCTTTTTCTTCTGGTGCGTTATCGATCTGGTCGAATGCACGCGCGTTACCGCCGTAAGTTTTTGCCAAAACGGTAGTGATTGCAGCAGTCAGGGTAGTTTTACCGTGGTCAACGTGGCCGATAGTACCAACGTTAACGTGCGGTTTTGAACGTTCAAACTTTTCTTTAGACACGACTCTATTCCTTAATACCGCTCCCCCGTCACAAAGATGAGGGAGCTAAAAAGATAGTAAACTCGAAAACTTATCTAGATTTACGAGCTTCGATAATAGCCTGAGCGACGTTGCTAGGCGCTTCGTTGTACTTCAAGAACTCCATGGAGTAAGAAGCACGACCTTGGGTCTGAGAACGCAGGTCAGTAGCATAACCAAACATTTCAGACAATGGTACTTGAGCACGAACAATTTTGCCCGTAGCTATATCATCCATACCATCGATCATACCACGGCGACGGTTCAGGTCACCGATGACGTCACCCATGTAATCTTCTGGTGTTTCCACTTCGACTTTCATGATAGGTTCCAGCAGAACTGGTTTCGCTTTCATGAAGCCTTCTTTAAATGCCATGGATGCAGCAATTTTAAAGGCGATTTCTGAGGAGTCAACGTCATGGTAAGAACCATCGAACAGGGCAACTTTAACGTCAACGATTGGGTAACCAGCCAGAACACCGCTCTTCAGCTGTTCCTGAACGCCTTTGTCAACACCTGGGATGTATTCTTTAGGAACAACACCACCAACGATTTCGTTCACGAATTCGTAACCAGCACCACCGGCTTCCAGAGGCTCGATACGTAGCCAAACGTGACCGTACTGACCGCGACCACCGGACTGTTTAGCGTGTTTACCTTCCTGCTCAACAGAAGCACGAATGGTTTCACGGTAAGCAACCTGAGGTTTACCTACGTTCGCTTCAACGTTGAATTCACGACGCATACGGTCAACCAGAACGTCGAGGTGCAGCTCACCCATACCTGCGATGATAGTCTGACCAGACTCTTCATCACTGCTCACGCGGAAAGATGGGTCTTCCTGAGCCAGACGGCCTAAAGCGATACCCATTTTTTCTTGGTCAGCTTTAGTTTTTGGCTCGATAGCAACAGAGATAACTGGCTCTGGGAATTCCATGCGCTCCAGAATGATTGGAGAGTTCATGTCACAGAGAGTATCACCGGTAGTTACATCTTTCAGACCGATAGCAGCAGCGATGTCGCCTGCACGGACTTCTTTAATTTCTTCACGTTTGTTAGCGTGCATCTGAACGATACGGCCAAAACGTTCTTTTTTGTCTTTTACCGGGTTCAGTACGGTATCACCAGAGTTAACCACACCAGAGTAAACGCGGAAGAACGTCAAGTTACCCACAAATGGGTCAGTCGCGATTTTAAACGCCAGTGCAGAGAACGGCTCTTCATCGCTGGAGTGACGTTCTGCTGGAGTGTCTTTACCGTCTGGCAGCATACCTTTGATGGATTCAACATCTGTTGGCGCTGGCAGATATTCGACAACTGCATCCAGCATTGCCTGAACACCTTTGTTCTTAAATGCAGAACCACAGGTAACCAGGATAATTTCGTTAGCCAGAACACGCTTACGCAGAGCTGCCTTGATTTCTTCTTCAGTCAGCTCTTCACCGCCCAGGTATTTATCCATCAGTTCTTCTGATGCTTCTGCTGCGGATTCGATCAGGTTTTGATGCCACTCCTGAGCCTGCTCAAGCATGTCAGCCGGAATATCTTCGTATTCGAAGGTAATACCCTGATCTTCGTCGTTCCAGTTGATTGCTTTCATTTTCAGCAAATCAATAACACCGGTGAAGGTATCTTCTGCACCGATTGCCAATTGCAGAGGAACAGGGTTGGCAGCCAGACGAGTTTTGATCTGCTCAACAACGCGCAGGAAGTTCGCACCCATACGGTCCATTTTGTTAACGAACGCGATACGTGGAACGTTATATTTGTTCGCCTGACGCCATACAGTTTCAGACTGTGGCTGAACACCACCAACTGCACAGTAAACCATTACTGCACCGTCAAGAACACGCATAGAACGTTCTACTTCGATAGTGAAGTCAACGTGGCCTGGGGTGTCGATGATGTTGATACGGTGTGGCTCATACTGTTTAGCCATACCAGACCAGAATGCGGTAGTCGCAGCGGACGTGATGGTAATACCACGCTCTTGTTCCTGCTCCATCCAGTCCATAGTCGCTGCGCCATCATGAACTTCACCGATCTTGTGGCTTACACCAGTGTAGAACAGAATACGTTCGGTGGTAGTGGTTTTACCCGCGTCAATGTGCGCACTGATACCGATATTACGGTAACGAGTTATAGGGGTTTTACGAGCCATTTTTTCCTCTCTCGTGGGCGTTCAATTTAGAGAACAGGTAGCCAGATAGCCACCCGGAACATATTCACTGCCGATGAAATACCCAATAAGGGATTACCAACGGTAGTGTGCGAACGCCTTGTTAGCTTCTGCCATACGGTGAACGTCTTCACGT
This sequence comes from Xenorhabdus griffiniae, assembly GCF_037265215.1. Lineage (NCBI taxonomy): Bacteria > Pseudomonadati > Pseudomonadota > Gammaproteobacteria > Enterobacterales > Morganellaceae > Xenorhabdus > Xenorhabdus griffiniae. The sequence continues at coordinate 363,324 of NZ_CP147737.1, read as the reverse complement.
TTCTTCACAGCAGCGCCTTTATTTTCAGCCGCATCAGATAATTCATTTGCCAGGCGCAGAGCCATGGACTTATCACCGCGTTTACGAGCAGCTTCAACGATCCAACGCATTGCCAGAGCATTACGACGAACCGGACGAACTTCAACTGGAACCTGATAAGTAGAACCACCAACACGGCGGGACTTAACTTCGACAGTCGGGCGCACGTTATCCAGTGCCAGCTCGAATGCTTCCAGATGATCTTTACCAGAACGCTGAGCCAGGGTCTCAAGCGCACCATATACAATTGCTTCTGCGACAGACTTTTTACCGTCTACCATCAGGATATTTACAAATTTGGCCAGCAGTTCAGATCCGAACTTTGGATCTGGCAGAATTTTACGTTGACCAATTACACGACGACGTGGCATGGAAATACTCCGTTTCGAATTTCAGGGTTGTCCAAAACTCTACGAGTTTATTTTGACATTAATGTGAAAAATGTTTGGCCTTACTTAACGGAGAACCATTAAGCCTTTGGCTTCTTCACACCGTACTTAGAACGACCTTGTTTACGGTCTTTAACACCGGCACAGTCCAGAGCGCCGCGAACGGTGTGGTAACGCACACCTGGCAAGTCTTTAACACGACCGCCACGGATCAGGATAACGGAGTGTTCCTGCAGGTTGTGGCCTTCACCACCGATGTAGGAAGAAACTTCGTAACCGTTAGTCAAACGCACACGGCATACTTTACGCAGTGCGGAGTTTGGTTTTTTAGGAGTGGTGGTATATACACGAGTACATACGCCACGTTTTTGCGGGCAAGCTTCCAGAGCAGGAACGTTGCTTTTCACAACTTTCGAGCTACGAGATTTGCGAACCAGCTGATTAATAGTTGCCATTATTAAAAAAGCTCCTGGTTTTTTGCTTCGTAAACACGGATTTTACCCTCTCTCTGTCATTATGACAAAACAAGAGGACGCCGAATTTTATTGCTGACTTGACGAGGTGTCAAGAAATATACAGCTTTTCTATATCATCGGCAAAATCGGCAAAATATTATCGGTAAGGTACTGCCAGTAAAGCGTTGGGCTGGTAAAGTTATTGAAAAATGTAATTCAGATCTACCAATCTCCTTTACCAGGTAAAACTTTGCTGATGCTTTACCGTTAAGCTAACAAAGCCATTGTAATCAATCACCCTTACACGGTCTGAAATTTGTTCAATCAGCCCACGTGCATCGAGATCTTCCTTCAAAACATAAATACCTGCCCCCGTACGGAGCAACTCAGCCAAATAACGGTTATCATTAATACCCAATAACACACCATTTTGCATCAATAAAACATCATCGGTATCAGATACAAGGCTAAGCATTGCATTGAAGTCATCATGGTAAGGTGAGCGACTGACAGTATATAACATGTTACCCGCCTGAAATAGATTAAAATTTCAACACAAAATCATAACCCGCCAACAATTCTCGGATTGCAGCGGCAGAAAGAAATTCAGCGTCCAGCACAAAATTGTTTGCTGGGCTGACTCCCCGAATCACCAAATCATCCAGACAAACGTAGCATTTATCAATGTCATAAAGCGGTAAGATCTTAAAGGTTGAGATATAGTCACGGGACAGGATTTTATCCGGCTGCTGATTGGCTAATAATTGAAATACGCCATCAGAAATAAAAAATACACCGATCTGCTCAGTCAATGCCGACGTCGCAAGCAGTGCATCCAGCCCTTCCCTGCCGGCAGAAGAGCCGTGAGGAGCTTCAGTAAAAACAAAGGCAATTTTTTTCATCGATACCCACGAAGATTCCCAAACCTAACCAGCATTAAAATTGTATGACACGATCACATAACATCATGGCTTCTGCCAATGATCCCAACCCACTCAATTCAAACCCTTCGGCTAAATTAGCGGCAGGCAGATTCAATTCACGGGCTTGTTGTTCATCTACGACACCACGACGCAATGCCGCGGCAACACAGATAAACAGTTCGAATTGATGTTGGACTGCCAATATCTGCCAGGATCTGACCAAATCAAACTCATCATTGGCAGGGGCAACCAATTGATTGCCGTTTTGGACACCTTCGCGATAAAAAAACACGCTATTCAGTTTATGACCTGAGGCGATCAGCGCCTGAGCAAATTGGTAAGCACTGCTGGCTTGTTGAGTACCGTAAGCTGGCCCAGTGACCAGCAAACAATAAGACAGTGACAACATTACTTCTCCGAACCCGCACATTCACCATTTTTAAACTGGCGAATATAGAGGTATACCGTATGCTTGGAGATATTCAAACGATCAGCGACCTGATTGATAGCATCTTTAATATCAAAGATACCTTTCTCATAAAGGTTCAACACTACCTGCCTGTTTTTCGCATTATTGGAAACATTGCGATCAGCATTCACTTCTTCAATAGTAAATTCCAGCGTTTGTGCGACCAAATCATCCACGGAAGAGGCAAAATTGACGTTTGAAGCAACTTCATGAGTTTTTTCCGGGATAAAGGTCTGAATAATTTCAGAGAAAGGCACATCAAGGTTCATATTGATGCACAAAAGCCCAATGACTCGACGCTGACGATTGCGGATAGCAATCGTGACAGATTTCATCAACGAGCCACTTTTAGCCCGTGTGAAATACGCCCTGGAAACGCTACTGTCTTCATCCGTAATGTCATGCAGCATTCGCAACGCCAGATCAGTAATCGGAGAGCCAATTTTACGCCCCGTATGCTCACCATTAGCTATTCTGACGGCTGAACATTTAAGATCTTCCAGTGAATGAAGAACTATTTCACAATGCCCACCAATCAACATAGCCAGGCCATCAACAGCAGCTTCGTAAGATTTTAAAATTTCGTGATCTGTTTCACTAAATGGTTGGTTTTCCAGTAAATCAATATCACTGTTCTCACTAGAGATATTATCACCAGTTAATAGTGGGGTAGACATTAATACACCATCCTTCAAATTCTGACTTTGCCTCACCAAAAACATCAGGGCAAGATTTATTATAAAATCACATTACTGCAACTCAGTATCTACTTCGGCAAACACCTGTTGCTACAAAAAAGTTAAATAGCCCTATGTGATAAGCGCTAAAAACAAACAGTTAAAAATGTTTGTTCTATATTTATTCTATTCGGACTATTCAGAATAGTGACGTTAAAACCACATCGAACCGCCGTCAAGCTCTTGCTGAGTATAGCGTGGGGTTCTATCACAGCTTTATACCGAATTCACCTGAAATACGGAAAGCAATATCTCATTTAATACCGTGGAAAATAATAAGCAAATAAATTTATTATTCTTTATCCACGCTTATTACTAATCAAATAGAGGTAAATATCAGCAGCAAATCGAAAGGTGGAAGAAATATGTGATTGATAAAGCAGGAGCCATAAGCCCCTGCTAACATCTTTTAATTACAGGAATTATTTTGCCTTGGCAGCAGGCTTAATATCCAGTAATTCAACATTGAAAACTAAAGTGGAGTTCGCTGGAATTTTAGGTAAATTTGCCTGATCATAAGCCAGCTTAGGAGGAATAACTAATGTGATTTTTCCACCTTTCTTCACATGCTGTATACCTTCTTTCCAACCTGGAATAACGCTATCCAAACGAATTGTCAGAGGCTCTTTACGGTCATAAGAGCTGTCAAAAACCTGACCATCAATCAAAGAACCTTTGTAGTTAACAACGACAGTATCAGTCTCTTTAGGTGCGTTACCAGTACCCTCTTTTTCAATTTTGTAAAGAAGCCCAGTTTTGGTTTCCACTACACCAGCTTGCTTAGCAAACTCTTTGCGATATTTGGCCCCTTTTTCACCATTTTCATTGGCTTCTTTTTCTATCTTGGCCAAGGCAGCACTTTTCACTTTAGATTCAAAGGACTTCAGCGTTTCCTGAACTTCTTTGTCCGTCAGTTTGGCTTTATTATTTAATGCATCTTCAACACCGGCCAGCAATTGTTCTTTTTCTATATTGATACCAAGCGCTTTCTGTTCTTGCAATGAGTTGGCCATATAGCCCCCCAGAGAAGCACCCAAAGCATAAGAATTTTGCTGTTCTGCTGTTTTAAAAGCACTATTTAGTTTTACTTCGTCTTTGGTTTCGGTGTTAGCAGCCAAAACCTGAGGTACATTAAATGCCACCGCTAGAGTTGTTGCCAGCAGAGTTGTTTTAAACAATGATTTCATCCTATTCTCCAATAAGTTTGGGTGGGGTTACCATCAGCATCGGTCATATAACGTTTACTATAACCGCCTAAGGAAACCAATGACAATATTTGCTATACCTTGCCACAAAAATCGTTGAGACAACATTAAAGCAAAGAGATTTCGTTTCGTACGATCCTATTTCATTGGATATATGAGCATTATAGTGGCATCTTGACCGCATCATCGGTCCGTCATTTAAATTAATTGATTCAGAGGCAGGAGGAAAGATAATGGAGTTATCTGAATTTGAACAAAGATTTGAGCAACTAGAAACCAAGCTGGCTTATCAAGAAGCCACCATTGAGGCATTGAATCAGGAAGTGATAAAGCAACAGATCGAAACTGACAGATTGAAAGAACAACTCAAATTAATCACTGAACGTCTGAAAACTCATCAGGCATCCATCATTGCACCGCTTTCTGAAGAAACACCGCCCCCCCATTACTGATATTCATCAGGCATCCATCATTGCACCGCTTTCTGAAGAAACACCGCCCCCCCATTACTGATATTCATCAGGAAAGCGCTTTGCCAAGGAAGGCTAAAAGCAAAATAAAAAAGGGAAGCTTAAAACTCGCTTCCCTTTTTTACTTAAATCTTAATGGCAGCTACCGCCGCAGCATCCATGCTCACCGTGATCGTGATCATGGTGGTGATCACCACAGCCACCCTGACCGTGTACATGACCATGAGCCAATTCTTCTTCGGTTGCTTCGCGGATCGCGACAATTTCAACATTGAATTTCAGGTTTTGACCAGCCAGCATGTGGTTCGCATCAACAACCACTTCATCACCTTCTATCGCAGTGATTTCTACTGGAATAGGCCCTTGATCCGTGTCAGCCAGAAAACGCATACCAACTTGAAGGTCATCAACGCCAACAAACACATCTTTTGGTGCACGCTGAACCAGATTGTCATCATACTGACCGTATGCATCTGCTGCTTCTACGCTCACATCAAAACGCTCACCCACTTCACGGCCTTCCAGTGCTTTCTCTAATCCGCTGATCAGAGAACCACGGCCATGCAGATAGTCTAACGGTGCACTCACCGAGGACTCATCAACTAAAACACCGTCTTCTGTTCTTACTTGATAAGCCAGGCTGACCACCAAGTCTTTTGCTACTTTCATGACTACTCCTACATACCCGAGGGGAAAACCCGTGAGGGAAAATTTTTACTGCTTAAAAAAATGCTGCCAATTGTAACGGAATTCTACGTTACTGTACCTAGGAAATAGCAAAATTTATCCACAATTCATTGTATATGTATTGAGTTACTGTGGTGTAAAGATGCCAATGACCTGTTCCTGCTCTCTGACATGCGAGGTGACAGCTTCATCCGTCTGCCGCTGTATATGACCACAATGGACACATTCAACAACATCAACCTTATTCTCCTGCCACATTGCCAGCGTATCCTGTGATTGGCATTTCGGACAAACCGCTCCTGCAATAAAACGCTTACGACTGATTGACATAATTCCCCCCTAAGACGTGTCAGAACCTCTATTTTCCGCTACCATGCACACCAGACACTTAAAATTGCATACATATACCCAATAGCTTTCAAATTGCGGCACCTCGATCACTATACGCATCAACGGCCACTATGCACAATATACGATTGGTATGGGGAACGCAGTCAACAAAGCAGCAACTTGAAAGATGAAGGATATATAAATCTAACTATACGCGTTACCTTTCAAGTTGCTCATTATAAGACAACATAACTCATTGTTTCTCCCCGCGAAGCGGGGGAGAAACAATGTGCATCTTGAAGTGAGATGGGTATATTAATTAACTTAACACATTATATATAGACGGCATCTATGATTGTTTTCTCTTCACTGCAAATCCGTCGTGGCATTCGCGTCCTGCTGGATAACGCCAACGCAACCATCAATCCTGGACAAAAAGTCGGATTAGTTGGTAAAAATGGCTGTGGTAAATCTACCCTGCTTGCATTACTGAAAGATGAACTTCAAGCTGAAAATGGCTCCGTTACCTTCCCTAACAACTGGGCACTGGCTTGGGTTAATCAGGAAACGCCAGCCCTGGAAACATCAGCATTGGAATATGTCATCGATGGTGACCGTGAATTCCGGCAATTGGAGCAAAAACTCAAAATCGCCAACGAACAAAATGACGGCCATGCTATCGCTCATCTTCATGGTTTACTTGATACTATTCAGGCATGGACAATCCGCGCCCGCGCCGCTAGTTTGTTGCACGGATTAGGTTTTTCCCAGATTCAGCTAGAACAGCCGGTACGTTCATTCTCTGGTGGTTGGCGTATGCGCCTCAACCTGGCACAAGCGTTAATCTGCCGCTCTGATTTGCTATTACTCGACGAACCGACCAACCACCTTGATCTGGACGCAGTTATCTGGCTGGAAAAATGGTTGAAGAGTTATACCGGCACCTTGATCCTAATTTCCCACGATCGCGATTTTCTCGATCCAATCATCGATAAAATTCTGCACATTGAGCAGCAGGATCTATACGAATATACCGGTAACTACTCTTCCTTCGAACGGCAACGCGCGGCCAAACTTGCCCAGCAACAGGCGCTATACCAAAGCCAACAGGAAAAAGTGGCCCATTTACAAAGCTATATTGACCGCTTCCGCGCCAAAGCCTCTAAAGCGAAACAGGCACAAAGCCGCATCAAAATGCTGGAACGTATGGAGCTTATCGCGCCCGCGCATGTCGATAACTCTTTCCATTTCAGCTTCCGCCAGCCGGACAACCTGCCAAATCCTCTCTTAAACATGGATAAAGTCAGTGCTGGCTACGGTGAGAAAACGGTATTGAACTCGATCAAATTAAATTTGGTGCCAGGTTCACGGATCGGCCTGCTAGGTCGCAATGGTGCGGGTAAATCCACACTGATCAAATTGCTGGCAGGAGAGCTGGCACCTCAGCACGGAGACATTGCCTTATCAAAAGGCATTAAACTGGGTTATTTCGCACAGCACCAACTGGAATACCTACGGGCAGATGAATCTCCATTACAACATTTAGCCCGAATCGCTCCCCAAGAAACGGAACAACAGCTTCGGGATTATCTGGGAGGATTTGGCTTCAAAGGCGATCAAGTGACCGATCCAAGCGGACGTTTTTCCGGTGGTGAAAAGGCGCGTTTGGTACTGGCTCTGATTGTCTGGCAACGCCCAAACCTCCTTTTGCTTGACGAACCGACCAACCACCTTGATCTCGACATGAGACAGGCATTGACTGAAGCACTGATTGATTTCGAAGGTGCATTGGTCGTCGTATCGCACGACAGACATTTACTGCGTTCTACAACAGACGAGCTTTATCTGGTGCATGATGGAAAAGTAGAACTTTTTAAAGGAGATTTAGAAGATTATCAGCAATGGCTCACTGAACTGCAACGCCAGCAAATGCGGGATAGTCAGGAAAAAGAAAAATCAGAAATCGAATCTTCAACGAATGGCACTCAAAATTACAGTGCCCAAGAGCGTAAAGATCAAAAACGGCGTGAAGCTGAATTCCGTAACCAAACGCAGCCATTGCGCAAACAGCTTGCCACCCTTGAAAAACAGATGGAAAAACTGGGAATGGCATTGACGGAATTAGAAGAGAAGCTGTCAGACAACACACTTTACGACCATGATCGTAAAACTGAACTGACTGAATGCCTGCATCAGCAAACGCAAACAAAATCCAAACTGGAAGATACTGAAATGGAATGGTTAGACATTCAGGAACAGCTCGAACACATGACAGCAGAATTTAATGCGAGTCAAGGAGTCAGCTAATTTTTCAGATATATATGCATTAAACTTCAAGTTGCAATTTACAACACGATATGAAACTTGATGCCTCCCCGCTTTGCGGGGAGAAATCACACGCATCTTGGAAGTTAGATTGGTATAAACCTGTAAGTATATAATCGGGTATTGTCATTCAATGCCCGATTATTCCCTGTTTACAAAGAAAAAAATAGAGAACTGTTTGCAAACAACCAGAATACTCACCGTAAAAAAATAATAACTCATCAATTATGCAGGCGATTATTTATAATTGAAAAATGTTTCAGAAGCTCATTTTTCGCTCCTTACTGAAAAAACTTTTACAAATTACACCTCAAGCTTGATTATAATAAAAAACAAAATGATATTTCGTATAAAACAAGTCATAATCAATGAGTTATATATTAGCAACTAAAGCAGAAAAGTTTTCAGCATCTTCAATCAAAGGTTCATCTATGGATTTTGCCCATACCACACCAAGATCAATTTTTTTATCCGTTTCAACGATTTCTAAAAAATTCATATAATACTCAGGAATAGAGCGAATAATCCGTTTAGGTACACAGGTATAGGCATTATTTTTTGTAATCATCTCTACTATCAACATGATATCATTTGTTTTTAATAGCAAATGCATATTGTCACCAGTATAAACAGGAAAAACATTGAGACAATCTGCTAACTCAGTCATCTCTTTCTTTTCTGGTGAATTTGTCGAAGTAACTCCGTTCCCAAACTGACTTAAAGCTGTTCTGCATCTAGATATCAGATGACTGCCTTTTTTAAAGATATAGATCAATCTTTCCGTAAACACCCTTTTTGCCTCTAATTGAGCAATAATAGATGATAGCGGCATCACTGCAACATGTAACATCCCTGCATTCAATAAATTTATCTGTTGCTCAACTGACAGTCCAGTCACCAATGACAGCACGACATTCCCTTTTTTTTCCACGATCTGATTCTCTATTTGCGAATAATTGTGGATAGGAAAACAAGAACCAACGTATAAGTGCCTGACCATCTCCTCTTTTGAATCGAAATGAACCTGACTTTTGAACTGTTCATAATGAGATAAAAATTTCCGGGTATTTTCCAACGTCTTCTGTCCAAAATCTGTCAACCTTGTTCCATTTGGTCCCCTTGTAAATAGTGACGCACCAAGAATATCTTCCAACCCGTGGATTTTCTTCGTCAAGGCCGGCTGAGAAAGATAAAGCCTCTCAGAAGCCTTATGATAATTAAGCGTTTCAGCCAAAACGATAAAAGCTTCAAGATTGCGTATATCCATGTTCTTTAGCCCAATGATTGTTGAATAACTACAAAACATTACAGATTCATGGTGATAGCATTTTAACTTAGTGTTTTGCCAAAGGTTTTATCAGGTCAAATGGTCAAAATGTTAACTAATAAAATGTTAGTTAATAAGGGTACAATTCGCAAAATATTTATTATAATTATGTTTTAATTTCACCGTTAAATTATTTCATGGATAACTTATTTTATCCTGCCAATATGAATATATTCCATGTTATCCATATTATTTATCACTCTATTTCATTCTCTTAAACTACAGCATCATTAATATTTATGATCCGAGATAAAGCATACAAACAGATCCACAACTGAAAATTTTTCTTTTATTGATAATCGATTAAATCAAATACCAGCGATATTGAAAGTTAAAATATCATATTGTGAAACTATTGTGTGAATAATTCAATTGGAAAACGAAAGAAAAGCATATATATCTGACTTACTCGTATAATGTAACAAACAGCAGATAGTTCACAGCTATTACATTATTCATAACCCAGTCATACGTTATTTTTGTCGTCATTTCACCATTTACTCTTATTACGTGTTAAATAGCGTTTCAAAATGATATGAATATTCCTTACCCCGCGCTCCGCTCGGGGTAAGGAACTCCAACATCTGATACTCTCAGTATTATGAAAACCTATTTAATAAGGAGAGGTAATATTAAAAATAACAATAAGGCAATGACAGGTTTATAGTATGTTGCTAATAACAATATACCAATCTAACTTCAAGATGCGTATAATTTCTCCCCGCAAAGCGGGGGAGAAATCAGGTTTCATATCATGTTGTAAACTGCAACTTGAAGTTTAATGCATATATTCCAATCCAACTTCAAATTGCAGCTTAAAAATCAATGCGATTGTTTATATCTCCCCGCTTCGCGGGGGAGATATAAAACACATATTGAAAAGAAATTGGCATATATACTTATTCCTAACAAGTTTCTGATATTTTTTATATCAGAATATTCTGTATTGGTATGTCATTTTATGGATAAAGTATGTTGATTTTTACCGAAAACACCAGGAATACAAACAGAGCCGAATTACCGACCAATATAGTATACCAATCTAACTTCAAGATACGTGTGATATTTCATATCGTGTTGTAAATTGCAACTTGAAGTTTAATGCGTATAAAAGAGAAAGTCGAAAATCGTGTTTTTAATCTATTTTAGCAAAATCCGCCGTAAACCCTCGCCCAATGCGAGGGTGTCGTAAAAGCTCATGTTATCTATTAAGATCGGCGCTCTTCCTTTAGGCGCCGATCTTTTATGACCTTATTCACCCGAAAACTGGAATCGTCTGTTCACACCCAACGTCAATTTGTCAAAGCGCAGCATTTACCTGTATTGGATGGCTCTCTTTCCCTTGGGGATTATCTCAAGCAAATGGGAGAACACAGTGCACTTATTGTCGCGGAGATCCTGGATGAACAAGACTGGGGACCTTTCGAACGTCATTATGCTTCAACAGGCAGGGCTCCTTATTCTCCCCGCGCCATGATGGGGAGCCTGCTTTATGGGATCATGAAAGGACAGCGTTCGCTCAGAGCACTTGAACGCTTGGCGCGTTTAGATTTGGGCTGTATTTGGGTCAGTCAGGGAATTACCCCTGATCATGCCAGTCTTGGACGTTTCATTTATCAGCATCAAACTGTCCTGACGGGGATGTTTTTTAAAGAGCTGACCTTATCTGTTTTGCGCCGCAGTCAATCCGGTATTTCGTGTCTGGCGGGTGACGGGACAGTGATTGAGGCCATGTGTTCTCATTATCATCTTTTGACTCAGGCAGCCATTTCCCGCGAAAAAAAGACCCTCAGTGCAGCGCCTGCCACGGGGCAGACAGAGAAACGTCTTCAGCAATTGGAACAGGGCACAGAAGTATTACGACGCCGGCAAGAAAACCGGGCAAAAAAGGGGAAAGATGGTAGCCAGTTACGTATTAATCCCACAGAGCCAGACGCTGTCGTCCAGAAACTCAAGCGGGGAAAGGGATTTTCAACAGCCTATAAACCGTCTGTTTTAGTCAACACAGGACGTATTATCGTCGCCCAAACCGTAGATCCATCCAGTGAGACACGGGTAATGGCGGATTTATTGGTGCAGAATTTCAATTTATCGGGATATCATCCGGACAAATTGTTGTTGGATGCCGGTTATTTCCATGACGCGGTGATGGCTGAGGCACAAAAATATCAGATCCCGCTGTTTTGCTCTGAAAATTCAACCCGGCAGAGCCCCCGAACAATCTACCCCAAATCGTTATTTATCTATGAGGCTGAGAAAGACACTTATCTCTGCCCGGCCCATCATTCATTATCGTTGAAAAGCACCGTGGCCGCGTCAGAAAAAGCGCGAGGCTATCGGGTCTATGGCAGTGCCAATGGCACTCAATGCCGGCAAAAAACCCAATGTACACGGGCCAAAGGTGGAAGAAAAATAAAACGCTATCGGGAAGATGAAAAGCGGGATGAACTGCGTTTGCATATGGCTAACCCTGAGTCAAAACGGATATTGAGTCAACGAAAAAGCAGAGTAGAACCGGTATTTTCAGCTTTGCGGGGAATTCAGGGACTGGAGCGCTTTCGGCGTAGAGGATTATCAGCGGTAAAGCTGGAATTTACCCTGCATGCGATGGCCTATAACTTATCAAGAGCAGTGGCTCTGATATTATGGATGATTTTCAGCCTGTTATTGGTTCAAATAACAGGCACTGAAAAATGGGAGAGGATCTCAACTTAACGCGTTGCAAAAATGACCTCCCCCCTTTTACGACACCCTCAATGCGGGCGGGGATATAAGGCGAAAAGCCCGTAGGGCTTTAAAAATCAATCAGACGTGGTCTGGCTTTGAACATAGGCTCTGAGCATTTCAATCGTTGCTCCTCCGGAGCTACAGACAAAGTATGATCTTGACCATAAAAGCCCCGTTTTACTCTGCATCCGTAAATGCGTGTTTTGCTGGCGCAGCAGGCGCGACGACACGGATTTGAGATTGTTGACCATCACACTGACAGCAAGTTTTGGCGGATAGGCAACCCGCAGATGCACATGGTCTGGTTCTCCGTCCATCTCAATAATTTCACATTCGAGTTTTGCGGCAGCAGAAGCAAAAGCATGCCGCAACTGTTCTATCATTCGTCCATCAAACAGTTTACGGCGGTATTTTGTCGTAAAAATCAGATGCACAACAAGTTTGCTGACACTATGTCGTTTACGGAGGAACCCTGCCAGTAAATCATCGTGATTACTCAATTGATATACTCCATTAACCTGTTAAAATAAAAGTATTATATCAATGAGCGCTGACCATGTTAAGAGCCACAAAAGTACGCATTTATCCGACACCGGAACAGGCTGAGTTTCTCAATGCCCAGTTCGGCGCAGTTCGTTTTGCGTACAACAAAGCTCTGCACATCAAAAAACAGGCTTACCAGCGCCACGGTGTCAGTTTAAGCCCCCGTAAGGATCTGAAACCGCTGTTGGCAGTCGCGAAAAAATCCCGTAAATATGCCTGGCTCAAAGCGTATGATTCCATCGCATTGCAGCAGGCGGTCATTAATCTTGATGTGGCTTTTTCCCATTTTTTTAATCCGAAACTGAAAGCGCGTTTTCCGGTATTTAAAAGTAAGCATGGAAAACAATCAAGCTATCATTGCGTTGGGGTTAAAGTGCTTGATAGCGCGATCAAGATCCCGAAAGTTTCACCGATTGAAGCGCGTTTACATCGTGAAATGACGGGCTCATTGAAAAGTATCACGCTGAGCCGCAGCGCAACGGGGAAATATTATGCGTCAATACTCTGCGATGACGGGACAAAAGCGCCGGCGAAACCCACATTGATATCACATGTTACGGGTATTGATATGGGACTCTCGCACTACGCCATTAAATCGAATGGTGACAAAACCCCGAATCCCCGCCCTCTCATCAATGCCAGTCGCAACTTGCGACGTAAACAGAAAGCGTTGTCCCGTAAGAAAAAGGGGAGTGCGAACCGTCGCAAAGCCCGTATACAGCTTGCGGGTGTGCATGAACGGGTAGCCAATACCCGTGCTGATTTCCAGCATAAACTCTCCCGCACAATTGTTGACGAAAGCCAAGCGGTAATTGTGGAGACACTGAAAGCAGCAAATATGATGAAAAATCATCATCTGGCACGTGCTATCGGTGATGCCGGATGGTCTGGGTTCATCATAAAACTGGAATATAAGGCCGCAGAGAAAGGGGTGCATCTGGTGAAACTGGATCACTGGTTTGCCAGTTCAAAAACCTGTCACTGTTGTGGCCACAAAATGCCGGAAATGCCGTTAAATAAGCGAATCTGGCAATGTCCTGAATGCGGAGTTGAACATGACCGCGATATCAACGCGGCAATCAACATCGAACGCAAGGGCATACGGGAATTATGTGCGGCGGGACTCGTCGTGCAATCTGCCCATGGAGGCCAGCGTAAATCCGTCATACAGACGGTTGCGGCCTAGGAAGTGGGAAGCCTCGCCCGACAGGGCGGGGAGCAGTCACTGTATATTTCCTATTAAATGCTCAGTAAGATAAACTGACGCATATAAATCACTTCTTAGTTTCAATAAAATATGGCAGAAAAATGATGAAAATCGACTTGAGCAATATGATAACAGAGAGTCGTAATCCCGCCAGTACCCACATTGATCAACTTTCAACACTCGATATGCTGCACGTCATCAACGATGAAGATAAAAAAGTGGCTATTGCTGTCGAAAAAACACTGCCCCAAATTGCCTGTGTGGTTGATAAAGTTGCCAAAGCATTTCGACAGGGTGGGCGCTTAATCTATAGTGGCGCTGGCACATCTGGGCGCTTAGGTATCCTGGATGCCAGCGAATGCCCACCCACTTATGGTACAAAACCAGAACAGGTAATCGGCTTAATTGCCGGCGGGCACCAAGCCATTCTGCAATCTGTCGAAAATGCGGAAGATAATCGGCAATTAGGTACAGAAGATCTTAAGGCGTTACACTTTACTCAACGAGATGTTCTGGTAGGGATCGCTGCCAGTGGCCGGACACCCTATGTATTAGGTGCAATGGAATATGCCAAATCAGTTGGTGCTACTGTCGCTTGTATCAGCTGCAATCCAAATAGCCCAATGACGCAGTTGGCTGATCTTGCTATCACGCCCGTCGTCGGGCCAGAAGTGATAACAGGCTCATCCCGCATGAAGGCAGGCACGGCACAAAAATTGATACTGAATATGATCACGACAGGTGCCATGATCCGTATTGGCAAGGTATATGGTAATTTGATGGTTGACGTAGAAGCCACTAATGCCAAATTAATCGAACGCCAGAAAAATATTGTCATGGCCGCCACGGAGTGCAGCAGAGAAATGGCAGAACAGGCGTTAAACGCCTGTGGTGGGCATTGCAAAACCGCAATTGTCATGATCTTATCGGGTATTAACGCCGAAGAAGCCAACGCATTATTGGCAAAACATCATGGGCTTATCCGGCCAGCTATCTCAACAGACCGATAATCACTATCTCTTTAGCAAAATCCGCCGTAAACCCTCGCCCAATGCGAGGGTGTCGTAAAAGGGGGGAGCAGTCACCCAAACCAGATTAAAGGCACACAAGCGGCAGTCAGGACACCCATTACGATATTGAATGTAAACCACGCGCGACGGCTTTTCAGTAACTGACCAATCAGTGAACCAAGAACCAACCAGATTACACTGCCGAGGATATTGACGATTAACATCACTATACTGATGGCAAAAATGGAATAGTTATACAGCTCTCCAGCCAGACTGTAACTACTGATTGCGCCCAATCCCATCAACCAGGTTTTGGGATTTAAGAACTGCAATAGCCAGCCTTGATAAATTTTGATTGGCTCTCTTGCCGATGCTGTAGTATCCAGCCGTTTATAATGCGAAGTGGCTGTCTTCCAGGCCAGCCATAATAAATACAGACATCCGAGTATTTTCAGCCCCGTATGTAAAGCAGGATAAATCAGCAGTAGCGCAGCAACACCAAACGCAGACAGCAGCAAAATGGTTTGCATTCCCAGAATAATACCCAGACAAAGCGGGACAGAACGGCGAATACCAAAATGAGCTCCCGATGATGTCAGTAACAAATTGTTTGGGCCCGGTGTGACAGCGGAAATAAACATAAATATACTAAGCGAGAATATCAGGCTTAAAGTCATGGGTAGATTCCCCTCCCACCCTGGTGGTTAACATTTCTTTTCAAGAAAAATAACAGTATGTTATTTCACATACAAGATAACTAATCATGAAATCAATTCAAATTCATTATGAATCGTAGACTACAACTCCATTAGCAACGACGATGTTTACCCGATGATGAATGACAGTATTTTCAGGAGCAATCACAATGATTATCCCGTGGCAACAATTGGAAGCCGATACACTCCACAACTTAATTGAAAGTTTTGTCCTGCGGGAAGGTACTGATTACGGCGAACAGGAAAAAACGCTCGAGCAAAAAGTGCAAGACGTCAAACGTCAACTTGAACGAGGTGAAGTTCTGTTGGTATGGTCTGAACTACATGGAACCGTTAATATCTTGCCTAAAGAGATGTTCCGCCCGTAAAACTCAACTTGTTTGATTCATTCTAATTGACTGATTCGCCAATTTTATTAATTAAGGAGTCTGTTCATGTCTGCCAAACACCCCGTTATCGCAATCACTGGCTCCAGTGGAGCAGGAACAACCACAACCAGTGTCGCTTTTCGCAAGATTTTCCAGCAATTTGACGTAACAGCTGCACTGATAGAAGGGGATAGTTTCCATCGTTATACTCGTCCTGAAATGGATGCCGAGATACGGAAAGCAAGAGAACAAGGCAGACATATCAGCTACTTTGGGCCAGAAGCCAATGATTTCGGTATGCTGGAAAAAACATTCCTTGAGTATGGGGAAACAGGCCATGGCCGCTGCCGAAAATATCTTCATACCTATGATGAAGCCGTCCCCTATAACCAATCACCAGGTACTTTCACCCCGTGGGAAGCTCTGCCATCTAATACGGACGTCCTATTTTATGAAGGACTTCACGGGGGAGTTGTCACGCCACAACACAATGTCGCCAGTCATGTTGATCTGCTAATTGGCGTTGTACCGATCGTCAACTTAGAATGGATACAAAAACTCATCCGAGATACGGGCGAGCGAGGGCATTCCAGAGAAGCGGTTATGGATTCCGTTGTTCGTTCAATGGATGACTATATCCGCTACATCACTCCTCAGTTTTCACGTACCCATATCAATTTCCAACGTGTCCCTACCGTTGATACCTCCAATCCCTTCTCTGCCAAAGCGATCCCCTCTCTGGACGAAAGTTTTATCGTGATCCGTTTCCGTGGACTCACGCAAATTAATTTCCCTTATTTGCTCGCGATGCTTCAGGGTTCATTTATTTCCGGCATAAATACTATCGTTGTTCCTGGTGGAAAAATGGGGTTGGCAATGGAATTAATTATGGCACCGCTTGTTAAACAATTACTGGAAGGCAAAAAAATCTCGTAATTTAATCTCTATTTAATTTTTAATAAAACAGGTAACAAAAAATAATGTTACCTGTTTTATTTAAATAAGCAGGTTATTTTTTGTGACAAAATTTTTTCCTTGTATACCAATCTCACTCCAAGATGCATGTAATTTCTCCCCCGCGAAGCGGGGAGAAATCAGGTTTCATATCGTGTTGTAAATTGCAGCTTGAAGTTTAATGCGTATAAAACACATCTTGAAAGACGATAGGTATATAAATGTAAAATCAATAAAACCAACTCTTCTGCCTGATTTCTGGTAATCTGGCAGTCAGTCTAATATGCTGAAGCGATACAAGAGAAGACAGAAGCGCTTTCCTGTGTTACAAACAAGGTTACAAGCGTGGACTGGCAAGGTATATGGGTTAAGATCAATATGCCTAAATTTTGGCATCTTTATAATCCATATAAAATTCCCGCTTGTCAGTTTTTCAGCAGGCTAATATGTTAAGCTATTGACTTTATAAAGCCAGCCTGAAGAGGAACGACAGTTTCTCACATCATAAAGGCAGAAATAACAACAGAGGATAAAGCGAATGGTTCTCGGCAAGCCACAAACAGACCCTACTCTTGAATGGTTTTTGTCACACTGCCATATTCACAAATATCCATCCAAGAGCACGCTTATTCATCAAGGTGAGAAAGCAGAAACGCTTTACTACATTGTTAAAGGTTCAGTTGCTGTTCTAATAAAAGATGAAGAAGGTAAGGAAATGATTCTCTCTTATTTAAATCAGGGGGATTTCATTGGTGAACTTGGATTATTTGAAGAGGGGCAAGAACGTACTGCATGGGTACGAGCCAAAAGTGCCTGTGAAGTGGCTGAAATTTCCTATAAGAAATTTCGCCAGTTAATTCAGGTCAATCCTGATATTCTGATGCGTTTATCTGCTCAGATGGCAAGTCGCCTACAAACCACTTCTGAAAAAGTAGGTAACTTAGCCTTTCTGGACGTTACAGGCCGTATCGCCCAGACATTGCTCAATTTGGCCAAACAGCCTGATGCAATGACTCACCCTGATGGTATGCAAATCAAAATCACACGTCAGGAAATTGGGCAGATTGTGGGTTGCTCCCGTGAAACGGTTGGCCGTATTTTGAAAATGCTGGAAGATCAAAGCCTGATCTCTGCACATGGCAAAACCATCGTCGTTTATGGGACGCGTTAATTCCCAATAAACCGAAACTCAGCCAGTGCAATCTATTACTTCGCACTGGCTTTTTTACTGTTATTTGTTTAACCAACGGGATATCGCCATTTCCAGCCGCACCATACCCTCTGTGATTTCGTCCTCAGGAATAATCAGTGATGGTGTAAAGCGCAAGATGCTGTCTCCTGCACTTAATAACATCAATCCCAGTTCTGCCGCCTGCTGCAATATTTCTTTGGCCTTGCCCTGATATTCAGCTTTCAATACAGCCCCAATAAGCAAGCCTTTTCCGCGAAATTCACGAAAGATACCATATTTTTGGTTCATCTTTTCCAAAGCATGAATGAGCATATCGTGCCGTTTTTCCACGCCCATCAGCACTTCTGGCGTATTGATAATATCCAGTACGACACAACCGATACGACAAGCCAATGGGTTTCCACCATAAGTCGTTCCATGGGCGCCCGTTTCCATTGCCGCCGCGATTTTATCTGTCGTTAACATTGCACTGATGGGAAAACCGCCCCCCAGTGCTTTTGCCGTCGTCAAGATATCCGGCTGTACGCCATAATGCTGGTAAGCATATAACTGCCCCGTGCGCCCTATTCCACTCTGGACTTCATCAAAGACCAACAAAGCCTGATGCTTATCACACAATTCCCGCACCCCATGCAGAAACGCCATTGTCGCAGGAGTCACTCCTCCTTCACCTTGGATTGGCTCCAAAACAACAGCACAAGTGTGATCATCGATTTCCGCTCTAACGGCATCCAGATCGTTAAAAGGCACATGAACAATATCGGCGGGTTTAGGCCCAAACTCTTCGGCATACTTCGGTTGCCCTCCCACCGAAACCGTGAAAAAGGTACGACCATGAAATGCCTGATGGAATGCAATGATTTTGGTTTTATTCGGATGATAACGGGTAATCGCATAACGACGTGCCAATTTAAATGCCGCTTCATTGGCTTCCGCCCCCGAATTAGCGAAAAAGACCTTTTGGGCAAAAGTCGCATCAATCAACTTTTGCGCTAAGGTTAAGGCAGGCTCATTGGTAAAAACGTTGCTGATATGCCACAATTTTTCACTCTGCTGTTTCAGGGCGTTCACCAAAGCCGGATGACAGTGCCCCAAAGCCAGAACAGCAATACCTCCGGCAAAATCTATGTATTCTTTACCCTGTTGATCCCATACTCGACTTCCTTGCCCTCTGACAGGAATAAAATTCGCCGGTGCATAAATAGGCAACATCACTTGATCATAGGTGTTTCTATTTGCTGCTTTATTTTCTACCATTTCCCTCACCTTATTTTTATACTTGCCATTTCGAAGTGAAATAATAGTCATAAAATATGAATAAAAAATCAATTAAGGGCAAATAAAAAAACAACAGAATGAGGGAGTATAGAGGTATCTGACTAATATCTGAGGAAATTATTCAACAATTCATGTCCCTGCTCACTAAGAATGCTTTCTGGATGAAACTGCACCCCTTCCAGTGGCAAAGTACGGTGACGTATTCCCATGATTTCATCTACGTCGCCATTACGCTGACTCCAGGCCGTCACTTCAAATGAAGCAGGAAGCGTTTCTGCGGCAATGACCAGAGAGTGATAACGCGTGACCGTCAATGGACGATCTAATCCTTTGAATACCCCTTGCTGGCTATGGTGAATCAGACTGGTTTTTCCATGCATTACTTCACGCGCTTTAACAACCTTGGCACCAAAAGCCTGACCTATTGCCTGATGCCCCAGACACACACCGAGGATGGGTAATTTCCCTGCAAAATGTGAAATCGCTTCCAACGAGATCCCTGCTTCATTTGGCGTGCAAGGCCCCGGAGAAATGACTAAATGAGTAGGCGCCAAATCTTCGATATCTTTAAGCTGAATCTCATCATTACGCTTAACTAAAACCTCTGCCCCTAACTCACAAAAATATTGGTATAAATTGAATGTAAAAGAATCGTAGTTATCTATTATTAGTAACATAGGAGTATATCCTACTGATTATTATAGTCTTATAAGTTGCCCTACCCCATTGGGGTATTATGCATTCTGTATAATAGTAAAATCAGGTAAAGCAGTATTAACAGCAATGGGGGGCTAATCATACCACAGAAGCACTTTTAAAATAGTGGTACGGCGAGCGCATTACTATAATGCAACATGATGTAACAATGCAGAAATGGTAGAAAGAAGGGGAATGTAAACGGTACTCAAACAACCAGTTATGATTATCCGAATACCGTATTATACCAATCACCTTTCAAGATACTCATTGTTTCTCCCCGCTTCGCGGGGAGAAACAATGAGTTATGTTGTCTTATAATGAGCAACTTGAAAGATAACGCGTAATATGTCGGTCCGGGCTGTTAAGGTTCAACCTTGGCAGACAAGATCACAATAGGTTTTACCGGTACATTTTGGTAAGGGCCAACATTTTCTGTTTTGACTTGAGAAATTTTATCCACCACATCCATGCCCTTGACGACTTTACCAAAGACTGCATAACCGAAGTCACGCTGCCCATGGTCAAGGAAAGCATTATCGGTCACGTTAATAAAAAATTGGCTGGTTGCGCTGTCCTTATCGGCGGTACGCGCCATAGCAATAGTTCCCCGCAAATTCCGCAAGCCGTTATCTGCTTCATTTTTGATTGGCTCTTTGGTCGCTTTTTGCTTCATATCCTTTGTAAAGCCACCGCCCTGGATCATAAAGCCTGGGATAACACGATGAAAAATAGTGTTGTTATAAAATCCCTCATTGACATACTCAACGAAATTCTTGGTAGTCATTGGTGCCTTATTGCTATCTAACTCAAGTTCGATTTCTCCAGCCGATGTTACCAGCTTCACGTGAGTTTCAGCGGCTAATGCTGGGACAGCTATCGCGCTGATAGCACATGCAGTCATAAGCGACACAAAAATACGTTTAAACATTGATGATTCCTTTATTTTTGAGGTCAACAATAAAACTCATAACAACAAAACCCATTAAGTGTAATTCCCTATGGAGTGAAGTTCCAAAGATTTACCTACATTTACGAGTCATATGACTTTTATATTCGCATATTTAAACAGGCGCTATTTTGAGAATAACCCCCATATTAATACGCTTTCCATGTCAAAGCGCATAAGCATCTATACCAATCTAACTTCAAGATGCGGGTGATTTTTCCCCGCATCGCGGAAAGAAATCAGGTTTCATATCATGTTGTAAATTGCAACTTGAAGTTTAATGCGTATATTCATCCAGCATTGAATACAGGAAATTAAACTTTCCATCCAAATTCAGCTGGACAACAATTGCAGAACGATTGGTATTGTCACCAGTGCGATAAATAGAGAAATAATAATAGAAAGGGAAATGGTTTCCTGTTTGAAACCATACTTATTAGCAAAAACATACACGCCTGCACCGATAGGCTGAGCAGCCATAATAATTGCGGCAATCAACCAAATATTGTCAGCTTGCTGCATACCAAACAGATAATAAGCGCAGATAAACGTAACCAACGGTTGTATCCCTAATTTGAGTAACAACATCGGTACAATCAATTTTAATGCTTCCGCATTAATATGCTCTTTAACCTTAAGCCGCGATAATCCCAGTCCTAAAGCAAATAATGCCGTTGGGCCTGCGGCATTACCAAGAAATGCCGCCAATGATTGCAAAAATTTTGGTACGGGAATCTCGAAATAGACGAAGATTAAACCTGCGATGACTGAAATAGTCAGGGGGTTACTCAATGTCACCTTTAATGACCTAACCAGACTCCGGCTGATGGATATGTTGCTACCCGATTGACAAGTAGAAAGAACATCGTAGGTAATAATGACAGCTATAATGGCTGGGATATTATGCAGGATCGTAGCTATAGCGGCAGGAAGCGCAGCAGATTCACCATAGACAGAGATTAGGATTGGAACTCCCATATATCCGGTAGTGCCATAACATGCTCCCATGCCTAAAAGAGAAGATTGAGGCAAACCAATTCCCATAATTTTGGCTACTAACACACCTAAAACATACACGACCCCAATGCCGGCCAAACTAGCAGCAATAAATCCCCATTGTTGAAGTTCACTCACATCTGCACGTGCAATAGCCAGAAACAATAAGGCAGGGAGTGCAATATAAAGCACATAATCGTTGATTAATTTATCGGAATGTCCGCTATCAGGACGCAAACGACCAAAACAATATCCGATAAAAATAACCAGAAATATGGGGGCAACTATCATAAACATTTAGATTAATTCCACATGAGTGTTGATAAAACATCCCGAAAATTTCCCTGGTGTATTAGACTTGCTGTCATTATTCAGAATAAATATTGGCTATTTTTTGATGATATTGCTGTAATCATTTAATTCTGTTAAATAAATAATTCCTTTCTTATCATTAAATTTATTAATGATGACAACAAAGGCGATACTATGAAACTGGATATTCGTACCGATCGTTTTGATGGGCGTGGTATAACGCTTGAGCAACTACGCGCGTTTGTATTCGTAGCGACACATGGTGGATTTGCTAAAGCTGGGGAAGAGTTGGGCCGTACACAACCAACGCTTAGCCTAAGTATTAAACGACTTGAAGAAGATATCGGATGTCGTTTAATTGATCGACGCCAAGGCACTATTATTGGATTAACCAATGAAGGTAAACAGCTATTACCCGCTGCCAAAGATATTCTTTTCCGCATGACCCAAGCGCTACAATCGGTAAGAAAATTCCAGTTGAGAGGCAAAATTGCACTTGGTGTCCCTGATGATTTCAGCATTAGAAACCTGCATAAAGCGATCTCCTGCTGTCTGGAGGAACATCCTGAATTAAAAATAGAAATTACCGCCGCTTCATCACCGGTACTTTCTGCCTTATTAGAAAAACAGCAATTAGACATGGCCATCACTAAAGAAATAGCGGGACAACCCATCAATGCCAATCATAAAAGCATCTTGAGAATTGAACCACTACATTGGGTTGCTGTAGAAAACAAGCACTTCAATAACCTACAAGAAATTCCACTGGTTATTTTTCCTGATGGCTGCGTCATTCGCCAATGTGCCATAAACGCACTGGAACATGTGGGTAAACCTTATTTTCTCGCGTATGTCAGTGCTTCATTTGAAAATGTGAAAAGTGCCATAGCACACGGTTTGGGCATTGGGTTATTGCCACGCCACTCATTAACCGATGCTCTATGTGTATTATCTTCCGAACATGGTGTCCCTAATGTTCCTGCCATTCAGCTGGTTTTACATGTGACGGCCCAAGGTGAGTTATACACATTATTTGCCGACTACCTGCGCCATTCGTTGTCGGAAGAAATGTCGGTATAAATGTCGGTATAAATGTCGGTAAAATGTCGGCATAAAGTTACGCCTGTCCACAAGCGGTTGCTCTCGGTATAATCACCGGGCTATTTTTGTGTATTCCTCAGGGAGATAACCATTTTGACCATCAAAAACTACAACTATCATATGACCCACTTTATTACGAGTGCACCTGACATTCGCCACCTGCCTCAAGATGTGGGCATTGAGGTCGCGTTTGCCGGTAGGTCAAATGCGGGTAAATCCAGCGCCCTGAATGCGCTGACCCGCCAAAAAAGCCTTGCACGAACCAGTAAAACCCCTGGCCGTACCCAATTAATTAACCTGTTCGAAGTTGAAGAAGGGATCCGTCTGGTCGACTTGCCGGGCTATGGTTACGCTGAAGTCCCGGAAGAGATGAAACGTAAATGGCAGAAGGCGTTGGGAGAGTATCTCCAGAAGCGCGAATGCCTGTTAGGGCTGGTGGTTTTGATGGATATCCGCCATCCGCTGAAAGATCTGGATAGGCAAATGATTGAATGGGCGGTCGTGACGCAAGTCCCCGTCATGGTATTGCTAACTAAAGCCGACAAACTGGCTTCCGGTGCCCGTAAAAGCCAATTGGCAAAAGTTCGTCAGGAATTGACCTCTTTGGGTGGTGATATTCAGATTGAATACTTCTCCGCCTTGAAAAAAATCGGCATCGATAAACTAGAGCAAAAACTCAACCTTTGGTTCAATCAACCTGCCCTTGAAGCGGAATAACTCCGAACCCTGCCCTGCCATAAATCGGGTATAAAAAAACGCCCCAGTCAAAAGAGATGACTGGGGCAGCTAATATTCAGCTAAATCCGATTACGTGAAGTAAAAGGTCTGAAAGATAGAACATCTTACCTCTGTACCCTACGCCGATAACTTTAACCTATTCTTTTAATCAAAAAAAGACTTTTTTGTAATTAATTTTCACCAATTACCTCGATTCAGCTGTTAACATTTAAGCAAATCAGGTTATTATGACACCATTAATGTAGTTTAATTACATAATTGTGAGATCTAGATCTAATCTAAAACCTAACTGAAATTCTTGCCACACGCCCCTTCACGGCGTAATTGAAATCATTTTAGTTCATTAAATGAGCTGCATTTTCATAAAAATCATTCAATAAAAAAGAACCGCATTTTTGCGGCTCTTTTTCAGCTTCTAAAATAAACGGTACATCAATGTGCCTGATCCCAATTATCACCAATCCCAACATCCACTTTTAACGGCACAGCAAGCTGCATACTTTGTTCCATCAGCTCCCTGATTTTCTGTCCTGCGGTTTCCAGCTCTGATTCATGGACTTCAAATACCAATTCATCGTGAACCTGCATGATCATGCGCACATTTGGCTGTTCACTGACAATCCAGTTATCTACCGCAATCATAGCCAATTTGATGATATCCGCTGCCGTTCCCTGCATCGGTGCATTGATAGCTTCACGCTCTGACGCCTTGCGGCGCATGGCATTACGCGATTTGATATCCGGCAGGTATAACCGACGGCCTTCCAGCGTTTCGACAAATCCATGATCAGCCGCCTGCGCCCGTGTACGTTCCATATAAGCCAACACCCCTGGATAACGTTCAAAATAGAGATCCATATAGCGCTGTGCTTCACCACGCGGAATGCCTAACTGGCGGGACAGACCAAACGAACTCATGCCGTAAATCAGGCCAAAGTTAATCGCTTTAGCACTGCGACGCTGCTCGCTAGTCACTTGCTCCAATGGAACACCAAACACTTCCGCAGCCGTCGCACGGTGGATGTCCTTACCTTGGGCAAATGCTTCCAACAGGCCTTTGTCCTGTGACAAATGCGCCATAATGCGCAATTCAATCTGTGAATAGTCCGCCGCCATAATGCGATAACCTTCTGGTGCAACAAATGCCTGACGGATGCGACGCCCTTCACCATTGCGAACAGGGATGTTTTGCAAATTTGGATCACGGGAAGAGAGACGTCCCGTCGCCGTTACCGCCTGATGATAAGAGGTATGAACGCGATTCGTCAGTGGGTGCACCATCTGAGGCAATTTATCAGTATAAGTGGTTTTCAATTTTGCCAGGCCACGATGTTCCAAAATCACCCTTGCCAATTCATGGTGTTCTGCCAACTCTTCCAACACTTCTTCATTCGTTGATGGCGCACCAGTTGGCGTTTTTTTCAAGACAGGCAAGTTCATTTTTTCAAATAAGATGACTTGTAGCTGCTTTGGTGACGACAGATTGAATTCTTCCCCTGCTAATTCATAAGCGGATTTTTCCAACTCATCCAAACGCGCCGTGATTTCCCTTGAATGTTCTGCCAATGTTTGGGCGTTGATCAACACCCCTGTTCTTTCCATACGGGATAGCACCGGCACCAGCGGCATTTCGATCTTCTGGAAAACTTTTTGCAGAGTTGGAACATTTTCTAACTGGGGATACATGACCTGATGTAGCCTAAGAGTCACATCCGCATCTTCCGCTGCATATTTTGCGGCCTCCTCCAATGGGATTTGATTGAAGGTGAGTTGCTTTTTACCCTTGCCGGCAATTTCTTCAAATGTGGTGGTCTTATAACCCAGATGACGATCAGCAAGGCTATCCATATCATGCCGCCCTGCTACGCTGTTCAAAACATACGATTCCAGCATGGTATCGAAAACAATGCCATTTAAAGCAATGTCATAACGTGCCAAAACCCCACGATCAAATTTCAGGTTTTGACCAATTTTAGGCAGATTAACATCCTCCAGCAGCGGTTTTAAGGTGGCGAGCACTTCATGCAGCTCCAATTGCTGTGGCGCATCCAGATAATCGTGTCCCAATGGCAGATAAGCGGCTTCAACTTCTGATTCCCCCACGGCAATGGCAAAGGACATCCCCACCAGGTTAGCTGTTAAGGTATCAAGACTGTCGGTTTCAGTATCAAAAGAGAACGCCGGAGCCTGTTTCAGCTTTTCAATCCACTGATCAAGGGATTGGCGTTCAAGGATAGTTTGATAGTTTTCCGGTGAAATTTTAGCGCCAGCTGGTGCAACAGCCACTGGTTCTGACTTAGCGTTGGCTGAGGCAGGTTTTTTTCCATTGCCTTCCAGCCAACTGCCATTCTGCACGTCACTGATCCACCGTTTGAATTCATAATGACTAAACAGTGCCAGTAACGCCTCCGTATCCGGTGGCATAACAGAAAGCTCTAAACAGGTCTTATCCAGCTCAACGTCAGTTTTGATTGTCGCCAATTGGTAGGAAAGATAAGCCACTTCTTTATATTGTTCCATTTTACCACCCAGAGTTTTGGCTCCACGGAAACCAAGTGTGGCAATCTCATCAAGCCGGGCATAGATCTCATCCAATCCGCCAATACCCTGCAATAGTCCCAGAGCGGTTTTTTCACCCACTCCCGGCACCCCCGGAATATTATCGGAAGAATCCCCCATTAAGGCGAGAAAATCGATCATCAGTTCAGGGGGAATGCCATATTTTTCCTTAACCTCTTCTGGCCCCAAAATTGTATTGGTCATCGTGTTAATCAGTGTGATATTTGGCGTCACCAATTGAGCCATATCCTTATCACCAGTACTAATGAGCACCGAACGGCTCTCTTTTGCAGCCTGCAACGCTAATGTACCGATGACATCATCAGCTTCAACGCCTGTCACAACCAGAATTGGCAGTCCCATAGCCTTGACCATTTTGTGCAGCGGTTCAATCTGCAAGCGCAAATCATCTGGCATAGGCGGCCGATGGGATTTGTATTCAGCAAATAGCTCATCACGGAACGTTTTGCCTTTGGCATCAAACACAACCGCCACATGACTGGGTTTGTACTGCATGATCAAACTTCGCAGCATATTCAGAACGCCATACATGGCGCCAGTCGGCTCTCCCGAACTGTTTGTCAGTGGAGGAAACGCATGGTATGCACGATAAAGGTATGAAGAACCATCAACCAAAATCAGGGGATTGTCTGCTATCTGTGCCATAAAATTTTCTTTGTCGTTCTGTGGGATGGATTGATGAATAAAGAATAGAATGCCATATTGTGCCGTTATAGACGAATTTTGCGGGAATTTTCTCGTACTAACTTGCATTTTATGACAAATATTCTGATAAGTACTCTGTGGATAACTTTGTGCACAAAAAAATGACATATAAAACAGATTGATGTTTATTATCACAAAGAGTGGAAAACAGAAGATGAAAAATCAATGAATTACACGGAACATTAAATAAATATTACAACCGCTTTAAAATCACTGACTTGTGGATATTACCGGAATTTATGTTATGAAAGGTGTTTTTTGGCAAGTATTGTGCCAACTTTCTCATAGCCGACACAATACCTATATCATTTTATATTAATACTAGCGTTTTTGTTTCGTTACGCCACCCTCTGGCAACTTATTTTTTGTTCACCAGATAGTTCACAACATCAGAGAATTTCTGTGAGTAATCCAAAGCTGAACGAGTATCAATTCCACCATTGTTAATCAAGTACTTGCCATTAACAAAGATCGCCGGAACACCGCGCAAATTGAAATCCTGGGCCGCCTGACGCTCTTTAGCGGCCACCGACTGCACAATAAAGCTGTTCAGGGCTGCATCGTATTCTTCACCAGACACTCCCGCTTTGATGAAAGCATTGCGGATATCTTCCTTGCTAATGATGGTTTGGCTTTTCTGAATGCCATCAAACAAAATAGGGGTGACTTTATCTTCAATCTTCATCACAATGGCGACAGCCCAGGCATCAGTCAATGCTTTTCCCAAAGGCCCAAGAAAATCCACATGGTAACGTTCATGGGTCACACCTGCTGGCAAATTTTTCTCAACAGTAGTAGGAACATGATAAATATGTTCAAACTGATAGCAGTGAGGACAATAAAAAGAGAAAAACTCCACCACCTGGGGCTGATTCGCAACCGGATTTTTTAACTCGGTATACTGTTTGCCTTCGGAAAAACCAGAAGCAGATGCATTAAATGCCATAAACGCTCCCACCAGTGCTAGCCAAAATTTCTTCATAATGGTCTCCAAAAAAATTAATACATCGGGTTGAGCTGTAAAGGTGGCTCTTGTAACAGCCGGATTTGTTCAGAAAAAAGACTCACTTGCTTATGCCAAAAATCACTATCAGCCATCCACGGAAACGCTTTTGGAAAAGCCGGATCTTGCCAGCGACGAGCAACCCAAGCTAAATAATAGACTATTCGCATCGCACGCAGAGGCTCTATTAATGCCAAGGTCTTGGGATCAAATGCCATAAATTGACCATATGACTCAAGCAAGATATCCAACTGGATCAACCGTTCTTGCCGTGATCCACTCAGCAACATCCACAAATCCTGAATAGCAGGGCCATTGCGAGCATCATCAAGATCCACAAACCACGCTTCATCACGCCACAAGATATTACCAGCATGGCAATCCCCATGCAGCCGCAATACTTGCCAGTTATCATGCCATTGGCTTGCGACTGCCTGATTCAATTCATTTAATGCAACCAAAAAATCCTGTTTATGACTCGTGGGAATGAGTTCACATTCAGCCAAACATTGATACGGCTGATATAAATATTCATTCAAGTTAAGTGTAGGACGAGCAGAAAATGTTTTTTTTGCCCCAATTTGATGCATTCTTCCCAGTAATCGCCCAACATCTTCTAGTTGGTCAAAACTATCTGACTCATACTGACGCCCTCCCACACTGGGAAAAATGGCAAAAAAGAAACCACCATAATTCAGCACCGTCTGCCCATCAAATATCAACGGTGCGGCCACGGGCAAATCGGCCTGCTGCAATTCATGTGCAAGATCATGTTCCTCCTGAATTTGCTGCTGACTCCAGCGCAGGGGACGATAAAATTTCACAACATAGCGTTTACGGTTTTCATCCATGAACTGATACACCCGATTTTCATAGCTATTCAGTTCGGTTAGACCTGAATCAAGGTACAGGCCAGATTGCCCCAATGCATCCATGATTAAATCTGGTGTAATATTTTGAAAATTAAAAGCCTTCGATTCCATCACAACACAGTTCTCTCTTCATCAATCTTTAATAATGCCCCGGGCACGCAACAACGCCGTTTTAAAATCTTCTTCATAATCTTTTTTCACGCCAGGGATTTCTGCATGGCTATCCATGCCGCGCATTTTCAGGTGATAAATCAAAATATCATCCGTTAATTCAGACAACTGTCCTGTGAATCCCGCTTCATCAGCCAGTTTTTGCAAAAGCGCCAGCAGATTTAAATCCGGCTCATTCTTCCATACTGGATGTAAAAGTTCGATGACTTCATTGAGGCGGTAATGCTTCATTTTTAGTTCCTTATAAATCACGATACAAATTAGCAGGGTTAATGACTTTGAGAAAGCATTGGTCTGTCAATCAGCGTAAAGTTATACTGCCACCTCAAGCAGCATGGTTAGATATTGATTCACAATTGAAAGACAAAGGGTATACCAAACATTAAATATTTCATTGCCCAATATCAGGTGGTTTAACATGACGCATCTAAAAATCAGTGGCGCAATTCTGGCTGGGGGATTATCCACCCGCATGGGGGGAAACGACAAAGGATTGCTGCAATTTAACAATGCACCACTATACCAGCACATTGCCACAAGATTGCAGCCACAGGTTCATGAATTGTTGATTAATGCCAATCGCAATCTGGAGATTTATCATCAAAGTGGCTATCCCATCATACCGGATATCATTGCCGATTTTTCCGGGCCATTGGCAGGTATGTTGGCGGTTTTAAAAAACGCTATCCACGAGTGGGTGGTATTTGTCCCTTGCGATGTCCCCAATTTTCCTGAAAACCTGGTCGAAAAACTGTGGCACTACAAACAAGACGCTTGGGCTGCTTATGCACATGATTGCGAACGCGCACACCCGACCTTGGTATTAATGCACCGCAATCTCATCCCTCGTCTGGAAAGCTATCTCGCTTTGGGGGACAGAAAGCTGATGTTCTTTATGCAAATGATTAAGGCAAAGGCGGTCTATTTTCCCAATCCCAATGCATTCACCAACTTAAATACCCCTGAAGAATGCCATCACTGGGAATACCATCATTGGGAACACCTTCAGGAGACGGCATGAACCACAACATCAACGACATAAAACTGCCGATTTTGGGTATCACGGCTTATAGTGGAACCGGAAAAACGACGCTATTGAAGCAAGTCATTCCACTGTTACGCCAGCAACATATCCGCGTTGGGCTGATTAAGCATACTCACCACAATATGGATGTCGATAAGCCAGGCAAGGATAGTTACGAGCTACGCAAAGCGGGGGCTGCACAAACGTTGGTTGCCAGCCAGCAACTCTGGGCTTTGATGACTGAAACGCCAGAATTGCCGGAACTGGATCTTGACTATCTTGCCAGCCGATTTGATGCAAATTTGTCGGATCTGATTTTGGTTGAAGGATTCAAACATGAACCCATCCCCAAAATCGCTCTTTATCGAGATGGCCTCAACCACACCGTTGATGAGCTTCTCGATCCCTATGTAATAGCAATTGCCAGCGATATTGCGCTGGCAACTCCCCTTCCACAGCTTGATATCAATCAACCGGAACAAGTGGCGGCATTTATTACTAAGTGGTTACATCAATAACAGTGGTTATAACAATAAGAAATATTTCCTGTCACTCGATCTGTTATTCGCTTTTGCCTTAGTTCCTTTCCGGCATCAAACCAATAAAAGTCGTTTTTTTGCGAGGTTCAGTCATCAATGCTTCCAACTTTTCGACACAGCGCAGGTAATGAGGCATTTTCTTATGTGCCGCAACTGCCGCTTCGTCAGCGTAAGCTTCATAGATATAAAAGCGGGTTGGGATATTCTCATCACGCAATACATCGAACCGTAAATTACCTGGCTCTTTAACAGAGCCAAGGTGATTATCCCGAAATACTTCAATAAATTCGTCTATCTTGTCGGCTTTAACATTAATTTCCACTAATGTAACGTGCATATTATTCTCCCTTGGCTTTTTCACTCAGGAAAAACTCATAAGCCTGAGCAGGTTTCTCATTGTGATGCACCACGGCCTGCACAGCTTTCAGCATCGCAACAGGGGCTTCCGACTGGAAGATATTACGTCCCATATCCACACCCGATGCCCCCTGATCAATCGCCTGATAGCACATATTTAACGCGTCCAGTTCCGGCAGTTTCTTACCACCTGCAATCACAATCGGCACAGGACAGCCCGCCACAACCCGCTCAAAACCGCTATCAACATAATAGGTTTTGATGATGTTTGCCCCCATTTCGGCTGCAATGCGAGTCGCTAACGAAAAGTAACGTTGGTCACGCGCCATATCTTTACCAACACCGGTCACCGCCATTGTTGGCATACCATAACGTGTTCCCTGATCCACCAGCTTGATAATGTTCTTGATAGATTGATGTTCATATTCTGAACCGATATAGACCTGTGCCGCAACCGCACAGACGTTGAGGCGCAGTGCATCTTCCATCGCCACCGCAACAGCTTCATTGGAGAGTTCAGTCAGAATAGAGTTAGCCCCAGACGCACGCAGGACTACAGGTTTATTGGTTGCCGGGGGAACCTGACTGCGCAGGATACCGCGGGTACACATCAACACATCGGTGTATTCAAACAACGGGGCGATATTGATATCAATACGCTCCAAACCTGTCGTTGGGCCCTGAAAATAACCGTGGTCAAATGCTAGCATCACCGTTTTATTGGTAACGGGATTGAAAATCCGTGACAAACGGGACTGCATCCCCCAATCCAGTGCACCACAGCCTTTCAGTTCAAATAGCGTGTTCTGTTGCGGTGTATTAATGCCAAAATCTTTACCATCTTTGATATCATCTAAATCTGCCATTTCTCCCTCCAGAAAGGTGTCAGGACTGCATACCAGCCCCATGCATTAGAAATCGTACTGATTGATATTGTCTTTGGTGAAAATTACCCGCTCCGGCATGACAACAATGCCATTGCCTTTCGCCTCATAACGGTATCCTTGTACACTGTTGGGTGAGATTTCAACACGGTCAATATCAGGAATATTCAATTTATCTCCCACATTCAGTTCGCCTTTTTGCAATATCTCATTGGTAACATGAATGGCTAGCTTGCCCTGCTTGACCACATCCCACAAAGCGAACTGTTTGACCGTACCATTTTCAACATAAGGACGCATGACATTCGGGGTACTGAACCCAACAATCGCGACATCTTGACGCTTCAGGTTTTCTGCAGCCTGAGCCGCCGCAGGCAAAGCGTTAGCATCTGGAGCAATAATCGCATCCAAGTCCCCCCACGCTTTTAAAATGCCTTCCGCGGTTTGCAAAGATTTAGTGGCATCGTTATAGCCAAATCGGGTGGTGACAATTTCCCAATTCGGATGTTCCTCTGCAATCTTGGCCTTAGCTTCTTTTACCCATTGGTTCTGATCTGTCACTGTCGGGCTGGAATAGAAAAAGGCTACTTTCGCTTTTTCTTTCTTCACCTGATTTGCGTCCATATCCACCAAAATGCCACCCAACTGCGTTGGTGTTCCTTGATTGATATAGATAGAGCGGCATTCTGGCGCCGTATCGGAATCCCACGTCAATACTTTGACACCACGCTTCATAGCACGTTTCAAAGCTGGGCACAATCCATCCGGTGACACGGCTGAAACCACAATCGCATCATAGCCTTGGTTAACAAAACTATTAATAAGCTGAACCTGTCCTGCAACACTCGGCTCTGTCGGACCATCGTAAGTGACTTCAATACCCAGCGCCTTGCCTGCTTCCACCGCACCTTGCCCGCCACTGGTAAAGAACCCAACGCCGACCAATTTAGGGATAAATGCAATCTTTTCTGCCGCCTGAGCCCAGGAAACACATCCCAGACTTAATGCAGCAGCCAAAGCCAGCTTTTTCATTGTTGGTGCTTTCATGCCTATCTCCATTTGTTTTTATTTCAAGATCATCTTTTATACCAATCCAACTTCAAGTTTCAGCTTGCAAATCAATGTGTTGTTTATATCTCCCGCTACGTGGGGAGATATAAGACGCATCTTGAAAGGCGATTGGTATATGTTTCAGAAAATGTTATTGCGAAACAGAAGCTCTTCGACGTTGCCACCAATCACAAATTTGATGGCGATGCAACGAAACAGACCGTCCTATCACCGCTACAATCAGCAAGGCACCAGACAACGCGCTGGATATCTGGTTAGTAATTCCCACCATCTGCAATCCTTGCTGCAAATAACCCACCAGCAAAACTGCCAGTGCCGTTCCTATAATCGAACCAGATCCACCATAAATATTAGCCCCTCCCAGCACGACAGCCGTAATCGCGGGCATCAGGAACGAACTTCCCAAATCGGAACGCGCCGAACCAAAATAAGAAACCAAAATAATCGCCGCCACTGCTGAAGCCAGTCCGGTCAAAGCGTATAACAAACATAAAATTCGATTTACGGGGATAGCACTGTAACGAGCAACACAGCTACTCTGCCCGATAAGAAAAACATTACGGCCACGGTGGGTACGATGCATAAATAGCCAGAACACCAATGCAAAAAGGATAAAGATGACCAAAGGAACAGGCAGGTTGAGCAGCGTCAGATTGGCAAAATCAGTAAATGTATCAGGAAAACCACCAATGCCTTCATATCCCGTCGTGCCAGACAGTCCCGACAGCAATAAGGCGCTACCGCCAAACAGGTACATCGTGCCAAGCGTAATGACTAACGGATTTACACCCGTATAGAAAATCAGGGCCGCATTAATCAAGCCGCACAGCCCCCCGACAAGTAAAGTAAAAGGAATTGCTACAATCATCGGCAAACCAGCTTGATACATCACACCTAATGCGATAGCACATAGGCCGATAATCGAACCAAAAGAGATATCAATACCACCACTGACAATCACCATCGTTAACGGCAACGCGATAATGCCGATGCAGATAAAATCACTGGTACTGAACAACAGCACGTTAATATCCAGCATCCTTGGATTAACTATGCCAAACAGTAAAATTTCCGCCACCAACAACATCAAAAGCGCCGTTTCCCAACCATAACGTTGCCCATAACGTTGTACCCTATTCATTATGGCCTCCCGTTTCTTGCGGTGTGTTTGTTTATTGGTTCAAGGAAACGGGCGTAACGTTGCTGGCGTAAATTATTGCCAACGACATTACGCAAACGCCCATCCAGCACTAACACAACCAACAGGACAAGACCAGCAATAAAATCATTCCACCATGCCGATAACTTGAGGAGTACCAACACACTGTCAATTTGTGTCAAAAAATATGCTCCGCAGATCGCCCCAAAGACAGTTCCCACGCCCCCCAACAAACTTATACCACCTAATACACAGGCAGCGATGGCTTTCATCTCCAGCCCATTCCCCGTTTGGTTCGGAATAAAGCCAATCTGAGCCACAAACACAATACCTGCCAATGTTGCCATCACGCCATTTACGGTGAATGCCGTGATGCGAATGCCATTGACGGGAGCACCAAGCTGACGAGCGCCTTGCAGGTTATCACCCGTGGCATAAAACCCGCGGCCAAACTCAGTTTTCTTTAACATCCACGCTATCGACAGAATCAATAACATCAACAACCAGCCAATTGGTGAAACACCCAATAGTATTGGTCTGGCGAGTTCTTTAACCTCAGCGGGCAAACCTTCGATCCATTTACCACCGGTTAACAACAGCATTAATCCACGGTATAAACAGAGTGTGCCCAACGTGGCAACAATCGCTGGAATTTTTAACCATGCCACCAACACACCATTAATAAACCCCGCCATGATGCCAACCAGCAACGTAATTAAACAGGCAATCGCCAGTGGAAGCCCTGCATTAAGCGACATGCCCAACACTACCGCACATAGTCCGGTAGTCGAACCAACAGACACATCAATATTGCGGGTTAACATGACCAGCGTGGCACCCATTGCTAATAAAATAAGAATTTGGGCATTACCGAAGATCATAGTGACCGTTTGGAGGCTGAAAGCATGGCTATCGAGACTTCCTAGCAAAGCAAACAGTCCCAAAATGGCGATCAATACTGTGGCCTCTCGGTTATTCTGGATGAATTTCAATATGACGTTCCCCAAAAGAAAGATGCATAATCTCGTCCACATTCATGTGGTCTTTATCAAGCTGTCCACAAAGCTCGCCGTGATGCATGACCAGCACGCGATCAGCCAACTGAACAAT
The DNA here is from genome assembly GCF_037265215.1 of Xenorhabdus griffiniae. Classification (NCBI taxonomy): domain Bacteria; kingdom Pseudomonadati; phylum Pseudomonadota; class Gammaproteobacteria; order Enterobacterales; family Morganellaceae; genus Xenorhabdus; species Xenorhabdus griffiniae. The sequence continues at coordinate 327,706 of NZ_CP147737.1, read as the reverse complement.
TTCATCAAGATCAGAAGAAATCAGGAGAATCGCCACCTGTTGACTGGCGATTTTGTGAATAAGCTGATAGATATCATTACGCGCTCCAACATCAACACCCCGCGTTGGTTCATCAATAATCAAGACAGTAGGCTTGGCTTCCAGGCATTTAGCAATCAGGATCTTTTGCTGATTACCGCCAGACAGCGTACGTACAGATTGATCTACATTGTGGAATCGAATATTGAGTGCTTGACGATATCGTTCCAATACTCCGACATCGTGGGTGGAACGTGTCCAGAAAGTGCTTCGGCTGTGCGTCAGCGAACAAACATTCCAACTCAAAAAGGCGTCAAGAAATAAGCCAAAAACTTGCCGATCTTCAGGCAGATAAACCAATCCATGTTGCAAACGTTCTGCGGTATCGAGTTTATTGATGACTTGTTGTCGGAAACGAATTTCACCACTCGCTATCGGGCGCAATCCATATAGTGTCTCTGCCAGTTCCGTACGACCTGCTCCCACAACACCAGACAAACCAACAATTTCCCCCGCCCGTAGCGTCAAAGAGATGTCACGAAATCCCTCCCCACACAGAGAAGTCACTTCCAAAACGGGAGTTGCTGATAGGTTATCCGATACATTACTGCTAGCTTTCAAGCTCAATTTTTGATTATCAGCCAACGCAATTGATTTTACCGTAGGTGTAATCGCCTGAATTATTGCTTCCGTTGTAAAACGCTCAATCTCGCCGCTAAGAGCGATGCCCCCATCTCGTATCACACTGACATAATCTGCAATCTCACGAATTTCAGGTAACTTGTGGGAAATGAAAATAATCCCCACCTGTTGCTGCCGTAATTCCCTTATTCGTGCAAACAAACGTTCAGTTTCTGCGGGCGTCAATGCAGCAGTTGGCTCATCCAGAATCAAAATGCGAGAATTACGCATCAAGCCACGCATAATCTCCACCAACTGCTGATCTGCTACATTCAAAGCGCCGGCTGGCATCTTCAAGTCAATTTGGCAATCAAGCTGAAGCAGTAATTCGTGCATTCGGCTTGTACTGGCTTGATGTTTTGGCAAACGAAACAGGATATTTTCCTGAACGGAAAGATTGGGAAATAGCAAAGGTTCTTGTGGAACCAGATAAATACCCAGTTGATGCGCCTTCGTCGGTGTCAAATAGCTGACAGTAGCACCCTCCACAACCAACGTTCCGGCATCCGGCTGTTCAATGCCTGCAATGATTTTCATCAAAGTTGATTTACCCGCACCATTGCCACCTAATAATGCATGAACCTGCCCTGGCATCAGAAAGAAATCAATCTGCTTCAACACCATCAAACCAGAAAACTGCTTACTGATCCCACGGGCAACTAAAAGCGGAGCACTGTTAGTCGGGCTCAGGCAAAACGGATCATGGGAATGAGTGGCAATATTGCTCTGTGACATCACGTACCTCATGGCATTTTGGGTTTGCGTTTCTGACACCGATGCGAAATTGAACATTTATTTACTAAAAACATTTTTGTTCAAGACTCTAATGTAAAACTTAAGATTTTTTCAATAATTAGATCACATTTTGTGAAAAATTTAGATCCACATTAAAATATGTTCAAATTTTGCGATAAGCCTCTAGTACATTAGAGATATTTATGCTTATTCTTTCCTCGTGGATAAAGAAGTTATTATGTCGACCAAATTAAATCAGAAACAATCCGTCTCAGGGAAAAGCGTATTATCCGAGGAAATTGACTATTCAAGCTACAGCTACCCAGGAAATAGCATGAGTGAAGAAGAACTAATGGCCCGCATTGCCTGGTTTTACTATCACGATGGTCTGACGCAAGGAGACATCGGTGAATTACTCGGCCTCAATCGCCTGAAAGTCTCCCGTCTGTTAGAGAAAGGACGGCAATCTGGCGTGATCCGCGTTCAGATCAATTCACGCTATGAAGGGTGTTTGGAGTTGGAAAATGCTTTGCAAAAACGCTTTAATCTCAAACAGGTTCGCGTATTACCTACCCTTGATGGCATGAATCTGAATGCCCGTCTTGGTATCGGAGCCGCTCACCTGTTAATGGCGCTGATTGAACCTCACCAGCTATTAGCAATTGGATTTGGTGAAACGCCGATGTGTACTTTGCAGCACCTGAGCGGTTTTATCTCATCACAGCAAATTCGGTTGGTGACGCTGTCAGGCGGTGTTGGCCCTTATATGACGGGTATCGGCCAGCTTGATGCAGCCTGTCCTGTCAGCATTATTCCGGCACCACTGCGAGCCTCTACCCATCAAGTCGCGGCGACATTTCGCGAAGAGCGCAGTGTACGGGACGTGATTTTGGCAGCTTGTGCGGCCGATACTGCCATCGTCGGTATCGGCGCCATCAAACAGAAGCAACATGCAACTATCATGCGTTCCGGCTACATCAGCGATGGTGAACAATTGATGTTTGGCCGCAAAGGTGCTATCGGTGACATTCTTGGTTACTTCTTCAATATGGAAGGTGAGCTGATCAGCGACATTGATATCCATCAGGAACTGATCGGTATTTCATTGCCAGAAATGAAAACCATTCCTAATGTCATTGGTGTAGCAGGCGGCATCGAAAAAGCAGATGCTATCGTTGCTGCACTGAAAGGGGGTTACATTAATTCACTGGTGACAGAAGAACAGACCGCACAAGCTATGTTAATTTGATCGACGAATAATCTCTATCCATCCCCTGTGCCATATCGAATAAAAAGAAGATAACAACAGACGAGGATAGTATCATGAATCAACGCGCTCATGCTCACCCATCAAGGAAGTATTTGATGGCGCTTGATGCAGGAACTGGCAGTATCCGTGCAGTTATATTTGATCTCGAAGGGAATCAGGTTGCCGTTGGACAAGCTGAATGGATACACCATCCCGTACCGAATGTTGCGGGTTCAATGGAATTTGATCTGAAAAATAACTGGCAACTGGCCTGCCAATGTATTCAACAGGCGCTGCAAAAGGCGGAACTGCCTGCCAATGCGATTCAAGGCGTTGCTGCCTGTTCAATGCGGGAAGGTATTGTCCTTTATAATCGTGACGGCGATCCTATCTGGGCGTGTGCCAACGTAGATGCCCGCTCCAGTCATGAAGTCAGCGAACTGAAAGCGCTTTACAATAATACCTTTGAATATGACGTCTACCGCTATTCCGGCCAAACATTGGCATTAGGAGCCATGCCACGCCTGCTTTGGCTTGCTCATCACCGCCCTGATATCTATCAACAAGCCAGTACCTTAACCATGATCAGCGATTGGCTGGCTTATATGCTAAGTGGCGAACTGGCGGTTGATCCTTCTAACGCGGGCACAACGGGAATGCTGGATTTAGCCAGCCGCGATTGGCGCCCAAGCCTGTTGAAAATGGCAGGATTGCGTGCTGATATCCTCTCTCCTGTCAAAGAAACAGGCACCTTGCTCGGCTATATTACGGAAAAAGCCGCAGCAGAATGCGGCCTGAACAGTGGCACTCCCGTGATTATGGGCGGTGGCGATGTGCAACTCGGCTGTCTTGGCATTGGTGTCGTCAAACCCGCCCAAACTGCGGTACTCGGCGGAACATTCTGGCAGCAAGTCGTCAACCTGCCTGAACCCATCACCGATCCAAACATGAATATCCGCATCAATCCGCACGTTATCCCCGGCATGGCACAGGCAGAATCCATCAGTTTCTTCACCGGCCTCACCATGCGTTGGTTCCGCGACGCTTTTTGCGCAGAAGAAAAACTGCTGGCGGAACGACTGGGCGTTGATGCCTACAATCTGCTGGAAGATATGGCGGCACGAGTTCCTGCCGGTGCCTATGGTGTCATGCCAATTTTCTCCGATGTTATGCGCTTTAAATCGTGGTATCACGCTGCCCCATCTTTCCTTAATCTCTCGATTGATCCGGAAAAATGCAACAAAGCAACACTATTCCGGGCATTGGAAGAAAACGCCGCTATCGTCTCGGCGTGTAATCTCGATATGGTTTCGACCTTCTCTGGTGTCCAGGCAGAATCGCTGGTCTTCGCAGGCGGTGGCTCAAAAGGCAAACTCTGGAGCCAAATTCTGTCTGACGTTACGGGACTGCCTGTCCGCGTGCCTGTGGTAAAAGAAGCAACAGCATTGGGTTGTGCTATTGCGGCAGGGGTTGGTGTTGGATTGTATGATTCCATGCCCGCAACAGGAGAAAGATTGGTACGTTGGGAGCGGGAATATCAACCGAATTTAAGCCACCGTGAAATTTACCAAAAAGCGAAAAAAGACTGGCAGGCGGTATATGCAGACCAACTGCATCTGGTGGATGATGGGCTGACGACGTCATTGTGGAAGGCACCGGGGCTGTAATTTTTGATTGGCCTCGAATTGTGAGGCCAATCAAATCTCTCACCTCATAGTCACAAACTCTTCCGCCGCCGTCGGATGGATAGCAACCGTATTATCAAAATCCTTCTTCGTTGCTCCCATTTTCAGCGCAACCGCAAAACCTTGCAGTATTTCATCCATTCCAAAGCCAATACCGTGAATACCAACTATCTTCTCATTGGCTCCTACACAAACCAACTTCATACGGCATGGCTGACGGTGCTGCGTCACTGCGGTGTACATTGCGGTGAATGACGATGTATAAACCTTAATCTGATCTTCGCCATACTGAGCCTTTGCCTGTGGTTCCGTCAAACCTACCGTGCCAATTGGCGGATGGCTAAATACCACTGTAGGTATATTGGTGTAATCCAGATGTTCATCAGGTTTGTTATTAAACAGACGCTCTGACAAACGACGCCCTGCTGCTACCGCAACGGGTGTCAATTCCACCGCGCCCGTGTTATCACCCACTGCATAAATACCGTTAACATTGGTATTCTGATACTTATCGACCTGGATATAGCCTTTTTCATTCAGTTCAACACCTGTTACGGCCAGATTCAGCTTATCTGTCATTGGCTCACGCCCAATAGCCCAGATCAGCGTATCAACAACTTGCTCCCGACCATCCTGCAATTTAACAGTCAGACTGCCATCACTATTTTTCATCACAGACTGTAATATTGCTTCTGTATGCAGTATCGGCCCTTCAGTTTTGATGACTTCTAACAGTGTTTCCACAATCATGGGATCAAAAGAACGCAGAGGTGCGTGCTTACGGACAAACAGATGAGTTTCGCTACCCAGTGCATTCAAAACACCCGCGATTTCAACAGCAATATAGCCCGCACCAACCACAGCAACACGCTTCGGCATTTCATTTAGTTCGAAGAAACCATCTGAATCAATACCATATTCAGCACCGGGAATATCTGGACGTACAGGGCGACCACCTGTCGCGATCAGGATATGGTCAGCCGTGATTTTTTCGCCATTAACCTCAACAGTATGTGCATCAACAAAACGGGCGAATCCTTGAATAACATCGACCTTATTGTTATTCAATACGCGTTCATATGACTGATGAATACGATCAATATAAGCAGTACGGCTAGCAATGAGTTTTTTCCAGTCAAAATGATTGACGGTAGTATCAAAACCATAATCGGGACCATATTGATGAATAGATTCCGCAATTTGAGCAGCGTGCCACATCACTTTCTTTGGTACACAGCCCACATTAACACATGTTCCACCTAATGCTTTTGCTTCAACCAGGGCACATTTTTGCCCATACATGGCTGCACGGTTAATAGAAGCAATCCCGCCACTGCCACCACCAATTGCAATATAATCGTAATGTTTACTCATCTTAGGTCACTTCCGTCTAATCAATTAAGTTACTGCTAAAGTTCAGCTTGACGTCATTGTTACAAAAAATTATCACTCACAGTGGACGATTCTAACTCTTATTGCCATAGGCCACGGCTATCAAATGATATCGTGTCACAGTTTATTCAGAGGTCATCAAACTCTTAATAACGACGCCACACTGAACCTTTACCTTATTCAGGGACAATCCACTCTACTGATGTATGTCCTGTGCCTTCAGGAACCAATACCTGATGCAGCCACGGTAACACGACCTTCATCTGCTGTTCTAATTTCCACGGTGGATTAATGACGATCATACCTGATGCCGTCATACCCCGTTGATCACTGTCAGGACGCACACCAAGTTCAATTTGTAAAATCTTACGAATACCCGTGGCTTCCAATCCCTTCACCAAACGTTTAATCTGCTGACGCAGAACAACGGGATACCACAGAGCATAAGTACCAGTAGCAAAGCGCTTATACCCTTCCTGAATACCCTGGACGACATTCAGATAATCCGATTTCAATTCATAAGGCGGATCAATCAGTACAAACCCACGACGGCTTTTTGGTGGTAGTTTTGATTTCAACTGCTGGAAACCATCTTCCCGCAGGACACGAGCACGTCTGTCGCGGGAAAATTCCGTACGTAACAGAGGAAAATCGCTGGGATGCAATTCACTCAGATTAAGCTCATCATGCTCCCGCAATAAGTGGCTGGCAATCAGCGGAGAACCTGGATAATAACGTAAAGTGCCTTGTGGATTCAGCGCTTTCACAGCATCCATATACGCCGCCAATTCTTCGGGGATATCATCACGCTGCCAAATACGGGCAATACCTTCCAGATACTCTCCCGTACGTTCGGCATGTTCTCCACTCAAATGATAGCGACCTGCACCAGAGTGAGTATCCAGATACAGGAAAGGTTTTTCTTTTATTTTAAGCGACTCAATGATCAGGCTTTGTACTACGTGCTTTAACACGTCAGCGTGGTTGCCGGCATGGAAGCTGTGGCGATAACTTAACATTAATTTATTTCCTATTGATTTTTAATAAGTTTTAGTTTCACATAAGGCGAATAAATCATTTTATTACCCCACGAATTACCCCACAAGTCATTGCACAGGCACTAAAACACGACGAAGCATAGTAACAAAGTAAGTGCTGTCATCGCATCTTAAAAAGAGTCAATGTAGTCGAAAAGAGCTGATTTTCTTGCTTGGATAATAAAAACCTCCGATGATTCTTTTTCATCATTAAGAGCAATGTTAATCTGTATGTTGATTGTTTTTATAGCAACCATAATACAACACCCTGATGCATTATATTATATTGTGATTGTTTTTTTGATATTTATGTTACCTATTAGCATTTTAACTTTTATATTTTCAAACTATCACCTCGCAGATTGTAAGCTCATCACCTGCATCAAATTATCTTATTTTAAAATTAAGATAAAAACTCTTTAAATTATAGGAAATCTTTCCAATGGCCTATTTAAAAACCTCAATCACTACTCCGTGCGCCGAGGGGGTAAGGAATACTCCTATCATTTTGAAACGCTATTTAGGGAGGAAGTTTTCAGGATCAAAGCAAGATCAGCATATAAAATTTCAGATAAGTAACCTCAAAATCTTAGGAATAATTCATGATATCGAAAACAGTGATCTTATCTGTATTGATCGTTTTCAATATGAGTGTTGCCTATGCAAACCGAGGGAAAACGGGATGTGAAATTAAGAAAAAAACGTTGGAAAAACAGCTCCAGTATGCTCAAGCAGATAACGATAAGCGTCTGATAAAAGGATTAACTCGCACGTTAGAAAACATAAAGACGGCATGTGCTCTGGAAGAACTTTTGCAAAAACAAAACGATCAGCCAGAAACAGGGAAAGACAACGCGAAAAATAGTACAACCAGGGATTCAGCTAACAAGAACCGTTCACCGCCATTGAAACAGCCAAGTCGCAAAAATCAATCTCGCCCCCCTTCTAAAAGCAAAAAATAGACATAAAAAAGTGCAGGCCATGTACAAAACATGGCCTGTATTTATTTTTTCATCTAATGGATTTATAGCTCTCTCCCTTTAACTTGCTGGGCATTAGAAGGGAAGATATTGTAATAAATTTTATCACTCATCAGTGGTTCATTTTCAATTTTCACTGAAAGAATGGAATTATCTTTAGAAATAGCGTAATGACTAAAATAATTTCCTTTTCTTTCATAAGGATAGTGAAAATTAGGCTTAATGAATTTTTTCATATAAGACTCATGTGGTGGATGATATTCATCTGAATAAACCACCTTCTGATCTCTGACAAAAATAATTTTATAAAAAAGGCTGGTTTCATCATTAAACTTTGCCCCGATAATTTTTTCAATATCCTCCGGTGCGATACCTTTGTCGATGATATACATTTTATCCCAGTCAAAAGGAATAATTTTATTCATATCAATCAAACAGGTTGTATTTCTCTGGCAATGCTTATCGGCGTAAGCAATAATCCCTAATCTGCTGTTTTCGAAAGACAAAAATAAAATAGCAATTCCCAGGATTAACGAAAAAATAATCATATTACTTTTGTTGACACCACGGAAAAACATCATTCCCCCCTTCATAATCAAATTTGATATGAGAAAACGGTCTTGGAATATTAACCTTTAAAATCAAGTAATTGATATTATTCCTTCTGAACTTTACAACTTCATTTTTATCGCAACATCGTGCATCACGGCACTGATAAATCCAGGCAAAAACACGCCATTCTGCCTTTCCAACAACAGTCTGATATTTTTAGAATTATGAGGATAAATCTTGAATTGTGGAGACAATTCAACATCACTTATTACTTACAAGCGATTGTTATACAATTGCTATTTGGTATCTTGAGTATGGTTTACAAGATAAAAATAGATGCTTACTCCGAATATTTAGCATCAAGAGAGCTATACAGGGACACTCTGGATGACTAAAAAGTAATGTAATTGTACCCGCGTTTTTTTTGATTTCAAATAGAAAAACATGGTAAGCAAATAATAAACCAGACAAATAGTTGCTAACGTGATTTTATGATAGTTTTAGGACGATCACGTGTGTCTGATTTGTTACATTAAGAAATAATCAGAAAAAGAAAGGAAATACTGGCAACTTATACATATCAGTATGCTTTTACATTCACATACCTTACATACCCTGTGGCAAAAAGCAGATAGCTAATCGCGCTATTAAAAGTGGCTTATCTTTAAATTTTCTAATTCCATCATTGCCATCAACATAATTACACCAAAATGATAAAGTCGTCTCTCTTTCATCTTCAAGATCATGGACGGCTGTCTGGTGCTGATTCCTGATACTGACGACACCCGTACCATTAAACAACAGTACCAGCGCCAGCAAGATCAGCTCAGTGAGATCAAACTGAAAATGCGGGAACTACTTGGGGACTATAAAAGCAACTAAGGGCAGGGATTAAGCAGCTCTTAAAAACAGAAGAAAGCCGGAAGAGCATGGGATCTTTCCAGCCTTTTAATAATATAAACATGAATAACTTTAATTTTAAAATTAAGCCATATCAGAGCAATCTATTATTCTAATTGAGTAAAGTCATGATCAAAAAATAAATTTTGCAGTGCCAATTCTATATCATTTCCTATTAAGCAAAAATAATCATCATATCCACCATAAATACCACCTGATTCAGATAGGAAAAATGTCATATGTTCAGAAAAGCCTATACCTATTGGACATAATCTATTTTTAATTATGCTTTCATAGTGTTCTACCCATAATGGATCTAGCCAATTTGCTGGCTTCGTCGGAGTAAAATCACTTACATCTATATCTGTTGGATCCGCATAAGCTTCATGTTCAACCTTTATCCCTCCCAAATTATGAAAAAATTTCAGAGCATTATTATGAACGTAATAACCTTTTTCCTTTAGCACAGATAAATATTTATCAATATTTATTGACCTATTAGGAAACCACCCATTTATAAGTAATGTTTCCTTTATTGCATTATTAAATGAATAACACATATTTTATCCTGTTAATACTTTGATACCCAAACGGTTGAATGTATATTGGCAGTTTTTACATTTTGGAAATGCACTTCCATCACCAGTTCGCACTGTTGCCATTTCTAAGTCATGAAGAGAAGAACCACCTTTTATGGCCTTATTAACTGCATCAATTTCACCACAGTTATTTACTGACCAAGGTTCTAAACTTTTAGAAGGCATTTCAACACCAAGTCTTGCTGAGATTTTTTGAGGTTTAATGCCACTAAAACCATAGAATACATCACCTGTTCTGGTATTTTTAACAACCGTTGTAGCTGTTGGTCTCCTAATTCCATTAGCTTTACTGTATTCCCTGACTTCTTTGGCTTTTCTTTGAGCTAATTCAAATGCATTAAAGCTTGATAAGCCAAATGGATCAACCCAGCTTGTTGGGTTTTTAACATAAGAATAAGGATTAAGACCACCATTTAATCCCAGAGGATCGGGCGTCAGGTACATACTTGCAACAGGCGAAAAATACCTGAACCGATTGTAGACCAGCCCGCTCTCCTCATCCAGCCACTGACCGGCAAATTTTAGCCCCGGATTCAGTGCCGCATTTTCACCGGAAAAATCAAGCTGTAGCCCATACAGACTTTGCTTTGGCTGGCGCCAAACCCGATGACCGGCTTCATCGAACAAGGCCAGCGGTTCCCCTGTTGGGGCACACACCGCATACTGCGTCTGGATTTTTCCGGCCAGCAATTCATGGCGGTTTTCCGGATTCGGAGTAAAAAACTGTACCTGCTGCGCCAGTAACTGCCAGCCGTCGAACACCAGATGGCGGATACAGTGCAACCGGTTATGCCGGTACTCCCGAATTTCCGTCGGCACATCCCCATCCCACAGATAAGTCGTGCGCTCGCCCGATGAGTCACACACTTTTTCGGTGCGTCGCCCGAAAGCATCGTAGCGATAGGCCCACTGCTGGCCGCCCGGGGTCTGCACGCCAATCAACTGGTTCTGGCTGTTCCAGCGGAACTTGGTCAGTTGCGGGCGGTGGCCTTCCTGCCAGAGCTGCATGGCGGTCATCCGACCAGCTTCATCATATTCAAACAGGTGTTGACCGACTTGGCGTAACCGATGGCCTTGCTGGTAAAGCCGCTCTCCGTCAATGTCGTGCAAACCATCAAAACGGCGGGCGGGGTAACCGCAGGCATCGTACTGATAATGTTCCCGCAACCGCTCTCCGTCACTGACTGAGGTGACCTGCCCGTTACCGTTCACCACATAGCGCAGCCACTGCCGCTCATCATTGGCCGCCACCAGATTGAGCGCCGCATCGTAACGGTATTCCCTGTCCAGCCCCGCCAACGTGAGCGGCGGAATATCAGCTACCTCGTGGGCCTCAAAAAACGCCGTATTGCGCCCGATGATAAGGCCAACGCCCCGCCTGCGATCCATCTCAAGGGGCAGTGGCTTAAGCAGGCCGGATTTGATATTGGCGGCACACTCACCGTTAAAATTATGGATGGCTGCATTGTGCTGATCCCTGACAGCGACGACACCCGCACCATCAGGCAACAGTACCAGCGCCAGCAGGATCAGCTCAGTGAAATTAAGCTTAGGATGCGGGAGTTGATAGAGGATTATCAGGCAGGATAAAATAGGGTAATTAATTGTCCGGCCAGTTAATTAGCCGGACAATTATAATTTAATTAAACATTATTTATTATGTATAACAGATGTATATTCTGGTGATGTATCGCTTAAATTCTCTAATAAGTCTTTCTCTTCGTCTCGCCACCAATATTCTTGATATTTTTCTGGTTTTTTAAATTCATATATAGATATAACACCAAGCAAGCCGCAAGGAGAATCTGCCATGAAATCCCAACCATCTTTCTCGGCACAATACATATCTAGTTTCTTGTTATACCATATATTATATCCTTTCTTATCTAAAATATTAAATACGGTATTTGTTACACTGGAATACTCTGATAATGCTGGCATATTTTCTCCTACTTTATAAGTTCAATAGCCTTATGGGGGATTTCACCTTTAAATAAACCTTCCACTGCTCTTTTGGCATCTTTTCTATTTTGTAGTGAACCTTGTGAATTAACTGTTTGCATAACATTTTTATGAGGAATATATGTTGCTCCATTTTGGGTCGCTTTTTTAACATCAATACGCACTAATCCACTGCCAGAAGAAAATCTTTCAGTTGCGTCCCGCACTTCAGCAACCGAAACAAACCCTGTAGGTTTTCCATCAACATGAGCGGCGATTGATCCCCCTGTTCCTTTAGGCTGTATGCTTAATCCTGCATCGAATCTAATTCGATCTTCAACGCTTAATTCTCGGTAAACATACTGACATTTTTTAGAATTTAGACCTAGTGGATCGATCCAATTTGTAGGATTAGGCACGTAAGCATACGAATTTACGCCTCCAGCTAACCCAATCGGATCCGGCGTCAGATACTGTCCCGCCACCGGCAAATAATACCTGAACCGATTGTAGACTAACCCGCTCTCGTCATCCAGCCACTGGCCGGCAAAGAGCCATCATCTCCGAGGCAGTCATACCCGTAGGGCAGCGCCAGCCCGCGCAGGGCAAGGCTTCCGAAGCAGCCGATTGAGTCGGTTTTGCCCCGATCACTTTTTTACCCCCGACGCACCTTTTGGGATTGTTTGCCACGCTACCGCCGCAAGCTGTTGTGCAGTATAGCTTCCGGTTTGCCTTTTGATGCGCTGAGCAACCTGATTTTGTGCGGTTTTTCATTTTCGGCAACGGGCGAACGCTGCCCGGCTTGCCGGGCGGCGGGCGGCCGTTCTGCGGGGGCGGGCGGCACAGAGCCCGCAAGCGGCGCCCTGCGACGCTCTGGATCACCGGCGTTTCAAATTGAGCACGGCTTTGCATGACCGCTTTATTCAAGGGAAGCCCCCTGCGGGGGGCTGCATGGGGCGAAGATGGCGAGCACGGTAACGAGCGAGGAGCGCAGCGACTGCGAGCCGGGCGCAGCCAGTGCAGCGGGGTTGGGGCGGGGGAGGTCACTTAGCGGAGGCCGCAGGCCGACCTGCCTACAGGGTTGTTGGCCTGAGCAACACAAGGCAGCTAAAGAAGACTCGGTCTTAGCCGAACGGGGGCACACGGTGTTTTGGTTTGGCGGGGTTTTGGTAGGTATTCTAAGCAAAACCGCGCGGTAAATAAAGCCGCCAAAACAGAACGTTATTACACCGTGGGATACGTGCCGCAAAATGACAAGGCCAATGCCCCGCCTGCGATCCACCTGAAAGGCCAATGGCTTAAGCAGGTTGGGTTTGAGATTGGTGGCACTCTCACCGTCAAGATTATGGACGGCTGTCTGGTGCTTATTCCTGACAGCGACGACACCCGCACCATTAAGCAACAGTACCAGCAAGACCAGCTCAGTGAGATTAAGCTACGGATGCGGGAGCTAATTGGGGATTATCAGGCGGAATAAAAGATTTTATTTCAAAAAAACAAGCCAGATTTTTCTGGCTTGTTGCTTATTAATATAAATAGCGATTATAAATCCTCTATAGCTTCTCTTATTTCTGTTAAAAGAAACTCAGCATAGCTATCTGCAATGATATTTTTGACACCATCTCTTTTGAAAGATAATTCAGTTTCGACAATAACAGCCTCTCCTGTCTTTCCTATAGTATTAGTATCAATAGAATAAGAAGGTCCATATCCTGATGATTTTATTTTAATCATCCCTTCATCTATATCACCTGCATCTCTAGCCTGCTTTGTAACATACAGAACACATGGGGCTTGATCTCCATTTATACCTTTTTTAGTTACTCCGTAATAATTATCCCCGCCAAAAGCAAGCGTTCCATATTTCTGTAAGAAAATTTTATATGACTCAGGAAAGGTAACACCAAGTAATGACTCAAACTTACTAATGGTATCTATATCAGCTCCGCCACTAGAAAGAATTTCTTCCCCGCTTGCTATCATTTCCTTTTCAATTAAATCTATATAACTCATCGCTTCCTTCCTCTTAAGGAATTAAAAAGTCCAACGCTCTTGCTTTCCAATATTTTTTCTTCCAGCGGTTAAATGGACGCCTGTTCATTGATGGTGGTGCACTATTATATCTACGCCTTACGCCATCAGGGCCAACCCACGTTTTATCCCACTGATTAGAGAACATATGCAACTTACGATCATGCTTACTATGAGTACTACTCAAAATTTCAGCCATTGGACCGGGTTCATCTTGAGTGACGTGATGGAGGTTTACTTCTAATCCGTCTTTACCGATGGGCGCCTGCCCTTTCTTCATTCGTTGAATATTTGTTCTTCCATATTCATCAATATGATGCGGGTCAAATAAATCATTTCGCTGATAAACTTTTCTTCCAACGACATTTTTAGCCGTCCAACATCCAGCCAGCCCTAGTGGATCGATCCAAATCGTCGGATTTCCAACGTAAGCATACGGATTCTCCCCTCCGGCTAAACCGATAGGGTCGGGTGTCAGATACTGCCCTGCCACCGGCGAGTAATACCTGAACCGATTGTAGACTAACCCGCTCTCGTCATCCAGCCACTGACCGGCAAATTGTAAGCCCGGATTCAGTGCCGCATTTTCACCGGAAAAATCAAGCTGTAGCCCATACAGACTTTGCTTTGGCTGGCGCCAAACCCGATGACCGGCTTCATCGAACAAGGCCAGCGGTTCCCCTGTTGGGGCACACACCGCATACTGCGTCTGGATTTTTCCGGCCAGCAATTCATGGCGGTTTTCCGGATTCGGGGTGAAAAACTGCACCTGCTGCGCCAGTAACTGCCAGCCGTCGAACACCAGATGGCGGATACAGTGCAACCGGTTATGCCGGTACTCCCGAATTTCCGTCGGCACATCCCCATCCCACAGATAAGTCGTGCGCTCGCCCGATGAGTCACACACTTTTTCGGTGCGTCGCCCGAAAGCATCGTAGCGATAGGCCCACTGCTGGCCGCCCGGGGTCTGCACCCCAATCAACTGGTTCTGGCTGTTCCAGCGGAACTTGGTCAGTTGCGGGCGGTGGCCTTCCTGCCAAAGCTGCATGGCCGTCATCCGACCAGCTTCATCATATTCAAACAGGTGTTGACCGACTTGGCGTAGCCGGTGGCCTTGTTGGTAGAGCCGCTCCCCGTCAATGTCGTGCAAACCATCAAAACGGCGGGCAGGGTAACCGCAGGCATCGTACTGATAATGTTCCCGCAACCGCTCGCCGTCACTGACTGAGGTGACCTGCCCGTTACCGTTCACCACATAGCGCAGCCACTGCCGCTCATCATTGGCCGCCACCAGATTGAGCGCCGCATCGTAACGGTATTCCCTGTCCAGCCCCGCCAACGTGGGCGACGGAATATCAGCTACCTCGTGGGCCTCAAAAAACGCCGTATTGCGCCCGGCACGCTGCGCGGTCAGTTGCCCCATCAGGGCATGTTCCTGACGCAGGATAAACCCTTTATCCGACTGGCGATGCCACTCGTGCCCGTCTTCATCCCGTTCTATACGGAGAACATGTTCCCCCTTCAGGCGGACCTGTTTCAGTTCCCCGACCGCATTCGTTTCAACGGTGACCGACCAGTGCGGCCCGTCCACCGGATGATAGGTGCTTTCGACGCGCGCACTGTCCGGGTAAGCACGCCGGATTTCACCGTGGGGCTGCGTTTCTTTCACGATGCGGTCTTTCTCATCGTATTCAAACGTCAGCGGTGCGCTGTCAGGTGCCGTGACAGCCAGTAAACGCCCCAGTATATCGTATTGGTAGGCCGTGGTGCCTTCCGGGGTGTGCATCGCCGTCAGGCGGCCGGCCGCATCGTACTCAAAGCGCGTGATATTCCCCAGCGCATCCCGTTTTTCCCTGCAGTTGCCGTTACCGTCATAGGCATAGCGCCATTGCGTGCCGGCATAGTCGGTTTCGGTAACCACCCGCCCGTCCGCATCCAGCGTATAGCGGTAACTTTCCCCTTGCGGATTGATGACCTCAAGCAGTTGCAGGCTGTCCGGGTCATAACGATACTGCCAGCGATGGCCTTCCCCATCCACCCGCGCCACCGGTAAGTCAAACGGCCCGTATTCGATATGCCATGACACGCCGCGCGCATCCGTCCATTCGGTCAGGTTACCGTGCCGGTCATGACGAAAACGCTCCAGGCTGTTGTTCGGCCGATCGCTGAGCGCCACCCGATGATGGCGATCGTATTCCCACCGCCATAAGGCCCCGCCTCCCGAGGCCAGCCGCTGCAACCGGTCATGGCTGTCGTAACCCAATCGCAGGCTGCGGTGCTCTTCATCAAACAGTCTGCTCAGGCGATGATGGCGGTCATATTCCCAGGTGCGTTTATGCCCTTCATCCTCTTCCGCCGCGATAACCAGGCCAAATTCATTACGCGTCAGCGTGGTTTTGCGGCCATCGGGGGCAATAAAGCAGACCGCATTGCCCCTGTCATCGTATTGCTGCCACCAGACCCGCCCAAGCGGATCGGTCATGCTGATCAGCCGGTCAGCCTCATCGTAGTGGTATTGCCAGGTTGCGCCGGTCGCATCCGTCAAGGCGGTGACCAGCCCGCTATCCGCCAGATAATCTAACGTCAGGGTGTGTCCTTCCGGTAAAATCTGCTGGCGCAGGTTGCCCCATTCATCGTATTGATAACGCGTGACATGACCACACGGAGTTTCGACCTGGGTGACCTGTTGTTGGTCAGTGTAATGCCAGGTGGTGGTGTGACCTTGTGGCGTGGTGGAACGGGTGATGCCCGGCTCATAGGTCAGTTGCACCGGATAGAACCCGCCGCTGCCCACACTGTGAATACAACGGCCCTGCGTATCATAGGTATAATCGACCGCCGTCTGGTCGCCATCCGACCAGCGACTGATCAGTCCCTGATCGTTGTATTCATAAAACAGATGAAAATGCTGGGTACTGTCGGCCTCAGCCAGCCGGCAATCGGCGTGATAATCATAATGCGCCATCACGGCATCCAGACCGTTATCCGTGCGGCGAATATCGGTTAGCCGGCCATCTTCACGGTAGTACAACCGCAGTGCCGGCCCATCGCTGTGGGTGACTGTTTCCAGTTGATGGGTGTCGTTATAGTGAAAACGCACGGCATTGCCATTGCGATCACGGTGTTCCGTGAGTAACCAGCGTTGTTCCGTCTTCGCTTCGGTGCGGGCTAACCGGGTGAAGTATTTACGCACCGGATGATTGCGCTCGCTCAGGACAAAGCCCTGTTTTTGCCGGCTCAGCGTAAATTCCGGGTGCTCCGGATTGATACTGTGGTCCACGCTGGCGGGCAGCGCAAAATGCAGGGCAGCCCCTTCGGGGGTCAGGATTTCTATCCGGTCGCCTGTCACCAGCACGCATTCCGAGAAATTATCGAACCAGTTCTCCCCCAGCAGGCCCCACTGCCCCGGCGACCAGCTGCGGGTAAAGTGCAGCGGTAGCGTTTGCCCCAGTTCAAACTCGGTGCGCTGGTCAAACAGGCTGCCGGTGGTCACGTCTATCGGGTCGCCTGTGAAGAATTTTTTGGCGGCCTGCGTGAAACGTTTAACCCCTTTATGGGTGGTAAACGCGGTTTTGACACAAATCAGCCGGCCCTTCAGGGCAGGGCCCACTTTTTTAGCCCCCAGTTTTGCGCCCGTCAGCACCGCCTGCCGGCCAGTTTGGGTCAGCAGCTTACCCAGCCCTTTGCCCATGCCCCGCGTTGGCGGCACTAAAAATTCCACCGCCACCAGTAACGCCCGTTGCCAGCCAGAAAATTCTTCCGCGATGTCCAGATAGGTGCCCTGACCGCTGCCGATAAAGACTTTACTGGCGCCACTCTTGATGGTCGCGCCACAGGCCAGCTTGTCACCCTGACGAGCCGCCGGCTGACCATTGATAAAGACGGATTCACTGCCCTGGGCGATCAGCGGGGGCGGATGTTTGCTGCAGGCGGCTAAATCCACGGTGGTCCGGGCCGCCGGCTGACCCTCAATGATAACATTCGGTGAACCCTGGCTGATTGCGCCATCCGGTGGCCCGATGCTGTCTATCATATTGGTGACCGCCGCACTGACATCGCTGATAAACCCGCCCAGTGCCATCGTCCCCGCCGTGCCGAGTGCCAGTACCGCCGCGGTAGCCAGCCCGCCAGTCCCGACAATCACGGCAGACGCGGCGGCAAACACGGCCGCCCCAATCAAGGCCCCGACGACAACCCCCGCCAGCGCCCCCAGAAAACTCGAATGCTGAATAATATCGCCCTCACGCGCCGCCGCCGGGCCGCGGGGCGGTGACGGTGGCATGACCCTGCCTGTCGCGTGGGTGGCCCCCACACGGGCAATCCGTGTGACAATATCGTCACCCAGTCCCATGATGACCTCCTGTCACGCCGCCTGAAAACTGGTGATAACCGCCAGTAACGCGGTTCGCTGCCCGTCCTCAAACGGTTGCGGTGACGTCAGGTTAAACGCCAGCAACTGGCTGCCCCGGATTTGCAGCACCACCGTCTGGTGCATTTCCCCCTCCGGGCTTTGCCACTGGTAATCCAGCCGCCACGCGGTGTCACCGCTGAGTTCTATTTGCTGCCGCTGATGCTCCTGATACCCCGGCAGGTGGGTGACAAACTGTGCCAGTGTCTGTTCATAATACGCCTGACTGTCGGCGCCTGCCGGCACCGGAGTGCGGTTAATCACCAGATTGACACCGCTGTCATCCGGTAGCACAAACACGTGCATCGATTCATCACGCCAGCCGGCAGGAAGAGTCAGGGTGCCTTCGTTCATTTGGTAGAGGGGTGTGCTCATGATTGTCCTTTTTACTTTTTTTACCTAATTTGCTATTCAATCCGCTGCAAAAATCGGGCGGAGCGGGTTTCAGTCTGTTATTGGCCAGCCCGGCATCAGTTCAGGGTGATCACTTTCTGGCCGTTGATAATCACGGTGTCGCCGGTAATGTGGATATTGCCGTCCTTGTCGATCGAAATGCTGCCTTTGCCATTGCCGATATAGATACCGTCTTCGGTAGACTGAAGCGTGATGGCCCCTTTGGCACTGAGCACACTGGTTTTTTCCACGGTGACCTGCCGGGTCCCGATGCTGCTCACTTCCAGGCCAACGACTTCTTTATGCCGGTCAGCCCGCACGCTGAGCACCTGATTGTGTCCGACACTTTCGGTATGGTCGTGCATCACGCGGGTACTGCGGTCATTCAGTACGGTGGTCTCCATGTCCCGCTGCGCATGCAATGCCAGCCGCTCGCTGCCTTTCGCGTCTTCGAACAGCAACTCGTTATAGCCCTCGCCTTTGTGGGTTTTGGAGCGGAAGGCCATCTGGGTTTTGCTGCCCGGCAGCCCGCCCGGCGGGATATTGCTGGCATGGTAGGTGCGGCCAGTAACAATCGGTTGATCCGGATCACCGTGCAGAAAATCCACCACCACTTCCTGACCGATACGCGGGATCGCCAGCATCCCCCAGCCCTGACCGGCCCACGGTTGGGTGACGCGTATCCAGCAGGAACTCTGGTCATCACTCTTGCCGTAGCGATCCCACGGGAACTGCAGGCGCACCCGCCCGTACGCGTCGCAGAAAATCTCTTCGCCGGCCGGCCCCACTACCTTGGCGATTTGCGGGCCGTCTATGACCGGTTTGGGCAGGGGCGTCGGGCGCCAGTGCTGGTTATGGCGGATAAAGTGGAAGTGGCTGTGCAGGGTAGTGCCCGTACCGCTATTGGCGGTTTCCAGCGCCTGGGGCTGGCTGCCGGCATGATGGGCGCTCACCACCTGCCACGGCTGATTCAGCTCGGCGCGCGGGTGGTTGCTCAGGGTGAATAATTTGCCCGGCTGAATGGCCATGGCGTGACCGCTGCCTTGACCGGTCAGGGCGTTGTTACGCAGGGCTTCCAGCCGGTAACGGGTAAAATCTTTCCCGTGTGCCTCATCCTTAAAACGCCCCGGGTAGTCGTAGTGCTCGTAGTAGCTTTCCTGCCATGTTTCTTCTTTCATCTGCGCCCGGAACTCAGCCGGCCAGGCCGGGTTTTTGAAGGTGTAATCTTTCAGTTGCACCTGGGCCGGCCGCACCTGGGCGCGACAGGTCAGGCTGCTGATGGCGGGTTCCCCCACGGTACTTGCGTCCCCCGGCTGATAAGGAAACACCGGGCCCGGCGGCACCGAGCCGGCATCATCGGCAAACACCAGGGTGTTACGCCCGTTGCCACATTCAAAGAAGTAGAAAATCCCCTCTTCCGCCGTCAGCCGTTGCAGGAAGGCAAAATCACTTTCCTGATATTGCACACAGAATTCCCGCGCCGGGTGGGCGTGGCGCAGACTGAACACGACATCGCGGATACCGTGCTCTTTCAACAGCGTGGTGATAATTGTCACAATGTTCAGCTGCTGGAAGATGCGCGAGTTTTGCCGCAGCGTGGTGCGCCACAGGTCAGGCCGAATACCCATCTGGTAGGTGGTCTGGTGCAACCCGGTATTCCCCTGTTCAAAGTGGGCGACCATCCCGGTGATACTGCGGATTTCTACCCCCTCCTGGCTGATGGTCAGGGTGGCGGCGCGGTCGAGTACCGCCGGAAAGTCGATGGCCGGATCGGCACTCGCCAATCCCACGTCCAGCGTGAACGGCTGGGAAAAATGTTCATTCAGGGTAAAATCGGTGACAACAAAGGTTTCCGGCGGCAAGCCGCCCGCCGTCAGGGTAAATTGCAGGCCGCTCGGATTACTGTCCCCCCCGCCAAGCCGCCCCTGGCTGGCTTTTTGCAGCGCGCTGATAGCGGCAGGCTGGCCGCTGGCCGCCCGTTCGGCCAGTCCCGGCCCACCGCTGGTCGCGGCCCCGACCGGCCCCGCAATCCCCGTCGTCGGCAAGACCACGCGGGCGGCGGACGCGCCCTGCTGAAGCCGTGACTGCCCTGGCTGTAGTTTCGTTATGTGCTTTTTCAATGACATCAGAGGTCTCCCGGATTAATGCCCGCCGTCCCGTGTTACGGCAGGCGTCTGGTCTTTGGCCGGATGGTCGGCCGCCTGAGTGTGATGACTTTCCCGTTGCTCGGTCGCCTGACGCAGCCGGTCATAGCGGCCGAGCAGGGCGTTAAAACGGTCATCAATGCCTTTCAGCAGAACCGGTGGCGCCCGTTCCCCTTTGGCCGCATAGACGCTCAGCTGGCGCAACTGTTCTTCCAGCGGCACGTCACTGCCGTGGCTGCGCTGGATGTCATAGATAGCGGTTTTCAGGTAGGACAGGGTGAAGCTGCCGCGGGTACGCTCCTGCAACAGGATTTTGTCCGCCAGTTGCTGAAGCTGGTCGCGGGTGGTATGCCAGCTGCCGGTGAGCGGTACGCTGTCAATTTGGGCCGCCATCTGCTGCTGCCACTGGCGCGTCGCCTGCTGCTGGACGGGGGATTGCGGCCACTGCTGTTCCGCGGTCGCCGTCAGGCGGCGGGCCGCCTCCCAGGTCGCCCGGGGCGAGGTTTCTGCCAACTGCTCCAGCTGGCGGGCATAGCTTGTCAGTTCCGGCTGATACAGCCACGCCAGTCGGGCCCCCGCGGGGTGCTCGGTGATGGCCTGGAGTTGGTGTTGCAGGGGCTTGTAGCACAGCAACCCGCCGCCCACCAGGACCAATAACCCCAACAGGGCGCCCAGACCAAAGCCCTGCCACGCCGTGAGTCCCTGCGGCGGGTGTTCGGGAAACTGAACCCGCACCCGCGGTTGATTATCGGGGACAGGCTGCGGCTCATGGCGCCGGGGCGGCGGGGGCGTTTCCGGCTCGGCGTCCGACGGGGACAGGTAGACCAGCGGCGGCATCTGCACCGGCGGTGACACCGGTTTCGCCGCCTGCCGGGGTTTTTCCAGTTTTTTCGCCGCGTTCTGGAAGAACCACAACAGGTTTTCCACCCGCGGCAGGCGTTTCAGGTCGGACTGCTGCAACCGGTCGATAATCAGCTGAAGGGCCCGTTCGGCGCGGTAAATCATCCGCAGGTCGCTGGCGGCAAAATCCAGTTGGCGCAGCACACTGCTGCTACGGGCATGGAACCACTCCAGCAGGTCGGTGCGCACCTGCGGCTGGGCCGGCCACAGGGTGTCCCATTCACTGACGATAACCCCCGCCAGCAGTTCACAGCCCTCGGTGAACCCCGACAGCCCGTTGAGTTGCATCCGCGCCAGGGTGTAGTAAATCGCGGTCTGTAAATCGACCCCGTTGGTTTTAAACAGCGTCAGGGACAGGGATTCCACCAACGGCCAGTTCACTTCTGGCTGCGCCGGATGACTGGTTTTATTGATTTCATCACGGATAACGGCAAATTCCGGCAAATTCAGCGGACTGCCGCCGGCCCGGATGATAAGGTTTTCAGGCTGTTCGCTCATCTTCTCGCTTTTCTCCTTACAAAAACCCCTGCCCGAAGGCAGGGGGCGGGGTGGCTCTTAAAACTGATGCGCGGCCTGCCCCTAATACAGGGTGTCCGGCAGTGTGAACTGGCTGAATAGCCCGCCGGCAAACGGGTTATCCGATTCATCCACATAGATGCGGTAGGTCATCTCGCCATTATCGACACTGAAGCGCACATCAAAGAAACCGGGCTGGACGTTAGTCAGCTTGCCGCTGTTAATCAGCCGCAGCTGGGCCCACGGGCCGCTAAAGCTGACCGCGCGCGGCGCCTGATTACTTTTCGCCGGCATCAACGTCAGCTGGCTTTCCGTGCCGGCGCGCATCGAGTTGGGCCAGACCAGACGGGCCACATTGCTGCGCCCATGGGCATAATCCACCAGCTGGCCGTCCAGATTCAGCAAGGCCCGGCGTTTGTTGCCACTCAGGCTTATCGGCTCCACGGCAAACTGAGTACCGAGGCCGTTTTGAGGGGTAAAGAAGGTGGTGCGGATCCGGTTCGCCACCGCCAGCTGTTTCATGACATCGGGACGGATCAGCATCTTGCCGTCGGTGCCCGTGGTCAGGTTGTTTTCCACAAACGGTTTCAGGCTTTGCTGATAGAACGCGTCCAGCGTCCCGCCCGGCCGGAAGAAACGGTCAAACTCGCTCAACGGCACTTCTTCACGGGCATGCGGGTTGAACGGATAGCGCCCCGCCAGATAGGTCTTGTACTGCCTGACCACCGTGTCGTTCCATTCCACTTCCAGCGAGCGGACCGCTTCCATCATCACCACGCGCCACGCCTGTTCAGCCAGTTCGCCCACCCAGCGGTTCAGCGGCTCCGGCAGGTTTTTCGCCATCTGCTGCACTTCAAAAATGGCGTCACTGTTGTTCTTGTCCAGACGCATCTGAACGGCCTGCAAGGCGGCCTTACCCGGGACCGGTGAGTTCTGGATCGCCAGCAGGTAACGGTGCAGGGCCATCAGTTTTTGGTAAACACTGTGCAACGTGCTGCCCTTATCCCCCTGCTCCACCAGCACCCCCGTTTCCGGGGCAAAGTCGCGGCTAATGCGGTTTAACAGGCGGTAGTCTTCTTTTAACGTCAACGCCTGTTTTTCCTTGTCACTCAGCGAGTTGTTTATCAACGGCGGCGTGGTGTTGTCGCTCAGGATTTGCAGCGCCCGCTTGAGGGGCTGCTCACCACTGATCACCTGTTCGATGGCACTGATGGCTTGCGGCAGGTCATCAAAGTCACGCACTTCCAGGTTGTTCATCGCGGCCCGCCAGGTCGCGGTGTATTCAGCCACGTACAGTTCGGTGATTTCACGCTGGATCCGCGACTGATCGGTGTCACTGTACTTATCATTCACCGGTGACGGCGTCTGTTCGCCGTATTTTTCCGAGCTGTTATTCTTGATGTTCAGCACCCAGCTATCCATTGCCGTCAGCTCCACCAGCTCATTGCCCTGCTGGACGAAATAATCCATCAAGCCGTGGCGAGTCAGGAATTGCGGCACCACCAGCCGTTTTTCGTTGCTGGCTACAAACACACTGTCAAAGCTCGGACCAATCTGGTCGCGCAAGTTGATCGGCGCAGGCAAAGCGTCCTGAGCCTTGATACGCAGGTTCTGGTACACCCGCTGGTTGACGGAAAGCGCTTTCAACTCCTGTTGCGCCTGCCGGATCGGTTTGACAAACGGGGCGAAGCGATCTATTGCATCCTGTTCACCGTTATCCCGTTTTTCCTTCCAATCCGTCCGCTCCAGCGCGTAGTTCAGGTGAGTCAGCAATGCGTCCTGCACATCACGCTGACCGTGGAACGCCTTGCTCCAGCGTTCACGCATGTATTGCGCCACCAGGCCACTGTTACGCTTGCTGGCGTCTTCCATCATGCGCATCACACGCAAGATCTCAAGCTTCGCTTCACTGCCAGCCGGAGCCTGATTTAAATCATCCAGTAATCCCAGCATCAGTGCCGGCAGGAAACGCTGCTCCAGCAGTTTCAGGTAGGTGCCTTCCACATACGGCCCGACTCCGTCCCCCTGGTATAACGCCATGTCAGTCAGGAAGGATTTGTTGTCGTGATAGTTACCGTAAGCCAAGGTAGCATCCCGAATGGGGTTAAGCAGCGGCAACTGGAGGTTACCGTAGCGGTCATCCCCTTTCGGTGGCGGGACGGACAAGAAATTTTTCGCCTGCGCTAACACTTCTTCACCGGCCCGGTAATTTTTCTGGTAGAAGTAATGCCAGCCTCCCCACATCGCCAGAATGACCGCTGCACTAATCACGGAGAAGGTATACAACTGGCGCCGATTGCGGCTCAGCCAGATGCGGTTTTCCGCCGCCAGGTTCGGCTCGGCCAGCAAGACATTGTCGAACAGCGAATGGGTGAAGTACGGCAGGGTATCGCCCGCCGGCCAGGTCGGGTACGCCTGCGATCCCAGGTGATACTGGGCCGAAGCGGACTGGGTGAACAGGTCATCCATCTGTCCCCGCTGATGAGCTGATGTCAAATAGACACCACGCAAAGTGGGGCGATGGTGTTCATCGTTATACAGAATATCTTCCAGCATCTGAGTGATATAGCTGTACAGCCCCTGAATCTGACGGGTAAAACTGAACAGGGCGCGGCGCTGGTTGGCGTCCACATTGTTCAGCATCATGTCCGGCATTGCCACATTCAGGTTGTTCATCCACTGTTTCCAGAATGCTTCCAGTTCACTGCGCCACGCTTTTTCATCGCGGTTATTCAGGCTGAAGGTCACCCCCAAAATCTGGTCACGCAGTTTGCGATCCAGGGACTGGTACATCGCCTCAAAGCCGTGCAATAAATCAATTTTGGTCATCACCAGATAAAGCGGTAACTGACTGTGGAAGGTCAGGCGAATATCTTGCAGGCGCTGGTGGATCTCCCTCACATAGCGTTCGCGCTGTTCACGGCTATCAGACATCAGACGCAAAGTATCCACGGTCAGGATAATGCCGTTGAGGGGCTGGCGCTGACGGTTTTCAGCCAACCAATTCAGCAAGGCTTCCCACAGACGGCTATTGATTTGCGGTTTGTCGCTGTTAAGCGGGACGGGCTGGTCAATTAACTGGCCTTTCGGATCGATGATGACCGCTTTTTCCCCTAACCAGCAACGCAGCATCAGAGGCACCTCGCCATCCTGACGCAAATATTCCGGTGCTGCGATTTCGGAGAGTTTATAACCCTCCTTGATCAGCGAGGATTTACCACTTTTTTGACTCCCGATGATGATGTACCACGGCCGTTCATACAGGTAATTGTACGAGTCCAGATGGCGTTGTAGCTGGGATTTCCAGTGATCGAGATAGCGATCCTGATGTTCAATATCCACCCGTACCGGATCAACCACTTTCAGTTCAACGTCAAGATTCAGTTTTTCCAGTGTCCGCAAGCGACGCCAAGCTTTTATACCAACCCAGAACACGACCATCATGACAATGATAATTGTTGCCAGCCAGCGTGCCGCGAGGCTTTCCAGTGGATAATCGTTGCGCAGTTTCCATTCCGGCCCCCACCACCAGACCGCAATTAACAGCAAGCAGGGGATAAGCGCCAGAATCAGTGCCATCAATGCCTTGAGGCGTGGCAGAGATTTGAACTTTGCCAATGTTGGCAAGGCGGATTTCAATGGAGCCAAAGATGACAAAGAGGGCCATTTCATGGGTTAACACTCCTGTTTGAAGCCGTATCCTTGAGAGGAGAAGGGAGTTTTTCAGCCAATAAAGCCAGCAGGCTGGGTTCCCATTGAGTAAGTTGCATGTGTTGTCCCGTGTGTAACAAATTCCGGTAATGCTGTTGAGCCAGTGCGGTCATGCCGGCTTCTTCAAGCAATTGGGCGTTGAGCCATTGACCATAGAATTGATCCCGTGGCTCCGTTAACTGTTGCTGATGTTCTTCCAGCCTTTTCAAGGCTGCTTCCAATCCCTGTTGCTGGAAACATTGCCAGATAGCTTCCTGATCAGCAGAAACGGAACCCTTACCCGTAGCCACAGGCTCAGGCGTGAGCCAGTCGAGGGTTTCAGGGGAAATAAACGGGCTCATGTCAGAAAAACTTAAGGTTTTCAGCACGGGCAACCGTTCCAGAAAGGCATTCAGCTCATCACGAATAGCCTGAGCGACATTCCCGTACCCCAATTGCAATGCGGCTTGTGCGGCAATGACATGACCATCCAGCCAGTAAG
Organism: Xenorhabdus griffiniae; assembly: GCF_037265215.1. Taxonomy (NCBI): domain Bacteria; kingdom Pseudomonadati; phylum Pseudomonadota; class Gammaproteobacteria; order Enterobacterales; family Morganellaceae; genus Xenorhabdus; species Xenorhabdus griffiniae. Next base: position 301,353 of record NZ_CP147737.1, on the reverse strand, counting down.
GAGCAAGCGTCAAACTTTGCTCAATTTGCTGGAGCAATTTGTTGTCCGCCTGCGGTAATCTCGCCAAATAATCAGCTGTACGATCGGCGGAAGTGGGTGCCAAAGGGGTTTTGCCTGTTGCATTCGCCATCGGTGCCGTGGTGATGGTGTGCCATACCGCGTGACGACGCAGGGAATAACCAACAGGTAATTCGGGATGCCGTTCGCACAGCAGATCTGCGACGGTCATCAAAGTCTGCTTCCACGCTTTTTCGCTCGAACTGTTAACGTCAACGTCTGGCATCGGTGGCGTTTGCGCCATGGGTTCAGCAAAAGAGGACGCTGGCACCACAGCAGGTGCAGGCTTTGTCTCCACAGGGACGGCTTCTGGCTGACGGTTATAACGAACGCGCAGTTGATCGATGTCTTTAGCAAGCTCAGGTTCATAGGTATGCCAGCATTGCGCGAGATGTGCTAACGCGCCTTGCGCATCATCCCGTTCACTTTTGCTTGCTTGTTCAATAAAACTGCCCTGGGCGGAGTCGAAACGCTTGAGAACTTGCTGTGCCAGCCGACGTTTTAACTGTGGCTTGGTTGGCCAGGCTTTTTCCCAGTAGTTTTTGACATATTCGGTCAGCAGCTCCATTGCGAGGATCAGTTCTGCTGCGTTGCCAGCATGTTGCAGGGTACGTAGCAGATGAACCATCAACCGAAAATCTTTGCTGTTTTCACTCAATAATTGCAGTGCCTGACGCTGAATCTCTTCAACATCCAACGAGCCATGTGACAGCGAACCAAATTTGATCATTTCGCCGTCAATGTATTCCCATGCGGGTTCGTTATCTCCCAGTGCCTTACCAATCTGTTCGTCGGACAGGGGGGCCAGCAGGGAGCCGAACCAATCGAATTGTGTTCTGATGTCCATGTCGATTACCAACGGCAAGCAGCACGTAATGGCTTCGCTGCCTGCTCCAACTGAGAAATGTTAAAGGTTATCTGGCTACCATTACTGCCTGTAATACTCATCCGATCGCTGTTCATCAGGCGCTTGATTTCTTCAATACCCGGTAAGCCACGACTGGATTCCCATAAGTAACCCTGTTCCCGCACGAACCATTCAGTACGGTATTCGGTTCTGTCTGTTGCCACCGTGACAACCCCTGACTCTACGGGCTTAGGCAGTGCCACCTGCAAGCGGGTGATACTGTCAATGCAACTCAGCATTAATACAGGACGTGGGGGCGGTACCCCAATCGCGGGCGTGGTCAAGATAATCGGTGTCGCACCATTCTCTCCCTGCGTCACAATGAAGCTGGTCGAGTAATCGGTACGTTTCATCTCCTGTTCCATCGCTTGCCGCCATAGAGGTCCCATATTTTCGATAGGGATTTGCACCGTTTTGAACTTGAGGTTATTTAACGCTTTGTCATAACATGCCAGCCGAATAAGAGGAGACGGCTCAAAGCGGCATTTATGCAACTCATCTAAATTTTGCTCTTCCTTTACCGCAACCACTTCCTTTGGTTCTGCCACCTCTGCAAGCTTGGGGTTCCCTGTCAATGAAGCGAGCAATGAACTGATAATTAAAACAATATTCATAATCTACACCCGTACTTAGCCAGTTTGTAAACCAACGTCCGCTGGGCAAGTCCCAGGCTTTGTGCGATCAATCTGGTGTCGTTACCAAACTGACGCTGACGTTGAATCAACACGGCACTTTCAAATTCTTCTATGGCCTTTGGCAGATTATCGATGTGACTGTAATCCACGGAGATACTGCTAACTGCCGCCGGGTTTTTCGATTCACTCAGGGAAGCAAGCAATTCATCCAATTGTTTTTCTTTTTGGCGTTGAACCTGAAATACCTGGCGGATTTGGCGTAACTGTCCGCGCAGTTGTTCGAGTTCCTGCAATTTTTTCAGGCGATGTTGCATGACATGGCAATAGATGCCGAACATGTTTTCATTGTTGGTGAAATGGCGGACATTTTCGGCAAAGATAGCGATCACACCACAAGCCTGCCCGTTGCAGTCAAACAGGGGAATGCCGTACAACCCACAGTTATGCGGGAGTTCTGCAATAAACGTGCGGAAATAAGACTCGTCAATGCGTACCCCGTGATTAAGGGAATCCCAAATAGTCGGGGTTCCCTTGCGTAGTACCTGTATCAACGGGTTATTGACGTCATCAATGTCCACCTGTAATCGACGCGAACTGGTTTGCTGAGTCTCCGGCAGGTTGTAGCATTCCAACCTGTTTTCGTTGATGTTGAGCAGGAAAACCAACAGGGCATCAAAACGCGAGCTATGGCTGACCTGCAAAAAATGGTCAACCAATTGTTCTACAGTGTCATTTTCCAATAACGCTAACGCGCTTTTCAGCCGCTGTTTCATTATTCTGCCTCCTCAACCTCTGCACGGAATTCGTGTTCAACCACGGTTAAGTGAATCGCCTTGATTGGTGTACCCGCTGCCATTTTCTGCAACAGCAGTAGTGACACTGGCGGTAGCAGTGCGCCATCAATGATGGACTCCAGCATACGGGCACCGTTTTCCGCGCGGGTAGCACGTTGCAGGATCTCTTCAGACACCTCATCGCTGATGGTGACTTCAGCGTTGAAACGTTGAGTCAGCAGGGTATCCAGTCGAGCCAGTTTGCCCTGAATAATGGTTTTCAGCGTCTCATGGCCCAACGGCAAGTATGGGATCACTTCCATACGCGCCAACAAGGCGGGTTTGAAGAATGCCGCTAATTCAGGGTAAAGCAGGTCGTTGATCTGCGCTGGCTGTTCGGCATTGTCTACGATGGTTTGATAGCCCAGGTTTGATGTCAGGAAGAACACGACGTTTTTACAATCGATAATGCGTCCTTCTCCATCCGCCAGTTCCCCTTTGTCGAAAGCCTGATAGAACAGGTTCAATACGTCAGGGTGGGCTTTTTCCACTTCATCCAACAAGACAACTGAATACGGTTTCTGGCGAATGGCTTCGGTCAGTACACCACCTTCGCCATATCCTACGTAACCCGGAGGTGAACCGATCAGACGGGAAACCGTATGTTTCTCCTGAAACTCGGACATGTTGATGGTGGTGAGGTATTGACGGCCACCAAACATCAGTTCCGCAATTTGCAAGACGGTTTCTGTCTTACCGACACCACTTGGTCCTACCAACAGGAATGCCCCAAGAGGACGCCCCGGACGACGCAAATCTGCCCTGGCAGTCAGCAAGTGTTTGTGCAAGCACTGGATCGCAATTTCCTGCCCCTTGATGCTTTGTCCCAAGTGAACAGGCAATTCAGTGACGATGGACAGTTCGCTTTGTGACAAGCGGTTCAATGGCACGCCCGTCCACTCGGCAATCACTGCCGCAATCTGGGTTTTATCCACATGTGGGGAAACCAGTGTTTGCTTCTGCTGTAGTTCTGCCAATCGGGTGTTGAGCGTCGCCAGTTTTTCGATCAAGGATTGTTCGTCGGCAACTTCTTCTATTACTACCTCTACTACCTCGGCTTCTTCTGCGGTTTCGCCTGGTTTAGTTGCTTCATGTGTATCCTCATCGCCGGCAATTTCTTCAACCGCATTTTCAACGAAAGTATCATTAGCCAGTAACTGGTGGCGCAGTTCGATGATTTGTTTCACCAACTCTTGCTGCTGTTGCCAGCTAATTTCTAACGCGGTGAGTTTCTGCTGAACGTCTTTCTGCTGATTTTGCAACGCTTCCAGCCGCTCAGCGTGGATGTTCAATCCCATGCGTTGCTCCCTCTCCAGCACATCGATTTCCATTTGCATCTGGTGCAGTTCAGTCGTCAGCGAGGAGATCTGACGCGGTGGTGAAGTCAGATTTATAGCAACACGGGCACAGGCCGTATCCAGCACGTCAATGGCTTTGTCCGGCAATTGGCGACCGGAAAGATAACGGTCACTCAATACCGCAGAGGCTTTCAGGGCTTCATCATCAATCAGCACGCCATGCGCCTGTTCGTAAATAGCACGCAAGCCGCGCATGATGACGGTTGCTTCATCCGCTGTTGGCTCAGAAACTTTCACCAGTTGGAAACGACGGGACAACGCGGCATCTTTTTCAAAATATTTCTTGTATTCGCTCCATGTGGTGGCTGCGATAGTTTTCAGCTCACCACGTGCCAAAGCCGGTTTCAGCAGGTTGGAGATATCCAATCCCCCCGCTTGATTGCCCGCACCGATCAGGGTATGAGCTTCATCAATAAACAGGATGATGGGTTTTGCCGATTGGCTAATTTCAGCCATGATGCCTTTGAAGCGTTTTTCAAATTCACCCTTAACCGCTGCCCCTGCCTGCAATGCCCCCAGATCCAATGTCATCAGTTCACTGTTGCGCAATTTTTCCGGTACGCGATCGTTAATAATGCGCAATGCCAAACCTTCAATCAGGGCACTTTTGCCGACTCCCGCTTCACCTACTACGATAGGGTTGTTTTTGCGGCGGCGACAAAGGATGTCGATCATCAGATCGATCTCGTTATCACGGCATAAAACCGGATCAAGCTTGCCCTGACGTGCCTGTTCGGTCATGTTCTGGGTAAAGCGTACCAGCAAACTGTCACTGTTTGCCGGATGTACGCCCTGCCCATCTTGATTGCTGTTGTCCGCAAAAGGCTGCTCAGCCGAACCATTCGTCCATTCTGCAAAGTTTTGGCGCAATAATTCACGGTTGATACCGGCCAGCAAACGCGCAGTTTGTGGTGCCAAGTAACGCAGCGGGCTAAATAGCAACGCAATCAGCATAACGCCGCTGCGCAGTTCGCCGTGTTGCATCTCTGTGGAAGCCAACAGCCAGCTATCCTGTAACCACTCCACCAACATTGGGGAAAAATTGGGGTAGGTCTGCACAAGCGATTGATGGTGCGTCATTACCTGATCGAGCTGTTCTTTCAGCAGATCTTTATCGATGTCGGCTTTACTGAGGATGAGTCGCACATCACTGAGTGGCGTATCGATCATTTGGAGCAGCAGCTGCGCAACCGTAATTTCAGGTTGTTGCTGGCTGACGCAGGATGCCGCCGCAGCTTCCAGTGCATGGCGGGTCATCGGGTTTAAACGATTTACAAGGGTAGGCAGATCAATCTGGATCATGGCGACTTCCTATCTTAATAAGTTACTTAGCTGCTTTAATATGTCTTGGGTCTGATCACCGAGGCGAATGGCATAAAAGCTGTAAACAGCCACCAGTACGCCCACGCTAATCACAAACAGGTGCTTGATAGTCCATCGTCTGCTTAAGCGATAACGCGCATTACTCTCGTTGACGTTGACATACAACGTGGTCGGCGGAGTATCCCCGCGCAGTGAGTGAAGCTGTTGCTGCAACCGACGGAACAAGCGCTCAAAGTCATCGTTTTTCTGTGTGCTGACTTTGTAGCGCCCGCGATACCCCAGACAGAGACAGAGGTAAATGAACTCCAGCAGATGCTGGTAGCGCTGTGCCTCTCCCATCAAACGCTCAAGCAATACGAAAACCTTCTCCCCTCCCCAAGTTTCATTGTGGAAGTGCACCAACAGTGATTGCTTCAACCAGCCATTTTGGCTGTTCCAGCCGTGCCCCAACGCAGTTTCATCAATGAAGGTGCACAGTACGTAACGGAATGAAACAATCGCGCCAGGCTCATAACCCTTGGTTTGCAGATACTGCTCAATGGCGCGAATGTCAGTAACAACTTGTTGGTAAAGCTTGTCTGGCAGTGCCTGATCAGTCATATCCTGCAAACGCAAGACCATCCCCAATAAAGGGGTGGCGGCATCGATCATTGGGTTGAGGCTTTCACCACGCAACGGTAGCTGGTACTGGCGCTGAAACGTTTGCAACGTTTCAGACTTTTCCAGTGACGGACTGTCAACATTGATATCACTCATGATTATTCCTTACCGCCCCTGATAGCCCAGAGCTGCATATCTAAGTCAGGGAAATCCCCTGATACGTGGAACGCGATGGAATTTCCTTGCTGGATCTCTTTCCAAGACGGACTTTTCTGATCCAGACGGAAGTAGGTATATCCAGAGTGATACGGTAATTGACGAGGTGCAGCAGACAGGGCAATCAATGGCACGCCCGGCAACTGGACGCTGACCAGATCGCGGATCTTTTCCATCGATGTGACTTTGGTTTGCTGGACGAACTGGCGACGCAACTGCTCTTGCGGTGTGCTGGCGCTGATTGCCAGTACGAATTCGGCCTTGCGCAACAGATCGTTGTCGTGAAGCGTTGCCACACGAATGCCACCTTCGTTTTGTTTCAGCGCAATCGAAGTTGCACGTGGAGTCAGAACCACATTCAACGCATCACGGATCGCGACCATCACAGACTGGAAGGTATCGGTCAGGTTATTATGGTCATACCCCATTATATTCCCTGGCAGGCGGCTAGAATCGGTGAATGTCCTCAACTCGCCACAAGTCTGGAGTAACTCGGTATATAAATGCAGTGGGTGCAAAACGGTTTGTTTAGCATAATGGCTGAACAACGGCTGAACGCGGTTGAGCAATTGCAACATCATAAATTCTGCGACATCCGCTACCCCTTGCTGACCTGGCGAACCAATGCGTTTAGCCAGTGTTCTTGAGCGCTCGGTCAGCAAGCCATCAATTTCCACCATGAAACGCCTGAGTTTGTCCGCCACGAAGATCGACAAACAGGTCGGGATAAAATCGTTATCCAGAACAATGTTGCCATCTTTTTGCTTTTCTTTGATGCGGCATAGTGGAATAGCAGTGTAAGCACTCATATCCTCAGAACCTTGCATCAGAACGGGTGTCAGTTGAGCAAGGTTAAGAGAAAAGGAATCACCGCCTTTGGTATGGAGGTCACGGACATCCGTAGGAAGTTCCCGATAACGTACCGCACTTTGTGTTTCTGCTCCCTGATCAGCCACTTCCCGAATGGTATCGCTGGACATAGGCAAGGCCAGATACACTTCCTTGCTTTTCAGGTCATTGACATTTTCGATATCCAACGGTTTTGGCAGTAAGTCTTGGCTAGGCGCAGAAAAAACGGTGCCATCAGGCATAATGCCACTGGCTTCGGTAATGCCGATACGTCCCAGTTTGAGCAAATCATCATTAATACTCAGGGCGCTAAAACCGTGAGCATATGGTGTCAATACTGAAACAAGGCTATGTGCCAGATAATCAATATGTTTTTGTTGTTGCTGAAAATGTTGTGGTCTGATGAATAACCCTTCGTGCCAAATCACCCGATTTTTGCCTGGCATGATTACTCCTCCTCTTTTCTAAGTTCGACGTCGTTATTTCTGACATGCACCAAGATGTGGTAATGGCGGCCGATGTCTTTTACCCGGATGATCTTTTTCCATTCAGATTGATTTGCATCTGCATAGTGAACGATGACACCGATGTAACGGTTTTTCTTTTCCAATGCGATTTGTTCCAGAGGCTTGTATTGCCCTGGCAACAAGGTGTAATCCTGATGATCGATGTAGTTTTTCCCCAGTGCTTTTTCGAGCTTGTCGCTATCAAGCTGGTCATAGTCGGCAGCCAGAAAGCGCGAATCTTCACTGAGATAAACCAAATTCATTTCAACAGGGGCCGCTTCACCACTTTCATTGGGGTTGATGTCGGGTTCGGCCAGCAATGTAATATTGGCAACAGAAGCCTGCTCATCAGGTTTACCTACCGGTGTGGAAGGGTCCCAAATGACCTGGCCCACTTTTTTTGTTGCGTTCCATGCACTGCTACAGCCGTTTAGCAACATCACTGACAGCAATAAAATCCCTACAGCCCATACACGGCGACTAGCGGAATGTGTCATTGCTGGATTCCTCCAAGCCCTGACGCAATGCGCGGTCATAAGCCTGCTCATATACCTCGCGGAATAATTTTTCGAATCCTTGCTGGCGACTGGAAGATAGTTCGCGGTAATAGTTGGTGTACATTTCCCAAGCCCAGGATGCGTCTTTATTCCTGACTTCGTTGCTACGACGATAGTGTGAGAAACGACGAAGCAATTGCTCTGGAGCAAAAGCTTCCAGCATGGTGTCCAGTGCAGCCGAGATGGCAATTCGGTTAGCCTGATAGTGTAATTGCAGGTTTTGCAGGCTTTCCGCTACTGCGGCCGGTGCGGAGAGATGAACCGGACTTTTCTGATCAGAGAACATCACCTGCATGGTCGTGTCATAATCCATATTCAGGCGCAGCGGGTTATCTTCGATAGGCCGGAGCTGTTTATCACGCAACCCATGTTGTTCACGCTGGAGGGCCAATAACCCCTCAATGGCCGCTTTCATGGTCTTGCCCATCTCTTGCAGAAAATCATTCGCCTGCTGGCTGTCATGCAAAGGCAAACGAGCTTCCAGCCCACGCATAAGCGGAGTAATGGCGACATGATCAACATCCATACTTTCGTACTGTCTGTCGGAATCGATGTCCGGTAAATCAAGGAACTCCTGATCCATAACACTGCCTCGGTTATCAGAAATAGGGTTAGCAAATGGGGGATTTTGGTAATGATCCGGCGGCAAAAGTTGTTCCGTATCATCAGCCTCAACCTTGGGTTTCAATGTGGTCAAGCTCTCGCTATCAAGCACCCGCAGCGGATCATCACTGAAACGATGCATAACCGTTGGAGCAATACCTTCATCGTAGGCAAACGCAGATTTTTGTAGGGGTGCACCTTCCATCATGGCATCCAGCGGATTGCTATAGCTGGAAACCAACGATTCAGGGGATATCATTGAAGGATCAACACGATCCGCTTCAGAAAAACTGATATGGCTCTTGATCGACAAATTACCTACTTTGATTTGATCGCCTTGTTGTAGCAGAATCAAACCCGACTCAGGCGTCAAAGTCGCATCGTTGATTTGTACTGATTCAGCAAAGACTTGCAGGCAAAATGCCCCATCTTGCCATTTAATGGCAAATTGTGACGGGCAGACATTGCCCTGCTGATCCTGCACAGACCAAAGGTGGCTTTCACTACTACCGACCGTACCACCCTGTGTCGAGAACTGGCAGTTGGCGGCTTTACCACTTTCTAGCTGTTCACTGTTAAGAACCCGCAATGAAAGGATTGGTTGATATTTTTCCATGGTCGTTATTCCATAACTGAAATGATGACAGAGGGTTTCTTTTCCGGTTCGCCGAGAAAACTGGTCCACCCCAAGTGGTTATTCTGTTTTGCCCCCAATACCATGCCTCTGACCTGATTTTCAGCCAGACTAAGACGCAGTTCCCAAGCAAACTGGCTGCGCATGATAAAAGAGATGAACATCACCAACGGCAGATAGTTTTTGCCATCAGGCAAGAATGAGAGGAACCGATCACGAGGCAAGTTATTGATACTCAGTAAAAATTTACCGCTGTAATCCCCAACCCAAGAACCAATGGTGAAGTTTTTTCCCAATACCGATAACTCGTTATCAATCGTTTTCAGGCCCTTATTGATCCCCCCCAAACGGTTCTGCTGATACTTCGGGATGATGACTTTTCTGAATTGCCAGCCGTGCAGCGTGACGTCCTGCAAATCAAAACAGTGGGAAACAAGGCTGCATATGACTTCTGGCGAGCGTCCGGGGCTTGCCAGCAATCCTGCATACGCCAGCATTTTGCTGTGGTTGATGTTCAGCATCCGACGGTTGACATCACTGCCTAACCCAACGAGTGAGAACATACGTTGAGAAAAATAATCTTCCCCGCCCTTCTTGAAACAGATGTAATAACGGTATTTCCGCCAAATCTGATGCAGGATCGTAATTAAACGGTGGTTGAAAATGTTGAGAAAATCCGTCAGACGGTTTTCCCCGTGAGCATCTTCCCATGCCAGTGAATCCAGATAATAGCCTGGCATCGGGGACTGGCTGCCATGCAATCCCATAAAGGAAACTTCCAGTTCGAAGTATCCCTTTTTGGCTTGCTTAAGCGAGATTACATCCCGAGTCGGAAATGCCAGACTGGCGCTGGAACGGAAACGGATAGATTCCAGATCGGGACGATCTGTCTCTCCGGTTTTATCCCACGCTATCGCCAGCTGGTTAAGCAGTTCAACCAGCTGGTAAAAATTGTACTGTGAGATATCCAATGCCAGTGGCGTGGCAGGATCCTGTTCAGTGATTACATCAACGAGTGTTGACCTATCTGTACCGGCCATTCATAACATTCCTGATTATCTAAATTGATTACCTTCAACATATGAAACGCATTGACGCTGGCATACAGTGAGAAAAACCGTGACAGAATCGTACTGAACAGATAAAGCTCGCCTTCTGAGCTGAATGCCTGTTGCCGGATATACAGCGTTGAGCGCAATCCACGGACAGGCTGACCACGGAACAGACGATCTGTCGGCTCTGTTTCAATTTTTTCAATAGCATCAAGCCGTTTTTGCGATGAACGCTTGGACTGTCGGTTATGAATACTTGGGAAATCGTAGGTACGCAGCACCTGCTTCAGTGCGTCCTTATCCAACAATGACATATAGTTGAGCGACATATTTGACAGTAGTGACCAGTGCAAGCCCCCATCCAACAAGGGATAGAGAGGCACTGATGGCCGCGTAATATTGCGGAATGTCGCAAATGACGGACTACCGATTGAAGGGTAATTAATGTCGCCAACCCGCAACTCTAAAGGCAATTCACGGTTGGTACAGGTCAAACTAACAGAAACATTTTCTTTCAGCTTGAGCCTGAGCAAGTCGGCCTCATCTCCCCGTACCAATGAGATAAAATGTTCCAACCCCCGACGGAAAGGAGACTCTTTTACCCGAATACGGTAATAACGCATCGAGCGTTCATCTTCGTTATCAATTTGGTGATTGAAACTTTCAAACGGGGTATACACTCGCTCACCAATACGGGCACGACTGCGTTCACCATTTTCCCCTGTCAGCCAGCTTTCTACGCCATCAACAGAGAAAATGTCGTAGTTATCTGGAAAACTGTAACTGGCTTTCAATGGGTATTCAGTCTGGCTACCATTAAGTTCAATTGCTTCACTGTCCATAGGGAACAGGTTGATTGCCGGTGTGCAGTGCAAACGAAAGGTGTCATGGCGAATCTTGACTTCAGGTGGCAATGCCTGAGAAAAATGTAAATTCAGTTTGAAATCTTTGGTCTTGAGATCTTCCGGCAGTTTCGGGAAGCCTTTCACATCAAAAAACAGAAAACTTTCCGCGAAACAGAAATATTCCTGCAAGATGCGATATCCCATATAGGCGTTTTTCGGGTAAGGCAGTAACGCATCTTCTCGCTCAAATCCCACCGGCACAAAATCAAAACTTGGCAGAGGGATCACGGTATCGCCTGCCACTAACTCTGCTTTTTTGAAATAGTAACAAAGCCAGAAATAGAGCTGGGAGGTGGTATAGTTATCACCGCTCAAATAAAAACGCAGTTTGTCCAGCTCCAACTCATGCAGATTCAGTTCTGTTTTCGATGTAAAATCCAGACCAATAATTCCGGTTTCATTACTGTTATTGACAGTAATGTCACGGATAGAAAGCGGAAAAAGCCAGACATCACGGCAGAGCGTAAACGTACAGCGATCATGATCGTCTTTTTTGTCGTCCGATTTTTCGTTCGAATAAATATCATCTTGAGTTGACAACGAATGGCTCATAATCTGCGTGCCACGCTTGACCTGTGTCGCTTTCGTTACCACGCTCTCATCCGGAGTATACTCAATGATGGTCATACTGGGCGTTGGACGCAGATAGTTTGGCCACAGCATATTAAGCAGGCCGTGGGTCAATTCAGGGAATTGATCATCAATCTTTGCCCGCAGGTTGCCCGTCAGGAAGGCAAAACCTTCAAGCAAACGCTCAACATCGGGGTCAGAACCCTGTTCTGATAGAAATGCGGCAAGATGAGGACGCTCAACTGCGGCTTCTTTCCCCAGTTGTCGCAGATAGTTCAACTCATCTCTGAAATATTTTTCAAATGACATTTATTGAGTTCGCTCCAGGCAATAGCGTCGGTTGTTATCCAACTGGATGCTAAATTCCACAAGGTCGTTGATATCATCCAGAGAGATTTCAGCGCTAATATGAAAGCTCAACAGCAACGGATCTGAATCATCATTGATGGCACTGACAGAAACCGCTGATATTCTTGGCTCATAATTTCTGATGCACTCTTCAATCGCCCATTCGATACTTCGCTTGAAATCCACCGATGTCGCGGTCGCGTCATTGAGGTCAATGACACCTAAATCAACGGTACTTTGGCAAGCACCTGGACGGGAATTCAGCACTTCATTCAAATGCTTCTTGATAGAATCAAGTAGTGCACGCATCCTTGATTGACGGGAAGAGCCGGAGCTCTTCCCTTGAATGCGCTCGAACAGACTGGCAGAGCTGCCTCTGTTCCAACTGTACAGCGCAGCCATGATTATTCCTTATCCAAACGTCCAACCAGAGACAGTTCGAAGCTTGCACCCATGTATTTGAAGTGCGGGCGAACTTGCATCGCCACCTGATACCAGCCTGGATCGCCTTCAACATCCAGAACCTTGATCTCAGCAGCACGCAGAGGACGACGGCTACGAACGTCAGTGGGTGGGTTTTCCTGATCAGCAATGTACTGTTTCAGCCACATGTTCAGTTCGCGTTCCAGATCCTGACGCTCTTTCCAGGAGCCGATCTGTTCGCGCTGCAACACTTTGATGTAGTGAGCCAGACGGTTGATGATGAACATGTATGGAAGCTGGGTACCCAACTTGTAGTTGGTTTCCGCAATTTTCCCTTCGCGGGTATTTGGGAACACTTTTGGTTTCTGAACTGAGTTTGCCGAGAAGAATGCCGCGTTATCGCTACCCTTACGCATGGTCAGGGTAATAAAGCCTTCTTCTGCCAGTTCGAATTCACGACGGTCAGTGACTAAAACTTCTGTTGGGATCTTCGCCTGAATCTGCCCCATTGCTTCATACAGGTGAACGGGCAGATCGCTGACTGCACCACCGCTCTGTGGGCCAATGATGTTTGGACACCAGCGGTACTTAGCAAAGCTGTCAGTCAGGCAGCTAGCCAGCAAGTACGCCGTATTACCCCACAAGAAATGTTCGTGGTCACGGCTGACATTTTCCTGATAGTTGAAGTTCTTGATTGGGTTTTCAACACTGGAATAAGGCAGACGCAGCAAGAAGCGAGGTGCAGTCAGACCTAAGTAACGTGAATCTTCTGACTCACGCAGCAGACGCCATTTAGTATGTGAAGGGCCTTCGAAGACAGATTTCAGATCTTTGATGGCAGGCAGCTCAGTAAAGCTGTTAATACCAAAGAATTCCGGTGAAACAGAAGACAAGAATGGCGCATGAGCCATCGCACCCACCGAACTGACATACTGCATCAATTTAATATCAGGCGTAGTGTTGTTGAACGCGTAGTTACCGATGACGGAAGCAACAGGTTCACCACCAAACTGGCCGTAGCCTGAGGAATAAACGTGTTTATAGAAGCCAGACTGAATAATTTCAGGAGAAAATTCAAAATCTTCCAACAATTCATCTTTAGTCGCATGAAGAATGTTGATTTTGATGTTTTCACGGAAATCAGTGCGATCCACCAAAATTTTCAGTGAACGCCAGGAAGATTCCAATTCCTGGAACGGCTTAGCGTGCATGATTTCATCCATCTGCTCACTTAGCTTCTTATCCAACTCGACGATCATCTTATCAACAAGCAGCTTGTTGATGGGTTCATCGTTAGAGCCAGTATCCAGGATGCTACCGATAAACGCAGCGACACCTTGTTTAGCAATATAGTAGCCGTCATTTTCCGGAGTCATTCTCGCTTGAGACATAATTTCATCAAGCAAAGAAGTCGTTGCGCCAGAAGCAATAGCTGTACTGTTTTCTTCGTGCTGAGCCATTTAAAAATTCCTTTAACCAGTTATTTTTTATTGACGATTTCAAGTTCTTTCAGGAGTTGCTCACGAACGGATTCATCATCCAGCAGTGACTGCAAACGAGCACGAAATGCTGGGATATTTCCCAATGGGCCTTTTAATGCAACTAATGCCTCACGAAGTTCGAGAAGTTTATTTAATTCAGGCACTTTCTTCGCGATATTATCTGGCGAGAAATCATTCAGTGATTTTATTTCCAGATTAACGGGCAGCTCTTCTTCGCTTTTTTCATCGAGACGATTAGGAACGTTAAAAGTTAGGTTGATGTTCGCTTCATTCATTACGGCATTAAAGTTGTTCTTATTGATAGAAACTGCCTGCCGTTCTTCAATTGGCGTATCTTCGCTTTTTCCTTTCAAGTCACCCACAACCAGAAGATTCAGAGGCAATTCAACTTCTGAAGTCTGGTCACCATTATTAGGAACATACTTAATATTAATTCTTTCTTTCGGAGCTACGCTACCTGGACTATTCTTACTCATATTTGAATCCTTTGGCTAATACAACCATGAACTGTCTAACAACCCATTATTGGTGAGAGAATGATTCCAATGTTCACCCATATAATAAATACAGAAGATCTTCCTAAAAAAATAGGATAAAGAAGACAACTATATTTGAAGGTGCGAATAGTTTTATATCAACATATAGTTAAATAATCAGATATACCCTATCCAATTGTGGAAATAACATCGATACGAAAAATCGTCAAGTTCGAGTTTGACATTTTATTTTTTTGATGTAAAGCCTAAACACAAATTGATAAAGACCTCTATTCAAGCTTTTAATCTGCCTATCAAAACCCATCGCAAGTTATAAACATTTTTTTGCCCTCAAAATAGAGGAAAGTTTGGTTTTACTCTCTGTAAGAGTATGTAATCCCATTATCTATAAATTGCATCAAAAGACATATTTTTCCTCTTAACCTGAATAAAATATAACCTTGCAGGCCGTTATCAATCATCATCATCAATATCATTTTTTATTTTATATTGATTAATTATGTTCCATAACAATCCAGATTATTTCCATTTTTTTGATCTAGTTAACACTTTTCAAATGATCATAAAAAATATTTAAACGAAAAAATAAATATCAATAACTATCAATTAGTTACAAAAAGACAAAAATCACAGTTCATTTTTAAACCAGTTGAATGGCCTTATTGTTTATAAAAAATCAGCTATAAATTTTATAACGGCAATAATTATAAAATTATTA
Source organism: Xenorhabdus griffiniae (assembly GCF_037265215.1). Lineage (NCBI taxonomy): Bacteria > Pseudomonadati > Pseudomonadota > Gammaproteobacteria > Enterobacterales > Morganellaceae > Xenorhabdus > Xenorhabdus griffiniae. The sequence continues at coordinate 286,260 of NZ_CP147737.1, read as the reverse complement.
TTTGTCATTGAACGAGAGCACATATTGCATTTTTCAAATGACTTTGCATCAGGCAATTTCAGCTTTATTATTCGCCCCGAGTGTTTGGTAAGCGATAATTTCATTTGATTAGCAGATGGAATAATCACGCAAGGAATGAACACTTACACTAATATTGGTAAATTTTTATAGGATATTCATATGCCAACTCCATGTTATATTTCCATCCGTGGTAAAACTCAGGGTCATATTACCGCTGGCTCATTCACTGCGGAATCCGTAGGTAATATCTTTGTTCAGGGTCACGAAGACGAAATGCTGGTTCAAGAATTTGACCACATCGTTACTGTCCCAACTGATCCACAGTCAGGACAACCTTCTGGCCAGCGTGCGCATAAGCCATTCCGCTTTACCGTTGCGTTGAATAAATCAGTTCCTCTGCTGTACAACGCACTGGCTTCTGGCGAAATGCTGCCAACTGTAGAATTGAAATGGTACCGTACTTCAATCGAAGGTAAACAAGAGCATTTCTTTACTACAAAACTGGAAGATGCAACTATCGTTGATATCGATTGCAAAATGCCACACTGCCAAGATCCAGCTAAAGCAGAATTCACTCAATTAGTTCGTGTATCACTTGCTTATCGTAAGATTACTTGGGAACACACTACTGCGGGTACTTCTGGTGCTGACGACTGGCGCGCACCAATTGTTGCTTAATATCTTCTTCATTAAATATTAAGTAATAACTTTTCAGCCAATGAATATTATTCATTGGCTGAATCCTTCTAACGTCTCAAAATTCCCACCAATTTACTTTAATTCCTATTTTTCTCTTTTATATTTGTTTTTCTGATTTTTTTTCACTGTCAGATTTTCATATAGTAATTATTTTCATAATAAATAAAGATAGATAAATTTATAATTACACTCATGATCAATTTTCAGCCAAATAATCTGACTAAAAAATAACTGCCTTCCCCTTTCACATCTCTTCTATATCAATCTAACTTCAAGATGCGTGTGATTTCTCCCCCGCTTCGCAGGGAGATATAAGACGCATTTTGAAAGGCGATTGGTATAATGCGTATACTTCAATTCCTTTTCATCAACATTCCATAAGTAAAACTTTTAAATTAATAGACTGGAAATACAGAAAAAGCGTCTGATTACACCTCATTATTCTGCTGATCTACTGATTAACCAAATTAAATTTCACTTAACGCTTCACATTGAAGATAATACATAACTAAAATGAATTATCATAAATCACTAATGTAAATTTATAACTAGAAATTATAATTCTTAACAAAACACATTTATTAATCAGAACAACATAAAAGATTTTCTATGCTCTAATGCTTAATTAATAAACTAGGATATTTAAGCCTAACCCAACACGATACATTTCCCATCAACTATTGTCATTTGGGTATTCCCATGATTAAAAGGACGACAATCTTCATCTTATTATGTACTGCATTTCAGGTGAACGCATCGCCTGATGCGCTTAATTCCGCTTTCTCTACAGATGAAGCAAGAAGAACCTTACAGGATAGTTCGCGGGAAATAGACCAATTAATTGAAGATCGCCGTCACCAGGGATTGATTAATCGCACAGATAACGTTTCCCCACAAACTGTCTCACCCGTCGTGGTGGAAGCTCCACCCTGTTTGGCAGTTAACGGGGTTTATCTTCAAGGCATTACCTTACTCTCTCTGGGAGATCTAAATACACTCAGTGCCCTGCCCGATAACTGCATCACCAGCAATGATATCAACAAGCTGTCAGCGGAAATCACCAACCTTTATATTGCTAAAGGTTATATTACGGCACGCGTTCAGTTTCTTCCTCCCAATCCCCATGGTGAACTGGGGATCAATGTCGTTGAAGGTTTTGTCGAAGCGATAGAAGGAGATGACCGCTGGGTCAATAGCCAAACACTTTTCCCACGTTTGACAAACAAACCCCTCAACCTGAATCAACTTGATCAAGGGCTGGATCAGGCAAATCGCCTGCAATCAAACAAAACTACTCTCGATATTCTACCGGGTAGCGTTAATGGTGGTTCTATCGTCAGACTACACAATCGGCATTCTTCCCCATGGAGAATAACCACCACAACCGATAATTATGGACAAAAAAGCACAGGAAAATGGATCACGCGACTCAATGCCAGTGTCGATAGCCCACTGGGATTATCTGACTTTGTTAGTCTCAGCGGCGCCAGTACCGTCGATAAACCCAACACCCAATATAATCGCGCCTATACCCTGCTCTATTCGCTCCCCTATGGCGCCATCACATTGAGTGGATTCAACAGTTATTCCCAATACACCAGCCATCCCCGTTTACAGATACATTCGGCCAAATTGTACGGGAATTCACAACAAACAGGTATGCGTGCTGATTGGGTTTTTCATCGTAACCAGTCACAAATTAGTACATTAAACACTCAGTTGGTTTATAAGAATTACACTAACCATTTCCAAGAAGCCAAGCTTACTGTCAGTAGCCAGACATTGAGCGTCCTCGAACTGGGTATTAACCATTTACAAATTATCCCTTCAGGGTTGATCTCCCTCAATATGAGTATCGAGCGGGGAATGCCATGGTTTGGTGCCCAAACCGCTACAGCCAGCCTGAATAAGCAGTTTACTAAAGGGAAATTATCGGCAAATTTACAACAACGTTTTACATTTTTGGATGTACCTTACCGATTTAGCAGCCAATTTTATGCCCAATACAGTAAAGATGGGCTACCCGGTGTTGAGTGGCTCAATGTAACCGACCGTAATGCGGTGCGAGGCTTCAGTAAAAATGTGTCATCGGCTGATAATGGCTGGTATTTAAGAAATACGCTTTCTCACTCAATCCCCATTGCCAATGGATCACTTTCGTTACGTACCGGCGTGGATATCGGCCAGGTTAAAGGTTATCGCAGTCAGGACGGCTGGAAAAGCAGTGCCGGATTCAGTGCAGGTTTGACACTACGCTATCAGCAACTGTTTGCGGATGTTGAGTTCAGCCGAGGAAAATTACTTTCTCACCCCAATAGGCACACGGATGAACCTATGCAACTGTTAACCCGCTTCTCTTACACTTTTTAATTTTTTGAACCATTTGATTTTTTTAACCGCAGTCAGTTGTGGGGATTATTAGAACAATGATCCCCAGAGCGCTGCACATGGCAATAAAGAAGCAAATAAGGAAATTATATGAAAAGTAAAAAATTTAAGCTGTCTCCCACGGGCAAACTTGCCGCCTCTATGGCAATTATTCTGGCAACCTGTTCAGTCAGCTTTGCCAATGATATTACACCTGGCGGCGATGCCGCACACAGCCCAGATGTTATGCAAGCGGATACCGGTGCGACGGTAGTCAATATCGTTGCGCCTTCCGAATCAGGGTTATCACATAACCAATACCAGGACTTCAACGTTAATCAAATGGGGGCTGTGTTCAATAACTCTCTGGAGGATGGAACATCGCAATTGGCAGGGGAATTATCTGCTAACAGCAACCTCAATGGACAAGCTGCCAGTGTGATCTTAAATGAGGTTATTAGTCGTAACCCTTCTTTCTTGCTTGGCGAACAGGAAATATTTGGTATCGCTGCCGATTATGTACTGGCAAACCCTAACGGTATCACTTGTAACGGTTGTGGTTTTATCAATACGAATCAGGCGTCATTGGTTGTCGGTAATCCACTGGTGGAAAATGGGGTTCTGCAAGGCTTCAACACCTTTGATAATCTGAACGCCCTGAATATCAGGAACAATGGCTTATCCCATAATGACGTACTAAATCTGATCGCACCTAAAATTGACATCAACGGTCAGGTGATCACCACAAAAAACCTCAATCTCACAACGGGGAATAACAAGATTTCGGCCGATGGTCGCATCCTGGATATTCAGCAAGCGAATATTGGCGCTCTCGACAGCTATTATTTGGGTAGTATGCGGGCAGGACGCATTCGTCTGCTGAATACGGCGGAAGGAAGCGGAGTTAATTTAAAAGGCCAAGTCACCGCTGATAATGGCATTGAAGTTGAATCCTACGGTGATGTGAAGCTGGAAGCGGCGACGCTAAAAGGTGGCGATATTACCTTGAGCGGCAATAATGTGCTGTCCCAAGGACGCCTGAACCAATCTTCATCAGACAAAACGGGCAACGATAATCACGAAAGCACTCTTAGTGGTATTTATACCGAACAAAAGCAAATCAGTGAATCTGTTGCTCGTACCCAATTGGCAGGTAAAAACATCACGCTGGTGGCCAGACAAAACAACCAAGTGATGGCAACCGATATTGAAGGGGATAATGTCAAACTGACTGGCGCCAACCTGAAACTGGATGGACAACAGCTTCACCAACTTGACCGTAACACGAACAATCAACGGAAATGGGTCTGGCAATATGATCTCACCAATGAGAGTGAAAAATATCAGCACGAAGGCAATACCATTAACGCGCGTGAAAATATCCATTTAACCGCCAGTGAAGGCAATGCCGAAGTCCTTGCCAGTAAGATCAAAGCGGGCAATAAGTTGTCCGTATCAGCCCAGAAAGATGTGAAGCTGGCAAGTCTGGTGGAATCAGAAATGACTTCACAGAAGGGATACAAAAAGAACCATAGTGCATCATTGCAAACGGGTAATTGGAATGAGGTCAATACCACCCAAAGAAGTACCGGCAATGAATTAAGCGCAGGCGGAGACTTAGGTATCAAGGCGAAAGGAAATGTTGACATTATCGGAACCCGGATTAACTCAGGCAAAAACCTGATTATTACTGCGGATCAACAAACCAATATTACTGTCCAATCCCTCGTTGCTGATCAGATCCTTGCCAAAGATAAAACCTATTGGGGTGGGATTGCCGGTGGCAGCAAAAAAGATAACCGCGATAAATCAGAAACCCATCATATTTCCGAAGTGACGGCTGGCGAGCACTTGCTGCTGACTGGTGCAAATGGTGTCACCATTACAGGCAGTAAAGTCAAAGCGCAAAAAGGTGCCTATGTCAGCACCAATGACGGGCAATTAACTATCGACAATGCGGTCAGCCATATTTCTAAAGAGGTGGATGAAAGAAAAGGCACCATTTTCAACATCACCAAAAATACAAATCAAGAGCATCACGAGCAGCAAAAATCTTCCGCCAGCCAGTTGATTTCCGATGCCGACCTGAAATTACTCAGTAATAAAGACATCAATGTCATTGGCAGTCTGGCAAAAAGTGCCGGCGAACTGCAACTGAATACATCAGGCAATATCAATATCCTGAATTATGGTGAGAAAAATCAGGATCAACAGGAAAAAACCAACCTTGACTTTCTGTCTTACACCAAGGACATGAAAGATAACCAATATCGTGCGGGTGTCGGTTTTGAACACACTACCGATCAACAGAAAAATGAAAGCACAACACAACGCCCATCAGAACTGAATGGCGGCAACTTCACCGTAAATGCTGGTCAAAATGTCACTGTGACTGGCTCTAAGTTGGTCACCACACAGGGCGATGCGAAGATTAGCGGGAATAATATTGCGTTGCTGGCTGGCGAAAATAGTTCCTCAACCTCAACCGCACAGGAAAAACTGAATAGCAGTGTGTTCGTCACTGGCGGTATGGACAAACTCGGTAGTGGTGTTGAAGGAACTTACAACAACAATGGAAAATCCGACAGCCGGACAACGGCAGAAGTGACCAAAACCCAAGTGACAGGCAACCTTGAGCTGAATGCAATGGGTGAGTTGAAGCAGCAGGGTACGGATCATCAAGTACAAGGTTCCTATCAGGTTAATGCCGGCAGCATTAAAAATGTGGCAACAGCCAATACCGAATCCAGTTCAACCAACCAATTACAGGTAGGCGGTGAAATCAGCGGAACTGCCGATTACAGTGCAACCACTCGTCCTGTAGAAAAAACAGCCAAGGCTGCCGCAGATAAGAAACTGGATACTTCCATCACCAAAACGGGCTTACCTAATGCCGGTATTGAACTGGCGATGAATGGCAACAGCCGTTACACCAATAACCATCAGTCCAATGCGGTAGTGACTAACATCAAGGCAGGTGATGTCAAAGTAACAACGAACGGCGACATCTATGACCAAGGTACGCAATACCAGACCAACAAAGGCGGGGTCTCACTGATTGCGGGCAGCCATACCAGTGAAGCCGCCACCAATAGCCAAAGCTCTCATGCCGCTGACACAACTGGCAATGCCAGTTTGCGTGTCTACACCACAACTGGTGCAGATATCTCTGTTAATGGCAAAGGCAGTGGTAGCTATCAGGAAACATCCAACACCACCAGCAGCGCAGTGACCAGCAGCATCAACGCTCAAAACGGCGTTAACGTTCAGACGGCCAGAGATGCGCGCTACCAAGGCACCTCAATCAATGCAGGTGAAGGTACAGCCAACGTTAATGCAGGTGGAAATGTTCAGTTTAACCAAGCCACCACTCGCAATGAGAAACAAGGCCATGGTTACAATGGGGAAATTTCCCTGACCGTGGGAACCAACCCTGATGGCAAGAATTTCAGTGGCAGTCTCGGCGGCGGTTATAACACCGAAAGCCAGAACAACACTACTGCTCAAACCAGCAATATCACTGGTGGACAAGGGGTAAATCTGACTGCAGGCAATAATCTGACATTACAAGGAGCCAACGTTACCGGCAAACAGGTAGATTTAACCGCACAGCGTGGGAAAATCGAACTGACTTCGGCTCAGGATACTGCCAACGCCAATGGTTGGAATGTCGGTGCTAAAGCTAAAGGGGGAATGTCTTCTAACGCCCGTAAAGAAGGAGGGGATGGCGCAGCAAGCGATGCTTCAACAACAGATGATCCAGCTAACAGAATCATCGACAGCAAATATAATATTGGCGGTGAATTGAAATTTGGCGTCAATAACCTGACGCAAACTACGCATCATAACGCACAGGTTTCCGGCAACAATGTTAATCTGACCAGCGCGGGCGATACCTCACTTAAAGGTGCGAATGTGGATGCTGCTCAGATCACGAGCAATGTCGGTGGCAATTTCAATGTCGAAAGCCGTAAGGACAGCACCCATAGCCTGAATGTGGGGCTGGATGCTGGCTTGGGTTATAGCAAAACCGTCAAAGGAGATGCCGCTTCTAAACAGGCTGTTCCTCCCGTAGCGGAAGGCTCTCCAGAAAATACAGCAACTACCACACCTGAAACCGGAGATAAAGCCCCAAGTTTGACAGATCAACTGAAAGCGGCGTTCAAGGGCTACAATGGCAAACTCAAAGGCAATTACGATACTCTCGACCGAGAAACGGTAGGTAAGCAAACAACATTGACCGGTACTCAAGAGGTTAATCTGAATGTCTCTGGAACAACCCATTTATCGGGCAGCAAAATTGACCGTGCACAAGGTGCTGTCTCGCTGAATACCCAGCAAATTAACCAACAATCTGTCGCCGGATACGATAAGAGCAAAAATTTAGGTATTGATGTACCTGACTCCCTCACCAATCTGGCAACTTCTGCACAAAAAGATATTTTCTCCGGTAAAGTGCCTTTTGTGAAAAATGAGAGCCACGATACTGAACTGCCAACTGTTCACAGTGAAGTTAAAGGGCATCAATGAGATTAATCATCGGAATTAACGATTGATCTTCTGTACGGTAGCCAATATATGGCTACCGTATTCCCTCACCAGTTGCCTTTTCCATTTTGCCTGTTACTCTTTTTTCGCATACATATTTTTTCGCTAGGGGATGTAATGCCAGGTAACCATGAAAACAGGGAACAATTCAATACAGGGAAAAATCTGACACCGTTAGAGAAAGGACTATATGGCAGTAAAAAAGCACTTTCCGTCACCATCCGTATTGGCAATGCTATCCGCCGTATTCCTTTTATCGCCCACTTTATTAGGGCGGCCCAACGTTTTAACGACCGCATGGGGAGTCAATTTGGCGCGGCCATTACCTATTTTTCGTTTCTATCTTTAATCCCCATTTTGATGCTCTCTTTTGCCGTCGCCGGTTTTGTGCTGGCCTCCAATCCTGACCTGCTGACACGTTTGATTAATGGCATCGCCAATAGCATCAGTGATCCCGCTCTCGCCAATACCCTGAAAAACAGTGTAGACACGGCAATTAACCAAAGAACAACCGTGGGATTGACCGGTCTGGCGATCGCACTTTATTCAGGGATGAACTGGGTTGGAAATTTACGCGAGGCAATACTCGCCCAGTCCAGGGATGTCTGGGAACGCAATCATGAAGATAAAGAGAAAATTTATTTTCAATATATTCGCGACTTTTTCTCTTTATTCGGTCTGTTATTTGCGTTGGTCATCACCCTTTCGCTAACTTCCATAGCAGGTTCTGCCCAAGCCACTATCGTCCACGCCCTCGGACTGGAAGGCATAGAATGGCTCCGGCCAGCATGGACATCAATTGGCATGACGATTTCCATTTTAGCCAATTATTTGTTATTTCTATGGATATTGTGGATCTTGCCGCGTCATCGCCCTGAAAGAAAAGCGCTGTTTAAAGGCACCCTCATGGCCGCCATCGGGTTTGAAATCATTAAATCTATTATGACGATGATGCTGCCCCGCCTTGCCAGCTCCCCTTCGGGCGCTGCTTTTGGTTCGGTGATTGGTTTAATGGCATTCTTCTATTTTTTCGCCCGTTTGACGCTATTTTGCGCCGCCTGGATCGCCACTGCGGAAGAAAAAAAGCCAGATAAACATCCATATCTCAATCAATAAGACTGTTTTTTGCTGTACCCACTATCTATAACAAACCCAAAAAGGAGTCATTTTTATGCCATTTGTGAACATCAGAATTACCCGCGAAGGCGCCACCGCTGAGCAGAAAAAACAACTGATTGAAGGTGCAACCCAATTGCTGGTAGATGTACTTGGGAAAAACCCGGCAACAACCTTTGTCATCATTGATGAAGTCGAAACAGATAACTGGGGCATCGGCGGTAAAAACGTGACTGAGTTACGGGCTGCCGCGAAGAAGTAAATTAAGGGTTTCGATTAATTAAATCGGGGCGGGTTAAACCGCCCCTTAAGACGATAGATAGGATCCATTTTCCGTTTTTTGCATATCAGGCTCGATTATCTTATGCCTTTCCCATCAACGGATCGCTGATACTGTGCTCACCGTTTTCCAGTCTGCCAGCCAGACGACGATGCCATCCTTTCGGCCCCACCAGCGAAATATCGTACCAGCCACCACTGATGTGAGTGTCAAAAATCTGGCTGTGACAGCTTCCTGCTGGCATTTTAATGTGCCACGGTCCCTGCAATGTATAAGGGCAGCGCTTTATGATGATCTCCACCGTTTTGTCACCCGGATTGTTCAGTTCCAGTTGCAGGCAAGTATCATTCATGATTTGACTCACTTCTGGCTGCTGCTGTGTCAGTGAACCACTCAGTGCACGGTGAAAACCGTTGGGTCCTAGCAACCAGAGATCATAGTTATCTGCCGCCTGCCAGTCATCACTGAGCGATTTACCGGCTTCAACGGTATAACGCCGCGGGATATCACCCAGATGTAGCTTATCGTAAACATGGAATACCACACCCTGTTCGCCCGTGTTGTGAAAGCTCAGGGTCAGTAACCCCTTGTCAGGGTAAGCCGAAGCTTCAACATTAAGCCGATAAGGTAACGCACGGGACGGGCGACTCTGTCGCTGTTGATACGGCAACTGCTGCTTTCCAACCTCCGGTAACGGCACCGGTGGTAACGCCTCCTGACTCATGCGCAGGTTATCTGCTTTCCGTCGCGTGATGGCAGGCAAACGGGGTACTTCATTGTTGGGATTGGCAAAGTTGAACGCTGAAGTGAGATCACCGCACACTGCACGCCGCCAGGCGCTGATATTCGGCTCGCGTACCCGGAAACGTTTCTCTAAAAACTGTAGGACTGAGGTGTGGTCGAATACCTGCGAGTTAACCCAACCGCCACGACTCCAGGGTGACAAGATCAGCATCGGTACTCTCGGCCCAGGACCATAAATGCGCCCGTCTGGTGACGGCTGCTGACTCGATCCCTCTGGGGCTGCGTGTTGGAAGATTTCAGTGTCGAAGGGTAGTGTGGACTTACCGGCGAAACTACCGTCTTTCCGTAGCGACGGTGCGGAGGGTGAAGGCATGTGGTCAAAAAAACCATCATTCTCATCGAAATTCACCAGCAATACCGTTTTGCTCCACACCTGCGGGTCATCTGTCAGCGCATTGAGGATCTCCTGAATAAACCAGCCCCCCTGCACAGGGCAGGAAGGCCCTGGATGCTCACAATAGACTGCCGGTGCGACGATCCAGCTTACCTGCGGCAATCTGCCCTTTTTCACCTCGGCGCGAAATCCAGCCAGTATCATCTCCAGATCGTTACCACTGACAGCCGGCAGAGTATTACCGTTGCCCTTATACAATGGAATTTTTTCGTTAAGTTCATCACTGTAAGGTACAAAGTCGTGGAAACCTTCCGGCGGTTGTGCCGGATTACCGGCCGCGACGCTGGCGGCACGGTACTGGCGGAAACCAGCCAGCGGGTTATCACCGTAGTTGTCCGGCAGGTATTGATAAATTTTCCAGCTAATGCCGTTCTCCTCTAGTCGTTCCGGATAGGTTTTCCATGTATATCCTTCCTCTGGAAGACCAGGAGAATCCCATTCGTTGACTACTGCGGCAACGTTAGCGGCACTGGGACCGTTGGTGCCGGTCCAGAGGAACAGACGATTAGGATCAGTACCGGCATGGATCGAACAATGGTATGCGTCACACAAGGTAAAGGCATTGGCCAAAGCAAACTGGTACGGCAACTCAGCCTGACAGTAATAGCCCATTGAGTTTGTCGTTTTATAGGTTGGCCAGTCACTCATACAGCCATTGTTCCAAGCGGAGTGTGCATCATTCCAGGAATGAGGCGTACCTGTCACCCGCTGTGCATTACCGTGTCGGCTATCCAGATGATAAGGCAAGACCAGCCGCTTAACTCCCTGCTGCTGCCAAATGTTGCGCCCACCGGAGAGTGGAATGGTGATACGATCGCTAAAACCGCGTACGCCAGGTAACGTGCCGAAATAATGGTCGAAGGAGCGGTTTTCCTGCATCAGGATCACCACATGTTCTACATCATCAATAGTTCCGGTACGGTTATTGGCGGGTATGGCTAGCGCCTTGCGAATCGAAGCGGGCAGTAATGAACTCGCAGCTCCGATCGCAGCTGCTTGTAATATTTTTCTGCGTGAAAAGTCGGGCATAAGTTTTTAACCTCCTGAGACGAGTTCTGCAAAGAGTCTCGAGGGTAATGCCCAAATATTACTGGGAAATGAAACCAGAGCACTTGTTTACCCTCTTACTCCCCATCATTCACTGTTTTAGGCTCTTTCGGTTTCTCCGGCTGTGGCCCCGGTCTCATAATTTGGTTAAAGCTATTTCTGATGTGATTAACATCAATCGTCGCTTCACCTTTTGGTTGCACCAGAATAAAAGAGATGTCTTGAGACAACATCTCTTGCAGCTTTTTATTCAAAAGTTGTGGTGTCAGGGAGGATAAAAACGCTTGTCTTAACCGCTGGAATTGTTCAGGAGCGATATCTATCACATTATTCTGCTGTGACAACAGACGTTGGTTTATCAAAATATCGGTATCCGTACGGGCATACATGGCGAATAGTTGCTGGAGCTGACTCCGCTTCTGAGCATAGAGCTCATCAAATTGTGCCTGCGGCAATCCATTTTCCCGCAATAATGACAGTTGGGAGGCCAGATAAAGCGTGGATTCCATCAGCTTATCCGCAGGGGAATCCAGATTTAAGGAGCAGTTCGCCCGCTGGTATAACACATGGCAATTCAGACCTAATTGCATGTCATTCTGCTTGTCTTTAAGCCCCAATTGCAGGTAATGATAAAGTGCTTCACGCGCCAGGTCATTTAACCAGTACTGAATCAGTGTTTGCGAATCGTTAATCGGCAACCAGTTCAGATTCCAGGTCAAAGACAAGCGATCCTGTTTGGTCTTCTCACTCACTACACCAATCGTTGCTGCTTTCAGCGGCAGCAAGGTAGGAACAGGCTCTGGTGTCTGCCGTTTTCCCGCCAATGAGGCAAAGACCTGATTAATCCGCTCCGACAGTAATCGGTTGTCAACATGTCCTGCGACATATAGCGTCATCGCATCCGGCGTGTACCATTGATGATAAAAATCTTCGACTTTTTTTACATTGACAGGCACTGATACAGACATCCCAGGATCATGATCGATAAGCGTTGAACCTTGCAGGCGCATACGCCACACGGGATCTTGAATATCGGATGGGAAAGTCGTCACAAGATATTTATCCCCTTTCATAGCCTGTGCCAGTGTCTCTGGTGTAAATACCGCACCACCAGCAATATCGGATAACCATATCAATGCATCTTGCAATAGATCGGGACGATTATTTGGCAGGCTCAGACTGTAAAGGGTGAAGTCATAGGAAACAATGGCAGGCGGAAAGAGATTTTTAGTATCTATCGCATTGTGCCATAGCTTTTCCAGTTTCTGCGATGATAAATCTTTGCTACTGGATAAGACGATTTTCGGAATCAGGTAGGTATAGCCCCGTTGTTGGGTTTTCTCAGACAATGAACCCGTCTTTACCAATAACCGCAACTGTATTCTGTCATTAGGCCGCTGTGGTGTTTGCAGGATTTGCCAGCTAAAGCCATTTTCAAGTTTGCCTTGTTGCCAGGCTGGATCAGGTTGCAAGGTTTCAGCCTGTGCCAAACAAGTTGTAGCCAGAATCGCACCACCAATAAGATATCCGATTTTGTTACCCTGCATTCTCACTTACCCCTACCTGTTTAATTTTATCCTGCAAAACCTAAGACAATCATTCATCCCTGAATATTATCATTAAGGCTTAGACCGTTATTCATCTTGTAAGGTTTCATTTTGATGGTGTTTTCTGCTTATTAACTTGACGATTATAACCTTTTACCAGCAACCCCAACTCATCATCCTGATGGCTTTTAGGGCAAGACATAATCTCTGGCGGCTGTTCTTCATTCAGTTCCCGCGCAACATCGCGCAATGGATGGATGATAATGCGATTTACGCACCAGCTTATCGACACCGTAAGAATAAGTGCGAGTAATAAATAAGTAGTCAACATTAATGCAAGTGTATTCAAGGCAAAACGATATACCCGATTGGAATCAACCTGCAAAATAAGGTGTCCCTGTGATTGTGCTGTTTTTGGCGCAACACCATAAACATAGAGAGGAATATTGACCTCAACAGGAATACCAAAAACCTTCTTTGCCAGTTCAGGTATGGGACGATGAGTGGCAAAATCCAGACTCATTACCCGAACGTTATCAGGTAATAACACATCGGCCCGCCCCAGAATGCCCGAGGTCTTCAACCCAATCAACAGCGTTTTCGCTTCATTGAGATCTGAACTCAACAACGCTTCCGCCAAAGGTGTCTGGATCTGTACGGCCGCATTGTTAAGCTGGCTGATATAGTCATCTTTCCGCTGCTGCAATAGGTGGGACAACTGGATGGTGATGAAAATGGCAATGGTAACCAAAGTGACTCCTGTCACTGCGGCCATCTGTTTAATGGTTAACGAACGTTTGACACGCAATTTCATCTTATCCAAACCAATACCAACTAATAATGAAAACACTGACCAACACATCTTAATAATTTGAGTGAGTATACTTGATTTTACTTGCGGGCGTCTTATTTTGATGAATGGCAATGCAACAGAGAAAATGACCGAGCTACAACGCTTATACGTTATATACGCATCAAACTTCAAGTTGCAATTTACAACACGCTATGAAGTTCGATATCTCCCCACTTCGCGGGGAGATATCATATGCATCTTGAAGTGAGATTGGTATACCACGGTCAGATATGATTAGGTCGATGAATTTTGATCCTGTTCGACCGCAAAACACGCGATCAGTTGTCCGTCATATTGCCTTAATTTAGGCTGGGATTGAGTACACAGGCTAAATGCCCGACAACAACGAGCCGCAAAAGCACACCCTACCGGCGGATTCATTGGGCTTGGCAGTTCTCCCGTCAGTTTAATGCGTTCACGGCGTAACTCAGGATTCAGGCGCGGTGTGGCTGACAACAACGCCTGTGTATAAGGATGGCACGGATTGTTGAAAATCATTTCTTTACTGCCTTTTTCCACACAGCGCCCTAAATACATCACCATCACTTCATCAGCAATATGTTCGACGACCGAAAGATCATGGGATATAAAGACGTAAGACAATCCCAGATCCTGCTGCAAATCCATCATCAGGTTCAGAACCTGTGCCCGCACTGAAACATCCAACGCTGAAACGGGTTCATCTGCAATCACCACGTCCGGATTTAACATTAACCCGCGAGCAATGGCGATACGCTGACGCTGACCACCAGAAAACATATGTGGATAACGTGCATAATGTTCCGGTTTTAGCCCTACTTTCTCCATCATCTGCAAGACTTTTTCCTTGCGTTCACTCGCGGTCAGTGAAGTATTAATCAGCAATGGCTCTTCCAGAATCTGGCCTACTTTTTTACGCGGATTTAGGGAAGCGTAAGGATTTTGAAATACAATCTGGATTTTCTGGCGACGAAGTTTTTCTGCTTCTTTATTTGGCACCAGGAGATCTTGTCCCAGATAATAAAGCTCCCCATCTGTCGGTTTTTCAATCATGGTCAACAGACGGCCCAATGTGGATTTTCCACAGCCCGACTCGCCAACAACCGCCAACGTCTTACCTTTTTCCAGTTCAAATGAAACACCATCCAACGCCTTAACCATACGCTCAGGCGAGAATAAACCGGTTTTCACCGGATAATACTTCTTCAATTCGGTGGCCTTCAGTAAAATTGCTGTCGCCTTTTCTTGTTCTCTGTTTTGTTGAATGTTCATACTGTTGGCCTCCCCTCATCATCCAGTGGCATGTGACATTTAACCTGACGCCCACTCATTGATTTCAATGGCGGCTCCTCCTGACGACAATGCGCATTGGCATAGGGGCAACGGGGGTTGAGCAAGCATCCCATTGGGCGATCATATTTTCCAGGAACAACGCCAGGCAATGATGCCAAACGGGATTTGTCCACCGCAAATTCCGGCAATGCCCGCAATAATGCTTGTGTATAAGGATGGCGAGGTGCACGGAAAATTTCCGTTGCCTTGCCAATTTCCACCACCTGTCCAGCATACATCACAATAATATGATGGGCTGCTTCTGCCACCAGCGCCAAATCATGGGTGATCAAGAGTAAGGCCATATTTTCCCGTTGCTGCAATTCCAGCAACAACTCAATGATTTGCGCCTGAATGGTGACATCCAGAGCCGTCGTCGGTTCATCGGCAATCAGAAGCTTCGGCCGACACGCGATAGCCATCGCGATCATCACGCGCTGACTCATCCCTCCCGATAATTGATGCGGATAAACATCCAGACGAGAAACTGGATCGGGAATACCTACTTGAGTCAATAGGTCGATTGCCCGCTGGTGTCGCGTCTTTCGATTGCCGCCTTGATGGACTTTCAAGGCTTCCATAATCTGATAACCGACGGTATAGCACGGGTTCAAACTGGTCATGGGATCTTGGAAAATCATCGCGACTTCCGCCCCCACCAACTGCCGACGCTCTTTTTCTGAAATTTTGGTCAGGTCACAGCCATCAAATTCCATTTTTTCGGCCATCACTTTGCCCGGATAATCAATCAGCCCCATAATTGCCAATGAACTGACAGACTTACCTGAGCCAGATTCTCCAACAATACCGACAACTTCTCCCTGCTCAACACGGTAGCTAATACGGTCAACAGCGCGGAATGGTGCATCTTCATCCCCGAAATGCACCGATAATTGATCTATATTCAATAATGCCATTTCACAATCCCCCTACTGCTTGAGCTTGGGATCAAGTGCATCACGCAACCCGTCACCCATCAGGTTAAATGCCAAAACTGTCAACAGAATAGCCAGCCCCGGAAAGGTCACAACCCACCACGCACTCTGGGTAAATTGCAAAACATCGGCCAACATGGTTCCCCATTCTGGCGTTGGTGGCTGTGCCCCCATTCCCAGAAACCCTAAGGCCGCCATATCAAGAATAGCGTTCGAAAACCCTAATGACGCTTGCACAATCAACGGCGCAAGGCAGTTTGGCAGGATATTGATGAACATCTGGCGTATGGCTCCCGCACCAGCAACTTGGGACGCCGTCACATAATCGCGGTTAACTTCTACCAGTACCGCCGCCCTCGTCAGACGAATATAGTGAGGCAAAGCGACAAAAGTCAGTGCCAATGACGCATTAACAATTGATGGACCAAAGATCGCCACCAGCACTAACGCCAGCAGCAGGCTTGGTAAGGCCAACATAATGTCGACGATACGCATGATAATGGTATCCACCATACCACCGAAATAGCCGGCCAATACTCCCAGAATGATGCCCATGATGAGTGACATCACCACGACCAGACAGCCAACCAACAATGAAAGGCGTGCGCCATACATTAGGCGGGACAGGATATCGCGCCCAACATCATCAGTGCCGAGAATAAATTGCCAGCTTCCCCCCTCCTGCCATACCGGTGGCATCAGTAAGGAATCGCGGAATTGTTCCGCTGGACCATGTGGCGCTAATACCCCCGCCAATACTGCAACCAGCAGCATCAGGATAATATAGACAAGGCCAATCACTGCGCCTTTGTTACGTTTAAAGTAGTGCCAAAATTCCTGTATCGGCGTCATTAATTTCGGTGCACCCGATACCACAGGCTCAGTTGTTTGAGTCATCATGTGCTCCTATTTCTTATGACGAATACGCGGATTGACGATGCCATACAGCAAATCAACCACCAGATTGACCAGAATAATCATGGTTGCCACTAACAATACTCCGCCCTGTACCACCGGATAGTCACGACGTTGCAGGGCATCGATCAGCCAACGCCCTAATCCTGGCCATGAGAAAATGGTTTCTGTCAGAATGGCACCCGCCAACATGATGCCCACTTGCAAACCAATCACCGTGACGACAGGTAACAACGCATTACGCAGCGCATGGACAATAATGACACGAATGCGGCTCAGCCCTTTTGCCCTGGCAGTACGGATATAATCTTCACCCAACACTTCCAGCATGGAAGAACGCGTCATACGCACGATAACGGCTAATGGGATCGTTCCCAGCACAATGGCAGGCAGGATCATGTGCATGACAGCATCAGTGAAATCGCCCTCCTCACCCCAAATCAGCGTATCTATCAGCATAAAACCCGTTAGAGGATTGCTGTCATCAAGAAACACACTATCACTGATTCGGCCAGAAACAGGGGTTAAGTTCCAATGTACGGAAACCAGCATGATCAGCATGATTCCCCACCAGAAAATTGGCATAGAATAGCCGGTCAATGACAAACCAATCGCTGTGTGGTCAAAGACAGAACCCCGTTTGACGGCCGCCAATACTCCGACTGGAATACCGACAGCGATGGCAAACAACATGGCACAGATACCCAATTCAAAAGTCGCTTTAAAACGCGGGACAAACTCATCCCACACCGGAATGCGGCTTTTTAACGAGATCCCCAAATCACCATGTAATACGCCATTGATGTAATGAAAATATTGCTCCCAGAGAGGCTTATCCAATCCCATTTCAGCCAGTAATTGGGCATGACGCTCAGCAGAAATCCCACGCTCTCCCGCCATAATCAGCACGGGATCACCAGGTATCATGTGTACAAACGCGAAAGTCAACAGCGTAATACCAATAAACGTCGGGATCACTAATCCCAGACGTCGGAGGATAAATTGCAGCATATCCTGAGTTCCCTTTTTAAATACCAGTGCAGCTCTTCGGACCGCTTGGTGTTTACAGAGTCAACTTGCCCATCAGAGAAGCGAAACCATCCCCACAGAAAACTCTGGGGGATGGTTAATCACAACAGCTCAACAGCAAGAATTATTTGAGATCAACATCATAGAAAAGATGTCTGCCTAGTGGATCAACCACATATCCTTTCACTTCCTTACGAATTGGCTCATAAACCGTGGAATGGGCAATGATCAACGCAGGCATTTGTTCATGCATGACAACCTGCGCTTGCTTATAAAGTTCTGTACGTTTGTTAACATCAGCGGTTGTACGTGCGGGTTGGATAACATCCTCAAATGGCTTGTAACACCATTTTGAATAGTTAGAACCGTTATCTTTCGCTGCACAACTAAACAAGGTTGCGAAGAAGTTATCAGGGTCACCATTGTCTCCTGTCCACCCCATCATCACGGTCTTCGGTTCACCATCTTTGGCTCGTTTCAGGTATTCACCCCATTCATAGCTGACAATCTTGGCTTTGACACCAATTTTCGCCCAATCAGCCTGAATCATTTCCGCCATACGACGGGCATTCGGATTATATGGACGCTGTACAGGCATCGCCCACAGATCGGTTTCGAAACCATTCGCAAAGCCGGCTTCTTTCAACAATTCCTTAGCCTTGGCGGGATCATAAGAGTAGTCTTTGATATCTGAGTTATAGCCCCACATGGTAGGCGGGATCAGGTTTTTCGCTTTCTGCCCAGCGCCCTGATAAACAGCGTCAATGATGGCATCTTTATTCACTGCCATCGCCAATGCCTGACGTACTTTCACGTTGTCCATTGGCGGCTTGGTGACATTGAAAGAAAGATATCCCACATTCAAACCAGCCTGTTCCATCAAGGCAATATTTTTATCCTGCTTCATGCGGGATATATCCGCAGGGTTTGGATACGGCATAACCTGACATTCGTTTTTCTGTAATTTTGCATAACGTACCGAAGCATCAGGCGTAATAGAAAAGACTAAGCGGTCGATTTTTGCTGGCCCTTCCCAATAATCTTTAAATGCCTTATAAAGAATTCGGGAGTCTTTTTGGTATTGCACGAGTTGGAATGGACCTGTACCAATTGGATTCAGGTCAACTTTCTCAGGCGTTCCCGCTTTCATCATCACATCAGCGTACTCCTTGGACAAAATCGAAGCAAAATCCATCGCCAGATTAGCGATAAAAGGGGCTTCAGGGCGTGACAGGACAAAGCGAACGGTATAATCATCGACTTTTTCTATTTTGCTGATGATATTCCCCATATCCATACCGATGAAATATTCATAGCTGCCCCCTGACACCTGATGGTACGGATGATTTTTATCTTTCTGGCGCATAAAAGTAAAAATCACATCATCAGCATTAAAATCACGGGTAGGTTTGAATTCCTTATTGCTATGCCACTTCACTCCTTTGCGCAAGTGGAAGGTATAAACCTTACCATCGTCACTCACATCCCAGCTTTCGGCCAGACTTGGAATGACGTTAGTTGTACCTACTTTAAAATCCACCAGACGGTTATAAATCTGTCTGGAAGTTGCATCATAAGTTGTACCAGAAGTGAATAACTGTGGGTTGAAACCTTCAGGAGAGCCTTCAGAGCAGTAAACCAACGTTTTTGCCTGAATGCTGGCTGTCACAGCCAGTGCGACAAAACCGACACCCAGTTTTAACAAACTGAACTGTTTTTTCTTGGAAATTGTCATTACTTGAACCCCGTTTGTGATATTTAGCTTGTTTTATTGTTTTTCGCTTATCAATTAATCAATTGTTATGCCTGACGTCAACATCATCAAACACAACGCCAGAAACATAAGAAAAACACAAAAGAAAAGAATTATTAACAACCATGGTTAAAAAACATGACAAGAAGCACGTGAAATAGACAAAACAACTAAAAATTAAGCAATTAATAAGAATTAATCTCTGGTGATGATAATTTTGAATTTGTGACCAAATGGTCAAACAATAAGCAAAATGGCTTATGAAAGGGTGGGAATTTATAACAGCATAATAAATAGAGAAAAATAATTATTCCTTATGCCCAGTTTCTTTCTGAAATTACCAATATACCAATCTCACTTCAAGATGCATGTAATTTCTCCCCGCCAAGCGGGGAGAAATCAGGTTTCATATCGTGTTGTAAATCGCAGCTTGAAGTTTAATGCGTATATATTACTTAGATGAACATTAGTGATGATATTTTGCTCAAAACTGACTACAATATAACCTTAGCTAACTTAGCTAATGGAGAGAAAGCATGACTATTCAAGCCAATATGCACGAGGCGAAAACACACTTGAGCCAACTGGCAGATAAAGCTGTTGATGGTGAAATTGTTATTATTGCTAAATCTGGAAAACCTTATGTCCAGCTAGTCCCTATTAATCAATCAGATAGAATACCTGGAGGATTCGAAAATAATGTCAGCATAGATGAACAATTTTACGAAGCTGATCACGATATACAGGAAATGTTTGAAGGATCTTTATGAAACGGCTTTTATTAGATACCCACACGCTAATCTGGTGGATAACGGATGATCCATCTTTAGGCAAAATGACAAGAAGTATACTCAGCAAAGGGACAAATAGCGTATTTGTCAGCGCAGTGACTCCTTGGGAAATTTCGATAAAACGTGCATTGGGAAAACTAAAGTTCAATGCTGATTTCGATATTATCATGGAAAAAAATAATTTTATTCCTTTATCAATAACACATGCTCATGCAGAAAGTGCAGGTGATTTACCACGTCATCATGGAGATCCTTTTGATAGGATGCTCATTGTACAATCTCAAATGGAAGGGTTAACACTGGTTTCTGCTGATACTGTCTTTTCGGAATATGGCATTCGAATAATTAATGCCCGACTTTAGACTTGTAAGAAAATAGCGAACTATTTTATTTAATATATATTTATCTGATATATAAGAAAAAACCCCGCTCATAAGAGCAGGGTTTCTATAGATGCTGGTCGGCGAGAGAGGATTCGAACCTCCGACCCACTGGTCCCAAACCAGTTGCGCTACCAAGCTGCGCTACTCGCCGAAAACGAAGCGCATCTTACTGCCAGAGCCACAGACCGTCAATACCTTTTTCAAGATAAGTGATTGTTTGATGATAAACCATCCAACATGGCTGTTGTGGCCGATATTACTGGAGCAGAGAAATATCTGCGACACGCAAGAACAAGTCACGCAATTCACTTAATAGCGTCAAGCGATTGATCCTGACTTGGCTGTCTTCATCCATAACCATCACATTGTCGAAGAATGCATCCACCACTTCACGCAGGGAAGCCAATTCAACCAGCGCATCCTGATAGTTGCCTGCAGCAAACAGAGGAGCCAGTTTTTCTTTCAACACCACCAAGTGTGTCGCCAGTTGGATCTCTTCTGCGGCTTTCAATACAGAAGCAAGGACAGTGTCATTCAACGGTTCTGCTGATTTCGCCAGAATGTTGGAAACGCGTTTATTGGCCGCTGCCAGAGAAACGGCTGCATCCAGGGTGCGGAAATGGGTAACCGCTTGCATACGGGCATCAAAATCTGCCGGTTGAGTCGGACGACGCGCCAATACTGCCTGAATAGTATCCACGCTATACCCCAGCTCTTGATACCAGGCACGGAAGCGACCAAGCATAAACTCAACCACATCATCCACCGCTTTTTCGTTGGTCAGCTTGTCGCCATACAGACGCACCGCTTCTTCTGCCAACGTTTGGAGGTCAAGAGGCAATTTTTTCTCAACGATAATGCGCAGAACCCCCAAGGCCGCACGGCGCAAAGCGAACGGATCTTTATCCCCTTTCGGATGCTGACCAATCCCGAAGATCCCAGCCAAAGTATCCATTTTATCTGCAATGGCAACGGCACAGGAACCCCCCGTTGATGGCAGTGCATCACCAGAGAAACGTGGTTGATACTGCTCATTCAATGCCAGCGCCACATCTTCCGCTTCGCCATTATGACGTGCGTAGTGCATTCCCATTACGCCCTGCGTATCGGTGAATTCGAACACCATATTGGTCATCAGGTCACATTTGGACAATAGACCCGCACGAGTCGCATGATTGACATCTGCACCGATTTTTTCCGCAATCCAACCAGCCAGGGCTTGAATGCGATCCGTTTTGTCACGCAAGGTTCCCAATTGTTTCTGGAACAACACGGTTTCCAAACGCGGCAAATTGTCTTCCAAACGCTGTTTACGGTCAGTCTTGAAGAAGAATTCCGCATCCGCCAGACGTGGACGAACCACTTTTTCGTTACCTGAAATAATTTGCTGAGGATCAGAAGATTCAATATTGGTGACAAAAATAAAGTTCGCCATTAATTTGCCGGCCTTGTCGTAAACCGGAAAATATTTCTGGTCACCTTTCATGGTATAAACCAGCGCTTCAGCAGGAACTTGCAGGAATTTTTCTTCGAATTTCGCCGTCAAGACAACCGGCCATTCCACCAGAGAAGTCACTTCTTCCAGCAAACTGTCGCTCAGATCCGCTACACCACCAAGCTGCATTGCGGCTTGTTCGGCATCACGCTTGATCATCGCCTTACGAGCTTCATAATCCGCGATAACCCGACCACGCTCCTGCAAAATAGCGGGATACTGCTGTGCATTCTCAATGGTAAACTCCGCCTCACCCATAAAACGGTGACCACGAATGATGCGATCCGATTGAATCCCCAGAATTTCGCCTTCAACCACCTCGCTGTCCAGCAGCATAGTGATTGTATGTACCGGACGAACAAACTGAGTCTGTTTATCGCCCCAACGCATCAGCTTAGGGATCGGCAACTTACTCAGCGAACTGCTCACCATATCCGCCAGCAGCACTTTTGCTTCACGGCCTTTAACCTGAGCGCGATAGAGCAGCCATTCCCCTTTATCCGTTACCATGCGTTCAGCCTGATCAACGGTGATACCGCAACCACGCGCCCAACCCTCTGCCGCTTTGGTTGGTTTACCTTCTGCATCGAACGCCTGAGCAATCGCAGGGCCACGCTTTTCAACTTCACGATCAGCCTGTGCTGCCGCCAAATTGGCGACTTTCAGCGCCAAACGACGAGGAGCCGCAAACCAGCTAATTTCACCATGACCCAGATTGGCATTATTCAGTTCGGCTGCAAAATTGGCCGCAAAAGACTCAGCCAATGAACGCAGTGCCTTTGGTGGCAACTCTTCTGTGCCGATTTCCACAAGGAAAGTCTGTTGAATCATGATGGCCTCTTATTTCTTGTTACACATAGGGAAGCCAAGCGCCTCGCGGGAGGCATAATAAGCTTCAGCAACCGCTTTAGTCAGGGTACGGATGCGCAGGATATAGCGCTGACGTTCAGTCACGGAAATCGCTTTACGGGCATCCAGCAAATTGAAGGTATGACCCGCCTTTAAAATGCGCTCATAAGCCGGCAATGGCAGCGGAGTTTCCAGCGCCAGTAATTCCTGTGCCTCTTTTTCGTATTGCTCAAAGCAGGTAAACAGAAAATCCACATCGGCGTGCTCGAAGTTGTAAGTAGACTGTTCAACCTCATTCTGGTGGTAAATGTCACCATAGGTGGTTTTACCCAGCGGGCCATCGCTCCATACCAGATCGTAAACGCTATCCACGCCTTGAATATACATCGCAAGACGTTCCAACCCGTAAGTAATCTCGCCAGTCACAGGCTTACATTCAAGACCACCAACCTGCTGGAAGTAAGTAAACTGAGTCACTTCCATACCGTTCAGCCAGACTTCCCAGCCCAGTCCCCAAGCGCCCAAAGTTGGGTTTTCCCAGTTATCTTCAACAAAGCGGATATCGTGAACAGTCGGATCGAGTCCTAATGCTTTCAAGGACCCCAGATAGAGCTCCTGAATGTTATCTGGAGATGGCTTGATGATAACCTGAAATTGATAGTAGTGCTGGAGGCGGTTTGGGTTTTCGCCATAACGACCGTCAGTTGGACGACGGGATGGTTGCACATAAGCTGCTGCAATAGGCTCTGGTCCCAAAGCACGCAGACAAGTAATAGGATGAGAGGTTCCTGCGCCGACTTCCATATCCAGTGGTTGGACAATGGTACAGCCTTGACGCGCCCAGTAATCCTGTAATGTCAGGATGAGCCCCTGGAAGGTTTTGGTATCAAACTTTTGCATGTTGAACCCGCACGCGATGCATATGAATTTAAACGAAAGAGGCCAGTATACCCTTTAGACGTAAGATATACAGCACTGATCACCCCCAATTTTATCGCAGTATAAAAAAATCTTAATCAGGTCTCTTTACTTGTATATTTATACAGCTAACATTGATGTAATTATCAACCATTATCTGAGGCAAATACAGTTTATGAGCCAGGAAATAACGCGCTGCGGTTGGGTAACATCCGACCCTGATTATCTGACCTATCACGACAACGAATGGGGCACCCCTTTAAGAGATAGCCAGCAACTTTTCGAACTGATTTGTCTGGAAGGACAACAAGCGGGTTTGTCATGGTTCACTATCCTGAAAAAACGGGAAGGGTATAGAAAATGTTTTCATCATTTTGATCCGGTCAAAATAGCCAAAATGGATGAAACAGACGTTGGAAGACTGATGGAAGAACCAACCATCGTGCGTAATCGTAGCAAAATCAATGCAATTATTCACAATGCCCGCGCTTACCTAAAAATGGCTGAACAAGGTGAAGACTTCTGCGCTTTTATCTGGCGTTTCGTTGATAACTCTCCACAAATTAATCACTGGCAAGATTTATCGGAAGTTCCTGCCAAAACTGCAACTTCCGATGCACTGGCGAAGGCACTGAAAAAGCGGGGATTTAAATTTATTGGCAGTACCACTTGTTATGCGTTTATGCAAGCAGCGGGCCTGGTAAATGATCACCTCGTAAATTGTTTGTGTCGAAAATCGGTTACTGTGATGAAAAATTTAAATTAATGTATAAAAATAAGCGGAAATACCACTTTTGCCCCATTGCACCCGCGTAATGAGCAGGGTATGGTGTTTTCTTCTCGTACAAAAACAGACGCAAACGCCAATATGAAATTTTCGCAATTCGGTAACAAATTTACACAAGATTCGGGAATTACCCGTCTGATGAATGATCTCAACCAAGGTCTGAGAACGCCTGGTGCAATTATGTTAGGCGGTGGCAATCCTGCACATATCCCGGAAATGGATGCCTATTTCCAGCAGATATTGACTGACATGGCGTTAGACGGTCAATTAAGCGAAACCCTATGCAATTATGACGGGCCACAAGGGAAAAACACCTTGATAGCGGCACTAGCCCAAGAATTGAGAGAAAAGCTCGGTTGGGACATCCACCCACAAAATATTGCTCTGACTAATGGCAGCCAAAGCGCCTTTTTCTATCTGTTTAACTTACTGGCAGGTCGCGCTGACGACGGCTCAATGAAACGTGTTTTGTTTCCTCTTGCTCCAGAATATATTGGCTATTCAGATTCAGGTTTGGATGAAGGATTATTTGTCGCTAATAAGCCGAATATTGAACTGCTGCCCAACGGCCAATTCAAATACCACGTCGATTTCGATCACCTGAATATTACCGAAGACATTAACCTGATTTGCGTCTCTCGTCCTACCAACCCAACAGGCAACGTAATCACTGATGAAGAATTACTACGCCTGGATAGCCTGGCTCAACAGCACCAAATCCCCTTATTGATCGACAATGCCTACGGTATACCATTCCCTGGTATTATCTTTAGCGAAGCCACCCCGCTGTGGAATCACAATATTATTCTGTGCATGAGTCTGTCCAAACTGGGCCTGCCAGGCTCCCGCTGCGGTATCATCATCGCTAATGAAAAAATTATCAGTGCTATCAGCAACATGAACGGCATTATTAGCCTGGCTCCTGGCGGTGTTGGGCCAGCTCTCGCTCTGGAAATGATTAAGCGCAACGATCTCTTGCGTCTGTCACAAAAGGTTATTCAACCGTTTTATAAGCAGCGGGTAGAAAACGTGATTAGCATTATTCGGCGCCATATACCGGAAGATCGCTGCCTTATCCATAAACCGGAAGGTGCCATATTTCTCTGGCTCTGGTTCAAAGACTTACCCATCACGACAGAAGAGCTTTATCAGCGGTTGAAGAAACGCAAGGTGCTGATGGTACCGGGACATTTCTTCTTTCCGGGACTAGAACACGATTGGCCACATGCTCATCAATGTATGCGAATGAACTATGTTCCTGATATAGAGAAGATCGAAGAAGGTATTCGTATTCTGTCTGAAGAGATTGAGATAGCGCATCAAGAAGTAGAACGCTGATCTTGCATCGCAATCTGTCAATAAAAAAAAGCTCCCTCATTTTAGGGGGGAGGGAGCAAGATGATAACGAGGACTTTTACCTGCGAACAGGACAGTAGTTATTAGAATCCCAAAAGAATTCTTCACACACAATAGGAAAGGAAAACATTCCCTGTTTTTATACCTTCCCTGAACTGCGTATATTTAACCAGAAAAAACTTATTATAATGAATTGAATAAGCAGGGATTTTTTGCCTTAAATTACCTCTACTATCTCAAATTGAAGCCAAATTAAGACAATTGGCCAACATTCTGTGATCTAAAGCACATTTAATGAATCAAACAATTATTCTTAATTAACCAAATCATAAGGCCCAGAAAATAACGGCCAAAATTTGGGGAGACATAATCCTTAAAAACATTGCCAATGGATAAACTGTCGCATATGACAATGCCGCAGCCCCGCTGGTACTATGCATTCCATTCGCAAAAGCCAGGGCGGGAGGATCTGTCATAGCACCTGCCAGCACCCCACATAAACTGAGATAATTCATTTTTATCACAACACGTGCCAGCAGGCTTACAACTAACAGGGGAACTATTGTTATCAATGCCCCATAACCAATCCACGCCAGCCCTTCGCCGTGTACCAGTGTATTAATAAAATTACCGCCAGATTTCAGCCCTACAACCGCCAGAAACATAACTATTCCCAGCTCGCGTAATGCCAGGTTCGCACTGGGAGGCATAAACCAATAAAGTTTACCGATCGTGCCAATCCGTCCCAAAATTAACGCAATAACCAAAGGCCCTCCCGCCAATCCCAAGCGTAACGCAGCAGGAAAACCAGGAATAAACAGAGGAATCGAACCTAATAAAACCCCTAACCCTATTCCAATAAATACAGGCAACATCTGAACTTGCTGAAGTTTTTGCTGTGAGTTACCTAAAAGCCTTGTAACGGCTTCTACAGCTTCAGGGCGACCGACAATATTCAGGATATCGCCGAACTGTAAGCTGGCATTATTACTGGCAACCAGTTCAATTCCGGCACGATTAAGGCGTGTGACAACAACATCATATTTCTGTTTTAAATTGAGCGCCCCAAGCCTCTGGCTCAATACTTCATCATTCGTTACCACAACCCTGACGGATTGAAAAATATCACTGGCAGTAGACAAAGAAACGTCAACCTCTTCCCCAATGACCAGCCTGACCTGATTCAACGCTTCCCGCTGCCCCACCAGATACAGTAGATCCCCACTTTGAATCACAGTAGTTGGCTGGGGCACCATCAACAAATCCTGTCGTTTTAGGCGGGAACATACCACTGCATCATTATTATTGAGCAGCGGGATGTCCTGCATCATTAATCCATTCAAATTTGGATTACATACAGCAATATTCATTGTCTGGAGCAGTTCTCTGCCCTGATTGTTCTGGTTATCGAACGAATTGGCCTCCTGTTCAATTCTCACTCTGAAAAAAAAGCGAACCAACCACATAACCAGCAAAATACCGCAAATTCCCATAGGATAAGCCATCGCATATCCCATACCCATTTGACTAACCAATAAAGGAGCAGATCCTAAATCTGCCAGAATTTGCTGCCCTGCCCCTAAAGATGGCGTATTTGTCACTGCACCGGAAAAAATACCTAAAATAATGGGTAAAGGAACATCAAACAATTTGTGAATAATTGCAGCAACTAATCCACCAATAATAACAATCAGGACAGCAAAACCATTTAATTTAAGTCCAGAAACTCGCAGAGAAGAAAAAAAACCCGGACCAACTTGAATACCAATAGTATAAACAAAAAGAATTAAGCCAAATTCCTGAATAAAATGCAGCATGTTATTACTGAGAGACAGAGAATACATTTGAGCAAAATGGCCAACTATAATCCCACCAAACAAAACCCCACCAATTCCAAGACCAATACCCCGTATTCGCCAGTTACCTATCCATAACCCCAATGTGGCAGACAGCGCCAGCAAGCTCATTGTTAATGCAATATCACTCATGACCCGCTTCCTTTACCAAAGGTTAATTATCCGAAAAATTAGTCATTTTCTCTTATTTTTCATAAACGATGGTTTATACACATTAAACTTCAAGTTGCAATTTACAACACGATATGAAACCCGATTTCTCCCCGCTTCGCGGGGAGAAATCACATGCATCTTGAAGTTAGATGGGTATACCACCAATTAAATATTGGCAGGAATTAACCGCAAGTTATGTGTTTTAAGCCACATATTGTGTGCATTGAACTTAAAAAAGAAATTTAAACTCACATCACAAAAAATTATCAAATTTAGCAATAAATGCTATAGCAAACTGAATATTACCTGACTATAGTAAATAGTATTAAAAGGTAAACAACTTTATACGCATTAAATTTCAAGTTGCAATTTACAACACTCTATGAAACCTGATTTCTTCACCCGCTTCGCGAGGAGAAATCACACGCATCTTGAAGTTAGATTGGTATAAAGTACCTGTCATGCTTTGGAAAAGTGGCGTTAATAGCGAATAAAGTATCTGGACATTGGCAAATTAACTCATTGAGATCATGGAAACGATGAAAAATTGTAAAGTGCTTCTATTACTATGTACCACATTAGGATGGTTACTACTTATTACTGGCTGTTCCAGCCTCATGACCCACAGCGGTCCCTATCAAGGTTATTACTCTGGAGCAAAAGCCAATATTGGCATGTTGCAAGATGACAAAACAGGATGGCTTATGAAGCCGTTGCTTGCGCTCGACCTGCCATTTTCTGCCTTCTTAGACACGCTTTTGCTTCCCTATGATTATGCTCGTTCCGATCAAGATAGCGCAGAGCAATCCCCCAAACATCGTATAGAGCAGCTCGATAAAAAGCCAATCGTCATACTGCCTACACCAGAAACTGTAGACCACGATACTTAAAAAACGATGAGCGATATTAGCGTAATGTCGGGCATCACCATTAATCGGCAATGCCCATTATGCTCTCTTGGTTTTCAGTTAATCCCTGTTTCCACCACAAATAGTTGTCGGTAACCGTCAATATCACGCATAAAAGCGACATAGCGATCATCCGGTGATATCACTATCGCATCAGCAGAAGGAGCATCATCAGTGCGCTCTGTTAAACGCTGGATTTTTCCAGTCTGACTATCACAGAGTACAACACTATTGTCACAAACACAGGCAATAAACCGTCCACGGCTATCCCAGCTAAATGCGGATTGTATACTGTTCTTGCTGTAAGTTATCTGCATTGGCTCACCACCATTTGGTGAGATATACCATAGCTGGACAATCCCTTTTTCATCTTTCATCAGGAAACAGATTTTACTGCCATCTGGTGATGTTCTTAGCCAATGACGTGGAACATTCACCACTCCCGGCCAGCGCTTATCGTGCGTAAAAGTCAGGCGTTTCTGTTTTACTCCCGCTGGTGGCGCGGGTAATGCTGTTTCTGTACCCGCTAAAGGTTGGCTGCCTGCAATGGCATATTCATCATTGTGCTCTGGCAAATCAACGAGATAAATTTCCGGTATTTTTTCGCCATTGGTGGCGTAGGTATCCCCAATAAAAGCCAGTGCCCAACGTTGCCATTGACCATTATCTTTGCGATATCCTCGCTGTCCAATCCATCCTTCTTCATAAGCTCGATTGATGTCATCACTGCCGGGACGCGGGCGGGCCGTAGTCTCGCTAACCACAACCGAAAAATAGCTACCACCATATTCCCTCGGATGTTTTTTATCTGGTATTACAGCTTGTAAAGGAACGGCTACCGCCACATTACGTAGATCAAGCGCAGGATCTAACTCATGCATCACATGGTCATTGTAGGTAAAACTGAGACGACTACCATCGGGGCTGAAAACGTGAACATGTGTTCCACCGCGCAAAGCGCCAGTGGTATAAGGTGGAGTAATATCCATGGCATCAATGTTAATTGCCACATTGGGCTGTACATCGGAAACCATGACACCTCGGCGATGATGAAAATCATATTGCCACTGTGCATCTGGTTTTTCCGGTCCATGAATAAAGGCATAACGAACTGGCTCTTGCGGACTCACAGTCACCACGCCGACATGAGCGCCATCCTTTGCCTGATAGATAATTTCAGTTTGTCCATGATTAACATGAATTTTTTCTATCGTTAAACCGGTAAAAGAGGCGCCATCGGGACGAACATCGTACACCAACCATTGGCTGTCTGGCGTCCAAACATTTATATTAGTTATCTGATGGCTACGACTATCGAATGTAATCTGACGTTCCTTAAAAACCATTTTACTGCCTTCTTTTGCGAAGTTTCGGATAATAAAAACTAATTTTATTCAAATTCGGCTAAAAAATTTCAGTCGAGACGTTATTATTCCAACAGTACTCTTTACTTCTACGTTATATTTCATGTAATTAAACTTATGTTACTCAGTGTCCTTTATATCATTGGTATTACGGCTGAAGCCATGACAGGCGCCTTAGCCGCAGGTCGTCGAAAAATGGATGTATTCGGCGTTATCATTATTGCTTCCGTGACAGCCATTGGTGGTGGCACTGTCCGTGATATTATTTTGGGGCACTATCCCCTTGGCTGGGTAAAAAATCCAGAGTATGTAGTGACCGTTGCCTGTGCTGCCGTGCTCACTATCTGGGTTGCTCCCATGATGAAACATCTACGCCGTCTGTTTCTTATTCTTGATGCCATTGGCTTAATCGTCTTCTCCATCATAGGTGCACAAATCGCGTTAGAGATGCACTACAGCCCGATTATTGCCGCCATTGCCGCCGTCATCACTGGCGTTTTTGGTGGCGTATTGCGCGATATGTTTTGTAATACCATCCCTCTGGTATTCCAAAAAGAGATTTATGCCGGTGTCTCTTTTGCCGCTGCCTGGCTCTATATTGCCTTACTGCATACGCCATTACCCCCGAACAGCGTTATCTTGATTACACTTGTTGCCGGACTCGCTGCACGATTAATTGCTATTCGTTATCGCCTTGGTTTACCCATCTTCAATTACGATGGCACAGACCACTGATACCGTAATGAATCTCTGGGGCACCTTTTGCCCCTATTTACTTAATATCTCTTGTTTTCTCAATATCCCGTAAAGATAAAATATGAATTACCGCCTTAATCTCAGGATGCTGTAAAAAGGCCAAGATTTTTTCTCTTTGTTTTACTGTTAATGCGGGTTTCGCTTTTGCGTCAGAGAATATCGTTTCCCACTGCCATCCCAGTTTATCTGCTTGTTCATCTGTAAAGTGTCTGGCATAAGGCAGGCCAATGGCTTCGTACCATAGTGAAAGTGGCTGTAACTTTGCCTGTTGAAATTGGGCGAAAATTAATTCCGCACGTTTAGTTCCAATATTGGTCACGGCCCCAAGCTGCTCCTTATCCAAATCCAGCCAAGCCGTTAAATTTGCCACCAGCCCATGTTTTACCAACGCTGACCACGTTCCTTGTCCCACGCCTTTCATTTTCAATTTTACCCCAAGCCACGTCAGGCGAGCGATAAGCTGTTGTTGGCAATAATGATCATCATTAGTTGCATTTTGATGTTCGAGTGTCAGGCAACTCAGGAAATGATAATCCTGCTCATTAGGTGGTTGAATATCAGGGCGTTCCGTCATACGCCACACCACTTTATCGAGTTTAGGTATACCATGTCCCGCCAGCGCCACCGTAATTTTATCGCCAGGATAGACATTCCACTGCTTCCAACGTTTGATCGAACCGATGTTAACTCGACTGACCTGTCGATCATCCACCTTTACTTTTTCCAGTTCTAATCCAACGGATATTCTCCCTGTCCGGCCTATTGTGAAATTAACACCTTTTACAGTTGTCATTTTCTGCCGCAATGGATATTTCCATGCAATCGCCCAACTGTTTGATCCAGAACGCCATTGTCGGCCTGTCGGTTCAAGCTCTTGGCGTAATACAATCCCATCGGTAGCAAAAGGGAGGGGCTGGACAAAATAATCTTTCCATCTTTTTTCGGCATCTTCTGCTGTGGCAATGGGGTGACTATATTGCTGTGTGATGGGAAACCCCATTACTGCCAATTTTTCCAGTTTCACCGCCATTTCATTTGGTCCATCCGGCCAGCCCCAAATAAAAATACCAACTTGTTTCAGTTCTGGCGCTGGAGTTTTACGTATCATTAAGCCTGCAACTTTACTGCGCGCCCCCTGACTCCCTGCAACAAACTGACGATGCTGTTCCTGCTGCCAGAAAAGCTCACCTTGTAATACCAAATGTTCAGGGGCATTTTTAATCCGTTTAGGAATACTGGGAATAAATGCGCTTTTATCCATCCAGTCTATTCCTTCAATACCATTACCACGGCTAATTAGCTGCACTAATTGACCTTTTTCATACACCAAAGTAACTGCAACACCATCAATTTTAGGTTGCAACCACACCCCTGTACGCCCCTGTAACCACTGGCTAATTTCCTGTATTCCTTTCAACTTATGCAAGCCTGTATGCTGCACAGGATGAAACTGTTTCCCTGAACGTTTAGATGAAGGCCCAAGAATTACGGACGTGTCGGCAACCGAGCTAACAGAGAGTAAGACGCTGTCTGACCCGTGATTTAAACAACTTTGCCAAATTCTCAAGGTATCCAATAATTGATCGTAAATTTCATCATCTATTTCACTCATTCCCTTCTGACGATATAGATGATCCCACTTAACCACCTGCTGTGACAGGCGCCTAGTTTCACGCTGAAATTGTTCTTGTGGCCAGTCAGGACACTGAACCTTGTTGGCAAATGCCATTGGCATACCAGATAGCAATATCCATACTGTTATTAAAAAACTAATGAGAAAATTAAGCATCCCTGCTCCTTGGTTTCCTTAAAACGGCTTCCTAAAAAATTGATGCCAAGACACGGGCAGAGAATAAAAAGCAGGAAAATTTTTACCAAGTGGCAAAAAGGAAGTTTGCGAGACGTTTCGAAAAATAAATGTGCAATTTCTGCAACCGACTATTTTTACTGAAAATGTCTCGCAAAAAATCTCATTAATGCCAGTCTGTTAAGAAAATATTTTGGTGAAATATCTGTTGGCATGTATTGTAGCGCTGCATGGATTAACGTATCCGTGTATACTATGTGGGATCTTATATTCCTGCGCTTGCATTTATTTATACCCAATCAGTCAAGAAATCATCATGAACCAAGGAACGTTATATATTGTTTCTGCGCCGAGTGGAGCAGGAAAATCAAGCCTTATTCAGGCTTTATTAAAAACCCAGCCCTTGTATGACACTCAGGTTTCTGTTTCGCATACAACGCGGCAAGCTCGCCCAGGCGAAAATCATGGTGAACACTATTTTTTCGTCACAATGGATGAATTTCAAGATATGATCAACCATGATGAATTTTTGGAATATGCCTGTGTTTTTGGTAACTATTACGGCACATCCCGAAAAGTCATCGAAGATACACTCGCCAGTGGCGTTGATGTTTTTCTTGATATTGATTGGCAAGGTGCACAGCAAATCCGCCAGAAAATGCCAACAGCTCGCAGCATTTTCATTCTTCCACCTTCTAAGGAAGAGTTGCTCCGCCGCCTGCGTGGGCGCGGTCAAGACAGCGAAGAAATCATTGCCAAACGCATGGCTCAAGCTGTCGCGGAAATGGAACATTACAACGAATATGATTACGTCATCATCAATGACGATTTCAATACGGCACTGGCCGATTTACAATCGATTATTCGTTCAGAGCGTCTGCGATTAGATCGTCAGACCCAGCGGCATGATGCCTTAATCAGCAAATTATTGGCAGACTGAACCAAGTTTCAGTATTATGCCCAGTCATTTATTTATCTGTGGAGTAGCACTCATATGGCACGCGTAACTGTTCAAGACGCAGTAGAAAAAATTGGTAACCGTTTTGACCTGGTGTTGGTCGCTGCTCGCCGAGCACGCCAATTGCAAGTAGGTGGCAAAGATCCCCTCGTTCCAGAAGAAAACGATAAGATGACTGTTATTGCCCTGCGTGAAATCGAACAAGGTCTCATCAACAACAAAATTCTTGATGTTCGTGAGCGCCAGGAACAGCAAGAACAAGAAGCCGCAGAAATCAAAGCCGTTTCTGCCATCGCTGAAGGTCGTCGTTAATTTTACGGTAGGTCTGCCTTGTACCTGTTTGAAAGCCTGAATCAGCTGGTTCTGAAATATTTGCCTGAAGATCAAATTGATCTGCTTAAACAGGCCTATGTAGTTGCGCGGGATGCCCACGAAGGGCAAACCCGCTCCAGCGGTGAGCCATACATCACTCACCCCGTTGCCGTTTCTTGTATTCTGGCTGAAATGCGCCTTGACCATGAAACACTGATGGCGGCACTTTTGCACGATGTCATTGAAGATACTCCTGCAACATTTCAGGATATAGAACAGTTATTTGGTACGGCCGTTGCCGGATTGGTGGAAGGTGTATCCAAGCTGGATAAACTGAACTTCCGCGACAAAAAGGAAGCACAGGCTGAAAACTTCCGCAAAATGATCATGGCGATGGTACAGGATATCCGCGTCATTTTGATCAAACTAGCAGACCGTACGCACAATATGCGAACCCTTGGCTCTCTGCGCCCCGATAAACGGCGGCGCATTGCCAGGGAAACACTGGAAATTTATAGTCCACTGGCTCATCGTCTGGGTATTCATCACCTAAAAACCGAACTGGAAGAACTTGGGTTTGAGGCCCTGTATCCAAACCGTTATCGCGTAATTAAAGAAGTTGTGAAAGCCGCTCGCGGTAACCGCAAAGAGATGATCCAGAAAATTCTGTCGGAAATTGAAGGCAGATTAACGGATGCCGGTATCAAATGCACAGTCAGTGGCCGCGAAAAACATCTCTACTCTATCTATCGTAAGATGCGCCTGAAAGAGCAGCGTTTCCATTCCATCATGGATATTTACGCCTTTCGTGTCATCGTCAATAATCTTGATACCTGCTACCGCGTATTGGGGCAAATGCACAGTTTGTATAAGCCGCGCCCGGGCCGAGTGAAAGATTATATTGCCATCCCCAAAGCCAACGGTTACCAATCCCTCCATACCTCCCTGATAGGGCCGCATGGAGTACCCGTCGAAGTTCAGATCCGTACCGAAGATATGGATCAAATGGCAGAAATGGGGGTTGCCGCGCATTGGGCCTATAAAGAGCAAGGGGAATCCGGTACGACTGCGCAGGTTCGTGCTCAGCGCTGGATGCAAAGTTTGCTGGAACTCCAGCAAAGTGCCGGCAGCTCTTTTGAATTTATTGAAAGCGTTAAATCTGATTTATTTCCTGATGAGATTTACGTTTTTACCCCCAAAGGACGAATTGTTGAGTTACCGGCTGGCGCGACCCCTGTCGATTTTGCCTATGCCGTCCATACCGATATCGGCCATGCCTGTGTTGGTGCACGTGTTGATCGTCTGCCTTATCCTCTTTCACAAACGCTTAGTAGTGGGCAAACAGTCGAAATTATTACGGCACCAGGAGCGCGCCCTAATGCTGCATGGCTAAACTTTGTCGTTAGCTCCAAAGCGCGCGCCAAAATTCGCCAGTTACTGAAAAACCTAAGACGGGATGATTCCATTAGTTTGGGGCGCCGTTTACTCAATCATGCACTCGGTAATGGCACGAAAATTGTCGATATTCCACAAGAAAATATCAACAAAGAGCTGGCAAGAATGAAGCTCTCTGCTTTGGATGATTTATTGGCGGAAATCGGATTGGGTAATGCCATGAGCGTGGTTGTCGCCCGCAACTTATTATTGGGCTCAGCAGAGAAAGTATCGAACAATAATAGCAATCCTTCCCGTAAGCTGCCTATCAAGGGCGCTGATGGTATTTTGATTACCTTTGCTAAATGTTGTCGCCCAATTCCAGGCGACCCGATTATTGCCCATATCAGCCCCGGAAAAGGTTTGGTAATCCACCACGAGTCTTGTCGCAATATCCGTGGATATCAGAAAGAACCGGAAAAATTCATGCCTGTTGAGTGGGATAAAGATATCAATAGCGATTTTATTGCCGAAATTAAAGTCGATATGTTTAACCATCAAGGGGCATTAGCAAATCTGACTGCGGCCATTAACGATGTAAACTCCAATATTCAAAGCATGAATACAGAGGAAAAAGATGGCCGTGTCTATTGTGCTTTCATCAGGCTGACGACCAAAGACCGCATCCAGCTGGCGAATATCATGCGTAAGATACGTATCATGCCAGACGTAATGCGAGTCAGCCGTAACCGAAACTAGAGGTTATGAATCCTAAACGTTACGCACGCATTTGCCAGATGATGGCAATGCGTCAACCTGACCTGACACTCTGTTTAGAAGAAGTTCACAAACCCCATAACGTATCCGCCGTTATTCGTACAGCGGATGCTGTGGGTATTCACCAAATCCATGCCATCTGGCCTACTGAGCAATTAAGAACCCAGCTCTCTTCGGCAGCGGGCAGCAATAGTTGGGTTCAGGTGAAAACACATTCCACAATTGAACAGGCGATTCACCAATTTAAATCTGATGGAATGCAAGTGCTGGCAACTCATCTTTCTGATAAAGCCGTCGATTTCCGTCAAATTGATTACACTAAACCTACCTGCATCATTATGGGGCAGGAGAAAAAAGGTATTTCGAAACAAGCCATCGCCCTGGCAGATCACGATATCATTATTCCGATGGTAGGTATGGTGCAGTCACTGAATGTCTCTGTCGCATCTGCCTTGATTCTGTATGAAGCGCAACGGCAGCGCCAATTGGCAGGCATGTACCAACGGGAAAAAAACATTCTGCCAGAAGAAGAGCAGCAAAGGTTACTGTTCGAAGGAGGATATCCCGTGTTGGCTGCCGTTTCTCACCGTAAGGGCCTGGAACAACCTTTAATAGATAAGCAAGGTCAAATCATAGCAAGTGAATCATGGTGGTCAGCTATGCAGAAAACAACTGCACCATCAGTAAGGAAATAAATCACACTGACGGAGGAATCGTATGAAAGGCCAACTACTTGATGCTATCCCCTTAACCACGTTACGTGGCGTTGGAGCCAATCAGGTCACTAAACTCACTAAGTTAGGGTTGGTCAATCTACAGGATTTGCTTTTGCATTTGCCTCTCCGCTATGAGGATCAAACCCGCCTGTATACCATTAATGAGTTACTGCCCGGCATTCATGCTACGGTAACAGGTGAAATATTACGCACCAATGTCGCTTTTGGGCGCCGGCGCATCATGACCTGCCAACTCAGTGATGGCACAGGCATATTAACCCTGCGTTTCTTCAATTTTACTGCTGCCATGAAAAATAATTTGGCCGCAGGAAAGCACGTTGTTGCTTATGGTGAGATCCGTCGCGGGAATCAAGGGCCAGAGATTATCCATCCTGAGTATAAAATCCAACAAAATGCCAACCGCATCCAACTGCAAGAGACGTTAACCCCCATCTATCCCACGACCGAGGGAGTGCGCCAGACAACGCTGCGCAAGTTAATCGATCAGGCATTGGAAATATTGGCTACCTGTGCCATTAATGAATTGCTGCCGGAAAAATTCAGCCGGAAGCTCATCAGTCTGCCTGACGCACTGCGTACATTGCACCATCCCCCACCGAATACTTCTCTGGCCGATTTAGAAAATGGCCGACATCCAGCCCAACGAAGGTTGATTCTGGAAGAGTTGCTGGCGCATCATTTAAGTATGCTGGCGGTCAGGGCTGGAACCCAGCGTTTTCATGCATCCCCCCTAACGGCAGATGATTCTCTGAAACAGAAGCTTCTTAGCCAGTTACCATTCTCACCCACCGGCGCACAAGCCCGTGTCGTGGCAGAAATAGAACATGATTTGGCAA
Source organism: Xenorhabdus griffiniae (assembly GCF_037265215.1). Classification (NCBI taxonomy): domain Bacteria; kingdom Pseudomonadati; phylum Pseudomonadota; class Gammaproteobacteria; order Enterobacterales; family Morganellaceae; genus Xenorhabdus; species Xenorhabdus griffiniae. The sequence goes on along the minus strand of NZ_CP147737.1, from coordinate 248,224 downwards.
AAAATGTTCCCATGATGCGTCTGATACAGGGAGATGTCGGTTCAGGGAAAACATTAGTGGCAGCGCTGGCAGCTGTCCGTGCCATTGTTCACGGCAAGCAAGTAGCACTGATGGCACCAACTGAGCTTTTGGCAGAGCAACATGCCAATACCTTCCGTCAATGGCTTGAACCACTCGATATTCAGGTTGGTTGGTTGTCTGGCAAACAGAAAGGTAAGGCACGTCAGGCACAGCAAGAGGCGATAGCAAGCGGTCAAGTGAGTATGATTGTCGGTACTCATGCCATGTTTCAGGAGCAGGTAAAATTTGCCGGATTGGCACTGGTTATCATTGATGAACAACATCGATTTGGTGTTCATCAACGTCTGGCATTATGGGAAAAAGGGCGCGAACAAGGCTTCTATCCCCATCAATTGATCATGACAGCAACCCCGATTCCACGCACATTAGCAATGACCGCCTACGCCGATTTGGATACGTCTATCATTGATGAATTGCCACCAGGCCGAACGCCAGTCACCACCGTTGCTATCCCGGATACTCGCCGGAACGACATTATCCAACGAATCAAAAGCGCCTGTCTGGATGAAGGCCGTCAGGCTTACTGGGTATGTACTTTGATCGAAGATTCTGAGGTACTGGAAGCGCAAGCAGCACAGGCAACCAGTGAAGAATTGACACTAGCATTACCTGAATTGAAAATTGGCTTAGTGCATGGGCGGATGAAACCAGCCGAAAAACAAACCGTCATGGAGGCATTCAAGCAAGGTGAAATACAATTGTTGGTTGCTACTACGGTCATTGAAGTCGGGGTGGATGTACCCAATGCCAGCCTGATGATCATCGATAATCCCGAACGGCTAGGATTGGCACAGTTGCACCAACTTCGAGGACGTGTCGGACGTGGTGCCATTGCTTCTCATTGTGTCTTGCTCTATAAAACCCCATTGACCAATACAGCCAAAATTCGCCTGCAAGTTTTACGGGACAGTAATGATGGTTTTGTGATTGCCCAGAAAGATCTAGAGATCCGCGGGCCAGGTGAACTGCTGGGTACACGCCAAACAGGTAATGCAGAATTCAGGATCGCGGATTTATTGCGGGACCAAAGTATGCTGCCCGAAGTTCAGCGTATTGCCCGCTATATCCACCAGAACTATCCTGAACACGCCAAGGCGCTGATTCAACGCTGGTTACCGGATAGTTCCCAATATAGCCGCGCTTAGGTGCCAGCCGCTGAATATTTCAGCGGCATATTCGTCAAGATATCCGAGACAAAAGGGTATTAGTTTAACCTGCTATAGCTGGGAACAGCGGTAATAGCAGATACAATTTGATGACGGCAGCATTAACGATATCAATAAAGAATGCTCCCACCATAGGTACGAGTAAGAATGCTACATGCGATGGCCCAAAACGGTCAGTGATCGCTTGCATATTCGCGATGGCTGTTGGTGTCGCACCTAAGCCAAAACCACAGTGGCCGGCTGACAATACTGCCGCATCGAAATTTTTGCCCATGATCCGGTAAGTAACGAAAATAGCATACAACGCCATAACCAAAGTCTGTACGGCAAGAATGACCAACATTGGCAGCGCAAGGGAAGCCAGTTGCCACAGTTTCAGGCTCATCAAAGCCATCGCCAGGAACAGTGATAAGCTGACGTTACCCAAGACCGACACCGCTCGGTCAAATACCCGATAAAAACCAAGCAGAGAGAGGCCGTTACTAAGAATGACACCAACAAACAGAACACACACGAATGTCGGCAATTCAAAGGCTGTGCCTTGTAACAGTTTCTCAATAAACTTACCTGCCAATAAGCAAATGGAAACCATAGCAATAGTTTCCACCATCACTAATGGTGTAATAAGCCGGCCAGTATAAGGTTTCTCAAATGCCGTCGGCAGCTCGGTATCCTCAGCCTCCAACCCTGGTGTTTGGGTATTTTTCACCAACATACGGGCAACCGGACCACCAATCAAGCCACCTAAAACCAAACCGAATGTTGCACATGCCATTGCCACTTCCGTAGCATTTTCAAAACCATAGCGCTCAGTGAATACCTTACTCCAGGCACCACCTGTTCCGTGCCCACCAGATAGTGTAATGGAGCCTGCCAGCAATCCCATTAACGGATCAAGGCCAAGCATTTTCGCCAAGGCGATGCCAACCGTGTTTTGTACAAATAACAGTCCAACAACCACGCAGACAAAAATGACCAAAGATTTTCCGCCTGCTTTCAGGCTGGCAAGGTTAGCGTTCAAACCGATTGTGGCAAAGAACATCAACATGAGAGGCTCTTGGAGAGATAAATCAAAACTGACTTCCCAACCTATAGATTGTTTAACTGCCAACAGAACTAACGCAACCAATAAGCCACCTGCGACTGGCTCAGGGATCGTATATTTCTCAAGGAATGGGACTGATTGTACGAGTTTTCTTCCTAGTAGCAAAACCAGTGTGGCAGCAACGAGCGTGCCATAAATATCCAGATGATACATTGATGTACCTCATCCATTGTTAATATTATGTGAATTTAATGTGACGTTATAATCATCCTGTAAAAACGCCAAGAGCAGGTAAGGGTTGGATTAAAAATAAAATTACTCATAAACACAAGTTAAAACATTTAAAAATGTGACGGGATTAAGTTGTAATTCATGATGAAAACTTAACGCAAACGATTGCTTTAGTGATGAGAATCATTAAAATGCGCTTTTTGTCTATCTGGAATTTCACAACATGGTCAATTTACCCCGTGAATCCAATTCATCAGAAGTTCCCAATAAATCAAACAACGAACTGATCTATCGTCTGGAAGATAAGCCACCGCTTCCACATGCCTTATTTGCTGCATCCCAACATTTACTGGCCATGTTTGTGGCTGTTATTACGCCTGCGATGTTGATTTGCCAGGCTCTGGGGCTTCCAGAGCAAGATACCCAACGCATTATTAGTATGTCCCTGTTTGCCTCTGGCTTGGCATCACTTATTCAAATTCGCTCTTGGGGGCCAATCGGTTCTGGCTTGCTTTCAATTCAGGGCACCAGTTTTAATTTCGTTGCCCCACTGATTATGGGTGGCCTGGCGTTGAAAAATGGTGGTGCGGATATTCCAACGATGATGGCAGCCTTGTTCGGTACACTGATGCTCGCCTCAATGACGGAAGTGCTGCTCTCACGCGTGTTACATTTGGCAAGACGGATCATCACACCTCTGGTATCCGGTATCGTGGTAATGATTATTGGCTTATCGTTAATTCAAGTGGGATTAACTTCGATTGGTGGTGGTTATTCTGCGATTCAAAACGGCACATTTGGTGCACCGGAAAACCTGTTGCTCGCTGGAACTGTTCTTGCCGTTATCGTATTGCTGAATCGCCAAAATAACCCTTACTTGCGTGTCGCATCTCTGGTCATCGCCATGACAGTGGGTTATCTGCTGGCCTGGTACATGGATATGTTACCCGTTTCAACACCAAAAGAAGATGCACCAATCATCACCGTTCCTTCTCCACTCTATTATGGCTTGTCTTTTGACTGGAATCTGTTGATCCCACTGATGCTGATTTTTATGGTGACATCACTGGAAACAATTGGTGATATCACAGCAACCTCTGATGTCTCCGAACAGCCTGTCAGCGGCCCACTCTACATGAAACGTATCAAGGGGGGTGTACTGGCAAATGGCTTCAATTCTATGGTGTCAGCCGTGTTCAATACATTTCCAAATTCCTGCTTTGGTCAGAACAATGGCGTGATCCAGCTAACAGGTGTTGCCAGTCGCCATGTTGGTTACATGATTGCTGCAATGCTGATCCTATTGGGGCTGTTTCCTGCTGTGGCTGGTTTTGTACAACATATTCCTGAGCCTGTTCTGGGCGGAGCAACGATTGTGATGTTTGGCACTATCGCTGCATCTGGTGTCAGAATAGTTTCCCGTGAACCTCTAAATCGCCGTGCTATTATGATCATCGCACTGTCTCTGGCAGTGGGGTTAGGCGTTTCTCAACAACCGCTAATTTTACAGTTTGCCCCTGATTGGGTGAAAAACTTATTCTCTTCAGGCATTGCCGCAGGTGGGTTAACCGCCATTCTGCTTAACCTTATTTTTCCCCAAGAAAAATAGTTAGCCGTTTTCTGTTGATACTTTTCTCCCGCCTTACCCGCGGGAGTTTTCTTTTTTGCCTAAATCCTCTATTGAGTGCTGCTCTATTTTACGGCATAAAAGGGCTTCTATTGGAAGGTCACACTGTTGAGGTGAAAATATGAGGTGGTTAGGGAAATTTTTTGTCACGCTTCTATTAGTGCTAATTTTGGCAATCATAGTTATCTATGTTGTTGTCCAGACACATTGGGGAGCCAAACAGTTAAGCCAATGGCTCAGCAAACAAGGACATTATCAAGTCAGCATTGAAAGCATCAGCCATGACTGGCAGCAGCCTGCTACCCTATCACTTAACCACATTGACATTAGTGACAGACAAAGTCCTTTCTCACTCAATGCCGACACCATTAATCTCGATTTCAAATGGCAGCATTTACTGTCCCCTCAAAATCTCCATCGTCTGACCTTGCAACAAGGGACATTGACACTGTTTGGAAATCAACTTCCTCCTCTTTTACAAGCGGATATCCTGCAACTGAACCAGATGAATATTCAGCTAGAGAGTCCCAATACGCGTATTGAGGGGGAAAATATCACAGGCGGTATTACACCCTGGGTTCCTGCTGTGGACAACCCATTTGGTAATGGAAAATATCAATTCAGTGCCAAGGCGATCCGTTTAAATGACATATCTGTTGAAAATGCGGTTGTGCAAGGCCATTACCAGAATAAGGCCCTGACTATCGACGCTTTTGGCGCAACATTTCTGCGAGGCGCCATTTCTGGCGATGGTCAGCAATTGCCTGACGGCAGTTGGCGCTGGAACAATATCCTGCTCAGTGACATTCGCTGGCAAACCCCGATGACACTGGGCGATTTGAAAGAAAAAATCAGCCATCTGCCTGCTATTTATATCAAAGATCTCAATATCACCAATGCCAAACTGCAAGGACAAAACTGGTCTGTTGATTATCTGGATAGCACCATCAAAAACTTAGGCTTAGTCAACGGCAGTTGGAGCGCTGAAGAAGGGTTGATTGATTTTAATGCGATGAACATGACGTTGAATAATGCACAGTTCAGCGACACACTTGGAAAACTCCGTTTTTCTGGTGATATCTTTACCATCGCAAACCTGACAACCCACTATCAAAAAGGATTGTTCAATATCCAGTCTCAATGGGACCGCAAAAGCCGGCTCCTTACCCTCAAAGAGAGTTCTGTAACAGGGCTGCTTTACGCTCTGCCAGCAACATGGCTCGATTATTTCAAACAACCAGCGCCGGAATGGATTTCAGGCGTAAAACTTAATGATATTACTATCAATAATACGCTGCTGATTGATACCAATCCCAATTTTCCGTTCCAGCTCACTACGCTTGCAGCCCATATTGACAACATGGATATCTTGAAAAATGGCAAGTGGGGATTATGGAATGGTCAGGCATCACTGCAAGCGGCTGCGGGAACATTTAACAAAATCGAAATAACCCGCCCTTATCTGCAACTGCACGCCACAGATGGCAAAGCCACCATTGATAAATTGAATGGCTTTACCCGTGATGGACTGCTGCAAATAACTGGCTCGGCGGAACAACAAACGGCTCATACCCCTTTTAACCTTAACTTCAAAGGAATGAACGCGGATTTGCACATCTTGCCCCAATGGGGTTGGATACCACTTAATATTCAGGGAGAAGGCAATTTCACACTCGCTATTACGGGAAATCTCTCTGCTGACGACGTGAAGGGAACAATAAACGGCACATTGGTTGCCGAAGATAAATCATCAGCCAAAGAGTCACAATCTATTGAGCAAGGTTTGATCTCAACGAGCCGCTGTTCCCCAACCGCACCTTCTTCTGTAGATAATCGGGCTACGGAGAGTCAAACCTGCGCAAAAATCAAGCTTTAGTAAGACGTTCGGGAGGCAGGACGATATAAGTGCCGGTGAACACGCTACCTACGCCATGTTCACCGCTAACCTGCACTTCTATCGTTACACGCGCCTTATTGCCACGGGCAAGACGGGCAAGGTCTCCGCTCATATTATTGAAATCCGCAGTTGCACAGGGGCGCCCTGTAATCGGTTGGCGATAACGAATATTGGCATCCACCAAAACGATATCTCCCCCTAACTGGCGCTCCTGTAGCAACAACCAAATCAAGCCCCATGCCGTTAAGGTGGCCTGAGAAAATAAGCTACCGGCGAAAATAGTATGATGTGGATTCTGGTTTCCGGCTTCCGGCATCGTTGTGATGAAACGTTGCCCGGTATATTGGGTGATCCTCAGCCCCATCTTTTCACTCAAAGGGATCTGCTTATGCCATGCCTGCTGCAATTCCGCACACCAATCAGGACGGTGCAAGATATCATCAAGGCTTATTATCGGTTTGATCATGAGGAAATGGTTGATCGGCGATGCCTTAGCACCATTGATCAAACCGCGGTTTTGAAAACCCAACTTGTCAAAGAAATCGACGGCGTCTTCCCGCGCGCTGCAAACAATTCGTTTCACACCTTCCTGTCTGGCTACCGATTCCAATGCCATCGCAATCAGCGTACCCAAGCCTTTTCGCTGCACACTGGGATGCACAGCCAGAAAGCGAATAGCGCCTTCATTGTCCGCATTGATATATAAGCGCCCAACAGCCAGCGGATTACCCTGTTCATCCACCACCATTTGGTGATGAGCCATCGAATCGTAACCATCTTTCTCTGATCCGACAGGTTGATGAAGTGGTTTACGCAACATTTCCCAACGAAATTGGTAATAAGTTTCCAACTCTTGTTCTGTTTGAGGAACTCTCAGATGGTACATAGAAACAACCCCTTTCTTGAAACACATCATACTTGCAACCAGAAAGTTACCGGCCCGTCATTGAGCAAACTGACTTTCATGTCTGCTGCAAATATTCCCGTTTCTGTTTTTACACCAGTTACATGGCACCGTTCAACAAAATCGCGATAAAGCTCCTCTGCTTTTTGTGGTTCAGCACCGCCAGAAAAGCTGGGTCTTAAGCCTTTCTGGGTGTCCGCAGCCAATGTAAATTGCGATACCACCAGCAAACTACCGCCAGCCTGCTGAACATTAAGGTTCATTTTTCCCTGTTCATCGCTGAATACCCGATACCCCATTACCTTGTCGCATAAACGTTGCGCTTTTTGTGGGGTATCGTCTTTTTCCACCCCCAGCAACACCAGCAACCCTTGTCCAATTTCGCCAATCGTCTCGCCTTCAACAACAACCTTTGCCTGTGTGACACGCTGAATTAATGCGATCATTTCTCTTGCCTGTTATTTCGTTGCAATAAGCTAACAATGCTAATTTTTTGCGGGGAGTGAGAAGTCATGTGACTTAAAATAATCAGGGATGACGTTCCTGTCAGCCACATGCAGTGCAGTGATGCCTGTTTTTTTTGCTGCTTCGACGTTTTCTAAAAGATCATCAAAGAATATGGCTTGCTCCGCTTCCACACCTTCCGCTGCAAGCACATGGTTAAAAATATCAAGATTTGGTTTACGCATCCCCAATTCGTGGGATAGATAAAGGAAATCCGCTGATGCTGCAATCTCAGGATAATTCTCTGAGCAGTAATCAATATGCAGACGATTTGTATTTGACAGAACAACCACACGATGCCCTTTAGCACGCAATTTATTCATTAACTCAACGACTTCCTGCCTGACATCGATAAAGATTGTATTCCAGCCTTCCGCAAATTGTTCAAAACTGAGTGAAACCGCCATTTCATCACACATCATTTCTGCAAATTCAGTGTCACTTATTTGCCCGCACTCATGTTTTTCAAGCGTCTCGCCCTGCGAAAATTTTGGGGTCAATGTTGCCAGTGGTGTCCCACTCAGATTACTCCAAACAGCCAATACTCTTTTAAAATCAATATCAATAATCACGTTACCCAGATCGAAAATATACAGCATAATCCCTCCTGACTGACGCTCATTGTTTAGTTCTTTTATCATATTTTTGTTAAGAAAAAAGAATGAAGAGACAAAAAAATGTCAGGAAGGGGGATATCATAAAAGAACTCAGGGCACCGGAGTGCCCTAAGCTATTGATGTTCAAACTGTCATATGCAATGCATAATCCAGAAATTAAACTTCTTTGCTACGATTTGCACGACGGCGATCATTTTCAGTCAAATGACGCTTACGTAAGCGAATGGACACTGGAGTGACTTCAACCAATTCGTCGTCGTCAATAAACTCCAACGCCTGCTCCAGGGTTTTCTTGATATGTGGAGACAGCGTTGTCGCTTCATCCGTACCTGATGCACGCACGTTAGTCAGTTTCTTACCAGTCAGGCAGTTAACGGTCAGGTCATTTGAACGTGAGTGAATACCAATAATCTGGCCTTCATACACTTCAGTACCATGACCCAGGAACAACTTACCACGCTCCTGCAAACCATACAGCGCGTAAGCCACCGCCTTGCCTTGTCCATTGGAAATCAATACGCCATTCAGACGACGGCCAATCTCACCCGGGCGGATGTCATCATAGTGGCTGAATGTGGCATACAACAAACCCGTACCCGAAGTCATGGTCATGAATTCAGTACGGAAGCCGATCAGGCCACGGCTTGGAATGACATAATCAAGACGAACGCGACCTTTACCATCTGGCAGCATGTCACGCATTTCACCTTTACGTTCACCCAATGCCTGCATGACATCGCCTTGATGCTGCTCTTCGATATCCAGAGTGACCTGCTCAAAAGGCTCCTGCTTACGGCCATCAATTTCACGGAAAATAACTTTTGGACGGGAAACCGCCAACTCGAAACCTTCACGACGCATGTTTTCGATCAGAACAGACAAGTGCAGTTCACCACGGCCTGATACACGGAATGCATCTGGATCTTCAGTTTCTTCAACACGCAACGCTACGTTATGAACCAGCTCTTTTTTCAGACGATCAAGGATCTGGCGAGAAGTCACGTACTTACCTTCACGACCACAGAATGGCGAAGTATTAACACAGAAGTACATGCTGACGGTAGGCTCATCAACGGCCAGTGCTGGCAACGCTTCAACCGCATTGACTTCGCACAGGGTATCGGAAATATTCAGATCACCCAGACCGGTAATAGCGATAATGTCGCCAGCTTCCGCCTTATCAGACTCAATGCGCTCCAATCCCAGATGGCTAAAGACCTTGCCAACTTTACCGTTGCGAGTTTTACCTTCGCTGTCGATGATAGTGATATTTTGGTTTGGTTTTACCATACCACGCTTAATGCGACCGATACCGATAACGCCAACGTAGTTGTTATAATCCAGCTGCGAAATTTGCATCTGGAATGGGCCATCAAGGTCAACCTTTGGCGGCTCAACATGATCAACGATTGCCTGATACAGCGGAGTCATGTCTTCAGCCATATCGGTATGATCGTTACCCGCAACGCCCATCAGTGCAGAAGCATAAATGATTGGGAAATCCAACTGCTCATCGGTTGCACCAAGATTCACAAACAAGTCAAATACCTGATCCACTACCCAGTCAGGGCGAGCACCCGGACGGTCAACTTTGTTGATCACGACAATAGGCTTCAGGCCATGAGCAAACGCTTTCTGGGTGACAAAGCGAGTCTGTGGCATTGGGCCATCCATCGCATCAACCAGCAACAGGACGCTGTCTACCATTGACATTACACGTTCAACTTCACCACCGAAGTCGGCGTGGCCTGGGGTGTCTACGATATTGATTCGATAGTCATTCCATTTGATGGCTGTGTTCTTTGCCAGGATGGTAATACCGCGTTCTTTTTCCAGATCATTGGAATCCATCACGCGCTCAGTTGTTGCAGCACGTTCCCCAAAAGTACCGGACTGTTGCAGGAGTTTATCAACCAGCGTGGTTTTGCCATGGTCGACGTGAGCAATAATTGCTATATTTCTTAACTTACTAATTTCATTTGACATTTAAAAATTCCGATAACGCGAAAATCATTTATGTACTCAAACGTACATAAAAAGAATTCTGTTTTACTTGGCCGCCGCCGAACAAAAGTGCAGCATTATACACTTTGGATGGTTGCACGGGTATTAAAAGTTGGGGACACCTAAATCATAGGTGTCCATCAGGCTGGAAGTCGAGTTCAACGGCATCGCCAGTGACTTGCTCGAACAGAGGATGAGCTGGATTAATGATGTAGTTCAACTCACGCGGGACAACGACACTGGGGACAGCCAAAGCAAGGCTTTCACCACTTTCTAACCACCCATCCCCAATTTCCGCTGTTGATGGTGGGGCCGGTTCATCCCGCCAATCTTCCGGCAATTGGTCAGAAGTGAAATGCAAAACAGCCTCCGCGGGCAACCTTACTTCCAATAGCGCGTAATATTGCAATAGGCTGTAATCATTGAGGTGAACCATAACTTCCAACAATGCCAATGATTCCGAACTCGCCAGATATACACAAGGTCGTCCTCGGCTATTCCAGCGACCACCGTAAAGACGTGCTCCCTCACCATCGAAAGCAGCCCCCCGCCATTTCCTCTTGATAAGCCGGTAAGCAACAATCTCATTCATACAAAGACACCATGTTCCAGGCGACCAATCAAGTCCAACACAGCTTCCGCCTCAGCGGAGATGGCGATCATCTCTACAGGCTTGCGACCACCAAGACCACGAGCAGGATTGAGTAACCATTGACAAGCTCGCTCTGTGTCACCTTCAAACAGAGCAGTCGCGGCTTTCAGAACTTCTGCAAAGCGGTACAGCCTATCGCTCTCATCCGTTTTGAATCGGCCAAGTTTGGCTCGGCGCTGCAACGTAGCCTGGGGAATGGCAACATACTTCGCGAGTTCCTTGAGTTCCAGACCAGCTACAGCAGCAAGTTTGGTGTAGACAGCATAGGGCATTCCTTCCCGTAAGGCTTGGTGCAATTTTGCACCACGGGAAGGTATTCCAACGGCTTTCCATAAGTTGGTGTTGGTATCACGAGTGGCCTGATATTCTTTGATAGTAAAGACCATGCGAGCCTCCAAATATTCAATTGATATAATAACAACATATCAATTGATTGCGTGATAAGCAAATTTGTGAAATTTCAGTCGGCCAGTTGCACCATAATAATGCGATCACATTATGGAAAATCACCAATTTGGTGCAAAATACCTAAAGCCACACGCTATATTATTCATCTTATTTCTCTTCCCTTCTGCCATACATTTTTATCACATTGATATTAAATGATTTTTAAATATTGGCACACTTTTCGCATTTATCTCTGCTAATAGTGGTTCTATAAAATTGATCATACCGAGATCCACAATTGCCCTTAACTTTTAAGATAAAACGGCCTATTTCTCGCTCCGTTTTATCAGGCCGATGTAACCAGGAGAGCCAGTATGTCCGCTGAACATGTTTTGTCCATGATTGAAGAACATCAGGTGAAGTTTATTGACTTACGTTTTACTGATACTAAAGGTAAAGAACAACATATCACTATTCCCGCCCACCAAGTTGATGAAGACTTCTTTGAAGATGGCAAAATGTTTGACGGTTCATCTATCGGTGGCTGGAAAGGTATCAATGAATCCGACATGGTGTTAATGCCAGATCCAAGCACCGCGATGCTGGATCCCTTCTTTAATGATGCTACCCTCATCCTGCGCTGCGATATCCTCGAACCTGGCACCATGCAAGGCTATAGCCGCGATCCTCGCTCCATTGCGAAACGCGCAGAAGATTTCCTGCGGGCAAGCGATATTGCTGATACCGTTTTATTCGGTCCAGAACCCGAATTCTTCTTGTTCGATGATATCCGTTTCGGCAGCTCCATCTCTGGCTCTTACTACCATATTGATGATACGGAAGCCGCCTGGAACAGCGGCACACGCTATGAAGGTGGTAACAAAGGCCATCGTCCTGGTATTAAAGGAGGATACTTTCCGGTTCCTCCTGTGGATTCTTCCCAAGACCTGCGTTCAGCCATGTGCCTGACCATGGAAAAAATGGGTTTGGTCGTTGAAGCCCACCATCATGAGGTTGCAACTGCCGGACAAAACGAAGTGGCCACCCGCTTTAATACCATGACCAAAAAAGCGGATGAAACCCAGATTTATAAATATGTGGTTCATAACGTTGCCCATAAATTTGGTAAGACCGCGACATTTATGCCAAAACCGTTGGTGGGCGATAATGGTTCAGGTATGCACTGTCATATGTCACTGTCCAAAAATGGCACTAACCTGTTTGCAGGTGACAAATACGGTGGCTTGTCCGAAATGGCGCTTTACTATATTGGCGGTGTCATCAAACACGCCCGTGCGTTAAACGCCTTTACCAACCCAACAACTAACTCGTACAAACGTCTGGTACCTGGTTTTGAAGCGCCGGTGATGCTGGCCTATTCTGCCCGTAACCGTTCTGCCTCTATCCGTATTCCTGTGGTCGCCAGCGCTAAAGCTCGCCGTATTGAAGTGCGTTTCCCTGATCCCGCAGCAAACCCTTATCTGGCCTTTTCTGCCCTGTTGATGGCAGGTTTGGATGGCATCATCAACAAAATCCATCCAGGTGATGCGATGGATAAAAACTTGTATGACCTACCCGCAGAAGAAGCCCAAGAGATCCCAACCGTGGCCTCTTCTTTGGAAGAAGCGCTGGCCGCATTGGATGCCGACCGCGAATTCCTGACGCGTGGCGGTGTTTTCACTGATGATACAATTGATGCTTATATCAATTTATTGAACGGGGAAATTGAACGTGTCCGCATGACACCACATCCCCTGGAATTTGAACTGTATTACAGTGTGTAGTGCCTTATTAGGTAATGTTGCATAACGTGATGACATTACTCGTGTTTTTTTGTTGCCGTGAAACTTTTGGCCCATCTTTGGATGGGCTTTTTTCCTCGCATATACACAACTACATCATGATTGACGATATATGCTGAGCAAAAGGATTCATCGAACTATGCTTAAATAAGCTACAATGCACCAAAAAAGTGCAGGAACTGAATGACCATGATTAGTGTGCCCAAAGCAGAACAGATTCTCGACTCACAGATAAACAACGTCCTGGTACTGGATAATGATTTGATTATTCGCTACGCCAATCATTCTGCTATGCAACTTCTGGCACAAAGTTCCCGTAAATTATTCGGCACGCCTCTTCCTATCCTGTTTAGCTATATTTCACTGGATACAGAATTGATGCGTTCCAGTTTGATCAACGGTCATGGCTTTACCGATAACGAAGTCATATTAGTGATCAATAATCACTCTCATGTGATGTCGCTCAGTGCCCAACCAATTTCCGAACAGTTTATCCTGCTGGAACTGGCATCTATGGACAGTCAACGCCGGTTAAGCCAAGAGCAGATCCAACAAGCACAGCAGGCGGCTGCGCGGGAACTGGTTCGGGGGCTGGCACATGAAATCAAAAATCCTCTCGGTGGGCTGCGGGGCGCTGCACAGTTACTTGCCAAGGCTCTGCCAGATCCGTCCTTGAGGGAATATACCCAAGTGATCATTGAGCAGGCAGACAGGTTGCGCAACCTTGTTGATCGATTGCTGGGGCCACAGCACCCTGGCTTCCAAACCCGTCAGAGCATTCACCATGTGGTTGAACGGGTTTGTCAACTGGTCTCACTGGAAATGCCTGCCAATGTCACGCTGATTAAAGACTATGATCCGAGTTTGCCTGAACTGGCACATTATCCTGACCAGATTGAACAGGTATTGCTGAATATCACCCGCAATGCCCTACAAGCACTGGATGAGAAAGGAGGAATTATCACCCTGAGAACGCGAACCGCATTCCAGATTACCTTACAGGGTGTACGTTACCGCTTGGCGGCCCGAATTGATATTGCAGATAATGGGCCTGGTATTCCTCCCAATATTCAGGATACGCTTTTTTACCCGATGGTCAGCGGGTATGCAGGAGGCACTGGACTTGGCTTATCCATAGCACGTAATCTTATCGACCAACATGCGGGCAAAATTGAATTTACCAGTTGGCCAGGGCATACAGAATTTTCCATTTACCTGCCGATCAAGAAATAACCGTTAAGTAGGGGGTGACAATGCAACGAGGAAAAGTTTGGATCGTTGATGATGACAGTTCTATCCGCTGGGTACTTGAACGGGCGTTGAGTGGCGCAGGGATGGAGTGTATCAGTTTTGAAAATGCCGATACCGTATTGGCTGCGCTAGGACAGGGTAATCCAGAAGTTATTCTGTCGGATATCCGTATGCCCGGATTGGACGGACTAAGTTTGCTCAACCAGATCAAGCAGAACTACCCACAGCTTCCGGTCATCATTATGACGGCCCATTCTGATCTGGATGCCGCTGTCAGTGCTTATCAACATGGCGCATTCGATTATCTGCCAAAGCCTTTCGATATTGATGAAACTGTTGCGCTGGTTGAACGAGCACTGAGTCATTATCGGGAACAACATCAATCAGCCTCCAATCCACGGTTGCCGGTATCGGTTTCAGATATGATCGGAGAAGCCCCCGCTATGCAGGAGGTATACCGAATTATCGGCCGCCTCTCCCGTTCCTCCATCAGTGTGTTAATCAATGGTGAATCCGGCACAGGAAAAGAGCTGGTTGCCCATGCCCTTCACCGCCACAGTCCACGCGCCTCAGCCCCCTTTATTGCCCTGAATATGGCGGCAATCCCGAAAGATCTGATTGAATCCGAACTGTTTGGTCACGAAAAAGGTGCGTTCACAGGTGCCAATCAAGTACGTCACGGTCGTTTTGAGCAAGCCAATGGGGGTTCACTGTTTTTAGATGAAATTGGTGATATGCCGCTGGATATCCAGACTCGCCTGCTGCGGGTTCTGGCTGAAGGGCAATTTTATCGTGTCGGGGGCTATGCACCGGTGAAGGTGGATGTCCGTATTATCGCTGCCACTCACCAGAACCTTGAGCAACGTGTTGCAGAAGGTAAATTCAGGGAAGACCTCTACCATCGTCTGAATGTGATTCGCGTCCAGCTACCGCCTTTGCGGGACAGAGTCGAAGATATACCTCGTCTGGCACACCATTTCCTGCAACAAACTGCCAAAGAGCTGGGCGTTGAAGCCAAGGTGCTGCATCCTGATACAGAACTCGCCCTGATGCGCTTGCCATGGTCAGGCAATGTCCGCCAGTTGGAAAATGTTTGTCGCTGGCTAACCGTGATGGCGGCAAGCAAGGAGATACTAGTACAGGATCTGCCCGCTGACCTGATTAACAACCAATCGACAGGACAAACAGGAAACGCCCCGATTTCACGCGCCACGCTACCTGAAAACTGGCCACAACTGTTGGCTGAATGGGCACAACATGCCTTAAAAGAGGGAAAAACGGATCTCCTTGCCGATGCCTTACCATTGCTGGAACGCACTTTGCTTAATTGCGCACTGGAATATACCAACGGACATAAACAGGAAGCCGCCCGTTTACTGGGCTGGGGAAGAAATACAATAACGCGGAAATTGAAGGAATTGGGGCTATTCTAAAATTGCCGTGTGTATTATTCAGCACTTTGCCATTTCTCTAACTCATTTAACAATTAAAATTACATATATACCAATCTAACTTCAAGATGCGTGTGATTTCTTCCCGCGAAGCGGGAAGAAATCAGGTTTCATATCGTGTTGTAAATTACAACTTGAAGTGAGATGGGTATAGATTATTTAAGCGAAATTTAAGAAATAAAAACCCAAAGAAAAACCATACTATTACATAATAAACCTGAGCTTCGCTTAAGAGAAGGGAACTAAAGTGCCTGAGGCACGATCAAAGTTTTTACTAAAGAAAACAAAATTGTGGAGATCCTCAGGCATGTATAATTTAGAAGAACTTTACTGCTGCGTCGATGACTTTTGCCAAAAATTTATCCCTCTCTGGCATCAACAACTCATTGAAAATGGATTACGCAAACGGCACCGCGAAGCGTCCCTTTCTCTCCAGGGCGCGAGCACACTATTTTTACTGCTTTTTAAAGATTAATAATTTTCAATATTTGATTATTACAGTTTTATATCGGGTAATAATTAAACTAAATTACAGTTCTTTAGACATTTATAGTTAACAAAAGAGTTAAAGAACAATGCTGACATTTTAAGTGCAAATATTAATCAAAGTATGCTCTCGCCCTGCCTTTCTCTCAGTGAAGTCATGATGATCCTCATTTTATTTCATATGAGTCATTATCGTGATTTTAAAACATTTTATATTAAACATGTAAAACAATATCTTACAGCCTATTTTCCCGGACTAGTTAGCTATACGCGTATCCTCACCCTGAAGAAAAGGGCACTGATCCCTTTATGTGCTTTTCTTTCATCACGTAAGGCACACACTCAAGGAATTGCTTTTATTGATTCCACCAAAATTGCTGTTTGTCACAATCTTCGAATTCCCCGTCATCGGGTATTTGAAGGGATGGCGCAACGAGGTAAGACGAGTACAGGCTGGTTTTATGGCTTTAAACTTCATTTGGTTATCAATGATTGCGGTGAATTGTTAGCCGTGAAACTCACCGCAGGAAATAAGGATGATCGTCAGCCAGTCAGCACGCTGGCAAAAGGACTCACAGGATGTTTGTATGGTGATAAAGGGTATTTGTCCCAAGATTTATGCGATGAGTTAGAAGCGGAAGGTGTCACTTTAATCACGAATGTCCGGAGTAATATGAAAGCCAAAGCCTTATCTCTCTGGGATAGGTTGATGTTAAGACGGCGATTTTTGATAGAAACGGTCGTCGACCAGCTCAAAAATATTTCTCAGATAGAGCATTCAAGGCATCGCAGTCAGCTCGGGTTTTTGTTGGAAATCGCTGCCGGCCTTATTGCTTATACATTCCAACCTAAAAAACCGAGCTTGAATCTACGGGATAATGAGATCGCTATCTTTAAACGAAGCTGAGGTTTATTAAGTACCGCTGTGCGTGTCTGGAGTAAATAATGTGCGCCTTGTTGGCTCCACTGCATTTGCTGCTTTTTCACCATCCGTTTAGCGATGACTTCATTGATTGCCGATTCAACAAATGACGAGGAAATGGGTTCACCATATCGGTACATTTCACCGTAATTCGGGATCATCATGCAGTTATTTTCAATATAGGTATACATTTCATCGAAATGTTTTGACAAGGATTTCTTATTTTCATAATGCAATATGTCCTCATCACACATAGCGGCACAATCATCCAGGTGTTCTAATGCCTTCATCACATTTCCATGCCAAAGATACCATTTTGTACTGGTCAAAAAGTCCAATAATTCTGCACCGAGTTCAGGTGCGCTTTTTGATACTCCTTTGGCATATTGTTTTAGTACTGTCAGACGCATCGTGATATGAAACCAATCCAATACGTGCTGGGATTCGGGGTACAGGTTAAATTGCAGATCCCTGAGATTATCAGCACCATCCGATAAGAAAGTAATTTGTTGATTCGCCTGCATTCCCTGTAAAGATAACTGGGCAATGAGTTTTCTTCGGGGATGATTTTCCAGACATTGCACAAAACCAAAACGTTTGGTCGGAACATTAGCTGCGAATGATTTTCCGGCGATGACTTCGAAATGATGTTTTCTGTCGTCCCGATTTCTGACGTAGCCGCCATCAATGCCCACCGTCATCGGTTTTCCCGGTTTAGGTAAGTTTTCCCATTCTCTGGGATCGCCGGTGAGAAAATCAGGTAACCCCTCTAATTCAGCCTCTTGTCTCTTGGCTGTCTGGCAAAGATGATTTCTGACGGTGGCGGCATTAACGTGTTCTCCCACCAGGAGAATATCTTTGAGCAGATTGGCGGTCAATCCATAAGACATCAGTGATGCCCACCGGGTTTCTATGTATTTAAGTTCCGGATGAGTATGCGTATCACACCAGTGATTGAGCAGGCTAACGGTTTGGGTTGAATGTTTCTCACACGCACACCGGTAAACCCGAAATCCCTCCACGGGAATAATGCCAAACAAGGTACGGTATTGAATGGTCTGTTTGCCTTTTATCCGCCGGTTTCGTTGACAATGAGGGCAAACACGATTTTCATTCAGGTATTCAGCCGCCTGTTTCTGGATCACCGATTGCTGGATAGCATTCAAAAGCAATTTGGATTCAGACAGGGAAAGATGTCATTGGGGGAATCCTTCTGTTTTTCTATCGTGAATAGAGTCTCAGTATGGCGATGCCCCGATTTATCGACCATCGCGATTTGGATTGTGAATTGCATGGTGCTGTCCTCTCTGGGGATGGCTACCTCATCGGCTAACGTCGCCCCGGGCATCTGTTTCCGGCCAAACAAAAGGGTGACTTCAAGTTAGCGTTTTCGAGAACAGTTTCAATACGGATATCGTGAAACCAGTGCTCGAAAAAGTTGTACTCGTAGGTAAAATGGTCACCGGCATCAAATTCAAAGTCATCCAGCGTGATTTTGTAAGGGTTATCAGGAAATGCAATCCCGCCGGAGTAGGAAATGCCGTAATCTTTAGCATAAATACGGAATTGGTGAAGGTGATCATCCTGCCATCCCTGCGCGAGCTGAATAATATAATGAAAAGCGGCTAAAGATGTCTCGCCTGATAGCCTGAATCGGCGCCAGCCCATTGGGCTGATCCCCCGAAGGGCGATTTTAACGACATAAATTTTCATGGAAAAACAGGTTTAATTGCTCATTATATCGCCGATTGAACAGGGTGCCCCACACATTTTTATGCTCTCGTAAAGGGCTACACCTACAGGGATTTGACCGCCTACAAGGGGGGCAATGGCAGAACTGCCAAAAATGGTAACTTTGTTAATTTGTTAAGTAACGCGATGCTCGACTTTGACACCCTATAAGGAGAACTCCTCCGTTTTTTACACCCGCGTAAAATGACATTAATTTAACCATTGTTTAACCCTTGCTTAACAAAAAGCAAACGAATGTGTTGAATTAATGATCCTCGCTTGGTATGTTCCCTTGGTCGCAAAAAAGCGGCCACAAAACAACATTAACATAAGGGTATTATCATGCTAAAAAAATTCGATACTCAAAAAATTATTGGTCTGAAAAATAAATCTACTTGCCTCACCATTATGACCATTGGTACTAAATAGTAACTTTATAAGTAGATAAGCAGCGTTAAGTTGCTTATCTACTTAAGGGACGTTCATTATGAATTTCACTCATCATCCAAGTTACAATCAATCTGAATATCTAAAAAATTCCACACAAGAAAAACTACTCTCATCATTAGAGTATGTATTATACGTTTGCGATGATGTTTTAGATAAAAACATCATCGCAGAAGTTTTTGATTTCATTTACAAAGCTAGAAACAAGCGCTATTCAAGTGGATTCTTATTTTACATAATCAAAGAAATCGGCAAGGCAATCGAAAATCAATCCGTACATCGTATTCACCAATGCTTCAATCTAATTCCATTACTAAACATAACACCGACAACTAAAGTTATAGTTGGGAACAAAGAAAACCTGCCAACAGGCATGTTCGATTTCTACTCAAAAATTAATGATGATGTTTACGATTTTGAGTATGTAGATATAGAGATTGAAAATGAAAGTCTTATCCGAAACAGCCTAAACGAAGCCTTCAAAATAATATTGGATATTGACTCAGAGCTATATCGAGAACTAATTAAAATAGTTGATGAGTTTTTTATATTCAGAACTCATAAAAGAGATAGCAACATCGTTTATTCAGGCAGTGATTTCAACAAACTTGGAACTGTATTTATCAATGAAGAAATATGTAAAGGCGACAACATATACTTTTTAGTTGACAAAATAATACATGAGTCTGCTCATCAGGTTCTACTGTCTATAATGACTCTTGATGAAATAGTATTGAATGATGATAGAGAAAGGTATCCATCACCTCTCAGGACTGGTTTGAGAACAATGAATGGAATTTATCATGCTGCTTTTGTTTTATATAGAATATCTTGTTTCTTTAACAAGTTGGTAAAATCCGACCCTAGCAACACCAAAGCAATCATTAATTTAGAACAAAATGTTCGACAATTCAAAGATTGCTATGGTGTTATAAGCAACAAGGGAGTACTTACCAATGCTGGAAAAAATATCATTGATGCTTGCAATTCAGAAATAGAGGCAATATTGGATGGAATTTATTGATTCTCTTGACCAAAAAACCATTGATTTGATGAGTGAATTTAATGGTGATTCCCTAAGAAGGCTAAGGGAAGATTTGTATCCAATCGCTCCAGACCTTGTAGAGCGGCTGATCAAAAGCATATACCAAGATGCTTATCAAAGAGGCGTGCTGACCACAAGAGAACGGCACATTGCCACTATATCCGCCTTGATTGCTATTGGTGGAGCTGAGCGGCAGTTATCTTTCCAGAGTTACGCCGCGTATAGGCTTGGGTTTACGAGAGAGGACATGGAGGAAATTTTAATACAAAACTCGATTTTTTCTGGTTTTACTAGGGCTATGAACGCAGCTGTGATTTTTGATGATACTTGGAAAAAATTTCAGCGTGGAAACGATAATGAAGCATAAGAACTTTTATTTATATCAATCGGCTGACATTATCTTCACATCATCTTGTCGTGCTATAGGCATATTACTTGCTTGGGTTATGATACAACACTACCAATTAAAGATTGAACTCGGTTGGTTCATATCCATATCTTGGCTACTACAGGTTTTAACTCTTATTTTCATGGGGTTATTTTCTGACCGATTCAGAAAAAAAACAGTCCCCGTTTTTTGTTCAGCTGCAAGTTTTTTATGCCTCATAACCCTTGAATTTGGTGGTAGCGTCGAGCCATTGCAGCTAGGTCTTATTTATATAGCGACATCTCTATTTAGCATAACCATTCAACCTATAGGCTCTAGCATTATCCCAAACTTATATACCGGAAAGGATACTGAAAGGGCTTTTAGAATTAGAGGCTTTGTAAATTCAATCAACACTATCTTGGGTGCAGCCATATCAGGGTTTGTTATTAGCGTATTTTCAGCCGAACAAACAATTAGAATATTAATCGTATCTATCGGCGTTTCATGTTTAGCATTCATAATAGTTAAGACAAATGAGCTTTCTTTTAAAAACTCCAACCACAAAAGTTGGTCAGCTATTAAAGCATTAGCAATAAATAATGTTGAAAGAGTTATGGTTACGGTTTCAGCCATGTCAAATTTCATTCTCACGCCAACATTGATGTATATTACCCCGATATTAATCATAGATAGGTATGGTTATACCGCGTTAGAAATAGGTCTATCTGAGGCAATGTTTGGCATAGGTATGTTTTTAGGTAGTGCTCTTTTTTGTAAAAGATTAAATAATGTATTTGGCGTTAGAATTACAACTGTTTTCAGTATAGCTACTGTCGGTGCCAGCTTGCTACTAATACTGATTGCTGACAATATCTACTCTTTGTTCCTAGGGTTGTTATTTGCTGGCGCAGGGGTGGTTATTTATAATATAAACACAACAAAAATCCGCTGTTCAGCAACTCCAGCTGACTTAAGAAGCTCCTTTGAATCCATTTTTCTAGCCATTTGTATTCTTCCAATTCCAGCAGGCGTAGCCATATCTACATTAATGGTTGATTCTGGTAAATTAGAACTCTCACTAACATTATTTTCTATGTTAATTTTCGCGTCGGCTCTGGCGGTTTGGCTATCTAAAGATTTTAGATTAATAGCTCAGTTGGATAATGACGATTTGGATAGCTACTACATTAAATTATATCCTAAAGCCTACTTGTAACGATTCGCGTTTAAAATCAAAATCGGACTCTGTTTTATTACCAATCGACATGAGTTGATGTTTAGTGACAATGTCACAAATAGTGTTTATGTAAAAAACGAAACCGGAACACTGAACAATCCCGCGCTGAGTTATTTGCTGCGGTTGCGATCAAAGAAAAGCCAGAAAACCCTGCGTTCCTGTCTGGCGACCGTTTCCGCCATGTTCGGGTGCAGCGAACCGTTAAGTTTTGACTGGCCCTCGCTGACACGGGATACGGTACAGGTGGTGATCCAGCGTCTGTTGAACGAACACAAAGCCCCCAATACCATTAACCTCATTCTCTGCGCCATCAAAGGGGTCGCTGAAGAAGCGAGGGCATCACGTCTGATGGAGGCCGATCATTACCATGACATCAAAAACATCAAACGGGTCAGGGGGTCACGGGTCAGTCGTGGCAGGATGCTGGAACGGTCAGAAGTGAAAAAAATATTTACCTTTTTGGATAGCCAGTCGACGGGCGCGGCGATACGGGATGCGGCGCTCATCTCGCTCATGTTCGGCTGTGGGCTGCGGCGTTCCGAAGTGGCAGGCCTCGATAGGGGGCATATTGATTTTGAATTAAACAAAATCAACATACACGGGAAAGGCAACAAGGAGCGTATCAACTATATGCCGCCCGAAACCGCCCAGCGAATGCACCTGTGGGTGGACACCGTGCGGGGCGACCATAATGGGGCACTATTTACCCGTATCCGAAAAAACGATGACGTGACCAGTGATAGAATAACCACCAACGGGATAGGCTTTATCATTGAACAACTGGTGTTCAAGCTGTCACTGAAATCATTTACCCCGCATGACTTGAGGCATTCCTATGCGTCCCTGCTGCTGGAAAATGGCGAAGATATCCTGGCAGTGAAGGAAGCGCTCGGGCACGCCAGTGTGGTCACAACACAACAATACGACAAACGCAGTATTAAACGTCTGGAAGAGGCCGCACGGCACTTTTCATTTGGGGAAACACCATGAGGCACATCAAGGCGTGGGCGGCATCTGAACACACGAAACTGTTTAACACAGGGCGCGCCTGAACATAACACCCAGAACATGCCATTCATTATACGACGATGATGTTCAACATGTGGACGTACCGCCCGCTCTGAACGAACGGACGGACGGTAGACAAGGTTCTATCACTCACTAAGCATCATCAGGAATGTCGTAGAGTACCATCATTTTGTCTCAATATTAAAATCAACTGGATGATAATACTTCTAATTTATATTAAGGGACGCAGCCTAGATAAAAAAAGGAAATAGTATGGGGTTCTTCCACAGGACCCCTATATTATTCAGATCGCGCAGGGATGGCAGGATGATCACCTGCATCAATTCCGTATTTATGGAAAAAATTATGGTATTTCCTATTCTGATGGGATTGGTTTCCCGGATAATCCCTACAAAATTATACTGGATGATTTTGGATTTGATGCCGGTGACCGCTTTACCTACGAATACAACTTTTTCGAGCATTGGCTGCATGATATCCGTATTGAAACAGTTCTCGAAAATTCTAACCTAACATCTCCTTTTTGTCTGGCCGGAAACCGCAGGGCGCGAGCACACTATTTTTACTGCCTTTTAAAGATTAATAATTTTAATATTTTATTATCACAATTTTATATCGGGTAATAATTAAACTAAATTACAGTTCTTTAGACATTTATAGTTAACAAAAGAGTTAAAGAACAACGCTGACATTTTAAGTGCAAATATTAATCAAAGTATGCTCGCGCCCTGCTCTTTATCCAGAGAACAAAATGTCAATCACTTTCCTATTAACATAAAAAAACCAATAGATAAGTCAACTCCATTGCTAGGAGTAGCAATATCAGATAATGAAGAGCTAGAATGTATGTTTAATATGTACAGAACAGATAGCAATGGTGGATTATCTCTTTATTTTTCTATAAAAGTCACAGGTGCAACAATTTGTAATATCGATATTATTTGCCCTAACTCATCAACTCATAATGATGCACAACCCTTAGAAAGTGTCTCATTTAAATACAAAAGCATCGCATGGCAACATCACTTAACTGGCACTAGTGGTTATAGCATCTGGGATGATAGGGTATATTAAACATGTTTATAAATAGAAATAATGATTATTTCTCTGTAATGGGAGCATTAACTGCTCGAAGTGTAACTGAAGCTGCATTATCAGCGTCAACATTTCTGGAAAATTTCTCAGTTAAAAGAAAATTTCAAAATGAAATTAAAAAATTTATTGATTACAATTTAGATACAATACTAAGCCAATCATCTTCTGAATCCGATAAATCACGAGCGATACAAAATTTAAAACAAGAACGGTTATATTTATCTCAGCAAGAAAATATTATAAGAAATAATATAGCTCAAAAATATGCAGCCATTGAAATAAAAAAAGAGAATGACGCGTACACTTATGTTCTAAAAGGAGTTGGCTTAGTCGCCGGAGCAGTGCAATTTATCACAGGTCTTGCTATTGTAACCACAACAAGTGCAACGGTCGTTGGCTATGTAGCAGGTTCAGCGCTCATTGTTCAAGGTGCAGGAAATTTTGAAGAAAATTTAACATCATTACTTAATAACGATGCAGATTATAAAGGCTATTTGAGGTTAGGTTATGAACATGCTTTTAATTTCATTGGGTTCGATAAAAGAACGGCAAATTTAGTTTATGGTGGTGTAGATATAGCTCTTTCTGGATACGGAGTATTTAGAAATGTGTTAAAACCTGAGACATGGAGATTATTTTATTATATAAATGACGATTATATAACCAGTTATAAAACTATGGGTGGCTATGCTCTAACATTTGAAATATCCGCAGATGGAGTAACATTAAAATCACTCTACGACGCATATAACACCCCAATTGAATAAGAATAATTTTACAGTCGTTTATATTTTCGCATAAATATAAATGACTTATAAGCCAATCTGAAAGAGGTTATAAATATAGCAAGAGGCATTAAAATAACAATAGCGATAAAGAATCCTTTAAAATTAGCCTCACCTGCCATTAAAAAAAAGAACGCTAAAACCATAAATGCCAAAGGAAGAATAAACAAGAGTCTATAAAATCTATTTTCCAAATTCATCATTTCATTTAGTAATGTAGTACCATTTCTCTTATTTATAGCTTTTAATAATTTCATGTCATTTAAAGTAAAACCACTTTTTTTCATTAACTCTTCTATTTTTTCATTATTCATTTTTTCACTCCTTGTTTTTCTTAATTATTTGTAATTAAGCCTGTCTTTTAGTTACTTGACTTTTTGATAAAAAACCGCAACTGCATTGTAGTTCTTCTCTAACCAAGAAGCAAAGAATAATTTTACACTCAGGGCGATAAGAAACATCTGATTATAATTGTGCTAAGTGATCAAGAACATGTATTACAATACGGTAATTACGAACAATATGTGTCTATTGAAATAAGAAAAAGTAGTGAAGGACTTGGTTTTTATAATTATGTACTAAAAGGGATTGGTTTGATCACGGGAGCAACTCAATTTATTGCAGGCTTAGGCATTATGCTAGCAGGAGATGCTTCTGTAATTGGCGCTCCTTTGGGTAACTGTAGCAGGTGCTTTTCTCGTACTTCATGGCGTAAGTAATATTCAAGAAAATTTTGGTGCTATTATTCATGATGATCCTAGTTACAACGATCCAAATTATAATAAAAAAACAATAAAGATATAAATCTATCCTTTATGTTTTCTTATAAACATAAAGGATTTGTATCTTAAACTTGGGGAGGAAAATAATAACACAAGAAAAATAGAAATTAAAAATGTTAATGAGATAGTTAAATAATCAACATCTGGAACAAAAAAAATGGCAGAAACAATAGAAAATAAAATAATAAGAAAAACCCATATCAACCTATAAAAACTATTACTTAGAATCATAATTTCTTTTTTTATATCGTGACCAGACCGCTGAGAAACAGATTTTATTTGATTTATTTCCTTTAATGTAAAACCATGTTCTATCATTAATTCTTCTGTTACTTTTTCCATAGTTACTTACCTCTGATTTTTATCGGAAGTGTTTAGATTCGCCTATCTCAGCCAATCGTAATGTGTTAGATATTTCAATAGAAAATTAAGCCCTCATATCACCCGCGAAAATTGCCGCTGCCGCATCTGAATACGCAGATAGCTATCAAAACACATACAAATATTACGTATCAGCAATCGCCCTTTCGGGGATACCTGAATCTGCGATTCAGTCACTTCAACTAACCCATCTGCTGCCAACGGTGCCAACAATTGCAGGTCTTCGGCAAAATAATCCGTGAAATTCAGCCCATAACACCGCTCAATATCCGCAAAATTCAGCCGAAAGTTACAGATTAATGCCTTAATCACATCACGGCGAATGCAATCATCTTGCGTCAAGGATAAACCACGCCATAAAGCATGGCCCTGTGCGTCCACCGCCGCATAGTAAGTTTTTAGGTCTTTCTGGTTCTGGGCGTAACTATCCCCCAGCATACTGATCGCGGAAACCCCCATACCCAGTAAATCGCATTCCCCCTGCGTGGTATATCCCTGGAAGTTACGGTGCAAGATGCCTTGGCGTTGCGCAATCGCCAATTCATCATCAGGACGAGCAAAGTGATCCATCCCAATAAACTGATAGCCATTCCCTGTCAGGGTCGCAATCGTTTCTTGCAAGATATCCAACTTCTGCGCCGCAGTGGGTAAATCCTGCTCCTTAATCTTGCGCTGTGCCGCAAATAAATTCGGTAAGTGAGCATAGTTGAAGACACTTAAACGATCAGGAGACAAGGCCAACACCCGCTGCAAGGTAAAGGAAAAACTTTCGGCTGTCTGTTTCGGCAGGCCATAAATCAGATCAATGCTGGTGGATGTAAAACCTGTTTCACGGGCGCGCTTGATCAGTGCGAAAATAAACGCTTCATCCTGCTCTCGATTCACCAAACGTTGTACATCTTTATTGAAATCCTGCACCCCCATACTCAGGCGATTAAAGCCTTCGTGATGCAAGTGATCAATGACATCGAGTTCAATTTCACGCGGATCAATTTCAATGGAAAGTTCAGCATCAGGCAGAAAATGGAAATGGCTGCGCAGCATCGACATCAATCGACTGATCTGCGTTTTGTCCAGATAGGTCGGCGTGCCTCCGCCCCAGTGCATCTGGCTGACTTTCCGCTGGGAAAATAATTTGGCACGGGCTGTAATCTCTTTTTCCAGCACATTCAGATAGTCATCCGCCTTGTGCTTTTGGCGCGTAACCAGCTTATTGCAACCACAGAAATAACAAAGCTTATGGCAAAATGGGATATGAATATAGAGGGAAAGCGGACGATCAGGATAACGGACAGCAGCCTGAGCAAAAGCAGATGCATCGTAGTGTTGGTTAAACTCCAATGCTGTTGGATACGAAGTATAACGAGGACCTGAATAGTTGTATTTTTGGATCAAAGGCAGATCCCAAACAATGGCTTGCTCTGACATGCTTATTCCTTCCGCTGTTTTCGCCCATCAAAACGCAACATTTTCGTGGAATCGAAACGTCGTGCCATGATGATAATACGCAACCGACGTTTACGTTGCGATAGCCGCCATAGTTTACCCAATAACCACAATAAATAACATACTGATATTGTGGTTATTAATATCATGGTTATCAGAATGAACCCGCCTTTTACGATCACAATTCATTGATGAAGGCGTTACTTACCCTTCAGCAATTGCATGATATCTTCCTGTGGTTCTTCCTCGCCGTCCTCTTCTTCCAGCGCAATACCCAACTCTTCCATCAGGGTATCAATGCGATCGAGCATATTGTCGACATAAGCATTGTCTTCCTGAGACAGTTTTTCACCCTGTTCAAGGCGTGCCAACAAGTCATCCAATCGCTCATCATTTTCCAACATGTCCAGCTCTTCCTGCGGTGACAGGCGCGGCTTCTGTTTCTCTACAGCCGGTTTAGCCGTTGGTTTCACTACCCTTTCTTGCTCACCGACGAGCAGAGGAACCGGAACCTTACTGCCGATACGTGGATCTTTTTCCTGTCTGGCTACTGGATGCTTTTTATTACCGTCATGACCGTTATGACGGCTGCCTGACAGTTTACCACGACGTTTTTTCTGGCGTTTACGTTCGCGACCTTCTGCATCCAGCTCTGCGCGACTTTTTCTTTTTTGCTTACCAGCGGAAGGTTTCGCCGGTGATTTTTTCTTTAATGGGCTCATAGCGTGTGACTCAACTCATTTTTATCAAGATATTTTCGGCGGAATCTAACAGAAACTCCCTTTAACATCCAATGTCATTCACTTATCGTTTAAATTTCGTCTAGTATTATGGATAGATTTAACTCAAATAATATTTTCAGGCTACCATGCGTTTTTTTGATACCTCTTCTTATCGTATGCCATTGTATCTTTGGGTCACTGGTTATGCTGTTTTGTGGATAATAGCAAGTTACTTTCTCGATCCCACTGTTCCCTATGATGCCGTAGAAGCCTTGAACTGGGGTATTAATGGGGAATGGGGTTCACCCAAAAATCCATGGCTAGTGGGAGCCATCATGCTACCCGCTATCTCTATCAGCAACATTTCTCTCAGTTTTTATTGGTATTTCACCCACTTTGTTGCTATTGCCATCGGGATGCTTGGGGTTTGGCAACTGGCTTTCCGGCTGACGGGTAAAGTTGTACTCGCATGGCTTGCCATGCTGACTTTGAACCTATCCGGTGTCATCAATTTTGATATCATTCCTTATAATGATAATTACCTTTTAGTGATGCTCTGGCCGTGGTCATTGCTGTTTTTCCTGCGTGCCATTGACGATCACCCCAAATGGTGGCTGGCATTCGCCCTCTCCACAGGGCTGGCAACGATGGCAAAATATTCTTCGCTTTCTATTGTTGGCTCGGTCTTTTTGCTCTCACTATTCGTGCCTAAAATACGCCGTAACTATCGGGAGCCGCTGTTTTATCTTGCTATTGTCATCTGGTTCGCGCTGATCCTGCCGAACGTTTGGTGGCTGGTGCATAACGATTTCGCCGCCTTTAAATGGGTCGGTTCCCAAATTCAGAAAGGGTTCAACTTACATACTACGCGCGCGCTACTTTCCGTGTTCTACCCGTTAATTATCGTCAGTGTCATTATTTATCTGTTGGGTGGACGGATTGGCTGGCCCAGGCAGCAATCCAATGCGCTGGCTAATATCGTGATCCTGCTGCCCCTGCTGATTATTTACGGCTGGTTCTCCTTCAATCAGGGTGGGCGTATGACCGAATGGGTACAACCTTTTATGGTCGTTTCACCAGCCCTGTTAGCAGGCTCAATAACGGTATTCCCCAACAACCCCCTGCGAGGCACATTACGGGGGCTGGCGGTGTTTGGTGTATTCGTATTGATCGGTTATGTCGGTGTGATGATGGCAAATGTCCGTGATGCAGGACAAAAATTTGTTGGCATAAAAACCTTTGCCAGCCAACTTGATCAACGCTGGAACGAACTGTATCCAACCCCATTGCGTTATGTGGGTGGCGAATATCTGCATCAATGGCTGACATTTTATAGCCACTATCGTCCCGAAACGATGCAACCCTGGGAATTAGATAATGGTGTACCACCCAATATCTATAACCGCCATATCAAAGAAAGCAATATAGTGAAATATGGTGCTTTGCTAGTGGGAGAGCGAGGAAAGGAGTGTGCCGAGGAAGATTTCCAACATACGTTTGCACGATGGCCATCATTGGTGCTCAGTCACAAAGAAACGTTTTCCTTCCAGGCCCAACCCAGTGCTGAGTTCGACACTGTCTGCATTGGCTTTATCGCTCCTGAGAATATTCAATGATAATCAGCAAGCCTGACACAATTTGCTGTCAGGCTTTCTCTTAATCACTGTTTCAATCGTGCTCAATGGGCATCCACAAACACCATTTTCAATACAAACAATAGTGTCACGACAAAAACACATGGGCCAACTTCACGCCATTTGCCCGTACCCAATTTCATGGCACAGTAAGCGATAAAACCCAGTGCAATGCCTTCAGTAATGGAGAAACTAAATGGCATCATCACCGCGGTGATAAAAGCAGGAACGGATTCGGTCAGATCATTCCATTTTACCCTTGTCAGGCTGGACGTCATTAAAACGCCCACATAGACCAAAGCTCCCGCTGTGGCATAGGCAGGCACCATGCTTGCCAGCGGAGAGATAAACATCACCAACAGGAATAAAATACCCACGACAATCGCCGTCAAGCCAGTTCTGCCGCCAACAGAAACGCCAGACGAGCTTTCAATATAGGCGGTAACCGAAGAAGTTCCTATGTAAGAACCCGCCACCGAACTGATACTGTCTACGTACAAGGCTTGTTTCATACGCGGGAATTTGCCATTGCTGTCGGCAATACCCGCTTTATCCGTCACACCAATTAATGTGCCGGAAGAATCAAACAAGTTCACCAACATAAATGAGAAAATTACACCAACCAACGCAATATCCAGTGCGCCTTTGACATCAACGTTACCTACCACACTCATCACACTGGGTGGCAAATCAAAAATACCGTGATATTCCACATATCCCATCAGCAAGCCGATACCGGTTGTCACGATAATTGAAACCAACACCGCCGCATGGAAACTACGTGCCGCTAAAATGGCAATGATGAAAAAGCCCAATGTTCCTAACAAAACATTATGGGACGCAAAGTTGCCGATTGAGACAATCGTGTCGGGATTAGCCACAATAATGCCGGCATTTTTCAGCCCCATCATGGCGATGAAAAGGCCGATACCACTGGTAATACCCACACGCAGGCTCAATGGAATATTGGCGATCATCCAGTAACGGACACGAAAGAGAGTCAATATAAATAGTCCCACTGCCCCCCAGAAAATGGCTCCCATGGCAACCTGCCACGAAATACCCATCGCACCGACCACAACAAAGGCAAAAAACGCGTTCAATCCCATCGCAGGTGCAACGGCAACAGGCAGATTCGCTACCAATCCCATCATAATGCTGCCAACGGCGGCAATTAAACAGGTCGTGACAAATACGGCTTTAATATCCATACCTGCCACCGCCAGAATTTGCGGGTTAACAAAGACGATATAAACCATCGTCAGAAACGTCGTTAAACCGGCAATGATTTCAGTACGAACTGTCGTGCCATGTTCCCCTAATTTAAACACGCGCTGAAGCAAGCCCTGACGATGAGCAGAGCCAGAATTTATTGTGCTCATGTATATTGTTTCCCAAAAAACGAAGTTTTCGACCTATCCTACAGGAAACCTATATAAATCGTTACCCTGAAATGGCAAAAAAAGAAAACGTTTGCGATGCGTGTAATCAATAGGTTAAATAACATTATGATTCTTGAGGGGATTCATTTTGCGACGATATTTTATTCGATTAGTCCGCTATTGATCTGGCAAAAGCAATTCAGGGTGACATAGCTGCAAGAATGTCGTTAAAGATGTCTCTCCACTCATCCTCTGTCATATCCATTAAGCCAAAAAAGCGCAGAACAAATGCCCCTTCTGTAGCTAAAAACGCCAAACGTGCCTGACGACCTTCTTCCGTCGTTGTATCCAAGCCTGCTATGCGTTGTCGATACCAGATACGGGTCGATTCAAGATGTTCCGGTGTTTGTAATAAAGCAGCCATTAAACCCGCCGCCTTTGCCGTTGATGCTTCATCCGACCGACTAGTCGCTTCAATATGCGCGCGCACGGCCGTCAGCGGGTGGGGGTTATCTCCAGCAATTTCATGAAACTGTCCGTTATAACTCGCCTCCCAACGCTCAAACATCGCATCAATCAGGCCATCTTTTGTGCTAAAACTGTATTGTACTCCCCCCTTGGTAATGCCAACTGCCTTCGCCAACGCATCAATCGTGAGAGCCGCAGCACCATGTGTTGTGACAATGTGTTCCGCTGCATCCAACAGAACTTCCCGATCAATTGTTTTACGTCGTCCCATGCAAACCTCCTTTTAATTAAATACGTATGTATTTATAATGATCGTCAACAATTTAGTCAAGGTTCGACAAGGTTGCCGAACCGCATTGGTGAATTTGCTTATGAAATCGAATATCCGCTGGCTTGTGCTCGCTATTATTTCCAGTGCACTTTTCTTAGTTGTTATTGATATGACCGTGCTATACACCGCTTTGCCACGGCTGACGCATGATTTACATGCTTCTGCTTCAGAAAAACTGTGGATCATGAATGCTTATACGCTAACTATTGCAGGGTTACTTCCCGCTATGGGGGCGTTAAGTGACCGTTTTGGTGCAAAAAAACTGTTTACTAACGGGTTAGCCATTTTCGGTGTGGCATCGTTGATGGCGGCATTTTCCCCCAACCCCGCCACTCTGATTGCTGCGCGTGTGGTGCTTGCTTTTGGCGCGGCGATGATGATGCCTGCGACACTCGCAATAGTCCGGCACGCATTTGCAGATCCAAACGAAAGGGCACTTGCCATTGGTATCTGGTCTGCTATCGCATCAGGCGGTGCCGCGCTTGGTCCGGTTATCGGCGGATTCCTGCTCGAATATTACTGGTGGGGATCGGTTTTCCTGATCAACGTCCCGATTGCTCTCATTGCATTTGGCTTTGCACTGGTCGTTATTTCTAAAAGCCCAAACAATTCAGGCCATTCTTTTGACCTTATTGCTTCTGTGCAAATCATGATTGGCCTGGTAAGTATCACCTATGCGATCAAGGAATTAAGCAAACCAATACCTTCATTGCTGACCACCGTGATAGTCGGCATCACAGGTATTATTTTCACGGCCATCTTCATTCGTCGCCAGTTAAGTTCATCAACCCCCATGATCGATTTCAAGCTTTTCCGCAATCGCACTTTCACTGCGGGAGTTATCGCTGCTTTCGTTTCCACAGCAGCGCTAGTCGGCATGGAACTTGCTGTTAGTCAACGCTTCCAACTCGCCATGGGTCTATCTCCCTTGCTGGCGGGATTATTTATTTTACCCATTCCGATTGCCTCTTTTATTGCTGGCCCCCTGGCCGGAATTGCGATACCAAAATTTGGTTCTGAACGGATCATGTGGCTTTCACTCGCCCTTGCCGGACTGGGGAGCTTTGTTTACCTCGCTGGCCTGCAATCGCTTTTCGTGCAAATCACTGCATTTTGCATCATTGGCTTTGGTATTGGTGCAGCAATGACTGCTGCTTCCACATCCATCATGTTGAATGCTCCAGAAAACAGCGCTGGCACCGCCGCCTCTATTGAAGAAGTCGCCTATGAATTGGGAAGTTTAATCGGGATAGCCGCTCTTGGCAGTTTAATGGTAGCGGTCTATTCTGCCTCATTCACTCTTCCGGCGGAGATGGGCATCCCAGCACTGGCACGAAACAGTATTGATGAGGCTCTTATTGTCGCAGAAGGGCTAAAGGGAGAGGTTGCACTGTCGCTGATCCAGGCAGCAAAACAAGCTTTCAATCACTCATTCCTGTCGGTGTTGATCGCAGCGGGGACATTGCTGTTGTTGACTTCGGTGCTCATTGCAGTATTTGGAAAAGAAAAACGCTATTAATTAAGTCAATTAGGTAAATATACGCATTAAACTGCAAGTTGCAATTTAATGCGTATATTAATTTTGAGGCGCCACGGTCAAAACTTTTTACGTCAAAATCCGAAGATTGTTTGTACTTTTACGCCTCACTGAGAAGTGACGGGCAACATAATTGGCAATCAATTCCAGTGATAAACACATCACAAAATAAACCAACGCAACGAATAAAAAGACTTCCATCGGATAAACCATGCTGCGGTTATTCACTTGAGTCGCCAAAAATGACAATTCCGCCACGCCAACGATATAAGCCAATGAAGTATCCTTAATTAACGCAATCCACTGATTGATAAATGAAGGCACCATCATACGCAATGCCTGCGGCAAAACGATATGCCACAGGACTTCCCAACGATTGAAACCTAGTGATAACCCTGCCCGCCATTGACCATCACCAATCGCTAAAATTCCCGCTTTGACGCCATGTGCTAAATAAGCCGAAGTAATCAATGCCAGCGCACAGACAACGGTCGTACTTTCAGGGATCTCCATCCCCAATACGACAGGCAACAAGAAATATGTCCAGAAAATCAGCATAATGACCGGAATAGCGCGAAAGAAACCCAGTATTGCTGCCAATAAATTGGCCCAAAAACCGCGCAACATTGCCAGAGCAACGCCACCCAAAATACCCAATACGATGGAGATAGTCCCCGCTATAATGCTGATTACTAGCGTCAATGCCGCCCCTTCCAACGGCCCATCGGGAAAAGTTCCTAATAACAAGTAACGCCAGTTTTCTGCAATAACAGTAAAGTCCATATCAATACCCTCTCGCCAAGGTTCTCTGTTGGCGCCACTGTCCCCAGCCTTCCATCACAGCAATAATGGCAATGTAAAGCACTGTCGCCACACCAAATGCCTCAAAGGTTTGTAAAGATTGGGTTTCCACCTGACGAGAAGCATAGGAGAGTTCTGCCACACCAATCGCCATGGTTAATGATGAATTTTTGACAATATTCATGTATTGCCCCAATAAGGGTGGCATAGCTATTTTCAATGCCTGTGGCAATACAACGTGACGCATGGCCTGCCAGCCTGTTAAACCCAATGCATGGGCTGCATATTTTTGTCCGCGTCCAACGCCCTGAATGCCCGCACGCAACTCTTCTGCAACAAACGGAGCTGAATAGAGAGTGAGTCCGATGAATCCCGCCAGAAATTCAAAGGATGGCCATTCCAGTGTCAGACCGAAAATTATTGTGTCGTGAGGCGTGTTCAGCCATATCATCGCCTCTTGTGGCAAAATTTGCCCGGATGCGAAATACCAGAAAAACAGCTGTACCAACAAAGGGGTGTTACGAAATACCGTAGTGTAAGCCGTAGCCAGCCAGCGCAATGGCTTGATTTGGCTATCCCGTATCGCAGCAATCACAAAACCCAGTAAAGTGGAGGAAATAATGACACAGGCAGAAAGCCACAAGGTGATCAGAAATCCCTGCCAAAGCCATAGAAGATATTCAGGAGCCAGTAAATGCTCAGTAATAAATTGCTCAAACATATCATTCACCGCATAAACAAACAGCAAAGCCCCGCAATAACGGGGCTAATCAATTGGTGTTCTTAAATGGAAGCACTAAACAAACATTACTGTTTCGCCTGATCTGCTAACGGAGCAAATTTAAAATCACCCCGCGGTTGAGCGGATTTCGTTTCCGGGCCAAACCAGCGGTTATAGATTTTCTCTGCTTCACCCTCTTTTTCCAATTTCAGTAAGGTTTGGTTAACCGAATCAACTAATCGCGTTTCCCCCTTGGAAGCCGCAACTGCTTGATATTCACGGGTAATGCTAAAAGGGGAAATTTCAAAATCGGCTTTCTGTGCTTCCGGCACATTTGCCAGCAAGCCAACCAGTTTCGCATCATCCTGCGTGATCGCCTGGACATTGCCATTTCTCAGAGCCGCAAATGCCAATGGTGTATCGTCATATGAGATCACTTTAGCTGTTGGATAACGCTCACGTAAGGTGATTTCCTGCACCGTCCCCTTGTCTGCACCAATGCGCAGTTTGGCAATATCGTCCGGCTTGGTCAAAACACCTTTGCGGGCAATGAATTTCTGACCTGTTGCAAAATAAGGGATGGAAAAATCAACTTGTTTTGCACGTTCATCAGTGATCGTGAAATTAGCAGCAATTAAGTCAATTTTTTTGGAAGAAAGCAGAGGAATGCGATTTGCTGGATTCGTTGGTCGCAGCTCCAGCTTCACCCCTAAATCTTTGGCAATCGCATTGGCGATATCGACATCATAGCCTGCCAATTTTTTCGTTTGAGGATCGATAAAACCAAATGGTGGGTTACTGTCAAATACTGCAATACGTACCGTGCCAGCTTTTTTAATATCATCAAGTTTATCTGCTTTTGCCACTCCTGAAACCAATGCCAAGCTGGTCAGCAGAGCAGTAACCGCTACGCGAGATTTGTTGCCAATCTTCATTGTACACCCCTGTTGGTTATTAATTTTTATATATCAACAAAAGCTATCAATTTAGATATAGCACCTGAAATAATATAAAATACTATATTTATTCAATTTTAGAATAATAACTATTCTTTTTGGGTCAGTAATTTTTCCAAATTGTCACCACCGATATGGCGAAAGTCCTGTCCTTTGACGTAATAGAAGATAAATTCACAAATATTCTGGCAACGGTCACCAATGCGCTCAATAGAGCGGGCACAGAAGAGAGCTGTCATGACATTCGGAATGGTTCTGGGATCTTCCATCATGTAAGTCATAAGCTGGCGGATAATACTTTCGTATTCCTGATCGACTTTTTTGTCTTCACGGTAGATACGGATGGCTTCTTGCAGATCCATACGGGCAAAGGCATCCAACACATCATGCAACATTTGGATCGTATGACGCCCCAGTGATTCCAGGCTAACCAGCAAAGATTGCTGTTGATGTGAAAATCTTTCAAGCGCAGTTTTACAGATCTTATTGGCAACATCGCCAATGCGCTCCAGTTCAGCAATGGTCTTTGAAATAACCATGATCAGGCGCAGGTCACTGGCTGTCGGTTGGCGTTTTGCAATGATGCGGACACACGCTTCATCAATCGCCACTTCCATCATATTGACTTTCTGGTCATCCTCAATCACTTGCCGTGCCAATACTTCATCTTGGTTGTGCATCGCCAGAATCGCCTTACTAAGCTGTTCTTCCACCAAACCGCCCATTGTCATCAATTCGGTACGAATATGTTCCAGTTCAGCAGTGAACTGACCCGAGATATGCTTGCTGAGATTCAGATTGTCCATATTTTTCTATCCCCCCGTATTAACCGTAACGGCCAGTAATGTAATCTTCGGTCTGTTTCATCTTCGGTGTGGTGAATAATCTATCGGTGTCGCTAAATTCAATCAGTTCACCCAGGTACATAAATGCAGTGTAATCCGAACAGCGAGCCGCTTGCTGCATATTGTGGGTGACGATCACGACGGTATATTCCGATTTCAGTTCACTGATTAACTCTTCAATGCGTCCTGTCGAGATGGGATCAAGTGCCGAACAAGGTTCATCCAACAACAAGATCTCTGGACGAATGGCAATACCACGGGCAATGCACAGACGCTGTTGCTGGCCACCAGAAAGGCTATGCCCACTCTGGTGTAATTTATCTTTGGTTTCATTCCACAATGCCGCTTTGGTCAATGCCCATTGGACTCGTTCATCCATCTCTGTTCTGGGCAGTTTTTCAAACAGGCGCACCCCGAAAGCAATATTGTCGTAAATGGACATCGGAAATGGTGTTGGTTTCTGGAAGACCATCCCAACCTTGGCACGTAGCAAGGCAATATCTTGTGTGTCTGTCAGGATATTGGTGCCATCCAGAATAATTTCACCTTCAGCGCGCTGATCCCCGTACAATTCATACATTTTGTTGAAAGTACGCAGTAATGTGGACTTGCCACAGCCCGACGGCCCGATGAATGCCGTTACCTTGTTTTGTGCAATATCCAGCGTAATATTTTTCAACGCATGGAACTTGCTGTAATAGAAATTCAGATCACGCACCTGGATTTTACTTTCTGCGATTTTATTTACTGAAATAACGTCATTAGCCTTATTCATCAATATTTATCTCTTGAATACCTTCTGCTTTTATTCCGTTGAAAAAATATTAGTGCTTTTTCTTCGCAAACAGCGCACGCGCCACAATATTAATGAGCAATACACACAGGGTGATCAGCAATACTCCCGCCCATGCCAACTGCTGCCAGTCAGAGAATGGACTCATGGCAAACTTGAAAATAGTGACAGGCAAGTTTGCCATCGGCTGGTTAAGATCGGTACTCCAGAACTGGTTGGAAAGCGAGGTGAACAACAATGGAGCCGTTTCACCAGCGATACGAGCAATAGCCAGTAACACACCGGTCATAATGCCTGATATCGAGGCTTTCAACGTAATGGCAGAGATCATTTTCCATTTCGGTGTTCCCAAGGCATAAGCAGCTTCACGCAAGTTATCCGGCACTAATTTCAGCATATTTTCTGTCGTGCGAATCACAATGGGGATCTGCAACAGTGCCAGTGCCATTACTCCAGCCCACCCTGAAAAATGTTGCATCTTCGTGACCACAACGGTGTAGACAAATAATCCGACAACAATCGAAGGGGCTGAAAGCAGGATGTCATTAATAAAGCGGATGATTTCTGCCAGCCATGAATGGCGACCATACTCCGCCAGATAAATGCCCGCCATAATTCCCAATGGCGTACCAAACACCGTCGCCCAGAAGATCAGCAAGCCGCTACCCACAATGGCGTTTGCCAACCCACCACCCTCGGTATTCGGAGGCGGTGTCATTTCAGTAAACAACGCCAGCGACATGCCATCAATCCCTTTAGTGACGGTGGAGATCAAAATCCAGCCCAGCCAGAATAAACCGAATGCCATCGTCATCATGGATAACATCAGCGCCAGCCGATTTTTCTGACGACGCCATGACTGCATACGGCGGCGACTTTTCATCTCCGCTTCGTTTACTGTATTGACTAAATGTGAAGGTTGCTCATTGACGGTTGTCATCTCAGCGCAGCCCCTCATTTTTTGCCAGACTCATAATCATTAATTTTGACAACGCCAGGACAATAAAGGTGATGGCAAATAAGATCAGTCCCAGTTCCATCAATGCGGCGGTATGCAGGCCAGATTCAGCCTCAGCAAATTCATTTGCCAATGCAGAAGTGATACTGTTCCCCGGCATATACAGCGACAAACTATCAAGTTGGTAGGTATTACCGATAATAAAGGTGACTGCCATTGTTTCTCCCAATGCCCGGCCAAGTCCCAACATCACACCGCCAATCACACCATTCCGGGTATACGGCAAGACGATATGCCAAATCACTTCCCATGTTGTACAACCGATGCCATAAGCCGACTCTTTCATCATCACAGGGGTTTGTTCAAACACATCGCGCATGACAGAAGCGATATAGGGGATAATCATGATGGCAAGAATGACACCCGCTGCCAGAATGCCGATGCCAAAAGCAGGACCGGAGAATAGCGCCCCTACGATGGGAATGCTGGAGAGCACATCACCAACGGGTTGCTGGAAATAGGTGGCAAACAGCGGAGCGAAAACAAACAACCCCCACATGCCATAAACAATACTGGGGATCGCGGCCAATAACTCAATCGCCACACCCAATGGACGTTTTAACCAGTTTGGTGACAATTCCGTCAGAAACAGGGCAATACCAAAACTCACGGGAACCGCAATAATCAGGGCAACTAACGAAGTCATCAATGTGCCATAAATCGGCACCAATGCGCCAAACACCCCTGCCGGCGCATCCCACTCTTTACGCCATAAGAAAGCAAAACCAAATGCTTGTATACTCGGCCAGGAAGCAATGATCAGTGAAATGATAATGCCTCCCAGCAGAAATAAAGTTAACAGCGCCGCTAACTTCACCAAGGCGCTGAAAATAATGTCACCCTTTCTGCTCGGTGCTTTCAGTGCCGTTTTACGTTCGGCCATACGCTTCATTCTCATTTTAGGTTATTTCCCCTTAATAAAAGGAGAGATTACTCTTCCATGCTGCACGCACCTGGCTGACCACTTCTTCCGGCAGGGTGGCATAATCCAGATCTTTCGCCTGTTGTTTGCCATTGTTATAAGCCCAATCGAAGAATTTCAGCACTTCGGCACCGTTGGCAGCATTTGCCTGCTTTTTGTGGATGAGAATGTATGTAGTCGAGGTAATTGGCCACGCATGATCGCCTTTCTGGTTTGTCAGATCCTGCGCAAAACTGCGATTCCAATCCGCACCTTTGGCCGCTGCACTAAAGTTCTCTTCGGTCGGCGCTAGCACGGCACCATCCGCTGAAACCAGTTTGGTATAAGCCAGGTGATTCTGCTTCGCATAGGCATACTCGACATAACCAATCGAGCCGGGCAGACGCTGAACAAATGCAGCAATCCCGTCATTACCTTTACCACCCAATCCTGTTGGCCATTTGACGGTCGAACCCGTCCCAACTTTTTGTTTCCAATCGCCGTTAACTTTGGACAGGTAACTCGTGAAAACATAGGAGGTCCCTGAGCCGTCAGCGCGACGAACCACGGCAATATTTTGCTCTGGCAATTTGAGATCGGGATTCAGCTTGGTAATCGCTGAATCATT
Organism: Xenorhabdus griffiniae; assembly: GCF_037265215.1. Classification (NCBI taxonomy): domain Bacteria; kingdom Pseudomonadati; phylum Pseudomonadota; class Gammaproteobacteria; order Enterobacterales; family Morganellaceae; genus Xenorhabdus; species Xenorhabdus griffiniae. The sequence continues at coordinate 208,112 of NZ_CP147737.1, read as the reverse complement.
CCATTTTTTGATATTACCCAGATAAATATCACCCAGTGTTTTACCATCCAGAACCAACTGACCGGCTTTAACACCGGTAATGTTCACCGCCAGCACAATTCCACCGATAACCGTTGGGAACTGGAACAAGCCATCAGTCGCCAATTTTTCATCAGAAAGCGGGGCATCAGAGGCACCAAAATCGACCGTATTGGCAACAATCTGTTTTACACCACCAGAAGAGCCAATGCCTTGATAATTGATTTTGTTGCCCGTTTCTTTCTGATAAGAATCCGCCCATTGGGTATATATCGGTGCAGGAAACGTCGCACCTGCCCCCGTCAGGCTGGTGGCCGCGAATGAAGACAGGGATGTCATGGCAAATACAGCAACCATGATACTCGCCACGGTGGTACGCATTAATTTCATACTATCTCCTGTTGGATTTCCTACTGGGATACGCATCATTAATGAAACACAAATGTCAGGTATCACTGACAATCTGATTTTTAGGTAACAAAATGATTCAATAATGAAAATAAGCGAATTCAATGACAATAAGATGTATGAATTATGACATTTTTATGACAGGTGGTTTCGACAATACCTTATTTCGCATTCAATGCGATTTTCATCTTGTATTCAACGGAATAGATATACGAATGGACAGCCCCTGTTTTTCACTGCTCCCCACCTGAATATCTCCCCCATGGCTATCAATGATACGGCGGATGATCGCCAGCCCTAGCCCCACACCACTATTTATTTCACGTCTATTATTTCCTTGCATAAAAGGTTGGAATAAAACAGCGGCTTCTTCTTTCGTCATTCCAGTACCGTTGTCCTCAACTTGAAACCAGCCAAATTTTTCTGTTGAGCCACTACTGATGCGGATCCACCCATTGCCGTAACGACGAGCATTAGTAAGCAAATTGACCAGTACACGTTTGATGGAAAAGGGATGGGCTAAAATGAAAATCGAACTTGTCGCTAAACGATTTTCAATATCTGTATCTGTGACACAACGCTGCTCTGCTGTAATCACCTCTTCAAGCAACCCATTCAATTCACAGCATGTCATCGGCATCTCCTGCCCTGCTCGCTGATAATCAATGAATTGATCAATCATGGCATTACACTCTTCAATGTCCTGATGGACAGATTCTGTCAGAAAATCATCTTTTCCCTCCATCATTTCCATCGCCAGACGGATACGGGTAAGCGGAGTACGCAAGTCATGGCTCACGCCAGCTATTAATACCGCCTGATCGCTTTCCTGTGATTTCAGTTCTATCGACAACTGGTTAAGCGCCCTAATGACGGCACGAATCGCGGGCATCCCCATTTCAGGCACTGATGAACCTCTTCTTCCTTTTCTGATGTCGATAACGGCTTTTTGCATCGCCTTTAATGAGTGTTTCTGGATAGCGGAATATCGCCAGAACACCATAAACACAGACAATGCCATCGCAAAAACACTGATAAAGAGATAGGGAAATACCGCGTTAAAAGGGAGTGCTTCTAATACCACCAGCAGTAAGGTGATCAATGTGCTGAACAGCAAACTGCCCAGCACTAAGTACAGGACACGAAAACACAAAGTACGCAGAGAAAGCCAAAACTTTTTCACGCTGGGCTTTTTCATACCTTGTTTCCATCAGGAACAAAAACGTATCCCAGCCCCCAGACCGTCTGGATATAACGTGGATGGGTAGGATCTTCTTCAATCAGGCGACGCAGACGGGAAATCTGGACATCAATGGAACGCTCCATCGCACCATACTCTCGCCCCCGAGCCAAATTCATCAACTTATCCCGTGATAATGGCTCTCGTGGGTGAGAAACCAACACCTTCAGCACGGAAAATTCCCCACTCGTCAAAGGTAACAACTCATCTCGATGAAACATTTCACGCGTTCCAAGATCAAGTTTAAATTTCCCAAACTTGATCACTGCATTATCCGGCGTCGGCGCCCCCGGCAGTTCCTTCGTCTGTCGCCGCAGGACAGCACGCATACGTGCTAACAATTCACGCGGGTTAAAAGGCTTGGCAAGATAATCATCAGCACCAATTTCAAGCCCAACAATCCGATCAATCTCTTCCCCTTTCGCGGATATCATGATGATCGGGATCGCGTTATGCTGACTTCTCAGCCTGCGACAAATAGACAACCCATCTTCACCCGGCAACATTAAATCTAAGACAATCAATTGGATGGATTCTCTGGTCAATAAACGATCCATCTGTTCTGCATTTGCGGCACTACGCACCTGGAATCCTTGTTCGGATAAATAACGTTCCAGTAACGCCCGCAAGCGCATATCATCATCAACAACAAGGATTTTATAACTCTCTTGCATGTTTCAGCTCCTAAGATGCTCCATGCCCGCAACATCCATCACTTTCACAGAAAACTCATAATGCTAATAGAAACTTAACCGCATGTATTTTAAGGCAACTTATGCCAAAGGCTGATAACTAATTTCCAGTATCCAGTAAGTCACTACGCCATTCGGTGTCATCACCGTGACTTCATCATCAACCTGCTTACCCAGTAACGCCCTCGCCACCGGAGAATCAATGGAAATCCATTTTTTTGCCGGATCGAATTCATCCGGTCCCACCAAACGAAATAGGTGTTCTTCCTCATACTCGTTTTCAACTTTTACCCATGCCCCAAAAAAGACTTTCCCTTCTTGTCGCGGATCAGGATCGACAATTTGCAGAATATCCAGACGCTTGGACAAAAAACGCACTCGGCGGTCAATTTCCCTTAACCTTTTTTTACCATAAATGTACTCTGCATTCTCTGAACGATCCCCCAATGCAGCAGCATCTGAAACAGCTTGGGTAACTTTAGGGCGTTCAACTTTCCAGAGATATTTCAATTCCTGATCAAGTACATGCCAACCCTCTCGGGTAATATAGTGACTCTTGTCCATGAAAAAACTCACTTGAGAAAAGATGATTAATGGCGGAGTACTATATCTCATCAACTCTCATCAACCCAATCCCAACCTAGAAGATATTTGATGAATTCTGTCGCAACATGATCGAAATATCGCGCTAAACTGGAAATTATTGCGCTCAACACGTATAAATGGAGCCAGTTTGAACCATGCCGATACTGTTTCAGATGAAATCTGATCTTATCCGGCTCTGTCTGACGATGTTTCAGAATATCTACAGACCCTAAAGAAGTTGAAGAAAACAGACCATGAATGAATCTTTAAGTCGAATCATTGCCGGTGAGCTACAAGCTCAACCACAGCAAATCCTAGCTGCCATCTCCTTGCTTGATGAGGGAAATACGGTTCCCTTTATCGCCCGTTACCGTAAAGAGGCCACCGGTGGTCTGGATGACACACAGCTCCGCCAACTCGAAAACCGTCTCGGTTATCTGCGTGAACTGTCCAACCGCCGTCAGACTATCCTGAAATCGATTGAGGAACAGGGAAAACTAACCGTTGAGCTGGCAGAAGCGATTAACGCAACGCAAAGCAAGACTGAGTTGGAAGATCTGTACCTGCCTTATAAACCTAAACGCCGTACCCGTGGACAAGCTGCCATCGAAGCCGGATTGGAGCCTCTGGCCGACCTGCTATGGCAAGATCCACAGCAAGAGCCAGAACTGGCGGCGGCTGCCTATGTCAATGCTGACAAGGGCGTTGCTGATACCAAGGCAGCATTGGATGGCGCACGTTATATCCTGATGGAACGTTTTGCCGAAGATGCAACCTTGCTGGCGAAGGTACGTGACTATTTATGGAAAAATGCTCACCTGGTTTCTAAGGTTATCGAAGGTAAAGAGGAAGAAGGCGCGAAATTCAGCGATTACTTCGACCACCACGAAGCCATTGCTGTTGTTCCTTCCCACCGTGCCCTTGCTATGTTCCGTGGACGGAACGAAGGTATCCTGCAACTCTCTTTGAATGCGGATCCACAATTTGAAGAAGCACCGAAAGAGAGTCACTGCGAACAAATTATTACCGATCACCTGAATCTGCGCCTGAACAATGCACCGGCTGACAATTGGCGCAAAACAGTGGTGAGCTGGACATGGCGTATCAAGGTACTGCTGCATCTGGAAACCGAACTCATGGGCACACTGCGTGAGAAAGCCGAAAACGAGGCTATTAACGTATTCGCCCGTAACCTGAATGACCTGCTGATGGCTGCGCCTGCGGGTATGCGTGCAACAATGGGTCTGGACCCAGGTTTGCGTACCGGGGTAAAAGTCGCCGTGGTTGACGCGACAGGCAAACTGATTGCCACCGATACCATTTATCCGCACACCGGACAGGAAAACAAAGCGGCTGCTACCGTCGCAGCACTGTGCACCAAACACCAAGTGGAACTGGTTGCGATTGGCAACGGCACCGCATCCCGTGAAACAGAGCGTTTCTTTGCCAACGTTCAGAAACAGTATCCTGACGTTACGGCACAGAAAGTGGTCGTCAGCGAAGCGGGAGCCTCTGTCTATTCCGCATCTGAATTAGCTGCGCAAGAATTCCCTGATCTGGATGTTTCCCTGCGTGGTGCTGTCTCCATCGCTCGCCGCTTGCAAGATCCTCTGGCTGAGCTGGTGAAAATCGAACCTAAATCCATCGGTGTTGGTCAATACCAGCATGATGTCAGCCAAACTTTGCTGGCGAAAAAACTGGATAACGTGGTTGAAGACTGTGTAAACAGCGTCGGTGTTGACCTGAATACCGCCTCTGTCGCGTTGCTGACTCGTGTTGCTGGCCTGACGCGCACTGTTGCTCAAAATATTGTTAACTGGCGCGATGAAAACGGTCGTTTCGACAACCGTAATCAGCTATTGAAAGTGACCCGTCTGGGACCAAAAGCCTTCCTGCAATGCGCAGGCTTCCTGCGTATCAATCAGGGTGATAACCCGCTGGACGCTTCAACCGTTCACCCAGAAGCCTATCCAATAGTTGAGAAGATCCTGGCAACAACTCAGCAAACTCTGCCTGAACTGATGGGTAATCCGGCTAATTTGCGTAACCTGAGCGCCCAGGAGTTCACGACTGAAAAATTTGGGATTCCAACCGTCACCGATATCCTGAAAGAGCTGGAAAAACCGGGTCGCGATCCACGTCCTGAATTCAAGACAGCCACATTTGCCGATGGCGTTGAAACCATGAACGACCTGCAAGCGGGCATGATTTTGGAAGGTACTGTCACTAACGTGACCAATTTTGGTGCATTCGTGGACATCGGTGTCCATCAGGATGGCCTGGTTCATATCTCCTCGCTATCCGACCGTTTTGTGGAAAATCCACACACCGTCGTTAAAACAGGTGATATCGTGAAAGTGAAGGTGATGGATGTTGACCTCAACCGCAAGCGTATTGCATTGACCATGCGTCTTGATGAGCAACCCGGTGAAACACAAGCACGCCGTAGCGCCCAAGAAGGTAACCGTCAGGATCGCAATAATCGCAACGGCAATGGCAGAAATCGCCCTATTTCACGTTCAGGCTCTGCGCCTTTAGCTAATAGCGCGATGAGTGATGCATTGGCCGCTGCCTTTAATAGAAAACGTTAATTAATAAAAAACGTCAGATGACTTAAATGATTTCCTGAACTGGCTCAATGGAGCCAGTTCAGGATATTTAAAATCACTAATTTCTTAAGTCATTAAAAACCATTATCACGTGATAACTATTTTTAATAACGCAAAAATAAAATACGCCACTATTATCACAATAGGACTGGATCCGATTATTTAATACGAGGTGTGTAAATATGTTATCATATATTGGCAAAGTCATATTTTTACTCTTTTTTCTTTATACGTTATTAGTACCTTATACAATAACGAATTCCTTTGCAGAGGGGTGGCTTAAAACTGAAAGAGATACGAGAAAAGCAGATGAGAACGATAATATCGGCGGGCGAGTGAATGGATTAGATAAAAAATATCTGAATTCGGATACGCATAAAAAAAGTGGTGTAAAAGAAAATCATCACACCTCAGATGCTGAGACACAAAATGTTATTGCTAGAAACCTCCAAATGGCCGGTAATTTCCTGTCATCTTCACCTTCAGAGTTGGCCGAACAAGCCAAATCCTATGCGTTAGGGCAAGTTAACGGCCTGGTAACGTCTGAGGCACAAAAATGGCTATCACAGTTTGGTACTGCCAGAATTAATTTTGGACTGGATAAAAAAGGAAAGCGAAAAAACGGCTCACTCGATCTTTTACTGCCGCTCTATGATAATAAAGCGGATTGGCTGTTCTTTTCCCAATTGGGTTATCGCAACAAAGATAGCCGAGATACCATAAACCTGGGGTTAGGTGGCCGTTATTTTTATCAGGACTGGATGTATGGCCTGAATACGTTTTATGACTACGACCTGACCGGTAGAAATCAGCGCCTTGGGCTGGGCGGAGAAATATGGGGAGACTACATTAAACTGGCCGCTAATACCTATTATCGTGCAAGTAACTGGAAAGACTCACGGGATTTTGTCGGTTATTACGAACGCCCAGCCAACGGTTATGACATTAGTGGGGAGTTTTTCTTACCCGCTTACCCTAATCTGGGTGCCAAACTGACTTATGAGCAGTATTTTGGCGATGAGGTCACTTTATTCGATCGTGACACCAAACAGAAAAACCCCATCCTGGCTACCCTGGGGCTGTCTTACACCCCAGTTCCGCTATTTACTCTGGGTGTGGATTATAAACAAGGAAACGGGCACAACGAAACTCAGTTTTTGGCAAATTTAAGCTATCGATTGGGTGTTCCCTTGAGTGTGCAATTATCGCCAGAAAACGTGGCGACGGCGAGGACATTAGCGGGCAGCCGTTATGATCTGGTAGAAAGAAATAATCATATCGTCCTTGAGCATCAGGCAAAGCCAGCCACTCAATTGTCGCTGCCGGATAATATCATCGGGTACAGTGGGGGTCAGCAGGAAGTTACAGTCAAGTTTTCTTCTGAGTCTCCGCTTAAGCAGATTCGTTGGGCAACCAACAAAGAGTTTGAACAGAATGGTGGGAAGCTCTCTTCCCAGATCGGCAACACAATCAAAGTTACCCTGCCAACCTATCTATCCGGCAGTGACCAAAATAACAATTACCCCATTTATGCTGTGGCTGAATGGGAAAATAACCAAAAATCAGCGCCTGCTGAAATGCGTGTCATTGTCAGGCCCTTTATGCTGAAAAAACAGGAAGCAGCTAACTTTACCCCAGCAGGACCATTGCCTGCGACGGGAGATAAAAAGGACGGATATACGTTTGACCCTGTGATTACCTTTGATACGGTCAATAATGCACCGATAAAAAATGCCACCATTAACCATGTTCAATGGACAACCGATCCTAAAATCGGCCCAGATACGAAGTTGCAATGGAAGAATTTGGACGCCTCAAATTCTGGGGTGCTTGATGAAAACGGGCATTTCAAACACAAACCTATCTTAGTGAGTCAACAGCAACATAAAAATGTCAAAGTGTACCTGCAACTGGATAATCAGGCTCCACAATTAGTGGGAGAGGTCAGCTTTGATGTAAACATGGACAGTTTATATAGTATTAGTAAGGATGGTATTAAGTCCGAAAAATTAACGTCTGCATCGGCTGGTGGTTACCCACAATATCAATTTATGGCGACTATCCTGGGTGCTGATGGCAACCCCGTTAAAGAGGGTACAGTCATTAGTGATGCACATTGGAATATCGATCAACCATCAGACGCCGCTAAATATGGCATAACACTAACCCCAGATACTAAAACAGATGACAAAGGAAACTTAAAGGCAATCATAACCAGTACTAAGGCATTCAAGGGGGATGTAGTTGTTTCACTCAAGGTGGGGGAAAATAAGCCCGTTCAATCACCATCATATCCGGTAGATTTCAAACGAGTAGGAGTAGGGATATCGCCAATAACATCGGATAAAGGCCCTTTAGTGATAAAGAAAGCTCATAACCTGACAGTTACCGTTACGGATGGCAATGGTAACCCTCTGCCTAATAAGAAAGTTAACTGGTATGTAACGGAGCAGAGTGAGACTGATCATAGCAAAGTAACAATTTCCTCCAGTAGTATGACCAATCCACAGGACGGTAAAGCTACCGCAACATTGACCAGTAGTACGGCTCAAGACGTTACCGTAACGGCTTCAGTGGATGGCATTGGAACAACTCAGCCAATGACGGTGACATTCGCATTTCCAACGTTCACTGCTCCCATTTTTGTAGAACAAGACCCGCCAACGGGTAAAGTTCTGGGGAATAAGACGGATTCTTATACCTATGCTGCGCAGATGCTGTTTGACGGTAAGCCTTTTCAAAATGCGCCCAAAGACTCGAAGGAGCATATTCCTATTAAATGGATGTCACTTACTGGTGCTGGTAGTCTAAGCTTGATAACATTTAACTCAAAAGAGGACGGCCAATCGCCTGAAGGAAAGTTGTTAGTTGTAGTTACATCTAACCACCAAACTAAACTTATACCATGTGTTGGCGTAGATCTAGGTCAGGATGCCCCAACAGGATCAGACCCCTGTGCAGATGATTTCAATTCAAGGAGCTTTGATGCACCTTAATTTTAACTTTGCTTAAGATTAAGGATAGCTATTTTATCATCACGTAAATGTAGACCCGGCTTTTTAGGTTCAGTAAAAAGCCGGGCTTTTTCACTTTCTATCACAAAGTGATTTCTCCTCTTAAATAAAACCCCGATTAATTAGCAGTAAACTTTGAATTTACGCGCCAGCGCATCACTCACTCGACGAATAGATAGGTTTTATCATGCTAAACCCGATTTTAGTGTGTATTTATTACTGTGTGATTACCGCTTATTGAGATAAAAATTTAACTTAAGTAATATGATTTGGCTATTTAGTCGTAGAATGAAATAACCTTGAACTTTAATGAATATAAGCGAGGTGTTTATGTCTAACGTTAATCAGCCAGAAAAACAGGTGCTAGATTCCGCACAGGTACACCATGTGAAAATAAGAGTGCTCCCAGGTGGCCCTGTACCGGCGACCGGGCTTTATACTATGGGTGTCAAAGTTACGGGTGAAGATAATAAAGGGGTAGCTAACCAGAGAGTTAAATTGAGCGTAACCGATCCACAGGGGAACCCCGTATTGGGCGAGGATGGCAAACCTCAAGTATACACCAATGCTGATGGGAGTAATGATACATTAACCGATCCTAATGGTTGGATTTACTTTACACCGTATCTTAAACTTAACAAATACCAAACCCAAACTGGAACATACACAATAGAGGCCTATGTGGAAGGTTCAGGAATAAAACCTGTGCAGAAGAAGGTGGAATTCAATTCTTAAAATAGTTAAAGAAAGTTACGGTTCAAACTGATTATTATCACGTAAGTGTAGACTCGGTTTTTATTAAAAAGCCGGTTCTACTATAATTTATATCACAAAGTATATTGTTTTATCATTGGTTCAAGTTATTGAGTATCTTTTTTCATGCCAATATGCCCTGTTTGTGTTTATACATCGCATTAATATTTATTAATAACGTTATAAACTTGAATAAGTGATAACATCTGCATATTTTAATTGACTTGCTTGCATTCAAATAATAATTTAATTTCAATATGTGGATTTTTGTCTTAATTATTTTATTTGCCTGAACTTTTCGCTCAGACAAAATAAAATGGATCACATATTAAATAATTATATTACCATTGAAAATAATATTTACGATCAATGGAGGTTATTATCACTGTATTGTGCATTCAGGAAAATATCAGCAGTAAATTTTAAATTTACAACCCAGCAGATTATTCACTCTGAGAGTCAACAGATTTTATAATGTTAAGCCAGATATTAATGCGTATTTGTGGCCATGTGATTGCATCCCATTGAGATAAAAATTTTACTTAAGTAATATCAACTGGCGGTTTAGCAGTAGAATGAAATGACCTTTTACTTTAATGAATATAAGCGAGGTGTTTATGTCTAACGTTAATCAGCAAGAAAAACAGGTACTAGATTCCACACGGGTACACAATGTGATAATAGGCGTGTACCCAGATGGCCCTCTTCCGGCGACCGGGAATTATGCTATGGGTGTCAGAGTTACGGATGAAGATAATAAAGGGGTAGCTAACCAGAGAGTTAAATTGAGTGTAACCGATTCACAGGGGAAACCCGTATTGGGCGAGGATGGCAAACCTCAAGTATACACCAATGCTGATGGGAGTAATGATACATTAACCGATGATAATGGTGTGATTTACTTTACACCGTCTCTTGCGCTTAACAACTACCAAACCCAAGCTGGAATATACACAATAGATGCCCATGTGGAAGGCTCTGGAATAAAACCTGAGCAGGAGCAGGTGGAATTCATAAATATCTAAAGAACGTTACTGTTCAAACTGATTATTATCACGTAAATGAAATGACCTTTTACTTTAATGATCAATAAGTGAGGAAATTATGTCAGTAATAAATAAATCAGACAGTAATATTGCTCAACAATGTTCATTTACCCCTGACCAATTCAAGGTTAACGTCACAACTAAAATTGATAATGATATCACTGCACCTATTGGCTCTTTTCCGTGGGCACTCATTCAGGTGTATTTAGGCAAGAAAGTGTATAGACGTAATTGGAGCTATCCTGTTGAATACATACATCTTGTGTCTGATAGTTCGCCTTTAATTGAGAAGCGTAATCAAGGCAATATTACCACTTGGCAGCCAACACCAGAAGATTTAACAGCTTGTGACTGGGAATTACAGGGGGATCCCAATCTGGAATTTGATCTTACAGTGGGAGTAGGAATATTTGAACGTGAATCTAACCCACCCTGGGGATATGTTGATAAAAATCAAACTTATCTAGCTGGATTATCTTCTCACATTGGTAGCTTAAAGCTAATTAAGAATAATTCAGATATTAATAACATAAACATAAAAACATTCTTTTGGCCGTATAATGCAAATTTAACTATTCGAATCCCCTATGATAACAACCAAGAGAATGGTAAAAAAATGGTAGAATTGTTTAGTAAAAATCTCACTGTAATGGTTGATAATGTACATTATATTCTTGGAAAGAATACAGGTTATTTTGTGGGTAATGGTAACGAATTAAGATACGAGTTATATTATAACGGTGATATCAATAGTGACCTGAAAAAATTAGGTGACCAGGTGAAAAAAAACGTAGGTAAAACACTTCGTCTTCGCTTGGTGTGGAATGATAATTAACTTATAACCTAAATTCAAGGCTATGCTTCCGGCATGGCCTTTTTGTTTTTCTGAACTTTTTGTTCAGACAAAATAAAATGGATCACATATTAAATAATTATATTACCATTGAAAATAATATTTACGATCAATGGAGGTTATTATCACTGTATTGTGCATTCAGGAAAATATCAGCAGTAGATTTTAAATTTACAACCCAGCAGATTATTCACTCTGAGAGTCAACAGATTTTATAATGTTAAGCCAGATATTAATGCGTATTTGTGGCCATGTGGTTTCATCAATATGCAAGTGAGGTCTACCGTGATTTTGGCGCTACATTAAAAGAAAGTAACGGTGATTCAGATCATGTGGAGGTGCCCCACTGGACGTCATTAAGCAATACATTCAACATCAGCGTGGTTGAGGGATATTGGGGCTTTTCAAGCCCATCCAAATTCCCCTCTCGCCTTATGCCGGCGGGAGTCCCCTTTGGAGAAAAAGATGGCTCGCGGTATCCAAATATGAAAGAACTTCGAATACAGCATAGTGGTGAGCCAATTAGAGCATTTTTCGCATTTGACCCATCGAAACGCAATCGTGCTTTGCGCTGGTAATAAGACCGGAAAAAACCAAATTGGGGATTGCGCAATCATCGGTTGGTGGTGAAATGACATTGGGAGTCAAACTACCTGACGATAAATCAATGAATTTTTCTATTTAAAGATTCAAACAATTATACTGAACACCACTACGATAGTTGCAGATGTAATTCATGTGGCAATCTGGTTGAGATTAATGCATATAGTTAAAATCACATGAAAAACCGACCAAAATTTTTTCGCAAATTTCCTCGTTCAACCACGACACATTGGTCATGTCTAGAGGCATTAATTCGGGACGTCCGGCTCCTGTTTAAATCATTTTATTCACAGATTATTATTAATTCAGCACAGCCCACAATCAATAAATGGGCTGTAATTAATTGAAAAATCATTCAGTTATGAATACCAAAACGTCCGGTAATCTAATTCAAGCCAATCATTTGTTAAATTAATAATAAAATAAAAATCAATCAGCCCTGTTCATTAACAGGGCTGATAAATAAGGCATTTTTTCCGAATATTAAATATTCTTGATAATGACTTATTTTCAATAAAACCACCATTAATTTGATTAATATCAATTCATTTCCATATTATCCAATATGAATAGCTGACATCGCAGTTGCGTATTATTATCATTAGCAACTATAATTCAGAGGAATTACCATACTTTTTCCTTGTGGTTCTCCCGTTATTGAGGATAATAATTCTTATAATCACTTATTTTTTCAGTTAGAGCGGAGATTTATATGGTTCTTATTCCAGAACGTAGGTATAAAATTCTGGGATTTTCTCCAGAAATTACCCCAGCTTACCGACAAAAATTATTGTCACTCGGCATGTTACCTGGCTCCACATTCCAGGTCATTCGCTTCGCGCCATTGGGCGATCCAATACAAATCGAAACACGCAGAGTTAGCCTTACCCTTCGTAAGCAAGACCTGGCATTTCTTATGCTGCATGAAGATCTGAATTAACAAAGCCCTAAGACGATTCGGTTCAGAATAACCATCGTCCATACACTTTTTGTAACCCGATATAACCAGAGTACTGAATGTATAGCTAAGGTACGAATTCGCTTTCCTGATTGGCAGAAAGTATGATGAAACAATTAACGATAGGCCTGATTGGTAATCCCAATGCTGGCAAAACAACGCTTTTTAACCAGCTTACTGGCTCCCATCAACGAGTGGGAAACTGGGCTGGCGTTACCGTAGAACGCAAAACCGGCCACTTTACTACCGATAACCATCAGGTTGAACTTGTCGACCTCCCTGGCACTTATTCGCTTACTACCATTTCTGAGCAAACTTCCATTGATGAGCAAATTGCCTGCCACTATATCCTCAGTGGTGAAGCGGATATGCTGATTAATGTTGTTGATGCATCTAATCTGGAGCGTAACCTTTATCTCTCACTACAATTGATTGAACTGGGTGTTCCCTGCATCATTGCACTGAACATGCTGGATATCGCCCAAAATCAACGCATCAATATTGATATTCCTGCACTGGAGAAACACCTTGGCTGTCCGGTCATCCCGCTGGTTTCAACCCGTGCCACAGGGATAGATGTACTCAAAAAAACCATCGATAATTACCCACAGAAATCTGATCCTGTACAGGTTAATTATCCTGATGCGTTATTGCAGGAAATTTCCCGCCTTTCCAGCCAGATCACAGAAAAATTCACACTACAACAGCGCCGCTGGCTGACTTTGCAAGTCCTGGAAGGGGATATTTACAGCCGCGAGGTATCAGACCTGACTCACGCACAACTGGCTGAAAGCAAAGAGCGCTTGCAAAAACAACAAATTGACGAACCCGATCTCATCATTGCCGGCTCACGTTATCAAACCATCAGTGAAATTTGTCGGGTGGTCATTGATACCCGCACAGCCACACCCAACAAACTAACCCAAGTGTTAGATACCGTTATTCTGAACCGCTGGTTGGGTTTGCCTATCTTCCTGTTTGTCATGTACCTGATGTTTGTGCTGGCTATCAATATTGGTGGCGCCTTACAGCCTATCTTCGACGGCGCTTCCGCTGCCATTTTCATTGATGGAATGCAATGGCTCGGCCATATTCTCCATTTCCCGCATTGGTTAACAGTGTTTCTTGCTCAGGGAATTGGTGGGGGTATCAACACAGTACTGCCGCTGGTTCCCCAAATTGGCATGATGTATCTGTTCCTCTCCTTTCTGGAAGATTCCGGCTACATGGCACGGGCGGCATTTGTCATGGACAGGTTGATGCAAGCCATAGGATTGCCGGGTAAATCCTTTGTGCCCCTGATTGTTGGCTTTGGCTGTAATGTGCCTGCCGTGATGGGTTCAAGAACACTGGATGCCCCTCGTGAACGCTTGATTACCATCATGATGGCACCGTTTATGTCCTGCGGGGCAAGGCTGGCGATCTTTGCCGTCTTCGCGGCGGCGTTCTTCGGCAAAGAGGGAGCAAGCATTGTTTTCTCCCTGTATATCCTGGGGATTGTTATCGCCATCCTGACAGGGCTGCTGCTCAAATTCACGCTAATGCGGGGTGAAGCCTCGCCATTTGTCATGGAGCTGCCGGTCTATCACGTTCCCCATGCCAAAACCCTGCTGCGCCAGACATGGCAGAGGCTGAAAGGTTTTGTCATACGTGCTGGTAAAGTGATTGTCGCCGCGAGCATGTTGATTGGTGCCCTGAACAGTTTCTCCTTCTCCGGTAAGACCGTGGACAATATCAACGAATCGGCGCTGGCCTCCGTCAGTAAAGTGCTCACGCCTATCTTGCAACCTATCGGTGTGCATGCCGATAACTGGCAAGCAACCGTCGGGCTTATCACTGGAGCGATGGCAAAAGAAGTGGTTGTAGGAACCCTAAATACCCTCTATACCGCAGAAAATATTAACCAAGAGCCATTCAACCCAGATGAATTTAATTTACTGAATCAACTCAAAGATTCTGTCGCAGAAACGTGGGATAGCCTGAAAGAAACCTTCACCTTGAGCGCACTTTCCAACCCGATTGAAGCCAGCAAAGGCGATGGCAACATGGATCGTAGCTCTATGGGAACCATGAGCGCTAAATTTGGCTCTGCCATTTCCGCTTACAGTTACCTGATTTTCGTGCTGCTGTACGTGCCTTGCGTTTCCGTGATGGGAGCCATTGCCCGTGAAACCAGCCGTGGCTGGATGACATTCTCGATTCTGTGGGGATTAAACGTCGCTTATTCTCTGTCAGCACTGTTTTATCAAATCACAACGTTTTCAGCTCATCCACAAAGTAGCCTGATCACCATTCTGGCCGTGATCCTATTTAACATTCTGATAGTGATTGGTTTACGCCGCGCACGCAGCCGAGTCACTGTGACATTCAACAACGCCACAGACCGTCGTTGCGAATGCTCAAACAATAGCTGTCACTAGCTGGAGCCATGAGGAGCCATAAATGATTAACCTGCTGAAAATCAGAGATGCTGTTGCCCTCAACGGGCGCACGGATGCCAGATCATTAAGCCATCAGTTTTCAGCACCGCTGCCAATGGTGGAAGCCATGCTCAAGCAGCTTGTCATCATGGGTAAACTGGAGGAAGTGGATGCTTCCTCCTGCCTCAGCGGGGGCTGCAAGCAGTGCCCGGAGACACAAAAATGTGATACTAAAGCCTATCAGCTTACCGTAAAAAAATAAGGAACTCCCTGCCTTATCGCTATAATTACCTTGTAGAAAAATCCCTTCTAATAAGCGTTTAAAAAGAATACATAGATTAATTATAATTATCTCTTTATTATCTGAAATGCGGTATCCCTATATTAATAACCTGAGGATAGTAATATGCCTAAAGAGTTATTCACTGCAGCAGTTGAGTCAATTGGCAATCTCAAAATGAAATGCTCATCGCGAGATTTTACCTTCCATCTAGACGAACCCAAAAGCCTCGGTGGAACCGATGAGGCAATGAATCCAGTAGAAGCGTTACTTTCTGCATTTGGTGCATGTCAGTGCATTGTGGCAAAAAGTTTTGCCCGCAAGCACAAAATCAATTTGATCGATATTCAGGTTAAAATAGAAGGAGAACTGGATACCGATGGCTTCACAGGTAGAAATAAAAACGCCAAAATAGGATTTTCAAAAATTACCTCCAGATTTTATATTAAAGCAGATAATACCGAACAAGAGATCCGCGATTTTATTACTTTTGTCGAAAGCAATTGCCCTGTTCTCGATACTATCGTGAATACACCAGAAATTGTGACTGAGGTTTATCCGAATAAATAAATGGTTATACCCATTAAACTTCAAGTTGCAATTTACAACACGATATGAAACCTAATTTCTCCCCGCGTCGCGGGAAGAAATTACATGCATTTTGAAGTTGGATTGGTATAGTTGATTGGATGAAATCGATGGAGGAGGACTAGCTGTCCTCATTAAAAACATGTAGATTTTCTTCAGTAATTGCTCCAAAATTGTTCCAATATCATAACTACATGGATGATGTGAACATGAAAAATTCTTACTGCACGGTTGATGAATTGGGATTTCCGAAATTTGATGCACTCGATTTTATGCGGTATAAATTTTTACCGGACAACCCTAGATTTGTAACAGGAGAAAGCTATTTATGGGCTTATAAAGCAGCTTACTTGCAATATAATAAAGATTTAATCATAAAATATGCACATGAAGCTAAAATACCGGTACTCCTGCTTGCTGGTGTCGCTGTTGCTGAGGCCGGAGGAAAGCCAGATAGAATTAAAGCCTATGGTGTTTTGCAGGTAAGGCAAATTTTTCATGACACATTTAATGGTGACAATAAAAAATCAAATGCAACATCAGTTGGTGTGTTGGCCATTCAATTAAGGGCTGCGGCAGAAACGTTGGGAATAGACCCCTCGACGTTAACGACAACACAACAATTGCAACTTGCTAATTGCCTACTAACAGATGATTTCAATATAAGAGCATCTGCCTTTCATTTAAGGGATTTAATACTTCATGATTATCCTGATATAACAGATACAAGTGTGCTCACTGATGAACAACTAATATTGGCAGGTTCTCGATATAATAGAGGAATAGCTAGAGACAAAAAGGATTTTTTAAAATCCATCCATTCACCGAGCAATTTAAAAGAGAGGGATTATAGCTCATATGGAAGGAGAATAGTAGAAAAGAAAAAATCAATATATATGATATTAGGGGTTAATGGTGAATAATAAAATAAAATACATCATCTATTATGTATTTTGTTTATTAGTTATATATTCGTTTTCTTTTTTTGAAGAAGAAATATATATTGATGGCGCGGAAATAAAAAATGCGTGTGTCGCTCATCGCACATTTGTCGCTGATGATACACGAGATGTCTCCGCTCCTGTGGCTGCTTTGTTCATACTCCCCTTGCTATTCAAAACAATAAAGATTAAGTTTAACTCATTGAAAATAAACATCATGCTGATATCATTGATTCTGTATTGGGCATGGCGTTTTTTTATAAGAATAATGCTTTGTTGATCCCTCTAAAACAAGTAGAGGGGACCTAATATTAACGCGATGTTCGACTTTAATATCCTATAACGTTGGTTTGTTGAAGCCAGTCGGGTTGACTTTTACCTTGTTTAAAATTGGCAAAAAACACCCAAATGATAAAATCTTGCTGTGACATAGCCTTTTTTTCCTTTATTTCTCTCAGTTTGGCGACTTAAAGTTAATAAAGGACTGGCTATGTCATTTCAACTCACCATAAAAGTCGAACATCGCGTTAATATTAATAGATTCTATCTTCCCAAAAAGTATATCCAGAAGTTCCGGCAGTGTGATGCTGCCACGTGATACTCGCATAGTTTATAGATACCATCTCTTCTGGCTGATGATTATCATGATTTATAGAATGAGGGTAATTAACATTCATTCTTTCTATAAATGCTTTTATTAATTTAACGGAATAATATAGTTCGTTTCCACCATTCATCGATGTTCTATAAAAGAAAAACTCAATTTCAAGCTCTTCGTTCTCCGATATTGCAACACCGAGTAAGGGTGATGATTTATCTATTGGCTTTATAAATGAAACAGGACGGTGATTAACATTACTCATTCTTGTGATTTCATGTTCAAAGGAAATAATCAATATCTCATTTTCATGACCCGTTTGATATTTGTTGCCTATGGAATCAAAGGTGGAGCAACCCGCCGATATCAAACCTTGTTTCTTTCCTTTTATTGTTGCATATATTAAATTCGCCACATAATCTCCTAGATTAATACAGTACTCCCATTGCAAAGAGAATTAATGATACAAAATTATTTCATTCTAGCGGTATTTAAAAAAACATTCAGTGCCTAATTTAATTTGTTATATACCCATTAAACTTCAAGTTGCAATTTACAACACGATATGAAACCTAATTTCTCCTCGCTTCGCGGGGAGAAATTACATGCATTTTGAAGTTGGATTGGTATATATACTTAATAAACTTCAAGTTGTAATTTACAACATTATATGAAACCTGATTTCTCCCCGCTTCGCGGGGGAGAAATTACATGTATCTTGAAGTTGGATTGGTATAGATGCAATTAAGACCCCAGCTTTTGTTCTACCCACTGTGCGACCCGTTGTGCATCTCTGGCTGCACCAAGTAATAATTCAGAACTACGGCTACTGAGCCATTTTCTGCCTACAATAAATAACCCTGGATAAGCTGTTTTTCCTCCATTAATATGACCACTTTCGCAGATAAAACCTTGCGAATTGCTAACGCCAGGCAAGGTTAACCAATCCGTGACTTCCTTATACCCTACACACCAAATCAATCCATCAATGTGATATTTTTTACCTTGTTGGTCATACAATGTTTCGTTTTCAGCCCTTACTAATTTTTGCGCTATCTGTACATTAAGCGCAGACAAACGCTGGTTATTAAGCTCACCACATGGAAGTGGATTACGTCGTTGTACTATTTTACCGACCAGGCTCGATGTATTTGCATACAATATCCTTGACTTATGCAGCCACCAGAACAAATCCTTACCCATAACCCGATTGGGTACAAGCGGGCGAGGGGAACCACAGAATAATGTCATCTTCATCGTGGAAGAAAGTTCTTGTGCTATCTGTCGGCCACTGGCGCCATCACCTATGACAGCAATCCGTGACCCCGCCTGAAATTGCTCGGGGTTCTGATAACGATCAGCCGTCAGTTGCTGGACAGAAGGAGATAAATCGCTCGCCATCTCAGGGATAATTGGTACTTGGTTAGCACCAGTGGCATTAACTAAACAAGGAGCAGAAAACTGCTCCCCTTTTTGCGTGGTCAGAGTAAACACCCCATCTTGATGTTTTACACTGATCACCTGCATGCCCGTCAATACATGTAGATTATGATGATGCGCGTAACGTTCCAGATAATCCGCTATCTCATCCTTACCCGGATAGCCATCAGGAGAACCCGCCAAAGGAAAATCAGGCAGCTGGCTCATCATACGGGAAGTAAATAACAACATATTGTCAGGGCGCCGACGCCAAACATCACCAATACGCGGGTCTCGCTCCAGAATCAATGTGTTAATTTTTTTTTTGTTAAGGGTAACAGCCAGTGTTAGCCCCGCTTGCCCTGCACCAACGATTAAGCAATCGATTTTCATGGCGTCGGCTCCAATTGCAATATATGTTCAGCCAGAGCGTGGATAGTGGGGTATTCATAGCCAAGAATAGGATCCAATTTTCGCTGTAATGTTTTTTCTAACTGACTAATCAGTGTTACCCGGCTTGCAGAATCCAAGCCAAGGCTATCGAAAGAAACGTGTTCACCGATAGGAATATCATGGCGTTGGAAATAAGGTGTCAAATATTCAATCAGCCAGCCTTTTAATTCCAGCTCGGTCATATTAATGCTCCTTGAGTTTCGGTGGTAGACAACACATCGGCTAACTGTAATTTGCCTTGCAAGTAAAGCGAACGGCAGAGTTTTCGTTGTACTTTTCCACTGCTAGTTGTAGGCAATTTATTAGCTTGAATAAACACTAAGTCAGCGATATCGATATCGAACGCTGCATTGAGTGCCTGAATTACATTTCGTCTCAATTCTCTGAAATTGTGTTCTTGTTCCACATTTTTTTGCAGCTCGATGGCGACAACAACCCGCTGGCCCAGTTCAAATGCAATTGCTTTTCCTGGACGAAAGGCTGTGGATTGCATAGTAGCCGTGTACTCAATGTCCTGTGGATAGATATTCCGCCCTCGGATAATAATCAGATCCTTCAAACGGCCGGTGATCAACAAGTGATGTTGGTACAGACAACCAAGATCACCGGTACGGAGAAAAGGCCCTTCTCCAGTGGTCGTATAGGCCATGAAGTTTTCTTGAGTCTGTTGCGGATTATTCCAATATCCTATGGCAATACTTGGTCCCTGCACCCAGATCTCACCGATTTCATCAGGCTCACACAATACTTTTGTGTCGGGGTTAACAATCACGACTCGGTGATCAGGTGCAACTTGACCACAAGCTTGCATGACAATCCCATCAGGTTTTAAGGCCAATTTCCCTTTTTCCAGGCTGTCGCTGCACAGCGTGAAACTCAGTGGCAGATCCTCACTCGTGGATGAACTGATTACCAGTGTTGCTTCAGCCATACCGTAACAGGGGATTTGGCTTTGATAAATAAATCCATATTCCTTAACTGCCTGATAAAAACGCATCAACGTTTCATTTCTGACTGGCTCGGCACCATTCCCCGCCCAACGCCAGCGGGACAGATCCAGATTAAGTCCAGAGCAATCTTGGTCAGCACATAAGTCGTAAGCAAAATTAGGGGCACAACAGAATTCTGCTTTATAATCATGCATCAACTGTAACCAACGTAATGGCCGCTGGATAAATGACAAGGGTGACATGAAGTTATATTGTCCACCGAGTGCCATGGTCATTAAAATATGTCCTACCAACCCCATATCATGAAACTGAGGTATCCAGCCTCCAATGACTAATCCTTCATGCAAGCCAAAAGTATTATTCATTGCCCGCAAGTTATGGATTAAGTTATCGTGAGTGACCATCACTCCTTTAGGAACATCGGTGGAACCAGAGGTATATTGTAGGAAAGCCAATTGTCCCGGACTGATTGAGGGAAGTTCCGTGCTTTCATCTACCGGCTGATTTTCCGAGTAATACATGATCCCCAGATCAGGAAATTCATTTGATAAAACCCGGCTTAACTCTGAGGTGGTCAGAATCACTTTCGCTTCTGAGTCATTCAAGATCTGAGTTAACCTTTGTAGATGGCGACTTCCCCGAACGACATTGGATGGAACAGCAATAGCCCCCGCTTTAAAACAGGCTAATAATCCGACAATAAACTCCAGACCAGCAGGGTACATCAGAATAACCGTTTTCCCTTGTTGTCCTCCAGCAACGAGGGCACAAGCAAGTTGATGGGAACGTTGTTCCAATTCTTGCCAAGTCAGGGTAACCGTCTCTGAATCTCCTGAAGGTAAAAAGCGATATACAATTTGATTTGGCTGCTGTGAAGCATAATGTTTAAAACAGCATAATAGTGTTTGAGCATGCTCCAACATCATCTTTTTTGTTCTCCTGCAATGGCCAATAAATGCCGTGTTTCCTGTTGTAAGGCATTAGCCAAGACACTCACTTCATGCCGCTCGGTAACATGTCCAAAGCTGATCCGCAATGCACTATCGATATAGTCATGAGGAGATTGCATCGCAAGTAAAACATGTGAACGCTGAGGTGAATGAGCGTTATTGCTACAAGCAGACCCCAGAGAAACAGAAATACCGTGGCATAAATCCAATCGGCTTGCTAACGCTTCCGCCCTAATACCAGGGAAACTGACATTTAATGTCCATGGAGCCTGATATTCAGGATTTGTCTCACCATTTACGTGATAATTCACACCCAACTTATCTAATTGAGTAAGCAGGTACGTTCTCATTTCACGGCAGTAATCAATGCGTTGAACCAATTCTTCATAAGCTTCTTTTGCGGCAGCCGCTAATCCGGCTATTCCTAATGTATTTTCTGTACCACTACGTAAGCCGTGTTCCTGCCCACCTCCATGGAGTAAGGGATTGATTTTCACTTGCTGGCTGTAATACAGCCCTCCCACCCCTTTAGGGGCATAAAACTTATGCCCGGAAAAGGAAATAGTTAGTGGGATATCATCAAAACGGCTTATCGGCCATTTTCCTACCGCTTGTATGGCATCGAGATGAAGATGGATACCTTTTCCTTTCAGCCTGGAAGCAAGCTGATCGTAAGGTTGAATAACGCCAGTTTCATTGTTGATTACCATCAATGCGATGAAACACGTTTGAGGTGTGATAGCACGACATAAGGTGTCCAGATCAACTCTTCCTGTTTTACTCGGCTCAATGACAGTAAGCTTTAAGCCTTGCGTCTGGTACCAACGCAGAGGTTCCAGAATTGAAGAGTGTTCAATTGCGGAGCAGATGGCGTGATAACGTGACAATTGACCAACCGGAAGCTGGCTGAATACACTGTGCAAAGCCAGATTATTGCTCTCTGTCCCCCCAGAAGTAAAAATGATCCTTTCTGGCGAACCTCCCACTAATTGAGCGATTGACTCTTTTGCCTGATGAATCAACGTCACCAGATTTTGGCTTAAACGATATCTGCCGGAAGGATTGGCAAATTGATCCAACACGCCCTGAATTGCCGTCTTTGTCTTATGACTCAGTGGCGTTGTCGCATTGAAATCAAAGTACAACATTGTCATATATGCACCCTTACCTGCTGAAAAAGAGCGTGCAACATTTCCAGACAATGCTGCTGTGAAGGTTGCAGTTTACCCAACATGCTGTCGATCTCTTGTGTGCTTAATTGGGCGATTTCTGTCAGAGTTCTTCCCTGAACTTGGCGACAAAACTGGTTAGACATCGCTAAAGAAGTCGTACATCCCCAAGCTTGAAAACGGGCTGCACTGATGCGCCCTTCTTCACTCAATGACAAATCAATATTCACTGTATCCCCACACACAGGGTTACCCAACTTCAACTGAATATCAGGATTTGTCAGGCTGCCCTGAAAATCAGGATTACAGAAGTTATCAGTGATAATTTCATTAAACATGATTAGACCTCACTGAGTAACAGGGCATACATCCCTTTGTTCATCAGCCGACATTTTACTTTCCAGATTAACGGCACAGCAGCCGAATTCCGTTGCAGAAGGCGCCCGCATAACATATTGCATACGTTGCGAGTTACGCCCTGATGGATCGCGATCAGTGCGCAGGTAAATCATGTCTTCAGTCAACAACATGCCCGGTGTTGAGCGTGCTATGGGATCAAAAATAACAAGCTGACCGGTTTCACCATCAGCCACTTCTCGGGATAAATTTTCCGGATCACGAACAGAGAAATGAATATAAGGCGGTATATGTTTTTGGTTAAACTCATCCTCTATCGCCAAAAAGTTAGCTTCGACCAGTCCGTACATATCACGAACCTGATTAGCTGGAATACCTAACCAAGTTTCCAGCTCCTGATTAAACTCGGTACGGGAGATCATGGCACCAGTGAAACGCTTCCAACCACCAAGTGTAATGATCATACTTCCGCTATCCAGTTCCAACTTAGTATTTGTCGCTTTTAAGAAACTGATAAAGCGATGAATAAGGAATGGAGGCCCTATCAGATGGCGGGTAAATTTTCCTTGCCACTCGTTTAATTGACTGACAGCTTCTTCTGGGACAAAACGCTCTTCCTTAACCATAAAGCGATTTGTATCCAGCAACCCAGCCAACCAATTAAATGCTTTGATCATTCCCATTTCAGGAATTTCCTCTGTGGAAGGACATAAACAAAGTCCCGCGCCACTGGAGAGTTTAAGCATGTCACGAAATGAGTTATAAAGACCTATGGTAGTATAATCCATTGTTTCATCACATCGACGGGCAACACTCGGGATCCCACTCGTACCTGTCGAACGCATTTCATGCTCAATGCTGGAAAGAGGTTTACTCAAAAGACGATGGCTATTTGCAGATTTGAACGTGGATACAGGAATAACTGGGATATTGACTAAATCTGTGTAATTTTGAATATCACTGGGTTTTACCCCTTTCTTTTCACATTGTTCACGGTAGTAAGCATTATTTTCAAAATGGTATTTAAAGGCATCTCTAATAACATGGGTTTTTAATTCTTGTTGTTCTTCAGTTGAGAGACTATAAAAAAAGTTACTACTTGTAATTAACCATTTTATAGCGTCACCATTTACTTCTTTTATTTTTTCATACAGCTCAGTCGATTTGAACATGTAATCTATCCTAATAGTTATTATATATTTTTTAATTGCTTTCCGGCAGTTGTGCAGATCATAGGTATACCAATCGCCTTTCCAGATGCGTTTTATCTCTTCCCGCTACGCGGGGAGAGATAAACAATCACATTGATTGCAAGCTGCAACTTGAAGTTGGATTGATATATAAGCAATTCGTGTAAGCACTTTTTGCCAAAGCAAATTTAACTATCGTGTTTTTATTTTGCTTGAATAAACTGGCTATTTTTATTTACTTTGTAAATCACTCACATACGTTCCTTACCTGCCTTACCATCATTGCATAAATTTCACTTAACATTCTATCACTTCCACATCAGCCAGATTATTCAATCCAATCATGTTATTAAGTTATAAAATGAAGATACCGTGTACCTTCAAGGTATTAGCGGGCATAACACCTAAGTATGGAATTCATTCTATGCAAGTCATATGAAAAATAGGGATGCCTGGCGGTAGCATATCAGTATAAATTTTGAATATGCTTATTAATTTAATTAATCGGAGTCGAACATGGGAAATAATAAAGTTGAAACTATGCCTGAGCCACTACAAGGAGCAAAAAATAATAAAAAACGAAAAATAATACTTTCTGTTGTTGTATTATTTTTTTTGTTCTCCGGTGCAGCTTACCTACTTTATTGGTACATGGTATTGCGTTTCTACCAATCAACAGATAATGCTTATGTTGTCGGTAATCAAATTCAAGTTATGTCACAAACCCATGGCAGCGTAAAAAATATTTATGTTGATAACACCGATTTCGTTCAACAAGGCGACCTTCTGTTAACGTTGGATAGCGCTGATGCTGAAAATGCTTTCGGGAAGAGTAAACATGCGTTAGCCCAAGCCGTGCGTGAAACACAAGAAACTATCCTGAGTAACCCCAAGCTTCAGGCTAATGTGGAATTAAAACAGCTGACTTTAGACAAGTTAAAAAGTGATCTGGCAAGGCGGGAAAAATTAGGAAAGGTCAATGTCATTGCTGTTGAAGAGCTGGATCACGCTCGTAAGGCTGTTGATATTGCCAAAGCAGATCTAAAAGTCGCTATACAGCAGTATAAGATTAATCAGGCTTTGGTTATGGGAACACCGCTAGAGAAGCTGCCCAATATAGAAAAGGCGGTATCCAATTTACGTGAAACTTGGTTGTCCCTGCAACGTACTAAAATTTACGCGCCAGTCAGTGGGTATGTATCACGTCGTAGTGTTCAGGTCGGCGCCCAAATCAATCAATCTACGCCCTTGATGATAATTGTCCCTTCTGACCAATTATGGGTTGAAGCGAATTTTAAGGAAGTACAGTTTACTAATATGCGTCTGGGGCAACCCGTCAAATTAATCAGTGATTTTTATGGTGATAGTGTGGCTTATCAGGGACGGATTACGGGTATGGATATGGGAACTGGCAGCGCTTTCTCTATCCTCCCCGCTCAGAACGCGACAGGTAACTGGATTAAAGTGGTACAGCGCCTCCCTGTACGTATTGAATTAGATCCGGAGCAAATTGCCCTTAACCCATTACGAATCGGTTTATCAATGCATGTAACTGTTGATACGAGAAAAACAGAAGGGACAACTCTGGCTAACAAAACTCCGCAACGGATTATTTATCAGACTGATGTGCTCTCATTCGATAATAAAGAAATAGATGAAATTATTGAACAAATCATAAAAAGCAATACCAGTCATGAAAATTAAGGATCACACAGCTATGGAACTTTTATCAGTCAGCCAGCGCTGGTGGTTAATCCTGTCCCTGGCGATTATCGCTTTTCTGCAAATTTTGGATTTGACGATTGCTAACGTAGCATTGTCAACCATTGCCGGTGATCTTGGATCATCTGTGTCACAAGGCACTTGGGTTATCACGTCATTTGGTGTTGCTAATGCGATCTCTATCCCTTTGACGGGTTGGTTGGCAAAACGAGTGGGGGAAGTGCGACTGTTTGTCATTTCGACCGTGCTTTTCATTATTTCTTCTTGGTTATGTGGCATCTCCAATAGCCTTGAAATGCTCATTATTACCCGAATTATACAAGGCGCGGTTTCAGGCCCTATCATCCCCTTATCACAAAGTTTGTTGCTGGCAAATTTTCCTAAGTCTCAACACAGTATGGCTTTGGCCATTTGGTCTATGACCGTCATTATAGCCCCAGTTTGTGGGCCTATCCTCGGTGGATGGATTAGTGATAACGTCCACTGGGGATGGATTTTCTTAATCAACGTTCCCATTGGTTTGGTCGCTATTTTTATTACTTATTTACTGTTAAATAAGCGCGAAACCAAAACTGAAATTATTCCGGTTGATACAGTGGGCTTGGTTCTACTCGTTGTCGGTGTTGGCTGCTTACAACTGATGTTAGACAGGGGGAAGGAGCTAGATTGGTTTAATTCCAATGAGATCATCGCACTGGCTATCATTGCCACGATAGGTATCATCCTGTTTGTCATTTGGGAACTGACTGATGATAACCCGATTGTTGATTTATCCCTGTTTAAATCTCGTAACTTTACGGTAGGCACGATTTGTATCAGTTTGGCATTTCTATTGCACATTGGTGTCTTAGTCTTACAACCCCAGTTACTACAGACAGTTTTTGGTTACACCGCTACTTGGGCAGGGTTTGCATTAGCGCCTCTGGGCATCCTTCCCATTTTTCTGGCTCCGGTTATTGGCCGCTTTGGTGCCAAAATTGATATGCGTTATTTAGTCACCCTTAGCTTTATTGTCTTCTCTTTTTGCTTTTTTTGGCGGGCGCATACTTTTGAGTCTGGGATGGATTTTTCCAGCGCAGCATGGCCACAGTTTGTACAGGGAATAGCGATTGCCTGTTTTATTATGCCACTCAACGTGATTATTTTATCTGATATCCCTCAGGAAAAGATCGCTTCGGCAGGCAGCTTGTTTAACTTCTTTCGAACCCTGGCGATATCGATAGGTACATCGTTAACCAATACATTGTGGTCGCGCCGTGAGGCTGTTCACCATTCTCAGCTCACTGAAAACATCACACAAAATAACGTCCTTGTTGATTTAGCTTATCAAGATATCAAGCTGCTGGGATTGTCTGACCTACAGGCAACTATTTTTCTCGCGAAGAAAATTACTAACCAGAGTTTAATTCTGGCAGCTAACGAAATTTTCTGGCTCTTTGGTTTTATTTTTCTGGCACTCATTTTGATTCTTTGGTTGTCCAGATCGAATTTATCACCTAAATGATTCGGGGATTGGCTTCTTTTTCATGATGGTTTTGTCTCTCAGCAATATTATGTATTGCTTGTTTATTGATGTTATAGCGGCATTGCGCAGTGTTACAGTCGAACTGTAGATTTTGTTGGATTATATGTTTAAGGTCAGAAGGGCGTATTCCATATGCCATTTTGCACGTCCGACTAAAATGAGCTGTATCAGAAAAACCGCAGTTATTAGCAACCAATGTTAAAGAATCGGTCATATAAATTTCTTCAATAGCATCACTTAAACGTAACCATAGCAAGTAAGCGCGGAAATTAATTCCCACTTGATCGCGAAAAAGATGTAAAAAACGGCTTTCAGAAAGGTAAATTTTATCAGCGACCTGACGGGATGAAATCCGCTTTACGGATAGCGATTCGATAAACGTAACCGCTTTTAAAATACGTTTATCAAACTGACAATGGCATGGCAGATATGGGCTAAGTAACAAGTAAATAGTAAATGTGTCAGGTTTTTCACCACAAAGAAACGACTTAATGAGATAATCCGTTACAGCCACAATGTCATCATACCCCAGCGAAATAACTGCCAGATCCTCCGTGAGATGGCTAAATAAATGGTAGTGCTCATCGATCGGTTCAATGAGCAATGTAATGCTACAAGTATTGGATGAATCCAGCTTATGCATCACATTTGAACGAATAAGAAAACCATGAGAGGAATGAATCTTATCCTGTATTGATAAGGTGAGCAATTCATGACTATGTAAAGATAGACTGAGTTGAATACAGGGATGTTGGTGCCATTCAGTTGATACATTGTAAATAAAGTTTAATTCACTAGTAGCATGTTTATATTGCCGGATAACCTTAGGGGCAGCTTGAATATTTGATAGCATAGCCTCAATCCTTATCAACAAAGCAGTGAGTGAATATAGTCTACCTTAACTTGCAATGCACTCTAGATTAATCGGTTAGCGGGTATGTCGTCAACCAACAGCAATTTACCAATTTAATTTCAAGATGCGCATACAAAGTAAAGTTTACATGAGAGATTAGCGTAAAAAATATTTATTATTTACTCTTGGAAAATGCTTTCTCAGTACAAACTCACTCACTGTTTTAATATAATTAATATTATTCCCTAGAACTAAATTTTATTACTTCCGTTAAAATTGAAAACTAAAAAATAGTCCCTTATTATCTGGGGTGCATTTCTATACCAATCTAACTTCAAGATGCACGTGATGTCTCCCCGTTTCATATCGTGTTGTAAATTGCAACTTGAAGTTTAATGTGTATATCATTATTAATAACCTAAGGATAATAATATGTCTAAAGAGTTATTTACTGCAACTGTGGAGTCTGTAGGTCCTCTGAAAATGAAATGTTCCTCACGAAACTTTTTATTTCATTTAGATGAACCGGAAAGTTTGGGAGGAAAAAATGAAGCAATGACGCCGGTAGAAGCATTGCTTTCCGCTTTCGGTGCTTGTCAGGGGATGGTGGCAAAAAGCTTTGCCAGTGCCCATAAAATAAATCTGATCGATATCAAAATAGAACTAGAGGGTGAATTAGATCTTGATGGCGTCAAAGGTATAAATAAAAATACCAAAATTGGTTTTTCCAAAATTACATCAAAATTCTATATTAAAGCAGATAATATCGAACAAGAAATACGAGATTTTATTGATTTTATCGAGAGAAACTGCCCTATTCGCGACACCATGGTCAATACACCTGAAATTGTAACTGAAATTTATTCCTCAAGATAAATTATCAATTACCCATAACAATTAATGCTATGGGTAATTATCAATAAAGAAACATCAATTGACTACCCTGCCACAAAATTCTTTACTGCCTCAACAAACTCCTCAGGATGGGAAATAAAAGGTGCATGAGCAGCGTTGCGCATAATAACGGAGTGCGTATGTGGCCATGCCTTGTCAAGCCGTGAAGCAATTTTACGCGGTACTAAACCATCAAGATAACCATATAGACGCAGGAAAGGTAATTGAAGTTGGGACAATTCCTCCCTTAGATCATCAGTGCGCAGGATTTCCAAACCGGCATTAAGCACTTCAACTGTCGGCATCGGCTGGTTCAGTATCACTGATTTCAGTACACGAGCATCCTGGCGTGCACTGTCCGTCCCTAAAGTCTGCAAAGCCAGAAAACGTTCGACCGTCTTTTGAAAATCAGCACTTAATTGATGCTCAAATGCCCTCAAGACCTCCGGCTTAATCCCCGGCCAGTCGCCATCAGCACTAAATCTTGGCGAAGAAGCTACCGTGATCAAACCCGCAACTTGTGCCGGATGATCCAAAGCAATCCGGCTAGCCACCAATCCACCTAAAGACCAACCTAGCCACAAGGCATTTACTGGCGCTTGCTGCCAGACAATCTCTGCCATGTCCGCCAATGACATAGCCGAATACACTTGGCTACGCCCATAACCCGGCAAATCCACCAGATGCAAACGAAAATGCGAAGCCAATCGCGTTTCCACTGAGCGCCAAACTTCAGCGTTTAAACCCCATCCGTGCAGCATCACAAGATCACGTGGTGCATCGCCAATTGTCTGCCAAAACAACTGATTCATTGTTATTCTCACTTTTTATTTGTCACCAAGGAAGGAAACTATGCTAACAATGGTTGGATACTGTTGGCTATGCCAGCAAAATTTGTATTTTGCCCATCATGGGATTTGTTATCTCTGCCACCGTCACTTAAGGCGGTTGCAACCTGTCTGTCCACGCTGTGCACTGCCTGCTGAATCCGACAACTTTCCCTGTGGGCGATGCGTAAAGAGTCCCCCTACGTGGCAATATTTGATCGCCATTACGGATTACACCCCACCATTAAGCCAGCTTATTCAACGCTATAAATATAACAATACCCCACAACTCGCCTCCGTACTGGCGCGTTTGTTCCTGCTGCATTGGTTGCAGGGCTATCGTGAAGGCCGCTGGCATAAGCCAGATCGCATATTGGGCATTCCTCTGCACCACAGAAAACGCTGGCAACGTGGCTTCGATCACATTGAACTCATTACCCGATCCCTATCACGTTGGCTGCAATGTCCATATCAACCGGATTTTTTACGCCGCTCACGTGCTACACTCACGCAGCGGGGCTTATCTGCCGCCCAAAGGAGAACCAATCTTAAGCAAGCCTTCCAATTACAGGGCAATTTTACCGATCAACATGTCGCGATTTTCGACGATGTGATCACCACGGGCACGACACTGCGTGAAGCTTCACAGTTGATGATTCGTGCTGGTGCTCGTTCTGTACAGGCTTGGGCTATATGCCGAACCTTGTAGTTCCTTTATAAATGGGCGTATTATAACCAACTAGAACAGTCAACTATTGAGCAAATGACATGATTAATATTACTGAAGCAGCGCAAGCGCATTTTGCCAAGCTACTGGCAAACCAAGAACCGGGTACACAGATCCGCGTCTTTGTTATTAATCCAGGAACGCCGACCGCTGAATGCGGTGTTTCCTATTGCCCACCGGATGCTGTTGAAGCTACTGACACCGAATTGAAGTTCGATCAACTCTCAGCTTATGTTGATGAAATTAGTGCACCTTTTCTGGAAGAAGCCGTCATTGATTTTGTGACCGATCAATTGGGTTCCCAACTGACCCTGAAAGCCCCGAACGCTAAAATGCGTAAAGTGGCGGACGATGCCCCACTGATTGATCGTGTTGAATATGTCCTGCAATCGCAGATCAATCCACAGCTTGCAGGGCATGGTGGCCGTGTCAGCCTGATGGAAATCACCGATGAAGGTTATGCTATTCTGCAATTCGGCGGTGGATGTAACGGCTGTTCAATGGTCGATGTCACTCTGAAAGAGGGGATCGAAAAACAGTTATTACAGACATTCCCTGAATTAAAAGGTGTAAAAGATCTGACTGAGCATCAGCGCGGTGAACATTCATATTACTGATTTTTCATTCTTATTTTGACAATTTTTAACCATTTTTCTGTTTCTAACATTTTCTATCTCTATATCTACGCCTTCCCAATCGTTATATTGGGAAGGCAGTCAGGTATGACCTGACGACTATTAAGAAATGAATATATTGAAAATGAAAATTTTAGAAACTACGTTGAATATTTATGGACCATTTTCAAACGATAACTCCTGAACAAGCTTACCAACATTGGCTCGATAAAACCGCAGTCATGGTTGATATCCGCGATCCACAAAGCTTCCAGGCCGGACACGCGACCGGTGCATTTCACCTAACAAATGAAACACTCAATAGCTTTCTACAAGAAGCGGATTTTGACCAACCGGTCATGGTGATGTGTTACCACGGCCATAGCAGCCAAGGAGCAGCACAGTACCTGATCAATATGGGGTTTGAGACCGTTTATAGTGTCAATGGCGGTTTTGAAGTCTGGCAAAGAGACTATCCTCACGCTGTCCATACTCAATAAACCTTTAACGCACTGATTAATGCAATTAACTTCAACTTAAGGCAGAGATAAGACGAGCAATGATCCATATAACCTCAATATCTAACCCTCGGCTGGCTCAGGCCTTTATTGATTATATGGCGACGCAGGGCATTCATTTGACCATGCGCTCCACCAATGAGCCGCCATTAGTTGAACTCTGGTTAGAGGATGATAGCCAACTCAGTCGGGTTGAAGAGGAACTTCGCCACTTTGCTCGCGATCCACTCAATGAACGCTATCAAGCCGCCAGTTGGCAAACAGGCAAATCTGACAGCTTCTTTAAATATCATAACAACCTGAATTTGAGTACGCTCAAAAACCAGTCTGGCCCCCTGACTATTGCGATAACTCTGCTTTGTATCCTCGTTTACCTCTGGATGGCAATGGCAGGCATACCGGATGTTATGAACGGATTAGCATGGCCAGCTAACAGTGATCAGTATCTGGAGTTATGGCGCTGGATAAGCCCAACGCTATTGCATTTCTCTCTGACACACTTACTCTTTAATCTTGCCTTATGGTGGTATTTCGGCAGCCAGGTAGAGCAAAAGATTGGGAGCGGTAAGCTGTTTGAAATCACGATAGTGTCAGCCATTTTCAGTAGCTGGGCGCAATCATTATTCAGTGGATCTCATTTCGGGGGATTATCCGGTGTCGTCTACGCACTGATCGGGTACGTTTGGCTTACCGGTGAAATCTCCCCAAAACGAGGGATTAGTGCTCCCAGAGGGTTAATCGCTGTCTCTGTTATTTGGTTGTTGGTGGGCTATTTCGATCCATTTTCGTTACACATCGCCAATGCCGCCCATGTTGCAGGATTCATCATCGGGTTATTAATGGGGTTATGGGATAATTTGCGTAAACAAAAAAAACAAAAGATGCCAAATAGGCCCCAATAGATTTCAAGTTTTAGCATCGGCTTGAAATAGAAGGGAGATAATTTTGGCCAACGATAATCCATCTATGCATATATTAGGGGAATTTTGTGAAGCAAACTCAGCGACATGATGCAATAATTGAGCTTGTGCGCATTCAAGGTTATGTCAGCACTGAAGAGCTGGTTGCACATTTTGATGTTAGCCCGCAAACCATTCGACGTGATTTAAATGATCTCGCAGATAAAAATAAGATCCAACGTCATCATGGTGGTGCCGCATTACCATCCAGCTCGGTCAACACAGCCTACCATGACCGCAAGATCATGTGGTCGGATGAAAAAGCTCGAATTGCACAGCACGTTGCCACCCAAATTCCAAACGGCGCAACCCTGTTCATCGATATTGGAACAACTCCAGAGGCCGTAGCACACGCTCTGCTCAACCATCGCGATTTACGGATTGTCACCAACAATCTCAATGTCGCAACTCTGTTTATGAGCAAAGAAGATTTCCGCCTGATTTTGGCGGGTGGTGAAGTACGCTCCCGCGATGGCGGCATCATTGGCGAAGCAACGCTAGATTTTATTTCCCAGTTCCGCCTTGATTTCGGCATTCTTGGGATCAGCGGCATCGATAGTGATGGTTCACTGCTGGAATTCGATTACCACGAAGTTCGCACCAAACGTGCCATTATCGAAAACTCCCGCTGCGTCATGTTGGTTGCCGATCATTCAAAATTCGGCCGCAATGCCATGGTTAATCTCGGTAACATGAACCTGATTGATTTTTTGTTCACGGATAAAGCGCCCCCTCCAGGCATCCAGAAAATTATCGAACAGCACAGCGTTAAGTTAGAATTGTGCTAATCACTTTTTAGCCAAAAGTGCCATAATAATGCCTCCACCCGATATTCGGGTGGGGTTATCTCCCACTAATATTCCCTTCCTCAATTTGTATCCCACAAAATCCTTATTAATCTTATGTATAAGATAAGGTTTTGTTACCTGTGTCACGTGAATATGTTTTTTCTGAGTTAATAGTTGGCGATTGATGAATTTTTAATTACAATCCTTGAGCGAAAACGAACATTAAAGAACTGTTTCGAACATTTCAGAGGGGATGCAATGGAAACCAAAGACTTGATTGTAATAGGCGGCGGAATTAACGGCGCTGGTATTGCGGCAGATGCTGCTGGCCGGGGGCTTTCAGTCCTACTGTTGGAAGGTCAAGATTTGGCCAGTGCAACTTCGTCTGCCAGCTCCAAACTGATCCACGGTGGGTTACGCTATCTGGAACATTATGAGTTTCGTTTGGTCAGTGAAGCACTGGCAGAGCGTGAAGTGCTTTTAAAACTGGCTCCCCATATTGCATTCCCGATGCGCTTTCGCCTGCCACATCAACCACACCTGCGCCCAGCGTGGATGATCCGCATTGGCTTGTTCCTGTACGATAACTTGGGTAAACGCGTTAGCTTACCAGGCAGTAAGGGGCTGAAATTTGGCACAAACTCGGTATTGAAGCCATCCATCACTCGTGGCTTTGAATATTCCGACTGTTGGGTTGACGATGCGCGTCTGGTGGTTCTAAACGCACAAGAAGTCCAAAAACACGGTGGTGAAGTACATACCCGCACCCAGGTAACTCGTGCATGGCGTGAAAATGGCTATTGGCTGGTTGAAGCCACAAACCTCAAAACTGGCGAAACCAATACATGGCGCGCGAAAGGTTTGGTTAACGCAACTGGTCCGTGGGTGAAAAATTTCTTCGATAACGGGCTGCAACTAAAATCACCTTATGGCATCCGTCTGATCAAAGGCAGTCATATCGTTGTGCCTCGCGTTCACGATGAGCCGCAGGCCTATATTCTGCAAAATGAAGATCACCGCATCGTATTCGTTATTCCATGGAATGACGAATTTTCGATTATCGGCACAACGGATGTTGAATACAAAGGCGATCCAAAAGAAGTCAAAATTGACGATAAAGAGATCGACTATTTGCTGAAAGTCTATAACGACCACTTTAAGAAACAGCTTGGTCGCGATGATATTGTTTGGACTTACTCTGGCGTTCGCCCCCTGTGTGATGATGAATCCGATTCACCACAAGCGATCACCCGTGATTACACGCTGGATGTGCAAGATGAGCAAGGACAAATGCCATTGCTGTCCGTATTTGGCGGTAAGCTAACAACGTATCGCAAACTGGCTGAACACGCTATGGATAAACTGGCGCAGTACTACCCTAACGCGGGCAATGCATGGACCAAAAATGGCAAGTTACCAGGCGGTGAACTGGAAGGCTGTGATCGCGATGGTTATGCGCGCCTGCTACGCCAGCGTCATAACTGGCTGCCTGAAGGTGTGGCACTGCGTTATGCCCGTACTTACGGCAGCAATAGCCAATTTATCCTGCAAGATGCAGAAACGTTGGCCGATCTCGGCGAATGTTTCGGCCATAATTTGTATGAAGCTGAATTGCGTTACTTAGTTAAACACGAATGGGTAATCGAGCTAGATGATGCTATCTGGCGCCGAACCAAACTGGGTATGTGGCTCACTGATGAACAGAAACAGCGTGTAGCTGACTGGCTGGCACAAAACGCCAAAGCCGCTTGATTACAAGATTGACTTTGAAAATGGCGATAATTTCTATCGCCATTTTTCATTTTGATTTATTCGTGTCATATAAGTTTTTTTCCGCTCATCGAACTCATAAACTTTCGAAATCAATCATCCCTATTTTCTATCGCAATTCCCTTATTTTTTATTTAATTCAACTGGTTATTTAACACACATATTTTTATCACCATGATAGTATGTTAGAGATCAGATTGGCCTCTATTTAAACAAAAAAATTTCGGAATCAATAATGACAGCAATAACCTATTTGATTGTCCCTGGATATACCAATTCTGGGCCGGATCACTGGCAATCTCATTTAGAAAGAAAATATCTGAATGTTGTTAGAGTGCAGCAAGATGATTGGCAATCTCCCGTCAGGGAAAAATGGATACATCGTCTTAATGAAACCATCGAAAAAACAGCGGGAGAACTCTTTCTTATTGGACATAGCTGTGGTGCCATTACCATTAGCCAATGGGCAGCAGAACGAAAATCCAATAAAGTCAAAGGGGCCTTGCTTGTTGCTCCTGCTGATATCGACAACCCTAAAGCACCTTTGGAAATTCAGGTTCAACGCCCTCTGGCTACATCTCCTCTACCTTTTCCATCTACACTGGTATGCAGTGATAACGATGAATTTTTATCTTTGGAAAAAGCACGTACCCTAGCAATTCACTGGCAATCAGAGCTCATTGTCTTGTCTGGGGCTGGGCATATCCATACCGCTTCAGGTTATGGGGAATGGTTGGCAGGAGAACATCTTATCAATGACATCTCAAATCATGGCCTAATCACCAATAAATAATTTTAGAGGTATCCATGTTAACGATTCGGGATGCAACGACAGAAGACGCTACACTACTATCTTGGCTACTGGAAACAAGCTATCGTTTTCACTTTTCTTATTTATGGCATGATCAAGATGAATTGGAAGAATATATTGCCGGAGAATGCGCCGTAGAACAAATATCGGATTCATTACAATCTCCTGACCATAAATGGTTTATTGCTGAATCTCAGGATACTACTGGCTCAAATATCATTACTCCCCAAAATATAAGGTATGCCAACATAGTTGGTTTCAGTAAAATCATTTTAAATCAACCTATTCCTGATAAAGATTTTACAGGTATCCATTTACATAAACTCTATCTGCTACCCAAGCTAACCGGACAAAAATATGGTGATCAATTATTTGATCATGTGGTGAAATTTGGCCATGAACAAGAGCAAAAGTGGCTTTGGCTGGAAGTATTGGAACAGAACACTTTTGCCATCAAATTTTATGTCCGAAAGGGGCTGAAACAGCAAAAAGATATTATTTTTTCCAGCCCCAAGCAGCAAAGCATCATGCATATAATGGCTAAAAAACTATCTGATTAAATCCCAATAGCCAAATTAATTTTGTTCTGCCGGCGTATGCGCGCGCTCGTGCACCGCTTTTTCTATTCCCGCAATCTCTGATTCGTAAATCAAAAACCTGGACCGCAGATCCTGCAACTCCGCCGATTTTTCCTCTGGAGATAGAAAAGAATATTGGATGCTATTAAATACGGTTTTTTTGATCTCTGCATAAGATGGCTTGTAGTTTGTGGCAAAAATGACAAATTCATGAGTCAGGTCACCACGAGAAACGCCTAGATCATCACTTGATATCACAAAAGGTACTCCATAACGTTGATAAAGTTTTATCGGATGCTCATTCCCTCTAACACCAAGAATAAAGTCATTACTCGTCAGGTTAATTTCGACAGGAATTGCCTTTTCTCTCAGTACCTGGAGTAATGCAATCGCCTTCTCTTCCCTGGCAATATCAACACCGTGGCCGATCCGATTTGCCCCTGCGATATCTACAGCATATCGAATGTGATTTGCCAAATCTTCTGGCGGAACCATTCCACTTACTAATTCTCCCGCATGTAGCGATAAACGAACATCGGGGAAAAGCCTTTTTAGATACCGGAACATCAGCATGTGCAACTTATAGTCACGGATGGCTATATAACCATTTTCCGGCCCAACAATATTCACACCGACAATCTTTTTGCTCATATGTGCCGCTGAAAATGCCGAATACAGACTTGAGAATACAGTCGCGCGTGACGCATTACGAACAACATAAGATTGGAGCCGAATCCGAAACTCATCATCGTCGATCCCGGAAACCGCCGCTTCTTCGGTTTGGATATAATCAGATATGCCTTCCCTGACAAGTGGGTCCTTAGCCATAAAATCCGCATAGGGCGCCAATGCTGCGAAAACGGTATTTTCATCAGCATCTGGGCCTAACGCATCGAGTGCTTTAGCCAGTTCTGGGTACTCAAAAGAAGGTGCCCTGTTTAACATTATTTCCAGATACTGAACATTTTCATTTTTGGCCCGATTTTTTAATTTTGTCATCCCATCCGTTAAAATTTGATGTGATAATGGGCTGAAATAACTAAAGGTATCAAAAAAGTGCTGGTCCGGCGCCTTCTGCACGTGATAATGGTTATGAAAATCTTTGTCTGACCATACCTTCAATAACTCTCGGTAGAAGGCATTGTTTGCCATGACTGCACTCTTTTCGAGACAAAATTGCTGATTCTCGCCTGGGAGTTGGTTTTTCTGACGTGTTTCTATTCGATAAATTTCGATCTTAAGTTTCGGATCGGTCCGATCATAAATGCAATAGCCCTTATCACCAACCCAATCAAGATAGGTTTCTGCATATATTGCACCAGAATAGTGAATATGGATATCTGCACCTTTGGGCATCATTTTCAATGCCATTGTTAGCTCTGCAACATTTGGATCGTTGGTTTCAATCAGCTTACTGAAAAAACGTGCTGTCGCTGTTTCATTTTCCTTGGCTAAAGCTGTATTTACTTCACCAGCATTGACCAAACAAGGAAATAACATCAATAAAATGGTTACAATGGATAAAGTATTCATAACCCTTTTTCCTGGTCTCGATATTTGTTAAGCGCTATACGCATTAAACTTCAAGTTGCAATTTACAACACGATATGAAACCTGATGTCTCCCCGCTTCGCGGGGAGACGCCACACGCATCTTGAAATGAGATTGGTGTATAAGTGGTACTATGGGAAGTGATACCACTAATGTGGCTTGTATTCAATCTGGGCAATATTTTGATTTATATATTTCATCTTTCAAAAAACAATCTTATACCAATCTAACTTCAAGATGCATATTGTTTCTCCCCGCTTCGCGGGGAAATATAACACGCATCTTGAAGTTGAATTGGTCTATATAAATAAGAAAATGAAAATATAATCCTATAATAAACCTACTTTATTGTTGGCTATAACAACAGAAAAAGCTATACGCATTAAACTTCAAGCTGCAATTTACAACACGATATGAAACCTGATATCTCCCCCGCTTCGCGGGGAAATATCACACGCATCTTGAAGTTAGATTGGTATAAATTTTAATGATCTTAAATAACATACATGCCATAAGATATTTTATTGATTCATGCAAAAATAACGTGCAGAATGTAGCCTAATTATTCTGTAGCGTGATAAATAGTACAGCAAAAATCACCATCGATACAGAAAAACACAGTGAGCGGGCATAGATAATACCCTAACCGGCCCTATATTCTCCCATGATGGCAATTTTTATATCTTCAATGCAAAATTGAAATATATATTCAAAATATTGATAATATTAAACTTTATCATTTTTTAAATTTTCATTTTTTTTGTAATTGTGATATTAATCCCTTTTCTTTAATTCGCTTATTGCGATTTATGTTCAATTTTATGAATATAAATGGGAATGGATAAGAACTTGTAATGATGAGTCAAACATTCATTAAAAAAGAAGGGATCGCGCAGTCATTTCTGGCTCGTTATCTCCTCTCTGAACAATGCGGTAATCGCCTGAAAACCATAGAAGTATTGGCTAAAGAATGTGGATTGTCCGTGGGTTTGATGCAAGCAGCATTAAAATCTCTTGAACAGGCGCAGGTGGTTGGAATTAAGCGTCGTGGTCGTAGTGGTAGCTTTCTTGCACAGATAAACCACAAATTACTGTTGCAGTATGCCGATATTGGCAATGTGGTTTGTGCGATGCCACTCCCATATACCCGAGCTTATGAAGGGCTGGCCAGTGGTTTAAAAGCATTGTGTGCAAGTGTTCCCTTTTACTTCGCGCACATGCGTGGCTCAGATATCCGCATTGAATGTTTACTGAGTGGTGTTTACGATTTAGCGGTAACATCAAGACTTGCCGCAGAACAGCACCCAGATAATAAAGATCTATATATTGCGCTTTCACTAGGGACACAAAGTTATACAGACAGGCATCGGTTAATCTTTCGCAATGGCGAAATGGAATCAATTCGTCGCGTTGGGTTAGATAGCACCTCAGCAGACCAAAAAATAATGACAAAGCAATACTTTGCTGACAAAGAGATTGAATTGGTCGAGGTTTCCTATCATGAATGCCTAAATCAAATAATAAAAGGCTACATTGATGCGGCCATCTGGAACGTTGGACAAGGCCATGAACTCATAGCACAAGGTCTGATGACCCAACTCCCTGACAGCAGTGAGTGTTTTATCAAGGCTTCTGAAGCCGTTATCCTCACCCGCAAGGATAATATTCCTATCCAGCAACTCCTGCATACTATGGTTGATCGGGATCTATTGCTAACCCATCAACAAAACGTAGTAACAGGCATCATCGAACCCGTTTATTGAACCAAATAAGCGGCTGGTTAACACCTGTGTATAACAAAAAGCAATGATAGAACAACGGCTAACTATCCTGCTACAAGGTGATGTTATCGATCAAGATATCCACGATAACATGCTGGAAGTTGTGCATGTTCTGGAAGATATCTGGCACATCCCTATCCGTCATCCGCAAGGCGAAATGGCGCTTACCCATATGGCAAGTGCTTTCATGCGTTCACGCCGTGGTGAAGTAGTCGCTCCATTGGATAAAGAAATATTGGCAACACTCGAGCAATCTGAATACTACAACCAATTACTCACAATGCATTACTCCCTAATTGCAAAATTTACCGTAGTCTTACATCCCAACGAGGAAGGCTATCTGTTGGCAAATTTATATGGTTTAATATTTTCACGCGAAAGAGGTTAGTTTTTGATTCTCATAAAAATATTCAAAAAAATGAAAATTAATCTATAAAAATGTTGATTTCACACAGCCTTGCTGCTTTTTAGCGATAAAGGGAGCCCTATGTTTATTGAGGCATTAAAAAAACAGAACCCCAAATTGATTGAAGTTGCAAAAGACCTTTGGCAACAAGGTGCAATCTTGCCAGATACCTACATCATCGATGTCGATCAGGTTTTGGACAATGGTCAGCGCTTACTGCAAGCCGCGGCGCAATATGACATTGAGCTCTATTTGATGACCAAACAAATTGGGCGTAACCCATGGCTGACCCAAAAATTGATTGACCTCGGTTATCGCGGTGTCGTGGCTGTCGATTTCAGGGAAGCTTATAGCCTGAGCCAGCATGGTATTCCACTGTGCCACATCGGTCATTTGGTACAGACCCCAACCCATTTAATAGAAACCATGCTCAAGCATAGTCCGAGTATCATTACTGTATTTTCCCTTGAAAAAGCCCAAGCTATTTCAGATATTGCGGAGAAATTGGGGCGAATTCAGCCCATCATGCTGAAAATATTTGATAAACGAGATATCGCCTTCTCCGGCCAAGAAGCCGGTATCACCTTTAACGAATTAGATACCGTTGTCGATGCCTTAAAACACATGCCAGGCATAAAATTGAGCGGTCTGACGCATTTTCCTTGTCTGGCATGGGATCCCCGCTATCAGATAACCTTACCCACCCCCAATTTGCTCACCCTCATTCGGGCACGAAACCGACTGGAACAACTCGGCATTAAACTTTCGCAAATTAATGCTCCGGCAGCCTCAAGCTGTAACACCATACCATTACTGGCCAAATACGGCGCCACCCACCTGGAACCAGGCCATGCACTGACCGGAACCATCCCCGCCAACTTCTGTGGCTGCGAGCCGGAACACATTGCAATGGTCTATCTCACAGAAATATCCCATCACCATGATGGTCATAGTTACTGCTACGGTGGCGGTTATTACAAACGCGGGCATATGAAACATGCATTGGTTCTTCCTGAACATACCACCCCTCCTGGCATCACCCTGGCTAAAAAAGTACGCATACTACGTCTGGGTGAACCCTGCATTGACTACCACCTCCCGTTAGCAGGCATTCACCCTATTGGTAGCCCAGTGATCATGTGTTTTCGCCCTCAGATTTTCACAACGCGCAGCGATGTTGCCCTTGTTTCAGGTATTCAATCCGGCTCTCCAAAACTTGAAGGGATTTATGACAGTCAAGGAAACTGGAAAAATAGTGGTTATTCTAACTAATCCCCCAACAA
Source organism: Xenorhabdus griffiniae (assembly GCF_037265215.1). Taxonomy (NCBI): domain Bacteria; kingdom Pseudomonadati; phylum Pseudomonadota; class Gammaproteobacteria; order Enterobacterales; family Morganellaceae; genus Xenorhabdus; species Xenorhabdus griffiniae. The sequence goes on along the minus strand of NZ_CP147737.1, from coordinate 166,411 downwards.
AGGTATTACAAATAAGATCATTCCATCATTAAATAATATTATTTTCGCTATAACGGAATTACCGCATGATCCGGCCGTTTGGCAACAAAGGCAAATAACTTGATTGATGTTTCAGGCTATACCTATGTACATGAACACTTGCATATCGATCTCTCTGATGTGAAAGGAAACCTGGATTGTCGATTGGATCAATACGATCTGATCGCAGGAGAACTTCGTCACCTCTACAGCCTTGGGGTGAGAAACATCGTGGAGATGACCAATCGTTACATGGGACGCAACGCCGCTTTTCTGCTGGATCTGATGCGTGATACCCGTATCAATATCATTGCTTCGACGGGCTACTATAAACAACCTTTCTTCCCTCCTCATTTCAGAGAGTTAAGTGTACAGGCTATCGCCGATGACATGATCGCTGAAATTGAAATTGGCATTGATGGCACCGCATTAAAAGCAGGGGTAATTGCAGAAATTGGTTCTAGTCTCGATCAAATCACACAAGATGAGCAAAAGGCGTTTATCGCTGCGGCATTGGCACACCAGGCTACAGGCTGTCCTATTTCCACTCACACCACATTAAGCACAATGGGACGTGAGCAATTGGCGCTGTTAATGGAGATTGGCGTTTCCCCTGAATATGTGGCTATCGGCCATTGTGATCTGAGGGATAATCTGGACACCATTATTCCACTGCTAGAGGACGGAGCATGGGTACAATTCGATACAATCGGCAAGAATAATTACTATCCCGACAGCCGACGCATTACCATGTTGCAAGAGGTTGCCAAGCGTGGACTGCTGGATCGGATCATGCTTTCCCAAGATATCACGCGTCGATCTCATTTGAAAAACAATGGGGGAAATGGTTTCGATTACTTGCTAACCGTATTCGTTCCTATGTTGCTGGAAGCCGGTTTTTGTCAAAAACAGATAGACCAAATGCTGCGTGATAATCCTGCACAATTTTTCCAAGGCAAGAAAAAATAAACTTACAAAACACAAGGTTAAATTAAACCAATTCTAAAAACATAGCTTTTTCAAAAAGCAATCCGATATGAAGATACAAAGAGAGGGATAACAACATGAGATTTGTCGTTGGTGGACAAATAGAGAAACAGGCAATAGCCGAAAGCATTCGTCAATTGGCCGGCAATAAAGCCACCGCTATTACCATCATGAATGATATTGACGCGGCGATGGCAATTAAAAATGGCGAAGCAGATTACTATTTTGGCGCGTGTAATACGGGTGGAGGAGGTGCACTGGCAATGGCAATTGCGCTTATTGGACTAAGTCAATGTGCCACCGTCGGAATGCCAGGAAAAATCTTGTCCAATGACGAGATTATCGCCCATGTGAAAGCCGGTAAGAAAGCATTTGGTTTTACCGGTCAGGATATTGATATCGTCCTGCCTGTGATCATTAATACCATCATCTCACTGTAAGGAGGCAATCGTGCAACATTTTCATGATTTCCTACTGAGGTTGATGGAGGTCGATCCTTTTAAGGCAGGGTTATTGGCAGCCATTGGCGCTATTGCCGCTATGATGGCAAACCGTGGTATCGCTGTTTTTCACGATGGCCTACGCCCACTGTTGCCGGAATACCTTGAAGGTCGCATGAGCCGCAAAGCGCTTGCCGCAACCAGTTTCGCCCTGAGCATTGGTTTGGTTGTCGGTTTTGGCATTCCCTTTTCACTCACGGCCCCCATTGTCTTGGTTCACAGCCTGTTACTCGGTACAGACATGATCGGGATTTGGTGTGCCAATAGCCGGAGAGGTTTTATCTCCTCTGGTGTCATTGGTGCCTTATATGCCATCGCATTGCTGGCTGGGCTGCGTTCGGTGGTGGAACTGTTTGCCATGTTGCCCGTTAATTTCACCAATGATCTCAAGAAAGTAGGCGATCCGATTGTGGCCTGTTTCGCCCTGTTTCCTGCGATGGTCGTCGGTTATCAATACGGCTATCGCAAAGGGCTTTTGGTCATGTTCACCGCACTGGTCGGCTATCTGGCAACCAAGGCCATTGGCCCGTTGAGCTTTGGGGGGATGATCGAAAAACCCGTCAGCATTGATCCTAACGGCGCGGCACTATTGCTGTCGATGATTGCCATGTTCTACTTTGCCATGCGTGAACGTCCAACGCAGACAGCGGAGCAAAAAGGTGCCAACGAAGTCTTAGTCGGTCTGTTTTCCACCCGTATAGAACGTATCCAGAAAAATAAATGGCTGCTAATCCTGTGTGGCGGCTTGACCGCCAGTGCTGCGACCATGTCTTTTAGCCTGCTGGCGGAAGGGCCTGTTTCCTTACAACTCATGGCTCAAGGTGAACAGACCAATGCATTGCTGGTAGCACTGGCACGTGCCATCAGCTTCATCCCATTAGTGGGTACGACAGCTATAGCCACAGGCGTTTATAGCCCAAATGGCATGAAATTTGTGTTTGTGGCAGGGCTGGCAACCAACAATCCGTGGATTGCCTTTGTCGCAGGCGGCATCACCATGTTCATTGAAATCCAGCTACTGGCAAAAATCGCTATCTGGTTGGATAAGTATCCTGGAGTGAAAGCATGCAGCGGACATATTCGTACCGCGATCACCAAAATGCTCGAAGTTGCCTTGCTGGTTGGTGCGATGATTGCCGCCAACGCAATTTTGCCTGGCATGGGCTTTATGATCGTGGCGGGTATCTATCTGCTTAACCGTACATCCAAACGTCCTTTAGTGGAAATGGCTATCGGCCCAATTGCGACAATCATTGTGGGTATACTGGCAAACTTGCTGTTTCTGCTGGGAATAAAATAAGAAAATGAAAACCTATCCATTGCAAAGCATGACGATGGCACAAGCGCAACAGCAACAATTCAAGCTGGTTGATATTATCTGTCGCCATTTTCCTGGTGCTGATTTTCTTTCGCAAGGCGATCTGGGGTTAGTCCCAGATCTCCACCAACCACGGATGACCCGACGCATTGAAGCGGTGATTGCGGAGTTTTTCGGCGCTGAAACAGCCGCTTTTGTCAATGGAGCAGGAACGGGTGCATTACGCGCGGGACTGGCCGCGTTGGTCAGTCCCAATTCAACGTTACTTGTACATCATGCACCGATTTATCCCACAACCCAGGCATCAATTGAACAAATGGGGCTTCGTGTCGTACAGGCAGATTTCAACCACACAGAGCAAATTGTGGCCGCTATTAAGCAATTCTCCCCCGCTGCCAGCCTTATTCAACATACACGCCAGAAAATATCTGACCGCTACTGCCTGCAAGAGGTCATCAGCACCCTGAATCAATATGACATTCCTTCATTAGTCGATGATAACTACGCGGCAATGAAAGTAGCACATATCGGTTGTCAATATGGCGCAACCCTTTCCACGTTCTCTTGCTTCAAATTATTGGGACCACAAGGCGTTGGGTTAATTGTAGGAAAGCAGGCAATCATTGATAATCTACGCCACAGCATGTACTCCGGTGGCTGCCAGATACAAGGTTATCAGGCAATGGAAGCCCTGCGAGGTATGGTATTCGCACCGGTTATGCACGCAGTACAGGCCGAAGTGAATAACGAACTGGTGACGCGCTTGAACCAAGGGGAATTGCCACAGGTAAAACAAGCCTTTCTCGCCAATGCACAATCAAAAGTGTTACTGGTCGAATTTCACGATCCCATTGCAGAAAGAGTGCTCGCCATAGCTCCCACACTCGGTGCGCTACCTTATCCGGTAGGTGCAGAGTCAAAGTTTGAAATTCCGCCCCTGTTTTACCGCATTTCCGGCACCTTCCGTCAAGCAGATCCCACTCTGGAACAACGCATGATCCGCATCAATCCCAACCGTAGCGGTGCAAATACTGTCATGCGCATATTACGGGAAAGCTGCCAGTTGAAATCCAAAGGCACAGCTCCCTAAATCGTCTTTCAAGATGCGTCTTATATCTCCCGTGTAGCGGAGGGATATAAACAATCACACACAGTGATTTGCAAGCTGCAACTTAAAATTTAATGCGTATAGCCATCTCACTTCAATATGCATATTGTTTCTCCCCACAAAGCTGGGAGAAACAACGAGTTATGTTGTTTTATAATGAGCAACTTGAAAGGTAACGCGTATATACATTCAAAAAATATTAGACGTACTTAGATAAATATTACTTGACCTCAAGTTATCTTGAGGTTTTATAGTGCATCCACTAACCAGGGAAAATAAATAATCAGGATGCGCTTGGTTTCTTTGGTAAATCATTTGCATCCTCTTTATTTAAAAATATACCAGTCTAACTTCAAGATGCGTGTGATTTCATAGCGTGTTGTAACTTGAAGTTTAATGCGTATATAAAAATAATTACAAAATTTAAAATAAAAATACATATACCCAATGAATTTCAATTTATTTAAAAACTTGAATAAGGGGAATAATAATGTCATTGGAAATGGTTACTGCCTATCGCAAATCGAATGCACTATTTGCTTTTGTAGATAGTAAAGCACCATTATATTTAAGTACCCAAGATGGTAAAACCGTGGAACAAATTGCTCAGCTATGTCATGTTTATCAAGACAGATTCCATAGGTTATTGAATTATATGCAAACACTTAATGTGTTAACCAAAAAAGATGATAAATTTTACCTTACTGAACAATGGGCATCACTCAGTGATCCAAACAGCTTTGAAACATTATATATAAAGTTCGAATTAGATCCTGCCTTCTGGAACGCTTGGTCACAATACAGTTCCTCCTTAAGCAAAACGAATAAAAAATCCGCTTTTGAACTTACCCATCATGAGCCATTTTTTGATTATCTCAATCATGAAAAAAATAAAACCATCAAAACGGTTTTTGATAATTTATTGGCAAAAATGACCGATAAGATGAATGAACATATTATTGAACATATTCCTCTAAATGGCATTTCTTCATTGATTGATATCGGGGGTGGGGTGGGTTCTTTGGCAAAAAGTATAAAAATGCACTATCCACATATCCAATGCCATGTCATGGATCAATATGATTTTATCAGGCAAGAATCAGAAGGGATTACTTTTATCAATGGTAATTTCTTTTCTACTATTCCAGCAGGATATGATGCCTACAGCATAAAAAATGTTTTAGATGATTGGCCAGATAATCAAGCTATTGATATTCTCAAAAACTGCCATAAAGCCATGCGGGAAGATTCCGTTTTATATGTTATCGATATGATTAAAGAGCCAAATGAGGCAGTATCATTTGATTTATATATAGATACTCTTCTGTTAGGCAAGAAACGATATCAATCAGAATTTGAATTTATGGCAAAAAAAGCGAGTCTCTCTATCACAAATATCTACAGCATGGATTTTGCCACAGAAAATGGTAACTACTACATTATCGAAATGAAAAAATGAATTTATACACATTAAACTTCAAGTTGCAGCTTGCAAATCAATGTGATTATTTATATCTCCCCGCTACGCGGGGAGATATAAGACACATCTTGAAGTTAGATTGGTATACACTCAATTTTCAGCGAAAAGGCACGGTTTTTTTCAAATGATAAAAAGCAGTGCAGTATACAACCTAAAGTTAAATTAGGGTTCATCGATATGGAAAAAGATAATTCCATTGATTTTAATCGGGCGTTAACTATCGGAGAGGTATCAAAACGTAGCGGAGTTGCTATATCTGCCCTCCATTTTTATGAGTCGAAAGGATTAATCAAAAGTTCACGCAATCAAGGTAACCAACGCCGTTTTCCTTCAATTGTATTGCGCTATATTGCGATCATCAAAGTCGCACAAAGCACAGGTATTTCTCTGAAAGAAATAAAACAAGCACTAGACCAGTTTCCACCTGATAGTCAATTGACAGCCGAACAATGGCTAACATTTTCTTTACAATTGCAGAATATTCTGGATCAACGCATCAAAAAACTCATCCGATTACGAGATAATTTAGGTAATTGTATTGGGTGTGGATGCCTTTCGTTAACAGAGTGTCCTTTACGTAATCCGAATGATGTTCTTGGACAAGATGGAACCGGCCCAAGAATTTTGGAAAAAGATTAAACACGCTGTTCACTCGCATCTCTCTTGAGAACATCCTCCCCATTTTGTCGGCTGGCCGCTTATCGCGATCTAAAGCGCGTTGGCAGAAACACGCACTTAGTTGAAGAGGATAACCTGTTGAACCGCTTCCAGCTTAAATTCAATAGAATATTGGGGTTTGGTTGGCTTCAATTTCATCGTCACACCTCATGGTCATGTTAATGAGATTAGCAGGCTTTTGAGATGTCCGAGATCTTTATACCATATATGGACGCCCCAGTTGTGCAAGCACTAAGTTATACGGTTTGCGACCATATATCCGGCGTCATAATGGAAAAATTATCCGCGCCATGATGTCATCCGCACCCTGCTTCCTTCTCACTACATCGGTATATCACTACCTTGTATAAGAACAGGCTATTACAGGGACGGTAGCCGTTTTCTCATCAGTGTTTGCAAACTCGATAATGCGTCTATTTTTGTTGCTCAATTAATTAATAGTAAAAGCTTTTTGCATATTAAAATCCACTTCATCCCGCAGAACACGCCAGATAATCCGTGTCAGTTTGTTGGCTAAAGCGATCGTGGCTTTCATAAACCCACATCGGGCAATCAATTTTCTCAACCATTTCCCAGACAATCATCACGATTTTGGACACAGCGCATCACGGCACGAGCACCGTGGATAATTAACGTTCGGAGATGACGGTTTCCATTTTTGCTCAGGGAAGACAGCCGGTTTTTTCCACCTGAACTGTGTTGTTGGGGAACCAGGCCACACCAGGCAGAAAGTTGCCGGCCATTGGCAAATTGGGGCGCACTGACTTCACTCACGAAGGCGGCTGCAATAAGAGGACCGACGCCGGGGATCGTGAGCAGATGGTGATAACCACTTTGCTGACGAGAAAGTGCCGCTATTTCATTATCCATTTCATGAATGCGAATGTTCAGATTCCGTAGGTCTTCCCCCAAAGTATGAAGCAAACGTCGTAGTACAGAGGACAGCTCATGGCTCTCCTCTTCTAGAATCTCAGGCAGGTACTGTTGCAGTTTCTGAATACCAGCAGGAATGCTCACCCCCTCCTCAGCGAGGAAAGCCCGAATCTGGTTGGCGAGTGCGGTACGTTGTTCCACCATGAGTTGTCGGGCACTGCGCAGTGCCTTGATATCTTGCTGTTCCACCGTCTTGACCGGAACAAAATGGATACCGGGTCGGCAGGCCGTTTCGCAGATAGCCAGTGCATCATTGGCATCATTTTTTGATGATGGCTGAAAGCGTTAACATGCTGGGTCGGCACAAGCCTGATGATAAATCCCATCGCCTGAAGGGTTCTGCCCCAATAGTGAGAAGTTGCACAGGCCTCCATAGCAATGAGGGTTCCTGGCGAAAAAGTGCGCACAGTATCAAGCAATTTTTGCCGTGAAATTTTTCGGTTCGAGGCGACAGAACCGTCCTCCATCCAGACACAGACTTGAAAAACGTTTTTGGCGAGGTCAATGCCAATGACTTTAATCGCATTCATGAGATGTTCTCCCGAAATTCAGTGCATCGGAAAAAAAGATGGCACTATTTGCTGCTGAAAAAGGGGACGTCCATCACATCACTACAGTTTTCGGGTCAGGCCACTGTGGCGCCATTGGGTCACATGTTGCTGTTTTTGTTCGGGGGTGTATCGGTTACGGCGCATGATGGGGTCTCCAAATGAAAAATCAGAAGCCGTAGCGTGCAGGAGCCGGATGGAAGGAACAAGGTGAGATCACCGGACGCTTACACAGCAACTAAGGGCAGGGAATGAGCAACTCTTAAAAGGAAAAAGCCGGAAGATCACGGGGATCTTTCCGACTTCTTTAGTCATTACATTAAAGAATTGTTACGATGCCCACTCAGCTTTTTCTGGAAGCTCTCCATTTTGCCAATGTTTGAATATCTTAAATGATGCTCTTTGAAAAAAATGTTTTTGCTCATCATAACTAGCAAGTCTAAGTAATGTAATTTCGCCATTTCCCTTATTTATTTCGAAAAGACCATGTTCCATTTCTGAATGCCTTGATGTTGTAGACATATAGAGATACTGGGAACTAATTTCGCTTTCTTCCTTTTTAAACATCAATATGTGAAATGCCATATTATTCTACTCATCTATCCAAATTCTGCCCGTAGATTCGGTTTTATCGTGTGCTGTCCTATAGTTTGTTCGGAAAATACCTTCAAACTTAGATTCAAAATACTCATGCTTCAACAAATTGATATCTGATGGTATATGATCGCCTTTCGTCAAACGTGACCATGCATTGACCATACCTGGGTCAGCGTCAAATCGACCAATTCCTCTGTCTAATTGGTGTTCTTTGAAAAATACATGGTTTTTTATTCTGGCGATCTGAGATTCTTTCCAACCTGTATTTCTCGCAATAGCCGAAATATCAGAAGGGTCAGCCCTGATTTTATCATAGTATTTCTCGGCTTTTTCCCAGCCAGTTACACTATCAGGATCCAGTACTCTCCGAGCACCCGTCTCCTTAATTCCTGCATCCCCTTTATTCCCCTGCCTACCGGCCAGCCCATACGGATCAACATACCCCGTCGGATTATGAACGTAAGAGTAGGGATTCAACCCGCCCGCCAACCCAATCGGATCAGGGCTGATGTACTGCGCAGTCTCCGGCGAGTAGTAGCGGTGCCGATTGTAAAAAAGCCCCGACTCCTCATCAAAATACTGGCCTAAAAACCGGAAGTGACACTGAACATGGTAATCCGGGTGATGGGACGGGACGCCGCCGCGTTTTTCGGCGTGGCCCCAGGTGGTCAGGTGCTGGCCCCAGACCATCTCCCCTTGTTCATCCAGCAGTTCCCGTACGGTGCCCTGATGATCATGGATAGCATAATGCAGTTTGCCGCGCTCAAAACGCGCCGCTGGCGTCAGGCTGCCCGGCTCATACAGCCAGCGCACGCGCTTCTCTTCCAGCCGGGTGCCGTCACGCTGAAACGGCACTTCCTCAATCAGCTGGTCACCGCTCCACAGGTAATCATAGCCGCCGAGTGTCTTGGGATTATCCGGCAAATCCGGCTTGCCCGCCAGCCACAGTTGCAAATTAGCGGCGGTCAGTTTTCCATCGCGTTCTTTGATTTTGCGAATTCGCCTACCAAACGGGTCGTAGCAATACTGCCAGCGCGAGCCATCCGGGGTTTCTAAGTGGGTGAGCTGGTTTTGGGTATCCCAGCGGTAACGCCAGACCTGGGGGCGGAAGCCGTCATACTGTTCGATTTTTTCGATAAGTCTGCCGTTATCATCATAGTGATAATGCGAATCCCCCCGTTGTACCACCCGGCCAGCCTGCTGGCGCTGCGTGAACTGTGTCATCGCGCCCTGTGCATCAACAGGCAAATGTTGGCGCAGGTTGCCGTTGGCATCGTAACTGAATTGCTCTTCATGGGGGCGTAACCCCTCGAACAGCGTGTGTACTATCTGGTCGTTGGTATTATAACGGTAGCGGGTTTGCCCCCAATTGTCGTCAATAACCCGGACATTATGCGCCCGATCGTATTGCCAGCTCCGGTTGACGGCGGTCGCCTGGGGAGGAAAATGCGGATCGTTTTGTGACAGCGCCTCTTGGAAAAAGGCGCTGTCCCGCCCGGCTGACTGATGGGCCAGTAAACCCGTTGCGGTATAACGGCTGGCGAGAATAAACCCGCGGGCACTTTCGCGCACCGTTTCCCGTCCCAGTGCATCATGCCGGAGTGTCAGCGGGGCATGTTGGTTAAACTGAAAATGATTCAGTGCGCCTGATAACGGGTGATAGCCAAAGTGCAGGGTGTGCCCCTCCAGGCTTTCACTGACCGGCCTCCCCGTCAGGCTGTCCCATTCGCGGGTGATTTCCCGCCCATTGATACGCTCACAAATCGGCAAGCCCGTGGTCTTGTCGTACTCATATTCCACCACGGCATCGGCATTGGCGGCTTTCACCAGCTGATGGCGGTTGTTGTATTCGTACGTGGTGGTCGCTTTCAGTACCCACTGATTTTCTTCTGGCTGCCCGCTTTCCTGTCTGACCAGCAACCCCGCCGCGGAATAGTGCCAGCGGAGTTGTTGTCCATCGGGGTATTGCACCTGGGTGCGACGTCCCAGTTTATCGTACTGATATTCCAGGGTGCGGCCGGTAAAATCGGTTTCGCGAATAATCTGGCCGGCCGCATCCCGCTCATAACGGTAAGTTTCGCCGGTGGACGCCGTGACCGATTGCAGGCGGGTCAGGCGATCATAGCCAAAACGCAGCGTGGTGCCATCGGGACGGGTCACCTGTGTTAGCAAATCAAACGCACCGTATTGATAACGTGTGGTACGGCCTTCGCCGTCAGTGACGGCCACCACGCGTCGTTCACTGTCATATTCCAGTTGCTGCGTGGTGCCATCGGGCAGGGTGATGTCGGTCAGGCTGCCATTAAGCCCGGCGTGGTCGTCGCTGTAGCGGTAGCGGGTCTGCTGTTTGAGGGCATCGGTGACGCCGCGCAGCCGCCCCAGTGTATCCAGCTCCAGCCCGGTATTTTCACCATCCGGGGTCATGATGTTGGCCAGGCGTAGTTGCCTGTCGTAGGTATAGTGCCACTCGCGGCCATCGGGGAGGAGGCGCCGGCATAGTTCACCGTGGGTGCCGTAGTGGTACGCCTCCTTGTGCCCCAGTGGGTTGGTCAGTTCGGTAAGGTTACCCTGCTCATCATAGTGATAGCGCCAGCGTTCACCCGTTGGCAGGACACTTTCAATAAGCTGCCCGTGTTCGTCATAGCCATAGGCAAAAATGTCACCGGTAGGCAGAACCATTTCGGTCAGGGCACCGTCGGGATTGTAGGCAAAGGTAGTGACATTGCCGGCGGGATCTTCTTCCCATATTTTCTGGCTGTTTTGCCACTGGCGGCGGGTGACGCGCCCCAGCGGGTCAATCTCCCGGATAACCTGCCCGTCCGGGTTATAGATGAACCGGCTTTCGCCGCCTTCCGCATCCAGATAGGTGGTGGTGCGGGTGCCCTCGTCATAGCGAAAACGGTCACACCAGTAACCACTGGGCGAGGCGGTGCTGAGCACGCGTCCACGCTCATCGTAGGTCACCGACAGGTCGGTCTGGTCGGTGTCGTGCCAGCGGGTCATCCAGCCCTGTGCGTTGTATTCATGCCACAGGTGGTTATGCTGGAAGGCATTGCACTCTGCCAGATAGCCGTGTGCATCATAGCCGCAGGTGACCCAGCGCTGTTGGTGGTCACCATCAATCAGATCAATCGCTTGCAGTTGCCCGTCCTGATAGTCCAGTATCAGCCTGATGCCGTCATTGCGCACAATTTCCGCTAGGTGACCCTGTTTGTTGTAATGAAAATAAATCGTGTTCTGACGACGATCTGTTATGGCAGACAAACGGTGGATATTGCCCGTCATGGCGTTGAAATGATGGGTGAGCTGGGTTCGGCTGTCCGTCAGGCTCAGTGCGCCGTCCCGTTCACCGGTCAGTAGGCAGTGGGGCAGGTGCTTATTTCGGGACGAGACGGTGTTATCCGGTGTGGGGTAGTCGTAAACTACACCGGCGGCATCCGTGTAAAGTACCCTGCCGTCACTCATCTCCAGTTGACGCGACCAGTCATCGGCCCATTTAGGTCCGAATAGCCCCTGAGGATTGGCGGTGGAGCGGTAGGTCCGGGTCAGGGTGAGGGGCAACAGGCTGGGGATTGCTATGACCGGCCAGACCTGTAGGAAGTCACCGGTGGCCATATCGACCGGATCACCGCCCCCCGTGGTTTTTTCCGGGTTATTGCCTTGTTTGTCGCTGGACGTATTTTTGGCCTGATCCGGGGCGTGGTTTTCGGGTTTATCGATAGTTTTAGCGTCTGTTTTCGACTCCCTCTTAATGCGAGCTCCGCTCCCATCTTTAGTTTTTCCTGCTGCCTGAGTTTTCGCTTTCGCGACGCCTTTGGCTTCTTGTTTGGCAGCCCCCTTAACGGCCGTTTTGCCAAGGGTAAAAAAGGCGCTAATGTTTTTAAGTATATTGGGTATTTCGCCTGCTAAAGATACCGTCATACCGGTATCTACTGCCATTGCTCCGCCTTCCTGCATCGGATTATCAAAACGCTTTCGTTTGGCATCCAGATTAAATTCTTGAGTATTTTGAGCGATGGCAACACTCGTGTTACGTAAACCTTCGGCCGCGCGTTTTTGTCCCAGAGCTTCCAGTTCAGCCGCACGAGCCTGTGCTTCCAGTGCAGAGGCATTCCCCTGGAGTTTTGTTACCGCTTCTGCGGCATCGACAGCCATGTTATTGACACGTTTCGCTGCGCCAATAGCCATATCAGTCGCACGAAATTTATCGGCATTCTGCCGGGCGTTCTCTGTCACAGCCTGTAAGTTTTCTGCGGCTTTTGTCTGACCGGTCATAGCCAATATAGCGGCGCGTTCTTCTGCATCGGCATTCACAGAATTTATCATACCCGTGTCAAAGTAATCTCTTATCTGCGACCAAAGCCCTTTTTCTTCTTTGGTTTCCGGAAGTATTACCGCATTAGCTTCATGCGGCGGATTGGCTGCCTGTGGTGCCTGACCGACAATTTTACCGATGGTATTGCCTTCCCCGGTCGGGCTGTCATCCCGTACCTTTTGTGGTAACGGGGAGTTCGGTTTGGGCGGTTCATTAGGGGTATCAGGCGCTTTCGGGCTGGTCGATTCTTCTGCCTGAGTAGCCGCCTTGCTGTCTGTTCTGGTTCCGTTGTTTTCTACCATGGTTTCCTGCTTTATTCCCCGTTCATCCCAAATTTATCCCCGTGGCGCAACACCAGTTTGTTACCGGCCCGTACCGTTTTAGTATGCTCCTCCTGTTTGGTTATTGCTTTCTGTCCCTGTTTAACCGCGTTTTTCTTTCCTGCAATATGGTGAGGGGGTTTTTCTCTTTTTCTGACACTGTCTGTCTCCTTGAAGTCATGCCGATGGAATATAAAATGGCATTAGGCTTAACAGGGACATCATCATATTCGGCAGGCAAGGTAGGCTTATTCAGCTCTCGTTTGACCATAAGCTGAAAATAGAGGGCTTCCTGTTTTGAATAAGGCAAAAATGTCCGGTTACGCCAGAATAAATTGTCCCGTTCGTGATAAAAAATTTGCCGAAAATAATAAGGAGTGGACAATTAAAAAACCAAATGAAATCAAGTGGAGGGAAAAAGGCGCGTTGTCCAATCACAGTGTAAAAAGTTAAAAACATTGCCGTTGGAAAATAAATTTTCGCCAGATTTACTCTGGTGAGTGCATCATACTGAGTGATTTTGTGCCAAAATCGAGGGTGTTTTTATAACAGAATGAATTACAAATAAAAAAATAGTTTTGATTTTTAGAACACCCATGATCATTTCTATTTTGTGAACTTATTCACGCTCAATGAATGTGCCTAATCACGTTGTCGTGCATTTCTTCGGATTTGGAATAGCCAATCGTTTTCCGATTGAACCGTTTGATGCGTGTACGCAGGGTGAGGTTGGTTCTTTCGATATCTGCGAACGACATTAGAAGAATTATTCCGAACGTTACAACTCACATATGCTACCGATAAAATTCAGCCTGAGGATTACCGCTGCCCCTTGCCTTTGACAAATACCCCCAGGCTCTTTGCTTATCCTAAGCCATAACATCCCCTTGCTGCCGTTCCACTAACGTCAGGATGCTATAAAGCGCCACCGGCTGTTGTTCCTGATTCAACACCTGCACATCCCATACCACCACACCATGTGGTTTATCTTCTGGTGTCTTCTGGACTTTCTTAATCTTCTTCTTGCAGGTCAAACGCACTTGGATGGTATCACCAATCTTGACCGGCTCAATAAAACGCAGGTTTTCCATACCGTAGTTGGCAAGTACCGGTCCCACTGCACCATCAACGAACAAACCCGCAGCAGCCGATACGACAAAATAACCATGGGCTACCCGTTCGCCAAACAGGGATTCAGCTGCACCGATCTTATCCACATGAGCGTAAAAATGATCGCCACTCAGACAGGCGAAATTCACGATATCCGCTTCCGTCACCGTCCGGCGAGCAGTCAGTAAACTTTCACCCATTTCAATTTGTTCAAAATATTTGCGGAATGGATGAATCGGTTCTTCTTTTACTTTCGCGCCACGAACCCACTCACGGCCAATCGCTGCCAGCATACTTGGGCTGCTTTGAATTGCTGTGCGCTGCATATAGTGTTTCACAGCACGCAAGCCACCTAACTCTTCGCCGCCACCGGCACGCCCTGGGCCACCATGTGCCAACATAGGCAACGGGGAACCGTGTCCCGTGGATTCCGCAGACGCCGCTTCATCCAGCACTAACATACGGCCATGCGCACAGGCTGTCGCCCGGATCACCTGTACAGCAATCTGCTCATCTGCCGTCACCAATGAGCCAGCCAAACTCCCCTGCCCCATCATCGCCAATGCAATCGCCTGTTCGGTATCCTGATACGTCATTAACGTGGCAACCGGCCCAAAGGCTTCTGTGCCGTGTACCACCTGATTGGTCATTGGATCTGCACAGTAGAGTAATGTCGGCGGGTAGAAGGCACCATTACGGTTGCTATTGCCTGTCAGCACCAATTTATCCAGTGAACCACCACATAAAACCTCGCAACCACTAGTGCGCAATTCGTTGACTTTCGCCTGCACCTCGTCACGCTGTTCCCGATTAATCAACGCCCCCATGCGCACTTCTGGCAACGTAGGATCACCAACAGCCACACCAGACAGCCGCTTAAGTAGCGCTTGTTTAACCGCTTCCATTTGGCTGGCAGGCACAATAACGCGTCGGATAGCCGTACATTTCTGGCCGGCCTTCACCGTCATTTCGCGTACCACTTCTTTGATGAAAACGCCAAACTCCGGCATATCTGGAGTCACATCCTCACCTAAAATGCAGCAGTTAAGCGAATCCGCTTCCATCGTAAAAGGAATGGATTTTTCTATCAGTCGAGGGTGGACACGCAACTTCCGTCCCGTTTGTGCCGAGCCGGTAAACGTCACTGCATCCTGATAATCAAGATGATCAAACAGATCACCAATACCACCACAGATCAATTGCAGCGCCCCTTCCGGCACCAGGCCGCTATCGATGATCATTCGCACCATCGCCTGTGTCAGTTGGGCAGATGCGGTGGCAGGCTTGATAATCGCTGGCATACCTGCCATCCACGTTGGCGCCAATTTTTCCAGCATTCCCCAACACGGAAAGTTAAACGCATTGATATGCAGTGCAACACCGAGGCGGGAAGTCAGCACATGGCGTGCCACAAACTGGGATTGTTTAGACAGTGGGATCATCTCATCTTCCGGCCACAAGGTATCATCCGGCAATTCTCGCCCTGCTAATCCTGCATACGAGAACAGTGTTGCTACGCCCCCCTCAATATCCACCCAACTATCCGCACGGGTTGCACCTGTTTCCGTGGAAATGGCATACAGTGCTTCTTTGTTGGCGAGCAGGTGTTTTGCAACTGCTTTCATCATCTGCGCACGCTGTTGGAACGTCATCGCAGCCAGTGCCTTTCCCCCTTTTTCACGGGCGTAGACTAAACTTTCTGCCAATGGCAAACCTTCTGAAGATACCTGATACAAAGCTTCGCCGCTTACTGCATGATGAATGGTTCTGGGATTGCCTTGCCCATAAACCCAGGCACCACAAATGTAACTCGTTAACTGTTGCATTTTTTTCTCCACCGATTTAACCAATGAAACAATCATTAAGTAATGGAATGCCATTTATGTATCACATATATGATTGACAAAACCACCCACGAAATTAACAAAATACAAACATTCTCCACCTAATCACTTGTTAATATTTATCCCACCACCAAATAAAAATGATTAATCAATTGTTTTATAAAGAGTTAAAATTAATATTGTGACATGAACAACAAATGCACAATTTTTGTGTTTGCTATTTTTGTTACCAGTTTGTAGATTTACGGTTATAAAAAGTGATTCATTTTTATGTCTTATATCAAAAAATAAGAATCATAATGGAGTCGCATATGACAACTGATCCACTTCAGGCGAGCTTTGAGGCCAAAATAGCCGCAGATCTCTTTATTGAGGCTAAAGATTGGATGCCCGAAGCCTATCGCCAAACCCTGATACGTCAGATTGGCCAACACGCACATTCAGAAATCGTCGGCATGTTACCGGAAGCCAATTGGATCACCCGTGCCCCTACATTACGTCGCAAGGCCATATTGCTGGCGAAAGTCCAGGATGAAGCCGGGCATGGACTGTATCTCTACAGCGCCGCTGAAACATTGGGCTGTTCCCGTCACGACATCTACCAAAAGTTGTTAGATGGCAAGATGAAATATTCCTCGATTTTTAACTATCCCACCCTCAGTTGGGCCGATGTTGGCGTGATTGGCTGGCTGGTGGATGGCGCAGCGATTGTCAACCAGGTTGCCTTATGCCGTGCCTCTTACGGTCCCTACGCCCGCGCGATGGTCAAAATCTGCAAGGAAGAAAGTTTCCACCAGCGGCAAGGTTATGAAGCAGTCACAGTGCTGGCGAATGGCAACGAAGCCCAACGTACCATGTTACAAGATGCCATTAACCGCTTCTGGTGGCCGACATTGATGATGTTTGGTCCCAATGACAGTGACTCTCCCAACAGCGCCCAAAGCATGGCATGGAAAATCAAGCGATTCAGCAATGATGAACTGCGGCAAAAATTTATCGACAACACCGTCCCCCAGTTGGAAGCCTTGGGTATGACAGCGCCCGATCCTGAGTTGGCTTGGGATGAAACAACAGGACATTACCGTTTTGGTGCAATCGACTGGGATGAATTCTATCAAGTACTGAAAGGGCAAGGGATATGCAACCACGAACGTCTGGAAGCCAAACGCCGGGCTTGGGAAAACGGAAGTTGGGTACGGGAAGCAGCTTCTGTTCACGCCAGAAAAATGGCGGCCAAAAAGCGCGCTGCTTAATGCTGTGCACGACCTGAACAACATCGGGAGGAGGACTCAATGAACGATACCGATTGGCCACTGTATGAAGTCTTTGTCCGCAGTAAACAGGGGCTAGCGCACCGTCACGTCGGCAGCCTCCACGCAGCAGACGATCAAATGGCGCTGGAAAACGCACGCGATGCCTACACTCGGCGCAATGAAGGTTGCTCCATCTGGGTGGTGCAATCCATCTATCTGGTGGCTTCACAACCGGAAGATCGCGGCGCTTTTTTCGAGCCATCGGAGGACAAGATTTACCGTCATCCGACTTTCTACACCATTCCTGATGGCATCAAGAATATGTAGGGAAACGGAATATGAATATACCCAGCATTTCATCCCCCAATCATTCCCGGTTAAACCACGCCCTGTTCAAATATGTACTTCGTCAGGGAGATACCCCACTGATTCTGGCACAGCGTTTGTGCGAATGGTGTGGACATGCACCAGAACTGGAGATTGACCTTGCCCTGTCCAATATCGGCCTCGACCTATTGGGCCAAGCACGCCATTTCCTCAGTTATGCCGCCACCCTTTCAGGAACAGGGCAGGATGAAGATCATCTGGCGTTTTGGCGTCATGAGCGCGAGTTCTGCAATCTGCTGCTGGTGGAACAACCTAATGGCGGCTTTAACGACACCTTGGTACGCCAATTTTTTATTGATGCCTATCATGTCTTGCTGCATCAGGCGCTGAGACAAAGCCGCGATCCCCAGTTGGCGGCCATTAGTGCCAAGTCGTTGAAGGAGGTGGAATATCACCTGCGCTTTAGCCGAGGCTGGATGATCAGATTGGGGGATGGAACGGCACTGAGTCACGAAAAAATCCAGCAATCGATCAATCAACTGTGGCGCTTTACTGGCGAACTGTTCTATTGCGACGAAATAGAACAGCAACTGGCAGACGAAGGCATTGCCGTTGATCTTGGCACCCTACATGAACCGTGGCTGCAAATCATTAACGAAACGTTCACCGAAGCCACGCTAGAAATGCCACAAGAAGCACCTTATCGGCGAGGTGGAAAACAAGGACTACATACGGAGCATTTGGGATTCCTGTTGGCAGAAATGCAATACCTGCAACGTACCTACCCCAACTGCAACTGGTAACAAAACGGAGAGGGTAATTAGGAGGTGATCATGGAACAGCAATACAATACTCGCTTTTACTCAGAGATACAGCCGCCGGAAGTTCATCAAATCTGGCAATGCCTGCACCAAATTGCCGATCCAGAACTTCCTGCTCTCTCTATTACTGATCTCGGCATGATACGGGCCGTCACCCCATTACAAAACGGCTGGCGGGTGACATTTACCCCAACCTATTCCGGCTGTCCTGCGACGGAATACCTGATCGAAACCATTCAGAAAATACTGGCACAAGCCGGCTTCTCTCCCGTACATATCGAAGTGAGCCTGCACCCTGCGTGGACCACCGATTGGATAAATGCAGATGCCAAACAACGTTTGCGAGCATCCGGTATTGCTCCGCCTCAAGGATTAGTTTGTGAAAAAACGGCGGATATGGAACCCATCAGCTGCCCGTACTGTGGCAGCCATGCAACAGAAAAAATCAGCGAATTCGGTTCCACTGCCTGCAAAGCGCTCTACCGCTGTCGGGATTGTTGGGAACCATTTGATTATTTCAAATGCATTTAACGAGGACGCACTTAAGAGGAACGTAAGATGTCCACTTTGCATCAAACACGCTCACATGGCTTTCACCGCTTAAGCATTGCCGCCATTGAAAGAGAAACGCCAGATGCTGTAGTCGTTACCTTGCATATTCCCGATGAGCTGAAAAAACAGTTCTGTTATCACCCCGGCCAACACCTGACACTCAAGGCGAAAGTGAATAACGAAGAACTACGCCGCTGCTACTCCATCTGTAGCTCACCGTTGGATGATGTATTACAAATTGGTGTCAAAGCCATACACCAAGGCCGCTTTTCGACCTTCATCAACCAACAATTAAAAGTCGGGGATGAGCTGGAAGTTATGCAGCCACAAGGCAATTTTGGCCATCACCCCAATCAAGGCCAGCAGGGACATTATCTGGCTATCGCCGCCGGTTCGGGTATTACGCCCATTTTATCGATCATCAAAAGTACACTGGCATTAGAGCCTAATAGCACTTTTACGCTTATTTATGGCAATCGCACTAGTCGCTCCATCATGTTCAAAGAAACGCTGGCCGATCTCAAAAATTGCTACCTGAGCCGTTTTCAAGTGCTGTACTTATTCAGTCAGGAATCCACTGATAGCCCATTATTTAATGGACGTATTGATACTGAACACCTAAACCACATTGGCAAAACCCTGCTCAATTTTACCCAATTTGACCATGCTTTTCTCTGTGGACCCGAAGCCATGTTGGATGAGGCCCATTCTGCATTGGAGCAGGCGGGAATACCGGTTGAACGCATCCATAGTGAACGTTTCAATACCGGACAAGCCACGGTAAATTCCCGCCCTGCCAATCTTACAGAACGCTGTGAAACCCGCGTTGAGATCCACCTGGATGGCCGTATCCTCAACATTGCCATGCACGCCGAAGATAACAGCATCCTCGATGCCGCATTACGCCAAGGCGCAGATTTACCCTACGCCTGCAAAGGCGGGGTATGCGCTACCTGTAAATGCCAGCTTAAAGCCGGTGACGTGGATATGAGGATGAATTACAGCCTCGAACCCGATCAATTGGCTGCCGGTTATATCTTAAGTTGCCAGTCATGGCCGAAAGGCGATGGCGTCGTTGTCGATTTTGATGTCTGAGGAGCCACCATGAATCAGGAATGGATCTTATGTCAGGAGCAGCAAAGGGTACGCATATTAACCTTAAATCGGCCAGAAGTACACAATGCCCTCAGTAATGATTGTCTGGAACAACTCGTACAGCAATTGGAACTCGCCGATGCGGATAACGATACAGGCGCCATTGTTATTACGGGATCACAACGCTGTTTTGCCGCAGGTGCCGACCTGAAAGAACTACAGCAACAGAACGTTGCAACAGCCATGACAGATCGCCGTCCACAGCTATGGCAACGTTTAAATAATATCAGTAAGCCTCTGATCGCTGCCGTTAATGGCTACGCACTTGGTGCTGGCTGCGAACTGGCATTGGCTTGTGATTTGGTGATTTGTGGAGAAAACGCCCGCTTTGGCCTGCCAGAAATCACCTTGGGGCTGATGCCAGGGGCGGGGGGAACGCAACGACTCATCCGCAGCGTCGGCAAAGCATTGGCTTACCAGATGGTATTAACCGGCGAAGCTATCGATGCTCATCGCGCCCGGGAAGCGGGGCTAGTCAGCCAAGTTTGCACTGATGCTCTGACATTAGAACGTGCAATACAGATTGCACAACGCATCAGTGAATTTTCGCCCTTAGCCCTGCGGGCAGCCAAGGCAGCTCTCAAAACCGCACAAGAAACCAGCCTGTCACAAGGGCTACTCGCCGAACGCCAGCACTTTGTTACGTTGGCAGGCACAACCGATCGTCAGGAAGGCATCACCGCCTTTCTGGAAAAACGTAAACCAACCTTTAAGGGGTTCTGATCGATGGAAAACATGTCAACGGTACTGACCGATATACAAGCAGGTGTCCTTAGCATTACTCTCAACCGTCCAGAATGCCTCAATAGTTTTAACGAGGAGCTGCACCAGCAATTAAGTTTGGCAATGGATATTGCTGAACAAGATGAGTCCGTACGTTGTGTCCGGCTCACCGGAGCCGGACGTGGCTTCTGTGCCGGACAAGATTTAAACGATCGCAATGCCATCATTTCTGAGGGCGATATCCCTGATCTTGGCAAATCCGTTGAACGCTACTACAACCCACTAATCCGGCGTATGACTTCCCTGCCTAAGCCCATTGTCTGCGCCGTCAACGGTGTAGCGGCGGGTGCCGGTGTCTCCCTTGCCCTGGCCTGTGACATCGTTATCGCTTCCCGTACCGCCAGCTTTATTCAGGCTTTCTGCCGTATTGGCCTGACACCCGATTCTGGCGGTAGCTACTTTCTGCCTCATAAGATTGGGCAGGCGCGGGCGATGGGGATGGCACTATTGGGCGACAAAATCAGCGCCGAACAAGCACTGGATTGGGGCATGATCTGGCAAGTTGTTGAGCCTGAAGAGTTGGAAGGCAAAACCCAGAAGCTCGCCCGACACCTTGCTACCCAACCTACCTTAGCCCTTAGCTGCATCAAGCAAGCCACCTATGCAGCCGCAACCAATACGTTGGACCAACAACTTGATCTCGAACGAGATTTACAACGCCTGTGCGGGCATAGCGAAGATTTCCGTGAAGGCGTCAATGCGTTCATTGAAAAACGCCAGCCAACGTTCAAGGGGAAATGAGCATGAACACGCCTCACCTCCACGGCCCCATAGCCGTTATCGGTGCGGGAACAATGGGTATCGGCATTGCTCAGGTTGCGGCTCAGGCAGGACATTCCGTCCTGCTGTTTGACAGCAACAGCGAAGCGGTCAGTCAGGCGCTGGATAATTTACGCACCCGCCTGCATCAACGTGTAGCAGCAGGCAAAGCCGAAACCAGTGCAACAGAAACCCTGTTACAACGCATCACTCAGGCGAATTCATTACATGCGTTAGCACCGTGTGGGCTGGTGATTGAAGCCATTATCGAACAACTGGCAGCTAAACAGGATCTCTTCCAGCAACTGGAATCCATTTGTTCACAGCAAACCCTGTTTGCCAGCAATACTTCATCCTTGTCGATTACCGCCATTGCCCGCGTCCTGTCTGCCCCGCAACGCATGGCTGGGCTACACTTTTTCAACCCAGCCCCTCTAATGAAGCTCGTGGAAATCGTTCAAGGTCTGGAAACTTCCCCCCAAACCGTGACAACACTCAAAACCCTCATGACTGGCTGGAAAAAACAAGCTGTGATTTGCCGTTCTACGCCGGGGTTTATCGTCAATCGCATCGCTCGTCCATTCTACGCTGAAGCCCTGCGCGCACTGGAAGAACAGGTTGCCACTCCCGCTACACTGGATGCCATTCTCAAAGAATCTGGTGGTTTCGCGATGGGGCCATTACAACTGATGGATTTGATCGGCCATGATGTTAACTACACCGTGACGGAATCCCTGTTCCAGGCTTTCCATGGCGATCCTCGCTTCCAACCTTCGCTGCTGCAAAAAGAGTTAGTGGATGCCGATCATCTTGGACGCAAACGCGGTCGTGGTTTTTACGTCTATGACATAAAAGGAAACGGTGGAAAAAAAGAGAGCCAGCCACAACCTAAGATCGCGCCGAAACACACCAAAACCCTAAAACAACCGATGCGGATCAAAGCGACAGGAAATTGGGCGGCATTGCCGCACTTGGTTGCCCTGTTACAGCAATATGGAATCATCTTCGAAGAAAACAAAAATGACCGATTCCACTCCCCGACCTTGCAGCTTGATGACATTCTCTTGATTCTGACCAAAGGGAGAACCTGCGCCCAGATTGCCGACGAAGTCAGGGCACCCGTGGTGCAATTTGATCTTTCTGTCAATCACCAATCGGCCTCTATCATTACACTCAGTGCTGCTTGCCAGAATACGCCTCAACAAACCGCAAAGGTGATCGGTTTTCTGCAATCCCTCGGTAAACAGGTCATTCTCTTGCCAGACTATCCCGCTTTGTTAACCATGCGTACCGTTGCCATGCTGTGTAACGAGGCACTGGATGCCTTTAATAAAGGCATTGCCAACGTTGAAGATATCGATTTGGCGATGTGCCACGGTGTGAATTACCCCATCGGCCCGCTGGCATGGGGTAAGCAGTTGGGTTGGAAACATATTCTCAGTACACTGGAAAACTTGCAGAAGTTTTATGGGGAACCCCGTTACCGCCCAACGCCTTTACTGCGCCAACTCGCGGCGGGACATACTCAACTCCCTCTCCAGCAGCCCCAAAAACGCCAAAAAGGGGATGATCATGCAAAATAATGCTAACGCGGCTCGCCACTACGTTGAAGCTATGTATGCCCAGGATGCCTGTGCTCAAAATATGGGGATGCAGATTGAACATATCGATATCGGGTTTGCCCGACTCAGTATGAAAATCGTACCCAATATGCTCAACGGTCATCAAAGTTGTCACGGTGGCATTCTGTTCAGCCTGGCGGATACCGCTTTCGCCTATGCCTGTAACAGCGACGGGAAAGCCGCCGTCGCTTCCAGTGGCAGCATCGATTTTATCCGTCCGGCATTGGTGGGTGATCAACTGATCGCCACCGCTTCTGTTCGGCATCAAGGTAAAAACACTGGCCTGTATGACGTGGAGATCATCAACCAAAACGGTAAAGTTGTCGCTTTTTTCCGTGGTTACTCCTATCGTCTCAGTCATCCTATTTCTGACAATACGCTGAAAAAGAACCAGCCAAACCGTCAGGGAGAGCAATCATGAACCATGCATTTATCTGTGATGGTATCCGCACACCTATCGGCCGTTATGGTGGTGCGCTATCCAACCTGCGGGCTGACGATCTGGCTGCCCTGCCGTTACGGGCATTGATGACGCGTTATCCGGCGTTGGATTGGGAACAAATTGATGACGTGATCCTCGGCTGCGCCAATCAGGCTGGAGAAGATAATCGCAACGTCGCACGTATGGCACTATTGCTGGCAGGGCTACCAAATTCAGTCTCTGGTACGACAGTCAACCGGTTATGTGGCTCAGGCCTCGATGCACTCGCCTTCGCCGCTCGCAGTATTAAATCCGGCGACGCCCAACTGATATTGGCGGGTGGCGTTGAATCGATGACCCGCGCTCCTTTTGTAATGGCCAAAGCAAACAGTGCTTTCAGCCGGCAAACTGAAATCTTTGATACCACCCTTGGCTGGCGCTTTATTAACCCGCTGATGCAACAGCAATTCGGCACAGATTCCATGCCAGAAACGGCAGAAAATGTCGCCGCCCAGTTTCAAATTAGCCGTGATGACCAAGATGCCTTCGCCCTGCGCAGCCAGCAACGTGCCGCCAGAGCGCAACAACGTGGCCTACTGGCCGAGGAAATCCTCCCTGTTACTCAGCCTCCCGCCAACAAAAAAGGCGTAGCTTCTGTCATTTCACAGGATGAACATCCCCGCCCAGAAACGACGCTCGAACAATTACAACGACTCAAAACCCCATTCCGTGCCGGCGGTACGATCACCGCGGGTAACGCTTCCGGTGTCAATGATGGGGCGGCAGCACTGATCATCGCCTCAGAAACGGCAGCCTTACGCCACGGCCTGACACCACGGGCGCGTATCATCGCAACGGCAACATGTGGTGTTGAGCCACGTATCATGGGGATCGGGCCACTGCCTGCGACTCGCAAAGTGCTGGAACTCACCGGCTTAACCCTAAACCAACTGGATGTTATTGAACTAAATGAGGCTTTCGCTGCACAAGCACTAGCTGTGATGCGCCAACTGGGGTTACCAGATGATGCAGAACACCTGAACCCGAATGGAGGCGCGATTGCGCTGGGGCACCCTCTGGGTATGAGCGGCGCCCGCCTTGCGTTGACAGCCACGCTTGAACTGGAGCGACGTGCCGGACGTTACGCCTTGTGCACCCTGTGTATTGGGGTAGGACAAGGCATCGCCATGATTATTGAACGTGTTTCATAGCAGCTATTTTTACAACAACAAACTGATACACAGTAACCTGACTTCACCAACACCTGTATATCACTACGCACACATAACCACAAAAACAACCTGTTACAAACAAACCAACAAAAGGACAGGAAACTATGAACAACAACGTACAACACCTAAAAAGACCCGCCAAACAATCTCTGGATGCCATTGAATTTGCTTCACGTGATGAGATTCAGGCATGGCAATTTAACCAGATGAAATGGACCCTAAACCACGCCTACAACAACGTTCCCATGTACCGCCACAAATTTGATACAGCCGGTGTCCATCCAAGTGATTTCAAGCAACTCAGTGACATCACCAAATTTCCTTACACCACCAAACAAGATCTGCGGGAGCATTATCCTTTCGATACCTTCGCTGTCCCAATGGAACAGATAGTTCGCATTCATGCTTCATCCGGCACAACAGGACGCCCAACCGTGGTGGGTTATACCCAACAGGACATCGACAATTGGTCAGAGCTGATCGCCCGCTGCCTGCGATTTGCCGGAGTAAGTGCCAAAGACAAAGTTCACATCGCCTACGGTTACGGCCTGTTCACAGGAGGATTAGGATCACATTATGGGGCTGAGCGACTGGGAGCGACTGTCATTCCGGTATCTGGCGGTAACACCATAAAGCAAGCGCAGCTGATTGTGGATTTCAAACCTGACATCATTATGATAACGCCTTCTTACTGCCTGACTTTACTGGATGAGCTGGAGCGCCAGATGGGTGGGGATGCCAGCACATGCTCCTTACGTATTGGTATTTTTGGCGCAGAACCGTGGACAACCACCTTGCGTACTGAAATTGAAACACGCATGGGTATCAAGGCGTTGGACATCTACGGCCTGTCCGAAGTGATGGGGCCAGGCGTTGCGATGGAATCACTGGAATACGCCGACGGCGCCACCATTTGGGAAGATCATTTCTATCCGGAAGTGATTAATCCTGACAACCTGAATAACCTAACAGACGGTGAAACCGGAGAACTCATTCTCACTACCCTGAGCAAAGAAGGTATGCCTATGATCCGCTATCGCACCCGCGATCTGACGCGCTTATTGCCTGGTACGGCATGTAATATGCGGCGCATCGGCAGAGTCACCGGCCGTTCCGATGACATGATGATTATTCGTGGCATCAATGTTTTTCCATCACAGATAGAAGAACAGATCATGCACATCAAGGAACTCTCACCGCATTATCAATTAGAAATCAACCACGAGGGCAATCATGATTGTTTGTCAGTCAAAGTTGAATTGAAAGAGCCAAATCAGCTGAACG
This sequence comes from Xenorhabdus griffiniae, assembly GCF_037265215.1. Classification (NCBI taxonomy): domain Bacteria; kingdom Pseudomonadati; phylum Pseudomonadota; class Gammaproteobacteria; order Enterobacterales; family Morganellaceae; genus Xenorhabdus; species Xenorhabdus griffiniae. The sequence goes on along the minus strand of NZ_CP147737.1, from coordinate 140,446 downwards.
ATGAACAACGTTGCAATCTCTGTCATCAATTGCGCCATCACATAAAATCGGTAGTAGGGCTTAACACCGATGTCAGCATTGTCAATTATGGTGTCATTCCACGTTCAGAAGGTAAAGCAGTACGGGTAATCGACAACCGACCACGCGAATAAACCTTTCGCCACCGCAAGTTAAATAATATGAAACAGCGGTGGCACCTTTTTCCAATGGTATTTTTCCCAATAGTATGTCGCCTTAAAGGGATTTTTCTAAGCGTATCGATTAAGCCCATTGATACAGTTATGCTAATGTTATGACACACTTTTGAGCAGATCACCGAAACTATGACACATAAACTTGACGATTTTATCCAACACGCTCTCAATGCACAGCCTATCAGCGGAACATCGCTGATCATCTCCTTATATGGGGATGCCCTGAGTCACCGTGGCGGTGAGGTTTGGCTTGGTAGTTTGAGCTTCTTGCTGGAGTCGATGGGGTTTAGTGACCGTTTTGTGAGAACAGCTGTATTCAGGCTGCAAAAAGAGGGGTGGCTTACAGTAGAAAAACTAGGGCGACGCAGTTATTACCGCATCGCCGAGCGGGGAATGCATCAATTTCGTCATGCAGAGGATAAAATCTATCTCAGTGAACAGCCAGAATGGGATGGCAAGTGGGATCTGCTGCTACTGGAAGGCACCGCCAAAAACGAGCGTATACGCTTAAAAAAAGAGCTGAGCTGGCTCGGTTTCGCACAATTTAACCGTACCCTGATGGCCGCACCAAGTCATTCCCAAAGAGATATTCCCTCACTGTTAGGGGAACTCAACGCCAGCGATTCTGTCATTTATTTCCGTGCTGATTATCCTTATCCACGTTCAGAACAGAGCCTGAAAGAACTCGTCTCTATCAATTGGTCACTGGAACAGATATCACAGCACTATCACGAATTTATTGTTTCCTTCCGCCCGTTGATGACGCTGCTACGGGATTGTCATGAGGCTGACCTGACGCCAAGACGCTGTTTCCAGCTGCGTCTTCTGCTCATCCACTTTTACCGCCGTATCGTTCTGCGCGACCCACAGCTGCCTGATGCCCTGCTACCCGCGCAATGGGAAGGGCAAATTGCCCGTCATTTGTGTATCAATATTTATCAGCACATTGGCCTTGCCGCAACACGCTATGTCAGTGAATGCTGCGAAACAACCATTGGCCAATTACCTCAACCCGCCGCCGCGTATTACCGACGTTTTGGCGGGTTGTACAGTGAAATAGGGGCCTATTAGGAGATTCACAAAAGTCCTGCATTTTTATACGGCGTTAATCCGAACATCTCTTTAATCGTTTCGGTTTCGTAATTAATCGTCGTCATGGCAATTTCTTGACTACGCTCTTGGGGATTGAGGTTTCGGAGCATCAGATCTCTTTCATTCATTTTACGATTTGCCATGACAATTTTAGAGACCGCAGGTATACGAACATATTCATATGCCGCGATTGCAGATTCGAAATCAGGGTATTCATATAGCGCATAGGCAAGAGTTTCTGCATCAATAATAGATTGGGTTGCACCATTTGCCCCAACCGGAAACATCGGGTGCGCAGCATCACCCAGCAGAACACACCGCCCACGACTCCATTTTGCTAATGGTTGCCTATCTACCATCGCGGTTCGCATAATTGTTTTACTCATGGTGATGACTGTTCTTAGATCTAACCAAGCAAAATGCCATTCTTTAAGCAGATCAAGCAGGAAATTTGTCGCCTGCGAGCGGTTGATTGCCGTATCAGGCAGAGTCTCATATGACATAGGAACAAGAATGACCCAATTGATCAAACTCTCTGCGGATAGATCATGCAATTTGGACATAGGATAAGCCACCAAACGAACCCCGTTTTCATCATTAGCAATAATCATGGTTCGGCCATCCAGCAACCGCGGCATAATGGTCATTCCTCTCCAGAGCATGATGCCGCCAGAATTGAATTCCGTAGTATCAGGGAATAATGCCCGCCGCACTACCGAGTGAATACCATCCGCTCCCACGATCAGTCTGTTCGCCCATTCCGCTTTATGAAAGAAATCACCAGAAAACGCAGAACCGAAGTGAAAAGCTTGTTTGTCCTTTGCTATAGAAAATATCAGGTTAAGTAACTTGGCACGGGATATTGATATTTGTGGGGTATCGAATCCGGCTTCTATGCCTCTTGCTTCTTCGAAAAGAAGAGTTCCCAAATGATCCACATAGCGATGAACTCTTGTTTGGACCCCAACCGCATTCAATTGCTCCGAAAGCCCTAAACGATACAAGGTTGATACCGCAGTAGGTTGAATATTCAAACCAAATCCGGCTTCAGAAAGCAATTTTTGCTGTTCATAAATATCACATTCTATACCCAATGAAGCAAGCTGAGCGGCAAGAGTGACACCACCAATTCCGGCACCAGCAATGACGATTTTTTTGTCTGAGTGGTACTTCATCATGAATAATCCCTCTTAAATCATTTACCGATAGAATGAAACAGCACCTAATGCTAAAAACGGCAATATTATTTTGTACCAATCGCCTTTCAAGGAGCGTCTTATATCTCCCCGCGTAGCGGGGAGATATAAAAATCACATTGATTTGCAAGCTGCAACTTGAAGTTGGATTGGTATAAAAGTTTCATCTCGTAGTCCTCTTATCAATTGACAAAAGCATCAAATACAGACGATAAGTCCTCGAGTTAAATTGAGGTCAATAGATATTAAGAAAGACAAACACGCTGCTTTTTTTCTATCTGGCACAGAAATCCATTGGGTATATACCCATCTCACTTCAAAATTCATATTGTATCTCCCCGCTACGCGGGGAGATATCACACGCATCTTGGAGTTAGATTGGTATAATTAGCTATTCCTTTGGTGGTTTATTTGCGATAAAGCTGACTCCAGACTGATGTAATTATATTCACCTCGTCGGATATTTTTGGCGATAGTTTCCAGAGGATAGCTTCCCATACTGGCCCGCGTATAGGCATAAACGCCTTTGGTAATGCGAAGTAACAGCCCAGCTTTGACGAGGCGATCAATAGATTTTTGCAATGTCCGGGAAGGTTCATCAGCAAAGATGACTTCCAAATCTTGTAAAAGGAAAATAGCTCTTCCCATTTTGCTGAACTCATCTAACGATTTATCCAACTCTCTAAACGTGTTTTTGCCTGTGTAATATCACTCCCCAACCACAAAACAATACCATCAGGTCTCACGATAGTCGCCTGTCCATCTCGCAGTAGTTTCTGAGGGGAAATTAGCTCAACCACCGTCAATTGTTGAGCAGCGGTTTGAAAATATGATTGCAGTGCAGATACCAGTCTGGGTGCATGATTGTGTATTAAGACAAACTGTCTTTCCCGCAATATTTCTGTCAGCTTACGTTCCTGTCCCGCATGACGCAGCACTAAATGCGGTAAACGCTGACCAACTCGCTTATGATCACCTTTCTGTCGCAGGCAATGATATTGAGCATCTTCACCAGCCAACATCCTGACAACTTTTTTCTCGATATAGGGAATTTTGGTTGCCTGCACGCCAATCCAATGCACCATTCGCCCCCAAATACCTGTCGCTGTATTAAATTTAAACAGTAAGTCTGTATTTTTTAATGCCGCTTTTGCTATCGGCCTGCGTTCGTTTTCATAGGAATCCAAAATATCTGGCAATAAAGTTCCCTGAATAACGCCAGCCAATTTCCAACCTAAATTGGCCGCATCACCGATCCCCATTTGAAGCCCTTGACCACCAGCAGGAACATGGGTATGAGCCGCATCACCAAGCAGGAAGATCTTTCCCTCTCGATACCGTTCCGCTAACCGCTGTTTACTTCTGTAACGTGCACTCCATAAAATATCGCCTAACCCAAAATCCTGCCCCAAAATGGCAGACATACTACTCGCAATCTCTTCTCTGGTAACAGGTTGCTTGACCGGCAAATCCATTCTTTGATTATCTTCAATGCTGATGCGATAAGTACCATCTGGTAATGGAAATAGCGCAACCAAACCTCTCGAAACAGAGCGCGCATACACCGCTGGAGTTGGAGGTGTATTCAAGGTCACATCCGCCACAACCAACGAGTGTTGATAATCCTGCCCAACGAAAGGAATATCCAACAATTGACGTACAATACTGTTGACACCATCAGCACCGAGAACCCAATCGTATTCTATCTTGGTTACCGAACGTGACTGGGTTTCTTCAATCTGCACAACAACCGTTTCCCCCATTGGTGTCAACGTCTTAAGTTCCATTCCTCTTTTGAGATTGACGCCGACCTTATTCGCCCATTCTGTCAACACACTTTCGGTATACGATTGTGGAATGATTACCATGTATGGAAATTCGAGTGCCAACGTTGAAAATGAGAGTGTTCTCCCTTTCTTATCCCCAACAGGAGCCTCCGCCCACACGATACCTCGACGTATCATTTCATCCGCAATATTCCAGGCACTTAACAGTTCAAGAGTGATTGGCTCCAACCCAAAAGCGCGCGAATGCAATGAAGCCGCAGGTCGTTTATCAATGAGATCAACCGAAATTCCCTGCACAGAGAGCGCGGCAGCAACCGCCAGCCCAACTGGCCCCGCGCCGACAACCAATACACGTTGGGTGATACGGGTATTACTGGTCATGATAGCTGCGTCCTCCATTGGGAAGTTGAAAAACGGAAACAATAATATTTCTAGCCGTCGTCGTAGAATAAATCCGCTGTAACCCCGCCGCTTCTGCCAGGCGAACGATTTCTGCTTCGGGTATGTAACTCCCCAGACTCCCCATGATCCAGTTAATCAAAGATTTAATTCCCCAGCCTGGTGGGGCATTTTCGATAAGACAAAACAAGCCATTAGCGTGAAGAATCCGTCGTATCTCATGTAATCCGGCAGATTTATCATACCAATGCCCAAAGGACATCGAACAAACGATCAAATCAATACTGCCTGATGGCAGAGCCAGTTCCTCTGCCATTCCCACCATGAATTTGGCGAATGGCCTGCGCTTGAACGCTTCATCTATCATACCTTGGGCCGGATCGATGCCAATGCAGTTGGCCTGAGGCCATCGGATATGTAAGTGCTCCAACAATGCGCCGGTTCCACAACCAATATCCAATATGCTACGGGGCTTGGATAGCCAATCCATCTGCTTCAAAATGCTCAAACATTCTTCATGTGCCAGGTGCAATTTATCGCCATATTTTTCTTCATAGGTAGGCGCTATTCGATCGAAAGTTTCAATAAAACCAGGCCCTTTTTTCATCCTCGTTGTTTTCTCAGAATTTAACATTTTCTGAAAACCTCCAACACTTTTAAGTAAAGCAAACGTAATCAATTGTGTTGACTTTTCGCTCCCAATGTCAAATTCTATCGATCACAAGACGATCACAATTATTATCAACCTAACCAATAAAAACAAATAACACCATGAAATAAATATGAATTTATCCTGGTTATTTTTTCAAAGAAAAACATAACCGAATAAATAATGTTTTTTAACTTTAAAATAACATAAGAAAATATAATTAATTATGATAAGTAAAAAACGAGCTACCCCACGACAAGAAGTGTTATGTCTACAACAAGCCATTGATCCTCATTTACCAGGCTTAATTCTTGAAATCGTTTTTCGCATTGAGGGTTCCCTTTCCGGACAACAATTGAAATCGCGCATTGACGCTATAGTCAGGCGGCATTCATCGCTCAGACAGCGTTTTGAATTTCAGGATGGGAAATATTGGGTTGTGGAAGCACCACCGGAAGCATCAGGGTACTGCCATATTCGTTTCCTGGATGAAATCCCTGATTCATCATTATCTGAAATGTTGCTCCCCGATAGCCGCGAATTTATGGGGATCGAATCAGAGCGATTATTTAAGGCAGAAATCATTGAAACAGGAAATCATGATTTATATTTAGTGGTCAGAGTGCATCACGCCATTGCGGATCTCTGGTCTGTTGGCTTGCTAATAGAAAACTTGAATGATGCAACACCTGAATGCCCCCAGAAAAAAAATCACTCTTTGCCACCAAATATTGATCGCGATTTTTGGCGCACCATGCTTTCACAAGATGCGTCTCTGTCACTCCCCCTGAAAACGCGGCCGCCGAAATCTCAGCCACAGCAAACCCAAGGTAGCGCCGGTTTTCGAAAAATGGTGACACATCCGTTTAACCTCAGCACGGAAGATACCACCAAAATATATGAGTTAGCCAAAACGTGTTCCGTGACTCCCTATTCAATTTTGCTGGCAGCACAAGCACTCACACTTTCGAAATTGGGGATGAGTCAAAGAGTACCTATTGCAGTGACCATGCATGGCAGGAATAAATATAACCATCAAGAGGTGGGTTATCTGGCCAATACCGTTGCCATTCCTGTCGGCATTGAAGATATAAGTGTCCATGATTACATAAAGAATAATGGCGACCTGTTGCGTAATGCCATCCATGCCACCAGCGGAGGAGGTTATCCCGAACTCGTTGAACTCATGGCACAAGAAGGATTACAGCCTCCGCTACCCAATTCAGCGGTTATCTTTCAGCAAGATGTTCCTGGCATGGCCAGAGGCGTCGCTGCCGCTTTACTGGGCTATGGTAAGGTACACTTGAAAGAGCTAACGCTGTCCACTGTCATCGCACCAACCAGCATCGGCCCTTTCAGTAACACGGTATTAATGACTCAGTATGACGACCAATTATTCGGCCGGATCGAAATCGATCCCGCCCAGCATCCCGCATGGCTGGCACAAGCTATGGCAGAGCTTTTTCAACACACCCTTGAATCTATGGTGCGCTATCCGCAAGAAAATCTGTCGGCCTTGCCACAACGCCCAATACACCAAGCTGGGTATCTGGCTACACGGGAACAACTGCCTCGTGCACATTTGTCTGGCATTGAAGAAACGCTGATCGCTTCTGTTATCCGGCAAATACAGTCACACCCAGATAGACCCGCCATATTCAGCAAATCAGAATCAATTAATTATGGCGAGTTAGGCAAACGTGTCGCAAATATCAGCTGTTCATTACGCGCATTCGGACTGGAATCTGGCCGCTCTGTCGGTATTTTACTGCCACGCAATATCAACCTAATCCCTGTTTTATTGGCGGTTATGGTATGCGGCGGAAATTATGTTCCCCTCAGTCCAGACAATTCAACTGAGCTGAATGGCTCCATTGTAGAAAAAGCCAAATGCCAAGCAATCATTACACACAACAACACAACGCCAATTCTATCTGACCAAGTGGAACACTGGTGCCTCGACGATCTCATGCAGGAACAGAATGAAACACTGGTAGATCTGTCCAAGTTGCACGCCACTGCCTATATATTATTTACGAGTGGTTCAACAGGACAACCAAAAGGTGTTGCCATCAGTCATGCCAACGCCGCTAATTTAATGCGTTGGGCCAATCAGGAATATCGTTATGAGCAACTGGCTGTCACTCTGGCAGTCACCCCTATCACTTTCGATCTTTCCGTCTTTGAAATGTTTGCACCTTTAGTCGCCGGCGCCAGCGTCAAGATGATTCATTCCGTCATCGATATCATCGATCAACCAGGAATCATGGAAGATGTCACGTTGCTAAATACCGTACCTTCCGCCGTTGAAGCGCTAATACAGCATAATGCGTTACAACAGAGTGGCTTACAGGACAATACACAGAAAAACGGCTTAAAAGTCATCAATCTTGCCGGTGAGCCGTTAACGCGCGATCTCTATCTCCGTTTGCGTCAGATCCTGCCTAATGTGCGAATTATCAACCTCTACGGCCCAACCGAAACCACAACCTATTCCACAGGATTGGAACTGACCCAAGACGACGATATCACCATTGGCACTCCCTTATCTGGAACTTACGTTCAGGTTCTGAATGAGGATCTGGCACCTGTTAGCATTGGCGTGATCGGTGAGCTGTTTATTTATGGGTATGGTGTTGCACAAGGCTATCTCAACGAAGCCGCTCGTTCCGCAGCAGCCTTTCTACCTGCTCCCAATGGGGAACGCTGTTATCGCACCGGTGATCTTGTCAGATGGTTACCAAATGGCAATCTTGATTTTATTGGCCGCCGAGATGATCAAGTCAAAGTTCGTGGTTTTCGCATAGAACTGGGGGCTATTCAGGAATTTCTACAACATTTTGATAATGTGAAAGAGTCCGCAGTCTTAATTGCCGGAGCAGGGCAAAAACGGCATATCGTGGCATTTATTGTCCTCACTGAACCCATTCAAGAGGAATATAGCCACATTAACCAGATCAAACAGCAATTACTGCGCTCATTACCTGCTTATGCCATTCCTTCACAATTCTACCTGCTTCCTGAACTACCCAGAAATAAACATGGGAAAATTGACAGGACTCAATTATTACAAGAGGCCAAACAACAACATTTCCCTCCCACTGAGATGTCCCCTATTGAGCAACGCGTAGCGGCCTGCTGGAAACACGTGATCGGCATAGACGCAGCCCCAAATGATAACTTCCTTGAAATCGGTGGGCACTCACTCGTGTTAACTGAATTAACCGGATTATTAAGGAATGAATTCAATATTCATCTCCTACTGCATGACCTCTGGATCAGGCCAACTATAAGACAACAAGCCGAATTCATTAGCAGCCTACAAAACGCGGTTAATTCCAAACCGGCGCCGATTCCGATCCCACGGCTTAACCGAAACAATTCACACCATTAATCAGGAGTGTTGGATGAACAATAATGCACACCAAACGATGATTTTTCCTGCCTCCCATAGTCAGGAACAACTTTGGTTCCTTAATGAGCTGGCGCCAGATTCACAACTGGCTTATACCATGGCCGTTCGGGTTTCCATTGATGGTGAGCTTGATGTGCTTAAATTACAACGTGCCGTCAATCAGGTCGTGTCAGCCCAGGAAATATTGAGAACCTCTTTTTCCTATGCCAATGGAAAACTGAGCCAAGTCGTCTCACCATCCGCCACACTTCCCATACATACGATGGATTATCTCAATGATATGGCAGGCGCATTGCGATTAATCAATATGGAAATCAAACGGAAATGGTTTCTGGAGCAGGCACCGCTTTATCGGTTACTACTGATAAGAACAGGGCAAAATCACTATGAATTACTTCTCAGCACCCATCATATTGTTTGTGACGGAATATCGCTGCAATTGCTGCTGAAAAGAATTTTCACTGCCTATGAAACCGGACACGATTTTATGGCAGCGGATGCCTTGCAATTTGCCGATTATGCCGCCTGGAATAAACAAACTCCCCATCAGGGGCTTGATTACTGGCGATCACAGCTAGCAGGGGCTTCGACTATGTTAGAAGTCGCACCCATGACACAGCGCAATGATAAACAGTCTTTCACCGGCGCCCGTATTCCGCTGAATTTTACCTACCGTGAATGGCAATCCATGCGACAGGGGGCAACCCAAATCGGGGTATCGGCGGCTGCAATATTTTTGGCGGCATACTGTGTTGTCCTGCATCGTATTACAGATCAGGATGATATTTTGGTCGGTATCCCAACATCAAACAGAATCAGGCCAGAGTTACGCAATGTTATTGGCTATCTCTCCAATATTTGTGTTTTTCGCAGCCAGTATGATGAAGAGCAAAGTGTCACAGATTATCTAAAGTCTGTGCAAAAGACGCTTTCTGACCTGATTGATCATAGTGAAACACCACTACCTGAAATATTGCGTACCATCGAGCATGTTCGGTCTCCTGGTCTTCCTCCTCTCTTCCAGGTCTTGTTTGGCTATGAACAGGATACGCCGCATTCCTTTGACGCAGGCTCACTGCATTTGACATTTTCCGATGTAGATACCGGTGCTTCTCGTTTGGATCTCTCCCTTTTCCTGTTTGAAGATCCGGATCGCAATACAACAGGTTTTCTGGAATACGCCACCGACATCCTTGATGCCTCAACCGCGATTAAGATTTCAAGTATGTTGGAACATGTCCTAAAGCAGTTTGCTCATTCAACCTCGATGCGGCTAAATGAAGTAAACATAGGTCATGGTGATTCCCGTGCTGTATCTAACCCTATTGATCCTGAATTCCAAAGTATTCCTACTCAATTATCAACCTTGGCAAAAAAACAGCCTGATGCGCTTGCTCTGTGTGATGAGCATATCCAGCTAACATTCCGTGAACTCAATCAGCAGATTATGTATGCAGCGGGCATATTGAACACGCATGGAATTGTTGCAGGCGCTCAGGTTGCCGTTATGGGGAAACGCGGAGTCGCATGGGTAGTCACCATGTTAGCTATCTGGCAACTGGATGCGGTCTATATTCCCCTTGATGGGACCATGCCGACGTCTCGGTTGCAAGATATGCTATCAAGATTAACCCACGTAACCCTGATAGCAGATGAAACAGTGGCGGATTCTTTCAGGCAATGGCAGCCTATCCAGATGGCATCACTGTGGTGTCATTCTCCGCAATATATCGAAAATCCTAAACCCCATGTCGGTACAGCCGCAGGCTATATTATGTTTACCTCTGGTTCGACCGGACAACCCAAAGCCGTTCTGGTTCGTCAGAATAATCTTGTCTCCACATTAAGTGCATTTGGTCATCTACTGAATATTCGTCCTAACGATCGGATGTTGGCTCTGACCACGTTCTCTTTCGATATTTCTTTATTGGAACTCCTGTTAACGCTGGTGCACGGTGGAAGTGTCTATATTGCCCCTACCGCAGCACAACGAGATGGCGGCAAGTTAATTGAATGTCTGAATAACCATGAAATCACCCTGGCTCAAGCGACACCTATCACATGGTCACTCGCCTTAATGACGGGTTGGTCGCCACGGGAAAATTTAACTATGCTGTGCGGCGGAGAGCAGTTGCCCCAAGACTTAGCGGATCGCTTGTGTCAGCCCGGCATGACATTGTGGAATCTGTACGGACCAACAGAAACAACAATCTGGTCAACGGCCTACCAAATACAACCCCGAATGCATCAACGTTGTGTCATTCGCTTGGGAGCACCGATCGCGGGTACACAAGTGACGGTCGTGGATAAACATCTCCAGCCTGTTCCGAAAGGATTTTTAGGTGAACTGATGATTTCAGGGTTGGGAGTCAGTGCCGGATATTACGGTAATGCGCGTGAAACCGCCCAAAAATTCTTACCTGATCCCTATACCACAGGAGCAAGAGCCTATTTGACGGGTGACATGGTACGTATGTTACCGGACAACGCCCTGATATACGCAGGTCGGCGTGACGATCAAATCAAGCTACGCGGACATCGCATTGAACTGGGAGAAATCGAAGTCACACTCAGGAAACTCCCTAACGTCAAAGAGGCTGCTGTATCTCTCTCTGCTCAGGGAAACGAAAGTGCTGCACGACTTCAGGCATTCATTATTTTTTCAACACACGTCGAAGATGAACAAGCATGGGTGAGCCACGCCCTTAATACCCTGAAACAAGATCTTCCAGCAGCATGGATACCCACAGAATATTTCCGCATTTCAGATATTCCCCTGACACACAACGGCAAGCGGGATAAAAAACGCCTGCAAACCCATGCTGTCCGTATGAATACTACCGTTGAAAGCATAGCCCCAAGAAATGAAGCGGAAGCTAAGATCCATGCAGTTTGGTGCCAATTACTTGGCACAAACCACTTTGGTGTCACAGATGATTTTTTCCAACTTGGCGGTCATTCCATTTTGGTCGCCCAGATGGTGGAACGTATTGAACTGGCGTTCGGGGAACGCATACCTATCGCAGATATTTATATTTCCCCAACCATCGCCCGTATCGCAGCAACACTGGAATCCATGCAATTCGATACGGGAATAAAAACCGAAGGAGTTCAGGGGAACTGGGAATTTAACACGATAACCCTCAATTCCCTCAGCGATTCGTTCAACTCCCATGCCCCATCCTCTTCTCAGGTTCAGGAGAAATAAATCGTGCAAACTAATCATATGGTCGCTTTCGAAGATCAACTGCGCTCACACCCACTGGCTCAAAGAGCACTCAGTGCACATCCACTTTCCACAGAACAAAAAAGGATCTGGTTACTGACTCATTTATCTGATGCCAATATGATGCCTGTGACTGCTCACATTCAGGTAAACGGGCAGTTAGATATTGCAACAGTGCAAATTAATCTCAGCCAGTTAATGACCAAGGCTGAAACCCTGCGCAGCCTGTTCATTGAAGTGGCAGGTCAACCTGTCAGGCTATTAATGCCAACAGGACAGGTACAATTTGAATTTTCCAATGTAACGCCCTCTGAGTTTGAATCTGAACTTATCATCAAACCGATTGATATCAGTGAAGGCCCACTACTGCGCATTTTCATTAACAAACTCTCGGAAGAAAAATATGATGTTTTTTTGGCTGGTCACCCTATCTCACTGGATGAAGTTTCACTAAGACTCATTGCAGAGTCACTATTTTTACCAGCAAGTGATTTGCCTTCGTTATCGGCTGGTGATTTGACGGCTGCATTGCAGGCAGAACAAGTTCGCTTAGACGATGAAGCCGTCAGAAGCGCAATTTATCAATGGGGACAAAAACTGCAAGCTCCAGCCGCAACCGAAATCCCGATTGAATTTCCTCGACCAGAGATCAAACTGACACAACGTAAAATCCATAAAATACAACTCAGCACAACATGGCAGACAAAAAGCCCAGAACATTTTATCTCTTGCTGGCTCGCAGTGTTGATGCGCTGGCAAGGTTCCCATGCTGCCGTTTGTGGCGTCAAGGTTCGCGATCCTTCTCTTTCTGCTGTTATCGGGCCATTGCAAACATTCCTGCCCATTCGGGTTGATTTGACCGAAAACGGTACTTTGAGGGATATCAACCAACAAGTCGCTGAACAGTTGGCAGCGGAAAACAAAGTGTCATTTTCCAGTTTGTTGGAAATCTGCCCCCCTAAACGGGATCTGAGCCGAACACCTTACTTCCAAACTGGCTTGAGCTATGTTGAAGCCAGGCACTATTCCGATTTAAACCGTGAGATCGAACTGGTGGAATGCCCGCCACTGTTCTCATCCAATGACCTTGATCTCTACATCACTTGCTATGAAAGAGAACAAGAGATAACGCTGGTGATGGACTATGACTGCAACGTTTTGACCAAGAAATGGGTCGATACACTGGAAGAAGCGTTAACAACACTGCTATTTACCCCCTCTGAGCAGCGTATTGAAACTGCATTGCTGATATCAGACAAAACGCGGGAAAAGATCTTGGCAGTTTCACGGGGAAGCAGAACATCCCCCCTGAATGCGACACTCTCTGATTTGGTTGCGGAGACGGTAAAATCAGCGCCGGACAATATCGCCATCATGGATGATACTCAACAGTTGAGTTATGCAGAATTATGGAATCGCTCTGAATCTGTGGCTGCAAATATTCAATCACACGTTGCACAATCAAACCAAATTATTGCCGTATGCCTGCCCAGAACGGTTGATTTCGTTACTACAGTATTAGGTATATTGCGTTCAGGTCACGCATTCCTGCCCCTTGATCCACGCCTGCCCAGTGACCGAATCCGCTTTTTATTGGAAAACAGCGCTAGCTCATTGGTCATCACGTCACAAGGGCAGATCACCCGTGACTGGCCAAAAGTGCCTGTACTCTGCATGGAAGACCTTGATATTTCAATTAACTGGCAAGCCCCTGAAAACTTATCAGACAAAGACGCTGCTTACATTATTTACACCTCTGGCAGCACTGGACAACCCAAAGGGGTACTGGTTGAACACCAGCAAGTGGTCAATAACTTAATATGGCGCCAACAGACTTGGCCTCTGCAACCGCAAGATCATGTTCTACATAATCATTCATTCAGCTTTGATCCCAGTATCTGGGCACTATTCTGGCCGCTCACCAGCAGCGCCACTATTGTGCTGGCCGATACGGCAGCAATGGAAGATTCAAACATCCTGATCAATCTGATTAAACAACACCAAGTCAGTATATTGGGAGGTGTACCCAGCTTGCTGGGAGCCTTAGTCGATCATCCCCAGGCAGAAAGTTGTCACTCCATCCGGCTGGTACTCAGCGGCGGTGAAGCACTGAATTCAGATTTGGTACAGAGGCTCCACACCGTTTGGCAAGCCAAGGTCATCAACCTGTATGGGCCAACAGAAACAACGATTGATGCACTGGCTTATGCTGTTCCGAACGATACCGGCAACCCTATTCCCATCGGTTATCCCCTGAACAATGTTGATGCCTTTGTCGTTGATCCTGATCTTAATCTCGTCCCCTGTGGCGTTCCTGGCGAGATCATGATTGCCGGCAAAAGTCTGGCTCGCGGTTATCGGAGTAAACCGATGGAAACCGCTCTGCGTTTCCTGCCCAATCCTTTCGGTACAGGGCGTCTATATGCCACTGGAGATATAGGACGTCGTCTGTCTAATGGCGCGATCAGTTATCTGGGACGGCGTGATCATCAAGTAAAAATCCGCGGTCATCGCATTGAACTTAACGAAGTTGCCCATGTGATACGTCAGGTTTTGGATATCAGTGAAGTGATTGTTTTTGCGATTGATGCAGGAACGGAACAAGCAAGGCTGATTGCAGCAACAGACCAAAAAACAAAATGGGATGCTAACAAGATCCTCTCGCAATTATCCCAACATTTACCGACTTATTTAGTACCAGCGCAATGTCTGCTGATGGATAAGTTACCCAAAACCACCAGCGGAAAAGTGGATCTGTTAAAACTAGCTGAATTGGCAACACCAACTAAAACGGAGACGACCACACTCAAGGGACGTGCTCCCCTGTCAAAACTGGAACAATCCGTCATGCAAGATTTTGCTCAGGTACTAGGCTTATCAGAAGTCACACCTGATACCGATTTCTTTGTGCAAGGTGGTACATCCATTCTCTTAACCCGATTGGCGGGTAAACTGGCCACACAGCACCAAGTTCAGATCCCACTGCATGAATTTTTTCGGGTTCCTACCCCCGCAGCAGTAGCAGAAGCCATAGAAATTTATCGGCGCGAAGGGTTGTCTTCCCTCCTTGCACGCCAACATGCACAAACCCTGGAAGGCGATATCTGGCTGGATGACAACATACAACCTTTGGGACTGCCACATGCCAGTTGGTATCAGCCCGAATTCGTTTTCCTTACCGGAGCAACCGGTTATTTAGGATTATATCTGATCGAACAACTCCTGAAACGAACATCCAGCAAAATAATCTGCCTGTGTCGTGCCAAAGACAGCGAACATGCCAAAGAACGGGTTATTGAAGGTCTGAAAAAATATCGCATTGAAATTGAAACCGAACTGCATCGGGTCGATTTTTGGATCGGTGATCTGGCGCTTCCCCATTTCGGCCTATCCGATAATCAATGGCAATCACTAGCCAACCATGTAGACGTGATCTATCACAATGGCGCTTTGGTCAACTTTGTTTATCCCTACAGTGCACTAAAAGCCACCAACGTAGGTGGTATTCAGACAGTCTTCGAACTCGCCTGTACAACCAGATTAAAAAATGTCCACTATGTTTCTACCGTGGATACTCTGCTGGCGACACATATGCCACGACCGTTCCTGGAAAATGACAGCCCATTGAAGTCCGCTGTTGGCGTTCCGGCTGGCTATACGGGCAGTAAGTGGGTCGCCGAAGGGGTCGCCAATCTCGCTCGCCAGCGGGGTATCCCCGTAAGTATTTTCCGTCCTGGATTGATTCTGGGACATACAGAAACAGGTGCATCGCAGAGTATCGACTATTTATTGGTTGCCCTGCGCGGCTTTTTACCAATGGGTATTGTGCCGGATTATCCACGTATTTTTGATATCGTACCGGTAGATTATGTTGCTGCCGCCATTGTGCATATTTCACAGCAACCACAAAGTCGAGGTAAATTCTTCCATCTCTTTAACCCAGATCCCGTCTCCATTCGCCAATTCTGCGATTGGATCCAAGACTTCGGTTATAAATTCAAGATCGTGCCTTTTGAGGAAGGCAGAAAACGCGCTTTAGCCGTTCCACCTGGTCATCACCTTTATCCACTGATCCCTCTGATCAAAGATGCCGATCCAAAACCACATCGGGCACTTGATCCGGCCTATAGGCATGAAGTGAACCCAGAATTAGAAGGACAGCAGACATTTGAGTTACTGGCATCCTCAGATATTCCCCGTCCAATGACCATGAAAGGATATGCCCACAAGATCCTGAATTATCTGATTGAGACCGATTTCCTGATAGCACCAGAAACTCTACAACACCAGACACAGGAACAGAAATAACATGAATCAGTCATCTTTCCCGATATCAAGCAATCCTTTCATTCTAGGCATACCTGAAGACTTACCTGTGGATGAACAAGGTTTGCAGTCAGCGAAAATGCTGGCAAGTCAAGTGATCACACAAATTGAGGCAGCACAGGCTTATCGGAGCTTGACGACGTTCATAAGCACATTAAACAGCATTCACCAACAACTCCCTCAGATTTCCGATGGCGTCGCAGTGGATGATCCCCGAGAAAGTCAGGAAAACAGAGATAATGACAAAGCGTTCTGGATTGAGAGGCATCGGGGAGAAAGCACCGCTCTATTAATCAAAGCGACACTGGAAGCCACCGTGCAGGTCTGTGAATTAGTCGAGCGTTGGGGCACCAACTTAAGCCAAGACGAGTGGAATCAGGTCATCTCTACTGTCGACGCCATTTTGCATACGATTATCGAACCACGCAGTATGCCGCGAGCCTGGAACGCTTCATTGGCCCTCCCTGCTCGGCAAGAAGATCCAAACATGCCCTTTAGACGCTGGGTAAGGGGACACCTGCTGTTTATGGTGCTCTGCCAGGGGATGAGCCTGTCCCTCAACCTAATGACGAGGGCCGCCCAAAACAACGATATAGAACTTGCTCATGCACAAGCCAACCGAATTATTCAATTAATGGATATCTCTCGGATCACGCTTGAGTTCGCCACCGATCTCAATCAAGAACAATATCTAAGCGAAATCCGGCCGACATTAATGCCTCCCATAGCGCCTCCCAAAATGAGCGGTATCAATTGGCGTGATCACGAAGTATTGGTTCGCCTGATGCGCCAGTCGACACCAGTCTGGAGTTTTATTGAACAAACGCATCCCAAAACCGTTGAGCGAATGCGCTCGGTGCTGACTGAAGTTTACACCGCTCATCGCAGCGTTTGCGAAAAATTTGTGGGGGAAAGCAGCAGTAGCCTACTCGCCAGAACAAAAGCGGCTACCCCTGCCGGCCAAATTCTGGAAGGGCTGAAAAAAACTCGGATGAGATCCCTGGATACAAGCGCCCTAACCCCAGATGAACACAAAAAATAACCCCAGAATGTCATCTATTAAGGAGACCAATATGGCAACTTTTCTTGGTGAAAACGACTCCGTGTTGTGCCTTGTCGTTACTAACGCTAACAAACAGTATTCAATCTGGCCAAGTGGGCGGGAACTCCCGTCTGGATGGTCTAAAGAAGGGTTTGAAGGAACGCGGAGTGACTGTCTGAAATACATTGACCTCGTATGGACAGAGCCTACGGCTTATGGCACGACACAATAATAATCAAAAACAGTAGTAAAAACGTTATATACCAATCTAACTGCAAGATGCGTGTGATTCCTCCCCGCTTCGTGGGGAGAAATCAGGTTTCATAGTGTGTTGTAAATTGCAACTTGACGTTTAATGCGTATATGCCGACCCAACCATTAACCTATAACAATATTATTATTAAGGAATTAAGATATGACATCTACCCATCGCTCAGTTGACTATACAAAGCCTGCTCAACTTGATATGGCGGGGCTTAGTTATCTCCTATTTAGTCATGCGGCATTCCAATATCTTAGAGCGGCTTGTGAGCTTAATTTGTTTGAAACGATCACAGACCTTCATGAACCGACGAAGGAAAAAATCAGAACAGCGTTGGGTTTGGAAGAGCGAGCAACAGATATCTTGCTATTAGGTGTCACCTCATTGGGTATGTTGACAAAAGACAACGGAATTTACAGAAATGCTGAGGTTCTGGAAGAACTCATGAGCACGGATGATTGGCAACGCTTTAAAGATACTGTGGCATTTGAGCAATATATTGTCTATGAGAGCCAGCTCGACTTTACCGAATCTCTGCGGGCAAACAACAATGTCGGTTTACGGCGTTTTCCGGGCACAGGTCGTGACCTTTACCATCGTATGCACCAACATCCTGAACTTGAAAACGTTTTCTATAAATATATGCGTTCTTGGTCTGAACTTGCCAACAAAGATTTGATTAAACACCTTGACCTGTCCAACACACATCGTCTGCTCGACGCGGGTGGAGGTGATGCAGTCAATGCTCTTGCACTGGCACAGGCCAATCCTCACCTGCATGTGACCTTGCTCGATATAGAATCAGCGCTGGCAGTTCCCAAGTCCAAAATAGCAGCAGCGGGGCTTGGAGAACGAGTTGAAGCTAGGGCTTTGGATATCCTGCATGATCCTTTCCCAACAGGCTATGATTGCATTCTGTTCGCCCATCAACTGGTTATTTGGACACTGGAAGAAAACACACGCATGTTACGCAAAGCCTATGATGCCCTGCCAAAAGGGGGACGGGTTGTGATTTTCAACTCAATGTCAAATGATGAAGGAGATGGCCCTGTTGTTGCTGCACTAGACAGCGTTTACTTCGCCTGTCTGCCCGCTGAAGGAGGAATGATTTATTCCTGGGAACAATATGAACACTGCCTGAATGAAGCCGGATTCAAAGATCCACAACGCATCCGCATTCCAGGCTGGACGCCACATGGCATCATCATTGCCCATAAATAATCATGACCGATAAAAGGCCACGGGTATAAATCGCATCAAGTCATCCAGCCTCTTAAAGCCGGATGACTTTTTGCCACACATTCAACACGATACCCAATAAACAACATGCTTAATGAAAGGAAACCACAATGGACACGCAAAGTGACAACACACCTCAACAAATTAGACAGATCTTATACAGTCAATTGATATCCCAAGCCATCCAGACTTTCTGTGTCCTCAATTTACCCGATTTAATTGACATTTCTAACAGCTCAATTGAACAATTAGCAAACAAAACTCAAACTAATCCGGCCGCTCTGGCGAGACTACTTCGGGCGCTGACCCAATTTGGTCTCGTCACCAACACGGATGGCAAATTTGCTTTAACCTTATTGGGTAAGCGCCTAACAAAGCAAGCTATCGCCTCTGCACAACCAACGGCATTGCTGATTAACGGAGAAATAGGACAGGCCTGGCGTGGTATAACAGAGACTATCCGCAGTGGAAAATCCAGCTTTGAAGAGTTCTATCACACGCCCTTGTTCAAATATCTTGAAGCCAATCCAGAAAAAAGAGCTATTTTCGACCGCTCACAGGATATGGGATTAGAATTGGAAGTCCCTGAATTATTAGATCATCTTGTCATTGGTGACTCAGAAACCATTTTAGATATTGGGGGAGGTTCAGGCTATCTACTCATGCGCATATTAGAAAAATGGCCGAACAATCAGGGGATTCTCCTTGATTTACCTGTCGCTACAGAGATAGCCAGGCAAAAGCTGGCTGAACAAGGAAAAACAGGGTTATTCCAAATTATTGCAGGTGATTTTTTCAAAGCATTACCGGAAAATGCCAGTATTTATCTCCTGTCACATGTACTCCATGATTGGAGTGATGATAATTGCAGAAAAATATTATCAACGTGCCATCGAAGTATGCCTAAAAATGCCATACTCATCATTATCGATTTATTAGCTTCAGACAGAGAAGATACAAGCACAAATAAAACTGCCGCCATGATGGACTTATATATGCTGTCTCTTTTTGGTATTTCTGGCGGTAAAGAACGCACAGAAAAAGAATTCAGGGCATTACTCGAACAAGCTAATTTTACCGTTAAAGCGATCACTCAATTACCCAGTGGCAATGGCATTATATATACCACGCCCAAGTGACGCATGGCGCCAATAAACTCGTAACCTTAATAAATAAGTAACACCCTAATGCGAATATACCCATCTAACTTCAAGATGCGTGTGATGTCTCCCCGCGAAGCGGGAAGACATCAAGTTTCATATCGTTGCAACTTGACGTTTAATGCGAATATGCAATGACATGTCTTACTTTATAGATTATAAATAGCACGGCCTAATCGACCTGATAATTTAGAGCCTAAAGGAATAGGCTTTATAAAATTAATTTAATAGTGTTATTAAATAGGTTTTCATACGAGGTAAGGAATACGCCTATCATTTTGAAACGCTATTTAAATTGGCTGGTATTAATTAATGAATCTTTTTACTTGTCAAACAGGGTTAATTAGCCAAAGTTTTAATTGTAATGTGTAACTATGAGGAAAAGTGATGTCAAAGCTCATTTATTATGTCGCTGCAACAATGGATGGTTATATCGCAACGGAAAACCACGAGTTGGATTGGCTCTATGAATTCACACTTGGCGATGATGCCACCCCGTATGATGATTTCTACCGCGGAATTGGCGCGGCCATTATGGGAGCTGAAACTTATGAATGGATCATGAAAAATTCAGCGGATGACTGGCCCTACAGAGATATTCCGTCATTTATTCTTTCTTCAAGAAAACTATCCGTTCCTGTCGGGATCAATGCGGTAGTCACCCAAGAATCTCCTAAATCCATCGCTTCCAAGGCAAGACTGGCAGCAAAAGGCAAAGATGTCTGGGTTGTGGGAGGAGGAAAAACAGCTGCATGTTTTGCTAATGCAGGTGAATTGGAACAATTGTTCATTACCACCATTCCCGTATTTCTGGGTTCTGGCGTTCATGTTCTGCCAATTGACCAAAAGACCAAAGTGGTTCCTAAGATGCAGCGATTATTACAAAGTGGTGCTATCGAAACCTTAATGGACGTAAAAATGAGCTAAGTATTAGCACTGCGTGTGACAGTACTTGTTCTTGCCAAGAAACTGTTATCACGCAGCCTACTGACAACACTGGGGAAACAACATGACTCGTATCATTTTGAGCCTGATTTTAGTCGTTGTTCTGGGTTTATCTGTATATCAAGGTGTCAGCATGGTACAACCAACAATGATGACCACCTTACCCACTAAAGAAACAGGATATGTAAATGTACAAAAAGCGTTAAGCATCATTGCAGCGAAACCACATCCTACAGTATCCACCCAGCAAGAAAAGATCCGCCGCTATTTACTCACCGAAATTCAGGCAATGGGATACCCTGTTGTCGAGCAACCGTTCCTGTTCACTGTTGATGAACTGGTTGCACGTCAGAAAAAAATCTACTCACAACTTGATGAATACCAACGCCGCGCATTTGATGCAGAATTAGCACGAGTCGGCGCTAATACCTTTGAAGAAGAAGTACGCATCCGCTCAGGGTTAAAACAGGGAAATGCCGCTTACGGCACCAACATCATTGCCAAACGAACTTCTCCTGCCGCTAAAAATACAATATTGATTGTCGCGCATTATGACAGTGTGGGGACTTCCCCTGGCGCTGGTGATGATGGCATGGCTGTTGCATCCATATTGCAACTAATGCGGGATTTGACCCAGGTAACGACGATAAAAAATAATGTTATCTTCTTGCTCACCGATGGTGAAGAGCTAGGTTTGTTAGGCGCAAATTATTTTGCCAACCAATTGACCGCTGAAGAGTTACAATCGATTAGTCTTGTTTTGAATTTTGAAGCAAGGGGGAATCATGGTATTCCTGTATTATTTGAAACCTCGGCTCAACCTTATGCGCTGATGACGGCATTAAATAAGCATTTAAGCAACGTCACAGCATTCTCATTTACCCCGTTGATATATGATATTTTACAGAACGATACTGATTACACGGTATTTAAAGAAAAAGGGATAGCAGGGCTGAACTTTGCCGTTGTGCAAGGCTTCGAACATTATCACAGAATGAGCGATACGCTGGAAAATCTTTCCCCTGAAACCTTGTTTCAATACCAAAATACCGTGAGAAAAGTGGGTTATTATTTTGTCGTACAGCAAGATATGACACTACTGAAACATAATAAAGACGCAGTTTACTTTCCGTTACCCATATACGGTTTAGTTATCATCTCGCCTAATGCCACCATCGCCTTTGGTATCAGCAGTTTAATTCTTTGTTTATTCTGGGGGAAACATCTTTTTCACAATCAGATGAAGCGTAATATAAAAAAATCTTACAGACAGATCCCCTTTATTTTTATTGGATTACTCTGTGCAATACTTTCGATAAAAATACCAGCCCTGTCTTATTTAATTACCATTCCATGCCTATTTTTATTAATTTCACATATCATTCTATTTAAATTTAACCGATTTTATCTCGCGCTCATTATCACAACATTAGGAATATACTTTTCAAGTCTCTTATATACGCCTGTGGTTTACCTGATCAATAGTGGATTACAAAGCTTACTATTTGCTTTCGTTATAGCTTTAATACCGACAATCATATGGAGTATAAATTATTGGTGTTTATGGAGAGCAATACCTCACTCACGAAAAACCAATAGATAACAGATTAAAATTTCCGTGAATTGGTTTTTCCAACCACACCATTCACACCGATATCATCGAATTGAATAACATTCTGCGCCGTCACGGGGCGCAGAATCCAAGCGCTGATCCGATAAAGGTATATACCAATCTCCTTTCAAGATGCGTCTGATATCGTGTTGTAAATTGTAGCTTGAAGTTTAATGCGTATATAAATCACATCTATTAATCACCGAAAAAACTAAAAACCCGATAATGATAAGGACTATGAATATAAAAAACCCTTTAATTTCAAATCAGTGGCCCAAAATGTGATCTAAAACTCAAACAAAGCAACTTTTCATATTCAAAATATAAAAATCTGTCTAGGATTAACTTGCTATTACTTCAGTCTATTCATTATCTCACCATGAGAGAAATCATTCTGTTAATCGCAAAACCCCATTATTTATCACTCCTGCCACACAAAGGAGAAAAGGCATGAAAAAAAAACAAATAAATCAAAAGGATATTGATAATCTTATTACCTTGATTGGTGGTAAAGAGAATATCGCTTCCGTCAGTCATTGTATCACCCGCCTCAGATTTGTTCTTAATACACCAGAAAATGCCGATGCCAAAGCCATTGAAGAATTGCCAATGGTCAAGGGATGCTTCACGAATGCCGGACAATTTCAGGTCGTGATTGGCACGAATGTGGATGTCTATTACAAAGCTCTGCTTGAAACCACAGGGAAACAATCTGTTAATAAAGAAGAAGTTAAACAAGCTGCTCGCCAAAATATGAAATGGTATGAAAATGCAATTTCACATTTTGCTGAGATCTTCTTCCCATTACTGCCTGCCCTCATCAGCGGTGGTTTAATCCTCGGTTTCCGTAACCTGATCGGGGATATCCCGTTTAGTGAAGGCAAATCGCTCGCACAACTCTACCCGGTCTGGCAGAGTGTCTATGATTTTCTCTGGTTAATCGGTGAAGCCGTATTCTTCTACCTCCCTGTAGGTATCTGTTGGTCTGCCGTCAAAAAGATGGGGGGAACACCCATTCTGGGGATTATTCTCGGCATTACCCTGGTTTCCCCGCAATTAATGAATGCTTACCTGCTTGGGCAACAAACGCCCGAAGTCTGGAATTTCGGCTGGTTTACAATTTCTAAAGTCGGCTATCAGGCACAGGTTATTCCTTCCCTGTTAGCTGGCCTGACGTTGGGGTGGATTGAAACGCGACTGAAAAAATGGGTACCAGACTATCTCTATCTTGTTATTGTCCCTGTGACTTCTCTGGTCCTGGCCGTCCTCCTCGCCCACGCCCTGATAGGCCCTGCCGGACGTGCTATCGGTGATGGTGTTGCCTGGGTTGTTAAAAGTCTAATGACGGGTAGCTTTGCGCCTATTGGAGCCGCCTTGTTTGGCTTCTTCTACGCACCGTTAGTTATTACAGGTGTACACCAAACAACACTGGCTATCGACCTGCAAATGATCCAAAGTACCGGCGGCACCCCAATTTGGCCGATTATTGCGCTATCTAATATCGCTCAGGGTTCTGCCGTTGTCGGCATTGTCTGGGCAAGTAAGAAACAAAAAGAACGCGAAATTTCCGTTCCTGCGGCAATTTCAGCCTATCTGGGTGTCACCGAACCTGCCATGTATGGTATCAACCTCAAATACCGTTACCCCATGTTCTGCGCGATGATTGGCGCAGCTCTGGCTGGACTGGTTTGTGGGCTCAACCATGTCACTGCCAATGGTATCGGCGTTGGCGGAATACCAGGCATTCTTTCTATCAAGCCGCAGTTCTGGATGGTTTATCTGATTGCCATGCTCATCGCGATTGCTGTGCCATTCCTGCTGACCGTTCTGGCTTATCGTAGAAATGAACGCAAAGCGCTTTTACCCAATGAACAGGCCAATTAATTTTGTAGGTATCTATTTATGACGGAACAAAAACCATGGTGGATGGATAGCGTTATCTACCAAATTTATCCAAAAAGTTTTCAGGATAGTACCGGTAGCGGTACGGGAGATATCAACGGGATCACCCAACGGCTGGATTATCTACAGCGTCTCGGTGTTGAAGCCATTTGGATCACCCCAATCTATCCCTCTCCGCAGGTTGATAATGGCTATGATGTCGCTGATTATTGTGCCATCAATCCTGATTATGGTTGTATGGAGGACTTTGATAATTTGGTGCAAAATGCCCATCGCCGTGGCATTCGCATTATTTTGGATATGGTTTTCAATCACACCTCAACCCAACATCCGTGGTTCCAAGCGGCACAGGATATTAATAGCCCTTACCGCCAGTTTTATATCTGGCGGGAGGGTTCTGAAGGTTCTCTACCCAATAACTGGAAATCCAAATTCGGTGGTAATGCGTGGCAATGGCATACAGAGAGTCAACAATATTACCTCCACCTGTTTGCGGTTGAACAAGCCGATTTAAATTGGGAGCACGCACCGGTTCGCGCTGAACTGAAGAAAATCTGTGAATTCTGGGCTGATCGTGGCGTTGATGGCTTACGTCTGGATGTCATTAACCTTGTCTCAAAACAGCAAGATTATCCTAACGATGATCACGGCGATGGCCGCCGATTCTACACCGATGGCCCGCGGATACACGAGTTTTTGCAAGAAATGAGCCGTGATGTTTTCCAGCCGAAAGGATTGATGACTGTTGGTGAAATGTCATCCACCAGCCTTGAGAACTGCCAACGCTATGCAGCCCTGGACGGAACGACGCTGTCCATGACGTTTAATTTTCACCATCTAAAAGTTGACTACCCAAATGGAGAAAAATGGACTCAGGCAAAACCAGATTACGTTGAACTGAAAAAGATTTTCTCAACATGGCAGCAGGGTATGCACCAAAAAGCCTGGAATGCACTTTTTTGGTGTAACCATGATCAACCGCGCATTGTTTCTCGGTTTGGTGATGAACATCAGTACCACAAAATATCCGCTAAAATGCTGGCAATGGTGCTACATGGTATGCAGGGTACGCCTTATATTTATCAGGGCGAAGAGCTGGGTATGACAAACCCTAACTTTACGCGTATTGAGGATTATCGGGATATCGAAAGCCTGAATATGTATCAAGAGCGTATTGAGAAAGGTATGCAATTAGAGGATATACTGGCAATTTTGGCGCAGAAATCCCGTGATAACAGCCGAACTCCCATGCAGTGGAATGATTCAGCAAACGCGGGTTTTACCACCGGAACACCGTGGATTGCACCTTGCAGTAATTACCCAGAGATCAACGCCGAAACCGTATTACAGGATGAAGATTCCGTCTTTTATTGCTACCACAATTTGATTAAATTGAGAAAGCAACAACCCATTCTGACATACGGTGATTACCTGGATCTGCTGCCAGAACATCCTTCATTGTGGTGCTATCTGCGTCGTTGGCAAGATCAAACCTTGCTGGTCATTGCAAACCTAAGCGCTGAAACCCAACATTGGTCTCCAGAACCGGCACTTTTAAGCAAAGAATGGCAGGTATTGATGAGCAATTACCCATCACCGGCAACAGTAGA
The DNA here is from genome assembly GCF_037265215.1 of Xenorhabdus griffiniae. NCBI lineage: Bacteria > Pseudomonadati > Pseudomonadota > Gammaproteobacteria > Enterobacterales > Morganellaceae > Xenorhabdus > Xenorhabdus griffiniae. Next base: position 114,390 of record NZ_CP147737.1, on the reverse strand, counting down.
TCATGAAATTAAAATTAAACCTTATGAATCAATATATTTAATATCCAAATGATAATATTATTTATATATCGTCATTTTACATAATGTATTGTTTATAAAATACTTTAAATAACATACCTCACTAAAAATAAAGTGAGGTATGTTTTTCTCTTTCAAAAAAACGCTCAAAAACATAAGTTCACTTCATGCTTATTCGATACAAAAAACATTATTTAAATTCTGCTTGACATTTTACAATCCCGACTATAATTAAAAGTAACACACAAAAATAATAACGTATTGTTACTTTTAGCAAGGGGGAAATAATCATGCCTCAATTTGGAGAACATGCAAATCTCATACTCGTTAATAATACGAGCTCAGCTTGGAAAAGAATGTCCAGCACCGCCCAAAATGTGGATATTGCAAACTTACCAGATTCACTTATCCCTAAGAAATATGGATATATTTCTATTTCATACTATTACGATGATGATATAACCAATTGTAATTTTGACATCGAATATCAAATTCTGGATTCAGAAAATACTACTTTCAGAATACGTGGAAGGTATAAAAACGAACTTGGACGGTTTGACTTAGAAGTTTATCTGGAAAATTTAAAAACCAGCACCTATCAAAAAGGTTCTATAGTCAGCCTTGGCTGGAAAAAAAATGGATTAATTCAATTATTTTTTATTGGTGATATTGGTAGTTATACAGGACCTAATATAAACCCTGAATCCTGGATGCGAGAAAACATTAATATTTTAGCGGGCCTGCCACTAAAAAAAATGTGTATCACCGGTTCTCACGACGCAGGAATGAGTGCCGTCACTTGGAGTACAAAATTATCCTCAGAATGTAACACTTTGACTCAATCAAATAATATTTTAGGTCAGTTGAAATTAGGCATAAGATATTTTGATATTAGGCCAGTCCTTAGCGATGGTCAATTTTATACTGGTCACTACTTTAAAGCGGGATTCTTTTGGGAAGGTGCTAATGGTGAATCAATTGAGTCTATCATCAATGGAATTAATCAATTCATTGAATCTCACAATGAATTAATTATCATAAAACTTTCCCACTCCCTTAATTTAGATGTAGGTATATTTTCTTCATATCGTCCCTTTGACCGCGACCAGTGGTTTGACTTATTTGAGAACTTATCTCACATTGAACATTTATACTATAACTCATCTACAAAGAATATTTCTGATGTAAACTTCAATACCTTTACCGCTAATGGAACTCGCCCAGCCATTTTATTCTTTGTAGAAGATAAAGAATCTAATGTTGACTTAAGTGGGTATGAAAATGCAGGATTTTTTTATCTTAGTCAATTAAATATGTATCATCAGTATACTCATACTGATGACTATGCCGTTATGGCTCGTGACCAAATTAATAAAATGTGTGCTCATGCTCCAGAGCAATATTTCCAGTTAGAGTGGACACTGACTCAAACCGCTATAGAAGCATCGACATGTGCCGCAGGAATGAGCATCAGTATTAAAGAATTAGCCGATCAAGCCAATAGAGTGTTAATCGAATATCTTTACCCCAGCACCACAAGAACGGAATATCCTAATATTATTCTTATCGATAATGTGAAAGATACAATAGCGACAACTTTAGCCTTAGCTATCAATTCGTTGGTCTATAAATAACCTAAGACTCATGCAACAGCAGTATATTATATTATTGGCGCGACGACAAAATCTATGCCATACTTTTTGAATCTCAAACAAGGAGTATACCATTATGTTTTACTCAAGATACTTAACTTATTTGGGAGTCATCAGTCTACTATTATCTGCCTTTGCACAAGCACAAGTACCATCTCAACAATTATCGCCAGACCAGATAAAATACCTGCAACAGCAAATTAATGAACAAGTTACAGATAAATCTGCACTACCAATGGTAGAAAGTTGGTCAGATGCCAAAAAAGTGGCAGAGTTTATTTGTCGCCCTTTTGCCTTACCCATCATTAAGAAATATCATAAAGACGCAGATAAAATTTTCCTCGGTGTAGATTCCAAAGAAAGTATCAGACTCAAACAGCCTTCTGAATTAGTCGGCATCGGTATGTATAGGACGAATGATGGCTGGCATGACATTCGATTCTCCTGCAAATTAGATGCAACTGGCAAAGCTCGGTCATTCAGATTCTTTCCCATAAAGGAGAAGTAAATGAAATATCTCTGGTTTATATTACTTATTTTCTCCCCACTCAGTTTTGCGGCCAGTTTTGACTGTGCCAAAGCCAAGGCACCGGATGAGAAAGCAATTTGTTCAAACCCAAAGCTAAATGATCTGGATGTGGAATTAAGTGTGAAATATCATTTTCTGCGCGGATTGTTTGCCATGGGCGTATCTGGCGAAATGCATGATAACCAAACTGCATGGCTGAAACAGCGCTACAAATGCAAGGGCGATACAACCTGTTTGCTGCAAAGTTACCGCCAACGCATTAATCAACTTGATACGCTGTATAATTCAATAGAGAAACCGATTTGAGAATAATTAACTGAGAACTCAAGGAATAATTTTCTTTCCTTGAGTTTTTTGTGAAAAATCATGTTACTTTTTCTTATAAATATTTGGGCGAACTATCTGCCAAACACCATTTTCATGACTAACGGGAGAGTAGCCAAATTTTTCATATAACCAGGGTGCCGTTGACGTCACAAGCATAATTCTACGTAGCCGCTGCATAACGGGATGAGATTGACAACACGTTATCAACCAGCGGCCTAATTGTTGTTTTTGATATTCTTCCAAGACATAAACATCACATAGATAGCCGAACGTCGCAAAATCTGTGACAAACCTAGCAAATCCTATTTGAGTTTTATCTTTATACAACCCAAATGTCAGGCTGTTTTCAATAGCAAACCGTACAGTTTCGAGATCAATACCTTCCGCCCAACGGGAACGTGTCAGAAATTGATGGATAGAGGCAATATCTAAAAGCGATTTGTCTGTTGAAACTTGGTAGTTTTCTTTCTGCCAATGAAAGTGTTGTGCCATATTTTTATCCAACAGTAATAGTTATTTTCTTTAAAACAATATATAACACCATGATAACTACTCAAAATAGCCTCTAATTTTTAGAGGCTAAACAAGAGAAAACATGAGGGCAGAATATTTACAAAAATTTTCATTTACAGAGTGATAAGTTTTTTACATAGGTTGTTGGTGACATCCATGAAATTTTGTTACAAACCAAATAGCCATCATTTTTTAGTTTAAAATTAAAATAAGATGATACGGGCACACTCAAAATAAGTGAAATCAAAGCAACAACCCCAAACACCTTAATAAACGGGTCATAATATTTTGGTTTTCTTTAAGTTAGTATGAAATAGGTGGCACCTATAAGTCCCCATAAAACAAAAAGAAAGGAGAAAAATACAATAACCCCCCCCCCGCAGAAAAAGTTATTTCACTCTTCAATAGAACCAAAGAAAAAAATAAGTAGTAACTACATATTTCAGGCGCTGATAACGGATGATTTACTGGGGCGCCTTCACAACCAGATACACTTTTTGGGGATGGATGGGAAAGCGGCGAATACCCTGTCACCTCAGTCCGTATGTGCCCATCTCATCGGCTACCATGCGCAGGCCATGAAGCTGGGTATCGGTGACATTACGCTGACACAAGAGTCGGTGCCTGCCCATTTACATGCCTGCAATATCACACCGGTTTCCCCCGATTTATCACCATCCACCACCACGGACGCTGCCCGCAGGCACTGGGAGACAACAGCGGTGCAGGCACCACACTGAGCAACCAATTCGGCTTTATGGATGGCCTGGCGGACTGGCGCCCGCCTTTCCACTACAAACCGCTGGCTGACGGTGATGAAAGCGCGACGGTGGTCGGGCCGGAAGGGGAAGAAATTTTCGTCAATAAAGACGGCGCGATAAAAGTCCATTTTCATTGGAACCGCTACGACAAGGCCGATGACAGGGCATCCTGCTGGGTTCGGGTGGCACAGGGCTGGAACGGCAACGGTTTTGGCTTTATGGCTATTCCGCGCATCGGGCAGGAAGTCATTGTCTCTTACCTCAATGGCGATATTGACCGCCCCATTGTCACGGGGTGCGTTTACAACGCTGTCAACCGGCCGCCGCTGAATTTGCCTGCCGAAAAAACCCGTACCACGTTCAAAACCCAGACCCACAAGGGGGAAGGATTTAACGAGCTGCGCTTTGAAGACGCCAAAGGCAGTGAAGAGGTTTATATCCACGCCCAGAAAGACTTCACCGGCCAGATAGAAAATGACGTTCTCTGGCATATCAAGCATGACCAGAAACTGCGCATTGACAATAACCATTACAGCGATATTCAGGTGGATGAACATTCGCAGGTGCAGGGGGGCCGCAAATACTCCACCGAAGGGGATGTTTCCCACCGCATCGCCGGCTCACAACATATTCAGGCGGGTGATGCACTGGTGACTGAAAGCGGACAGGAAACGCATCATAAAAGTGGCGGAAAAATAGTTCTGGAAGCAGCAACCGAAATTACCTTAAAGGTGGGCGGTAGCTTTGTCAAAGTGACACCGGCAGGTATTCAGTCCTCACCGATTAACGTCGGGCAAGGCACTGGTGGCAGTGGGCGGGGCATCACGCTGCAACTCCCTGACGGCGTGCCTGCGCTGCCAGTGGTGAAGTTTCCGGTCAAAAAATATTGCGCATTGCAGGCACAGGAAAATGCCGCCTGGGTGATTAAAGCGCCGCAGGGAGGCCAGTCATGACTTATTCCACCCAAAAAACAAGCTGGACAACCTGGCTGGGCGAACCCGATAAATCGCCGGTTTACCTTATCGTCAACCCGCTTGCTGCCCCCAGCCCTGTCAACACCTTGTATGCGAATGATTGGGTCGAGCAGGCGCTTCCCCTCTATAACGGCACGCCACTCGCCCACCTGATGGAGCAGGGACCGTGGCTTATCCAGCCGAAAATGGACTGTCTTCCCCCTCTTGCGCGCCTGCTTGACCGCCGCGCATTCAGCGATGGCAGTTGGGGCTGGGCATACCGTAGCGACGCGGGCTGGCAGACACAACTGGCTCACTGGCAACGTCACCAGCTCGTGACCCTGCGCGATGAACAGGTTGTCTTCCGGTTCATGGATACGCGCATCCTGCGGGTATTGATGCCTGCCATGCAGCCGACGGACTGGACATCCCTGCTTAATCCGGTCATTGAACTGATGGCGGATATGCCAGCGCCAACCGCTTTCCTTCGCCCGGCAGAATGCCCGTTCAGCCAGACTGAACGCCCTTTTGTACTGGAGCCACACCTGATAGCCGCGTGGGAACAGTCCGATTTTGCGTTGGAAGGGCTCGCAAAAACACTGATGTATGAACTGTGGGAAGCACAGGGCGAACAGGCTCTGAAACTGGACACCCCCGAAGGTGCCCTGCTCCGCCGCCTTGAAAAATGGCTGCGCCAGCACCGCCAACAGGGTGCACGTTTACAGGCACTGACCCTCAATGACTTTCTGGCAGACAGCGGTATGGGTGCGCCACGGACCTAATCAATAAAGGATTTAATCGAATGAGTGACACAGGAAGATTGGATTGTGTTCCCTGCAATAAATTCAGGCACTGGCTGGAATTTCAGTTACTAGACAATCAGGGCAAGCCATTAGCCGGTATCCCCTATCACCTGAAAAGTCGGGATGGTGTTATCAATGCCCGTGGCGTGACGGATGGTCAGGGCATACTGCGGGAGGAAAATTTATCATCGCTGCCTATGACGCTGCATGTGGAGGCGCAGAAACTGGCAGACCAGTTGGTTGAAAAATCCACGGCTACAGCGGTAAAAATCGCAAAAACGCTGGGTTCTTCACCCGCGATTATGCCGGGCGAACTCAGTGATGGCCTGCCGAAGATCGAAGGCTGGACAGAAGCCACCCTGCAAACAAGATATTACGCTGACCCCGAATATTCGGGCATCACGGTCATGCCTGAACATAACTGTCGGCATGTGATCGCTGTTGAACGTATTGCCAAACCGGTATTTGCAAAATCCTGCCTGCAACCTTTGGGTTGCACCGATGCAGGCACAGAGACCGAGCCCGCCACCAATTTTGGCCAATTGCAGGTTTACCTGCCCGTATCAGCACCGCAAACACCCGCAATGGCTTCGGCGGCGCAAAATAAAAACACGCCGCCATGGTATATGGTGCCGATAGGATGGCTGCTTGATCAGGTGGTGCCACCGGCACAAGCCAATCCGCTGATATTTCAGGCAATAGAAACGCAGATGGCATTAAATGCTGCTGCGGGTGCTGCGGGTACGGCGAGTAATAACGAGGGATCATGGGAAACCCAAAGCGCGCCTCCACGGCTTTCGGAGAAAGAGAAACTGTTCATGGCCGCCATCTCTTCCACACCGGCGGACCGGGCACAGGCCGTTTGGGGGGCAATGAAACGGGCATTGGGCGCTGACAGTGACACGGCTCAACACCAGCTCGAAAGACTGAAACAACTGGCGGATCAAAAAGGCCGTGCAGAGACACGTGTTCGCTATCGTTTTGTGGAAGACGAGAAGACCGGAGTAGTGAAGGTGGTTGGCTACCATACCCGCGAAGGAAGCGGTATGGATATGGTTAAAGTGCGTCATGTGAAGCAAACTGCCCCGGGAACCTATGAATTTCGGGAGGATGGCGCGGATTCACCTATACTGGTCTGGTACACGACAGCGTCATCAATGTATCAGGCATTATCACCGCAGGACTTGCCTCAATATTTTAACCAGCGTGGCACGCCAATCAATGTCAACACCGTGCCGCTCGATGATCCGAGCCTGACCGGTCAAACACCCGGTCTGGAAATCCCGGCGCAGCCAACGTGGCGGGACGGTATTATGGTCAACCCGCAGCAAGATCCGAATGAAATGGCGGGGAACAAGACGGAAACGCCGATAGCGGATGGAACAGACCGCGGGCCAACGAAGACGACCACGCCGATACAGGAAAGTGATTTCCGCGATTATATTCTGGTCTTCCCGATTGAGGGCGTGCCGGCGGTTTATGTTTATTTGAGCGATCCTTATGGTGGAACGGAAAAAGGTAAATACAGTGGTCGTACTTATGATCCAGCCAAAGCCGGTGGCCCTATTCAGGATTTAGATTGGCGAAATGTTGAAATTACACAAGAAGGATTAGATAAAGTTAAACTGCATACCAGCAGGTTTGAAAAAAGTATTGACAATACAATAATGATTGAACGTTTAGAAAAAATTCTATCGGGAGAGATTACTACCACTGATTATGATAGGCGATATTACACACATGAAATAAGAGAATTAGAACGTTATCGCGCTATAGGCGTTCCCGATGGTGTTCATGATGAAGATATTTGGAATCATGCCCATGCTGCAACTCTGGAGGATTACAAAATTCATGAAAGAACGTATCCTTTATACACTCCTGAGGCCATTCATGCAGCTGATCTTGAAGAAGAAGCTAAATATAAATAGAAGGGTAATCATATGCGTCCATTAGAACAAATGATAAAAAATGAATCAGTTGAGGATATACTTTTATTTTTTTCTCTTAAAAGCTCGTATCCATCCATAGATCGCATGTATGTAAGATTTAATTTTGAAGTTATCGAAAAAAACGAGCTATGGACAACATACAAAAGACTACTAGACGAGGGAAAGCTAGCTAAAGATGGTAAAGGAAAGACAATTAAAGGTCCAAATTGGAAAGAGCCTAAATTTTCCAGAACAAAAAAATATAACAATTTAATTGAATAACATAAAAAAATAATATTTAAAATGGATTAATAAAAGCTATTTGTTTAAACAAATAGCTTTTATTTGATTCGCGTTTGCCCTGAATTTTGCCGACACCGTTAAACAGGCTGTAGGCACTGTTAGCGACCTCTTTCGGGTTAGAACTTTGTCCGATTTCGTCAATGGGCATGAAACCATCATTACGGGCGGCGGATTCATTATTTAAACCGTGGTTTGTGCCATGCCACGATACCCGCGAAGGAAGCGGTATGGATATGGTTAAAGTGCGTCATGTGAAGCAAACTGCCCCGGGAACCTATGAATTTCGGGAGGATGGCGCGGATTCACCTATACTGGTCTGGTACACGACAGCGTCATCAATGTATCAGGCATTATCACCGCAGGACTTGCCTCAATATTTTAACTAGCGTGGCACGCCAATCAATGTCAACACCGTGCCGCTCGATGATTCGAGCCTGACCGGTCAAACCCCCGGTCTGGAAATTCCGGCGCAGCCCACATGGCGGAACGGGATGATGGTCAACCCGCAGCAAGATCCGAATGAAATGGCGGGGAACAAGACGGAAACGCCGATAGCGGATGGAACAGACCGCGGGCCAACGAAGACGACCACGCCGATACAGGAAAGTGATTTCCGCGATTATATTCTGGTCTTCCCGATTGAGGGCGTGCCGGCGGTTTATGTTTATTTGAGCGATCCTTATGGTGGAACGGAAAAAGGTAAATACAGTGGTCGTACTTATGATCCAGCCAAAGCCGGTGGCCCTATTCAGGATTTAGATTGGCGAAATGTTGAAATTACACAAGAAGGATTAGATAAAGTTAAACTGCATACCAGCAGGTTTGAAAAAAATATAGGCAATACAATGATGATTGAACGTTTAGAGCAAATTATTTCAGGAGAGATACCAGTTACAGATTATGATAAGCGTTACTACACACATGAAATAAGAGAACTAGAACGTTATCGTACTGTAGGTATTCCTGATGGTGTTCATGATAAAGATATTTGGAATCACGCTCATACGGCAACTCTGGAAGATTATAAAATTAATGAAAGTACTTTACCTTTGTATACACCTGAAGCTAAAAATGCGGCTGATGAGGAAGAATATAGAGAAGCAATGGGGCTAATAAAGAGAGGAAGGTATTAATGTCAATGATGAAATTGATTATTGAAAATGAATCTGTTGAAGACGTTCTGATGGTTTTTGCACTTACAGCCTCTTATCCATCATTGGACAGAATGTACACAGACTATAAATTTGAAGCTATTGCTAATCAAGATGTTTGGATTACTTTACAAAGATTGATAAAAGAGGGTAAATTATCTGAAGGGCATAATGGTACAATAATCAAAGGACCTAATTGGGTTGCTCCAGATTTTGTAAAAAGTGGAAAATATGATTCTGCATATAAAGAATAATCTAAAATAGTAAATATCTTTATTTGTATTAGCTAATAAATTTAAAAAGGAGAAGTAATGACTCTCCTTTTTAAAAAATACTAAGGGCTGTTGATGTTCTAAGGTCATAATTCAATCAACCCACATCGGCAACCAGACAATGATAAATGCCAGTGCCACCACGTGGCGATAACGGTATAAACATTTATCAAAATGTTGGCCTGCTTTTCGACTATTTTTGCGGTAAGGGATCACCGGGTGGCTTCTCGTTGTTCAATAAATGTTCTGAAACGCTGGCTGTCATATCCTTTGTCAGCAATAACGACTTCGGATAAGGGGGACTCAGAGACAAGACTTTCTGCATGAACACTATCGTAAGCCTGTCCCCCGAAGAGTTCAAAATGAACGGGCAAACCTCCGCTGTCTACCGCTAAATGGATCTTGGTTGAACGCCCGCCACAACTTTTACCAATCGCCTCATTGTTATCTGAAGCTGCTCCGGCACTATGCTGGTGAGCACGAACGATAGTTCCATCAATAAACAACCGTTCTGTATTCGCAATATCAGATAACCATTTGAAAATAAGCTGTAAAATACTCTTCTTCGACCAGGCATTAAAACGTGAAAAGACGCTATTCCATTTACCGAATTTTGTCGGTAAATCACGCTTATCGAGCAAAAACAGGTTATACACCTGATGGTAGGAATGGCAAGCCAACAGATTCTACTAGATTTCTATCTTATAAAGATCAATATGAAGCAATACAAAAAGCTTTACCTCTATACAATCCAGAAATTCATAAAACAGGCAGAGTAGATTTTGATATGGGGAAAGTTGTTTCAGAAGGTTATAAAAAAGGAGGGAAAGAATATTTTGAAACCTCAACAGTTAGAGCTGGTTTTGATAAAAAAACAGGAAAGATTTATAGCATATTTGGAATTGAATAATAATTGGATTAGGAAATGAAAAAAATAAAAATAAGTGAAGGGTATATATATATGTTTTGGGCTCCATTAGCTGGAGGTCCGCATATTGATCATAGCCTATTAGACTTAAATCTTAATAATGTGAAAAGCATAGAAAAATTGGTTAATGAGTTATTGTTTTTAGAATATAATGAATTTTCCATGTCATGGAAACATAGATGTAAAGAAAGTTTTAAATATGTAATTCGTTATGCTAGTGATGAAAAATTAACACGTTATTATGATTCTGGTGCCCCTCAAATACTACTACCAGATATGATACCTGTCAGAGCTTTTTATATTTATGTCTGGAAATTCATGTTTGGTGACGAAAGCTATGAAGCTGCAAATCTTGAAGATTATGAGATAATATCAAGGTTTGATATATTTAACTAATTTGTTATTATAAAAATAACTTAACAATACCACTTCACAAAGCCTATCTTTATATTTTTGATAGGCTTTCAATATTTGGTGAAAATTACATAATCAAGGTGTTAAAATAATAACCTGACATTCCGCACCGCATTCATAATTTGTTGTTTTAATTAAGAATCAATAGGCATTCAAATTTCATAAAATCGATTTAAAATCAGGGTATTACAGATATAGCTGCGGAATGACGGATGACCATTTCCGACAAGATTGAACGAGTATTATTTGATTTGATATCAAAACTAGGTTGTGTCCCTTAATTATATAATCTCCGGTAAAAGAGTCGGTACGACAAACCGCCCCTGAGTGACATTTACTGAAATGGTTTTACTGATAAAGCGGTCTTTTTCAGCTTTAACCAACATTCCGGCCTCTTCTAAGGATTCAAAACCCGATTTTTTCTGCAATCCCTGCAATATTTCTTCTTCAAATACACTGGGGATAAATGATATTTCACCTGTCCATCATCACAATGATTATTCACCAGATACCCGGCAAGATCATTAATTCTCATGGCGTGTGACGTATCAATATCACCGTTTGGCCTGCCGTAGGTGTAAGGCTGGAAGCGTGAAAGTCCGTATTTCTGGATAAAGTCACGGGTACGGGTAACAACCTGATATTTTTCCCTGTTTCCAATGCCAAAATCCGCTAACCAGTCATCGAAACTTTGCTTTATCGCTGCATGACACACTTCTTTACTCCAGCCAGTAATATGAGTCGCCAGCTCTCCGGTGGCGTCTAGTAACGCGAGCGAACAGCCACACGTTTTACTTGGGCTGAGGCTTCTTCTGGCAGGCCATCAAGCCACTCTTTCTCTTTACTGGCGGTCACTTCGATTTATCAGCTTTGGATTTATGCCACTCTCTCGTTATGGCTTCGAATGTGTTGTGTTGCTTAGCTTGTATTAGCTGGCTAATTTCTTTTGCTTTTTATCAATATTCGGATCTTGCTTCAGCCAAGGAAATGTCAGGATAAACCGCCACCATCAGACAAAAAGTGGCGGAAGATCACAGGAGTTGAACCTGCCGAGGGCCGCGGGCGGCCCCATCTGGATTTGAAGTCCAGCCGCCCCACCGGGAACGATGATCTTCCATTAATAGAATTGATGAAGAGCAGGGATTATAGCGCGTCTCCAAGAATATCTAAACTTCTCCGCAACTTCACAGATCCCTGACAGAAAAAGAACCTAATTGTTCGCACAAAAGTGCGGCATTAGCATTGAACTCACGATATCTTATCCCCATCTATCGTCAACAACCCATTGGGATACGGGGCTGGTTTCAGCCTATACCCAAATACACATATAAGGCGCTCATTATGACTAATCCGTTACTGATATCTTCTGTATTGCCTAAGTTCTCTGCAATCGAACCAAAGCATGTTGTGCCTGCTGTGAAAGAGACGTTAACCAATCACCGCCAAGTCATTGAGAAGATTTTATCTGAAAACACTGCTTTTACCTGGGATAACCTGTGCCAACCCATTTCAGAAGAGAAAGACAGGCTTTCCCGTATGTGGTCGCCAGTCGAACACCTAAATGCGGTCAAGAATAGTCCAGAGCTTCGCGAAGCCTATGAGCAAAGCCTGCCCCTGCTCTCTGAATTCGATACCTGGTTGGGACAACACAAAAGGTTATATCAAGCATATAAATCGCTAAAAGAGAGCCAAATCTTCGAAACCCTTTCCCAGCCACAGCGCAAGGCTATTGAAGATACGTTGCGTGATTTTGAATTGACCGGCATTGGCTTACCAGAAGAGAAACAGAAACGTTACGGTAAAATTACTGCTCGTTTATCTGAGCTGGGTGCAAAGTTCGGCAATAATTTGCTGGATGCCACTATGGGATGGACCAAGCTGATTACCGACGAGGGTGATCTGGCCGGTTTGCCTGAAAGTGCCAAAGCCGCAGCCAAGGCCTCCGCCGAAGCCAAGGGGCTGGATGGGTGGTTGCTGACACTCAATATGCCAAGTTATCTGCCAGTCATGACCTATGGCGATAATCGTGAACTGCGCAAAGAAATGTATTATGCCTATGCGACCCGTGCTTCTGATCAAGGGCCAGATGCCGGAAAGTGGGATAACAGCGAAGTGATGGCGGAACTACTTGCATTACGTCATGAACTCGCCCAATTATTGGGGTTCAAGAACTATGCTGAAAGTTCCCTGGCAACCAAAATGGCTGAAACACCTCAGCAGGTACTCGATTTCCTGAACGATCTGGCCAAACGCGCCCATCAACAAGGTCAAGAAGAGTTGGAAACACTCACTAACTTCGCCAAATCTCATCACGGTGTTGATGGGCTGGAAGCGTGGGATCTGGCATATTACAGCGAAAAACAAAAGCAGCATGACTTCTCCATTGATGATGAACGACTGCGCCCTTACTTCCCGGAACAACGAGCGCTGGAAGGGTTGTTTGAAGTCATTCGCCGCATTTATGGCATTACCGCCAAAGAACGCCACGATGTAGATACATGGCATCCTGATGTACGTTTCTTTGATCTGTATGATGATCAGCAGGTATTGCGTGGCAGTTTCTATTTAGATCTTTACGCCCGTGAACATAAACGCGGTGGCGCATGGATGAATAGTTATGTCGGCAGAATGCGCCATGCATCTGGCGAGTTGCAAATTCCTGTCGCTTATCTGACTTGTAATTTTAACAAACCAGTCGGTGATCAACCTGCCCTGTTTACCCACGATGAAGTGACAACACTGTTCCACGAGTTTGGGCATGGCTTGCACCATATGCTGACCGAAATTGAAGTCTTAGATGTGGCCGGCATCAGTGGTGTGCCGTGGGATGCAGTAGAGTGTCCAAGCCAGTTTATGGAAAACTGGTGCTGGGAGCCGGAAGCACTGGCATTTATCTCCGGTCACTATCAAACTCAGGAACCCCTGCCACAAGAGATGCTGGATAATATGCTGGCGGCCAAAAACTATCAGGCCGCAATGAAGATCCTGCGCCAGCTTGAGTTTGGTCTGTTCGATTTCCGCTTACATGTGGAATATGATCCAGCCAAAGGAGCGCAAATCCTGGAAACGCTGCAATCAGTGAAAAAACAAGTTGCGGTTGTGCCATCGCCAGATTGGGGACGCTTCCCGCACTCCTTTAGCCACATCTTTAATGGTGGTTATGCAGCGGGTTATTACAGCTATCTGTGGGCGGATGTGCTGGCAGCCGATGCCTATTCTCGCTTCTCAGAAGAAGGGATTTTCAATCGCACAACCGGTCAGTCATTTCTCGACAATATTTTGTCCCGCGGCGGCTCAGAAGATCCAATGACACTGTTTGTCCGCTTCCGGGGCCGTAAACCAGAACTGGATGCAATGCTGAAGAGCTACGGCATCGGCGGATAATCACCTGTGAAAATTTGTTTGATTTGTGAAGAAGGCGCTGATCGCAGCGCCTTATCGTTATTGGCTGAACGTTGGGGTCTGATCCACGATGAAGATTCAGTCATGGCGCTGGTATTGACACCCGAACGACTCGAATTGCGCAAGCGCGATGAGCCTAAGCTGGGCGGGATTTATGTCGATTTTGTCAGCGGAACAATGGCGCACCGTCGTCGCTTTGGTGGTGGTCGTGGCGAAGCCGTCGCGAAAGCCGTCGGCATCAAGAAAGATTATTTACCCAATGTTGTGGATGCTACCGCTGGGTTGGGACGCGATGCTTTTGTGCTGGCTTCTATCGGCTGTCATGTCAGGATGTTAGAGCGCAACCCTGTGGTAGCAGCATTGTTGGATGACGGACTACAGCGTGGCTATCAAGATGAAGAGATTGGAAGCTGGCTGAAAGAACGCATGACGCTGATCCACGCCTCAAGCATTACAGCATTGACAGATATTACACCGCCGCCAGATGTGGTTTATCTTGATCCAATGTATCCACATAAGCAAAAGAGCGCGCTAGTCAAAAAAGAGATGCGGGTTTTCCAATCACTGGTCGGGGCAGATGAGGATGCTGATAGTTTACTGGAACCAGCCCGTGCATTGGCAAAACGTCGGGTTGTGGTAAAACGGCCAGATTATGCAGAACCACTGGCGGGTGTTAAAGCATCCGCTGCAATTACCACCAAAAATCACCGATTCGATATTTATCCTTGTTAGAAAAATAAACCCCATGTTACATATGGGGTTTTTAAATCATCTGACTAATCCGAATTCCGCTTAAACCGTCACTGGAAAATCTTCTTCTGAGTAGAAAACTTTCAGTGATGGTTTCTTCAATTTAAGGCAGTAAGCAATCAGTCCACCTAAAACGGTCAACAGAAATCCTTTTATACTTCGGTGGCGTTTCAGCCTGCGCACATATCTTCATGTTGCGACGCTTCTTCATGACGAAAGTGACACCCATTTTGGCTAATTCATCTGTTAATTCCTTATTCAAAATTCGAATTAACTCTCAAAGTAACTTTTCTGCAAGCCGAAACCCCATAATATATAGAGGAGAATTATATCTTCCATGGCGTCTTCTCGTTCTACACAAATCACGAAACCGGGTAAAACTACCACCACGAGCAACTTTATAATGCTTACCTTCAGTCAGCATTAAATCATCATACACAGTACTACCTGACTGATAAGGTAGGTAACTATCAGAAGTATATTCTTCAACATTTCCCGCTAAATCTAGATGACCAAAAGGTCCCATACCTAAAGGAAAGATACCTATTGGAGTCGCATCGACAATACCACTTTCAATACTGTTACAATGATCTGGCAGAAACTCATTTCCCCATGGAAACTCTCGCCCATCACCTCCAGTTGCAGCATACTCCCATTGTGCTTCACTCGGAATATGGAACTTTCTACCTGTCTTTTCACTTAGCCAGAGTGCATAAGACACAGCAGCATCATAAGACACTGAATAAACCGGATAATTAGCACGTTGATGAGGATACATACCCCAAGCCCAACTATCAGGGATCTCTTGATAACCTGTATCGCATAGAAAAATGTAATATTCATAGTTAGTTACACAATATCTGGCCAAACCAAAAGAATTAAGATTAAGTTCATAAGAAGGCACCTCCTTTAAAATCCACTCTTTCATTACTCCATATTGGGAATACGTCGAAACAATTTCATCTACATCATCAGAAGATAAACCCAAACGCACTTTTCCACCAGGAACAATAATAATATCAGGCTCAAATACAGAAATTCTCGTATCCCCTCTAATTGCAAGCAAATTACCAGCGACATATCTATGGGAAAAACATGCATTAAAGTCCCTAACTAGAGCTAGTAACATAAAACTATCTAACCTTGAATATTTATCATATATTTTAAATAATCCTCCCATCAAAGTTTCACATGTTTTATCAGGTAAACCCATCGCTTCTTTCATGGTCAAAGAGTTAATATCTTTACCTTCAATATTTATATTCTGAGTTTTAATACCTGTTAGGCTTAATTCATGTTTAATCATTTTAAGACCCATGGTTAAATACAAATTCAATTATTCCGTCATATGTTGAATAAATAAAGTCATCCTGCGTATATTTCATACTTGATATACCAGAGAATGAACGCCTCTCCCATAACACCCATTCGTTTATATTTAAATCATATACACCGATCCAACCAGTATAATTTCCTATAGAGATATAATTATTTTTAGTATCAAAAGCTACACATTTTATAGAATGAGAACTTGGTGTTTTTATTACTTCATAGTTTTCATTTTTCCAAATTCGGAGATTTAAATCTCGGCTAATACTCACAAACAATCCTTCTCTATTGCTATCACATCCATTTGCAATTTTTTCATGGGCTTTAGGAACATAAGCATAACATGAAAAATCTTCAGTATTATGTAATGCAACTGCTGCATTGGCACATACAGAGAAGATATATTTATCAGAAATAACAACACCTTTTATCGCATTTTTATGTAATGAAATTACATTGCAAACAACAATATCATTATCTATTTTTCTTAAAACAAGACCTTCTCCAGTGTATGTACCAACAAGACAAAACTGATCATTACCCCACGAAACAGCAGCACAATTTAGAGGAGAATGGTGTTCATATATAATATCACCAGTACAAGCATTAAATATTTTTCCCATCTGCCCGCCAGTAATAATTACATCTTGAAATTCGACCATAAAGTTACACAGACTTCCCATTTCAGCAAAGGGCTTGTTATTATAAAAAACTATACCAGCATCTCCGACGCTCCAAATATCCTTTCCTGAAACGTGAACAGCATTTAAGCCATATGTTGGTCTAATATGATCCTGATGCCATATTTTAGTAGAAATAGTATATTGAACATAACTATCACCAAATGATGCAAAAACCAAATTGTTACTATCAAGAAATGCACAAGATCTTGGCCAAACTATTGGAGGAAGCTCTGCTATATGATAACATTCAATATTATTATTCTTCGTTCTCCAAAGTTTCATTTTTCTATCGTAACTCAAACTTACCATTATTTTTTGGAAAGAGTCATAAACCAAGCGCTTAATACCCGCTTTATGTGCAGGTGTTATTGCTAACTTACCATTAATTATAGTTATGATTTCACCATTATCATTTCCAGCATAAATGACTCCATTAGGTGTAATGGCTATAGTATCAGTTTCTATATTATCAAGATCTATACATTCAATTTCTTTTTCAGCATCCACATCCCAAATTCGAATTGTACCATCATCACTGGAGCTTATTATATTTCCAGATAAGTTCCATTCCACAGATATTACATCCTTTAAATGCCCTTTCAAATGAGCTATGATATTTCCTTTATAATCAGAAATAATAATTGTTTTATCTCTAGAACACGTTGCAACAATATTTTTGTTGGGATGAAATGATATTGATTCTACATCATCAGTATGTGAATTTATAACCCCATATAATATCATATTTGGCAATGACCAAATACGACAAGTATAATCACTACTGACTGTTGCTACATAGTTACCGCAAGGACTGAAAGCACACTGATTTGCCAAATGGTCATGATATACTCTTCTAATGGGCTTCTTAGTGTAAGCATCCCATAAAATAACTTTATTATCATACCCAGCACTTAAGACAAATTTATCACCATAAGTAGCAACACCACTAATAGGAGAAATATGTTTATACATAAAATATATCCTTTATAGTTCAAGAAAATAAGATTTATTTTTTAGCAATCAAGTACCTTCTATACACATTAAACTTCAAGTTACAATTTACGACACGATATGAAACCTGATTTCTCCCCGCGAAGCGGGGAGAAATCACACGCATTTTGAAGTTGGATTGGTATAAA
Source organism: Xenorhabdus griffiniae (assembly GCF_037265215.1). Taxonomy (NCBI): domain Bacteria; kingdom Pseudomonadati; phylum Pseudomonadota; class Gammaproteobacteria; order Enterobacterales; family Morganellaceae; genus Xenorhabdus; species Xenorhabdus griffiniae. The sequence goes on along the minus strand of NZ_CP147737.1, from coordinate 96,535 downwards.
TCACGTTATATATTTTGAATACCTTTTAATACCTATATCAAAAACAAATTTTGCTATAAAAATCAGAACCAATGTAACTAATGACTGAATAAAAAACCATTTTATGCTCATCACTCCACCCGCTACCGAAGCAGGAATACCTGTTATAAATAGACATGGAAGGATAAACATTAAGACAAAACGAACTGCACCATGAAAAGATTGTTCAGGTCGCACCAGGACTTTAAAACAGGGGTTTGAATTCTTAATACTGACTAATGATGCAGTCCAAAATATTGTTGATCTTATAATCCATGTAATTGAAGTTAGTATTAAAACGCCTTCAAATGACATAATTAAGTGTAAAAAAACTAATAAAACAGCAGTACCAAGATAAATATGCACAATAAAAAACAATACTAATGATAAAAATGATAATAAAAAATGCTCAAATGCAATATTAGTAGTAATATATAAGAACTGGGTATTTATGGGTAGTGTTAAATGAGGTTCTAATTTTAATGATCTAACTTTTTTAACTAAGAGAAAACTGCCCTTACCAAACAAAAAAAGATAAAAATTATCAACTAAACATACTGTAATAAAAAATATAAGAATAAAATTACTGGATAAAACACGACCTAAATATTGTGAATTTAAAATAGCATACCAAAAAAAACCTTGCGCTATATAATAGCTAAAATTAACCAGGGCTGATAGCCAGAAATTCAATGGGCTTTTTTTAGCTTCGGATAGCCCACATTTAAAGCCAACATATATAACTCTAAGCATTACCATTATATCCTTGATTGTATTTTAACATATAATTCCATATTAAATTAAAAATTAACATTAAGCTCATCATAACTAAAAATCCATTAAATATAAAAACAATAGATATTGAATTTGTTGCAATTTTAACTGGAACATAGGTAATATATTGAAACGGGATATAATTAAACGCTGATTTTAAAGTATCGCCAAATACATCCAATGGTATTAATGCACCTGAAAATACCCATGACAATGTGTCTTTAATAATTATAAAAGAGTAAGATCCTCTAAATTTGAATGCCATACATGACAATGTCATTGTTAAATATAAATTAACAAAAAAACCTATACATAAAGAAAAAAATAGATATATAAAGTTTGGAATTTCTTTTTGATATATTACTATAAATAAAATCAATGGTGACATTATAAAAAGCCTAGCCAGCATTTGACCAAGACCATATGCTGAATAATATATTAATATTGATTTAGGCATTATAATCAGTCTATCTATACTTCCATCTTCAATATGGAAAGATAAATTTTCTGGAAATCCATTAATACTGGTTAATTGAAATATTATAACAGACCATAATATGTAAATGATTATTTTATCATGTGTATAATTGACAAAGTCATTTGATTTCGTCATAGTATTCCAAAAAGACAACTCAACTGCATATAATGTTATTGTTAAAAATAAATAACCAAATATTATATTCTTAGCCCTAATTGTTTCAATGAAAGAAAATTTAGTTATCACAGAAAAGCCCCTCTAGATATAGCGCATTTTTTTCCTTTGTATCATTTTTATTTAAATCTATTTTTGATATTTCTCCACCTTTCAGGAAAAGGATATCTGTACAAATGTCTGCGATATCTAACATATTATGTGAGGTAATTAATATTTTACTTTCATTAAGTTCAGCATAATCTTTTAAGATATTGCGTAATAGTATTTGTGATTCTATATCCAATCCGATTGTAGGCTCGTCCAATATCAATAACTTAGGTCTGTTCAGTAAATGTATTAATAAGTTAGATTTCACAGACTGCCCCAGGGAACAGGTTTTGGCAGGCTTCCTCGCTATATTATTAAGACTCAACATTTCTATCATATTTTCAATATTATTGTTATCATAATTTCTCTTATATATCTTAGAAAAGAGCTCAATATTTTCATAAAGAGATAATTCTTCCCAAAGCATTGATTTATTACCAAAAACGATACCAAGATTAGATAAAAGATTAAGAGGCCTTCCATTTGAATTGATACCAAAAACAGTAATATTTCCTGAGTTTGGCGTTAAAATGCCTGAAATGAGTTTTATTAAAGTTGTTTTTCCTGCTCCATTTTTCCCTAAAAAACCAGTAATCTTGCTATCATTATTAAATATCTCAACATTTAAGTTATTAAATAAACTAACTTCAATTTCATTTAATCTGAAAATATTTTTAAAAATATTCCTTCCAATTTCTCGGCTTTTATAGCTAAAACATAGATCAGTAATTTTTATCATCTTAATTGACTATTCTTGTAAGAAGTATCTCATTATCATGCATAATGTATTCTTTTACTTTACTATTCCGCCCATAGACAATAAATTTTTCTTCATCTAAATTCATTATCCCTTTTGCGTAATCCTGATCCCAAAACAATTTACCTAATACTTCGCCAGTTTCTAAATGCCAGCTTAAAATATAACGATTGTAATTTATTCCTATAATAATGCTGCCATTATGAACAATGAAATCTTCAATAGTATTAAATCCGCCTTTATAATACTCTGATATGTTAACCCATGATTTTTCTTTTTCATTATATGTGATTAAGTCGATATTACTGGAATTAACTACCGCTAATTTATTTTTATTAATCCATTTCATTCTTTTAGGAATTTTACTATCAGTATATGCTACTACATGATACTCATTTGAGCTATCAAGTATGATTACATTTCCAAATCTTTCTCCAATGGCTAACATACATAAATCAAAATTAAACGATATAGACCATACTGGTTCTGATTCACTTTTATATATAACATTAACATCACCTTCTTCTATTTTATATACATTTCCAGATTCTGAAGCAATATATATAACATTGTTTAAACCAAAGCATAAATCACGTACAGGAGATCCAATTCTAATTATTTTAAAATCATCTTCAGAATTTTTAATCATAACTTTACCATTCGTACCACCTAACACAAGTAACTTATCATTCGAGATAGCTCGTTTTATATAGTATCCTTCGTATTCTTTTTTTATCCTATAGTCAAATATATATTTTTGTTTGTCATTGAAAGAAAAAAATAACCGCCATCTTCACCAAAGAATAATTTTTTGTCTAAATAACTTACATACGTCCAAAAAGCAGGCGGAGTTTCTCTTATTAATTTTTCAACCTTTCTTGTTGATAAATTTAATTTAACTATACTTCCATCTCTAATCTGCAATATTAAATATGGAGTATTATCTTTATATATTAAATCTGACCATCTTATTTTAAATCTAGCTTCATAAATAACCTCTATATTCTCCAGGCTTTCAATGTCAATTTTGTACACTCTTCTATCAAATGATGTTGCATAAGCAACTTTATTTATATGGTCATATGTCACATGCTCAAAATCATCATCGGAAAATTTTGGACCAATCTTATAATTTAAATCATGCTCATTTAATCGTACAACGCATCGAGCATCTGTTGCGATAATGTATTCGGAATCATTCACTTTTTCAAACCAGTGTATAGATTCATTGATGTTATCTAATTTAATAGTTCTTATAGAATCATCTTTAAGATTTATTTTACCAATAATTCCATTACTAAAACCAACCAAAATATTTTCATTTTCTGTCCAACATAACGTGACAATATCATATAACACATCAAACCTAAAATTTGATACTATATTTTCCATATCTGATAAATCAGCTATCATGCATGTTGAATTAGGAGATCTAAATGCAATTTTTTTACCATCAGAATTAAGAGCTATACCTTGGCTCTCACTTCTTGAAACCTGGTATCCATCTTCAATTATATTATTCAGCCCATTAAAAACCCCATTTATTTTTATCTTTTCAGATAAAACCTCACCTATAATTACATCATAATTTTGTGATAAAGCTGCAAAAATACCATTTTTTATATCTATTGCTGAAATGGTTCCATTAGACACTTTTTTTTCATCCAAACAATCCAAATCGTCAAAGTCAAAAAGTACTATTTCACCCGTTTTTGTTCCAGCAAGTATTCTATCGCAATATACCTTTGTTGCATTATAATGTCTCATATTTCATATCCATGTTGTTTTTATTCTTTTAATGTGAAGGCCTTAGCAGCCTTCACATCTCTCAGCACTATTTACTGTTCTCACTTTTTAAAGGACGGAAAGCAACATTGCGTACACGTTTTTGCATTTTCATATTTTCTCTCCAATTTTAAGAAACCCAACCGGAACAAAACGTTACTAAAAAGTTAACATTTTGTTATTTTTTTATAACAACATTAATTTAACCTGTCAAATATTTTATTTATATTCAATATTCACCATATGATTCATACAATTAGAAATAATATGATGCCCTTCTCTGAATTCAATATTAATTAACAAATTGATTTTATTTTAATAATTATGTTTATTACCCAGAATTCTGTTTAAGCCGTGTCACTAGAAAACACGCCAGCTAAAAATCAACAGAAATTCTTTTATATTTCGATGGCGTAAATATCCTATTTATGAAATGATTTTTAACTGCCTATTAATGGTTTTAATGATAAAACGCCTTGATAATATTATATTATTCCATCCAGCTTATAGGCGATCTTTCATATTTCGTCGCTTTTTATGATGAATACGTAGCCTACCAATGGCGATGATATGAAGCGTGCTATTCACTGCACGAAAGACGGCAACACTGGCTTTTCCTGAAGAAGTTCCAGATAAAAATTTTTAAAATCACAGTAATATGACAGGTGAAAGAAGGGCCGAATGGTTATGGTTTCGCTGGGATACATGCGATCTTGTCTGCGGCGCAGACGATACCTGTTCTTGAGACAAAACGGCTTCCATTGCGGAATGCAAAAACGACAAAAGTCATCAACATCGCCGAACATTTCCACTAATGGTTTATTGCCTGTTCCTCCCCAGAGCGATTTTGGATGTGCACCAAAACCTTGCTCTTGGAACAGGCAATTTGACCATGCTATTGGTTATATTAAACAATGCCTTGTGACAACATCGCATCCGCCACTTTAACAAAACCAGCGATATTTGCGCCTTGTACGTAGTTAGTTTGTTTCTCTTCTCCACCATATTCTACGCAAGCCTGATGGATATCGAGCATGATGTGATGTAAGCGAATATCCACTTTCTCTGCTTTCCAACTCAGACGCGCTGCGTTCTGTGCCATTTCCAAACCCGAAGTTGCCACCCCACCCGCATTAGCTGCCTTGCCCGGTGCAAACAAAACACCTGCTTCAAGGAAAGCCGTAGTAGCCTCAATCGTCGCCGGCATATTGGCGCCTTCCGCAACAGCTTTCACACCATTTTTAATCAATGTCTTCGCCGCTTCCAAATCCAGTTCGTTCTGCGTCGCACAAGGCAGGGCAATATCCACAGGAATGGACCACGGGTCCTGGCCTTTGAGGAAAGTCAGTCCACGCTCTTTAGCATACTCTTCCACACGGCCGTAGCGCTGGTTTTTAATCTCTTGGAGGTGAGCCAGTTTCTCCGCTGTAAAACCATCTTCATCCAATACCGTGCCGCCTGAATCCGATACTGTGACGACTTTTGCCCCCAACTCCATGCATTTTTCAATAGAATACTGGGCGACATTCCCCGCACCGGACACAGATACTCGCATACCTTCAAGTTCCATACCATGGCGTTTAAGCATTTCATGGGTAAAATAGACCAGCCCATATCCGGTAGCTTCGGGGCGGATCAAGCTGCCACCAAAAGACAGGCCCTTACCCGTGAAAACGCACGCCGTATTGTTGGACAATTTTTTCATCATACCAGCCATAAAACCGACTTCACGGCTGCCTACACCAATATCTCCGGCAGGCACATCGGTATCTGGCCCCAGATGGCGGTAAAGTTCTGTCATCAATGCCTGACAGAATCGCATAATTTCGCCGTGGCTTTTCCCTTTGGGATCGAAATCAGAACCCCCTTTTCCGCCTCCCATCGGCAGCGTTGTCAACGCATTCTTCAATGTCTGCTCAAAACCTAAAAATTTCAGGATAGAAAGATTCACAGAAGGGTGAAAACGCATCCCACCTTTAAAAGGCCCAATAGCAGAACTGAACTGAACACGCCATGCGCGGTTAACCTGTACTTTCCCTTGATCATCCACCCAGCAGACGCGGAATTGGATAACTCTTTCCGGCTCCACCAGACGTTCCAATAACCCTTGCTCACAATATTGCGGGTTTTGTTGCAGAAAAGGCCAGAGAGAGGTCAACACTTCTCGTACTGCCTGTAGGTATTCTACTTGATGCTGATTACGGGATTGAACCGAATCGAGAAATGAAACTAAAGATAATGAAACATTCATTTGGGCTTCCTTTTTGTCATTCAGATGTGATGACCCCCTGCCATTTTCCATATTATTTTTTTGTCGAAAATGTGAGGTAATTACGGTTTGCTTTCTGAATATAGCACTGTTCTATGCTTAAATTTCAACAACTATTTTTTATCTATTTTCTCAAAAATAACTTTGACAATTTCTAAACCAGTTTCATTATCTTTTTTGAGGATAAAAAAATCGCCTGCATAAGCAGGCGATTTTACGGAATAAAATATCAACCGAAGATTATTCTTCGTCACGTAAAGGTACAATCAACATATCAACATGAACGGTGTTAATAAGCTGGCGGGCTGAAGACATCAACTTACTCCAAAAATCCTGATGGTGACCACATACAACCAGATCCATATCGTATTGTTTAATCGCATCCACAAGGACTTGTCCTAAATCACCGCTGCCACTCAACGTTTCCTGAACAGGATAATCTGCACCAGCAGAGAGTTCTTTCAGGGAATTACGCGTTTCATCCGCGATACGCTCCTGCATATCGCCAAGATTTACGTCAATCAGGCCGGTATAGAGATCAGAGTAGTTAACATCAACATGGATCAGGGAAATTTTGGCATTGTATGGTTTCGCCAATGATACAGCTTTTTCCACCAAAATCTGACTTTCTGGAGATAAATCAACCGCAACAAGAATATGTTTGTAAGCCATAAGAGCTCCTTCCATAACGTCGTTTAAATGGATTGGCAACATTAAACGCCATGATTCGATGTTTATACTATAACCGCTCAATGTGTCTTTTGAGTGTTGTTGTGATCACAACTTATTGTTTTACTTTCAAACCAGCCACAATAGCGGATTATATGCCTTACGATAATACCCACTCAGCACTGTATTTTTAACTAAGATTTAATATAGTTATTATTCAAATCAAAACGTTTCCTATTGGTTTCTTCTTTTACTGGCAGCTATTGGCAATCTTTACTGCCACAATCAGGAGGAGGGAAGTATGTTCAGTACCATTGCACTATTTTGGGCAGTTTGCCTTATCTGCATTATTAACATAATGCGCTATTTTTCTTCGCTCCGTGTACTTCTGTCCATTTTACGCGAGTCAGACCCCATGCTGTATCAAGCCGTTGATGGGAATGGTTTTTTTAAAACTAATGGTCAATTCAATAAGCAGATGCGGCTCGTGCGTTATATCAATTCACAAGGTTATATCAATCATCACGACCCTGATGTCGTCTTATTGTGCGAAAGGATGAGGAAACAATTTATATTGACAGAAATGCTATGTGGCGTTGTCCTGCTATGCCTAATAGCGATGATGGTCTGAGATAAAAAAGGTTGGCTTACAATAAAAAACAGCCAACCCTTTTTCTAAGATGTGATTAGATCAGTTTCAGAGTGATCCAATACAGTAAGCCCGACAATGCAATGGAAATCGGCAACGTCAAAATCCACGCCAACATGATATTCTTGATGGTCTTGCTCTGCACACCACCACCATCAACCAACATCGTCCCTGCTACCGCAGAAGAGAGCACTTGTGTCGTGGATACTGGCATACCTGTATAGCTGGCAACACCAATAGAAACCGCAGCAGTCACCTGCGCAGAAACACCCTGGGCGTAAGTCATGCCTTTTTTGCCAATCTTCTCACCGATAGTCACAGCAACTCGTTTCCAGCCCACCATTGTGCCTAAAGACAGAGCAAGAGCCACGGCAACAATGATCCATAATGGCGCATATTCCACCGTACTGAGCAAATCTTTACGCAGCTTATTCAGGAAACGTGCATCTTCAAGGCTGGTTTCTGGCAATTTAGCCACAACGTTGGTCGTATCAGCAGCGCACATCAACATACGACGCATACTGTTACGTTGATCCGGCGTTAATTCGTTGAAATTTTGAATACTCGCCAACATGCTCTCAGCCTTGTTCAGCACCACTAATGCGCGTGAACTATCGCAATGGAACGTCATATCTAGCTGATTTTCAACAGGAGAAATAGCCGGGTTTAGCTCAATCGCATGAGTTAACGCTGGCGCATGTTGTCCATAATACTGTTGCAAGTGGACAACGGCATCACGAGTACGGGCGATATCATAACTGGTTGAGTTCATATTGACGACAAACCCCGCAGGCGCGACACCAATCAGAACCAGCATAATCAAACCGATACCTTTCTGACCATCATTCGCGCCGTGAGAGAAACTCACGCCAACAGCAGAGAGGATCAGGGCAGTACGTGTCCAGAATGGGGGTTTACGTTTGCCATCCTGTTTTTCACGCTCAACAGGTGTCATATGGATACGACGACGTTTTTTTGTACCACTCCAATAGCGGCGCAGTAAAAACACCATCGCTCCAGCAATGATCAGGCCAACAAGAGGAGACAGGATCAAGGACATGAAAATCTGTATCATCTTCGGAATATTCAACGCATCAACCACGGAAGAACTGGTTACTATCGCATTAGTCAGACCGATGCCGATAATAGAACCAATCAACGTATGGGAGCTGGATGCAGGAATACCGAAATACCACGTACCTAAATTCCAGATGATCGCCGCCAGCAGCATGGAAAAGACCATGGCCAAGCCGTGAGCTGAACTGACATTTAACAGAAGATCCGTAGGTAGTAGATGCACAATCGCATAAGCGACACTTAACCCACCAAGGAGAACACCCAAAAAATTAAAAACCCCTGCCATCACAACAGCAAGCTGTGAACGCATTGCCCGGGTATAAATAACAGTTGCTACTGCGTTTGCGGTATCATGAAACCCATTGATGGCTTCATAGAAAAGCACAAACAACAGAGCAAGCACTAACATAAGGCCGGTATAAAATTCCAGGCCAGTAAACAGATGTAGCATAAACGTTAAGCCAGTTAGTAGGACATGAACGCGCGCATTATCAGTGACAAACGTTAGCGGGAAAAGAGAAATATGACCTTTTTTTGATTTAATGATGGTCAAATAGCATAAAAATCCTTGCATTTGTTAACTATATCAAAGGGTTATTTAATTTTAATATTTTACTATTTTTTTGATGAAAAATAATTTTTCACCGCAGAAAGTTAAACCAAATGCCTATTTTTCTCCGTAGTTCGTGAACAGAGCCCTCACAATGCAGTGAATTCCCACAATTAACTCGGCCAAAAGAGACAAATGAATGGAAAAATTTGATGTAGTTATTATCGGTGCTGGCGCTGCTGGCTTATTCTGTGCTGCACAAGCTGGGCTTGCCGGATTAAATGTTCTGGTACTGGATAATGGCAAAAAAGCTGGCCGCAAGATTTTGATGTCCGGTGGCGGGCGCTGCAATTTTACCAACATGTATACCGAACCGGCGGCCTACCTTTCCGCCAATCCCCATTTTTGTAAGTCAGCACTTGCTCGCTATACCCAATGGGATTTTATTGATCTTGTACAACGTTACGGTATCCCGTACCACGAAAAAACCTTGGGACAGCTTTTCTGCGACGGCTCAGCCCAACAAATCATAGACCTGCTTTTGCAAGAGTGTGAAATAGGACAGGTAACAATCCAATTGCGCAGTGAAGTGACTCATGTCGAGAAGAAAGAGTCGGGGTTTGTCATTACGGCGGCTGGAAAAAAGGTAAGCGCACACTCACTTGTTGTGGCATCCGGTGGTTTGTCTATGCCTGGCCTGGGAGCTTCTCCTTTGGGTTACCGTATCGCAGAACAGTTTGGACTCAATATCTTGCCTACACGTGCAGCATTAGTTCCCTTTACCTTACATAAACCCCTGCTGGAACAACTGCAAACCCTTTCCGGTGTCTCGGTGCCTTCAGTGGTAACCGCAAAAGATGGCACTGTATTCAGGGAAAATATTCTGTTCACCCATCGCGGTCTTTCTGGCCCAGCTATTTTACAGATTTCCAGCTATTGGCAACCTGGTGAGTATGTGAGTGTTAACTTACTTCCTGACACAGATTTCGGGTGTTTTCTGGATAAGGAACGGGAATCTCATCCCAATCAGAGTTTGAAAAACACACTGGCTAAATTACTGCCCAAACGTCTGGTGGAATGTTTACAGTCTCTTGGACAATTGCCGGAACTGTCTTTGAAACAACTTAATGCCGCACAACAAAAGGCGCTAATCACAACCCTGCAATGCTGGCAGGTACAACCTAATGGTACGGAAGGTTATCGCACAGCGGAAGTGACTCTTGGCGGCGTGGATACGCACGAGTTGTCATCAAAAACGATGGAAGCTCATAAGGTGAAGGGACTGTACTTTATTGGTGAAGTGGTTGATGTAACCGGTTGGCTTGGTGGGTATAACTTCCAATGGGCCTGGAGTTCGGCGTGGGCTTGTGCGCAGGCTTTGATATTCCCTAAAAATTGAGAATATTGGATAGAACAACACCCTAAATACTCATACATCAGTTTGATATTCAGGGTGAAGTTTTGGGATAGCTATTGGATCAAATTAGAAATGATAACCAACGCCAACTGTCCACGTTCCTGCTTTAGCCTGGCTTAAATCAGAATATTCGTAGGAAACATCAACAGCTATGCTTGATGTCGGGTTGAATTGTAACCCTGTACCGTAGGCAACCGCTGTTTTCTTTTTACTTACACTTGGTTGTGCAAACATACGAGCTTTATCTTCAACATTAGCTGCACCAATCAAAGCATAGGCGCTGACATATTCATTGAAACGATATGTTGGACCAGCCATCAATGATCGATAAGTAATGTCCTCGCTACCAACATCTAACCCATTGGAATAATGGTAGTATTTTATTTTTAGCTTGGTTTGTGTAACTGAGCTGATAAAGCCCCAATTATCATTAATTTCATAACGGTATTTCAGGTTGAGGCCTCTTGGAGCTTTATCCAGATCCTTCAGGTTTAGTTCTTCTCCCTCAATCTGCATCTTTATATCGCTTTGGGCGTAGCCTAATGAAAGGGTATGTTTGCCACTTGCATGTGCTGTAAATGAAGAAATAGATAACCCCGCAATGATAGCTGAAGTCAATAGCGCTTTTTTCATTATAAGTATCTCTTTGTTATATAAATCGCGCAGCAATATACATAAATCACAAAAAAACACAACATAAAATATAACCTAACAAAAATAATTCATATAAAATAATCACAATTGGTTACTATCTTTTACACCGCATGTTATGGCGATACGTTTATAAGCGCCAAGTATATGAACCAATTAGCTCTCCAAAACCAATCTCACTTCAAGTTGCATGTGATTTCTCCCCGCTTCGCGGGGGAGATATAAATAATCCTCAATTGACGGTATCTTTACTTTTAATTTTCCGTATGGCGAAGCCAGATTTTTTTGAATATTAAATTCGCTTTAATTTCTTAAATTATCGCTAAAATAGGTGTTTTCCCTAATCTATTCACACACCAAAAGAAACTTAATTCCATCACACATAATAATAAATAATAAGATGGATGTATTAAATAATGATTGAATTAAAGACAAAACATTAGACAAACGGTTTGATTATTATCGCTTTGTTTGAAATAATGCGCTCCGCAAACGCAGGACTGACATAAACTGTAAGACGGAAAAAAAACATCTACCATTATCCGAAATAACACTGTTTATAAAAAATTACTACTGTCAGATCCAATATATCATCCTTCAACAACGCCCAAATAATTAAATTAAAACAGCCGCCAAATTAATTATTTCAATTAATAAATGCGGTCTATCAAAAATAATTACACCCAACCTAAGAATCAAATATTAATTAAGATATTTTAATTAATAATTCTTTATAGCTGTTACTGAAGAATGAGTGTTGATATGCAAAACTTACCTCACGTCAAAGCACTGTGTGCTATCACACATCCTTACCGTGCTTGTACCGAATATGACGCATTATTTAATAACGCCATGTGCGAACTGACACTTTATCACTGCGAACATACTCCTGGTTACGCGCAGTGGCTGGCAGATCATGGCTTGGATAAACAGGCGCTAATAACTCTGAATGATTGGTCAAATCTGCCTTTGCTCTTTGCCAATTATTTCAAACGTAACCTAATACTCAGCGACAGTGCGCACGATGCGCTGGAACTGACGTCCTCTGGAACCACCGGACAAAAAAGCCGTATGCGCTATGATGCTGCCAGTATTGCGGCTGCTCAGTATATGGTGGACTGTATTTTTGACTATTATGGCTGGAATACCCCTGATCAACCCTGTAACTACCTGCTGCTGAGCTATGAACCCGCGGGTGCCGTCACTCTGGGGACAGCCTACACCGATCAATTTCTGTGTAAATATGCGCCGGTAAATCGAGCTTATTATGCTTTGCGCCATAACGGACAAGATAATGAATTCGATCCCTTCGGTACTATTACGGCACTCCAGCAATTTGCTCAGGACGGATTGCCAGTGCGGATTTTCGGTTTTCCTGCCTTTTTGTGGTTCACCCTGCAAAGAATGGAACAAATGGGACTGCCAACACTAAAATTACATCCTGAATCGCTGGTTTTCCTCGGCGGAGGCTGGAAAACACATGCCGATAAATCCATTCCTAAAAAAGAACTGTATCAACGAATAACCGAGCAATTAGGTATCCCTGATATTCGCTGTCGTGATGGTTATGGCTCCGTTGAACATCCAGTTCCTTATGTTGAATGTTCTCACCATCATTTCCACGTTCCAGTTTACGCCCGTGCCTATGTGCGTCATACCACTAACTTAACCTGCCAGCCTTACGGGAAACCAGGTTTTCTGCATCTTACCTCACCTTATATCACTTCCTGTCCAGCACACAGCATCGTTACAAGCGACCTGGCTGTACTGCATTCCGGTGAAAGCTGTGGTTGTGAACTTGAAACAGATTGGTTTGAACTGCTTGGCCGCGCTGGCACGAGCAAAAGCCGTAGTTGTGCGATTGCCGCTTCAGAATTGATTAAGAGATCTTGATATGTCTTCCGTAAAAACCATGAATAATCCGATTTTTTCAGAGCAACTGGCAGAGCAAGAAATCGCGAAGTTGCATGAGCGTTTACCTGATTTGCTGGCACATCCCCATACTTCTGAGCAGGTACTTGATTGCGCGCAACGCTTTGCCGAATATCTTTCCAATTTAGGCGAACATCCACTATTTAATACCTCAATCAAGGAAGCGCTTATCGCTTTTTGCCAACGTGAAGCGCTGGAAACCAAGCTGGAGCGGGAGCTTGGGCAAAACGCTTTTTCACTGCGTCGATTCGATTACAACCAGAACCGATATGAAACCTGGAAGCCAATAGGCGTGGTCGTCCACATTACGCCTTCCAATGCTGAACTTCTGCCTTTTATGGCCGTGATAGAGAGCTTACTGGTGGGGAATATTAACTGGTTACGCCCAAGCAGTAACGACAACGGATTTAGTGCACAACTACTGGCAGAATTTTTAGCCCACGATATTTCAGGTGATTTAGCTACTCGAATAGCCGTCTTACCATTGCCCGTGACGCAACTGTCCGAGCTGTTCAGTCAGGCTGATGCCGTTTCTGCCTGGGGCAGCGATTCTTCCCTGACATCCATTCGTGCTCAACTTCCCGCAGGTTGCCGCTGGATAGATTGGGGGCATCGTATCAGTATTGCCTGGTTAAGCCCTGACGCCGCCGATGATACCCAATTGGATGCATTGGCGGATGATATCTGTCGTTATGACCAACAAGCCTGTTCCAGCCCGCAATGTTTGCTGGTCGATAGCGATGATCCTGAAGTTTTACAACATATCGGACAACGCATGGCAGCGGCTCTGCAACGCCGTGCCGGATTGCATCCAGCCCTGAAACCGGATATTCAGGAAGCTGCTGAAATTACGACGCAAACGGCTTTCCAACAGCTCGATTTTGCGTTTACGCAGGTTCGCGGTGAAATATGGCAAGCCGACGGCTGGCGAGTGATATGGCGACACGAAAAAGAATTAGCGGCGTCTCCTTTGTTCCGCACATTGCAGATACGCCCTGCGCCACGTCAGCATCTGTGCGCTATTTTGCTGCCCTGGCGTAACTATCTACAAAGCTGTGCTTTGATTACCCGTCAAGAGCATATCACCGAAATGAGTCATACCCTGTTTGCTGCGGGCGTCAGCCGAATCACACCGGCGGGACAGATGCATGATGGTTATAGTGGTGAGCCACACGATGGCGTCTACGCACTATCGCGCCTTACCAAACGCGTATCTGTCAGCCTTGCGTCTGATTTAATGGCAGGTTGCGCCCATCTTGATGTACCGCCATCGTGTCCACGCGGATTAGAAAACCGGCCTGTCATGAATAAGGCAGATTTTCAGGCATTAGTTCCTAACGATAAGGCACGCCTGTTTTTCCGCAGCGGCGGCAGTAGTGGTACGCCTAAGTTGGCTGCTTATAGCTACCATGATTACCACCGGCAGATGCAAGCCGCAGCCGATGGCGTATTTGCCTCAGGGCTTGAACCTGCAACCGATCGCGTCATGAACCTGCTGTATGGCGGGAAGTTGTACGGTGGCATGATGAGCTTCTTCACCATTTTGGATAAATTGGGCGTGACACAATATCCAATGGGTGGCCCTACTGATAATGATTTTAGTGAAATCGCTGATTTTATCGTACATCAACGCATCAATACGCTGGTGGGTATGCCAAGCACGATACATCGGTTATTTCTAAATGAAGAAACCAAACTACGCCAATATGGTGGTATCCGTAAGTTATTACTGGGGGGCGAACACCTCAATATAAATCAACGAAACTTCCTGACCAGCTTTGGCGTTACCCTGATACGTTCAACAATTTACGGTTCAGTCGATGCTGGGCCAATGGGTCATGCGTGCGCAGCCAGCGAGGACGGTGTTTTCCATTTAATGGCTGATACTCAATGGCTAGAAATTCTCAATATAGAGAATGATCAACCCGTAGCAGAAGGTGAAACAGGTCGTCTGGTATTCACTTCCCGCCACCGTGAAGCACAACCCGTCCAACGCTATGATTTAGGGGATCTCGGCTGCTGGATTAATCAACCCTGTTCTTGTGGACTGACTTCACCACGTTTCCGACTTAAAGAACGCCATGGTTCCCTGTTACGTGTAGGCAGTATTTTTTTCAATCTTGCTGATTTGTCTGAACAATTGGCATTACCCGTGCAATGGATAATCGACCATAACCATGATGGTGTCGATAACATTCAACTCTTGGTTGATCATGCTGATCCCCACACTGTGCGCCAAAATTTATTGAAAGATCCCAAAATCGCCGAAATTGTTGCAGGAAACCTGCTGAATTTAGACGTCATTTCCACTTCAAGTGCAGAATTTCACCGCAATGAACATAGTGGGAAAACACCATTATTCATCGACTTGCGTAAATATTAATTGAGTAAAATTAAGATGATGACCAAAACGACATTGACTGATTTGCTCCATCATGCGCGCGAGCATTCTGCTTATTACCGAGAACGCTATCAGTCCATTCCCGATAATTGGGTTTTGGAAGATTTACCTCTCGTGGAGCCTAGCCATTATTGGGCACATTCAAACGACTTACCAACTTGGCCTGTGCTGACTGCACCGCTGGAAGGCGGTCATGTGTTTAAAACAGGTGGCTCAACCAGCGAAGGGCGTTTATCGGTTTTCAGCCAGCAAGAATGGAAAGCATTTATTCATTCCTTTGGCCAAGGCATTGCCCGCCAATTAAAAGCCGGAGATCGGGTGGCTAACCTGTTTTTTGCTGGCGATCTTTATACCAGCTTTATATTCATCCACGGCGCATTATCGAATGCACCCATCCCGATATTGGAATTTCCTTTCACCTGTAAGGTTGAAGATGAATTGCTGATTAACAATATTCGTCTTCACAACATTAATGTACTGGCAGGTGTTCCCGTGCAGTTAATCCGCCTGGCTCACTATTTGAAAGAGATGGGACAAACATTACCGATGGTGGAAACCATTCTCTATGGTGGAGAAAGTTTGTTTGATTCACAGGTCGCGATCATACGACAAGTTTTTCCTCACGCCCGTTTAGGTTCAATCGGTTGTGCCAGTGTCGATGCAGGTTTGATTGGTTTTGCTGATCCTGACTGCAAACAGGGCGAGCATCGCGTATTTTCTGACGAAACGATTATCGAAATCGTCGATGAAATCACTCACCAGCCCATTATTGAGTCAGGGAAACGTGGCTTATTAGTCGTCACTAACCTGCAACGACAACTTATGCCTGTGATCCGCTATCCTACTGGTGATATGGCTTGCTGGTGCGAGCCAGAACAGCCAGGCCGTAAATTTGCCCTGCAAGGACGTGCTAATCAAGGCTATCGTATACGATTTGGCACCCTATCGTTATTCCCTGACGACTTAGCGACACAGTTATCACAACAAACTGAGCTTTTAGCCTGGCAATTGGAACTAAGCCAGAAAGCGGGGCAAGATCAAATTCGGTTGTTGGTAGCAAGCCTGCAAACTGTAGATATCGACAGAATACGCCATCGGGTTATGGCCGCATTCCCGGGCTTAGAAGAGGCTTGCATCCACCAAAATATGCTGGAGATCGTGCAAACCAATGTTGATAGCATGTATACGCACCCACGATCAGGAAAGTTGCAGCGAGTTGTGGATCTACGTCGTTATAACTAAGGTTGAAATCGATGACTATCTTACCATCCACTATTCAAATCCGCAGCTATCAGCCAGGGGATGATAAAAAGATCAGCCAATTATTCCGTGAGGTTTACGGCGATTCGTATGTCTATCCTGACATTTATCTACCAAGGCTCATCAATGACTACCAGTCCACAGGGCAATGGTATTCTGCCTTGGCATTCCATCAAGGTTTACTTATTGGTCATGCTTCTCTGGTTAAAGATACGGTACAGAAAAATCAGGCAGAACTGGCTCTAATTGCGGTGTATCCTGCTTTTCAAGGTCACGGTGTGGCTAAGTCTCTGGGCAGTTATTTATGCCACTATGCGAAAGAGCAAGGCTATAATTTATTGACGATAAAACAGGTATGTTCACACCCTAAAAGCCAGTACATCGCCCAAAATTTGGGTTTCTATTCTACGGCACTGATGCTGGATTATGTTGATTCGCCATTTGGACTGCCAGAACCCGAAAGTATTATTCAAGGTATTTTACCGCTTAAATCATTGCCATTACCTAAACTAAACTGGCCCCAGCCCTGGCAAGGTTGGGTCGCCCAGGTCAGTCAATATGTTGGTGAATCATCCCTAAATGCACCATCAGTGTGCCAGCCCCCTATGATCTCTGAACCATTTAGCATTAAAAAATCTGGCCGACGTTTGGAAATTACACTATACGAGGTCCATGCTGACTTTTTATCTGAGGTCATCGATCTTCCCTCTGGCCAGTTAATCTATTTGAAACTGCCAGCATGTGAAGAAGCTCTGGGATTGTGCTCATTGCTAAAAAAAGGCGGATTTCGATTCGCCGGACTTTGCCCAGACACGCATGATGGGTGGTTTTTGTTGTGGCTACGGGGCTACCAAGTAACGCCCTATCAATTTCATGATATGGGTACACAACATCTCTATCAGATGGAATTGGGGGGTTAATTAACCACATGATTGACATGGCAAAAAGCGTATCTAAAGCAAGATCTCAACTTTGATTAAAAAAACGCTTTACAAATGATATTGATAACGATTATCATTCTTAGCACTTTCAGTGCACCACCTTCAGGGTCCATGTGAAAGTACGACATTGCTCACATTGCTTCCAGTGTTTACTTTTATAGGCCAACTTTATGTTGGCTTTTTTTTGCCCTGACTTTGCAAAAAATATCATAGCTCCTGAAGATATCCTTAAATAGCGTTATAACTAGCCCAAACGCCACTTTTTACTCCGATAGGAAAACTTGACCTGTCTCCCAATAATTCAGAAAAATTAAAAAAAATAGATAGACCCGATAAAATATTAATTAACAATAGATATAAGTGGAGTTATAAAAATGAAATATGATCCACGCTTAAGAACATGGGTTGAAGATGATTTTGATTATACTAATAACTACAAAAAAAATAATGGATGTAGGAATAGGTACTGCAGCTATAGAAGGTAATATTGCCAAAGGAGCAAGGTTCGGTGTTATATATGCCGCTGGATATCGGGCTGTTGAATTGCTGCTTAAAGATGAATATGCTTTAGTTGATTTTACAGTTAATCTCTCAATGGATATAGCAAAAGTAGTTGTAGCTACGGCATTAGCCAGGATTACTGTTGGTGCAATAGTAACTTCGCCAGTTTTTGCTATTGGGGCTAGTGCTGTCGTTGTGGCGATAGGTGTTTTTGGTGTTGGAATTATTATTTCTGCAATTTTATATGCAATAGATGACCATTTTAAAATTAGTGAAAGCATAATTAAAAGATTTAAAGAGCATAAATTAAAATCACCTACATCTTATCACCCTGACCAATTTTTTAATTTATGGGGTAGATACTCTCGTGGATAATAGTAGTAGATTAAAAATATTTATAGCTGCTGCGACATTCATGTGTGTTTCCGTTACTGCTGTATTAATATCAACACATGATTACATTTCATTTATAACTAGAAGTGAGGTTATTACTTTTTCAACAAAAAATGGTTGTCTTATTTGGTTTAGCCCATTATGTATGTATTTTTCTTTATTATTATTCAAGTATATTTTGACTAAAAAGCAGGTAGTATTCAATAATAAAACAGGCGGAATATTTGGGTTTATGGCTGTAATAGGATTTGTTTTTAGCTTATTTTTATCTTTTTATGTTGATTTTAAATTAAAAAGTGAAAATTATATTACATGTGCTAAATCATCATGGATAGCACCTAATAAATATGTAAAAGATGTATCTTTATGTAAGTAGTAAACAAGCATAGCAAAATGCTATGCTTGTTTTATTAATAGGTTCTGTCCTCCCATATACTATAAGCTGATGTGCCGGCTGTTATATGATTCCATGATATAGATTTATAATTTAGTAAAACTCTTTCATGTGGCATAGCATCGAAATTATTTACAGAATGTGGGTATACACAGGAAATGTCAGTGATAGTAGCTTCAGTTATTTTTACTTCATAGAATAATTCTAATTGACCAGCTTGGCTCGTTCTGTAAAAAACAAAAGTACCATTTAGAGATTCGTTTGAATCTATCGCCATTGCTAATAATGGTGATGATTTATCCACTGGTTTAATGAATTGTATTGGCTGATGGCTGACATTCTGTTGTCGCGTTATTGTATGGTTTAAACTCAATACCTGTATTTGATCTTCGTGTCCATTTTGATACCTGTTTCCTATTGAGTCTGGGGTTGAACACCCCGCAGAAATTAAGCCTTGTTTTTTACCATTTAAAGATAAATAAATCATGTATGACATACAAATACCATCCTAGTTTTTATCATTCAATCTGAGAGCTTAAGTTTAAAACTTAACATATAAATAAGAATAAAAACAGACATATAAATATAAAAAAACATCCTTTTAATAGATTTATTATTAATAATTTTTATTAAGTATATATAAAAATTGCGATTTAACTTACGGTTTTTATTTGAAAATAGACGGTGCAATGCTGCCTACAAGCGATTGCCACGGATTTAAGGCGTGAACAGAAATTACAACATAATAGCCTGTACTTACCATCTTGTTGAACAACTCAAAACACAATGTAATGTTCCAATAGGAAAACTTGACCTAGTTCACAATAATTCAGGAAATATAAAGAAAAAATAGCGAAGTCCGATAACATATGAGACAAAATTCAAATGAAATATATAATATAATGGAATTGTAAAATGAAATATGATCCTCATTTAAAAGACTATGTTCCAGATGATTTTGATTTAAAACAACATACTAATTTTCGAAAGCAGATGGACGATTTTAATCGACGAGAAATGGAAAAAAATTTGATGGAATTGAAAGAAAATTAGGCGAAAATGTCGAGTTTTATATGATTTTGACAGTAGAAGAAGCGATTAATGCTGTGAAGAATCTATGTAATCCTAAGCCAAATGCATCATGGAAAGATGCTGTTTTTGCATGTGCGGATGTAGCAACATCTTTTTCAGGTAGTTTTCTTGATGCTTATGCGTTAGCTAAAATAGCTAATGAACTTAGTGGTCATTTTGGTGTTAAAGCAACTCAATATATTGATAAATATGGGAATAAATGCATAAAATTAACAGAACGACCAGGGGTTAGGAAATTTTTAACTGCTGCAAAATATAGCGTGAATAATTTAAAAATGATAGATATGGGAATAGGTTCTAAAGGACTGGTAAATGGTATTGTTGACGGAGCAAGGCGCTGTATTATTGTTGCCGGAGCTTATCGACTTTTAGAATTATGGTTGAGAGATGAATATGATATCCATAATTTCTTAGGTAATATTACTATGGATATGGCTAAAGCCATTGTTTCTATATCAGCTACTTTAATAGCAGGAAAAATAATATCCACAGCTTATGTATTGACAGGGGTTAGTTTAATAGGTGTTGCTATAGGTTTGTTTGTTTTTGGTTTAGTTGTAGCTGGTGTATTATATTATCTTGATGATAAATATCAAGTAAGTACGAAACTCATAGAAGCATTAAGAAATGAAGAAGCAAAAAAAAGGTTTCGTGAGCAATTAGCAAACCCCAAATATAATATGCCAAGACCTCCAATTTTTTATAGGTAAAATATGATTAATAAAAAAATAAAATTCAAATAACTCTACCAGATAGAATTTTTTGTGTAGTTATGTCAATTTTTTTCTTATTTATTACAACACTATTTTTATATTTTTCTTGGAAGGACTTCATGTCATTCATTAACATGAATGACATAGTATATTTTTCTTGGAGGGTGTTTTTTGCATGTTTTGGCTTGCCCATAGTTTACTATATGTTTGGTTTTGCAATAAAGAATTGTTTAGTAAATAAACCATCACCATTTTATGGTTTTTTTTGAATTTGTGCGTGTTAGTTTTTATATTATCTATCGTGGCCAGTTTTCCTGTATCTATATATGCTGATCATAAATTAAAAAAAGCTGGTTATGTTAAATGTAGAATAACTTCTTTAATTGCACCTAATAAATATGTCAAGAATATGAAATTTTGTAATTAAAAATATCAAACTAAGCATATGGTTACATATGCTTAGTTTGTTTTTTTACAATACTCTGTCTTCCCATATACTATAGGCAGATGTACCTGCTGTTATATGATTCCATGATATAGATTTATAGTTTAGTGTGACTTTTTCATATGGCATAGCATCGAAATTATTTACAGAATGTGGGTATACACAGGAAATGTCAGTGATAGTAGCTTCAGTTATTTTTACTTCATAGAATAATTCTAATTGACCAGCTTGGCTCGTTCTGTAAAAAACAAAAGTACCATTTAGAGATTCGTTTGAATCTATCGCCATTGCTAATAATGGTGATGATTTATCCACTGGTTTAATGAATTGTATTGGCTGATGGCTGACATTCTGTTGTCGCGTTATTGTATGGTTTAAACTCAATACCTGTATTTGATCTTCGTGTCCATTTTGATACCTGTTTCCTATTGAGTCTGGGGTTGAACACCCCGCAGAAATTAAGCCTTGTTTTTTACCATTTAAAGATAAATAAATCATGTATGACATACAAATACCATCCTAGTTTTTATCATTCAATCTGAGAGCTTAAGTTTAAAACTTAACATATAAATAAGAATAAAAACAGACATATAAATATAAAAAAACATCCTTTTAATAGATTTATTATTAATAATTTTTATTAAGTATATATAAAAATTGCGATTTAACTTACGGTTTTTATTTGAAAATAGACGGTGCAATGCTGCCTACAAGCGATTGCCACGGATTTAAGGCGTGAACAGAAATTACAACATAATAGCCTGTACTTACCATCTTGTTGAACAACTCAAAACACAATGTAATGTTCCAATAGGAAAGCTTGACCTAGTTCACAATAATTCAGGAAATATAAAGAAAAAATAGCGAAGTCCGATAACATATGAGACAAAATTCAAATGAAATATATAATATAATGGAATTGTAAAATGAAATATGAACCACGCTTAAGAACATTTGTTGAAGATGATTATAAATATGAAGATCATCTTAACTTTAAAAAACAAATAGAAGATCAAAAATATAACCGTATGCTATTGGAATTGGAACATCAGTTTAAACTAAACCAAGAGATTATCGCTTTCTTGACAAAAGATGAAGCTATGAATTATATAAAGATACTAGATCATAATTTTTATAACTCATGGAAGAATAATATTAAAACTATCTATTCATATACTGATCCAGTTTCATCATTTGCTGGTAATATCTATGATTCTATTGGGGTTGCAAGAATAGCAAATGACTTAAAAAGTTTCGGCGTGGACGCAACAGAGTATTTGGGTAAGGATGGAAGAAGATATATAAAATTATCAGGTTACCCTGGTGTACGAAACTATTTAAACGCCACAAGATACCTTGCTAATAATCCACATATAGTGTCTTTTGGGGTCGGTACACTAGGTATTGATGCTGGAATTGCGCAAGGTGCTAGATTCGGTATAGTATTCTCAGCCGCATATAGAATAGTTGAGTTAATATTAAAAGATGAATATGGACTGGTTGATTTGTTTGTTAATCTAACAATGGATGGTGCAAAATTAGCTGTATCAATAGGTGTTGTTTCAGCGGCTAATACGTTCATAGTTGCTCCACTTTTAACCATAGGATGGAGTCTTCTGTCTGTATCTCTTGGCGTTTTTGCTCTTGGGGTTGGAGTTTCGTTTACTTTATATTGGTTAGATGATCACTTTAAAATTAGCGAAAGCATAATTAAAAATTTAAAAAACGGTAAAAGAAACAATATTCCTGTAGGAACACCTACGGCAGATCAATTTTTTAATATGTGGGGTAGATATAGCCGTGGCTAATACAAATAAAATAAAAATATATCTAGGTGTTTTTCTGCTTTTTTTTATGGCGTTGTTATTTGTTTTTTTCTCATTGAGTGATTATGTTGGTTTTTTTAGACGTGATACCGTTATTACATTCTCATGGAAGAGTGCGGGTTTTATTTGGTTTAGTCCATTGCTTATTAATCTTGCTTATGCATTATTGATGATCGCGTTAAATAGGACAAAAAACCTTAATAAAAAAATAGGAAGTTATATTTCTTATATATCAATAACAGGGTTTATTCTTACTTTATTTGTGTCTTTTTATGTTGATGATCAATTAAAAAATGATGGGTATTTAACATGTGATAAATCATCATGGATGGCCCCTAATAAATATGTAAAAGATATATCCCTATGTAAATAGTCAATATGCTATGCTTATTTTTATTCAAATATTTTGAAATTTAAGATTAAATTTCCCGTCTTTCATATTTCATGCCTTCAACTAGACTACCAAAAAAACTTTGAAGGGTTTTGCAATGATCTACTTACGCCAAGCTTTAGAACGGGGCCATGCCAATCATGGCTGGCTGGACAGTTGGCATACTTTTTCCTTCGCCAACTATTATGATGCGAATTTCATGGGATTTTCTGCTCTCAGGGTCATTAACGAAGATGTGATTGACGCTGGTCAGGGATTCGGTATGCATCCTCACAAAGATATGGAAATATTGACCTATGTGCTGTCTGGAACGGTGGAGCATCAAGACAGTATGGGGAACAAAGGAAGCGTGTCTGCGGGAGAATTCCAGATTATGAGTGCAGGAACAGGCATCCGTCACTCAGAATATAACCCACAGCATGATAGCCAACTGCATCTTTACCAGATCTGGATCATGCCAGAAAAAACAGGACTCACTCCCCGTTATGAGCAACACCGTTTTGATACAATCGAAGACCGTCAATTAATTCTCTCTCCTGATGCCCGTTCGGGGTCCCTAAAAGTTTTTCAGGATGTGACATTATGGCGTTGGACATTAAAAAACGGCGAAGATGGTGAATATGACATGGAAAAAACACGAAACATCTGGATCCAGGTCGTTCGCGGTGAAGTGATAATCAATGGAGTGCGGGCTACCACCAGCGATGGTGTCGCTATTTGGGATGAATCCCACCTTCAGCTAACTGCAAATCAAGAAAGTGAGATATTGCTGTTTGACTTGCCCCCCAACTGATGTTCAGTCTCGAAAAAGAACTCTACTCAACCGAATAGAGTTCTTTCATCGAAAACTTAAAATTACATTACAGTTTAGGGCCTGCTTTCACCAATGCAGCACCCGCAGCGGTATCAGTATACTTATCAAAATTATCGATAAAGCGCTGGGCCAAATCTTTTGCCTTCACATCCCATTCGGATTTATCGCCATAGGTATTGCGTGGGTCCAAAATGTGAGTATCTACACCTGGCAAGGTCGTTGGTACGGCCAAATCAAAAATCGGCAGTTGAATGGTATCCGCATCTTCAATGTCACCACTGAGAATCGCATCAATAATCGCACGGGTATCTTTGATGGAAATACGCTTACCCGTGCCATTCCAGCCAGTATTAACCAGATAGGCTTTCGCGCCCGATGACTGCATACGTTTAACCAGAACTTCCGCATATTGCGTCGGATGCAGTGACAGGAATGCCGCGCCAAAGCAAGCAGAGAAAGTAGGTGTAGGCTCTGTCACACCGCGCTCAGTGCCCGCCAATTTTGCCGTGAAGCCAGACAGGAAATGATATTGGGTTTGTTCTGGAGTCAAGCGGGAAACCGGAGGCAGTACACCGAAAGCATCTGCGATCAGGAAAATAACCTTAGTTGCGTGCCCTGCTTTTGAGATCGGTTTAACGATATTTTCAATATGGTAAATCGGGTAAGAAACACGGGTATTTTCTGTTTTGGAACCATCGTTGAAATCAACCGTACCATCCGCCAGTACAGTGACGTTTTCCAACAGGGCATCACGACGAATGGCGTGATAGATATCCGGCTCAGCCTCTTTGGACAAATTGATAGTTTTTGCGTAGCAACCACCTTCAAAATTAAACACGCCGTCATCGTCCCAGCCATGTTCATCATCACCGATTAACTGACGTTTCGGATCAGTGGAAAGCGTGGTTTTCCCTGTCCCAGAAAGACCAAAGAAAATAGCAACATCCCCCGCTTCACCCACGTTGGCAGAACAGTGCATAGAAGCAATACCTTTTAGTGGTAACAGGTAGTTCATCATTGAGAACATCCCTTTTTTCATTTCACCACCGTACCAGGTACCACCAATTAACTGCATACGCTCTGTCAGGTTAAAAGCAACAAAGTTTTCAGAATTCAGCCCCTGTTCTTTCCATTGTGGGTTGGTGCATTTAGCGCCGTTCATCACAATAAAATCAGGTGTGAAGCCAACTAATTCTTGGTCTGATGGGCGGATAAACATATTTTTCACAAAATGCGCCTGCCACGCCACTTCAGTGATAAAACGCACTTTCAGACGCGTATCCGCATTGGCTCCGCAAAAAGCATCAACCACAAACAAACGTTTGCCTGACAGCTGCTGAGTAACCAAACCTTTTAGATGAGACCAGGTTTCCTGATTGAGCGGTTTATTATCGTTCTTTCCTTTGCCCTGATCAGCCCACCATACGGTGTCGCGGGTCACTTCATCACGGACAATATATTTATCTTTCGGTGAACGCCCCGTGAAAATACCTGTATCTACCGCGACAGCACCGAGGTTAGTCAATGTGCCACGCTCATACCCTTGTAGCGTGGGTTGAGTTTCTTCAGAGAATAACAGTTCATAACTTGGGTTATAGACAATTTCACTAACACCATGAATACCATAAACCGCAAGTTCCTGCTCAGTAATGCCTGTAACGCTCATTTGTTGCTCCTGGTCGGTTATACTTTATCTCTGTGGGGGATAATAAATAATTATGACTAATTAACAGCGATTGTTATCAAAAAATTGAAATCACATTATTTTTTTTAAGTTTATATGAGACACAGGACACGGAATGACAAAGTCATTCGTAATAAAAAGGGCGTATATAACGCCCTATGAAACTTAATTAGTGCAACCGCTCTGTTTTTGCAGCTTTTATTGCGTTGATATCTTTCTCGTCGAAAACATAATGCATACCACAGAATTCACATTGCATGTCAATTTTGCCATCGTTGTGCAACATTTCCTGTAGATCGGCTTCCGATAATGTCACCAGGGTATCAGCGCAACGTTGCTGGGAACAGGTGCAACGAAATGCAACTTGCTGAGGTTCATATAGCGTGACATCTTCTTCATGATAAAGGCGATGCAAAATCTCTTTCGCATCCAGCGTAAACAACTCTTCACCCTTAATGGTTGCAGTTAGTTGCACCAAATGGTCAAGCATCTCTTCGCTGCCTTCCTGTGCCCCAGGCAAGATCTGCAATAACATGCCACCTGCGGCTATTTTTCCATCCTGCATCCCAGTACGGATAAACAGGCGAGTTGGTAACTGCTCTGACTGTTTGAAATACGCATCCAGACATTCTGCCAGCGTATTGCCTTCCAGCGCCACAACCCCCTGATAACGTTCCCCTTCTGTTGGAGTCACCGTGATCACCATATAACCATTGCCGATCATATCGTGCAGGCTACTTGCGGCATTCACTTCACCATCGATGCGCGCCGTACCACGCATTTGTTGCAGGTTGTTACCATTAATCACCGCCAGTTTGACCGGCCCATCCCCCTGAATCTGTACCGTGATATCCCCATTGAATTTCAAGGTAGCGGTTAACAGGCTGGTTGCGACCAACAATTCACCCAATAGCTGCTGTACCGGTTGGGGAAAATGATGATTCTCCAGCATCCGTTGGTAAGTTTCACTAACGGAAACAAGTTCCCCCCTGACAGAATGGCTTGCAAATAAAAAGCGGTGTAATTGGTCATGCTTGGTCATAAATCTCTCTCATTTCACTGAGGCGGTTGTCCCCTTCGTCTTTTAAATTGCCCGTTTTTATTGGATGCAACTTAAAATCGATTAAGTATTTTCCGACTCATTTAATTTTGCGTTTTTGAATTTTATTAGTGTACGCCGTTCTTTTTTATCTGGACGACGAGCAGGATGCGGCATCGTGAGTGCATTCATTTTACGAGCTAATGCCATTTTTTCCCGATTGATAATGCTCTCCGCCGTTTCCTGATAAAGTTGCTGGGCTTCGGTAGCACTCCGTCTGTGACTGCACAATGCCAAGACGATCACCGTTTTTTCATCATTTCCCTGACGCAGTTTAATCTCTGCATTCAATTCAACCAGCTTACTCGGCTTACTCCGTTGCCCATTATAATGGACTTTTCCCCCTTCAATCATTTCACGTGCGAGGGAACGGGTTTTATAAAAACGGGCAGCCCACAGCCATTTATCAAGGCGAACAGCCTGATCAGTGTCTGAATTCTGCATGGATATTTCTCCCATTAAAACAGTTATCGTAGTATTGGGTAATATGTTGGAGACGCCATCGGTTCTTGTGCTTTTTCTTGATAATCAATATGACGTTGACGATCAACGTTACCAGCAAGATCACCAGCAGCAGGCAACTTCCCAGGTAACGAATAATCGATGTGGAATCCGGTTCACGATGCAACATGATATGGCGCGTCCCATTGGGATCTTCTGACAATTTTGTCACAATCCCCTCTGTTTCAAATGGTGTCTTCATCAACAGTTCTAACAACCCCTGTAATTCCCGCCACCGATCTAAAGCTGAGTGTTCGTATATATAGTGTGTCCGCATCGGGTATTCCACTAAAGTTTTCCCCTCATCACTCAGCAATAAAACGCCTCCCGGAGATGGGCTGTTTATAAGAATGACCATTCTATCAATCTCGCGATAGATAAATGATGCTGTAGTCGAATCAACCAGTTTTTCCAACGCATTAGCACTGACAGAACGCAATAGCACCTTGGTGCCGTCCAGCTTGCCGCTTTCTGCGGCTTTTAACAAGTTGGCCCAACTTTTGGCATTTCCCAAATTGACCAATGCATTTTTCAAACGGTCACACTCAGCATCGTTTTGGCACAACTTTTGTGTTTTCAAAATGATTTGTGAAAAATTGTCGAGCAAAATCATACCCGATTTGGCAATGGCTGCATTCAGGCCAGGATTACTTTTACGTTCAACTGGATGTAATTGCTCACCAACCGCTGTAATCAGTGCTGAAGCACTTTCGACAACTTCAGATTCCAGCATAGGTAATGGAATTTCACTATTCCAATAGATACCCATACAATCAAATGGTGCGAATATTGTTATATTGGCTTTGGGCATGATATTAGGGGGAACATAACACATCCCAACACCTTTGACCTTTAATACATCCCCTTCCTTCAACGGCATATTTTGTAGCTCATGAAAGCTGGTAATAACCTTGGTATTACTGCCATATAACCAGGCAAAACTCAGCCGCATGGATAAGTTCACCGGCTGGTAAAAGTAAAGCAACAGCATGACGAATACAGAGAAAACCACCAACATCACATTCTTGCTACTACGCTGATAAGGATAGTGCTTCTCTTCTTCATGCAAAGAGAGATAGCGCCCTTGCCGCACAACATGGCAGTTGGTGTAAATGTCAATATCGGTATTCTGATCAAGATCATGGGAAATATAAGGCTCCCAATGTAAGGGATAAATCAGATCAATGCCGCCCAGAGAGATATTTTTTCTTTGCTCCGGCTCAAATTCGCTAAATATTCCCCATCGTTTCGGAATGCCATTGAAACAATGGACGCTAGCTAATTTTCGACCAGATGGCAATCGAAAATGTGACCAAAAACTGCCTAGAATCAACAAAAATGCCACCAGCATTAACCACGGCAGCATCGGAATGGGCACAAAAAGAGCCAAAAACCACAATGATAAACCAACACACATCAGGATAATTCCCTGAACGCCCGTTGATTTTCGTAAACGATATTCTTCTAATGTTTCCTTGCGGATATGCAGTAATTTAGCACTTGAATTGCCATTTTTTTGAATGGAGGCATGTTCGGTTTTTGCCGTTACTCTCGTCATGAACAGATCTTGCTGATAATCTTGCAAAAAGTGACCATTAACCGCGATAACAAGCGGGATTGATGAGGTTCGAACAATCTCTATTGTGTTTTGCTGCTTAATAAATGGCTCAAACAACACAGGTAAATGTATTTCTGTTTCACCAAGATAATAACGCCAATGGTGCTCCCCATCCGTTGCAGTAGAGAAACGGCTAATCGGATGCGTGATGGTATAAACATTATCATGTTTAGCAGGTAGTGCCGGATAATCCGCCCTGTGTCTGCTATTCGGTTTCATCAGAAGACGGATATTTCGCAAGTAAGATTCTATGGCCTGGTATTCATCAGTATCCAGTTTACGGCTGACAGTTTTAGTCATTGACTGTAGATAACACGCGTTACCAAGCCGCCTCCATCTGAAAATCAGAAAGGAAGCCATTATAATCAGGCTAATGATAAAAATAGCCAATATAATGACCAATGAGCTCATTTTTTCCCCATGCTCATAACAGCAGTACAGAGATCAGCAGAATAACAATCTCATGAAACACCCAAAATCAGGCTATTCCTATTCTTGTCTTCTATTTTTAATTTTATTTACAAAAGGTTATATAATTTTTCTCATACCTTTCCATAAACTAACGTCTTTTTGCAAGAGTCAGTAAGATAGCAACAAAAATACATTCAAGCGATAATCGCTATCATTTACTAACATAATCCGCCATATTAAAGCAAAGTTTGAATGCGTAACCATTTCATCATAACACTTAAAAAATACAGTAATATTTAAGTGATTTAGCGCATTATTATTTGCAATTATCCGGTATATGACAACCATCAGGGGCAAGCATGATTGATCTGAAAAAACCTAAGATTCTGAATATAAATGACGTTGCCCGCTCGCGCTTATTCAATATTCAATCTGTTGATCTTGAATTTAGCAATGGTGTGAAACGCGTTTATGAACGAATGAAACCGACAAATCGTGAAGCAGTTCTAATTATTCCGATTATCGGCGATGAATTAATTCTGATTCACGAATATGCCGTTGGCATTGAACAATATGAATTAGGTTTTCCAAAAGGTGCTATTGATGCTGGCGAGAGTATTTTTGCAGCCGCCAATCGTGAATTGAAGGAAGAAATTGGTTTCGGTGCAGGAAAACTGGAGCTGTTGACGAAATTGACGATGGCACCGTCCTACTTTTCCAGCCAGATGAATATCATGATTGCGCATGATCTTTATCCAGAATGTTTGGAAGGAGATGAACCCGAACCACTAGTGCAGAAACGCTGGCCAATCTCTGACATGATGTCACTATTGGAGCACCCCGATTTCAATGAAGCCAGAAATGTCAGCGCCCTATTTTTTGCTCAACGCTACCTGCAAACAAAAAAATAATAGGAAACATTAATTAATGCATTCTTTAAAAATGAGTATGCAATTGCTATCCCAATACCCATTTTATACTCGTTTTAAGTGAAATACAGAGATAAAGAATAAACACCTAAACAGAGTAAGGTTTAATTTGGTACATGTAATAATTTTAATGATATTTATGAAAAATAACTCAGCTTATTAAAAATAATAAATAAACAAATTAACTACACCTGCAAAATTAATTCGCATCATAATCATATCTTCCCCAGTAAATAACAAAAGGCCTTGCCAGTTCCCTAGCAAGGCCTTTTTATCTTTCAGTTCCGTTATTTTGGTTACAGGCCGATCAATCAGAATAATTCACGGCTTTCACCATTTTCAGTGACCGTCGTACCCACATCAGGTACGGCATATTCCGTCGGCTGAGTGCCATCAATGAAATATTCTTTACGGGTATTGCTGCCACCGTTAGCTAGCTTGCCTGTTGCCCGATCTATCGTGACAGAAACAATACCAGCAGGGGGTTCCATGACTTTCTCAGGAACACCTGCCAATGCTGCTTTCATAAAATCATCCCAGATTGGCTGAGCCGTTTTCGCACCACCTTCACCTTTTAATGCCGGAGTGCGCCCCAAACTTCGGCTATGTTCGTCAAAACCAATCCAGGCTGTTGCTACCCTATCTGGGCCATAACCAGAGAACCACGCATCTTTTGAGCTGTTGGTCGTCCCGGTTTTGCCACCAATATCACGGCGCTTCAAATCACGGGCAGCACGCCAGCCCGTACCCATCCAACCTGGCTCACCAAAGATATTGGTCTTCAAGGCATCATGAATAAGGAACGCCAGCGGTGTACTGATAACGTGGGGGGCATACTGTTGATCATCTACGTTAATGTTTCCCGATACGCTTTCTAACTCCGGTTGTGGCGGTAAAGCTGGATTTTGCGGAACATCAGAATGCGCCACGTTCTCAATGGAATCTTCAGATAATTCGATGGAACGTGCTGTTTCACCATAAATCACCGGAATGTTTTCGCACTGTGGACAAGCAAGTTTAGGTTTCGCTTCAAACAACACTTTTCCTTCATCATTCTCAATTTTGCTGATGAAGTAAGGATCAACCAGATAACCACCGTTTGCCATCACAGCATAACCGCGTACTAACTGTAGCGGCGTAAATGAAGGGGAACCCAGAGCCAAAGATTCTGTGCGTACAACGTTTTCACTCGGTAAACCAAAACGCTTTAAGTAATCAGCAGCATAATCAACCCCCATCGCACGCATAGCTCGAACCATTACTACGTTTTTGGATTGCCCTAACCCCTGACGCAAACGAATTGGCCCATCGTAAGACTGCGGGGAGTTTTTCGGACGCCAATCCGTCCCTGCTCCGGCATCCCAACGGCTGATTGGTGCATCATTCAGCAATGAAGCCAGCGTCAGCCCTTTATCCATTGCGGCGGTATACAGGAATGGCTTGATATTGGAACCAACCTGACGCAACGATTGTGTCACACGGTTAAATTTACTCAATTCAAAATCAAATCCACCGACCAACGCTTCTATCGCACCATTCATCGGATTGATGGAAACCAGCGCCGCATTAACGTCGGGAAGTTGAGCCAACCACCAGGTATCATTGACTTTTCTGATCCAAATTTGTTCGCCAGCCCGAATAACTTCATTGACACTATGTGGTACAGCGCCTTGTAAGCTGTCGGTTTTAAATGGACGCGCCCAGCGCACGCCTGCCATTGTTAACTCAACTTTGTTGCCATCCACCAGCATCACTTGTGCCTGGTTAGGGCTGGAGTTTGTCACAATGGCCGGCACCAGAGGACCATATTTAGGCAAGGTTTTCAGCTTATCGATAATCTGCGTTTGGCTCCATGCTGGCTGATTGGCTTTCCACAACACTTCCTGGGGGCCGCGGTAACCGTGACGGACATCATAGTCAATCACATTGGAACGAACCGCGTTCACAGCCGCTAACTGGGTTTTGCGTGTGATAGTGGTATAGACCTTATAACCATCTGTATAAGCATTTTCACCATAACGATTGATCATTTCCTGACGGGCCATTTCTGTCAGATAAGGCGCAGAAAAAACGATTTGTGGCGCGTGATAACGGGCAACCAATTTTTCTTCTCTGGCTTCATCGTACTGGCGCCGAGAGATATATCCCTCTTCCAGCATCCTGCTCAATACTACATTGCGGCGGCTGATCGCGCGATCATAAGAATAAAGTGGGTTAAACGTTGAAGGCGCCTTCGGCAAGCCAGCAATCATCGCCATTTCACCCAATGTCAACTCGTTGACGTTCTTGCCAAAATAGACATGAGCCGCAGCACCAACACCATAAGCACGATAGCCGAGATAGATCTTGTTGAGATACAACTCCAGGATTTCATCCTTAGTTAATAATTGTTCGATCTTAATCGCCAGAAATGCCTCTTTTGCTTTACGTATCAATGTTTTTTCTCGGCTAAGAAAAAAGTTTCGCGCAAGCTGCTGAGTGATGGTACTCGCTCCTTGCGAAGCATGACCGGAAGTCATTACCACAGAAACAGCACGGATAATCCCGATGGGATCAACACCGTGGTGTTCATAAAAACGGCTATCTTCCGTAGCAATAAAGGCTTTCTCCATTAGGGGAGGGATTTCTGACAAGGTAAGGGGTAAACGGCGTTTTTCACCATATTGGGCTATTAATTCGCCATCAGCACTGAACACCTGCATCGGTGTTTGTAATCGGACATCCTTTAGCGTCGCAACATCGGGAAGCTGTGGCTCGATGTATTTGTACAAACCAAAAATCGAGGCAACTCCCAATAAAATGCAAACGACAATAAGGATCAAAAAATACTTTATGAACTTCACCTGAAATTTCTCACGCCATGTTAATCGGGCAGTTTATAAACGATCAGTACGTAGTATAAAAGGCTTAGTATAAAGGGATTAGTATAAGGGCTGTACAACACTATATGTACAATAACGATATGTACAATTAGATATCACCTTTACCAATCCCGCTTTCATGTTTCATTAGGTTTTCATTAACTTGATGTTTTCGTTGATAGTAGATAAGGAGATCTCTATATGTATCCACCTAAATGGTATATCGGATTGGATGTCCAAGATCATTACATCCGCGCTCTTGCTGCCATTAAACGCCGTGACGGTTGGCAACTTCGGCATTGCTGGCAATATCACTTATCCAGCGAGATTATTTCAGGAGGACGGCTACAAGATCCTGAAAAATTACTCCGCATTTTAATGCAATGGCGAAAAATATTACCTAATAATCTTAGCTTAAGATTAGCCCTCCCTGTTCAACAAACCTTACAGCGCCAGATCGCCGTGCCTGACTATACTGCTTTGCAGGAGCCAGAACTCGGCTGGTTTGTGCACGCCAATGCTGAAAAACAATTTCCTGCCAGTGACCTAGCGTTGGATTATCGTGTCCATGGTCAGCACATTTGTATCAGTGCAACCCGTCAAAAAGATCTCAACCTCTGGCTGAATTTGTTTGCGGAGATCAATTTATCCCTTGATGCCATCGATATTGCCCCTTGTGCATTGCGTTATGTCGCCAAACTTGCAGGAGTACCTGACGACAGTTGGTTGGTTCACAAACGTATGACAGATTGGCTATGGGTCGCCCCGACTAACCGACCTTTCAGTTATGGCCTGATAACTTCACAACCAGGTTCCCATCTGGCCCAGATCATCAACAAGCTCCCCATGACACCAGAAACCGAAGATTATGCAATTTATTACAGCGATGAAGAGCAATCGACATCAGTATCAACAAAATCGGCCAAGATCTGGCAACTCTTAATGGCGTTCCGTCATTATCATCCCCCGCTGCCAGATAAAACGAATGCGTTCATTATTGCCGCCGGTTTAGCGCTCAGGCCGAGTGATCAGTGATGCATCAAGTCAATTTCTTACCCTGGCGGCAGAAAAGGCTGAAACGTCAGTGCCAAACATGGGGGGCATTACTTTGCCTACAACTGACATTGTGGACAGCAGTATTGGTGTTTATGTCTACGCTGCAAACAAACCAGATTAAACAATATCGCGGACAATTAACGGAAATGACTCACCAATTGACTCAATTACAACAAACTATCAGCGCAACAGACCAAGCCGTGCAACAGCATCAACAATTGTCACAACAATTACGGAAAAAACGCCTATTCATGGAACAGAATCAACGTTATTTACAGCTATTTCGTCGGCTTCCTCATTTGCTACCAGAGAACAGTTGGCTGACTGCATTTAGTGACGACAGTGGACAATTAATTTTTACCGCTCGCAGTCAAAACTATACAGATATCTCCAATTTGTTGGATAACCTGACTGACGACACTTCACTTATCAATGTGCAACTTAGCAAAATGACCACGACAGAAGATCATTTCAAGGTTTTTACCATTGATGCAAATTGGTTGATGGGAGAGTCCGATGAGAAATAATTATCTTGAATGGTTTTATCGACCTGTCTGGCAACAGCTTGTCTTGCAGCAATTGCTTATTATTTCACTGCTGTTGGGGTTCTACTTTTTGGTTTGGCAGAAAAATAGATATGAAATTCATACCCTCCAGAGCAATATTAAGCAGCAGCAACACAATACGGTACTCTCTCAGCAAAAGCTTGCTGAACTCCCCTCTTTGCCTGAAACGCAACAGCAGATCCAGCATATGACCACAAGCCTTGCTGAAAATGACCCTCTTTCATCCTCAAAAAATCATACCACCATACTCAAACGACTGCATATTCCACTAACCCATTCCGGTAGTCAGCTAATGGAGTGGAAAATCCACAAAGAAAACGAACACGTTTTCTTGCATATCATGCTGTCGCTAAATTACGGCCAATTTTTGCATTTCTTGAATGAAATGCAAAAATTGCAGCCACCGTTATTAATTAAGCACATCACCATTACACCTGCCGATGATAACCTAATGGTTCACATGGTTTTTTCAGATAAGGAGAAAGCATGAACCGCTATTCTTTGCTTCTCCTAAGCTGTCTCTTATTTCCCCTATTGGGTTTTACCGGAGAAGAACCAAATTTCGAAATGCCAATAAGAGATCCGTTCCAGCCTCCGATGATAGAGAATGCCACGGATTTTTCTCCGGCAGAGCAAAATGAGCAAGAACAAGAGATCGAATATCAGGCTATTACTTTGCAATACGCCGATGCAGGGCAAGTGGCAGAACAATTACAGCAAAATCATCCCGCACTACTGACAAAATGGGGAAAGGTTGAACACGATCCCTTAACCAACAGCCTGATCCTGGAAGATAAATTTGATGCCATTACCCGTATTAAAAACTGGCTGAAAGAAGTCGATACCCCACAGCAACAAGTACAGATTACTGCTCATATTGTTACCAGCAGTCAGGAAGCTTTGCATGAATTGGGGATTCACTGGGGAGTAAACGCCGATCCACATCATCAATCAATAGGTCTAAACCGCTTAAATCTCCATCAACCCGCTGGCAACCAGCGCCATAGGCTGGTACTAAATACCGCCCGCATTCACGCAAACTTACTAGAACTGGAACTCAGTGCACTAGAGCAGGAAAACCAGCTTGATATCATTGCCAGCCCACGACTAACCGCTTCACACCAGCAAACAGCCAGTATCAAGCAAGGTTCTGATATTCCCTATATTGTTCAGGATAAGGACAAAACTACCGTTCAATTTAAAGAGGCGGTATTGGGCATGGAAGTGACTCCCCATATTTTAAGGCAGGGAAAAATCCGGCTCGCGTTGAAAATTAGTCAGAATGCACCTGGTTTTCCCATCAACCAAGGAGGAAATGAAAATTTATCTATCGATAAACAAGAGATAATAACCCAAGTTACCATTAGAAATGGAGAGACCTTGATTCTCGGAGGGATCTTCCAACAGAAAAAAACCGCGAGTTTACAAAAAGTTCCTTATTTGTCAGATCTGCCCCTATTGGGGGCATTATTTAACCAACAAGGAGAAAAACATAGCCGTCGGGAACTCGTAATTTTTATTACACCTCAACTGACCGATATTTAACCAGAGAGAAATATAATATAAAAATCAATCCATTAATAACGTAATTGTGTTGTTTTTCTTGGTCTGGCCTGTTTATGGATTTGACGCTGAGAGTAATTTAGCATACAAGGATTAACTAATTGAGTGAGCAGATCTAATATCGCAAGCAAGAGCTTATACCCAACAGATTGCAAATTGCAGCAAAAGCATGAACCCAGTGATTCAGTTCGGGCGAAATTTATATAGTTGCAATACAGGCTGATGTGCTGAGATAATTTTCTTATCTGATCTCACATTATCACTCATGAGGTTTCAGTTTAGGTCCCGTGGCTAATCTGATTGGCGGGGCGGGTTATCATTAACAAACAGTCTTAGTAATACCAAAAACATGGCAGAGAAACGCAATATCTTTCTGGTTGGGCCTATGGGTGCCGGCAAAAGCACTATTGGTCGTCAGTTAGCTCAGCAACTCAATATGGAGTTTTACGACTCTGATCAAGAAATTGAGCGACGTACCGGAGCTGACGTGGGCTGGGTATTTGATGTGGAAGGCGAAGAAGGCTTCCGCGATCGCGAAGAAAAAATAATAAACGAACTGACTGAAAAACAAGGCATCGTATTGGCTACTGGAGGGGGTTCTGTTAAATCAAAAGAAACCCGCAATCGCCTGTCTGCCCGTGGTGTGGTCGTCTATTTAGAAACAACCATCGAAAAACAGTTGGCTCGTACCCAGCGCGATAAAAAACGCCCTTTACTTCAAGTTGATGCACCAGCACGAGAAGTTTTAGAGAATTTGGCTGATGAGCGCAATCCTCTTTATGAGGAAATTGCTGACGTGACTATTCGCACAGATGAGCAAAGCGCCAAAGTCGTCGCTAACCAAATCATTGAACTACTGGAAAAAAACTGATTATAGCGAGTCCGCTCAGCGGCAAACGATAAGGCAAAAGCTGATATGGAACAAGTGACTGTTACGTTAGGTGAAAGAAGCTATCCAATTACCATAGCCGAAGGGCTATTTTCTGACAGTGAGGCATTCAAGCCTCTGCAAGCGGGTCAACAAGTCATGATTGTGACCAACGAAACGCTGGCTCCCCTGTATCTCGAACAGGTGAAATCCACATTGCAGAGAATGGATCTTCGGGTAAATGCAGTTATCTTGCCTGACGGTGAACAGCACAAATCACTTTTTGTGCTCAATGACATTTTTTCCGCCTTGCTGGAAAATAATCATGGCCGTGACACAACGCTTATCGCCCTTGGTGGTGGTGTAATCGGTGATATGACGGGGTTTGCCGCAGCTAGCTATCAACGCGGTGTTCGTTTCATCCAAGTACCCACCACGCTGCTCTCTCAGGTTGACTCTTCCGTCGGTGGAAAAACAGGAGTCAACCACCCCCTCGGCAAAAATATGATAGGCGCGTTCTACCAGCCAGCTTCAGTTATTGTCGATCTCAATTGTCTGAAAACATTACCTGCTCAAGAGTTATATTCAGGTCTGGCTGAAGTCATTAAATATGGCATCATTCTGGATGGCGAATTCTTTGGCTGGTTTGAAGAGAATATTGAGAAATTACTGGCCCTCGACAACCAGGCAATGGCTTACTGCATCCGTCGTTGCTGCGAACTTAAAGCGTTGGTTGTTGCAGCTGATGAACAAGAACGCAGTGGAATGCGGGCTCTGTTAAACCTTGGCCATACCTTTGGACATGCGATTGAGGCTGAAATGGGTTACGGCGTCTGGCTGCATGGTCATGCTGTTGCTGCGGGTATGGTGATGGCGGCCAAAGCATCTGAACTTGTCGGCACATTCGCAAAACAGGATACCCAACGTATCATCCGCTTGCTGGAACGCGCAAAATTACCTGTCAATGGCCCAGAAGCAATGTCCCCTGAGGCCTATTTACCTCATATGATGCGTGATAAAAAAGTTTCTGCTGGGAAACTGCATCTGGTATTACCGACCGCTATTGGGGAAGCACAACTTCGTTCTGATATTGGGAAAGACGTTATCTTGGATGCTATTCGTCTAGCTCAGCTATCCCTCCGCTAGATACACGTACTCCCTAATTAATTCCAACTTATTGCTCTGGCAGTGAATTTTACTGCCAGGCTGAAATTTGGAAGATGAAGGGAATTGCTGGATATGGCAAAATTTGCACTGATAACAAAAGCTGCATGATGAATTATTCTCTAGCTGTTATGCTATACAATAGCGAGATTATCAAATAAAGCATCATCGGTTTTAGTTAGGTCAGACTGCCAAACCTCTTCAATAACAATTGGCAGAACTATCTCTGTTAGGAGGGCATGTGGACGAATTAAAATCAGAAAACAAACAAAAAACAGCAAGTGAATTAAAGCCTGATACTTCTGATCGCAATCCTCAGCGTTCCAGAAGCCAATTTAATCAACCTAAGCTCGCAATATCTCGCCAACAAATAATGATCGGTGTTGGCATTTTGGTACTTTTACTTCTGATTATTGCTATCAGCTCTGCATTAAAATCACCCACTGAGCATGAAAAACAGCAAAATGCAGCGGAAAAGAGTATTGACCTTTCTGGTTCTCCTTCGCTTTCTGCCAATTCCACTGGTAGCGAGCAAGAAAATCCGTCAGAACCAGTAACTCATGGCGCACGTGAAATCAGTCCGCCACCCATTAATAGTACACCCAGCAAAGATCTTCCTCCCGACACTGGAACGGGTGGCTACAATCAACGTATAGAGTTACCCGGTGATATTTCCGATGCTTTGAATCAACAACAAAGTACCATTAATCATTCTGTGCAAAACAATCTGACACAACCGCAGGCCAAACCCACGACTTCACCTGTTGAGCCAAGCAAACCAGAGAAAGTTACACCACCGAAAATAGAGAATAAGGCCAGAGAAGACAATCACTCCAAAGCAACTAGTCAATATCAGACCAATAAAAAGCATATCGCCGATGCTGGTGGTGATCTGCTGAAAGCACCCGCAAATCGATTCACACTACAATTGAGTAGTGCCAGCCGTTCTGATACCTTAAGCGCCTTCGCGAAAAAAAATAACCTTGCTAATTACAAGGTTTATGCGACTAAACGCGATGGCAAAACATGGTTTATCTTGATCCACGGTAATTATGGTTCTGTTTCTGATGCTAAAAGAGCCATTTCCGCACTGCCTGCTGAAGTTCAGGCTAAAAAGCCTTGGGTCAGAAAACTACAACAAGTTCAGCAAGATCTGAAAAAATAAAACTATTTTGATTAGGCGCTGATATGCTGTCCTAAACAGAGTACAATCTGCGGCTCTGAAATTATTGAATAACTAATTTGACGGCATGAAAAAAAAACGCGCTTTCTTAAAATGGGCCGGTGGAAAATACCCCTTGGTAGATGATATTAAACGTCATCTGCCAGAGGGCGATTGCTTGATTGAGCCATTTGTTGGCGCAGGCTCGGTATTTCTCAATACCGATTATGATTCTTACATTTTGTCAGATATCAATAGCGATCTGATCAATCTGTACAATGCCGTAAAATCTCGTGCGGATGAATTTATTAATCATGCCCGTCCATTATTTTCATCGGAGTTCAACACTGCCGAAAACTTCTATCGCCTGCGAGAAGAGTTCAACAAAAGCAAAGATCCTTTTCGCCGCAGTTTGCTGTTTCTTTACCTGAACCGCCACTGCTATAACGGACTTTGTCGTTATAATTCACGGGGTGAATTTAATGTGCCTTTTGGCCGCTATAAAAAGCCTTATTTTCCTGAAAATGAGCTTTACTGGTTTGCAGAAAAATCCCAAAAGGCCACGTTCATCTGCCAACCTTACGAAATAGCATTAAACAATGCCTCAAAGGGTTCGGTGATTTATTGTGATCCCCCGTATGCCCCACTTTCGGCTACGGCTAATTTTACCGCCTATCATACAAATAGTTTTAACCTTCTCGATCAGGAAAATCTGGCGAATATCGCCTATCATATCTCGTCTCAAAAAGGCATTCCGGTACTCATATCTAACCATGACACTCCGATGACACGAGAATGGTATCATCAGGCTTCCCTTTATATTGTTAAAGCCCGCCGGACAATAAGCAGAAATATTCTTGCCCGCAGTAAAGTTGATGAACTTTTGGCGTTATACTGCCAGGAGTGATTGAGGTTTCCAGCCCCTGAAATAACAGGGGATAAAACAATGAATTGGAGAAGATAACAATGAAGAAAGATTTTCTGATTGCCCCATCCATTCTATCTGCAGATTTTGCCCGATTAGGTGAAGATACCGCTAAGGTGTTGGCAGCAGGTGCTGATGTTGTGCACTTTGATGTCATGGATAACCATTACGTGCCAAATTTGACGATTGGCCCAATGGTCTGCCAGGCATTGCGCGACTATGGCATTACTGCGCCAATTGATGTTCACCTAATGGTAAAACCTGTTGATCGCATTATTCCTGATTTTGCTCAGGCTGGTGCAACTTATATCACTTTCCATCCTGAAGCGAGTGAGCATATCGATCGCACTCTGCAACTTATCAAGGAACATGGCTGCAAAGCGGGCTTGGTTTTCAATCCAGCAACGCCGCTTAGCTATCTTGATTATGTATTAGATAAGTTGGATGTGATTCTGTTGATGTCTGTTAACCCAGGTTTCGGTGGTCAATCTTTCATTCCAGAAACACTGAAAAAACTGCGTCAGGTACGCAAAATCATTGATAACAGCGGATACGATATCCGTCTCGAAGTTGATGGGGGTATCAAACCCAATAATATTGCTGCGGCAGCTCAAGCTGGCGCAGATATGTTCGTTGCCGGCTCAGCTATTTTCAGCCAGCCAGATTATAAAGCGGTTATTGATGAGATGCGCCGCGAATTATCGAAGGTAGCATAATGAAAAATGATGTCGTAAAAGGAATTCGTGCCATTGCATTTGATTTGGATGGCACACTGGTGGACAGTGCGGGCGGTCTGGCTGATGCTTTGGATCAGGCTCTGATGGCCAAAGGCTTACCCGCCGCGGGCAAGGAACACGTCGCTGTCTGGATAGGCAATGGTGCTGATGTCATGGTTGAACGCGCGTTAAAGTGGGCTGGAGCAGAACTGTCTGCCGAATTGCATAGCGAAACACGCAAGTTGTTTGATAAGTTTTATGAAACCAGTGTAACCACAGGCAGCCAACTGTTTCCCCAGGTAAAAGAAACGTTGGCAGAACTGGCAAACCACCATTTGCCAATGGCGATTGTTACGAATAAACCCACCCCTTTTATTGCTCCATTGCTGGAATCATTAGGTATCAGTGAATACTTTTCATTGGTACTCGGCGGTGACGATGTTAAAGAGAAAAAGCCTCATCCCGCACCACTCTATCTAACGATGGGTATGTTTGGTTTGCATAAAGAAGAATTGCTTTTTGTTGGCGATTCCCGTAATGATATTTTGGCTGCGCAAGCGGCAGGTTGCCCATGTGTTGGCTTAACCTATGGCTATAACTACGGAGAGTCGATAGCATCGAGCCACCCAAATTATGTATTGGACCATTTTTCGGATTTACTCCCAATTATTGGACTATCCACTTTGAACCCATTATCCAGTCTGAAAATACAGGAAGCTTAATAAAATGAATGAACCCACTGCAATGAAACCAAACTCCCAAAAACCTATTGTATTCAGCGGCGCACAACCCTCCGGTGAATTGACCATCGGTAACTATATGGGGGCGTTACGTCAGTGGGTTAAAATGCAAGATGAATACGATTGCATCTATTGCATCGTTAACCAGCACGCCATTACCGTGCGTCAAGATCCTAATGAACTGAAAAAACGCACGCTGGACACGCTGGCGCTTTACCTTGCCTGTGGTATTGATCCAAAGAAAAGTACCATCTTCGTTCAGTCACACGTGCCACAACATTCCCAGTTAAGCTGGGTGCTAAATTGCTACGCTTATTTCGGTGAACTAAGCCGTATGACTCAGTTCAAGGA
This sequence comes from Xenorhabdus griffiniae, assembly GCF_037265215.1. Taxonomy (NCBI): domain Bacteria; kingdom Pseudomonadati; phylum Pseudomonadota; class Gammaproteobacteria; order Enterobacterales; family Morganellaceae; genus Xenorhabdus; species Xenorhabdus griffiniae. Next base: position 53,860 of record NZ_CP147737.1, on the reverse strand, counting down.
TAAATCAGCTCGCCATGCAGAAAATATCAATGCTGGCCTGTTTGATTATCCGGTTCTAATGGCTGCCGATATTTTGCTTTATCAGGCTAATCAGATCCCTGTGGGTATTGACCAAAAGCAGCACCTTGAATTAACCCGTGATTTGGCGCTGCGGTTTAACGCTTTATATGGCGATATTTTCACTGTTCCAGAGCCATTCATTCCAACAGGTGGTGCTCGCGTGATGTCATTGCAAGATCCAAGCAAGAAAATGTCGAAATCGGATGATAATCGCAATAACGTCATTGCTCTGCTGGAAGACCCTAAATCCGTCGCCAAGAAAATTAAACGCGCGGTTACCGATTCTGACGAGCCACCTTGCGTGCGTTATGATCAGGAAAACAAACCCGGCGTTTCCAACTTACTGGATATCCTCGCTGGTGTAACAGGTAAAACTATTCCTGAATTAGAAGCCGAGTTTGAAGGTAAAATGTACGGCCATCTGAAAGGAGCCGTCGCAGACGCAGTAAGTGAAATGCTGACAGGCTTACAGGAACGTTTCCATCATTTCCGTAATGATGAAGCTTTACTTAACCAAATTATGGCAGAAGGTGCGGCCAAGGCTCAGGCTCGCGCTCAGGCAACCTTGGATAAAGTCTATGAAGCGGTAGGCTTGATCGCTCATCCGTAACAGCCGATTCTATATCAATGCCAAAGGGTATCCATTTCCCCCCTTTGGCATATAAATTCCGTTAATTACCCAATAAACGACGATTAAAATCCTCGATTTTTCCATGCAATATGCGCTTTTGCATCGTCAGATTCCAACTGGCAGACAGCCCAGCCGCCCCCATTAAACGACGATACAGCTCTTCATCAAATGGGTTATGAAAAGCAATGGAAATAGCTTCCTTAACAGAAACATCGCTATTACGGCTTAACAGTTTTATCGGTTCACCAGCACTGACCAAACCAGGAGAGATAACTCGATATAACCAACCACATCGCCCATTATTTTGCATCATCGCAGCAAACTCATTGATGTTTGTAATAAAATTGAGTTTATAACATGGAGAACGTGGTTGAGTTACTTGAATCAGAGCTTCACCCCAGTGGAAAATATCACCAATATAGACATTATCTTCTGTCATGCCTTCTGTAGATATATTTTCACCAAACAAGGGGGAGGCAAATAATTCCGCCAATTCAGGAAATTGCCTTTTCCAAAATAGGTAATGCTCACCTGGATAATGGCAAAGCGCACGATCAGCGCCACCATGAAAGCGAGTTTCCGCTTGTTCATCGCCTTCTAGCCCAAGAGAGGTTAGCTGTAAACGACCATTCACCACCAATTTATTGATCGCACTGAAACCCAATGTTTCTGACGATGATATTTTGCCTCTATATATTTGTGGATAATACATTCTTTATTCCCTCTCAATGAGCTAATGGAGATGTACACGTATTATCCAGGCATAATAACCAAGATTACAGACAATAAGAATGCGGGGCACAGCAATGACCCGCATTCTTATGAAAAAATAATAGGAGGGATTATTTCGTTTTTTCTTCGTAACGTTTTGCTGCTTCATCCCAGTTGACTACATGCCAAAATGCTTTGATGTAATCAGGGCGGCGATTTTGATATTTCAGGTAATAAGCATGTTCCCATACATCCAGACCCACAATCGGGTAACCAGAAGCGCCCGCTATTTCTTCACCCATTAGTGGGCTATCCTGATTGGCCGTTGAAACAACAGCCAGTTTGCCATCTTCTTTCAGTACCAACCACGCCCAGCCAGAGCCAAAACGAGTTGCTGCCGCTTGTTCAAATTTTTCTTTGAAACTGTCAATATTGCCAAAATCACGCTCAATCGCGGCCTTCAAAGCACCATCCAATACTGTGCCTAATTTTAAACCTTTCCAAAACAGGCTATGGTTTGAGTGACCACCCGCATTGTTACGAATAAAAGTGCGTTTATCAGCTGGAATTTTATCAAGCTGCTGAATGAGTTCATCGATATGAAGTTCGCTTAATTCTGGAAAGGCTTCCAGAGCCGTATTCGTGTTAGTGACATACGTCTGATGGTGTTTAGTATGGTGAATTTCCATCGTTTGTTTATCGAAATGAGGCTCTAGCGCATCATAGGAGTAAGGTAGAGAAGGCAATGAATGGCTCATATCATATCTCCAGTTGTTTAGAATTTAGAATATATAAAGCTCACACCTTGTGAACAACATGATTATAGTGAATTGAACAATAATGAAAATGATTATCAATTCCATGTTATTGCTGTGGTTTCCTTTATACATTCACGTTTCATACCTCCTCATAGATAAAAATATCAATAATAAACTTAAATAACAGAATATAAATCCAATTAAAATAATAAACTCATTACTTAGTATTGATTAAATCTACAGCATTAAATGATCATTCCATAAAATTTATTCTCTTTATTGCGTGATCTTCCGCGCAAAAAAGAAACAAAATTTCTTCTTACACTTAAGTTAACCTTGTTTTGACATAGTATTAACAATTGCAAGGAGATAAAAATATGACTCAAATAATCAAGCATCTTATTCCTGCTGATATTGCAGACACGGCCCTGATAAGCAAGCAACAGTACCTATATGACTATCAAAGGTCATTACAAGACCCAGAGGGTTTCTGGGGTGAAAAAGGTAACGTAGTTGACTGGATTAGGCCCTACACCAAGGTCAAAAATACCTCTTTCGATCCTGGGCATATCAGCATCCGCTGGTTTGAAGATGGCACCCTGAACTTAAGTGCCAATTGTCTTGATCGCCATTTGCAAGAACGTGGTGATCAAACTGCCATTATATGGGAAGGAGATAATCCCGCAGAATCTCGCCATGTTACCTATCGAGAATTACATCATGACGTCTGCCAGTTTGCTAATGTATTGAAAAAACTGGGGATCAAAAAAGGCGATGTTGTGGCTATCTATATGCCAATGGTGCCAGAAGCCGCCGTCGCAATGTTGGCCTGTGCCCGTATCGGAGCGATCCATTCCGTCATTTTTGGTGGCTTCTCTCCTGATGCCATCGCTGGCCGAGTGATCGATTGCAACGCTAAGCTCGTGGTTACCGCAGATGAAGGCTTGCGAGCAGGCCGCACAATCCCATTGAAAAAAAATGTCGATGAGGCGCTCAACCATTCTGACGTTACTAGTGTGACTCATGTGGTTGTTTTTAAGCGTACCGGAAATACCAAAAACTGGAATGACAATAGTGATTTATGGTGGCACGAACTGACCGAAAGTGTGAGTGCTGAGTGTCCCGCTGAAGAAATAGGTGCCGAAGATCCATTATTCATTCTTTATACTTCAGGCTCTACAGGCAAACCTAAAGGCGTCCTGCATACGACGGGTGGTTATTTAGTCTACACATCTTTAACGTTTAAATACACGTTTGACTATCGTCCAGGAGAGATTTACTGGTGTACCGCCGACATAGGGTGGGTAACAGGGCATAGTTACCTGCTATATGGGCCTCTGTCTTGTGGAGCCACCACTTTAATGTTTGAAGGTGTCCCCAACTATCCCAATGTTAACCGTCTTTGTCAGGTGGTTGATAAGCATAAAGTGAACATTCTTTATACTGCGCCAACCGCTATCAGAGCATTGATGGCCGAAGGTGATAAAGCCATAGAAGGTACTAAACGTACGTCATTGCGCATTATGGGATCTGTGGGCGAACCTATTAATCCAGAAGCATGGGAATGGTATTACAAAAAAATAGGCAACAGTAAATGTCCTATCGTAGATACATGGTGGCAAACCGAAACCGGTGGATTCATGATCACACCGTTACCAGGCGCTACCGATCTCAAAGCAGGCTCCGCCACTCTGCCGTTTTTTGGTATTAGTCCAGCCTTAGTTGATAATTCCGGTGAAATTTTAGAGGGCGTGAGTGAAGGCAATCTCGTTATCACAGATTCCTGGCCAGCACAGGCACGAACGTTATATGGCGATCATGAGCGTTTTGAACAGACTTATTTTTCCACTTTCAAGGGAATGTATTTCAGTGGCGATGGTGCTCGACGTGATGAAGATGGCTATTACTGGATCACTGGCCGTGTTGATGATGTTCTGAATATTTCAGGCCATCGTTTGGGAACCGCAGAAATTGAATCAGCCTTAGTTGCATACCCCAAAATCGCTGAAGCTGCCGTTGTGGGTATCCCGCATCATATTAAAGGACAAGCTATTTACGCCTATGTCACGCTAGTTCATGGTGAAGAACCTTCTCCTGAGCTGTATACCGCAGTCAGAGATTGGGTTCGTAAAGAAATCGGCCCAATTGCAACACCTGATATCCTTCATTGGACAGACTCTCTGCCCAAAACGCGTTCTGGAAAGATTATGCGGCGTATTTTGCGCAAAATTGCTTCTGGTGATACCAGCAATTTAGGAGATACCTCCACGCTGGCCGATCCGGGTGTTGTTGAAAAACTGCTGGAAGAAAAACAATCCATCAATATGTCGTAAAACATATGCGCCGCCGTAAGGCGGCCTAAATAACGTATCACCAAAAGTACGGAGCCTTATCTGGGCTTAAGGTGTGGCGTTTAAAATCAACAGGAGATACTCCAATGAGTGACGACATTTATCAAGAGATTGAAAATAACTCTCGCTTTAAGGAGCTAGTTAAGAAGCGAGGACGTTTTGCCTGGCTGTTATCCATCATTATGTTAGTGCTTTATGTTGGTTTTATTTTCCTTATTGCTTTTGCGCCTGAATGGCTTGGAACACAACTTCATGAAAATACCAGTGTGACGCGGGGAATTCCTGTAGGAATTGGCATCATCTTCATATCTTTCATACTGACTGGAATTTATGTAATCAGGGCGAATGGTGAATTTGATCGTCTAACGTCAACCATTCTCAACGAGGTGAGAAAATGAAAAAAAGCGTATTATTATTTTCCTCCCTCTTCCCTATCCTAGCTCAAGCAAGTGCCATTTCAGGTAATGTAGAAAAACAACCTTTGAATATTCAGGCAATTATCATGTTCCTGTTATTCGTCGGGTTAACGCTGGGCATTACTTACTGGGCTTCAAAGCGGACTATTTCACGCTCAGATTATTATACCGCTGGCGGTCGTATTACTGGATTCCAAAATGGTATGGCGATTGCAGGTGACTATATGTCTGCCGCCTCGTTTCTGGGTATTTCAGCGTTAGTTTATACCTCTGGCTATGATGGGCTGATCTATTCCATTGGCTTTCTGGTTGGCTGGCCAATTATTCTATTCCTGATTGCTGAAAGATTAAGAAATTTGGGGCGGTACACCTTCGCTGATGTCGCTTCTTATCGGCTGAAACAGCGCCCCATCCGTACCTTATCCGCAATGGGTTCGTTAGTTGTTGTTGCGTTATATCTAATAGCTCAGATGGTCGGAGCTGGAAAACTGATCGAGTTACTATTCGGATTAAATTATTATGTCGCTGTTGTCTTAGTCGGTATTTTGATGGTGCTTTATGTCTTATTTGGCGGAATGCTGGCGACAACATGGGTCCAGATTATTAAAGCCGTTTTGTTACTGGCAGGAGCAACATTCATGGCTATGATGGTCATGAAAGCGGTTAATTTCAATTTTAATACCCTGTTTAAAGAAGCTATTGCAGTACACTCCCTTGGACCTGCCATCATGAGTCCCGGAGGATTGGTATCTGATCCTATCTCTGCACTCTCTTTAGGATTGGCATTAATGTTCGGTACTGCAGGGTTGCCTCATATTGTCATGCGGTTTTTTACCGTCAGTGATGCTAAAGAAGCGCGTAAAAGTGTTTTCTATGCAACGGGCTTTATCGGCTATTTTTATATCCTGACGTTTATTATCGGATTTGGTGCAATTTTATTGGTCAGTGCCAACCCTGCATTCAAAGACACAACTGGAGCATTAATTGGTGGTACAAATATGGCCGCTGTCCATCTGGCAAACGCCGTTGGCGGTGATTTTTTCCTTGGTTTTATCTCTGCCGTTGCTTTTGCCACTATTTTAGCTGTAGTAGCCGGGTTAACACTAGCAGGCGCTTCCGCAGTATCTCATGATCTTTATGCCAATGTGATTAAACGAGGGCAAGCTAATGAACGAGATGAGCTAAAAGTCTCAAAAATTACCGTCGTTATTCTGGGATTGGTTGCTATTGGCTTGGGTATTTTATTCGAAAAACAAAACATTGCCTTTATGGTTGGTTTGGCTTTCTCCATTGCTGCAAGTTGTAATTTTCCTATTATTTTATTGTCAATGTATTGGAGCAAGCTGACTACACGTGGAGCGTTAGTTGGTGGATGGTTGGGATTACTGACAGCGGTTGTATTAATGATCCTAGGCCCTACGATTTGGGTTAGTATTCTTGGTCATGAAAAACCTATCTATCCTTATGAATATCCAGCTCTGTTTTCCATGTTTATCGCATTTATCGGAGCTTGGTTATTCTCAATTACCGATACTTCGGCACAAGGAATGCAGGAAAGGAAAATGTTTCGCAATCAGTTTATCCGCTCGCAAACAGGTATTGGTATCGAACAAGGGAAAGTGCATTAACTTATAGTTAATTGTTTTGCTTTTTCCCAAACGCAAAAAAGCCATCCGGTGACGGATGGCTTCTCTGACTAATTGATGTCTGGCAGTGTCCTACTCTCACATGGGGAGACCCCACACTACCATCGGCGCTACGGCGTTTCACTGCTGAGTTCGGCATGGGGTCAGGTGGGACCACCGCGCTATTGCCGCCAGACAAATCCTGTTTTCAATCCCGAACAAGCTGCTTTTCTACACTGAAACCCGTCTCTCTCTTTCCACTCCCGAAAACCCCTTCGGTGTTGTCAGGTTAAGCCGCACGGTTCATTAGTACCGGTTAGCTCAACGTCTCGCAACGCTTACACACCCGGCCTATCCACGTCCTCGTCTCGAACGTTCCTTCAGTACCCTCCAGGAGTAAGGGAAGACTCATCTTAAGGCAAGTTTCCCGCTTAGATGCTTTCAGCGGTTATCTCTTCCGCACTTAGCTACCGGGCAGTGCCATTGGCATGACAACCCGAACACCAGTGGTGCGTCCACTCCGGTCCTCTCGTACTAGGAGCAGCCCCTTGCAATCTTCCAACGCCCACGGCAGATAGGGACCGAACTGTCTCACGACGTTCTAAACCCAGCTCGCGTACCACTTTAAATGGCGAACAGCCATACCCTTGGGACCTACTTCAGCCCCAGGATGTGATGAGCCGACATCGAGGTGCCAAACACCGCCGTCGATATGAACTCTTGGGCGGTATCAGCCTGTTATCCCCGGAGTACCTTTTATCCGTTGAGCGATGGCCCTTCCATGCAGAACCACCGGATCACTAAGACCTACTTTCGTACCTGCTCGAGCCGTCACTCTCGCAGTCAAGCTAGCTTATGCCTTTGCACTAACCTCACGATGTCCGACCGTGATTAGCTAACCTTCGTGCTCCTCCGTTACACTTTGGGAGGAGACCGCCCCAGTCAAACTACCCACCAGACACTGTCCGCAACCCGGATAACGGGCCGGCGTTAGAACATCAAACATTCAAGGGTGGTATTTCAAGGATGGCTCCATGCAGACTGGCGTCCACACTTCACAGCCTCCCACCTATCCTACACATCAAGGCTCCATGTTCAGTGTCAAGCTATAGTAAAGGTTCACGGGGTCTTTCCGTCTTGCCGCGGGTACACTGCATCTTCACAGCGAGTTCAATTTCACTGAGTCTCGGGTGGAGACAGCCTGGCCATCATTACGCCATTCGTGCAGGTCGGAACTTACCCGACAAGGAATTTCGCTACCTTAGGACCGTTATAGTTACGGCCGCCGTTTACTGGGGCTTCGATCAAGAGCTTCTCGCCGAGGCGATAACCCCATCAATTAACCTTCCAGCACCGGGCAGGCGTCACACCGTATACGTCCACTTTCGTGTTTGCACAGTGCTGTGTTTTTATTAAACAGTTGCAGCCAGCTGGTATCTGCGACTGGCCTCGGCTCCGGAAGCAGGTTCCTTCACCTAACGCCAGCGTGCCTTCTCCCGAAGTTACGGCACCATTTTGCCTAGTTCCTTCACCCGAGTTCTCTCAAGCGCCTGAGTATTCTCTACCTGACCACCTGTGTCGGTTTGGGGTACGATGGACCCGAATCTGAAGCTTAGGGGCTTTTCCTGGAAGCGGGGCATCAGCAACTTCAGCACCGTAGTGCCTCGTCATCGTGCCTCAGTGTTGTGGCTCACCGGATTTGCCTGGTCAGCCCACCTACACACTTAAACCGGGACGACCGTCGCCCGGCTTGCCTAGCCTTCTCCGTCCCCCCATCGCAATTCGGGCCCGTACAGGAATATTAACCTGTTTCCCATCGACTACGCTTTTCAGCCTCGCCTTAGGGGTCGACTCACCCTGCCCCGATTAACGTTGGACAGGAACCCTTGGTCTTCCGGCGAGCGGGTTTTTCACCCGCTTTATCGTTACTTATGTCAGCATTCGCACTTCTGATACCTCCAGCCCACCTCACAGTGGACCTTCAACGGCTTACAGAACGCTCCCCTACCCAACGACACGTTGTGTCGCTGCCGCAGCTTCGGTGCATGGTTTAGCCCCGTTACATCTTCCGCGCAGGCCGACTCGACCAGTGAGCTATTACGCTTTCTTTAAATGATGGCTGCTTCTAAGCCAACATCCTGGCTGTCTGAGCCTTCCCACTTCGTTTCCCACTTAACCATGACTTGGGGACCTTAGCTGGCGGTCTGGGTTGTTTCCCTCTTCACGACGGACGTTAGCACCCGCCGTGTGTCTCCCGTGATAACATTCTTCGGTATTCGCAGTTTGCATCGGGTTGGTAAGTCGGGATGACCCCCTAGCCGAAACAGTGCTCTACCCCCGAAGATGAATTCACGAGGCGCTACCTAAATAGCTTTCGGGGAGAACCAGCTATCTCCCGGTTTGATTGGCCTTTCACCCCCAGCCACAAGTCATCCGCTAATTTTTCAACATTAGTCGGTTCGGTCCTCCAGTTAGTGTTACCCAACCTTCAACCTGCCCATGGCTAGATCACCGGGTTTCGGGTCTATACCCTGCAACTTAACGCCCCGTTAAGACTCGGTTTCCCTGCGGCTCCCCTATACGGTTAACCTTGCTACAGAATATAAGTCGCTGACCCATTATACAAAAGGTACGCAGTCACCCTGATAAATCAGGGCTCCCACTGCTTGTACGTACACGGTTTCAGGTTCTTTTTCACTCCCCTCGCCGGGGTTCTTTTCGCCTTTCCCTCACGGTACTGGTTCACTATCGGTCAGTCAGGAGTATTTAGCCTTGGAGGATGGTCCCCCCACATTCAGACAGGATAACACGTGTCCCGCCCTACTCATCGAACTCACAGCCTGTGTCTCTTCGTGTACGGGACTATCACCCTTTACTGTGCGCCTTTCCAGACGCTTCCACTGACACACACACTGATGCTGGTTCTGGGCTCCTCCCCGTTCGCTCGCCGCTACTGGGGGAATCTCGGTTGATTTCTTTTCCTCGGGGTACTGAGATGTTTCAGTTCCCCCGGTTCGCCTCATTAACCTATGGATTCAGTTAATGATGGTGCAACGGATTGCACCGGGTTTCCCCATTCGGACATCGCCGGCTGATAGCGCTTCATATCAGCTCACCGGCGCTTTTCGCAGATTAGCACGTCCTTCATCGCCTCTGACTGCCTAGGCATCCACCGTGTACGCTTAGTCGCTTAACCTCACAACCCGAAGAAGTCTTCCGGTCGGAGTGTTGAGAGTTTCATCAATGTTATCATTCCATAACATTGACGGTTTCAAATTTTCAGCTTGTTCCAGATTGTTAAAGAGCGAATATTGCTAAACTGACGCGCACGTCCGCTTAACAATATTTCGGTGGCACCGCCTTTCACCCGCTGCCTGAGCAAGATGGCGTCCCCTAGGGGATTCGAACCCCTGTTACCGCCGTGAAAGGGCGGTGTCCTAGGCCTCTAGACGAAGGGGACGTAACGTCTTCTTCGCAGACGCTTGCTCTGCTTTTTTCATCAGACAATCTGTGTGAGCACTGCACAATCACTATCGTTTGGTTAAGGAGGTGATCCAACCGCAGGTTCCCCTACGGTTACCTTGTTACGACTTCACCCCAGTCATGAATCACAAAGTGGCAAGCGCCCTCCAAAAGGTTAAGCTACCTGCTTCTTTTGCAACCCACTCCCATGGTGTGACGGGCGGTGTGTACAAGGCCCGGGAACGTATTCACCGCAGCATGCTGATCTGCGATTACTAGCGATTCCGACTTCATGGAGTCGAGTTGCAGACTCCAATCCGGACTACGACAGACTTTATGAGGTCCGCTTGCTCTCGCGAGGTCGCTTCTCTTTGTATCTGCCATTGTAGCACGTGTGTAGCCCTACTCGTAAGGGCCATGATGACTTGACGTCATCCCCACCTTCCTCCGGTTTATCACCGGCAGTCTCCCTTGAGTTCCCACCCGAAGTGCTGGCAACAAAGGATAAGGGTTGCGCTCGTTGCGGGACTTAACCCAACATTTCACAACACGAGCTGACGACAGCCATGCAGCACCTGTCTCACGGTGCCCGAAGGCACTTCCGCATCTCTGCAGAATTCCGTGGATGTCAAGAGTAGGTAAGGTTCTTCGCGTTGCATCGAATTAAACCACATGCTCCACCGCTTGTGCGGGCCCCCGTCAATTCATTTGAGTTTTAATCTTGCGACCGTACTCCCCAGGCGGTCGATTTAACGCGTTAGCTCCGGAAGCCACAGCTCAAGGCCACAACCTCCAAATCGACATCGTTTACAGCGTGGACTACCAGGGTATCTAATCCTGTTTGCTCCCCACGCTTTCGCACCTGAGCGTCAGTCTTCGTCCAGGGGGCCGCCTTCGCCACCGGTATTCCTCCACATCTCTACGCATTTCACCGCTACACGTGGAATTCTACCCCCCTCTACGAGACTCTAGCCAACCAGTCTTAGATGCCATTCCCAGGTTAAGCCCGGGGATTTCACATCTAACTTAATTGACCGCCTGCGTGCGCTTTACGCCCAGTAATTCCGATTAACGCTTGCACCCTCCGTATTACCGCGGCTGCTGGCACGGAGTTAGCCGGTGCTTCTTCTGTGGGTAACGTCAATCACAGGGTGTATTCGACCCTGTGCCTTCCTCCCCACTGAAAGTACTTTACAACCCGAAGGCCTTCTTCATACACGCGGCATGGCTGCATCAGGCTTGCGCCCATTGTGCAATATTCCCCACTGCTGCCTCCCGTAGGAGTCTGGGCCGTGTCTCAGTCCCAGTGTGGCTGGTCATCCTCTCAGACCAGCTAGGGATCGTCGCCTAGGTGAGCCATTACCCCACCTACTAGCTAATCCCATCTGGGTTCATCCGAAGGCGTGAGGCCCGAAGGTCCCCCACTTTGCTCCTTAGAGATTATGCGGTATTAGCCACCGTTTCCAGTGGTTATCCCCCGCCCTCGGGCAGATCCCCAGACATTACTCACCCGTCCGCCGCTCGCCGGCAGGAAAGCAAGCTCTCCCCCGCTGCCGCTCGACTTGCATGTGTTAGGCCTGCCGCCAGCGTTCAATCTGAGCCATGATCAAACTCTTCAATTAAAAGTTTGATGCTCAAAGAATTTCACTGTTAGTTCATAATGAATTAACTGCTTAGTCACTCTTTAAGACTTGAATCTTTTTTGCCTTGCGGCGATTCGATAGTCTCTTGCGAGTGCCCACACAGATTGTCTGATTAACTTGTTAAAGAGCGTTGGCAACCGGAAGCGTCTTCCGGGTTGCGAGGCTGCGTATCTTACGCTTTTCGCCTTGAGAGTCAAGCGATTATTTTCCCTTTTCTCTTACCGCCGTCGCCGCGTGTTTCAGCTTAGCGTCGGTCAGTGGTGGCGCATTATAGGGGGTTTTACGGCGCTGGCAATAGTTTTTTTGAATTATTTTTCTGTTCGTGGTTTTTTTCAACAGAAATGGTAATTATGCGTGTTTTACATCCTAAAATTGATGACTTAAACAACAATTATACCGATAAAGTTCTTATACAATGATTGTTGTGCAATTGCCTAGGGCAACTGTCAATTGGCCTTAGAGGAAGTTATTGCTTGATTAACAACCAAGAAATAGCTTGAGTTTGATATAGTAAGATATTATGTACTCACTACCATTAAAAAAATAAACGGGGTATCTAATGGTCAAATCCGCACGCAGTATGTCGGGGTTACCTTGGATTGCGGCGATAGCTTTTTTTATGCAGTCTTTAGATGCCACAATTCTTAACACTGCACTACCGGCGATTGCAAAAAGTCTTAATCACTCTCCACTGGCAATGCAACCTGCCATTGTCAGTTATACTTTAACTGTAGCGATGCTAATTCCCGTAAGCGGTTGGCTCGCTGATAGGTTTGGTACTCGTACAGTATTCATTTATGCTGTTTCCTTCTTTTCTTTAGGCTCACTTGCTTGTGCACTGTCACACAATCTCTCTTTCTTAGTTGTATCCCGCGTTATTCAAGGTATAGGTGGGGCTATGATGATGCCTGTTGCTCGCCTGACTTTACTAAGAACATATCCACGTAGCGAATTGCTACCTATTTTGAATTTTGTCACCATGCCAGGGCTACTTGGCCCGATTTTAGGTCCCATGCTCGGTGGGTTGTTAGTAACTTATGCAACATGGCATTGGATATTCATCATCAATATTCCCATTGGCTTATTAGGTATCATTTACGCCAGAAAGAATATGCCCAATTTAACGATGCCCAAATGCCCTTTCGATTTTCTGGGATTCATGCTGTTTAGTATGGGCTTGGTAACGATTTCGGTCAGCTTTGACTTATTTGGGGATCATTCATTCTCTGGTTATATTCCCCCCGCTTTATTTTTTGGCGGTATCATTATGTTATTGGGATATATTTTCCATGCCAAAAGACACTCAAATCCCCTTATTGACCTCCAGTTATTCCAAACACGCACGTTTTCAATCGGCATTGCCAGTAATATTGCTACTCGGTTAAGCACTGGCTCGCTTTCATTTATTATTCCTTTGATGCTACAAGTGGGGTTTGGATTTTCAGCAGTCATTGCTGGCATCATGATGGCGCCAAACGCAATTGGTTCAATTTTAGCCAAATCTTTTGTCACCAATATATTGACCCACTTTGGCTATCGAAACACTCTTTTTTGGATCACGATTATTATTGGTGTAATGATTTCACAATTTTCGCTACAGACACCGGAACTTCCTATCATATTTTTGATCATTCCTCTTTTTATATTGGGAATGGTAATGTCCACACAGTTCACAGCTATGAATACAATTACCCTAGCTGATCTCAATGATAACAATGCAAGTGCCGGTAACAGCCTATTAGCAGTCACTCAGCAATTATCTATCAGTTTTGGAGTAACCGTCAGTGCGGCAGTCCTGCGATTTTATGAGTCAATGGAATATGGCTCCGCCATCAGCCATTTCCACTATACTTTGATGACGATGGGAGTGATTACCTTGATTTCTTCTACTGTTTTTCTATTACTGAATAAAGAAGACGGTAATAACTTAATTAAGAAGAAATAAATCCGTTAACGACTAGGGCGTGTTGACGTTTCGTGGAGGGAAGTTTGAACAGCATGATGATCTGGTATCATTGTCTTCGCGAAAAAACCATTACCCCAGCTCATCATGCCAAGAACAATGTTATCAAAATCTTTATGGAATACGCTAGCTGTATTAATGCAACAACATGGATGTATTTACCACAAAGACGCGCATTACCTGACTTTCGAAGGGATCCTTTATCGAATGAGAACGGGATGTCCGTGGCGGGATTTACCCGATGAATTTGGCAAATGGAATACGCTTTTTAAGCGCTTTAACGCCTGGTCAAAGAAAGGTGTTTTTGAATTATTATTCAAATTGTTATCTGAAAATACAGACACCGAATGGTTATTCATTGATGGGAGTATTATCCGCGCTCATCAACATAGCTCAGGGGCAGCTTCAACAGAAGATGAAGCCATCGGTAAAAGTCGAGGTGGACGTTCGACTAAAATTCATTTGGCCGTAGACAGTTATGGTTTGCCTGTCCATTTTGAGCTGTCAGGGGGTCAAACGCACGACATTGTACATGCAGAAAGTTTGGTCACCCATTCACCCGCATCCGATTTTGTGATCGCGGATAAAGGTTACGATAGCGGTACTTTCAGAGATTTCGTTGAAAAACAAGGTTCAAAAACGGTCATTCCCTATCGAAAAAATAGCCGAAAACCCGATAAAAGTATTGATGAAGTTTTATACTGTTATCGGCATTTGGTCGAAAATGCGTTTGCCAGAATAAAACATTTTCGAGCTATTGCGACAAGATACGATAAATTGGCGCGAAATTACGCCAGTATGTTGGCACTGGCGTTTGTCATTATATGGTTACCGATGTGGGTTGAGTAAATGGTGAACTCAAAACGTCAACAGCCCCTAGCTACAGAACTTCGTTCTATCAATTTAGGTGTCAACATCAGTTGTTTTGGTTCGCTTTCTGGATTGTTCATTCTATAAAGCAGGCTATCAATCGCCAATTTACCCAATTCATCCTTTGGTTGATGAATAGTTGTCAACGGAGGGATGAGATAAGGCGCGATTGCAATATCGTCATATCCGATAATAGAGATATCATCCGGCACAGAAAGTCCCTGCTGATACAAAGCTTGATAAGCGCCAATCGCCACAGCGTCATTACCCGCAAATAAAGCTTCGGGCGGTTCAGGTAATTGGAGAAGTTGCTTCATTGATGAGAATCCGCCGGCAAATTCAAAATCACTGTAGATTACATATCCAATGGGGATCTCCAGCCCAGCATCCTGCATTGCCTTTTGGTATCCAGCCAAGCGCTGACGAGCGGGTGTCTTATCACGTGGGCCAGTGATACAAGCAATTTTGCGGAAACCTCGGCTGATCAAGTAATTGGTAGCCATTTCTCCCCCTTGCAGGGAGTTATCCTTAATAATGTCATTGCAGGTATCAAACGGAGACCAATCCATGATTACCATCGGTACCAATGGGTAGCGACGAAGAGAGTCACTGGATAGCCTCTGAGTTTCAGAACACATGATTAACAAACCATCAACGCGCTTTTGCAGCAAAGTTTCCATACTGCTAATCATACGGGTAATGTTACCTTCGGTATTACACAGAATTAAACTGTATCCCCGTTCGTAACAGCTCCTTTCTACACTTCTGACAACTTCGGAATAAAAAGAGTTATCACTGGCCGTAACCAACATACCAATAGTTTTAGTTTGCTTGACTTTCAAGCTCCTTGCCAAAGCAGACGGCGCATAATTCAATTCCTCAATCGCTGCATTGACCTTCTTTTTCACGCTTTCACTGACATAACGATTGCCATTAATCACATGAGAAACTGTTGATGTTGATACACCCGCCAGACGAGCAACGTCCTTCATGGTAGTCACGATTAATCCTGTTCAAATAGAAATGCATCAATTTCATTCCGCCATGGAATCGCAGGCTGCGCTCCCTGACGCGTAACGGCAATCGCAGCTGCAGCATGAGCAAAGCGGATCGCCGATAACATCTCTTTTCCTTCCAGCAATCCCGTTACCAAAGCGCCATTAAATGTATCCCCAGCAGCAATTGTGTCGATTGCTTTTACTTTAAACCCTGGAACAATTTTACCTTCCTTGCCTTTTTCACTCAGCCATACGCCTCGACTACCCAATGTGATAATGACTGTTTCTATACCCTTATCATGTAAAACCTGCGAGGCTTTTTCCGCCCCAACATCATCTTTTACGGCGATGCCAGTCAAATACTCGGCTTCGGTTTCATTCGGCGTAATAATATCTACCAGCGAAAGCAATCGATCCGAGATTTTCTGTGCAGGTGCTGGATTCAAGATCACTTTGGCATGATGCTTCTTGGCCGTTTCAGCAGCAAGTTGCACTGTTTCCAATGGCGTTTCAAGCTGCAATAACAATGCATCAGCTTCTTTGACAACTTGATCATGACGAAGGAAATAATCAGGAGTTAGTCTCCCATTCGCCCCTGCATTAATACCAATAACATTCTCACCCTGCTGATTGACAAAAATCAGAGCAACGCCCGTTGTTTCTCCTTCAATCACCTCAATTGAGGAAGTATTGATGTTATCTTTCGCCAACTGTTGGCAAACACGTATGCCAACATCATCTTGGCCAACACAAGCAATAAATGTAATGTCCGCACCACAGCGACCAGCAGCAACGGCCTGATTTGCTCCTTTTCCTCCAAAGGCAACCTTATACTGTTCTCCCCTCACTGTTTCCCCTGGTTGAGGAAAAGAGTTGAGGCTCAATATGTGATCTACATTGATGCTACCCATCACAACCAGTTTTGCCATACTCATTACATTGATTCCTGTGTGAAAATCATGCAGCCATTAGCTTTAATGGCTGCATAAACAAGGTTGATTATTTCTTCACAACTAATTCCAGCTCAACCGGAATGATGGCATCTACTTTTTCACCTTTTAGCACTTTGTCCGCAGTCTGAACACCGACGATACCTATTTGATCCGGACGCTGTGCGATCGTTGCTCCTAATTTACCGCTCTGTACAGCCTTAAGAGCATCGTCAGTGCCATCAAATCCGACGACCAACACATCTTCTTTACCGGCTGCCTGTAATGCTCGCAATGCACCAAGAGCCATTTCATCATTTTGAGCGAAAACAGCTTGTACTGACGGATGAGCTGTCAGCAAGTTTTGCATGACATTCATCCCCTTTGTGCGATCATAATCAGCAGGCTGACTAGCCAACATATTGAATTCGTGCTTTTGGGCTGCTTGACCAAAACCTTCACCACGTTCACGTGCACCTGAAGTTCCTGGAATACCTTCTAATTGAATGACCTTGACATTATTACCTAATTTCTTGGCAATAAAATCAGCTGCCATTTTGGCACCTAAACGGCTGTCAGAAGCAATATAGCTAATAACATTGCCCTTATACGCTGAGCGATCAAGAGTAATAACCGGAATATTCGCTTTATTTGCCATGATCACTGCATTACCAACGGCATCCGAATCGGTTGGGTTAATTAACATCAATTTTATGTCACGAACCGTCAAATCCTGCACATTGGCCAATTCTTTTGCTGGATTATCCTGAGAATCAAGTACAACCAAGTTATATCCCAGCTTATCAGCCTCTTTTTGTGCGCTATCTTTCATTGTGACAAAGAAAGGGTTATTCAAGGTTGAAATAACCAATGCAATGCTATCTTTCGCCAGTGCATTAGCACTTATAGTGGCACTCAATGCCATAGCGGAGAAAATGGTTACCAGCTTCTTCATTTTCATATTATTTTTTCCTGTAGGGTGAGGTTATTTACTGCTTTTTGTTATCAACCAAGACCGCCAGTAAAATAACAACTGCCTTGACGATCATCTGGTAATTGGAAGAAATACCTAATAAGTTCAATCCATTATTTAAAAAGCCTAAAATCAGTGCACCAATCAATGTACCAACAATTCGTCCCTTACCTCCTGCTAAACTGGTTCCACCCAGTACAACTGCTGCAATCGCATCCAGTTCATAACCGCTTCCAGCCATCGGTTGAGCAGAAGATAATCGGGCAACTTCGATAATACTGGCCAATGCAGCCAACAGGCCACATAGGGAATAAACGATTATTTTTATTTTATCAACACCAATACCTGATAAACGTGTTGCAGATTCATTTCCGCCTAATGCGTAGATGTAACGACCAAGACGAGTATGGTGAAGAATGAACCAAGCCGTGACAAACACCAGCGACATAATCCACACAGGCGCAGGCACTCCTAATGGACGCCCAATACCAAACCAACCAAACAGATCAGAATTGTCACTGAAACCGGTATTAATCGGACTCCCATCGGTATAAACCCGAGTCACTCCGCGTAGCAATAACATCATCACCAATGTTGCAATAAATGCCTGAACTTTGCCTTTTGCAATAATTACACCAGTGCAGGCCCCAATTGCAGCCCCCAATGCCAAAGCCCCAGTAACAGCGACCAAAGCATTAATATCTGCTCCAACCATTGATGCCGCTACAGCACCAGTAAGAGCCAACTGATAGATCAATTCCTGATGTTAGAATAACTAATGTCATGCCTACCGCCATGATGGCGTTGACAGAAGTTTGCTGGAGGATGTTAAACAGGTTATTCAATGTGAAAAAATTGGGGCTAAGTGAAGAAACGACGACAATCAAAAATAAGAGCGCAATAAGTGATTTCTGTTCCATCAACCATGTTTTCGTAAACCAGCGTCGGGAGGCTGGTGCTGTACTAGAATTCATATTCACTATCCTTGACTATTCTCTTTTAATTGCATCATATTTTACCAACAGCAGCGGCCATCAACGCTTCCTGAGAAACGCTATTCGCGTTGAACTCCCCACTGATACGACCCTCATGCATAACCAGAATACGATCACTCATTCCCATCACTTCAGGCATTTCAGAGGAAATCAAAATAATACTCAAGCCTTCTTTTTTAAACTGGTTGATAAGCTGATAGATTTCCTTTTTCGCTCCAACATCTACACCTCGGGTTGGTTCATCAAGGATCAATACTTTTGGACGAGTCATCAATCCACGGGCAATCGCAACTTTCTGCTGATTACCACCGGAAAGCAGCCCCATCGTCTGTTCCATTGAGGGAGTTTTGATATTGAACAGCTTAATGAAGTCGGCAACGGACTTTTGTTCTGCGGAGTGATTCAAGAAACAAAAATTTCGGTTGAAATAACGTAGTGCGGTAAGGGACATATTCTCTTTGACCGACATTCCCAAGATTAACCCATCACGTTTTCGGTCTTCTGAAATATAGACAATGCCATTGGTCAGCCCTTCCTGCGGACTATGGATCGTCAGCGGTTTTCCATCAAGCAAAATCTTGCCTTCAGTTTTGGGCAAAGCCCCGTAAATCACCTTCATTAATTCAGTACGGCCAGCGCCCATCAAACCGGAGATCCCCAGAATTTCTCCACTAAACAGGGAAAAGCTGACATTGTTGATTCCCGATCCAGAGAGGTTTTCAATTTCCAACCGTTTTTCACCTCTCGGTAGCTCCAAACGCGGATATTGCTCTTCCAGCTTGCGCCCCACCATCATTTCAATCAATCGCTCTTCATTCAGAGCATTGACAGGCTGTTCACCAATAAATTGGCCATCACGCAATACCGTCACATCATCACAAATTTTAAAAAGTTCTTTCAAGCGATGGGAAATATAGACAATGCCACAGCCTTGTGCTTTCAGTTCCCGTATGACATGAAACAAGGATTCAGTTTCGGTATCCGTCAAGGCATCTGTAGGTTCATCCATAATGATGACTTTGGATTGGAAACTCAGTACCTTGGCAATTTCTACCATTTGTTGCTCACCAATGGACAATTCAGAAACAAGCCGATGGCTGCTGTAAAAAATATTTAGTCGCCTCAGCAAGTTATCGGCTTCTTCATACATTTTTTTCCAGTTGATGATACCCAATTTATTGACGCATTCACGACCCAAAAAAATGTTTTCAGCGATCGTTAATTGGGGAATAAGGTTTAATTCTTGGTGAATAATGCCAATACCTGATTCCAGAGAGGATTTGGGGCCAGAGAAAGCTACATCTTGCCCAAGATAGCGGATCGTGCCAGCATCTTTTGTATAAATACCGGTCAAAACCTTCATCATCGTAGACTTGCCGGCACCGTTTTCGCCGACTAACGCCATCACTTTCCCGGGATAAACCCGCAGTGCAGCGCCTGACAAAGCTTTTACCCCAGGAAAAGCCTTCTCAATTCCCTTTAATTCCAGTAATGGCACCATAATAACCTCAGAAAGTGACTCTTTTCTCTTTCAGAATGCTATGACTGACATACTTTATCGCAATTGCGTTTCCCTGTTGCATTTCGAAAGCAGCAACACATTTGATGATTTGCTCATGTATTTGCCGATTGGGTTCAATAATTGAAGCGGCCAAAATGGCCGCTTCAATTTGTACTTTTTGAACAACAACATCAAAGACAGATAACAGATTTGGTGTTCCCTGGGTTAGCGCTAAATCAATTCGTTGGATGGATAATGGGATAGTTTTCATTTTTATAAGCCTCTTAGCGAAACGTTTCGCTAAGAGGTCATCATATAAAGCTAACGACCAAAGACAACATGATTAATACGAAAATGTGATCATCATTGAAACGTTTAAGAAGATGATAATAAACAGAAAAAAACTAACTTATTGAATAATTTAAGCTGAATCGATTTTTTAAAACACGCCACTGAACTTAATAAATTATCACCAAAATCTTTGCATAGAGTGAATTTTATCTATAAATAAAGGCAGGTAATTATTCAGCCTTGGTGTAAATACTATGCGATTGGTCGAGAAAATATCCCTATTAAGTCAGTATCTAGAAAGCGGGCTATATGAACGACGGCAAGCCATTCGCCTGTGCCTGCTGGCCGCTTTATGTGGAGAGAGTATTTTTCTTCTTGGGCCACCAGGAATAGCTAAAAGCCTTATCGCACGTCGGCTCAAGTTTGCGTTTCAAAACGCCCACGCTTTTGAGTACCTGATGACCCGTTTTTCCACCCCAGAAGAGATCTTCGGTCCCCTTTCCATTCAAGCACTCAAAGATGAAGGACGTTACCAGCGCCTTACCGAAGGGTATTTGCCCGAAGCCGAAATCGTTTTCTTGGATGAAATTTGGAAAGCAGGTCCCGCCATTTTGAATACGTTACTCACCGCGATTAATGAAAAGAAATTCAGAAATGGCAACCAGGAAGAACAGCTACCGATGCGTTTACTGGTTACCGCATCCAATGAACTCCCAGAGAGTGATAGCAGTCTGGAAGCACTTTACGATCGCATGTTGATCCGACTCTGGCTAGACAAGATCCAGGAAAAGAAAAATTTTCGAGCTTTGCTGACTGACCGAAACAATGAAAATGACAATCCTGTACCTGCCTATATTCAAATCACCGATGATGAATTCCAGCAATGGCAAAACAAGATCAATCAGATATCCCTGCCAGATCACATCTTCGAACTGATTTATCAATTACGCCAACAATTAAATGCGACTGGAAGTACGGCTGATGTCTCAGATCGCCGTTGGAAAAAATCCATCCGTTTACTGCAAGCCAGTGCCTTTTTCAGTGGCAGAAATGAGATATCTCCGTTAGATATCGTGCTGTTAAAAGATTGCCTATGGCACGATTTGAATAGCTTAAAACTCTTGTCCCAATTTTTGCATGTCTTATTGACAGAACAAGCTTATCGACAACATTCACTCATGCAAAAAATAGAGAAGTTATACCAACAATGGGTACAGTCCAACCAAGACGAAAATGACCATCCCCTACAATTAGTCGCCAAATCTTCTCTACTTGGCCGCAAGGCTTCCTATTCACTGCCTGAAAATATTGCAGATGAAAAACTGATCCTGTTTTTACATCCTTCATTGCACATGCATAATATTGAAGTCAATTTCATCGAAATAGATAAAAAATCACTGGAAAACACCTTAAAAAATAATACAGGAGAACTCTCTGCCTGTTTAAATGGCATTGGTTTTCCTCAAACTATCACGGCAGAAATTAATGAAAAGAACCAGCTTACAGTACTGGATATTAGCCGTAATAGCGCTGTTCTCTGCCTATCTGACCCCGCCAAAAACACCGATACAAAATGGCATGAAAAGCTGATATCCATCGATGATGAAATTCAACGACAACGTAATTTATTCAACCAACATCAACCCTGTTTATTTGTCGAAGAACATTGGCTTGCCAACATTGAACAGAGTTGCCTGCTATTAACTGAAAAGCAGAAACAATTAAGATCAAAAATGGAATAACAATATGTTAACACTAGCCACGCTTGATCTCTTGCTCTCTGTCAATGAAGGGGAGCTGATCGAAGAGATCATCTTGATACTACTGAATGCTCCTCAGTTAATTATTTTCTTTGAAAAACATCCAAGACTTAGACAAGCATTTATGCAAGATCTTCCTGCATGGCAGCAAATATTGCGGCAAAAAATAAAAGAGACGCCGATCCCCACCCCATTGGCCGAAGAGTTTCAGTTATACCAATATATACAGACAATTAACACGACAGAATTCTATCAGCAGTTACCTAACATCGTAGAGAAACTTCAACAACTCGAATCTCCCTTTACCAAAGAAGCCGATACACTATCCAAAGCATTCTCTGAATACACCTCTCCAGGACAAATACTGTTTATCCAACGCTGGCACCTCAGCTTGATCCTGCAAGCGACGGCATTTAACAACACACTATTAGAACAAGAAAAAGAGCAACTCCTTGCAGAGATCCAGAAACGATTAACACTCAGTGGCACTCTTGATCCCATATTTGATCACAATGATCACGCAGCAGGACGATTATGGGATATGAGTAAAGGACAACTTCACCTAACCACGAAAAATATACAACTATTTACCCGTTATGCTGACTTTCTTGAACAGCAAGCTGAGCTGGAAAAACTAGCACAATTACTTGGCCGCAGTCAGACAGCAAAAGCAATTCCTAAAGAAAACCCCATCCTGGAACCATTTACCCGACTTGAAAGAGTGCCAGATACGATACCTGAGCAAATTAGCGGAATTAGGCAAAGCGACGATATCTTAAGGTTATTACCTACCGAGATGGCTATGCTGGGTATTGAAGAGTTGGAATACGAATTTTATCGGCGGCTGGTGGAGAAAAAATTACTATCGTATCGCCTGCAAGGGGACGACTGGCAAGCCAAAACCACACTCAAACCCATGACACACTACCACAATGAAAAACAGCCTCGGGGACCATTTATGGTTTGTGTTGATACATCCGGCTCAATGGGGGGGTTTAATGAACAGTGTGCAAAAGCATTCTGTCTGGCTTTGATGCGTATTGCACTAGCGGATAATCGTCATTGTCATATTATGTTGTTTTCAACACAACTTATTCATTATGACTTAACATCACCGGATGGGCTCACCCAAGCCATGCATTTTCTGGGGCAAACCTTTAGGGGGGGAACCGATCTGGCATCTTGTTTAAATGCCACCGTTGAAAAAATGCAAGAAAATAGTTGGGAAGATGCTGATGCTGTTGTTATTTCAGATTTCATTGCCCAACGCTTGCCAGGCTCCCTAATCCATCAGATAAAAAATCTGCAACAGCATCAACAACACCGCTTCCATGCGGTCTCCCTTTCCCACTATGGAAAGCCCGATATTATGCAGATATTCGACCATATCTGGCGTTTTGATACCGGGCTTACAAGCCGTTTACGAAGAAAGTGGCGAAATTAAAACTTACAGTACACCTTCAACGGATTCAATGATCTCAGGTGACCAGACACCGCACTGAACCTGACCGATATGTGCCATTTGCAGCAGTAACATCACCAAACGGGATTGCCCGATACCACCACCGATAGATTGTGGCATATCTCCCTTGATCAGAGCCTGGTGCCAATCATATTGCAGACGATCTTCATCACCAGTCAGTGCCAGCTGACGTTTTAACGTCTCTGCATCAACACGGATACCCATAGAAGAAATTTCAAAGGCATCTTGTAAAACTGGGTTCCAAACAATAATGTCACCGTTTAAACCAAAGAAGCCATCACAGTTTGGTGTAGTCCAATCGTCATAATCCGGCGCGCGTACATCGTGAGCCTGATCATCAGACAACTTACCGCCAATCCCCATCAGGAAAATAGCACCAAACTCTTTGGCAGCCTCACGTTCACGACCTTTCGCATCCAGACCAGGGTAACGTTTCAGAAGCTCTTCACTGTGGATAAAGTGAATTTGATCTGGCAGGAACGGTGCCAGACCAAATTCCTTACTTACCGCTTGTTGTGTTTCTTTTATTGCTTCGTAGATTTTACCTACTGTCTGTTTTAAATAGTCGAGTGAACGCTGACCTTCACCCATCACTTTCTCCCAATCCCACTGATCAACAAAGACAGAGTGGATAGGTGTCAAGCGATCTTCATCAGGACGCAGAGCTTTCATGTGAGTATACAATCCTTGTTCAGATTGAAAACCAAAGCGACCTAATGTCTTACGTTTCCATTTCGCCAGAGAATGAACCACTTCAAAGGTGTCGTCCGGCAACGTTTTCACTTTCACCTGAACTGCTTTTTCATGGCCAGATAAGTTGTCCTGAGTACCATCACCAAGACGGCTCAAAATAGGACCTTGAACTTCGATTAAGCCAAGTTTTTTCTCTAACAGACGGGAAAAGTATGATTTAACAAAACTAATCTGCTGTTGTTTTTCAATAAAGGATGTTTTCATGATGCAACTCTCAAAATTTTTAGTGGCCCTGTGACCTGTTGATATAGATTAAGCAACAAAATGAGGTACAAATTCAATATCTGATAATAAAAATATTGTATAAGATATATAAATGATAATTTTTACACTATAAAAATGAATATTATTCAAAAACAGGGGTTAAAAATGGCGGAAATTTATCAGATCGATAATTTAGACCGTGACATACTTCACGCTTTAATGGAGAACGCACGTACACCTTACGCAGAATTAGCCAAAAAATTCGCAGTAAGCCCGGGAACCATTCATGTCCGCGTAGAAAAAATGAAACAATCAGGGATCATTACGGGGACTCGAGTCGATATCAGCGCCAAACAACTGGGGTTTGATGTGTGCTGCTTTATCGGCATCATATTGAAAAGCGCCAAAGACTATCCGGCAGCATTGAAGAAACTCGATATGCTTGATGAAGTCGTTGAAGTTTATTACACCACAGGGCACTACAGCATTTTCATTAAAGTCATGTGCCGATCCATTGAAGCTCTTCAAGATGTACTTATCAACAAGATCCAGACGATTGACGAAATCCAGTCAACAGAAACGTTGATCTCCCTGCAAAACCCGATAATGAGGACAATAAAACCTTAAAACGAAAAACCAGTTAACCACATTATCCACAGGTAGATCCCAGTAGATTCACTGCGTACAATAGTTATTCTTTAATTTAGCAAGGATCATGATGAGCACAATAACCTTAATCAGCGGCAGCACAATGGGTAGCGCCGAATACGTTACTGAACATATCGCTGAGATCTTAGAAAATGATGGCTTTGCAACAGAGATACTTCATGGTCCTTCATTGGAAGATCTTCCACTTGAAGGATTATGGCTTGTAGTCACTTCCACGCACGGGGCTGGGGACTTACCTGATAATCTCCAGCCTCTGGCAGATGAGATCACGCAACAGCAACCGGATCTCAGTAATATCGCATTTGGTGCCGTCGGTATCGGCAGTTCCGAATATGACACCTTCTGTGGCGCGATAAGATCACTGGAACGTTTATTGGAAGATCACGGAGCAAAACGGATCGGCGATCGATTGGAAATCGACATTCTGCAACATGAAATTCCCGAAGATCCGGCTGAAGAATGGGTCAAAGAGTGGGCAAAGTTACTCTGATCCGATTAAAAATATAACGATCAGCTGTGGATAACTTATCTGAAAAGCAGGGGTTAACCCGTAGTTATCCATTTAACAACTGAGTTTAAATCGAGTGGCTGTGAATAACTAGGCTTTTAGATCCCAGCTTATACTGAGTTGGATCACGGATCATTCACAACAAATGATCCTTTACAGCATTATGATCTTTATATGGAAAATCCACTTATCCACAGATGATCGTGATCCTAATAAAAGATCCAATAAAGAGATCTTTAAATAAAAAGATCTTCTTTTAAATAATGATGATCTCTCACCTCTTGGTCTGAGGTCCAAACTTGAGTAGAATTCTCTCCCTGATGCATATGAAGCATTCTCACTATTGAAGGTTCGCACATGTTTTATCCAGAGCACTTTGACGTCATCATTATCGGCGGGGGTCATGCCGGTACTGAAGCGGCGATGGCCTCCGCACGTATGGGGCGTCAAACCTTACTACTGACTCACAATATTGATACTTTGGGCCAGATGTCATGTAATCCAGCCATTGGTGGGATCGGTAAAGGGCATCTGGTAAAAGAGATCGATGCACTTGGTGGCCTAATGGCAAAAGCCACGGATCAAGCCGGTATTCAGTTTAGAACACTCAATGCCAGCAAAGGCCCAGCTGTTCGAGCAACACGAGCACAAGCGGATCGAGTACTTTACCGACAAGCTGTAAGAACAGCACTGGAAAATCAACCTAACTTAATGATCTTCCAGCAACCCGTTGAAGATCTCATTGTTGAAAACGACACTGTTACCGGTGTTGTTACTCGTATGGGATTGAAATTTAAAGCTAAATCTGTAGTCCTGACAGTGGGAACTTTCCTTGATGGAAAAATTCACATCGGATTAGAAAACTACAGTGGAGGACGAGCAGGTGATCCTCCTGCGATCTCATTGTCTCATCGTTTACGTGAACTGCCCCTGCGCGTAGCTCGCTTGAAAACAGGCACACCACCTCGCATTGATGCACGCACCATTGATTTTAGCCAGCTTGAACAACAACTGGGTGATAACCCGACACCGGTATTTTCATTCATGGGTAATGTCGATCAACACCCACGGCAGATCCCGTGCTACATCACACATACCAATGAAAAAACCCATGAAGTGATCCGCAATAACTTGGATCGCAGTCCAATGTATGCGGGGATCATCGAAGGGATCGGCCCTCGTTATTGTCCTTCCATCGAAGACAAAGTTATGCGTTTTGCGGATCGTAACGCTCACCAGATCTTCCTGGAACCCGAAGGATTGACCAGTAACGAAATCTATCCAAATGGTATTTCTACCAGTTTGCCATTTGATGTTCAGATGCAAATTGTTCACTCCATGAAAGGCATGGAAAATGCCCGTATTATTCGCCCTGGCTATGCGATCGAATACGACTTTTTCGATCCACGTGATTTAAAACAAACACTGGAAAGTAAATTTATTCACGGTCTGTTCTTTGCTGGTCAGATCAATGGTACTACTGGGTATGAAGAAGCAGCAGCGCAAGGATTACTGGCTGGTCTTAACGCAGCACGCTATGCTTATGGTGAAGAAGGTTGGTTCCCACGCCGTGATCAGGCTTATATTGGCGTCTTGGTCGATGATCTATGCACACTTGGCACTAAAGAGCCTTACCGAATGTTCACCTCCCGTGCTGAATATCGTCTGATGCTGCGTGAAGACAATGCGGATCTTCGACTGACTGAACAAGGCCGCCAACTTGGTTTGGTAGATGATCTCCGTTGGGAACATTACTGCCGCAAATTTGAAATGATCGAACAGGAACGCCAGCGCCTGCGTAATATCTGGGTACATCCTCACTCTGATAACTTAGAGGATATCAACCAGATACTAAAAACACCGCTGTCAAAAGAAGCCAACGGTGAAGATTTGCTGCGCCGCCCTGAGATGAATTATGAATTGTTAACGTCGTTACCTCGTTTTTCACCTGGGCTGACTGAGCCTCAGGCTGCGGATCAGGTTGAAATTCAAGTGAAATATGAAGGCTATATTGCCCGTCAGCAAGAAGAGATCGAAAAACAGTTACGTAATGAAAATACCGCATTACCTGTTGATTTGGATTATCAACAAGTGAGCGGGCTTTCCAATGAAGTTATTGCAAAACTGAATGACCATAAACCAAGTTCAATTGGCCAGGCTTCGCGGATTTCAGGCATCACTCCAGCCGCAATTTCTATTTTGCTGGTATGGCTGAAAAAACAAGGTCTATTGCGTCGTAGCGCTTAAGGGGACAGATTTTGCTTAACAAATTGGAATCGCTGCTGGCGAAAACTGACATTAAGTTATCACTGCTACAAAAACAGCAGCTCATTGCCTATGTTGACATGCTGAATAAATGGAACAAGGCTTATAACCTGACATCTGTCCGTGATCCAAAACAGATGTTGGTTCGGCATATTATGGATAGCATTGTTGTTAATCCATTCCTGCATGGAACGCGTTTTATTGACGTTGGAACTGGCCCTGGCTTGCCAGGCATTCCACTGGCAATTGTACGTCCAGATTCCCATTTCACTTTATTGGATAGTTTGGGAAAACGCGTTCGTTTTTTGCGCCAGGTTCAACATGAATTAGGCTTGACCAATATTGAGCCGGTACAGAGTCGGGTTGAAGAATTTATTCCTGAACCTCTTTTTGATGGGGTGATTAGCCGTGCATTTGCTTCACTGCAAGATATGCTGTCATGGTGCAACCATCTTCCTAAACCACGTGAAGGGCGTTTTTATGCTTTGAAAGGTGTACTGCCAGAAGATGAATTGACTCAATTGCCAACAGGGATTGTGCTCGACACGGTTGTTCCTCTCCAAGTCACAGAGTTAGATGAACAGCGTCATCTGGTAATACTTAAGTCAAACTAACTTTGCGATTTGTCAATAAAAATCTAAATAATTAGTGACGTCAACGACATTTAAAATGTAACGGGCGTTACTAATTCTTCTCTTCCATGGATTCAACTTTATTTACTGATGATTCACAGAAAACCAACGTTATTTTTATATTGGCAGAATTTCTCTTTTCAAAGATTGCTATCGATTTTCTTTATAAATAAATTTTAGAGAAAGTGAGAAAATAATCATTTAACCTTTTTTATCGATATATCAGATAAAACTTCATAGGTATAATATTAATAGTTTGATTTTCGATAAAAAAAAGAAAAGATTTTTATCACATATTTAATGATAAATATAACTAATGATTTTTGTTTAATGTGATGTATATCACGTTTAATTTTGGGGTCATAGCATTAGTCATTGCAGAATATTAAATGGTATTTGTGAGCGATCTAGCACCAAAGTTAGAAATTTAAATAATTATTCACTTTTTCGCTACTTATGGATTGAATTCATTTTAGCGGCCCGTATAATTTGCACGTTTTTGTCACTTGACACTCTTAAGCAAAGCCAGTTTTATACAACATTCAGCAAAGCCTGATATGTGATGGTGTACCACAGGGAGAAAACAAAAGTCATGTCTGTATCCCTTTACAGCGGTAGAATGGCACTGAAACTGTTATTTTTGCAGTTAATGACTTTTGTTATTCTCAGTGTAGCTTTTTGTACCAAAAGTATAGAGTGGGGCGCTTCTGCTTTTGCTGGTGGGCTAGCATGTTGGCTACCAAATGCCATTTTTATGCTGCTTAGCCGCTTCCAAAAGGTAAAAGAAGAAGGCGTTCCAGTACGTATTGCATGGTTTTTCGCGATTAGCGAAGGGGTGAAGGTTATCATTACGATAACCGTGCTGATAGTCGCTTTAGGGGTGTTCAAGGCGGCATTTGCACCACTTGGTGTGGCCTATTTAGCGGTGCTGATTGTGCAGATCATCGCACCTGCCGTAATGAACGGTTAGCGTTTTTAACAACAAAAGGGTAAAAAGCATCATGTCTGCATCAGGAGAAGTTTCAACTTCGGAGTACATAAGTCATCACCTGAAGCACCTTCAGTTGGACTTGCGTACCTTTGAGTTGGTCAATCCCCACGCTAGTGGTTATGAGCCGACGTTCTGGACGTTAAATATCGACTCGCTTTTTTTCTCCATCGTATTAGGGATGTTGTTTCTATTTGTATTCAGAAGAGTCGCGGTTCGCGCCACTGACGGCGTTCCGGGCAAATTTCAGACTGCAATAGAAATGGTAATCGGCTTCGTTGATAACACCGTGCGTGATATGTATCACGGCAAGAGCAAAGTGATAGCTCCTCTGGCTTTGACTGTGTTCGTCTGGGTGTTACTCATGAACGCATTGGATTTGCTGCCAATCGATTTAATTCCTCTAATCGGTGAACACTACTTCGGCTTGCCTGCGCTGCGTATTGTTCCAACTGCAGACGTCAGTGTCACTTTGTCGATGGCCCTCGGTGTTTTTGTCCTCATTCTGTTCTACAGCATTAAGATGAAAGGAATTCGTGGTTTTGCGAAAGAGCTGACATTACAGCCTTTCAATCATCCACTCTTTATTCCAATTAACTTAATCTTGGAAGGGGTCAGCTTGCTGTCTAAACCTATATCACTCGGTCTGCGACTGTTTGGTAATATGTATGCTGGCGAATTGATCTTTATTCTTATTGCGGCCCTTCTACCGTGGGGAGCACAGTGGTTACTCAGCCTGCCTTGGGCGATTTTCCACATACTGATTATTACGTTACAAGCCTTTATTTTCATGGTTCTGACGATTGTTTATCTGTCGATGGCATCTGAAGAGCATTAATTTTTTATCAATCAATAATTGTGTTTTAACTTGAAACAAACTGGAGACTGTCATGGATATAAACATGGATCTGCTGTACATAGCTGCCGCTATTCTGATGGGTTTGGCGGCTATCGGTGCTGCGATCGGTATCGGCATCCTCGGGGGTAAATTCCTGGAAGGCGCTGCTCGCCAACCTGATCTAATTCCTCTGCTGCGTACGCAGTTCTTTATCGTCATGGGCCTGGTTGACGCCATCCCGATGATTGCTGTGGGCCTGGGCTTGTTTATGATGTTCGCTGTTGGCGGTTAATAAGATAGCAGAACTTAAAATTACGCCAATTCATTAATTGAAATAGAGGTATTGTGTCGTGAATATTAACGCAACAATCCTCGGCCAGGCCTTAGCGTTTGTCCTGTTTGTTTTGTTCTGCATGAAGTATGTATGGCCACCAATCATGGCGGCCATTGAAAAACGTCAGAAAGAGATTGCTGACGGTTTGGCTTCAGCAGAGCGTGCCAAAAAGAACCTGGACTTAGCGCAAGCCAATGCGACCGACCAACTGAAAAAAGCGAAAGCTGATGCACAAGTTATCATTGAGCAGGCTAATAAACAAAAAGCCCAAATTATTGATGATGCGAAAGCAGAAGCAGAGCTGGAACGTAACAGAATTGTGGCGCAAGCTCATGCTGAAATTGAAGCTGAACGCAAGCGCGCACGTGAAGAGTTACGTAAACAGGTTGCGATGTTGGCTATCGCAGGTGCCGAGAAAATCATCGAACGTTCCGTGGATGAAGCTGCTAACAGCGACATCGTTGATAAACTGGTCGCTGAACTGTAAGGAGGGAGGGGCATGTCTGAATTTGCTACGGTAGCTCGCCCCTACGCCAAAGCAGCTTTTGACTTTGCTGTAGAACACCAATCGCTCGAACACTGGCAGAACATGCTGGCGTTCATTGCTGAGGTTACTCGCAACGAGCAGGTTGGTGAGCTGCTTTCCGGTTCATTAGCACCGGAAACGTTAGCCAAAACCTTCATCACCCTTTGTGGTGAGCAGGTTGATGAGCATGCTCAGAACTTTATTCGTGTAATGGCAGAAAATGGTCGCTTGCTGGTACTGCCAGAAGTCTTCCGGCAATTTATCCAATTGCGTGCGTCACTTGAATCGACTATCAATGTTGAAGTGATTTCTGCGACCGAACTGAATGAGCAGCAGCAGGCTAAAATTTCTGCGGCGATGGAAAAACGTCTGTCACGCAAAGTGAAGCTGAATTGCAAAATTGACAAGTCTGTTATTGCCGGTGTGATTCTCCGTGCGGGTGATATGGTAATAGATGGCAGTATTCGTGGCCGTCTGGATCGTTTAACAGACGTCTTGCAGTCTTAAGGGGACTGGAGCATATGCAACTGAATTCCACCGAAATCAGCGAACTGATCAAACAGCGTATTGCTCAGTTCAATGTCGTGAGCGAAGCTCACAATGAAGGTACGATTGTTTCCGTTAACGACGGTATCATTCGTATCCATGGTTTAGCTGATGTCATGCAGGGTGAAATGCTTTCCCTGCCTGGCAACCGTTACGCAATTGCACTGAACCTGGAGCGCGACTCTGTAGGTGCAGTTGTGATGGGTCCGTATTCTGACTTGGCCGAAGGCATGAAAGTCAAATGTACTGGCCGTATTTTGGAAGTGCCTGTTGGTCGTGGTTTGCTGGGACGTGTTGTTAACACACTGGGCGAACCCATTGACGGCAAGGGCGCTATTGAGAACGACGGTTTCTCACCGGTAGAAGTTATCGCACCAGGGGTTATCGATCGCCAATCCGTTGACCAGCCTGTCCAGACAGGTTACAAATCTGTTGATGCCATGATCCCAATCGGCCGTGGCCAGCGTGAGCTGATCATCGGTGACCGTCAGACCGGTAAAACTGCTCTGGCTATTGATGCGATTATCAACCAGCGTAATTCTGGTATCAAATGTGTCTACGTTGCGATTGGTCAGAAAGCCTCTACCATTGCTAACGTCGTTCGTAAACTGGAAGAACACGGCGCACTGGAAAACACCATTGTTGTTGTTGCATCCGCTTCTGAATCTGCGGCCCTGCAATATCTGGCACCTTACTCTGGTTGCGCGATGGGTGAATATTTCCGTGATCGCGGTGAAGATGCCTTGATTGTTTACGATGATCTGTCTAAACAGGCTGTAGCATACCGTCAGATTTCCCTGTTGTTGCGTCGTCCACCTGGACGTGAAGCATACCCTGGTGACGTATTCTATTTGCACTCCCGTTTGCTGGAGCGTGCAGCGCGTGTTAACGCTGAATACGTTGAGAAATTCACTCATGGTGAAGTGAAGGGTAAAACCGGTTCACTGACTGCGCTGCCAATCATTGAAACTCAGGCGGGTGACGTTTCTGCGTTCGTACCAACAAACGTTATCTCTATCACTGATGGACAGATCTTCCTTGAATCTTCTCTGTTTAACTCAGGTATCCGTCCAGCGGTTAACCCAGGGATTTCCGTATCCCGTGTAGGTGGTGCTGCTCAGACTAAGATCATCAAGAAACTGTCTGGTGGTATTCGTACTGCTCTGGCTCAGTACCGTGAACTGGCGGCATTCTCCCAGTTTGCTTCTGATCTGGATGATGCAACGCGTAAGCAGTTGGATCATGGTCAGAAAGTGACTGAGTTGTTGAAACAGAAACAGTATCAGCCGATGTCCATTGCACAGCAGGCTCTGTCTCTGTTTGCTGCTGAACGTGGTTATCTGGAAGATATCGAAATCGCAAAAGTGGTCAGTTTCGAAGCTGCGCTGTTGGCATATGCTAACCGTGAACATGCTGATCTTCTGAAAGAGATTGACCAGTCTGGTGATTACAATGGAGAGATCGAAGCGAAGCTGAAAGCTCTGTTGGAATCCTTCAAGGCGACTCAGTCCTGGTAACACTATTCGGCCCAGTTTGATTCTATTTAACGAAAAAACTTGGGCCGTCTGGTTGAATTCGGAGAAGCAGAAATGGCCGGCGCAAAAGAGATACGTACCAAAATCGCCAGTGTGCAGAACACGCAAAAAATCACTAAAGCGATGGAGATGGTCGCCGCGTCCAAAATGCGTAAAACGCAGGATCGCATGGCGGCCAGCCGTCCTTATGCAGAAACCATTCGCAATGTGATTGGACACCTTGCGTTAGGTAATCTGGAATACAAACATCCATACCTTGAAGAGCGCGAAGTGAAGCGTGTTGGGTACGTGGTTGTTTCGACTGACCGTGGTTTATGTGGCGGTTTGAACATTAACGTGTTCAAAAAATTGCTGATAGAAATGAAAGACTGGTCTGATAAAAACGTTCAAGTTGATTTGGCGCTTATTGGATCAAAAGCGGTTTCCTTCTTTTCTTCTGTTGGTGGCAACATTGTTGCTCAAGTAACAGGGATGGGAGATAACCCGTCATTATCCGAACTGATCGGGCCAGTCCACGTCATGATGCAAGCATATGACGAAGGGCGTCTGGATAAACTGTATATAGTGACAAACAAGTTCATGAATACAATGTCTCAGGTTCCGACGATCACTCAGTTATTGCCTCTGCCAGCCGGAGACGATGAAACACTGAAGAAGAAGTCTTGGGACTATCTGTATGAACCTGATCCTAAGGCGTTGTTGGATACCCTGCTGCGTCGCTATATAGAATCGCAAGTTTATCAGGGCGTCGTTGAAAACCTGGCTAGTGAACAGGCCGCACGAATGGTAGCGATGAAAGCCGCAACCGATAACGGTGGCAACCTGATCAAAGAGTTGCAGTTGGTTTACAACAAGGCTCGTCAGGCCAGCATCACTCAGGAACTCACCGAAATCGTTTCGGGTGCTTCTGCGGTTTAACAGCTAGGTTTACGAATTACGTAGAGGATTCAAGATGGCTACTGGAAAGATTATCCAGGTAATCGGCGCCGTAGTGGACGTCGAATTCCCTCAGGACAGCGTACCAAAAGTATACGATGCCCTTGAGGTTAAAAACGGTGAAGAGAAACTGGTGCTGGAAGTTCAGCAGCAGTTAGGTGGTGGTATCGTCCGTTGTATCGCAATGGGGACCTCCGATGGCCTGCGCCGTAATTTGGACGTGACTGATTTAGGACACCCAATCGAAGTACCAGTGGGTAAAGCAACACTGGGCCGTATCATGAACGTATTGGGCGATCCAATTGACATGAAAGGTGAGATTGGCGAAGAAGAGCGTTGGTCAATTCACCGTACAGCACCATCCTATGAAGAGTTATCTAACTCTCAGGAACTGCTGGAAACCGGTATCAAAGTTATGGACCTGATTTGCCCATTCGCGAAGGGGGGTAAAGTTGGTCTGTTCGGTGGTGCTGGTGTAGGTAAAACCGTTAACATGATGGAGCTGATCCGTAACATCGCGATCGAGCACTCAGGTTACTCTGTATTTGCCGGTGTTGGTGAGCGTACCCGTGAAGGTAACGACTTCTATCATGAAATGACCGATTCAAACGTACTGGATAAAGTATCTCTGGTATACGGTCAGATGAATGAGCCACCAGGAAACCGTCTGCGTGTTGCA
Organism: Xenorhabdus griffiniae; assembly: GCF_037265215.1. Taxonomy (NCBI): domain Bacteria; kingdom Pseudomonadati; phylum Pseudomonadota; class Gammaproteobacteria; order Enterobacterales; family Morganellaceae; genus Xenorhabdus; species Xenorhabdus griffiniae. The sequence goes on along the minus strand of NZ_CP147737.1, from coordinate 19,027 downwards.
TTGACCGGTTTGACGATGGCGGAAAAATTCCGTGATGAAGGCCGTGACGTTCTGCTGTTCGTTGATAACATTTACCGTTATACCCTGGCAGGGACAGAAGTATCTGCACTGTTAGGTCGTATGCCATCTGCGGTAGGTTATCAGCCAACGTTGGCAGAAGAGATGGGTGCTCTGCAAGAGCGTATCACCTCAACGAAAACAGGCTCTATCACCTCCGTACAGGCTGTTTACGTTCCTGCGGATGACTTGACTGACCCATCACCTGCGACAACCTTTGCTCACTTGGATGCAACCGTCGTACTGAGCCGTCAGATCGCCTCTCTGGGTATTTACCCTGCGGTTGATCCACTGGATTCAACCAGCCGTCAGCTTGACCCACTGGTTGTTGGTCAAGAGCACTATGACGTGGCGCGTGGTGTTCAGTCCATTCTGCAACGTTATCAGGAGCTGAAAGACATCATCGCCATTCTGGGTATGGACGAACTGTCTGAAGACGACAAACTGGTTGTGGCGCGTGCTCGTAAGATCCAGCGCTTCCTGTCTCAGCCATTCTTCGTTGCAGAAGTCTTCACCGGTTCACCAGGTAAATTTGTCCCTCTGAAAGACACTATCCGTGGCTTCAAAGGTATCCTGGAAGGTGATTATGACCATCTGCCAGAGCAGGCGTTCTACATGGTTGGTACCATCGAAGAAGCTGTGGAAAAAGCGAAAAAGCTTTAATACGGCTGACGGGAGGTTGATATGGCTGCAATGACGTTCTCCCTGAACGTAGTCAGTGCTGAAAAACAGATGTTTGAAGGACTGGTACAGAAAATTCAGGTGACAGGTAGTGAAGGTGAGTTGGGGATCTATCCTCAACACACACCACTACTGACTGCCATAAAACCGGGCATGATACGTATTGTTAAGCAGTTTGGTGAAGAAGAATTTATCTACCTGTCAGGTGGTATTCTTGAAGTTCAGCCAAATGGCGTTATCGTACTGGCCGATACAGCGATCCGTGGTAAGGATTTGGACGAAGCTAAAGTGCTTGAAGCCAAGCGCAAGGCGGAAGAACACATCCGTAATTCTCACGGCGATGTTGATTATGCTCAGGCATCTGCTGAATTGTCGAAAGCGATCGCGAAACTTCGTGTTATCGAATTGACAAAAAAAATGATGTAATAAATACCCAAAGGGTATAGGCAGTTAGATAAAAAGCCAGTTGGTGAAAACTAACTGGCTTTTTTGCATTGCGAAATATGTGGCAATTTATTTCGCAAACAGGTTTACTTTCATACTTAAAAATTGGGATTGTCAGGTTTCTTATGTCTGTAATTGCAAATAATGACAACGCAAATAATATCGGTACAAAAAGTGTCGTGATCCTTGCCGCAGGCAAGGGAACTCGCATGTATTCCGCACTTCCTAAAGTTCTGCACTTGCTGGCCGGTAAACCGATGGTTCAGCATGTTATCGATACCGCAATGGAGTTGGGCGCCCAAAATGTTCACCTGGTTTATGGGCATGGTGGTGATTTGATGAAACAAGCACTTTCCAGCCAGGATTTGAACTGGGTACTACAAGCTGAACAGCTGGGGACAGGCCATGCTATGCAGCAAGCGGCTCCGCATTTTTCGGATGATGAAGATATTCTGATTCTTTACGGTGATGTGCCCTTGATTGGTAAAGATACCTTGGCGCGTCTGATTGAAGCTAAGCCAGAAGGTGGAATCGGTTTATTAACTGCCATTTTGGATAATCCAACGGGCTATGGTCGTATCATTCGTGAAAATGGTGAAGTGACGGGTATTATCGAACAGAAAGATGCAACGGAAGAACAGCGTAAAATCAACGAGATTAACACGGGTATTTTGGTGGCGAATGGCGGTGATTTGAAACGTTGGTTATCCAGGCTGGAAAATAATAACGCACAGGGCGAATATTACCTGACTGATGTTATTGCGCTTGCACACAAAGAAGGCCGTCAAATCAAAGCGGTACACCCAAGCCGTTTAAGTGAAATGGAAGGGGTAAACAATCGCTTGCAACTTTCTGCCCTGGAACGGATTTACCAGTCTGAGCAAGCGGAAAAATTACTGCTGGCGGGCGTTATGTTGTTAGATCCTGCCCGTTTTGATTTGCGTGGAACATTAGAACATGGCCGTGATGTGGTCATTGATACTAATGTGATTATTAAAGGCCATGTCACACTGGGAAATAATGTTCAGATCGGTTCTGGTTGTATCCTAAAAAATTGTGTTATTGGTGATGGGGCAGTGATTGATCCTTATACTATCATCGAAGATTCTGAAATTGCGGCTGAGTGCACTATTGGGCCTTTTGCCCGTTTACGCCTTGGCTCCAAATTGGCGGAAAAAGCTCATGTTGGCAATTTCGTTGAAATGAAAAAATCCTCACTTGGCAAAGGTTCCAAGGCAGGCCACCTGACTTATCTTGGTGATTCTGAAATTGGCAATAATGTAAATATTGGTGCGGGCACCATTACTTGTAATTATGATGGCGCCAATAAATTTAAAACCATCATTGGTGATGATGTTTTTGTTGGTTCTGACACTCAGCTTGTTGCGCCAGTTACGGTCGCGAAAGGTGCGACGATTGGTGCCGGAACCACAGTAACAAAAAACGTTGCTGAGAATGATTTAGTTATCAGTCGCGTAAAGCAAACTCATATTAAAAACTGGCAGCGTCCAGTGAAGAAAAAATAATTAAGATATATCCATAATAAAAATCCCCATCTCTACAAAGCTCGGGGACGGCAAAGCCGAAACGCAATCAGGTTGGCGACATAAAAGGGCTTCATCGCCCTGTTTTTGGGAATAAAACAAAATGTGTGGAATTGTTGGTGCAGTAGCACAACGGGATATTGCAGAAATACTGATCGAAGGTCTTCGTCGCCTGGAGTATCGTGGTTATGACTCTGCGGGTATAGCTGTTGTTGACAGTGAAAACCGCATGACCCGCCTGCGCGAAGTGGGTAAAGTACAGATGCTGGCTGATGAAGCAGATAAACAGCCTGTCATTGGTGGAACAGGGATTGCCCATACTCGTTGGGCGACTCACGGTGAACCCAGCGAGCGCAATGCTCATCCTCATGCTTCTGAACATATTGCTGTTGTGCATAATGGCATTATTGAAAACCACGAAGAACTGCGCGAAGAATTAAAAGTGCGTGGTTACACCTTCTCTTCTGATACAGATACAGAAACCATTGCCCATCTTGTTCACTGGGAGCAGCAACAAGGCGGTTCACTGCTGGAAGTGGTGCAGCGTGTGATCCCACAATTACGTGGCGCTTATGGCACCGTAATTATGGACAGCCGTCACCCTGATGTGCTGGTTGCTGCGCGCTCTGGCAGCCCATTGGTCATTGGCTTAGGCGTGGGTGAAAACTTCCTGGCATCTGACCAATTGGCATTACTGCCAGTGACTCGCCGCTTTATTTATCTGGAAGAGGGTGATATTGCAGAAATCACTCGCCGTACCGTTCGTATCTTTGATGTACAGGGCGAAGCGGTTGAGCGCGAACAAATTGAATCTAACGTTCAGTACGATGCTGGCGATAAAGGTGTATACCGCCATTACATGCAGAAAGAGATTTACGAGCAACCAATGGCGATCAAAAGCACATTGGAAAGCCGTTTGAGCAATGGTCAAGTAAATCTGTCAGAACTAGGCGCTAATGCTGCGGAATTATTGTCCCAAGTTGAGCATATCCAAATCGTTGCCTGCGGTACTTCCTACAATGCAGGTATGGTTTCGCGTTACTGGTTCGAATCACTGGCAGGTATCCCATGTGATGTTGAAATTGCTTCTGAATTCCGTTACCGCAAGCCAGCGTGTCGTAAAGGAAGCCTGCTGATCACCCTGTCCCAATCTGGTGAAACGGCTGATACCTTGGCTGCCTTGCGCTTGTCCAAAGAACTCGGTTATCTGACTTCGTTGACCATCTGTAACGTTGCCGGTTCCTCTTTGGTACGTGAATCTGAATTTGCCCTGATGACCAAAGCAGGGGCAGAAATCGGCGTGGCATCCACCAAAGCTTTTACCACCCAGCTAACTGTATTGCTGATGCTAGTGGCTTATATGGGACGTCTGAAAGGTGCGGATACAGCACTGGAACAAGATATTGTTCATGCCTTACATGCTCTGCCAAGCCGTATTGAAAGCATGTTGTCTAAAGACAAGTTGATTGAAGCATTGGCAGAAGATTTCTCTGAAAAACATCATGCCCTGTTCCTTGGCCGTGGCGATCAATACCCGATCGCGGTTGAAGGTGCGCTGAAACTGAAAGAGATCTCCTACATTCATGCAGAAGCCTACGCAGCCGGTGAATTGAAACATGGCCCGTTGGCACTGATTGATGCGGATATGCCGGTTATTATCGTTGCACCGAACAACGAACTACTGGAAAAACTGAAATCTAACATTGAAGAAGTTCGTGCCCGTGGCGGTTTGTTGTATGTCTTCGCCGATCAGGATGCAGGTTTCACTAACAGCGAAAACATGAAGATCATCTCTCTGCCACATGTAGAAGAGTTGATCGCACCGATCTTCTATACCGTGCCACTGCAATTGCTGTCTTACCATGTTGCCTTGATCAAAGGTACGGATGTGGATCAGCCGAGGAATCTGGCTAAATCGGTGACGGTGGAGTAAGAGCCACCAATTTTGGTGTAAAAAAGCTTTAAACTTTCTAAATCCGGTTATGCGTAAGCTAACCGGATTTTTTCGTAAGAGAATAATCGCAGTACATAGAATGTTAACGATAATAAAATGTATAAAACAAATCTGATAAATCTCTTACTTGAACGTCCAGTCCTCAACTCTTAACCCATCAACGACATTGTCAGGGAAACGAAGATCTGCGGGTAGAAATCACACGCATCTTGAAGTTAGATTGGTATATATAGCATGACAAATATTAATCAATACCTCTCAATTCCAATCATTAACATCCTGATACTCCCCCCACATAAATGCAAATGGTTGCTCCTGCAAATAGAAAATAACATGACATCTTGAACAAACCGCTTATCTGGTTAAGAGGATCTTTTTGCAGGAGAAACAACATGAGTAATCATTATGATGTTTTAATCATAGGCGTTGGAGTTTCTGGTATTGGTATGGCGTGTCATTTGGCAAGGGAATGTCCCAATAAAAAAGTGGGGATCTTAGAACGTCGCCATAATATAGGGGGAACTTGGGATTTATTTCGCTATCCAGGTATTCGTACAGATTCGGATATGATGAGCTACGGCTATAAATTCCGTCCTTGGACAGATACCAGTATTTTTGCTGATGGACCTTCAATTAGGCGCTATCTCCATTCAGTAGCAACAGAATATGAAGTTGATAAGAAAATACAGTTCGGGTTGAGAGTCACTCAAACTGACTGGTCAAATGAAACTTGCCAATGGACTGTTACTGCAATTGATGAAGCCACTGAAGAAATACGGCAATTTACCTGCCATTTTCTTATCATGGCGACAGGTTACTACAACTATGATGAACCTCATTTACCCAAATTTCCTGGTCTTGAAGATTTCAACGGCCCAATCATTCATCCTCAATATTGGCCCGAAGAATTGGACTATAAAGGAAAGCGAGTCGTTGTGATTGGAAGTGGCGCAACCGCGGTCACTTTACTGCCGGCAATGGCTAACGATACTGAACATATCACCATGCTACAGCGTTCTCCTGGCTACATTTTATCGATACCTGGAAGGGATAAGATGGCAGAATTGCTAAAGGGCGTTATTCCCCAACGTTGGATTTACACGTTAAGTAAAAATCGCAATATCTTATTCTTCAGTTCGTTGTATAAGATAAGTCGATATTTTCCCAACCTGCTCAGATCGTTTTTATTGGGATTGGCTCGCAGAAAGGTTGGTTCTGATTTTGACATGAAACACTTGACGCCAAAGTACATGCCATGGGATGAACGATTGTGTTTTGTTCCCGACAGTAATCTGTTTAATGTACTGAAAGAAGGCAAAGCCTCTATCGTTACCGATCAGATTGAACGTATTACTGCAAATGGTATTTTGTTGCAATCTGGTAAGGAATTACCCGCAGATATCATAGTGACAGCGACGGGGCTGAAATTACATCTTATGGGGGGAATAGAACTTTTTATTGATGGACAAAAGCCACAAAGTCATAGCCAATTGTTATATAAGGGAACATTGGTACAGGATATTCCTAATTTTGCTTATCTGGTTGGCTATATCAATAATGCCTGGACATTAAAAATTGATCTCTCAGCTGAATATATTTGTCGTTTATTAAATGAGATGGATCGCCGCCACGCCAAGATTGTCACACCACATGCGCAACCCGATGAAGTTGTGGTTAATGAGCATATTTTTGGTGCCTTGCGTTCAGGTTATGTGAGACGTGGTGAATCTGGTCTTCCTCGTCAGGGACGTAGCCAAAATTGGCATGTTTCACATGATTACAAAAAGGATAAAGAGGTATTTGGGCAATCTATTAATGATACGGCATTACGGTGGAAGTAAATTTTAACTAACGATTTGTGATGAGCCACTTTTTGGTCATCCAAGAGAAAACTATCCCTGAGATAGCGCCAAAAATATGTCCTTCGGTTGAAATGTATTCTTGCCATGGTAACAAACCGAAGGCAATTCCTTTGTAGTAGATAAGCACCAGAAGTGCAAAGAAGAGATCTTTTATTCGCTTCAGGAAATAAGCATTAGCCAGCAATAATCCCCACAGGCCAAAAACCCAGCCGCTGGCACCGATATGAATAGCGGTGCGGCCAAATAACCAGACCATAATTCCTTCTGTAAAGATAATAAACAGACTGGCAATAACATAATAACGGATGGAATGGATCATCAATAATGCACTTAATACCAATAATACAGGAAGGTTGCTGAATAAATGTCCCCAACTGCCATGCAGGAAAGGAGATAGGGGAATACCTATCAATCCCCGAACATCACGGGGAATAATACCGAGATAGGTTAATGATCCATCGGTTAGGGCATTAAGCAGCTGGATGATGACAAGAATTGATGCTAACCCTATTAGCATATAAAGGCGTTGCTTAAACCATACTGCCATCATTGTCTCCCTGTTGAGAATTGGAAATGGCTTACCAAGATACTTTTTGCCTATCATAACAGGGAACATGATAATTATCGCTTCTCCCTTACTGATGGGCTATCTACCTTGCTTTTTACCGCGTTTCTGACCAACTATTTTCTGATCATGATCAGGTAAAAATGAATTAATATAATCTGCTAACTGATTATAATTAAAAAGGACAAATAAAAAACAATTCAGAATAACAATTACGCAAATAAAGAACGAGTGTATTCCTTTGATATTTAAAACGAGTAGAGATATCGATACGATTAAATTTGGAAAAAGTGATAATGCAAGAGTTCCTAAGATAATATTAGAAAAGGTCTTTAATGGAGGAATTTTCTGCAATATAGCGAATATGAAGAAAGGAATAAACAAGCCAAAGGTTGATATGGCAATGACATATCCAGGTTCTTTTTCCACCATGTTGGCAAAACCAAATAGATCAAAAGGGATAGTTAGCATGAGATTTCCTTATTCATCAGTGGTACTGATATCAAGCATAGTTCGTGGCTGATAACCTAATATTTTAGCAAATATCAAATTAGGGAAGGTTTGGATGCCAGTATTATAGAGAGCGACACTTTCATTAAAAAATTCACGGCGATCAGCGATTTTGTTTTCCAGTGAAGCTATCCGATTTTGCAATTTATGCAGGTTTTTTAGTGCCTGTAAGTGAGGGTAGTTTTCTATTAATAAATTTATACTTTGTAAAACGTGGGTGATTTTATTGTTAATCTCTATCTTTTGATTAATATCTGGGCTGGCAAAGTAATGCTCTCTTAGCTCTGCGAGTTCCAACAGCAATGCTTTTTGGTGCGACATAGCCTGTTCGGTAGTCCTTAATAATCCAGGGATTTCATCTGCCCGCTGTTTTAGCAATACATCAATATTGGCAAAGGCTTTTTCGGTGTAATTTTTCAGCGTAACAACCTTATTGTAAATATCATTCAAATAATAGAACAACAAAACCGACAAAATAATAATGATAAAAGTTGCGATCAGAAGGGGGTTCATGGACTTTCCCTATTAAAACAGCCAACTGAATAATGGTGATTTATTAAACATCAGTGTTAGTGCTTGCCCGTTATATTCGTATGGAATGGTTAGCACAATTGCACTTAGAAATACGGCTATTATGATAAATGTTAAAGCAGATTTCTTCAGTGGATAGTGTTTATTCCAATGTTTAACGGACTTGATTGGGGTGGCGGCCAAAATATCGTTTTCGATGTCTTTCTGGATCACGATCTGGTTAGCTTTTTCAGCGGCTGCGCCAATTAACATAATGGTGTCATGGTTGAAGATTGCCCGTTCAACATAGCGCATATTTCCCTTTTCATATTTGCAGGTAGGGGGCAGGGAAATCAGTGATAGATCGTCAGTAATTACAGACGCTGAACCTGTCTCATCCTGAATTTTGAAAGGTGCGCATTGGGTTTGATCAGTGATTATTTTGTAGTATTTCTTTCCTTCTGAACTTTTAGTTTCTTGATGTACGGTATAGTGGTAAGCAATGCATCTTCTTTTACTCAGTGGCGCGGTGCGCAATTTTTGTTTTTCAGCAACTGCTGTACCTTGCACTTCCACTAAACCCATCGCCATTGAGCCGATTTTAGAAGTAGGAAGCATTTGCTGAAGTTTGAAGAATTGTTTTTTTGGGGTTTTTTGTCGCCATATCAAAAAACCGATTATGATGAAAAATCCGGCACACAGTCCGAAAGTGATGGAATTATCTAAATAATTCGTACTGTAGGTTATGGCTATTCCCAAGAGCGTTATAAGCACATGAGTAGTTGCCTGGAAGAGAGTTATTTTCCCCTTTGTGATACTATTTAGCAGGTTAAAGCAGGATTTGATAATATCCCATACCTTGGCACTAAAGATGACCAAAATAAGCAGGATAAAGAAGAAGCCGATGATATACAGGATATTATTTTCATTAAGATAAGTCATGATGCTTGCTGACAAACTGCTGATTGCTGCTGTTATTAATACCCATTTTTTTCGTTCAATGCGAAGGTGATAAATTTCTAAGAATAAAAATACGGTAGTGCCACTCAAAACCGCGCTAAAAATGATTGAAGCGATAATTGAAGTCATTAGTTAATTTAGTTACCTGTCTTGATAAAAAATTATTCAAACCGAATGCCGTTATATTTCTTCTCTTCTGCCGAAATTTCTAACAGAGGAAGAGGTTGGTATTTCAGCGCCCTTGCGACAATGAGTGCCGGAAAAACTTGAATACCAATGTTGTAAGTTGTCACAGCATCGTTAAAACTTTCACGTCGGCGTGCGAGTTTATCTTCTACGTTGCTGACTGCTTTCTGGAGCTCAATAAAATTCTCACCGGAAATCAGCATAGGATAATTTTCTGAGATGGCTATGACGGTTTTCAATGCCTGTTCCATCTGATTGGAGGCATGAATTTTTTCAGGCAGAGAACCAGAATTTAGGTAATTCTGGCGGGCAGCACTGAGCGTTGTAAAGATCCCTCGCTCATGGGACATCGCTTTGGAAACGATAGCGATTAAAGCGGGTATCTGCTCTGCCTGTTGCTTCAATATAACGTCGATATTGGCGAAAGCATTATCAACGTTATTACGTAGTAAAACTAATCTGTTATAGAGACGGATTCCCCCGATTATCCCACTGATAAGAAAGAAGAAAAATATTATAATCGTGATCATAATTTCCATATATCTTATTCCTTAACTTTTTGTCAGTAATTGGGCTTTTCCCAAATAGTGATCATCAATAATGCGACGTATCTCTTCGGCATTCATTACCACAGAAACTTTTTCACTGAGCTTATTCATGTTGCGATAGCTACCCTGCAATTTAAACGGTGGTTCTGCTCGGTATTGGTCGGATTGTATAGCGCTGGCAATGTACTGTTGATTTACCTTAAAGGCGATAGTGATTGTCAAATAGTAGTTAATTAAAACAGTTTTCAAAATAATTTAATAGGAGAAAAAATGGCTTTTTTGAATCTTATCGCAATAATTAGATATCCCTGATTTATGGGGGCTATTCATAAGTATTGGGTGGCCGATATACGTTTTTGATGTTTATGTTGAAATAACATGATGAATGCTAAGATGGCCAGAAAAAATAAATTAATTTTCTCATAAAGGAAAAATTAACAGTGGGAAAATCTAAAGTTACTCCCCGCGTAGCGGGGAGATATAAGACGCATATTGAAAGGTGATTGATATATATCCAATCATATAATTAATAAGATTCATTATGGATACTATTTGGAATCACATCTGATTGTATGTCATTTCACAACTGATGGGAAAGATCGTCCATGCTAGCACTATAGCTCATAAATATACTTGCACCTTTTGCCATATTTTGTCAGTTTTAATGCTATCAGTGGTATCTGATAAACATCTTTTAAGGCAGGGTAAATATGAGTAAGAGTGTAGGTTTTATCGGTTGGCGCGGTATGGTCGGCTCAGTATTGATGCAGCGGATGATAGAAGAGCGGGATTTTGACGAAATAAATCCGGTTTTCTTCACAACCTCCCAACACGGGCTTCCAGCCCCGCAGTTTACAATAAATCGTACAGGAACATCAGGCATCTTACAGGATGCTTTTGATATTGAGGCGCTGAGTGCGCTGGATATTATCATTAGTTGCCAGGGGGGGGATTATACCAATGAAATCTATCCTAAACTGAGAGCAACTGGCTGGCAGGGATATTGGATCGATGCTGCTTCTGCACTGCGTATGAATGATGATGCTGTCATTATTCTTGATCCTGTCAACCATCAACATATTCAAAATAGCTTAAATAAAGGCATCAAAACCTTTGTTGGCGGTAATTGTACGGTTAGCTTGATGCTGATGTCATTGGGAGGACTGTTTACCAATGATTTAATTGAGTGGGCATCGGTATCAAGCTATCAGGCGGCTTCTGGCGGTGGCGCTCGCCATATGCGTGAACTGCTGGTGCAAATGGGGATGCTGCATAATCAGGTGGCTGAGGAGCTACAAAACCCTGCTTGCGCGATTTTGGATATTGAAAAACGTGTAACGGATTTTACCCGTAGCGGTGCATTGCCAACTGACCAGTTTGGTGTTCCTTTAGCGGGAAGCTTAATTCCGTGGATTGATAAGCAACTGGAAAATGGACAGAGTCGCGAAGAATGGAAAGGCCAGGCCGAAACCAACAAGATCTTGAATACGGGTAATAACGTGATCACGATTGATGGCTTGTGTGTCCGCATTGGGGCATTACGCTGTCATAGTCAGGCATTTACCCTGAAATTGAAAAAAGATATCCCGATCCATGAAATTGAAACATTGCTGGCTTCCCATAATGATTGGGTACGCGTTATTCCAAATGATCGCGAATTAACGATGCGGGAGTTAACACCGGCGGCGGTGACTGGCACGTTGAATACACCAGTAGGACGTCTACGTAAGTTGAATATGGGACCGGAATATTTATCTGCCTTTACGGTGGGCGATCAGTTGCTATGGGGAGCCGCAGAGCCTTTGCGCCGTATGTTGCGTATTTTGCTGTAGAAAAGAGTTAAGTTTTTATTGAAGTATTATATTGGTTGAGAATAATGCCGCCATTCGATAGAGATATTGGCGGCATTAATTATTTTTTGGCTTTTAGCAAACGGTTGTACCTAATGTTAACGTGACACAACGAATAAACTCGGTACTGACTCCTTTGCGGTTTTCAAGGTCTATAACTGATGTTGTATTATATTTGGGACAGATTTCATAAAGCAATTCAGGTGATATATCTGCCCCCAGAGATTTAAGCACCGCAGAAGCTGTTTCGGGCCTAAAATTCATTCGAGCTTCATAGGCGGGAAGTGCATTACGGATTTTCTGGAACATCTCTTGGTTTTCATCCAGAATTGTTTCCAGATTACTGTCATTAATATGGGACAAAGCATGATCAAAGTCTGTCACACCGCGAAGCGCGAGAAGACTAATATCCATGTTATGTTTGGTAGCAAGTGATTCAGTGCCTGTTTGGGATTGAATTTTTGCATAGTCGAGTGACTTAATTTCATGATGAATTTTACTGGCTACTTCTGGAATGAAACCAACAGCCAGAGCGATATTTTCAATTTCATCATGAGTTAATGCGAACATAACACCTTCCCACGAATCGGTCAGCTCCATTGCCTTAGCACGGAGAGCATTGGCATTGTCGGATATACGACTTAGCTCATTTTGACTCACCATCATGGCATCAATAATATGTGGTTTGGTAGATGTTTGGTCTGTGAATTTTTGCATGATCTTCTTCTAAATGACATTACTATATAGGTAAATATCTTCTACGGATAATGATACAGCTTCTGATAAATCGGACGAGATGAATGGGTCGGGATATTAATTAACTTTATCCGTCATCCATTGTCAATAATTTTTTAAAGAGGTTATTGTTCAGGTTTTGTTATATTGAATAGGCTGAAACAATAAATTTATATATTATATACCAATCCAACTTTAAGATGCGTTTTATATTTCCCCGCGCAGAGAGTAAATATAAGGCCTCGCCTCGTCTTGCGGATTGCAACTTGAAGTTTATCGAGTATAAAGATTATATTTTCTATTTTTATTGGATTAACAGAATGTAAAGGGATATGAAAATAATAATCTAATAATAGGGATGGTTATATATTAAGAAATAAGGGCTATTCATGAATGGTTAATTTTTAATTTACCTGTGTCATGGGGTAATGTTTATTTTATATTATCCATCAGGTTTATATTTATACCCATCTCATTTCAATATGCATCTTAAAGTTACATTGGTATATCTCCCCGCTACGCGAGGAGATATAAAACGCTTCTTGAAGTTAGGTTGGTATAGTTCTGTAAATAGTTTCGGGAATATCAGATATCAATATTCGCCGCTTTCAAGGCATTCTCTTCAATAAATGCCCGGCGAGGTTCAACCGCATCCCCCATCAGAGTCGTGAACAGTTGGTCAGTTGCAATGGCATCTTTCACGGTTACACGCATCATGCGACGGGTTTCTGGGTTCATGGTCGTTTCCCATAACTGCTCAGGGTTCATCTCTCCCAGACCTTTATAGCGTTGGACGGCAAGACCACGACGTGACTCTTTAGTCAGCCATTCCAGAGCCTGTTCAAAGCTGCTGACTGCCTGACGACGTTCACCACGTTCGATGTATGCACCTTCCTCAATCAAATTCCCAACCAATTCACCCAGTTTGGTAATGCGGCGATATTCGCCCCCGTGGATAAAATCGAAATCCAGATTGTAGTTGGTATCAACACCATGTGTACGAATGCACAGAATGGGTTCGAAAATTTGGCGTTCACGGTTTTCATGGATTTGATAGCTGTAAGTGCTGCCATTTTGCTCTTTGTCATTCAGACGAATAGCCAGTGAGCTTACCCACTCTTCCACTTTTGCCTGATCGTTCAAAGCATCTTCGGTCAGTTTTGGATGGTAAACCAGGTTGTTTAGCAGGGCCTGCGGATACAGACGCTCCATGCGACGGATGATTTTCTGAGCGGCATTGAATTCAGCTACCAATTTTTCCAACGCTTCCCCTTTCAGGGCAGGTGCATGTGGATTGGTATACAACGCAGCGCCATCCAATGCGATAGACATCAGGTAAGCTTCCATTGCATCATCATCTTTGATGTATTGCTCTTGCTTACCTTTTTTCACTTTATACAGTGGTGGTTGGGCGATGTAGACATAACCGCGTTCAATGATTTCCGGCATCTGGCGATAGAAGAATGTCAGCAACAGAGTACGTATGTGCGATCCGTCAACGTCAGCATCGGTCATGATGATAATGCTGTGATAACGCAGCTTGTCTGGGTTGTATTCATCGCGGCCAATGCCACAGCCCAGGGCCGTGATCAAAGTGGCGACTTCCTGTGAAGAGAGCATTTTGTCAAAGCGTGCTTTCTCAACGTTCAGGATCTTACCTTTCAATGGCAGGATAGCTTGATTCTTACGGTTGCGTCCTTGTTTTGCCGAACCGCCCGCAGAATCACCCTCCACCAGGTAGAGTTCGGACAGGGCTGGATCGCGCTCCTGGCAGTCAGCTAGTTTTCCCGGCAATCCGGCCAGATCCAGTGCACCTTTACGACGGGTCATCTCACGAGCTTTACGTGCTGCTTCACGGGCGCGGGCTGCATCAATGATTTTGCCGACGACAGTTTTGGCATCGTTCGGGTTTTCCAGCAGGTATTCCACCAGCTTCTCATTCATCAGGGTTTCAACCACGGTTTTCACTTCGGAAGAAACCAACTTGTCTTTGGTCTGTGAAGAGAATTTAGGATCAGGCACTTTAACGGAAATCACCGCAATCAGGCCTTCACGAGCATCATCACCTGTCGCGCTGACTTTGGATTTTTTGTTATAGCCCTCTTTGTCCATGTAGCTATTGAGGGTACGGGTCATCGCAGTACGGAAACCAACTAAATGGGTTCCCCCGTCGCGCTGAGGAATGTTGTTGGTGAAGCAGTAAATATTTTCCTGGAAACCGTCATTCCATTGCATGGAAATTTCAACACCAATGCCATCTTTTTCGGTACAGAAATAGAAGACATTTGGGTGAATTGGGTTTTTATTACGGCTCAGGAATTCAACAAACGCTTTTATTCCCCCTTCATAGTGAAAGAGATCTTCGGTATTTGTACGTTTGTCGACTAAACGAATAGCAACACCGGAGTTGAGGAATGATAATTCACGCAGGCGCTTGGCCAGAATCTCGAATTCGAACTCAGTGTTAATCTTAAACGTATCCATACTTGGCCAGAAACGGACAGTCGTTCCTGTCAGCTCAGTATCACCGACGACTTTCAATGGTGACTGTGGCACGCCCAGACAATAGGTTTGTTCGTGAACCTTACCGTCACGGCGGATAGTCAGTTCCAGTTTTTCCGATAAGGCGTTAACAACAGAAACCCCTACGCCATGCAGACCACCGGAAACTTTATAGGAGTTATCATCGAATTTACCCCCCGCATGCAGCACAGTCATGATGACTTCTGCTGCTGAAACACCTTCTTCTTCGTGTATGTCGGTCGGAATACCGCGGCCATCATCCTGCACAGAAACTGAATTATCTGCGTGGATAGTGACAGTTATTTTGTCACAATGACCTGCGAGGGCTTCGTCGATAGCGTTATCAACAACCTCGAAGACCATGTGGTGCAGGCCAGTACCATCATCGGTATCACCGATATACATGCCTGGACGTTTACGGACGGCATCCAGCCCTTTTAATACCTTGATACTTGAGGAGTTATATGTATTCGACATCAACGTTTCTCGCTCATCTTAATCCTGTGGTTGAACCTCTATTTTGCCATGTTCTACGCGAAACATCCTGCTATTTACATCAATCATGTCTGTAACTTGTCCAGGTGTGATTGCACTGACAAACACCTGGGCTTGCGTAGATTTTAGACGCTCGGCTAATAGCTGACGACGGCCGGCATCCAGTTCTGAGGCAAAATCATCAAGCAGATACAGGCATTTTTGCCCGCTCTGTCGGGTGAAATATTCACCCTGTGCTAACCTCAATGCGCACATCAGTAACTTCAACTGACCACGGGACAGCATATCTTCTACTGGTGTACCGTCCGCCCTGATCCGCAGATCGGCTTTATGCGGGCCGGAAGCGGTGTAGGTTAGCGATCTGTCGCGCTCAAACTGCCGCGCGAGCAGTTCTGCATATTCACTTTCTTTGTCCCAACCTTGCTGGAAGCTGATACTAAGTGTGAATTCAGGTAAAAATTGTTTGCAGGTTTTTTCTATATCTTCGGAAATTTCCGCAATATATTCAGCCCGCCATTGACTAATTTCACTTGCCAATGGGGCAAGCTCTCGATCCCAATGCTGGATTTGGCTGTAGCGAGTGACTTGTCGCAATGCGGCATTGCGCTGCTTAAGCAGCCTTTTCAGGTTGGCCCAGGCAGCAAAAAAGCGTGGTTCATTGTGAAAGCACCCCCAATCAATAAAGGCTCGACGATATTTCGGGCCACCATTTAGCAACGTAAAACCTTCTGGTGTGATAAGTTGCATTGGCAGTATTTTCGCTAATTCAGCAATTTTATGTCCATCACTGCCATCTATCCTGACTTTGCTGTCACCTTGACGGTTTTTACTTAAGCCCACCGATAAAGTTCGTTCATGGGGTTGCTGATCAAGCCGCCCATGAAGAATGAACTCTTCGCAATCATGACGAATGACTCTTCCTGCCTGAATACTGCGAAAAGCACGGCCGTGGCCTAAGGTATAAATGGCTTCCAATATACTTGTTTTGCCGCTACCGTTCGGCCCAACCAGAAAATTAAAACCGGTTGCCAGTGGCAAGTCAGCATCCGCGATATTACGGAAATCGCGGATCAGCAAACGCGAGAGAATCATATAATGAGTTAATTTTGTTACAGGCGCATTGGCATCACGACATAAGTCGCAGCCTGACTCGCTGAATTCTCAATTTTTACGCTGGATGTGGCATCTGTTAGCAGAAGGCTCACTTGCTCGCATTTCAATGCGTTGAGGACATCCAATATGTAGCTGACATTGAAGCCAATTTCCATTTCAGCCCCCTGGTAACTGACATCAACAATCTCTTCTGCTTCTTCCTGCTCTGGGTTATTGGCGGTAATTCTAAGTTGATTTTCGCTCAAGTAGATGCGAACGCCCCGGAATTTTTCATTGGACAAAATGGCGGCCCGTGAAAATGCTTGCTTAAGCATGTCACAATTGGCTTCTAACGTTTTATCGGGATTTTTGGGTAACACGCGACGATAATCAGGAAAACGGCCATCAACTAACTTCGATGTGAAGATAAAATCACCAACATGAGCACGAATGTTATTGCTGCCAATCTGCAATTGCAGCGGATTGTCACCGCCATCCAACAGACGCATTAATTCAATGACGCCCTTGCGAGGTACGATCACGGAATGGGAAGGCAGATCTTGCCCGATGCTCATGGAACAAACGGCCAAACGGTGGCCGTCTGTGGCAATGGTACGTAGTTCTTCGCCTTCCGTTTCAAACAACATACCATTCAAGTAATAGCGAACATCCTGATGCGCCATGGAAAATTGGGTGGATTCAATCAGGCGTTTCAGTGTGGACTGAGGCAGAGAAAATTCGACTTCGCTCTGCCAGTCATCAAGATTGGGAAAATCTGATGCGGGTAGCGTAGAGAGTGAAAAACGGCTGCGGCCCGAACGGACGAGAATGCGATCACTATCCAGTTCTACACTGATTTCTGCTCCGTCAGGCAACCCACGCCAGATATCGAAAAATTTACGTGCGGGAACAGTCGTTGCACCTTGTTCATGTGGCTGGGTAAGTGTAACCCGAGCTTTCATTTCCATTTCTAAATCGGTGCCCGTCAGCAGCAGGGAACCTTCTGTTACCTGCAATAATAAGTTGCCTAAAATAGGCAGGGTAGGGCGGCCTCCCAAGGGGCTGCTAACCTGTTGCAAAGGTTTTAATAATTGCTCACGTTCAATGATAAATTTCATAGCGCTAGGAAGACAATGTTCTGATTAAGTTAGAAAAATCTTCTTTGATGTCGTGACTCTCTTCACGCAGTTGTTCGATTTTCCGACAAGCATGAAGTACGGTTGTATGGTCACGTCCACCAAAGGCATCCCCGATTTCAGGCAAGCTGTGATTGGTCAGCTCTTTTGCCAGCGCCATTGCCATTTGTCTCGGACGGGCAACGGAGCGTGAACGGCGCTTGGAAAGCAGATCTGCAACCTTGATTTTGTAATATTCAGCCACCGTTTTCTGAATATTATCGATGGTTACCAGCTTTTCCTGTAGAGCCAATAAGTCACGTAATGCTTCGCGTACAAAATCAATAGTAATCGCACGGCCAGTAAAATTGGCATTGGCGATGACTCTGTTCAAAGCGCCTTCGAGTTCACGAACGTTAGAGCGCAGGCGTTTAGCAATAAAGAAAGCCACTTCTCCCGGCAACTGGATTTGATTCTCATCGGCTTTCTTCATCAAAATAGCAACGCGAGTCTCCAGCTCCGGCGGTTCAATAGCAACGGTCAATCCCCAGCCAAAACGGGATTTTAACCGATCTTCGACGCCATTTATCTCTTTCGGATAGCGATCTGATGTCAGAATAATCTGTTGATTACCTTCTAACAGAGCATTGAACGTGTGAAAGAATTCTTCCTGAGATCGCTCTTTATTGGCAAAAAACTGAATATCATCGATCAGCAGGGCATCAACTGAGCGATAGTAACGTTTGAATTCTTCTATAGCATTGTTTTGTAATGCTTTTACCATATCCTGAACGAAGCGTTCAGAGTGCATGTAAACCACTTTTGCATTAGCTTTACGTGCCATAATGCTGTTGCCGACAGCGTGCAAAAGGTGGGTTTTACCCAGTCCGGTTCCGCCATAAAGGAACAGAGGATTGTATGCGCCACCAGGATTATCTGCCACTTGTCTGGCGGCAGCTCTGGCGAGTTGGTTAGATTTACCTTCAACAAAGTTATCGAATGTATGCTTGGGATTAACATTGGAACGATAAGATAACTCTGGCTGAGCTTTTGCGTTATCCCAGCTTGGGCGTACTGATGAACTGGACGGCGCAGCAGCCACCGGCATATCGGCAATGATTTTCTGAGATGCAGACTGGTTTGGTGAAACAGGCTTATTTCCTACTTCAAAACGCAGTAACGGTACTTCAGGACCACAGAAATCATTTAATAACAAATTGATATTATTAATATATTTCTCTCTCACCCAATCCAACACAAAACGGTTGGGGGCATAGAGAGCCAAAGTGTTATCACTCAGTTCTGCCTGAAGGGGTCGTATCCACATACTGAATTCTGTGGCAGGTAACTCATCCTGCAATCGGGCAAGACATTGCTGCCAAAGCGAAAGTGACAC